>NZ_JBLVVH010000004.1:0-249483 GCF_051947995.1 Acinetobacter calcoaceticus | reverse complement strand
CTGGGGACACACGGATTTTCAATCCGTTGCTCTACCTACTGAGCTATCACGCCAATGGGGTGTATTAAGCCGTATCTCGGCGCAATAGTCAATAATTATCATGAGCTTTTGATTTGATTGCCCATTTTTCAGGCAGTCATTTTTCAGTCAAAAAAAATCCCTGATGGGATCAGGGATTGAAAATACAAATTTATGGTGGCGAGACCCAGGATCGAACTGGGGACACACGGATTTTCAATCCGTTGCTCTACCTACTGAGCTATCACGCCAAAGTGGGCGTATTAAACAATGTTTGTTTAAGCCCGTCAAGCAAATTTGTGGATTTTTCGTTTAAGCGCTTAATTTTGCTACAAAGCCCCGCTTCAAAACAGCTTTTAGATTTTACCGATATGCGACAGGCAACGATGGATCGCCCCGCAACCTGGTTCAAACTGTTGCACGCCCTGCGCTTCTTCCATACGGCAGACCTCTTCAACCAGACGTTCTGCCACACCGCGGCCACGATTGGCGGGATGCACCACAATATATTCCAGAACACGGCTTTCACCTTGTCCTGTGGCCCAAATTGCACCTATAATTTTGGTGTTAAATTCAGCAGTGTAAACTGTGGTATATTGCTGTAGATTTTGTTCAAGTTGTTCCATTGCATCTTGCCCGTCGCCAAACTCTGGGCTGGTATCGTAAAGTCGCTCGAGCTGAGTACGAATTCCTGAATCTTCCAGAGAACTGTAAGCATGTACGGTAATAGGCATTGATTAACCCTCCTGAGCAAACTATGATGCTGTCACTTTTTCGTCACAGCGAAACTATTGGTTTTTAATTCAATCATTTTTGACGTTTTTTGAGGAACGTGTCCATGACGCAACGTATCAGTGAAGTGGTAAGAAATACCAACGAAACAAAAATTCGAGTTCGTCTCAATCTCGATGGTACTGGTCAAGGCACACTCAACACTGGAGTTCCATTTTTAGACCATATGATTGATCAAATCAAGCGTCATGGTCTATTTGATATCGATATTCATTGCGATGGCGATCTGGAAATCGACGACCATCATACCGTCGAAGACTGTGGCATCACACTAGGACAAGCCTTTGCGCAGGCACTCGGTGATAAAAAAGGCTTACGTCGTTATGGTCATTTTTATGCGCCTTTAGATGAAGCGCTGTCTCGTGTAGTGGTAGATTTGTCTGGCCGTCCAGGCTTATTCATGGATATTCCATTTACCCGTGCCCGTATCGGAACTTTTGATGTCGATTTATTCTCGGAATTTTTTCAGGGCTTTGTCAATCATGCGCTGATGACGCTGCATATTGATAACCTGAAAGGCAAAAATAGCCACCATCAGATTGAAAGTGTATTTAAAGCGCTCGCGCGTGCCTTACGTATGGCCTGTGAAATTGATCCACGTGCCGAAAATACCATTGCTTCAACCAAAGGTAGCCTGTAATGACCCGTATTGCGTTACTTGATTATGGCATGGGCAATCTGCACTCTGCAGCAAAAGCATTAGAACATGTCGGTGCAACGGTGGATGTAACCAATGATCCGAAACTGATTGCCAAAGCCGATAAGATTGTGTTTCCAGGTGTGGGTGCCATGCGTGACTGCATGCAAGGTATGCGTGAAGCAGGGATTGATGAGGTGGTGCGTCAGGCAGCCTTCAACAAACCTGTTCTGGCAATTTGTGTAGGTATGCAAGCTCTGCTACAAAGCTCGGAAGAAAACGGTGGCGTCGAAGCACTCGGTATTTTCGATGGTGTGGTTAAACATTTTCCTGAAATTCCAAATTTAAAAGTGCCACACATGGGCTGGAATCAGGTACATCAGCTTGATCCAGAGCATCCCATGTGGAAGAACATTGAACAAGATGCCCGCTTCTACTTCGTACATAGCTATTATGTTGAGCCAAGCGATTCGGCAATTATTGCCGCGACCTGTGATTATGGCGTGAACTTCTGTACAGCCATTCATAAAGACAATTTGTTCGCAACACAGTTCCACCCAGAGAAAAGTCATACGGCCGGTTTGCAGTTGCTGAAAAACTTTGTGGAATGGAAAATTTAACTGATCTGAAATTAAAAAATCGCCATATCATTTGGCGATTTTTATTGCCCATAAAAAATAATTCAAACGACGAATAATGATGCTACAACCTGTTTCTAACAATTTATCAAATCCGCTTAATCCGCAGGGCCGTTTTAGCCGCTTATCTTATCTGGCTTGGCAAACTGTCATTTTCCTGTTGGCGATTCCGCTAAACATTTACCTTAGCTATGAAATGTTTCAGATCGGCCTAGATGAAGCCTATAGACGCACAGACTTTCTGGCTTTATTTTTATTTGTGACCTTGGCGCTGTTTGTGGTCTATAGCAGTATCATGTTTGCCGTAAGGCGCCTGCACGACTGTAACCGTTCAGGTTGGTGGGCGCTGCTGCTGACCTTACCTTATCTAAATATATTGACGCTGTTGTATCTGCTGCTGGCCCGTGGGCAGCAGCAGCCCAATCGTTATGGGCCTCCGCACCCGACTGCTATCTGGGAGAAAATCATGGCCTATATCGGCTTAAGTTTAATGCTGATCTTCTCGGTACTGATATTTCTAGTAATCAGCAAAAGTCCTGTACTGTTCCACTAATCGAGTTTCATGGTTTGCTTTCTCTCTTAGCCTTCTAAAATCAGTTCAGAATTTCTGCTATTTTTAAATTTCTTGCTTATAATCAGATGCGATACAAAAATTTAAATAAGCATAAAAACTACGATTTACGAGGCTTTAATGAATACATCAACTCAAATACAAGATTCTGTTTTCAATGCTAAAGGGCGCTTTGGGCGGCTTGCCTATGCGGCATGGTCCTTTCTCAGTGGCATTGTTCTATGCGTGGTGATTTTTATCCTTGCCTTTATTGGCAGTCTATTTACAGGCAGCCAGAGTAATTTAGAAACAGGTGATTTTCCATTTGTTATCATAGCTTTATTCTTTATTAGCTACGTCATCCTGATCTATTTTTCCTTTGTGTTTAGCATACGGCGATTCCATGACCGCAACCAAACCGGCTGGCTGTCATTACTGATGCTTATTCCACTGGTCAACTTTATTGTGATGCTGTATTTATTCTGTGCCAAAGGAACAGAAGGACCAAATAAATTCGGTCCTGTACGTGCAACAGCTCCTTGGGAAAAAGTGCTGGGCTGGATTTATATTATCCTGATTCCGCTCATCCTTATTTTTGCCCTGATCGGCACCGCAGTGCCTGCCTATCAGGAATATCTACAACGCAGCCAGTATATTCAATCAGAATAGTTGCCCTCAGCGCTTCAATCCTTCTCAATCCAGCCAAGTTCCGACTTGGCTTTTGTATTTTGATAAAACCCTTTAAGCTCAGTTAACTGACTTGAGTTTTTAAATGCAGATGGACACACCTCAACACACAGCAACACCCTTAAGCAAGGAACAAATACGTGCCTTAGCTGCCTTTGAAAACCTTGCTTCAGAAAAGATCATGGTCATTCAAACGCTTGAACAATGCCTGACGCTACACGATCAACTCAGTTCCATTGCAGTGTTTGGTTTTGACAGTGAATCGAAACCGACCTTTAAAGTGGGGGAAAAGTCGACCGGCCCCCATGTCATCCAGCTTGCAACTCATGATACCGCCTATGTATTTCAGGTGAGTGCCGAAATTCTGGATTTTTTAAGACCGATTTTAGAAAATGAACAGCAACTGAAAGTCGGGTTTGGTCTCAAGAATGATGCACATATTTTCCGTAGCCGAGGTATCCAGCCTGCGTCACTAATTGAACTATCCAAAAGCTTTGGCAGTTTTGGCTATCGCAGCCAGGTCGGTGTACAAACCGCAATTGCCCTGCTTTTCCAGCGTTATCTGGCCAAAAGTAAAAAGATCAGTACCTCAAATTGGGCCGTTAAACGGCTTAGTCCACAACAGGTCAGTTATGCCGCAGCGGATGCTTATGCAGCATTGCTGGTATTTGAGCAGCTTTACCAGCAACACCGATTCACACCACAATTACAACAACAAATCATGAAAATACTTGAAGGATCAACAGACAAGGCTTAGAGATTGATCAATACTTTGCTAATATAGGGCACGCTGAACATTCAGAAATGCATTGCGTTATAGGCTAAATCGCCTGTTCTGTCGCAATCGTAGAGGGACGTTCAACAAGCCCTAATAATTTAAACTCTATGATGACGCAAGGAGCGGTGTATGCTAATCATCCCAGCAATTGACCTGAAAGATGGTAAATGTGTCCGTTTAAAACAAGGACGTATGGAAGACGATACTGTTTTCTCTGATGACCCTGTGGCGACTGCACAACATTGGGTGGATGAAGGCGCGCGTCGTTTACATTTAGTCGATTTAAATGGTGCTTTTGCCGGCACGCCGATTCATAAACCTGTGGTCGAAGCGATTGTACGGGCCCAGCCAGAACTGCCTATCCAGATCGGTGGGGGTATCCGTTCACTTGAAACCATCGAGCATTATTTAGAAGCGGGTGTGTCTTTTGTCATTATCGGAACCAAAGCCGTGAAAGAGCCTGAGTTTGTAGAAGAAGCCTGTAAGCGCTTTGCAGGCCGTATTATTGTCGGTATCGATGCCATGAATGGCATGGTGGCAACCGATGGCTGGGCCAATATTACTGAGGTCAAGGCGACTGATCTGGCCAAACGTTTTGCAGATGCAGGGGTATCCAGCATTGTGTATACCGACATTGCCCGTGATGGCATGATGCAAGGTGTCAACGTTGAGCAGACTGTTAATCTGGCAGATTATTCAGGCCTACCAGTAATCGCATCTGGCGGTGTGACCAATCTGGATGATGTTCGTAACTTAAAAGGCCAGAAAGGTATTTTAGGTGCGATCACGGGCCGCGCCATTTACGAAGGCACCTTAAACCTGCGTGAAGCACAATTATTGCTGGATGAAGACAACCGTCTTTAATCTTGCATAAAAAAAGAAGTTATCTGTCCAGATAACTTCTTTTGATTTAATACAGCACATGACGAATGAATTTTAATGGCTGTGTCCCTCGATTGGCATAACCATAACGAACCGAACTTTCAAATAAAATAGAATCCCCAGCCTGCACAACGCGTGTTTCCTGTTCCAATTCCAGACTCAACTCGCCTTCGAGTACATAAATCAATTCCTGCCAGCCTTGTTGATCCGCTTCGGCATGATAGACCTCTCCGACAGCCAGTGACCAGCTCCATAATTCAACCTGAGTCGAGACTGGAACCGAAGCTAATAGTGTCGCTTGACTGGCGGGCTGATGGCCTTGCCAGGCCAAGGTATTCACAATTGCGGATTCACCCAGTTCAGGCGGGCTAACAATACGTTTGAAATCAATGCCCAGTACGGCTGCAATCGCATCCAGTTTTGCCAGACTAATATTGACCTGACCTGTTTCTAAAGCGGCAATGGTACGGCGACTCACCCCTGCCCGGTCTGCCAGTTGTTGCTGGCTTAAATGACTCAGGTCCCGAAAATGACGGATATTTTTTCCTACATGGCTCAGGACAGCATCGGATTGGCGCATGGGCAACAACATTTAAAACTAAATCTTGCGCAATATATTGCACAATGTTCTCAATCAATGCAATATGTGCAGTATATTGCACGTTGCATAGGATTGTTGTTTTGGCCGCCTTATCCCAGTCTCCTAAAGCCGCCCAGTTTGCCCTGATTTTTATTACCATGATCTGGGGCGGTACTTTTTTAGCCGTGCAATATGCGCTGAATTTTAGTACGCCCATGTTTTTTGTCGGCTGCCGCTTTGCAGTTGCTGCTTTCGTCATCTTTTTGATCTCGATTAAATCCATGCGCGGCCTAACCTTAAAAGAGAGCTTGGCGGGCACCGCCATCGGGATCGTCATTGCGATTGGTTATGGCACGCAGACCATCGGCCTACAAAGTATTTTAAGCAGTGAATCCGCCTTTCTCACTGCACTGTATGTGCCCTTGGTGCCCATTTTAATGTGGCTAATCTTCCAAAAAATACCTTCCGTAATGACTTGGGTTGGTACTGCACTGGCCTTTACCGGCTTGGTCTTGTTAACCGGGAATGGCTTTTCCAGCATTAATTTCAGTTATGGACAAACGCTTACCCTGATCTGTGCCTTTGTGATCGCGCTTGAAATTATCCTGATTGGTTATTTTGCCGGGAAAGTTAATCTAAGACGGGTCACGGTGATTCAACTGGCAGTTGCTTCATTATTATCATTCGCCAGTATGCCCTTGGTCGGTGAACACAGTATTCCACCGTTTTCCTGGGGATTGCTGATCATTGCCGTGGCGCTCGGCTTAGCCAGTGCGTTGATTCAATTTGTGATGAACTGGGCGCAACGTATGGTTGACCCAACGCGTGCTGCGATTATTTATGCGGGTGAACCGGTTTGGGCCGGTGTCATCGGACGTATTGCCGGAGAACGTTTACCGTTACTGGCATTGTTTGGAGGACTACTGGTGGTGCTTGGGGTGTTAGTCAGCGAATTAAAATTTAAATTCTTTGCAAAAAAACCACTGCCAGAGAATAAATAGAGAGAACAAAGTGCACAACAGTTTTGGTTGAATACAATCTATTGTGCACCTTTCAACAATTAGGCCGGAATTTCCTGCTGATTCCTGGCTAAGGGACTATTGCCAATCTGCCACACATAGGGCAATGGCGCTTGATTGACTTCCCAATCGCCAATCACTTTCTGTTTATAGACCAATGGGTTGTGCGATGCGACCACACGGGCATTGCGCCAAAAACGGTCCAGCTGCTTGTCAGTGCTACTGGCCGATGCCCCCAAGGCATTAAACAGCTCACTACTTAAATTCAGTACCAGTTCGGCAATCACTACCTGTCCCTGCGCCGACACTAATTCAGCACGCTGATTGGCATCCAGCTCAGCCTGTTCATCATTTTGAAAATGCTGTAGATAAGCCGCATCTAGTGCTTCAGCAGTACTCAGTGCAATACTTTGAGCCGCATAGGCCTGTGCAGACGCTTTGCCAATTATTTGCAAAATTTGTGCATCTTCACGTACCAGACTGGCATTACCATGACTATAAATCCGCGTCCGCTGACGCACTTCCTGCTTAAAGGTCTCCACTGCACTCTGGGCAATCCCCGCCAAAGTCGCCAGATGGACCACTTGATAAAATGCGGTTTGATATTTAAAGCGGTTTTCAAACACCAGAATATGATCTCGTTCAATCTCCACATTGTTTAATGTCAAGGTCCCGCTGCCCGTGGTTTTTTGCCCAAAGCCATCCCAGTCATCCACAATATCAATGCCTTGTGCCTGCGTGGACACCGCAGCAATCACATGCTGATCGGTGGTTTCATCCAAAGCGAACAGGTCAATCCAGTCTGCGAAAATCGTGCCTGTAGAATAATACTTCTGACCATTGATACGGAGTTTTCCGTCCTGCACTGCCGTAACACGGGTTGCGACATCGCCAATTTCAACTTGACCAATTTCGGTCCATGCATTCCCCACAATCTCGCCACGGACAAAGCGTTCGAACCAGAGGGTCTGTGCTGCATTTTTTTGGGCATTTAAACGGTCTTCGACAAAGGCAAAATGCCCCCGTAAGGCCTGAACCACATTGGAGTCGGCCTGAGCCAGTTCAATCAACAGCTGAAACAGTTGCTTTTGCGAAACCCCATCACCACCAAAAGCCACAGGCACCCGTACCGCGCCAAAGCCTGCCTGTTTTAACCATTGAATCGGTTCATAGGGCAAGGTTCGGTTTTTTTCCCGTGCTAAAGCCCCTTCAGCAATGCGCTTGAAGATTGGACGGAACTTGCCCGCCACCTGCTCGTAATGTGCACCTAAGGAAAGATTTTGATTGCTTTGACTTGTCATAATACTACCCTCTTAGCTCCACGCATGACGCGGCAGTGCCACACCATTCAAATAGTAATTACCCACCAGATTGTATTTCCAGCGTACCGGATCATGCAGGGTATGGGTGCGGGCATTGCGCCAGTGCCGATCTAGATTCAGCTCGGATAAGGTGGAACGGGTACCCGACAACTCAAATAATTTATTGGCCGCCAAGAGTGCGATTTCAGTGGTTAGTACTTTCGATTCAGCCGTGAGTAAGGTTGCTTCTGTTACGCTGTCTTCGGTTGGATTGGCCAAAGCACGGTCAATCGCCTCACCGGCCAAGGCTAAAACCGCCTCTGCGGCACGCAGTTTAATTTTCAGCTCGCCAATATTGCTAATGGTATAGGGATCTTCACTGGCATGTTCCAGACCTGAATCAATCCAAGGACGGGCATGCTCACGCACATAGCGAATGGTTTCCTCAATCGCCCCACGCGCAATCCCCGCATCGACAGCGGACTGAATAATTTGTGAAATTGCACCTGCTGCTGTGGGACGTTCAAAAGCCTGATGGATCGGCACCACATATTTTAAATCGACCCGTACATGATCCAGCTGCACGCTACCACTGGCCGTAGTGCGCTGACCAAAACTGCTCCAGTCATTCACAATGGTCAAACCTGGGCTATGTTGTGGTACCAGTGCTGCAAATACTTTGCCCTCCTCACTGACCGCAACCACAGGAATCCAGTGTGCCAATAAAGCGCCTGTGGCAAAGAATTTCTGACCACTAATCAGCGCATAATCCTCTTTAAATTCAATTTTAGTGGTCAAATCCGCAACGGTTTTTGAGTTTTTTTCCGAGAATGCATTGCCTAAACGCTTGCCTTGCAGCACTTGATCAAAGAAAAACTGCTGCTGTTCCAATGATGCATCCAAACGGATATGTTCTAAAAAGGCCCAATGATTTTGTGCAATCTGCCCTAAAGATGAATCGGCACTGGAAATAATCGTCACGACTTCAGCCAAAGTTTTATAACTCACCCCTGCACCACCGAACTGTTTTGGAATATTGATCCCCCACAGGCCAGAGGCGGAGTATTGCTGGATTTCCTGCAGGGGCAGCTTGCGTTCATGATCACGTTTTGCCGCCTCTTTGGCAAAAGCAGCCGCTATGCGATGGGCCACGGCAAGGGCTTCTTGATCTGAAGCAATCACATGTGCGGGCGTATTATTCAAGTAAAAATCTTGCGGAATACTCTGTGCATCTTCCAGTTTTATTTCTATTTTTGAGGTCATTATAAATACTCATTTTTCCAGTTATAAAAATAAACTAGCACTATTTTTATTGCATATTTATAAGTTAAATATAGAAACTAATCTTTTTATTTAAAATAAACCCAAACCACCACTTATTTATTTAAAAAACAATTTAAAATCAATAACAAACAACCCAGCAAGAAGGATAAGCGCGCCAACAATATTTGCCCAAGTAAAACAAAATAACGTTTTGAATTTAATAAAAAATAACCATTAAAACCACAACCCAAAATCACGTTAAAAAGATTCATGATAAACATTGATTTTTTTATGATTAATCAATTCAATCTTTTTTAATTAACATCAATAAAAATCTTTAATTTCGTAAAGACCAATGACTAAGCAAATTAGATTTAATGCCTTTGAAATGAACTGTATTGCGCATCAATCACCTGGATTGTGGCGCCACCCTCAGGATCGCTCGACCGAATATAAAGACCTCGACTATTGGACCGATTTGGCCAAGATTTTAGAGCGCGGCAAGTTTGATGGTGTTTTTATTGCCGATGTTTTAGGTATTTATGATGTTTATCATCAATCGGCAGAACATGCACTCACAGGGGCCGTACAGGTTCCGGTGAATGATCCTTTGCAAATTGTGCCTGCGATGGCGGCCGTCACCAAACACTTGGGCTTTGGCCTGACCACTTCGATTTCTTTTGAACATCCCTATCCTTTTGCACGGCGCATGAGTACCTTGGATCACCTGACCAAAGGGCGTATTGGCTGGAATATTGTGACGTCCTATCTGGAAAGCGGTTCCAAGAACTTAGGACTCAAAACCCAGGTCAGCCATGATCAACGCTATGATATTGCTGACGAATATTTAGAAGTGCTCTACAAGCTCTGGGAAGGTTCATGGGAACAGGATGCGGTGTTACGTGACAAGGAACGAGGGATTTTTGCAGATCATCGCAAAGTCCACCCCATCAATCATCAAGGCCAATATTTTAACGTTCCCGGCATTCATATTTGCGAACCTTCACCGCAACGCACCCCTGTACTCTATCAGGCAGGTGCATCCAGCCGTGGACAATTGTTTGCCAGCCAGAATGCTGAATGTGTGTTTATTTCTGCACCGACCCAAGCAGCCGTGAAAAAACTGGTGCAAGGCATTCGCACTAACCTGATTGAACAAGGCAAAGATCCACATTCGGTCTTGATCTATACCATGCTGTCGATTGTAGTGGATGAAACCGATGCAAAAGCCCAAGCAAAATTTAAAGACTATCAAAGCTACGCCAGCTATCACGGCGGGCTTACTTTGGCATCCGGCTGGTCAGGGGTAGATTTTTCGCAATTCCATGCAGAAGACAAAGTTGAATATATTCATACCAATGCGATTCAGTCGATGCTGGATTCTTACGTAAAAGCCGATCCAAATCGTGTCTGGACCATTGAAGAAATTGCAAAATTTATCAGTATCGGTGGTAATGGCCCAGTTCTGGTGGGTTCAGCATCCACCGTAGCAGATCAACTCCAAGCATGGATGGAAGAAACCGATATTGATGGCTTTAACCTGGCCTATATTCTGGCGCATCAAACTTTTGAGGATGTGGTGGAGTATCTGGTACCAGAACTACAGCTGCGTGGCGTGTATCCAGCTGAATACCCCGAAGGGACCTTACGTGAAAAGCTGTTTGGGCAAGGCCCACTGCTGCCTGAACAGCATCGTGGGGCAAGCTATCGCGATCATTGCATAGCGAGGAACAACAATACGATAGAACTCGCTTAATCGTTGCACTTTACCAAACGAGTTCTGATCGATTAGCCTTGGTACATCGGCTTGTTATCATTCAAGGCAATCAGACCACGGATGGCACGATAGACGATCCAGATCCATGCCCCGAAAATCACCGCAAAAGCAAAGGTGGTTGCAGAAATAGCGACACCTGCAAAGGCAGTGCCATTATCGCCTGTCAGGAACAGGAACGAGAACGGGATAAAGGCAATAATATTCCAGGCCAGATACCACCAGAAGGTCCGGATTTGCCAGGTAAAGTGACTTTCAAAAATCGAGCCTTGGACATCACTGCGTTTGACATAGTTAATGATCAAGGCAACGATCGCCAATAAACCCACCGTAAAAATTGCAAGGATATAAAGGATGTACAGGACCAGAGTCAAAGTACGATTCGGATCTTGATCAACGGAATAATTCATTTCTATTTATCTCCAGAGCCAGACTCCGCTTAATATCTATAAAACACATTAAGAGGAGAAATTAACCAACATATCAACAATATATTGAAGACTATGGTACAGAAATAAATCTTACGAAACGGTTGTTTTTGTGTTTTATGTCTCAGTTTTTGCTGTGCAAGCCAACCGGCGCACCATCCTCCCAAAGCATCCACAATATGCAGGGTCTGCTCGGGAATACGGCGATTCCCGAGTTGCGCCGCTTCTTTGTCCTGCGCATACAGCCAATAACTTACCACATTCATCAAGCTGACAAATAACAGGGTATACGGCGGCAATAATTTGCTAAAGCTGGCGACCACCATAAAGACAATATAAATCACAATGGCAATCTGCATGGCCGACCACGGTTTAGCACTTGTTGGCTTTTCGGCTTTGGCTTTATGTTCAAATACTTGCGAGGCTTTTAAATACACGGCTTGCTGAGCGCGATAACGACCACGCTCATCCAGAATCACCCCGTATTCCAGCGCACAACCGATAATTGGCCTTGGCCCCGTGCGAGCAAAGTCTTTAATATGAATAAAAACACGTTGTTTTTTCGGGTCATTGGGCTGAATAAAGCCATAGCCTTTATCATCAAACCACTCCACTAACCGACCTTGATCGCGCATGATATTTTCCTAGGCTGTGATTCGTTGTAAACGGTCTTGCATCATCATGCGCATTTGTAACGGATCTTTTTGCAAAATATCATCGCCGGTACGCCCTTGCTCGGCATTTTTCTGTGCTACTTGTAAGCGCATGCTCCAGAAACGACAAGCCGCCATCGCCAGGAAGATATTTAAACAGGCCAATTCATCCTCAGTCAGCGTACGAATGCCTTGATAGGCAGCCAGGAAGGCATCGGCCTTGGCTTGATCGAGATGGGCTTGTGGATAGGCGGTACAGAAGTCATTGATGCTGATCGCAATATCAAACAACCATTCATCCTGATTTAATTCATAAAAATCAAGGATGCCTTGTAACTGATCGCCTTCAAATAAGGTATTGTCTCTAAACAAATCTGAATGAATAAAACCGGTAGGACGATCTGGATGTTGCTGGGTAATCTGTGCAAACTGCTGAAAAACCTGGGCCAATAAAGCCTGATCGTCCGCATTCATTTGTGGCTTAAGCTGTGCGGCCACATCCGACCAGTATTGATGATTCCGGTTAAAATCACGCTCCAGCGGAAAGCCCTGCAAGGCCAAATGTAATTTTGCCTGCGCCTGTGCAATCGCCTGAATTTGCGCAATGCTGGCATCTTCAGGATGCTCGCCCATCAAGCGTGGTGCAATTTGTGCCGGCTTATCGGCAATGCTATGAATCGCCTGTCCACTGTGCTTTAACGGTACCGCCACAGGCACGCCGGCCTGACCCAAACAATCCAGCACGGGCACCAATTCGCCTGCCCCTTCAGCATCTAACTCTTCAAACACCGTTAAAACATAGTGTTGCTGTGATTGATCCACCAAAAAATAATTGGTGTTTTGAATACCGCCTTGGATTGGAATCAGGTCAATCACTGCTAAACCATAGGGTTCGGCAAAGGCTTGAACTTCTTCTAAACTCAACGGGGTATAAACCGACATGGAAAACCTGCAAAAAATAGCTGTGAAGTTTGATAGAATACCTGTTCCCTCCATGAAGGTGTAGCACCCCTTTCTTTATTGGCGATTTTTTGGAAAATTTTATGCTCGCAAAACGTATTATCCCTTGCTTAGATGTTGATAATGGTCGAGTCGTCAAAGGCGTTCAATTCCTTGATATTCGTGACGCAGGTGACCCTGTCGAAGTGGCACGTCGTTATAACGAACAAGGCGCCGATGAAATCACCTTTTTAGATATTACTGCTACCCATCATGGACGCGACACCACCTACCGTACCGTAGAACGCATGGCAGAAAGCGTGTTTGTACCGTTAACTGTGGGTGGTGGTGTCCGTAAAGTTGAAGATATCCGTTTATTGCTGAATGCCGGTGCCGATAAAGTCAGTATCAACTCGGCAGCGGTATTTACCCCTGAATTTGTACAGGAAGCCTCGCAACGCTTTGGTGCTCAATGTATCGTGGTCGCGATTGACGCGAAAAAAACCGGCGAGAACAAGTGGGAAATTTTTACCCACGGTGGCCGTAAACCGACCGGCATCGACGCGATTGAATGGGCCGTAAAAATGGCCGACTTCGGTGCAGGCGAATTGCTGATTACCAGTATGGATGCCGATGGAACCAAAGCAGGCTATGACATTGCCTTGATGCGCCAGATCAATGACCGTGTCAATATTCCCACCATCGCTTCAGGCGGTGTAGGTAATTTACAGCATTTGGCTGACGGTATTTTAAAAGGTGGTGCAGATGCGGTGCTGGCGGCTTCTATTTTCCACTTTGGTCAACATACTATTCCAGAAGCCAAACAATATCTTGCAGCACAAGGTATTGAAATGCGTCTCTGATACATCAGGGATAGAAATATGAACCTCTCTGATGAGAGGTTTTTTTATGGAAAGCTTTTTACGGGCAAAAAAATACCTTGCTGGGCAAGGTAAGAAACGGCGTTATATAACGCTAGAGGGTAAAACATACATATCCATTTTGAGCAAAATGTGGTCAAATATTTTGCCTGAGCTAAATTAGCGCTTAAATCTATAGAAATATTGACATTAAAAACCAGTTTTATTGACAATTCACGACATAGGCCCATCAAAGTCGACTGCAGATTAATTTAATCCTGTTCAAGCTACCGATTCTTGCTGTTCTATTTCAGTCTGCTTTACTGATGATGCCACCAATTTAGGTTTGTGTTCCACCCATTTTACCGGGAAAACAGCCTCTACTGCTTGAGTCAGTGCTTTAGACAATACTGCTGGCAAGCGGAGACCCAATGGATTGGCCTCTTTTAAGTCTGCAGATGAGACCACACGGGTACCCATCACATAATCAAACCATGGTCGGGTCACGCACCAGTTGGCATCCTGATTGGAATTCATATGATGATCATAATGCCAGGGAATGGTTCGTTTGGCCCAATCCGGTTCCAGATGCGCACGACGATGTACATAATAGTAATTGCCTGCACTATATAGCGCCGCCAAAGACATGCCCTTTGAAAGTGGATAGAAGGCCACACTGGCAACACCGGCCACGACAGCCAATGACATGATTTCATTACGGGTCCGCCAATGCTCAACACCTTCTACATAACAGTCGTCAGAGAACTGCTGCTTACGTACTTCACGGTGATGGGCCCAGTGCGATTCCATACTTTTCGGCACTGGACTATAGCGTGGCTGACCTGGACGATGCACGCCATGCAAAATATATTTATGGGCAAACCATTCAAATGCGTTCGCCACTGCCAAGCCTGCGATAAAACCCTTAATCATGGTTTTCTCCCCATGTTTCCTTATTTTTATTCAGGATATAAATTTTTGTAGGCGAAGTATTGACGATGCGATATATTTATATTGACAAAACACGACAAGCGAACAGGTGGACAGGATGTCACAGCTCAAGCACTATACCGGCTCTGTTTTTGGTGGTTTGGGACATTTATTAAAAGCCTATTGTGAAGCAGAACAGATTGCCATTCCTGAACAATTACAACAAGTTCAGAATCAGGAGCGCTTTGATTATGTCATCTGGCGTGATCTGCTGGAAGAGCTGTATCGCCTGCATCCCAGAACAGGGTTAGGTCTGGAAATCGCCGCCTATGTGCAGCCCAAACACCTTGGGATTATTGCCTATCTGGCTTTGTCCTGTGAAAATCTGGGTGAAGCTTTAGCGCGTTACCATGACTTTCATCGCCTGATTTATGATGGCAGTCCTCTGGTGGTCGAGTTCGACAATGCTTATGCTTCAATTCGCTGGGAAGCGCCTGAACCGCATCCCACCCAATTGACCGATGAAATTGCCATTGCCCTAATGGTGCAATTTCTCAAGCTATTTATGTCGGGTGATACAATTCATCTGCATGAAGTGCATTTCGTCAATGCCGTGCCCAAAAACATCAGCATTTATGAACAGTATTTCCACTGCAAAGTGCGCTTTGATCAGCCTAAAACACAGTTACTGCTTCCGGTCAGCGAGGCGTTTAAGCCCTTACGTAGCGGTGATCATACCTTGCAGCAATTACTGCTACAGCAAGCTCAAGCTTTGCTAGAGCAACTGCCTCATTCGACCCAACTGGATCAGCGCCTGCAACATGCCATTTTAACTGGCCTGCAAAAGAACCAATATCAGCTCGATTTTATTGCCGAAAAACTGGGCCTGTCCGTGCGCCAATTACAGCGTCATTTACAACAACAACACACGACTTTTCAGCAACGGGTGCAACAGGTGCGCTTTATGCTGGCGACTGAATATCTCAAAGACCCGCATCTGAGTTTGCAGGAAATTGCACTACTGCTCTGTTATTCTGAACAAAGTGCTTTTCAACGTGCTTTTAAGATTTGGACCGGGCAAACCCCGCAACAGTGGCGAAACAACAACATAATTTACAATTCTTAATAAAATTATTCAGGAACTAACGGTTTCACAACTGATCGTTTTCATTGCACGTTTTATACAAGAGCCTATATACCTGTGTGAAATAGTTCACACTTTTTCACACGGTTGACACATATCCATAATAACGTTTTGGATGCTTGTTTTTTTTATTTTTTAAAACATGTTTGGTGATAACAATGAACAAATATTTAGCAGAATTTCTTGGTACTTTTTGGCTTGTTTTTGGTGGTTGTGGTAGTGCGGTGCTTGCAGCGGCATTCCCGGAACTTGGGATTGGCTTTTTAGGTGTTGCGCTTGCATTTGGTTTAACCGTTTTAACAGGCGCTTATGCCTTTGGTCATATTTCTGGCGGTCACTTTAACCCTGCCGTGAGTGTCGGGTTATGGGTCGGTGGACGTTTTGATGCCAAAGACCTGGTGCCTTACATTATTTCTCAGGTGATTGGCGGTGCGCTTGCCGCATTCGTGCTGTACATCATCGTACAAGGTCAGGCTGGCTTTGCGGGTACAGGTGGCTTCGCGACCAACGGTTATGGCGAACTTTCTCCAAACCACTTCTCTGTGGCTTCAGCATTCCTGATCGAAGTAGTCCTCACTGCATTCTTCCTGATCGTGATCATGGGTGCGACGGACCGTCGTGCACCCGCTGGCTTCGCACCGATTGCAATTGGTTTGGCGCTTACGTTAATCCACTTGATCAGTATTCCTGTGACCAACACATCTGTTAACCCTGCACGTAGTACAGCGGTTGCTTTATTTGCTGAGACTGCTGCACTTAGCCAACTCTGGTTGTTCTGGGTTGCACCAATTATCGGTGCCATTATCGGTGCAGTGATTTACAAAGTGGTGGGCAGCGAGAAAAACTAAGCACATCACACCGCATAAAAAAACAGCCTGTATCGGCTGTTTTTTTTATTTATAAAAATGGATTTTCAATATCCTGTTCAGGCTGACGCTCGATCCGTTCAGGCAGTTCCTGTTTCTCCAAGGCCGCCACCACCTCATTGATAAAGCCTTGTAATGCCTTTGCGGTTTTTAAACCAGCCTGATCTTTGGTGATTTGTAAATTGCCGTACAAGCTCACACAATCCACCTGATTTTCCAGCGTCAGGTCATAAATTGCTGACGACTCATCACCATGTTCAAAAGGTTTAAACATCTTTCTCTCTCGTTATTGTTGTCTCTCACCCAACATGAGCCAAGCAGAATCACTTTGCAAGCGTTTCTTAGCGCAACATTTGTAAGAAATACTGTACCAAGGCATTGATCAACTGGTTAATCATGGCCTGTTTGGTCTGTTCATCAATTTGTGGCAACTTGCTGCCTGCCGACTCAGTTGATTGTGAGGTAAATTGACGCTGCTGCGCCTGAATGGCATCGGTCTTGGCCTCTTCCGCACACTGGCTTTGTCCATCCCAATGTGAGTAACTGATGTCTTTATTTGGTTTCACCTGTTGCGCGGACAAAGGCAGCTGATAGACATTACGTTTCTGCTGTTCGGTTAATTGCGGGAATAAATTAATTCCCAGCTTTTCTTCCAGATAGCAGACACTCACTACTTTAACCTGCAGTGAATTATTGTTCGGTGCATAATAGGCGCCAATAATGCCCTGCTTAGGTAAATACACCGCTTTATACACCGCGGTCGGGACAATGATCCCTTTACCAATGGTTTTCAGGCGTTTGCCTTCAAAGACAGGCCCGGTCAGCACATAGGCATCTTTATGCTGTTTGGTGACCATAGAGCGTACCGCTTCTTCCAGTTTGCGCCACACTTCCTGATTATTTTTCGGTGCTTGCGGCACCATATTGGCCAGGGAGAAACTGTCATACTGGGCTGCGGTATTACTCATATCTCCGTTCGGTGCCATATGGCCACGGTCATAACCTGAACCACGATAATCCGATAACAACGCGCGATGCGCCAACTGCACCCGGGTTTCTTCATGGAAATTATCTTCACGTTTGATTTTGACACTTAAACGTTCAGGGGTGAGATATTCCGCTGACCACAGCGGGGTCTTGGAGATACCCGAATACATCACATTGAAGTCATTAAAACACAGGGCATAACTGTCTTTTTTCAGACTGTCCTTGCTCAATAACGGTGGCACATCACGATAGAACTGTTTTAAACAGGCGCCATTACTGGACTGGAACGGAATCAGTTTCGAAATTTTTTCATTGCCAAACGCAATCGCAAAACTTCCCGTTGCGACCACGGCCAGCACAAGCTTTCCAACATTCTGGCTCAAAAAAGCAAATGGTGTTTTACCCTTTCTGGTTGGTTTCTTCGCCATAACTACATCAAAATCAATATGAACGCGCAGCTTAACAACTCAAAGCCTTGCTGTATATTGGGTTTCAGCCTAGAGCGACATTTTATGTCGCAAATCTGTACACTTGCTCAACAGACAATAAAAAAGGCACTTGAGCGTGCCTGTTTTATCAACTTAAACTTAAATTTCGATCTGGCTGCCCAGTTCCACCACACGGTTGGTCGGGATCTGGTAGAAGTCACTGACCGGACTGGTATTACGCTGCATCGAGATAAACAGCTTTTCACGCCATGGTGACATGCCATCACCAACGGTATGCACAATACGGTCTCGCGAAATGAAGAAACTCATTTGCATCATATCGAACTCAAAATCCAGTTGCTTATAGGCCTGTTCCAGCGCGACCGGAATATTCGGCTGGTCCTTGAAGCCATAATAGATATAGATGCGATAAAAGTGTTCATCCAGCTTTTCCACTTTTAAACGGTCGGCTTCAGCCACATACGGAATATCCTGCGTATAGACCGTCACCATCACATTGCGCTCATGCAGCACTTTGTTGTGCTTGATGTTATGCAACATCGCATGCGGCACAATATTCGGGGTACCGGTCAGGAAAATCGCTTCACCTGGCACATATTGGGTTTCTTTGCTCATGCCAATACTTTTAATAAATAACTCGATCGGCAAGGCATTGGTTTCCATGCGGTTATACACGATTTCACGACCACGTTTCCAGGTCATCAGAATGGTATATACCACCACACCAATCAGGATCGGTACCCATCCGCCAGAGAGGATTTTTAATGAGGTTGAACCGACAAAAATCAGATCTATGATCAGGAATGGCACCGCAAACAACGCCACTTTCCATGCAGGCCAACGCCACACCCCATAGGCCAGTGTCGAGATCAGGATAGTACCGCAGAGCATGGTCATGGTCACCGCAACGCCATAGGCACTGGCCAGTTCGGCACTGCTTTCAAACAGCAGAATCAGAATCACCACCGAGATAAACAACACCCAGTTAATGAAAGGCAAATAGATCTGGCCCTGCTCTACATCAGAGGTATGGTGCACGGTAAGGCGCGGTAAATAACGTAACTGCATGGCCTGATTGGCCATCGAGAACACACCGGTAATCACCGCTTGAGAGGCAATCACCGCCGCGGCAGTTGCCAGTCCGATCATCGGGAATAAGGCCCAGTCAGGCACCAGCAGGTAAAACGGGTTTTCAATCGCCTTGGCATCACGCAACAGTAATGCGCCCTGACCTGCATAATTCAGCAGCAAGCACGGCAAGACCACGATAAACCAGGCCAGCTTGATCGGCATCCGTCCAAAATGGCCCATATCCGCATACAACGCTTCACCACCGGTCATGGTCAGGATCACCGCACCCATGGTAATAAACGCAACTGTCGGCTGGTCGTAGACAAAATGCAGCGCCCAGTAAGGATTGACCATCATCAACACATACGGGGTCTGAATGATGCTCCATAGTCCAATCAGACCAATGGACGCGAACCATAATAAGGTGATCGGCCCGAAGAATTTACCCATGGTGGCGGTACCATGTCGTTGCACCATAAACAAAGCGGTTAAAATACCCAGCGCAATCGGCACTAACCAACGATCCAGTGCCGGTGTGACCAGACTCAGGCCCTCAATCGCCGACAGTACCGAAATGGCTGGCGTAATAATGCCATCACCAAAGAATAGCGATGCCCCGATAAAGCCCAATGCGATCAGAAAGATTTTATTCTTGTTGCTAAATACGTTAGAACGCAGGTTCAACGCCAGCAAAGACATGATCCCGCCCTCGCCATTGTTGTCTGCACGCATGATCATCGACACATATTTAAAACTGATGGTCAGGTTCATGCACCAGAAGATCAGGGACAGGATGCCGAGAATCGATCCTTCACTGATATCCACATGTCCTGTGACAAAGCATTGCCGTATCGCATAGAGCGGACTGGTCCCAATGTCTCCAAATACCACCCCTAATGCTGCCAGCGTCATCGCGGGCAATGCGGCTTTTTTTGCAGTACTTTGCATATTATGTCGCTTCAAACTAAAACGTTATATGGCGCAATCTTATCATTAGCCAAAAAGTTTTTCTGCAAATCTGTTCATCACAACTTGGCAGCCCGCATTTTTTTGGTTACTATCGCACACCTTGGTGAGGTGTCCGAGTGGCTGAAGGAGCACGCCTGGAAAGTGTGTATACGTTTGCGCGTATCGAGGGTTCGAATCCCTCTCTCACCGCCAAGATTCTGTTTTAAAAATACCGAAGCATACCTAAAAGGCTTAAATCACAATGATTTAAGCCTTTTTTAATGTTCTTTTAAATCCTTGGCTATCCTTGTACTCCTGAAACATCATGGGGGACAAGTGGGGGATGATTTGGTTATACTATAAATCGTCCCCCAAATTCCAAAGAAATAGCTAAAAATGCTGACAGATGCTCACGTTAGAAAAATAAAACCGCTTGAAAAGAAAAAGCGTTATGCCGATGAAAAAGGGCTGTACCTTGAGGTCACGCCTTCAGGTGGAAGGTTCTGGCGATTAAAGTATCGCTTCAATGGTCGTGAAAGTACTTTAACTATTGGAAGCTATCCTGAAATCTCATTAGCTCAAGCTCGTCGCACCCGTGATGAAGCTCGTATTCAGCTTTATAAAAATATTGACCCTAATGCCATAAAGAATGACCGCCTTCAGCAAACTGATGAAAGTAAGCTATTCAAAGTCCTTGCGATGGAGTGGATGGAGGATCGTAAAGCCGTTATTAAAGAAGCAACTTATCTACGTGATTTATCTGTTTTCGAAAAAGATATATTCCCTGCATTGGGTAATATGCCCATTGATCAGATCAAAGGGAAAGATGTACTGGCATGTGCTAAAAAAATTGAAGCACGTGGTGCGCAAGAAATGGCTAAACGCTCCATTCCTTTAGCTGGGCGTATTTTCCGTTTTGCGATTCGTAAAGGATTGATTGAGAATGATCCAACACCTCATCTTCACGAAGCCTTAAAGCCTCGTAAAGTAAAGCATATGGCTCGATTGGATATTTCGGAGTTTCCCCCTTTTCTTGAACGCATGGATCGTTACCATGGTAATCCAGTGATCAAAACTGCACTTCAGTTGATGACTCTTACTTTTGTACGGACTGCTGAACTCAGAATGATGGAATGGAGTGAAATCGATTTTGAGAACAAGATATGGCGTATACCAGCCGAAAGAATGAAAATGGCTTTGCCTCATCTCGTTCCACTATCTAGGCAAGCAATTGAACTACTAGAGAGTTTATTACCTCTTACAGGCAGAAAGCAGTATGTTTTTTATAATCACAGCACAGCTAACCCTATGAGCAGTAATGCAATTTTGTGCGTGATCCGTACGATGGGCTATAACGGCAAAATGACTGGACATGGTTTCCGTGGACTTGCTTCTACAACATTACATGAGCAAGGCTATATGCACGATGCGATTGAAATTCAGTTAGCACATAGGGTTGGTAATGCTGTTTCACAAGCATACAACCATGCTCAGCATTTAGAGTATCGAACGAAGATGATGCAGGAGTGGTCTGATTTTATTGATGGGCTGAGGAATAAAAATTTACGTATAGAATGAATCAGCTAAAATATTATCAACATCCTTAACAATCTGCTTAAAGTATATACCTAAAATAAGAAAAAATAAAATTCCTAAATATTTAAAATTAAGGGGTTTTCATATAATCAGCTTAATATCTGCTGAATTGAATCAGCAGACATTAAGTTATTATCCTAGGAATATTTTAAAGATATTTCTCCAAAATTAAACTAACCCGCCTTATATTTATTCAATATACAAACATGAATATATACAAAAAATATCACAAGAAGGTCTTAAGCAGTATAATCTAATTCATAGGCTGTTCTACTCATTACATGCATATATTTTTTTAATATTTCTGAAGCATAAGGTTCTGCAATATTACCAATCCTTTGGATTGGCCAAGAAATATTATATTTTTTACTTCTAAACTTAAAAGTAGGTAATATATCTAAAAACAATGACAATTGTAAATTTTTATTGCTTTCTAAATAGAATTTACGATTTTTTCCTTTCAAACCTTCTAGAAGATTAAAATGATTATCAAATATAACTCTCTGATTTTTGAATTTTTTCTGTAAAGCAACAGTAAATTGATGATTATAACTTTGTGAGCTATTAAAACTCAGCAAACCATGATCATTAAATGACACCAAGTCCAAAACCTCTAAGTTAATATTTACTGCATTAGAAAAATTGACAAAATATTGCGTATTATCAATTAAAAAATCTAATTTCATTTCTTTTAAAGCGACATATCTTTTTTCTAGATTATAATTCCGCTCTAATGCTTTTTCTAAACTTTTAGAAATTTTTAAGTTTTCAGATTTGGTAGACTTTAGTTGCTTATAAATCAACTCATAAGCATCATAAATATCTGATGAGTTCAATGGGTCTCTCTGAATAAATTTTGGGATTTTTTCATCATTTAAATTAAAATTCGTTAATTGAATATTTTTAGTTCTAAGGGGAGCAAAAATTGCTTCTTTTAAAACTCTATTGCCATCTATCCCTCGAAGGGCAATATCGCAGGGCTGTGCTAATAGAACAAATTTTTCCTTCCTCCCATGAAGGTCAACTTCAAAAATATCTCCACAAGATAATGGGCTAAAGTTTTTATTGACTAAATCTTGATCATTAAAAATTTCTAATTTTCTAAAAAACTCTAAATTAGGATGAATTTTAAAATCATCATCAAGCTCAATAGGTATATGCTTAAGCTGTCTAAGCTTCTCCAATGTCGTTTGATGCTTCCCTAAATTAAAGAAATTTTTGATATTAAATTTAGTATTAGAAATAATTGCCCTTTCTATTACATGAAGTTCTGACACACCTTCAGTTTCACCTTTTTCGAAGATGTACTTGTCAATATCTTCTGGTCTTAGCTCCAAAAGCATTTTATGAGTTTCAGAATAAACATCATTTAAATATGGTCCAATTTTATTAAGAATATCAACTAAATTTTTCCTTAAAGTAACTTTTTTTAATGCAGATTTTAGTGAGTTATCCAATAAAAATTCATCGTATAGTTTCTCTTTAGCTATAACAGAAAATACTATATTATCTTTAAATTCCTCCCTTTCTGAATATTCTTTTTCATACACAGCCTCGGTTTTTTTTGTAACATTGTAACTCAGAATAAATGCCGTGCCTTTTGATTTTTTTCTGACCAAGTGTAATAAAATCTCTAACCCTTTTAAGGGGTTACTTTCCCCCTCACTTAAATCTATCATATAGAGAATATCTTTATCATCTGGTATATTAGATATAAAGTGATAAGCGTTGTTAAAATTCAACCGATTAGTTTCATCAATATCCAAAATATCACACACTCTATTAATTATATTAGGTGATAACTCTTTTTGGTGTTCAGAGTTCAAGAGTGTTTCTTGCTCTAATACTATATTTTTAATTTCCAGCAAGTCATGTGTAGATTTACTTTCCAAAAAGTCCATTAAATCATTTCGAAAACTTTCGAGAAATACTTCATCAGAATCTAAATCTTTTAAAGCCGCATAGTTTGCCAGTATTTCATTTATTCTACTATCAGCAAAGACATATTTTAAAGAGGTTTCAAAATTATTAACAATTAAATCTGCGACCTCTTTAGAGGTAGTATTGAAATGATCATCAATCCAGACAATTTTATTATACCCTAAAAATTTTGCTGTATCTAAAGCATTCATATAATTACCCCACTCAAATCTACAAAAAATTTATAACGATTTTCAAATTGATTTCTTTTTTTAAGAAGTTTTATATCACACCCCTCATCAATTAATAATTGTTTAGAAATAAAAAGCCCTAGACCTTGACTCTCATTATCATCATGAGGCTTAGCCGATACAAACATATCAAATAGACTATCTTCTATTTTACTATCAACACCAATTCCAGTATCCCAGAGGATGAATCCTTTATCGGTAAATTTAATATAAATCTTCTTAGGTGTATAAATTTTAAATACACTCTCACTTCTTCTTAACCAGTAGACACTATTACGGACTAAATTATCTAAAACTTGTAATATTCTACTTTGATTACATCGAACTGTGAGCGAATCTTCAGGATTAAGTAATTCAATTTCTATTTTTTCATGTACCAGACCAAAAGTCCGAGAATCAATATATTCATTCATGAAATCTAGTAAAAAAATATTTGATTTTATACGTCTAGCCCTTGGAAGCATTGGATCAATTAAACCAACTGTATTTGTCATACTTGCACATGCACTACGCACAGCCCGCAATTCTGGCAGGAAATCTTTTTCTGTTATATTTTTTAGTTTACTAATTTTTTGTATGTTATTCATACGCATACGTATTTCTGTTAAATGTATTCGCATTTCATGAGCTAGACCTCTGGCACTTAATCCTACCGCAGCACTTTCATATAAATTTAGCTTCTGTTCATTAGATATTTCTATATCATTTTTAACTTTTTCAATAGCTTCTTTTAATAAAGGTTGTTCATCTAATATACTATGGATTTGGTCCATTGATTCAAGTGTTGCATTAGTCAGCTTTTCTACTTTAGAAAGAATATCATTTTTATCTGATAGTTGGTGAATTTCATCTTTAAATTCGTAGAACTCATTTCGTAATAGGCTAGATGCAGACCTAGCTATTTCCTTAGATTTTTCCTGATTTTTTGCTGAGGTTGAAATACGCTCTAATGCAGGTATATTAATCACTGAAGCTTTATTAACTTTATTATCAACATATTCTTTATATAGTTCATCCAAACCACGTCTAGTATTATTTAAACAGTCATTAGCAAACTTTTTGCATCTTTCTGCAATAATATAAAACCCATTGTATACACTATTTTCTACAAAGCCTTCTCGATCAGATTTCTCAGTTAACTTATAGTTTTCTTCACCAGTTAAGGCAAAGTATCCTATCGTATTCTGTGGGCGCATATGATATGCACTTCCAGATGTCGCACTTGCAGATAGGTTCAACCAATCTCCATGAGAACGAATTAAGAAACCATCTCTAAGAATGGAAACCCCAGACATCTTTTTTACTAAATCTTTATTAAATTTTAGTCCGCTTACATCTAATGAATCATCATTAAAATCAATGTGAAAAAAGTAGAAATTGCCCATAAAGTTACCAGGTAAATCGACTTCATTATGATTATTTACTATCTCATTCCAACTAATTTTCTCTTTCAGTGTAATGAAATACTTAGAATTATTATTTTCCACCCATTCAAACCGCTTCATATTGGATGCTTTTTTTAGATAACTTAAAAAAGACTCCCCATCATCAGGCATAAATACTGTATCAATTTTTTGCTGCCTATTTTCATTACCCCTAGCTTCTGTATAGAGTTGTTTTCTAATTTTTGCTGTTGCTTCTAAATATGAATTCCCATCCTCTTCTTCTTTCCATTCAAAAGAAAAATCAGCAACGGTGCGTTTAAAAAGTTCCTCACCTATCGCTGTTAAATTTTCTGTTTGATTATCAATTGTAATCCCAACAGGAAAGGTAGATGTTGCTTCGAATGGCGATATCAATTTCATTAAACTTTGGGATAATTCAAATATTCGTGTATTTTTCTTCCAATAATTTAGGTCATTTAAACCAAGAATAGAAACACGAGTACCTTTAAATTTTTCAGTATTAGGCCGAGATTCTAAGATAACGGGAATTTTATCAATAGTTTCCGCTGTCTCACAATCCTGCCATCTAAATCGAGCAGAGTATATTTCTGATGTAATAGATGTAGCAGATTCAATCAATAAAATATCCCCCAACTTCATCGTAGATAAACGTCCTAATCCCTTGTCACCAAGAGGAGTACGGCCTAACTTTGTTTTTTCCTTAGGACCAGTGTCTAATGATCTTTTAACAGATGTACTAATTACTAACCAAGAACTTTGAATTTTTTCTGCGGAAAGCCCATCCCCCCGATCTTCAATAGTTATTTTACCCTTATATTTTAATAACCTCTTATGAATATCTTTGGGATCTTCTAATACAGCTACAACACCTTCTGATGATTCCAAAAAATCGGTAAAATCTATATTTGTTTTGTAGTCGACTATAGAATCTTCTATTTTGGTATCAACGTTAATTAAACATAATGGTGAATCAGCATCATAAGCATTTTTTACACATTCTAGTATTGCTTGCTCGGTATCAGTAATAAGCTCACGTCCAAGTTGTATAAGAACATGAGTGCTTACCCTTAAAAAAGCATTATTACCACTTTGTAATTCAGACATTACCACCCCTTATTTAAATTCTGCAATTAATGTCACTTCATTATTAATTGTTTTACTAAAATTATTACGTGCAGGCATTCGCTTACCAGGTAACTTCCTAGTAATTGAGGTAACAATCTGCCCCCCTAATGCCCTAACCATATCTTCTAATATTTCATCAAAGGGTACGGTTATATTAGCTACTGTTCTGTTACCTGTTGTAAATATCCAATGTGCTGTTTTACTTGTACTTTTAATATGGATTAAAGCCTGATAGAAATCATACATAAAACTAGTTACTTTACGATAACGATCAATTTTCTCTTGTTTTTTTACATACTCAATTAACTCTCTATATGTTGGAGATAAATCAATTAAAAATTCCTCTTTTAAAGAAATATCTTTTAAAGCTCCTCCTAAGCTATCTTTATCAATACTATTACTATTTAGAAAAGAAAATTGACTCGTTCCCTCTGGTAAATCTTCTAAGGGAATCCATTTTAATGATAGAAATGAGAATTGCCCATATGGAATAGTTGTTTGATTATCGCCATAAGGTGGTGATGTAACTAGAATTTGATGCCTATTCTGATATGTTAACTCTGCTGTGCGAATATCGCTCAATATTAAATTTATATTTGAACTTTCCCGAAAATCCACCTTATTTTGATGATACTCATCAATCTGATTTAAAACATTATTTAGATGTTCTTCAAATATTTTTATAATTTGATCAGCTGGAATGTATTTTTCGATTTTTCTAATATGGAGTTTATACGTACTCGTTCTACTATTAGATGTCTGACGAATTGTTTCAGAAAATATAACCCATAAGATTTTACGAGCTTCTAATGAGTCAATTGCTTGGATAGCTCTTCTTAATTTTGATAATACAATAGCACTACTATCTAAAAACCATTTTTCTCTTCTTGGAAAGTCTACATCTATTAAATGACTAGTATCATTTTTAAAGTTTTCTACTACCTGTTCTGCAATATTCTTAAACTCAATTTTCTGATCAATAATTGCTTTTACTTGACAAACAAGAATCGCTAAAGGATTAATATCTACACCTACAAAATCCAAGCAACGCAACGTAGCTTCTGTCAAAACTGTCCCAGAACCTACGAATGGATCAAAGATATAACTATTTTCGGGAACATAATTTAAAATGCAATCTAAAATATTACTTTGCATACTTGGCATCATCATAGCAGGATATCGCAATAAACTATGAATATTAGGTCGTGACTTAACCCCCATTTTTCGCCAAGAATCTGGTTGTTCTATAGATAATTTTTTTAACTCGTCTTGCAATGAAAGATCTGAATTTAGAATGTCCTCCTTTAAAGCTAACATTGAAAATGTCCTGTAAACCAAAAATAAAATCTAATAGATTGTATGGTAACAGCATAAAAAAAGCTATTAACACATTCAATATAGTTTAACAATCATTTTCAAATAATAAAATTTCATTGCCCCTCAATTCTTTCAATTCTACAAAAAATAAGGGAGCTTTCGCCCCCTAACTATCGACTTGCCAACCTTCGCTCAATCCATTGATTTACCTCAAGTGCCGACCAACCAACACAATTCACACTCAACTTAATTGGCTTAGGAAATGTTGCATCGTAGCACTTAGATTGAGGGTTAAGTTTTTCATATATAACTGAATGGCTTACGCCCGTAACTGCAATGACTTCTTTAATCCTAATGATTTGGTTCATGTGCAACATCTGATCATCCGATAAATACATTTAATTTCTCCTACTACTATTAAAAATCGAACCAAGCTTAGAAAATGGACTAATTCACCGCCCTCACACTCTTCTGCAAACCTTGCTGAATATCCTGAACAAAACCATCTGTTTGATTTAATTTATATTTAGCTTTGGTTTTCGTTTCACACTGCACTTGCTCAACTTCGGTTGCCTCATCCATATAAAACTCCTCCACTAAATCTAATCCTTCCTCACTATTCACCTCAAAACCAGCATTGGCGAAACCTTGCCGTGCTATTTGGTCGAGTGCCTGCTGATTAAACCCATCCTGCTTACTTTGCAGATCAATGTCTTTCGCCATCTGAATGGCGTGTTGAAGATTGACACCTTCTCTCAAAGTTAAATCCACGTAATACACAGGGGTTCGATAGCTTTGTGTGGTTGATTTTCCCCTCAAAGTCAATTGCAGTGGCAAACATGAAAGTAAGCCATTAGAAGCAGCATGGTAATAACTCAGTCTCGCTGCCAAAGTCCGAATGCTATTAAAAC
This sequence comes from Acinetobacter calcoaceticus, assembly GCF_051947995.1. Taxonomy (GTDB): domain Bacteria; phylum Pseudomonadota; class Gammaproteobacteria; order Pseudomonadales; family Moraxellaceae; genus Acinetobacter. Next base: position 220,763 of record NZ_JBLVVH010000004.1, on the reverse strand, counting down.
CAGTAGTTCTAAAAATGAATGTGCCAAGTTCATCGGATTCATCTAAATTGACATGTAAACGTCCATAAGGCTTACAGTTGCCGCCTTGTGCCAAAGAACATAAATTAGGTGAAGGGCATGGATGTTGTTCTACACCTTGATTGGTCAGTCGCTGGCAGGTTTCACCATTCCCTACACAGATCGGGCGACCTGTTTGACGATCAAATAAGCTGTATTCAGCACGCAAATTAAGTTCAGGATCATTAAAGATCATGCGTACTGGAATGGTTCTGAGTTTTTGGTTTTGTGCTTTGGCTCTGAGCTGTTCATCTAGGGGATGTTTGATCCATCCCTCCTTACCTTGGATTTGACTGGTAATAGTAAACTGATCATCTTTTTCAGGGAGTCGTTTACCGTTCTTTTCGACCACTTTACCGATACTAATTCTGCCAAGTATTGGCGGTGTAATTGCTAAACCTTTGATCATGTTGTTTGTCCTATAAATAAAATTTTACTGATTACCCCTTGCTATGTAAGTAAACAGAAATATGAAAAGCTACGACTTCGCAAAAACCGCCATTGTTGGTCTACCACTCCTTCGGGAGTCGGTAGATCGGAGGTGGTTTTTTTGCGCTTTTGGGAAGAATGGATATTTCATCTATATAGTTAGCGATATAGACGCTTGGTTTCGATAGGGTCAGTCATCATCGCTATAAATTTGAAAACGCCGTGAACCCACTTTATTTTGTGGAAATTGATTGATCAGCTCAGGATGAAGTTTCAGTAACGCTTTGCTATCTAAGCCGATGGAATCTTTAGATCGTTTCCACGTCACTGAACCATTGGCAAAAGTGGCTCGCTCTGCATCCTTCATTAACATTTGGATTTGATGCTTGGTCTCGTCAAAATTGTTTTGGTGAACTTCGATATGATGCTTCTCTTGAAGCAGTTGAGTGAACAATTGATTGGCTTGTTCGTTTTGAGTGAGGTCTTCCACGGTTAATGGCACATGTTGTGGGTAGAGCTGTTGAATGGCTCTGGCTGCCGATTCACTGGCATCGATATCAGGCGGTGTATCTTTTTCGACACATTCCCAAAAGTAACGTTCAGCATTGATAATGTGTTTGATCACGGTTTCACTGCGTGTGACTTTATAGATACGAGTTTCATGTCCACAGATCAGCACACATATATGTGCTGCCTGTTTACCTGTCACAGCCAATTGATGTTGTACTTGGCAGAGTACATATAAAGGCACACCATCTCGCCACAACTTAGCACCATGTTCTCCTGCGGTTTTACATTCTAAAATCTGGACTTCATCACTGCCAACCACCGAGTAGTCCAAATTTGCCAGCATAAAATGCTTATCTGCCTCGGGATGTTGCAGCACTGCATTGATGCGACGTACCTTATTGTTGGTGTGCATGCTGTAGTATTCAGCCACTAACGGTTCAAGCTGTTTACCCCAATATAAAGGTGCATGTCCTGAGCTTTCATCTTCAATAGATTGTTTGACTCGTCCCGTTTTGATCATCCATAGTTCAAGCATCGACATATAGGGATTGAGTCCACACGCTGCGGCACAATCACTACTACCGATGCCTTGGCGACGTACATCAAGCCATTCTGCTTGGGTCATGTTTTTGGTATTGACTAAGCGTTTGGCGGTAAACAATTTTGGTGCGATAAAGGGTGTGCTTGCTTGTTGTATGGATGGGTTTAATATTACTGTATTCATGTTTTATTCCTGATTTTTAATAAGGGGGGATTCGATTCAAATGACAAATTTCGGGCATAAAAAAACCACAGCCGAAGCTATGATTTTCATAATTTTTAAAATTTAAGATTCTCTTTAAAAATGCTTAGTTAGGTCTAACTTTCCATGACTGAAATTTAGTTTTTCACATGATCAAATCATGCTTAACGCTTGTTCCAATCCTCGTTGTTTGATTGATGCACCTGCACCAAACCAAGCTGAATCAAGTCGATGATCAGTGCTCATAGCACGACGTTCATGGTCGATAAATTCAGTGATCGAGCACAGTAATCCATAGGCGGTATCTTTGGCTGAAGAGAGATTTGCTCCTCGTCCCTGACCATTAAACATCTCCATGGCTTTACTCATCGACTTGGCATTCGGTTCAGATTTTTCCTTGCCCTTAGCTTGTGCTTGAGTGGCAACATCTCGATAGAACTGAATAATGTTGTCTTCTTGGTCAGTGATGCTCATCGTGGTGTTATTAAATACCGCATCGAAATAAGCAGCAGCTTCATACTGGGTGACTTTACGTTGACTGAGTTGTTTCATCTCATACATGTGCTCATCCCATGTACGGACTGAAATACCCAATTGCTGTTTGACCTTATCTGCATCAAACTTGGTACTGTGGGGAACTTTAACCACGCCTGCACTGCTATTTTGTCCTTTTAGTGCAATCGCCAACGTGTTATTACACACCACTCGAATGGATGTAAATTGTGCAGTGGTGGCGAGTGTTCCATCACAAGCTGTAGCCAAAAGAATATAGCCATTGCTGACATCCTTACCCTTTAACATGGATGTTTGTCCTGTACGTGCCAGTGCCCAGAATTTCTTCCCTCCTTTGAGTACACCTGCGGTTTCAAGCTCAAAGCCTGATTGCTCAGTCAGATCACGATAGAATTCTAAAATTTCTCTGGGCTGGACTTCCTGAAAGCGTTGGCTGACGACTGATAGTGGTGCATGGGTATCAGAGCGATATAAAACACGTTGTTCTTCATAGGGCATGATGATGCTTTGTCCTCGTTCATTCTGTGCCATATAACTGACATTGGAGGATTCAATGCGCCAGTCCATGCCTGCTTGCTGTGCCCAAACTTCGATGGGTTGGTTGTGAGTCAGTTGATTGCCGAGTCCATGCCAAGGGGTTTCACCGACATGCGCCATTTGTTCAAGTTGATGTGCCATCGTTTTATTCCTTTTAATTTGAAAATGAAATTTGAATATGTGTTAATACTGACAATCTTTAGTGCAAAAGATGCGTTGGAAACTTTTGGTAGCAGTTGTGGCAGAAGCACAAATTGTGTTGTGGTGGCGTGCTTGGTTCAGTAAATGAATTCAACACACTGCCCAATATTGTTCCTGCGATTCCACCGACAATCGGCGGTAGATTGAAAGACTTCGCTACCGTAGCTCCAAATGCAGCTAATGTGGCTGGTGTTCCAATACTAGATAAAGCGGTATTTGGTTGTTGTGTAGTTGCCTCAATCAACATCACATTCGTTGAATGACAAAATGGACAGCTCAAGTTCATGGCTCGACTCCTAAATTTTGGGCACAAAAAAGCCTGCTTGATGGCAGGCTCTGTTTTCATATTTTCATGTAATCTCAAAAGAGCTTCATGATTCTCATTATGATGTTATGGTTTTAAAATTATTTGAAATAAGTCAAATAAGAAAAAAGATAATTTGAGTAGTATAATTTTTCGGTTTATGAATGTTGATATGTTTTAAGATATTTTACTTTCATGAGCAGCCCTACAATTATTGTAACGATCAAAACCCAAAATTATTTCGCATTAAATCTTTAATTTGCTTTTCTTTACATGTGTTTACGTTATAATCAACCTCTATCAAAGACTTTTTAACAAACAAATCATCTATAGAGCAAAAAATGAATTTCTCAATTCGTCAACTTTCTATTTCATTATTTGTTATTATTATATTAATAACAGTTTTCCATTCAATATTAAAATCTGGTGACTTCACAAATGCTATTGTTGCCATAACGATCGCAGGATATTTTTGGCTTTTCACAGGAACAGATAAAACTGAATTATTTTTCTATCATTCTTCTAGATATAAATTAAGACGTGATATTTCTAAAGTAATTAAGGAGTATGAAAAGAATAAATCCTTTGATAACCTAACAGTGAAAATTAAAAAAATTATTAAAAATTATTTTAGAAAAAGAGTTCTTGATGAGAAATTCATAGATTCCGCCAATAAAGAAGAGTGTTTTGCACTAATGATTGCATTACAAAGTGAAGATAAATACTTTAAAACAACTGATACTTTAGATCTAGAATATTTCAAGAAAATTGCTCATAATGCGGCACAACTCGAAAGTTATAGGGAAGCATTATTAATAGAATCCCTTAAAGGAATTAAACATTATATAAAGGATAACAAACTTATTTTAGATAACAAAAGATATTGCATTGGTGATGAATTAAAAAGTCAATCTGATTATAAGTTTAATCAAAAACTCCTTAAAGCAAATCAGGATGAGCTAATAATATTCAGCACCACCTCACAAATATCTTCAGATATAATAAAGATAATAACTCATCATAACAAAAATCTAGAAAAAGTATCTTTTTTTATATGTAGCCCATTTACAAGAAGACATCAAGCGATAAAAAACATGTCAACAGAATATCAAAACCCTAAATTTTCGACACCTATAAGTCAATTTATAGAAGACAATAATGGTACAATAAATCCTAAACTAGATACAGTAAGAAGAGTATTAAAAATTACTAGCTCTATAAAAAATATTGTAAACATAACTTCAAGAGAAAAAATAAATCTTGATTTGTTCCTTTTTAAAGAATCATATCCTGGTATAAAAATTAAAATGATTTTAAAGCAATGCTACGTACAGCTACAACCTGGCACATTATCATATGCAAACAATCTTTATCGTTTTGGTATAGATAGTGACTCAGCTGATCTATTCCAAAAAATATTAACAAGCATAGAAAGTTACAAAAATGATAACGAACTAATTGAACCATTAAAAACAAATACATTTAATATCAAAAAATTTGAATCAGATGTTATTTCAGAATTATGCTTATGGTTATTTGAAAATGGGGTTACCCATTATGATATTATTTCTCACAAAGAAAAATTAAATACTAGTATTGATGATAAAGCATCTAACTACTGGCTTGATCTAATAGCATCTACGCTATTCACATCAAGAATAGAAGTGAAAAAAAATTTGCTAACTGCCCAAAATTATATTAATGACATTTCCGAAATAAAATCAGATAGCAGACATAAAGAAGGTCTCTTTCAAGGTTTAAAAGAAACTGGCAGTGAGTTCCACATCACAGTAGCAATCCTATTTAAAAACAAAGATAAATACTTATTTATTAAAAAATCAGACCCTGCTTATAATAAAAATTATAGTCTTGTTGCTGGTCATTTAGAGAATAATGAGACTCCATTAATGGCTATACAAAGAGAAGTAAAAGAAGAGTTAAATATTATTGTCAAATATCCACAGCTTCTTCAAAAAGAAGCCAATATAAATGAAACATGTAGATATGGTATTAATATACATGATTGGTATATATTTACTTCTGAACAGATTGAAATTGGACAAAAAATCACCCCTGATAAATCTGAGATAGAAAATATCGAATGGATGACAATTGAAGATATTAAAATGAATAAGAATGAATTTACTAAAGGTGCTTTTTTTATATTAGATAAAATGGGGTTTTTTAATGACTAATGTAATTATTCGCCTCCCAGGAGGTGGTAGAATAAAGAAAAGTGATGAAAAACAACTCATCGAATGGTGGGACTATAGAAATCATTTTATTGAAAATAATTTCTATAGTGAACTCAAGGAGATTATACAAAAAAATCAACATGCTAAATTTTACTTTATTTCTGGAGGGGTTGGTGCTTTTATTTATACAGATTTATGTAAAAAACTAAATAACTCTGAAACTTTAAGAGCACAGATTGGTTGTGACATTGTAAGTATAATGCACAAGATTTTAATTAACTCTTTAATAGAAAATAGAGTTGACGTTTTTCCGAATGAAATTAGCATTAAGGATCTAAACTCTCTATCTCATAAAAAAAATAGAGTTTTTTTTATAAAACCTGATATTAATTTTTTATCCACAGATAGTTTAGCCGCTTCTGTCGCAAACATGATTTCAGCCGAGATTATCATTTATATCAAAGAAGGATCTCCTATTTATCATGCTGGCTTCAACGAACCCACCATTATGAACCAATGGAGAATAGCTGACATTAAAGAAAGAGCTAAAATTATCAAAGGAAACTATATCATAGATAGTGAAGCATTAAACACAATTGAAAGTTTAATCAAAAAAAACTGTTCAAAAGTTTTGATATTAAATCCATCACAATTGATAAAACTGGATTTAATTAATAAAAATTATGGTTTCGGTCAATCAGAAGATTTTTGTGAGGTAATAATATGATTTTTTCAAATACTGATATTAAAAACAGCATAAATAGTGGTAATTTAATTATAGAAAATTTCAATGAAGAATGTATTAGACCTTCTAGTTATTTATTGAGAATTGACTATAAATTTTTAAAAATTAAAGAAGGTAATGAAGTTATAGATACAAAGAATGATGACACTACTATTTTCTTTGAAGAAATATTGGCAGATGAAAAAGGAATGATAATTTATCCTGGAGAATTTCTCCTTGCATCATCAATTGAAAAAATATCTTTTGACGAATCCATTTGTGGAGATCTATTTCAACTATCGTGCTATGCAAGAATAGGGCTTCAATTAAATTTTAGTTCTTGCCATGTTGCAGCAACTTTTGGAAAAAACAATCCTTCATCTATTACATTTGAAATATTTAATAGCTCAAAGCGACCTATAAAAATCTATCCAAATGTTAAATTTTGTCATCTCCGTATCCAAAGACAATTATCTCCATCTTCCATACAATATAATGGAATATATTCTGGAAAAAATGATGCTATGCCATCCAACTTTAATAGAAAACCTGCAAAATAGTTTTTATTAAATAGTAATGTTAAACTTTTTAAATTAGAAAATATTACCAAATTCTTTAGATGTCGATTTCTAATATTGAAAAGCTTGATTGACTAAACCCTCCCTTAATTTTATCATTCGACTGCTGACCTACATCGTCAGTCGGTTTTGACAGACCGTATAGCCAACACACTAAAAAGTTTATCTTTTTGGTGGGTATCCTTGCGTGCCCCCCTCTGCGGCGGAACGGGAGGGGGACACCTTCAGGTGTGCTGAGCTTTGGCTATCAGTCTGTCAACCCTCTTTCGTTTCGCCACCATTATTTGACAGTAATGTGGTGAAGCTTCTTTCATAGCCAAAGGAGTCATTACCCATGACTAAGTTTTTTCTATCTTTATTGTTTTCCTTAAAACGATTTTCTCTTCCTTTGTTGCATTAGCAGCTTTCATAAGTTTTTGCTTATTTGACTGATCTAAACGCTATCTAGCCTTGGAAGGCTTTGTCGCATCTACACTTCAGTTCATTCAGCAAAATTTATTACACATTAAATAACACAATAAAAAATTAAGGGGACATGATGAAAATTCAAACTTCACTCATTGCTGTCTTAGTTGCGCTTCTAGCATCAGGCTGTGCCAGCAAAACAGAACGTCAGTTTATCAGTGGTTGTAAAACAGGTGGCATTGATGGCAGTACCTGTTCATGTATTTACGACAAACTTGAAAATAAATATGGAGAAGATGGACTTAAAGAAAATCTCTATACCTTGCAACAAACTGAATCCTTCCAGAGAGATATGGTCAATATCTCCTATCAGTGCATGAAGGAATAACCATGAGAACACTTGCAGGCATCATCTGCGTGATTGCAGTGATTTGCTTTTTAGGCTTGCCATTTATTGGCTTCATGATCGTGATGGGAATTTTTATCGCATTGGCAAAATATGCAACTAGGGGAAAGTAAATGAATTCAAATGTTAAATCATGGGTGATCAGTGGCTACTTAGTGATTGGTTCTTTCTTTGCCATCTATCAACAGTTTTGGGGGCAATACAACTATAAGCCATTTACCTACAATTTAGGGCAAGGATTATTCTGGCCTGCGGTAATGTTTCCCACTGTAGGCAAATTCATTGGTGGCATTTTGATTCTATGTTTGGTCGGATTTCTGACCATGCGTTCTAAGTAAGTGGGTAGCTAGAATATGAAAAAAATATTTCCAACGTTGGTACTTTCTACCCTACTCATAGCGTGCAGTCAGAACAATCAGCCAACTCAGAAAACTACAACGGATCAAACATCCAGTTCACCTGTCCAGACAGAGCAATCCAAATATGCTCCATATAGCAAGGAAGAAGTAGAAGCCAAAGTAAAAGCCTTAACTCAGATTGTAGAAAATGATACCGAGTATCTGCCTGCGGCAGTTAAAGAAGCTCAGTCATTACTTGAGAGTTGGGAGAAATATCCTGAAGCTCTTAAATCCATGATGGAGTCTGATCTTGATCCAAACAATCCTTATTACAGCAATAATATTCCCATGGAAACGGAACAGCCTGCATTATCTGTTCGTGCTCAAATTACCAGTCGTGAGTCTCAATCTGCCTTTAATGTACAAGGAGCTATTGAATATATTTTAGAAATTCAGTCAACTAACGATCAGCCTTTTGTTTTACAAGGTATGAGCATTAATCGTGGTCGTTGTGGTTATTACACCGCTGACTTTCATAGCAAGATGCCTGTACAAATGAGTTATAGTTCAACGGTATCCTATTTACTGAAATGCCGTGGTGATCAGGTACTTGAAGCGGAATTGATAACCGATCAAGGGAATGTGAGTTTGTCTTTCTAATGTCAGGCTATAAAATATAGGGAGCACGGCTAATGCTCGTGTTCTCTATTCTAATAATATTACTTACGTTCACAAAAATGATAATCGCCTAATTTTTCTGAAATTTTAAGAAAATCCACTACATGAGATTTATCTTGAACGGAATTTTCTTGTTTTAATATTTGGGGTGATTGATGTAAATTTTTTCTTCTCTTAAGATTCTTTCTAATTGACTCATGCTTTAGAGATAAACGTATCTCACGGTTAGTTAATTTTATCTCTACACCTTCCAATCCCTCTTTATAAGACGGATGCTCAAACTTATAACTACTATCTGCTATTTTATTGAGCTCAGTAGTCAAAGCCGTATATAAAAATTTGTTAAACCCATTTGGTTCAGATAGCCCATTTTTACAATATTCATCTTTTTTAAACATACAGAAATATTCGAGTATTAATGTTTCATATGCAACTAATGTAGACTTCTCTTTCATATGTGCATTTTTTTTAGAAGTTAATTTTTCTGATAAAAATTCAAGAATTTCTTCCAGTTCTTCAATATTTTTCCAATTTTTTGATGTTAGGTTTTTATTCAATAGTAAGTACAGAGCATAATAATTTGAAAAAAATATTTCACGGAATGAAGAGTCTTCACCTATGGGAATTTGAAAATGTAAGATTCCTTCCTGCATTTTCACAATTTTATTTTCACTATCCCGCCCAACTAAGTTACTCCAAGACAAATGGTTTAATGGTTGCAATAATACTGAGCTGATACCACGTCTTAATGTATCTATTGGAGTTAGAAAATTAACTAAAGAATAGTAATTTTCTAAATTTTCCTCCCTATAAGATAGAGTTTGCACTCCCATAAAAAACTCTAAATACATAGGAATTATATATTTATCTAAATTTAACTGAGTGCGATAGCTCAAAGCAGCTAAATCATAGCAACTAGCTAATTGCTGCACCCTTAAATATATAGCATTAAAATCAGCATTATTTCGAATTAAAGAAAATACTTCCAAATAAACTGAATGAAACTCTCTAGTAGAATTGAGATTAAACCAATTATGGATCGGATTTTTAAAATCTTGTCCATATTGAGCATTACCCCAAAAACAGGCTATCACCTCGCAATTAAAATAATCTTGAGAATTTAGATTTAAGATTTGTTCTACCTTAACCATAAATGGATTTAGGTTTTCCTCAATAGTAGCCCATGATTTTTTTAGGAATAAATTCAGAACGTATTCATTTAACTCTTTCAATGAGTTTAATAATTCAGGCTGAGATTTAAGTAGAGAAAAATAATCAAATTCTTGTTCAATAAAGCTTTGAGTGCGTATTAGACATGCTGTCTTAAGCAGTTCTTTTTGCTTCTGATTCATTTTTCCCCATTCGGAATTAGATCCGCTGTTTTTTGTCCGAAGACTTGCTGTTAATTTTGACTTATTCAATCACGGAGTCAAATCTCATGCAATCAGATATATATCCAAGACCAACCATCCTTCGATTCAAAGAAGTAATTGGCTTTACGGGTGTAAGTCGCTCAGTCATATATGAAAAATTAAATAAGAAATCGAAAAGTTACGATCCATCTTTCCCAAAGCCCATCAAGCTCAGTTCCAATGCAGTTGGGTGGTTTGAGCATGAATTAGTTCATTGGCTTGAGCTTAAAGCTAAGCAACGTACCTGCTAACTTTCCAAATCGACTTTCAACTGCAAAGGTCGATATTTCTGAAAAATAGATGAAATGGATTGTCGGAATTATGGTTCTCATATTTTTCAATAATTTAGGATTTTATATTTAATTAATAAGTACTAATAATCAATATATTCTATTGATAAATAATACTTTTAATTAAATTTATTATTCATTCAACAACTCTTCTAAAACCTACATCAAATATATCACGACTCATACCAAGGCTATCCATGCCTTGGTAGGGATTCACTTACTTAAAATTTACCTAAAAGAGCATTATATGAACACAGACCTAAATGATTATCCTAATGATAATTATGAAAAATATTCCATACATGAGGTGGATGATAAAAGCATTGTAATAATTGATGATCCAGAAGCATTACAGAAGGATAGAATCATTCAACTCATAAAAAAAACGCACAAAGATGGAAAGATTTTTATTTACGTTATTCATCCCGATAAAAAGCAATCTTACAAAATTAATCACAGGCCTTTACATGATGCATTAAAAAACATTGATCCACGATTTATATATGATTTCACTTACACGAGTGCTGAGACTGACCTATTTCGTAAGATATACCTAGAGTGCTTCCCTGCACATATTGTAAATGATACATCTACAAACTTTTGGCAACTTGCTCACAATGAGCCAATAGCGATCAGCCCAACTCATTACAAGCCTAAAGCTCAAATTTTAAATGAGTTCTACCAACGTCTCTTCAAGGCATTATCGAATGATATAGACTATAAAAAAGCAGTAGAACTACGCAAAGAAAAAAGCTTAAATCAGAACAAGAAGGCTAAAAAGCTAATCCAAAAATTAATTATTAAGTTCAGTAAATTACTGGTAATTCGAATTGATTTCTCCATCAATCGTAATTTTCAAATCACACTTGAACTATTGAAAAAATACTTGAGCATTTTCTTAAAAAAGCTCCATACACCAAATGACGAAATACCTTCGATTGTCGGCTATATTTGGAAATTAGAGTATGGCATACAGAAAGGCTATCATTATCATTTTATCTTTTTTATGGATGGTAATCTCCATAAACAAGAGACTTTCTTTGTAGATCAACTCGCTAAATTATGGAAAGAAATCACCCTAAATAAAGGCACTTACCATAGCTGCAACCACAACAAGGGTTCTTATAGAAGACTCGCAATTGGCACACTTGTTCATGATGACCAAGAAAAAATCAACGCACTGTTTATGATCGTGGATTACATAACCAAAGTTGACCAATTCATCATTGAGAAAACACTTACGAACTATCGTACGTTTGGCTATAGCACTCGTAAGTATGAAAAAAGTAATGCTGGGAGACCCCGTAAGCTCAACACGGGATCAATATCAAACTAACTCAAAACATTAAATCATGCTCTTTAAGTCAAAGAGCATGGTCTCCTTATTTAAAAATAACATTACGGTGAACATACTAATGCAATTTACGAATACGACAGAAAGTACCAATCTACCTAATTTTTGTTTGGGTGAGTTGAACCTATCCATCATGCAAACAGTTTCAGAAATCGTGACGAATCCCAACTATCACCCTTTCAAGCAAAAAACCAAAAAAAATAGTCAGACATTTATCCAATACTATGTCAGTAATAGCCCACATACAGATCATGCTTTTTATTATTTGCAATCTATTTATCCCATCACTACTCCGCTATTACAACATCCTGCTTTCAATATCAGTCAGAGTGTCAAGGCTGTAAATCAGGCATATACGAATTTGGGTTACGTTTCGGATAGACCTATTAATCCAATGCTATTACACAATGAACATTATGTTGAGCAGATAAAACCTGTTGTAGATGCATTCGTATATGAATTGAAAAATCATTCAACCAGTAAAAGTGCAATTGACGATCGTGATAAGCGAATTACGTTAATCAAAGAAATACGCAAAGCAAATGTACCTGTGATGAAAAAGCTATTTAAAACTCAGCAACGGTTTAATCTTAATGTTTTCACTTATACATTTCACATGGAAAAATGTGAATTTCGTGATAAAGCATTTGTAGAACGAGGACTTGCGAAACAAATTTCAGATATGATTGATCAATTTCATGAAAATCATGAATCAGAGATATTAGCTTTATTTTTTTGTGTACAACGTAATTTATCAAATAACTACGTCTTAACTGTATATTGTGCTACAGAACGAGAATGCCAACCTCTTTCAATGAAAGATTGCATTCAATTACGAAATGGCAACTACATAATTGTTGCACCAACTTCCAATATTTCGTTAAGTATTGATGAATTCAGCTATCTAATGGATATTCAAGGCGTAGTCGGCATAAATGAAAAGACATGGAAAACTATTTTTGGACAACAAGTTGAAAAATACAAATATGTCTATTATGAATCTGAATTCGTATTACCAAAATTCATATACATAGAGTGTGACAGCAAAAATTGACGAGGAAGGGCTTTGCCCTTCTTTTACTTTGTTAGATTCCCAAAACTGTTTGATATGGCTTAAACCCTTCCAATACAACACCAGCAACTAAGCTATTAAATGGCTCACTATTGCCATACGCCATCCATTGATCCAGAGCCTCATAGTAGGCTAAGCGATTTTCTACAGTAATCACACTCGGTGGGTAACCTGCTTTCATCAATTCAAGATTCATCAACAATCGAGATGTACGTCTATTCCCATCCACAAAAGGATAGATACCCACAAAATCAGCATGAACTTTGGCTGCTCGCTCAATTGGATGCAATGTATGAGCTTCCATGTTATACCAATCTATAAATTGAGTCATCTTGTCATTGAGCAATGTGTGATCTGGAGGATTGGTGGTAGCACCTGAGATTAAGACATTTTGCTGACGATATCGTCCTGCATTCTCATCATCAATATTTTTTAAAATCAATTGATGAATATTACGAATTTGCCACTCTGAAAACGCTTCTTGTTTTTTTATAATATCTTCGACATATAAAATTGCATCACGATGATTGATCGCTTCAAAATGCTCCCTTAACGCTTTCCCACCTACGGTAATTCCTTCTAGAACTACTTTGGTCTCTAATAAAGTTAAAGTGTTACCTTCGATGGCGTTCGAATGATAAGTCCAACGTAAGATCAAGTCTTCATGTAGATTTTTAACAATTGCAGGTGAAAGAGGTCGATGCTGATCTAATTTAGCTTTTAAATCATCAATGATCTCAAACATGGTTTATCTCTACAGATGCAATCAAATGATCATACATGAAAAAGTCATAGCAATGAAATCTGACAGCTACAGCATCACATTGATGTATAATAAGAATGGTTCTTCAAATGCTAATCTAAATTTTTTATAGGCTGGGGGACGATTGGGGGATCAAATAAAATTAATTATTTTTTATTTAAATATTATCAATTACTTAGTCTTTAAATATGACTCCCTCTCTCGCCAGAATTTTGATTCATGTGTTTGCATGAAATAAGAAAGCTTAAATCGAAGGATTTAGGCTTTTTTACATTATATATCTTCCGAGATCACCAGATATAAAAAGCATCTCCCTCCTATAACTGTTGAAATATAGTTTTAACAGATTTAACCAACCATTTCCTAGCAACTATATCATCACTACGTTTAAACCAGTTCAAGCTCACTTTAAAGGAGTCAATAGCAAAAGGTAATTCAAACATTTGGACATTACCATGAGCTAAATAGTGCCGAGCTGCTCGCGATGGCAATGTCACCAACATATCTGAACTCTGCAAAACACCTTGTAGAACACTAAAATGTGGAACCTCTAAACGAATATTTCGCTTTAAATCCATTGTTTTTAAATACTGTTCAATTTGGACATGCCCTGTTGATGACTTAATGGCAATATGATCTTCTTGCAAATATTGTTCTAACGTCAGTTGATGCTGTAGCCTTGGATGATCAGCTCTCGCAATACATACATATCTTTCTTCAAATAAAGTGCGTGTTTCTATTTTAGGCATTATGGTCTGCGTACTATTAAATACAGCCAAATCTAAAAAACCATCAATAAGCCACTGTTCGACCTTAGACGACTGAATCTCCTCAATCTCAATTTGAATATAAGGGGCTGTTTTCTGCAAAAAAGCCATAAGACTCGGCAACAGGCAAATTTCACCAGCGTCTGAGAGACCAATTCGGAACGTTTTATTTGAGTTTTCAGGGTGAAATTCCTGTGCTTGAGCAATCGCCGATTCAATATTAAAAATTGCTTGATGAAAAATCGGATAAAGCTCATGTGCAACTTTTGTCGGCTCAACCCCACCTCGACTTCGGATAAATAACTCGTCATTTAACTGACGGCGTAAACGGTTCAAATTATAAGTCACAGAAGGCTGACTCAAATTTAATTTATCAGCAGCCTTACTAATATGACGAGACTCATAAATACAGACAAAAACTTTAATCAAACCTAAATCCATGGTTCTGATCCTTTAAATACTCTAAACAAAGACTTTAATTGTTTTGTTTAGAGTTTAGTTCCTTTTATAAGTGTAAAAATGCCTAATTCTTATGAAGATATACTTGAATTTAGCATTACAGGTTTACTTCGACTACAAATACTTATGGCGATAACACTTAAAGTTGCCAGCACGCAAGGAATGGCTAGCGCGATAAAATTATATTGAATTGGTAGATGTAAACTTAAAAGCCAGCCGCATAAAATTGGACCTAAAATCGCTCCAATACGGCCTACACCCAAAGCCATACCAATGCCAGTACTGCGAATTGGTGAAGGATAGAACTGAGCCATATAAACGAGCAGTAAAATTTGCCCACCAATAGAAGCTGCTCCTGCAATGGCAATACAGAGATATAAAATGACCATAGGTAAAGCATAACTCAGCAAGTAAAGTGAAATTGCACCCGCAAAGAATAGCGAACAAATAACTTTGCCGAGATGAAAACGATCGGCAAAGTAACCGCCAGCGATTGCACCCAACATTCCGCCCAAGTTTAACGCCAGTAAAAAGACCAGACTGGTTGATAAATCATATCCAGCGTCGACCATGAGTTTGGGTATCCAGTTACCAAGCGCGTACACCATGAGTAAAGCCATAAATACACTCAACCAAAAAAACACAGTGACTAAAGCACGATTCTCTGTAAATAGAGCAAGCAAAGGACGAGCGGCGGTTTGTTGATTTTCTTGATGTAATACGATGCTCGTATAATCAGTTATGTTTTGTTCTGGTGCTAATTGTTGAAGTAAATCACGCACCTCATTCCATTTTTTCTGGCGAACCAGATAATCAATTGATTCGGGTAAAAATTTCCAAATAATCGGTAATAAAATGAGTGGAATACCCGCCAAAACAAACATGATTTGCCAACCAAACTTAGGCACCAACCACATGCCTAAAAGCGCTGAGCTCATCCCACCAATCGCATAGCCGCTAAACATGAGTGATACTAAAGTTGATCGTAATTTCTTTGGGGCAAATTCGGTCATTAAGGCAATAACATTCGGCATTACCCCGCCCAAACCTAGGCCAGCAATAAAACGATAAATGGCAAACGCTTTAGGACTATTGGCAAAACCACATAACACCGTAAAACCACTAAAAATAAAGACACACAGCATAATTAAACGCTTACGGCTAAAGCCATAGGACTCTAATTTGTCGGCTAAACTACCGAAAATCATGGCACCAAACATCATGCCAAATAATGCAACACTGCCCAGCAATCCAGCAGTCATACTATCTAACTGCCAGTGTTGCATAAGCTTGGGCAAGGCAACACCATAAATGACTAAGTCATAACCATCAAAAATAATAATGAGCGCACTCAGCAAGATCACCCGCCAATGTAATGGCGTTAATCTTGCATCATCAATCAATTGATTTGCATTTAGTTTTTCCATAATTGCTTTCCTTAGCAAATTGTGTGTAAAACAAAAATTTTATTTAATTCGTTGCCATTCCTAGCTGGTGTAATTGTTGCTTTGCTTCTGCAACATCCTGTTCGAGATCGTGTTGCCATAACCAGTCAAAACGATGCTCAAGATGTTCGCCAATTTCGGCAAACGTTGGGTACTGAGTCGAATAACACTCATAAATTTCGCCAGACTCACGAGAAGTTTGTTGAACACGACAAGCACGTTTTAAACGAAGCTTTTCATAGATTGAAGACACATCGGTTAACTGATCTGCTTGTAAGTTTTTTGTCGACAATAAGGCCGCAAGAATCAATGCATCTTCAAGACCTTGGCCTGCTCCTGCACCTTGGTGAGGTAACATGGCATGTGCAGCGTCGCCCATGACAATGACATGACCTGAGGTACTTTGATACGTCGAAAGTTCTTCAATTTCATGTAAGGCCCAAATGGTAGGCTGTTCAATTAAACTGAGTAATGTTTGGCAGCTTTCACTCCAGTCTGAAAAATCAGAAAGCATCTGTGCTTTATCGACAGGTTTAGTCCACGGTGTATCAGCTGGAAGTACTGTATCTTCACGGTTTGAGCAGAAAGCAACGATATTAATTTGCTCACCCTTACGAATTGGGAACGTTAAAATATGTTTGTCTTTACCCAATAACATTTGGGGAATATCTGCTAAATCTGTATCGCCATTTACTTGTTTCAAAGCTTCTTTAAATAAAACGTGAGAAATAATGCCACGATATGCCCAAGTTCCTGAAAAACGTGGATGAACTGGTGACAATTGATGAGAAGTTAAAACATATTGGCGAACCACGGAACGGATACCATCAGCACCAATCAAATAATCGCACTCATGCTGACTACCATCATTAAAATGCAGAATCACCTGATCGTTTTGTTCTTCAATCGCCTCAAGACGTTTAGAAAAATGGACATTTTGCGTAGGCATGTGAGGAATAATGGCATCTAGAAAATCTGCACGATGAACAGATGACTGTCCTACACCTTCAGCAATAGATGCAGATAAATATTCATCGTTATAACCATTGCGCCATTGAAACCAAACATCCTGGAAGGGAGCCGATACTTTATCTGCAATTGCGTGATATTCGTTGGCTAAACCTAACAGTTCAATCGCTTTGACTGCATTGGCACCAAAAGAAATCCCTGCCCCAATTTCAGAGAACTGAGGTGCTGATTCAAACATTTGGACATCTAAATGGACGTATTTACTCAAATTACTTGCTAAAGCCAGACCAGCAATACCACCACCGACCACGGCTATTCGAATATGTGTACTCATGTGTTTGTTCCTTAAACATCATTCTCGTTTTCACATATTCATTTTTGAGAACTTGGCTTACAAAGTCCAATTAGTATTTTTTTTGTTCAATTATTTAAAAATTAAATAACTTATTAAAATAAGCGCTTAAATAATGACTCTACCCTTTTCATAAGAAAGCTATTTTTATTCTTTTACTTTTCATATAAATTTTTAAAAATTCTTTCATCATCAATCCGTTAATATTGACCAATTTTCCATTTACTCCAAGGATTTATTTAGATCAGCATTTTTTATTTTCAAGCTATAGATCTAAAGAAGAATAATCAATTAAACAAATAACGAGTCTTGCCTCTTGGCAAGCAGTATTTGCGATTAGCTCGTTGTAGCCGCCCCCATCATAACGAATATTATTTCAGCCTCATCTAACTTGTTTTGCTCATACGCATCTAAATAAACCGGAGAACTCTCTCACACTCCAACAATAAAGCCCAGGCTCAGAACGGGCAGCCAATCGAAGCACTGATTAAATTCATCCGTTTGCTTATTTTTTCGCTTGTTTTTTTAAACAGATTCTGTAGAATTCTCGCCACGTTGCCGGCATAGCTCAGTTGGTAGAGCAACTGACTTGTAATCAGTAGGTCCACAGTTCGAATCCGTGTGCCGGCACCATTTCTCGCTTTATTCTCTTTTCTTCCCCATCATTTTCTCAAAATGCGAAATATGCGGATTTAACAGATCCCATTCATTGGCATGACTCACAAAACATTCTGCTTGCGGTTGATACAGATTTGGTTCATCCAGCGTTCCTGCACGAATTGAAATCATCTCCGGTACCAGCTCAGGCAAACCAAACATTTGCGAACCGCAGGTTGGGCAAAAGGCACGGCGAATCGGCTTGCCAGACAATCCCAGAGATTCAAAATATTTCAGTTCGCCTTCAATTTTCAGTTCAGATTGATGAAAGAATGCAATCGGCGCATAAGCACTGCCCGTGGCCTTCTGGCAATCACGACAATGACAATTAAAACGATAACGTGGCGCGACTTCCGCCTGATAGCTCACCGCCCCACACAGGCATGAACCTTTATATTGATTTGGCATCTTGTTCTCACTGTTTTACTGCACTGACCTGAATATAACGTACTAATCCATCCTGATAGAGTTTTCGGCACAACTTGGCAGTCATCTCGATTTTGAACTGGGCAAAATCAAAACCATGCTTTTCAGCTTTTCGCGACTCAATATATTGAGCAAAACCCTTTAACACCGGTTCGGAAAAGTCCTGAATCTGAATTTCGCCAAAACCCTGATGCGCCAAGGTCTGCTCAAGCAGCTGCTGATCCAGCAGCTGCTGCCAATGCACATCAGCACCTTTTAACAGATAGCGATATTGCTGCTGTTGAAGATATCCACAGTTTGCCCAGTTCTCTGACCACATCAGCGTATGAAAAGCGATTCGGCCTTTTGAATTTAAAACTGGGGACACGGCATCGAGAAATGAATTCAAATCACTGTGATAAGCCGCATCGATACACAGCACCGCATCAAATGAATTCAAAAGTGGCAGTACTTTTAAATTCAAAAAATTTGCACAATAAATTTGAACTTGCGGTAAGTATTTTTGAATTCGTTGCACACAGGCAGGCTGCAGTTCAACTGCACTGAGTTGCTGAATCTGGTACTGCTGTAACCAGTGTAATAGACTCGCCCCTTGTCCACAGCCCAGATCTAAAACACGATCTGTTGATTTGAGTTGTAGTGAGGCAGCAATCTGATCGGCCAGACTTTGGCAAGCCAGCGCATAGTCCTGCTGCTGGTCCTGCCAAAAGCCCAAATTGCTCCAGGCAAGCGCTGCGTCATCTCCGAGATGCCGGGCATCAATGGCATATTTATGCCCGATAACTTTTTCAATCAGTGCCTGCTTGAAGGAGCGCATATTAATAACCGAGTTCGGGTGCAACCTTCACTTTTGGTTTTAGCCCAACAAAAGGTAACGGCGCACCTAAAATTTCAGAAATGTGCATGGCCGAGGTCACCGCCGATTCTAAAATTGGCAAACCATCACATGACCACGAACCACAATAAAACACTTTACGGTTCTGGTCTAAATGACGCTGCTGGATCTGTTTATTCAGCGCGACCGTTTCCGAGTCCACTACGGCACGAGTCAGTTTGACCTTGGAAATGATTTTCTTCGGATCGATGTCAATGACTGGACACCAGGTCTGGAACACGGCATTTTTACCGACCAGCGTCGGTTCAATCGAGTTAATCCACACGGTAAATTGCTGACGGGTAAATTTACGGTCCATCATATAGCTGAGTACTGCCCAGTCTTTACGGCGTTGCGGCATCACAATCGGATCGGTATGAATGACCAGATCACCTTCTTCAAAACGGAATTTTTTCAGCAAGGCAATATCTTCAGCAAACTGCGGCTGTTTCAGGAAGCCTTCAATCGCTGGAGTTGGTGTAGCAATCACCACACGGTCAAACAGCTGGCGCTCGCCCTGATCATTTTCTACCAGCACTTTATCGCCCTGCTCTTCCACCGTTTTCACCGGTGAGCCGCTATGGATCTCAATGCCATCAATCAGGCGGCTGACCAGCGCGGGCGTGCCGCCTTTCATCCGCAATAAGGCTTCCCCTTCGGTCAACTGGCGAATAAATTCCAATAAAGGTTTGGCTGGCCATTCACCAATGGTCTTGGGATGACAGGTACAAATGGTATACAGCACCGGCATCACCGTACCATGCCAGAACACTTCCTCAATATGATATTGATTCATAAATTCGGCTAAGGTAATGTCCTGCTTGTCTGACTTAAAGAATTGGTGTACTGCCGTTTTCAGCTGCAACATGCCCTTGACCAGACGCCAGCCATATTGCTGGATACCTTTACGGTTATTAATGATCGGGAAGTTACCAATGCGGCTGCGTGAGGTGGTCAGCCAGGTCTCTGTTTTATCTTCAAATAACCAGCTGCATGCCATAAAAGTACGGACAGGAAAGGTTTCAATGCCTAAATAGCTGGCCAGACTCAGGGTGTTCTGCCATAGCTTTGGATTCATGACACGCAAAGGGGCATCAATAATGCCACCATCAAAGTCAATACTATGACTATCCATGCCTCGACCCGCGAGTGCTTCGAATATCGTTACTTTATGTCCTGCATCATGTAGGATTCTGGCTGAGGCAAGTCCTGCCATTCCACTGCCGATAATTGCAATATCCAAAATTATGTCCCATCAGTTGATGATTTTTCTTGATTATGACTGATAGTTCGCCTAAACACGGTATTAAAAAATACCAGATTCAGCATTTCAGCCGCTGTTTTATTGAATTTCATTGTTCATTTATTGTTACATTTTATCACAATTCTGATTCTGCACTTAAGCCAATGAAACTATTCAAAAAATTACCTTTTAGGCCACAAAAGTATACAGAACATTCTTTATTTTTTCATTTTCAATGCCTTAGGGGCTTTGCAAAGCACAAATTTAGCGCTATTCTTTTGATATAAGAACGAGAACAAAGTCACATAATAAGCTGAATAACTATAAGTGACAATAAATTAAAAAAATCAATAGAGGACCCTTATAGCGAAAGCCCGGCACACTTCAAGGTGTGACGGGCTTTCTTACATAGGCTGGATTTAACTGTGCAATCAAGCGTCCATATGGCCAAATTTACCGCTATTGAAATCACGTACAGCTTCAACGATTTCGGCTTTGCTGTTCATGACAAACGGACCATAACCTTCAATCGGCTCATTCAGTGGCTGACCGGTCAGGATCAGGAATTTACTGTCCTGTTCCGCCTTGAGGCTAAACTCGATATCTTCACGACTCAGCACCACCAGGCTCGGCGCTTCAATGCTTTGACTGTCATTTAGGCTCACTTTTCCAGACAGCAATACCAATAAGGTGGTATGGCCTTCGGTCACATAAAAGCTGTGTTGCTGACCCTGTACAATCGTACCATCCCAGACATTGACCGGACTAAAGGTGGTCGCGGCACCATCAACGTCCTGATATTGGCCTGCGATGATGCGCATTTCACTACCTGCATCGTCCAGGGCAATGTGCTGAATCTGGTCGGCTTCAATGGCCTGATATTTTGCTGGCGTCATTTTGGAATGTGCAGGCAAATTAACCCACAGTTGTACCATTTCAAACAAGCCGCCCTCATGGGCAAATTCAGGCGAATGAAATTCCTGATGCAGAATCCCGCCACCGGCCGTCATCCATTGCACATCACCCGCTTTAATGGTTCCGCCACCACCACTGGAGTCTTTATGGGTCACTTCACCTTGGTAAGCAATGGTGACCGTTTCAAAGCCACGATGCGGGTGTGAACCCACCCCATGTTGCGCTGTAGTTGGATCAAAACGATAAGGCGCGGCATAGTCCAGCAACAAAAATGGACTCAGGCTTTGGCCTAAACGGTCATACGAAAACAGGTTATACACCGGGAAACCATCACCGACCCAGTGCATGTGTTTGTTCTGATACACACCAAGAATTTTCTTCATCTGGTTTCTCCTATAGAGTAGAAGTTCTGCTGTTGGATGCTATTTTACGCCTGCAACAGGGGGGCTTATAGCCTCAGAATGGCAACACATTATTCTATCTATAGGACAATTTAAAATTAAAAAGCTTATTGAAAGCCAAATATAATCAATCATCCTATTTTTGATATTGTTTGTCTCATTTTTTGTGCTTCATCTGACTTAAAAATTTAACTAGCATAATTTCAAGCAGTACGGACATTCATATTCTTATCCGTCTTCTTCTTTACAACAATATGAGGATACAACAATGGCTAAAGACTATATTCGCCTAGACAAAGACAATGCAGCGGTTCTTTTGGTCGATCACCAGGCTGGCCTACTTTCACTGGTTCGGGATATTGATCCAGACAAATTTAAAAACAATGTGCTGGCCTTGGCAGATGCCGCAAAATACTTCAACTTACCGACGATTTTAACCACCAGCTTTGAAAATGGCCCGAATGGTCCACTGGTGCCTGAACTGAAAGAACTGTTCCCAGATGCGCCTTATATCGCCCGTCCAGGCCAGATCAATGCCTGGGACAATGAAGACTTCGTCAAGGCGGTGAAAGCCACCGGTAAAAAACAATTGATTATTGCCGGTGTGGTGACAGAAGTCTGTGTCGCTTTCCCTGCGCTGTCTGCCTTGGCAGAAGACTTTGAAGTATTTGTGATTACCGATGCCTCAGGTACCTTTAATGCCCTCACTCGTGATGCCGCATGGGATCGCATGTCACAAGCCGGCGCACAGCTGATGACCTGGTTTGGTATGGCTTGTGAACTGCACCGTGACTGGCGCAATGACATCGAAGGTCTGGGGGCTTTATTCTCGAATCACATTCCGGATTACCGCAATTTGATGACCAGCTATTTCACCAATACTGCAGAAAAATAAGCCGCCCTATTAAGATCAGGACAGTTAATGCTATCCTGATCTTGTCGTATTTACCGGATCTGCTTTGCCTTGATCAACTCATTTGATGACTTTCATTATTTCTATCTGGTGGTGAAACACGGCGGATTTAGTGCGGCCAGCGAAGCTGAAAATATCAGTAAATCCAAGCTGAGCCGTCGCATCATTGAACTGGAACAGAAGTTTAATGTCAGCCTGATCCAGCGCACCACCCGGCATTTTAAGGTCACCGATTTGGGCCAGGAATTCTATGAAGAATGTTGTAAGGTAATTGCCCAAGTGGAATGTGCCGAAAATGTCTTGCTGAAACAGAAAAATGAACCGCAAGGCATGGTCAAGATCAGTTGCCCACCCTTGATGATGCATTTCCAGATTCGTAAATTACTGAATCAGTTCTTAAAAAACTATCCCAAAGTTGACATCTCTCTGGAACTGACCAGCCGTCGTGTCGATGTGCTGCATGATGATATTGATATCGCGATCCGTACCAGTTTTGAACCGAATCAGGATTCCAGCCTGATTGTCCGTGACGTGATTCGCACCGAACATTGTCTGGTGGCAGCACCCGAATTACTGCAAGGTCAGACCATCCAGCATTATTCAGACTTACAGCACTACCCGAGCGTGGCGCTTGGCATACAAAAACATCAGTATTACTGGCACTTATGTCATGTAGAGCGGGATGAAACGGTGGATGTGCCGTATCAGCCGCGGGTCAAAAGTAATGATCTGGCAGCGTGTATTATGCGGTGCGTGATGGGCTCGGTATTGCAGACTTACCCTACCTGACCGTGCAGGCCGATATTGAAAAAGGCAAACTCATTCATTTACTGCCCGAATGGAAATCCAATCGCGGTACGGTACAACTGGTGTATGCCTCACGTAAAGGCCAACGTCTGGTGGTGGAAAAACTGATTGAGACCCTGATGCAGGGCCTGCGTGAATTGGCAAAAACTGACAGTGGCTATTCGTTATAGGACTCTGATTAATACAACACCGAGTTGTGCTGTTTCAGTTCGTCAAACTTTTTGACCAGAAAATCGATCAATAATTTCATCGAGGGCAGCAAGCCGCGTCTGGAGGTATACACCAGATGGATCAGCTCAGGCTTGGGCTGCCATTCAGGCAAGACATGAATCAGGCGCCCCTGTTTAATATCTTCAGCCACCATCAGTTCCGGTAATTTAGCGATACCCAGTCCTTGTAAAGTAGCTTCTCTTAATGCTGTTAAATCAGTAGTGGTCAGCCGTGGATGGCACTGTACTTTCAGTTCCTGTTGATCCTGCGAAAATAATTGCCAATGATATTCAGGTGCAAAAGACTCCATCATCAACACCGGAAACTGGGTCAATTGCTGCGGTTCACTGATCGAATAAAACTGATGTAACAGGTCTGGACTCGCGACAATAAACTGCCGTGCCAGCGCCAGTTCCCGCACAATTAAATCGCTGTCTGGCAAAGGCAAAGTTCGAATCCGTAGCGCCAGATCAAAACGTTCATTGATTAAGTCAACCCGGCGGTTGGTGGCTTCCACATGCAGGCTGATCTTGGGATATAGCTGCAAAAACTCATTCAGCATCTGGCTAATATTGATATGCAATAAATTGGTCGGGCAAGACAGTTTGATCAGGCCGCGTGGTGCAGCGGTTAAAAACTCGATGGCCTCCTCGGCTGCCTCAGCTTCAATCAACATGGCCTTGCAATGCTGATAATAGATTTTACCCACTTCGGTAATCGAGACTTGGCGGGTGGTCCGGTTGATCAGCTTGACCCCGAGACGTTCTTCCAGATCGGCGATGCGGCGACTCAATAAGGACTTGGTGACCATCAGTTCCTGACTGGCGGCAGAAAAGCCACCGCAATCGATGACTTTGACAAAGAAATATAAGTCATTTAAATCTTTCATCTTATTTGCTCAACCTGTCAGTACTCAGCAGCATTGTTCTTTTGACATGACAATATATCCTATTATAGATATTTTTCAGTCATCGTCCTGTCTATATTATTAATTATACCCCCTAAGACAAGATGAGGATACAACAATGACAACACCAGCAAATTTCAATGGTCAGGCACCTGTGATTGATGTCAATGATGCCGTAATGCTATTGATCGACCACCAAAGCGGCTTATTCCAGACCGTCGGTGATATGCCCATGCCCGAATTACGCCAACGTGCCGCAGCTTTGGCCAAGATTGCCAGCTTGGCCAAGATTCCGGTGATCACGACAGCGTCGGTGCCGCAAGGTCCGAATGGGCCGCTGATTCCCGAGATTCATGCCAATGCACCGCATGCGCAATATATCGCCCGTAAAGGTGAAATCAACGCCTGGCACAACCCGGACTTTGTCAATGCAGTCAAAGCAACCGGTCGCAATACCTTAATTATTGCGGGAACCATTACCAGCGTGTGTATGGCTTTCCCTGCGATTAGTGCAGTTGCCGAGGGTTATAAAGTGTTTGCCGTCATTGATGCTTCGGGCACCTATAGCAAAATGGCAGAAGAAATTACCTTGGCCCGTGTGGTGCAGGCAGGTGTGGTGCCAATGGATACCGCAGCGGTGGCCTCTGAAATCCAGCGTACCTGGAACCGTGATGACGCACTGGAATGGGCACAGGTCTATACCCAGATTTTCCCGGCCTACCAGTTACTGATCGAAAGCTACAGCAAAGCTCAGGCTGTGGTTCAGAATAATGAAATACTGGACTCGGCCCGCTAAGCCTAGTCAGAGTGAAAAAAGCCAGTCATGAATGGGCATGACTGGCTTTTTATCAAACTTGTGCTATGTAGAACATTGCTAAACTAAGACATAAAACGTTTTTAGGTCTTATTCAGATAAATCCACACACAGATACTTCATTTCGGTATATTCCTCGATACCGAATTTTGAACCTTCGCGGCCTAAGCCCGACTGTTTCACACCACCAAATGGCGCAACTTCATTGGAAATCGCACCGGTATTGATGCCGACCATGCCGTATTCCAGTGCTTCACCGACTCGCCATTGACGGGCTGTACTCTGGGTAAATAAATACGCCGCCAGACCGAACTCGGTATCGTTCGCCATTGCCACCGCTTCGTCTTCGGTTTTAAAACGGAATAACGCAGCCAGCGGTCCAAAGGTTTCTTCTTTCGACACCTTCATGTCTTGGGTAACGTCCGTCAACACGGTCGGTTCAAAGAATGTTCCACCCAAAGCCGAACGTTGTCCACCAATGCGTAGCGTCGCACCTTTGCCAGTCGCATCGGCAATATGCGACTGAACTTTGGCAACCGCATCTTCATCAATCAACGGTCCCTGAGTTGAACCTTCCTGACGGCCATCGCCCACTTTCAACTTAGACACCGCTTCCACCAGACGATCTGCCAAAGCATCGTAAATGCTATCTTGCACATAAATACGATTGGCACATACGCAGGTTTGTCCGCTATTGCGGTATTTGCTGGCCATAATGCCCTGCACGGCCTGCTCAAGGTTAGCATCATCAAATACCAGTACCGGTGCATTCCCCCCCAATTCCAGCGAAAGCTTTTTAATGGTTGGTGCGCACTGCTGCATCAAGATACGACCGACCTGGGTTGAACCGGTAAAACTGAGCTTACGCACAATGTCGCTTTCGCATAAAGTCTTGCCGACTTCAATCGCATCACCACTGATATTGATTAAGATATCGGCTGGCAAGCCGGCCTGTAAGGCCAAGACTTCGAGGGCATAAGCGGTTAATGGGGTTTGCTCTGCGGGTTTAACCAGCATGCTACAACCCGCTGCAATTGCAGGTGCTGCCTTACGGGTGATCATTGCCGCAGGAAAATTCCACGGTGTGATGGCCGCCGTTACCCCAATGGCCTGTTTAATCACCAGCAAGCGCTGGTTCGGCTGGGTGGATGTGAGAACTTCACCATCAATACGGCGTGCCTGCTCTGCAAACCAGCGAATAAAAGAAGCGGCATAGGCAATTTCACCACGGGCTTCCGCCAGTGGTTTGCCCTGTTCAGCAGTAAGAATCTGCGCCAGGTTTTCCTTATGCTCAAGCATCAGGTTGTACCAGGCCAACAATACATCGGCACGGACGAGGGCGGTTTGCTTTTGCCAGGCTGCCTGCGCTTGGGCAGAACGCTGGATCGCCGCATCAACGCCCGCTCGGTCATAGCTTTTGACCCAAGCCAAGGTATCGCCGGTTGCTGCATCGTTGACTTCAATATAGTCACGGGATGCAGGCTGATTAAATGCAATATCGGGATGTTTTAACAGATACTGCAAATTGTTTTGAATCATGCAGATTGCTCCATTGCTGTTATACGCTGTGGATTTAATGCCACAAAACCTTGTTTCAAGATCTCTAGACCTTGACGGAATTGTGCAGCAGGAATGGTTAATGGATATAAGAAACGAATAACGTTACCGTATTTACCGCAAGTGAGCAGTAACAAACCGTTTTCCATTGCATAATTTTGTACAGCTTTTGCTTGCTCAGCCGTTTCCAGTTCAACCGCCACCATCGATCCGAGTGCACGAATATCGGTAACCACCTCACCTGATGCCTGCTGGATCTGTTTAAGTACAGCGACCAGCTCGGCCCCCAGTTCATTGGCACGTTCGCACAGTTGCTCTTGTTCAATCGCATCAATCACCGCATGGGCTGCCGCAACCGCAATCGGGTTGCCTGCATAGGTTCCGCCCAGACCACCCGGGTTTGGCGCGTCCATCACGTCCGCACGCCCCACTACACCTGAAATCGGGAAACCGCCACCCAGACTTTTTGCCATGGTGATCAGATCAGCTTTGGTCTCGAAATGGTTCATGGCAAACAGTTTACCTGTCCGTGCAAAACCGGTTTGGACTTCATCCGCCACCAGTAAAATACCATGCTTGTCACATAAGGCACGTAAACGCTTTAAGAACTCGGCAGGTACCACATTGAAACCGCCTTCACCTTGCACCGGCTCCAGTACAATCGCCGCCACGTCATGCGGGGCAATGTCTTCACTGAAAATATCTTCAACACTGGCAATAGCTGCATCGACGCTGATGCCTTTGGCTGGCACAGGGTAACGGGCATGGAACACCCCTGCCGGCATCACCCCAAAATCACGTTTGTACGGCGCAGTTTTACCGGTCATGGCCATAGTCATGAATGAACGGCCATGAAAACCATTACCAAAGGTGATAATGCCATGACGACCAGTATATGAACGTGCAATTTTCACGGCATTCTCAACCGCCTCGGCACCGGTGGTAAAGAAAGCCGACTTGGCCGTCCCTGCAATCGGCGCGCGCTCATTAATCCGTTCAGCCAAGGCCACATAACTTTCGTAAGGCGTGACCTGATAAGCCGTGTGGGTAAACTTGCTGAGTTGCTCAGTCACTGCGGCCATCACTTTGGGATGACGATGACCGGTATTCAACACTGCAATCCCGCCGGCAAAATCGATAAAGGCATTGCCGTCCTTGTCCCAAATGGTGGCATTTTCGGCTTTTGCCGCATACCACTGACACATCACGCCCACACCGCGTGGTGTGGCTTGCTGTTTACGTGCGTTAAGTGCAGAATGTTGATTGTTCATTTAATTCCCTCATATTTTCATCGTCAGTTACAGCGTTGCCCGACATCCAGCTCGTTTTTTTCAGGATGTTTTACAAGGACTGTCTATAGCTGTAATTTCGCGCGTATGAAGGCCAGTGACGAGAGCCACTTTTAAATTGAAGGAGAGAGCCAATTGCGTAGTTTACTTGGAGATCATTTATTACAACGTCTCCAACAGGACATGGAAGGAAAACTACACCAACGCCTATTTCGCTGTTTACGCGGGGCCATTATCGAAGGCGTCATCCAGCCGAAAACCCGCTTGCCTGCTTCACGTGACTTAGCCAGTGAAATTCATGTGTCCCGTAATACGGTGCTTTCAGCCTATGAGCAACTTCAGGCAGAAGGCTATCTTGAGGCACGTACCGGACATGGCACCTGGGTGGCAGAACAGCTTCCTGAAGCCTTTTTAAATACCAAAATCAATAAAAAACAAGCGCCTGTTGCCCAGCAAGAAACCTCGGTGGTACTGTCACAACGTGGCTCAAGTTTATTGGGCTATGCTGCGGCTTCTCCACACCAGTGGGGGGCATTTGTCCCGGGTGCCCCTGATGTCACCGAGTTTCCACATCATATTTTCAGTCGTATCCAGGCGCGCCTCAGTCGTGAACCCGATATCAACCGGCTGATTTATAGCAGCGCCGGTGGCTGTATTGAACTGCGCAGCGCCTTGGCCGACTATCTCCGTGTTGCCCGTTCCGTGCAGTGCGATGCAGACCAGATCATTATTACCGAAGGCATCCATCAGGCCATTGATCTAGTTTCACGGGCGCTCAGTGATATTGGTGACCGTGTCTGGATTGAAGACCCGGCCTATTGGGGGATGCGCAATACCTTAAGGATCAACGGGCTGGATATTCAGGCCATGCCGGTGGATGCAGAAGGGATTATTCCGGAAGAACAGCCTGCCGAACCGCCTAAACTGATTTTTGTGACGCCTTCACATCAATATCCACTCGGTTCGCATTTAAGTCTGGACCGAAGAAAACAGTTGATCCAGATCGCCCGTCAACATCATAGCTGGATTGTGGAAGATGACTATGACAGTGAATTCCGCTTCTCTGGCCAGCCTTATCCTTCCCTGCAAGGTCTGGAAAATGATGCGCCTGTGATTTATATGGGCACCTTTAGTAAAACCATTTACCCTTCATTACGGATTGGTTATGTGGTGGTGCCGAAGCCGCTATTTTCCCCTTTACGGATTGTAGCAGCGGAATTATATCGGGGTGGACATCTGCTCGAGCAGAAAGCCTTGGCTGAATTTATTCGTGAAGGCCATTATGAAGCGCATATCCGCCGCATGCGTTTGCTGTATGGCAAACGCCGTGACTATCTGGTGAGCCTGATTAACCGTTATTTGGGACCGGAATTTGTGCATGAATATGATGAGGCAGCCGGCTTACATCTGGTACTCAAGCTTCCGGCACAATGTGACGATGTCGCGGTTGCCGCCACCGCACTGGAACGTGGCGTCAAGGTACGCGCACTGTCACAATATTATATGCACTCCCATGCCCATGCCCAGCGTGGACTGCTAATGGGCTTTGCCTGTGTCAATGAAAAAGATATGGTCATGGCCTTTGGTGTGTTATTGCAATGTCTACGTGAAGCAGGGGTTGCGACCCTGCCTTAAGCACCAATGAAAAATAGAGAATCTCGTTCCCGGGATTCTCTAAGGATTTAAACGATGATTCCTACATGTTTAGATCGATTGTTTTTTCTGGATCAGCGCATTGTTGCTGACTTTAGCCTTATTCAGTTTCTGTACCAGCACCCCAATCATTACAATCGACAAAGCCAGCAAGGACGTGTAGATCACCTCTTTAAAATAAGTCCCTTCAAACAGCATCACCAGCAGTGATCCAATAATGATAAAAATCACGGCATAAGTTATCCACGGGAACAGCCACATTTTAAAATCGATCTGTTTGCCTTCACGCTGATACTTTTTACGCATCCGTAACTGGGAACAGGCAATCGCCAGATATACATATAAAGCCACCGTGCCTGTGGCCATCATCAGCACATCATAAACATTCATACTTTCAGTTGCGGTTAAATACACGGCAACAACGGCAAATAAACTGGAAAATACCACCCCGATCCATGGACTGCCCTGACGGTTGGTCAGCGCCAGACATTTGGGTGCATCGCCACGCTTGGAGAGCGAAAATAGCATGCGCGAACAGGTGTACAGTGCCGAGTTAAAGCAGCTACATACCGAGGTGAGTACCACGAAATTGACAATATGCCGTGCTTCAGGAATCCCCAGTGCCGTCAGGGTAACGCTATACGTGCCCCAGGTCGGATCCTTTAATAAAGGATTGTCATGCGGAATCAAACAGACCGTGATCAACATGGAGCCGACATAGAACAATAAAATCCGCCAGACTACTGAATTAGATGCTTTGCGAATCTCTTTTTCCGGGCTTTTGGATTCCGCAGCCGCCACCGTGACAATTTCAGCACCGACATAGGCAAACATCACTCCCAATAACGCAGTAATCACTGGCGCGATGCCATTCGGCATAAATTCTTGTTGGAATAACCCCATTGAACCTGCTTGAGCCAGTTCACCCCACGGCCACAGATGAAAAATGGCTAAACTGCCAATCACCAAAAAGATAATAATCGCTACCACTTTGATCAGGGCAAACCAGAACTCAAATTCACCATAGCTTTTGACATCTTTTAGATTGACCCAGACCAAGGACACAATCACCAGTAGCATATAGCCCCAGATCGGCATAAACGGAAACCAGCTATGCAGAATCTTACCGGCGACATAGGCCTCCCAGCCCATCAACAGGGTCCAGAAACACCAGTACAGCCAGCCAATTGAGAACCCGGCCCAACGTCCAATGGCACGATCGGCATAGGTCGAAAATGAACCGCTATCCGGATTCATCACTGCCATTTCACCGAGCATGCGCATGATGAACAGCACCAGTAATCCGCCTAAGGCATAAGCCAGGATAACCGCGGGACCTGCGGCGTAAATGACATTACCGGAACCGACAAATAATGCACCGCCAATCACTCCAGCAATCGAGATCATGGTGAGATGGCGCGACTTTAATCCACTTTGTAAGCCTTGGGCTTGCTTGGCTTCGGGACGATCAGGATGTGCTGTCATTATTGTTCTTCCTTCACTTCAGGCGCATCTTCCGGTCTCAGAACAGTGCATTCTGAAATAGAAAATACCCTCAAAAAATTTAGTCGTTTTGTTCATCATCCATGCCTGGATCTTTCTATGACTAAACCGACGCTTCCGTATGCATACGTCCAATAGATTTAATGTGTCGCTTCGGCAGCCAAGAAACGAGAGCCATTTTGAGAATAAAACCGAGGGCCAATTGCAGGATTTCTCCTCACAATCGGGACTTTTTTAAAGTGTATTTTTAAGGGCGTTCTTGTTTTGGTTTTTAGCAATAAAGCATTGAATTCTTTTCAAAATATGAGCTAACAAGAGGATTTTGCGGATACCTGATGCAAGGAAAATAAGACAATAAAAAAGCGAGGTATAACCGAAGTTATCCTCGCTTTTGAACATCTGCTTTGGGCTTAGAACGGTAAGTCGTCGTCTAGATCCGCAGGTGCTGCAGCAGGTTGCGGTGCTGCTTTTGGCGTATTAAAACCATTACCTGCTTGAGGGCTGCCCGCATAATTACCTTGGTTGCCGCCGTTAAAGCCGCCATTCTGGTTGTTATTGTTATAACCCGTGTTCTGGTAGCCACCACCTTGATTATTATTGTTGTTAAAGCGTGGTTGATTGAAATCGCCGCCGCTTTGCTCGCCTTGCTGACGCGTATCCAGCATTTGCATCTGGTCGCCACGGATTTCGGTGCTATAACGTTCCTGACCATTCTGGTCGGTCCATTGACGGGTACGTAATGAACCTTCGATATAGACTTTTGAGCCTTTACGCAGGTATTGCTGAGCAATTTCACCTAAACGGTTATGCAATACAATACGATGCCATTCCGTTTGCTCTTTACGTTCACCTGTACTCTTGTCCATCCACGACTCACTCGTTGCAATCGAGAACTGAGTAAGCGACCCGCCATTCGGGAAGGTTTTTGTTTCTGGATCTCGTCCTAAAGTACCTACTAAAATAACTTTATTCACACCACGCATTAGCTGTCTTCATCCTATATATTTATATGTTTCACTTTATAAGAGTTATGATCAAATGGCTACCTCTTTGCCAATCAAGTGCGTTAAATCTTGTCGTCCAGCATCATCAATGCACTGTTTATCGACTTTAATATAAGCAACTTGTTGCTCAGGCATCACCACGACTTCTTCAATACCACGAATTGCCAAAAGTTTTGAAGTCCATTCGTCTGTTTGTACCGTCTGAGGTAAAGGCAATACAATTGAGGACAGATATCTTGGCTGTGCCAACCCAAAACTAATCAGCAGCCATATTATAGCAATCCCGGTCAGCACACTCCACCCGAGCGCAGTATTCTGCATCATCAAAAGTTGCCCGCCCAAGGTACCGCCAAAGAAAGCGCCGAGGAACTGGCTGCTGGCATTGACCCCCATCGCAGTCGCTTTGGACTGGATCGGCGCAGCCTTGGACAACCATGACGGCAATAAGGCTTCCATCACGTTAAATGCAATAAAGAACAGGCCTAATCCAGCCAGTAACACGTATTTTGATTCATAGCCAAAAATCAGGATCAACAGGCCGCCAATAATTCCCGCAATGGCAGTAAGAAAAATGCCCCGCATTTTGCGATATTTTTCCGCAATGATAATGCTTGGAAACGCAAAGAACAGACTGATCAGCAACAGCGGCAAATAGACGAATCCGTGCTTCGCCAATGGAATTTGTGCATATTCAATCAACTGTGAAGGCACATAGATAAACATAGCGGTCAGCAACAGATGCAATGCAAACACCGAGACATGCAAGCGATTCAATTCACCCATCTGGATCACTTGCTTGAGCTGATTCAGATAGCCCTGCTGGTAGTTTCGATGATGACGGGTGACTTTAGGCACCAACAGCAACATCAAAATGGCCGCCAGCCCCATAATCGTGGTCACAAAGAATAGCCCCGAAATACCGACCAGACTGGTCAGCCACGGCCCCAAACTAAACGCCACCACAAAAGACAGGCCAATACTCATGCCCATCGCAGCCATGGCTTTGGTCCGTTGTTCTTCTCGGGTCACATCCGCCAGTAATGCCATCACCACCGCTGAAACGGCACCGGCACCGGCAATGGCACGACCGATAATCACGCCATAAATGGTGTCCGACAAACCCGCAATTGCCCCACCGATTGCAAACAGCAACAGGCCAAGCACCACCAGCGGTTTACGGCTAAAACGGTCTGCCAGCAAACTAAATGGAATCTGTAAAATTGCCTGGGTTAAGCCATATACCCCGACCGCAAGACCGATAAGGGCTGGCGTGGCGTATTGATAGGATTGTCCTGCCACTGAAAAGACAGGAATAATCATGAACAAGCCCAACATGCGTAAGGCAAAAATGCTACTTAAGGCAAAGGTTGAACGGCGTTCTAAAGCATTCATTGTTGATAAGACACTATAACGGGCTCAGCGAATTATAAGCCATTCGCCTGCAAAGGTTGTAAGTTAGATCATGAAAATCACAATCTTTCTTCAAGGAAAAATAAAGGAGCGAATATCGCTCCTTTATTTAACATAGCTGTTCAAGCTGAAAACAAGCTTAAGAAGCCTGTTGTTCCCGCTTGCTGTACTGAATCGAAGCAATCACCGCCCAGACAATAAAGGCCACCCCGATCAGGCCAGTCACCACTTCAGGAACATGTAAGCCGGTACCGCTGGCAATCATGATAAAGGCCAAGGCACCAATGGCATAATGTGCGCCATGTTCCAGGAAGATATAAGCATCCAGAGTACCTTTCTCGACCAGATAAATGGTCATCGAACGGACAAAGATCGCACCGATCGCCAGACCGAGCATGATGACCACCACATCACTGGTAATCGCAAAGGCACCAATCACACCATCAAAACTGAATGAGGCATCCAGCACTTCAAGGTAAAGGAAACCACCAAAACCGGCTTTGACCACACCCGCAGCAGCACCATTTGAATCATGGGTGACAGCATTACCCTCATCATCAATTTCAGGTTCGCCACCCAATAAATGACTCAACACCTGAACACCGATGTACACCACAATCCCCCAGATTCCTGCCATGGTGACCGCCAGACGCACCGATTCATCGACGTTTGCCGCCATGATGATCATTGCAATCAGGGCAAGGAAAACCGACATCGCAGGTACACTGGCCAAATGTGCCAGTTTGGCTTCTAACCATTTAAACCAATGGGTTTCTTTGCCATCGTCAAAGAAGAAGTTTAAGAACACCATCAATAGGAAAGTACCACCAAAGGCTGAAATTTCAGCATGATGGGCCATTAAACGTTCGGAATAGGTTTTTGGATCATTGAGGGCCAGTTTTGCCACTTCAATCATGCCCATATCCGCAGTCACGGCCACGATGACTACAGGGAAAATCAAACGCATACCGAATACGGCAATCAGAATCCCTACGGTTAAGAAAATCATTTTCCAGAAATGATCCCAACCACGTAGCACCGAAGCATTTACTACCGCATTATCAAACGATAAAGAAACTTCCATCACCGCCAGAATCGCAGTAATGGTCAAGGCTTTAAGCATGGTAGCTACGCCTGCTTCAGGGCCGTGCGTATAGCCCCAGTAGGCCGATAGTGCAAGACACACCACCGTAAAGAAAATTGAGAAACGAAAATGCTTCATGAGCAGCCTTTTATTCAAATAGTCGGGTTATAAAAATGTGTCTATTGTAGGCGAGTTTGCATTGAAATAGACAAAAGATTGTTGCACTTATTTTGAAGAAAATTTTATCTCCGGCAGACTCTGTTATAGTGCTGACAGCAATATTTACCATGTTTTTTAATAGGTTCAATCCATGACGTTTTCTCAAGATGTATGGCAACGCAATCAAGACTTATATCAAAAAATATTAGCATTACCTTTTAATCAGGAACTTGCAGCAGGGACATTAGATCGCAAGATATTTTGTCATTATGTGATTCAAGATGCGCACTACTTACTGGCCTATGGTCGGGCATTGGCTGTGGCTGCGGCAAAAGCCTATGATGCCGATGATGTGATTCAGTTTTCAGAAGCCGCAAAAATCGCCATTATTGTAGAACGCAGTTTGCATCATGATTTTATGCAGGAGTTTGATGTCAGCAAGGCCGAGTTTGAAAACACACCACTGACTCTGGCCTGCCATCATTACACGTCTTTCCTGACGGCAACGGCGTGGTCTGAAAGCTATCCTGTCATTTTGGCTGCCTTGCTGCCATGTTTCTGGATTTATGCCGAAGTGGGCAAAGACATTATCAGCCAGTCTGTTGATAATAATCCTTATCAGGCCTGGATCGACACCTATGCGGGCGAAGAATTTAACACGGCCGTACGGAATGTGATTGCGACCATAGATAAAGTCGCTGCTCGCTGTGATGCGGACACCCTAGCCAAAATGCATGCGGCCTATACCATGGGGGCAAAACTGGAGTGGTTATTCTGGGATAGTGCTTATCAACAACGTCAATGGTTAGGTCTGGATCAGATAAATCCATAACCAAGGAGGCATACGCCTCCTTCTTTTATGAGCAAAGCTAGTTTCTACGCCATTTGCCCCAGTTCAGAAAAATAGCGGCCCCCAGCAGGGTCAGGAAAATCAGGAATTTGGCTTCAAATCGGGCAATATTGAATTGCTGACGATGACTTTTCTCCTGAAACGACTGCTCAAGCTGTTGGGTATCCAGCGGATGAATGTCCAGCGCCAGTAATTGCGGTGTTTTTTCTGCCTCGCCAATCACCACATAAGCCGCTTTAATTTCGAAGTCCTGCGGGTTGGCAATCCCAAAACTGATTTTGGCAGGTGTGCTGGAGTTATATTCCGGAATCCAGTCCATAATCTGGCCATATACACGCACATTATCAGTTGTACCCAAGACCGGGTCTTGTATGTTTTTACCGGTTTGCTCCTCAATCTCATCCACCAGATCTTCAAATTCATGAAAGGAATAGTTCTGGCGGACCGGTAAATGATTTGCGACCAGATTCACCCGCTCTGTCGGATTGGCAGGATGCGCCTTATTAATCATGCCTTCACCTGTCACCACAAAATCGGCCTGACTATTATTCGAGGCAGATTTGGGCACACCGACCAGATAAAAGGCGGTCCAGAGCTGTGCGCCCGAATTTAGGTTTTTCAGCTCCAACTCATACACTTCATCGTGATTTAAATTAAAGACCTGATCAAACCCAATAATTTTTGTTTCCTGTGCCATGAGACTTAAACTCAGACACATGCCCCACCCCAGTACCATCAGTTTTCTTAACATTATTATTGCTCATGTGTTCTATGTTATTCATTTTAATTTATTTATTTGATACTACAGAAGATAATTCCTGATTTTCTTCTGTCAGGATGACCAAAAATGACAGCTTGTAGCATTCTGTTATCCTTAGTTCCCAATCTGGTTCAAGATCACCCTGTGCGGATTGCCTGCAAGAGGTCCTGCCCTGAAATACAGACATAAAAAAGCCCCAATTAAGGGGCTTAGTCGTATATCGTATCGTCCGATATACTGTATGAGGCTCATCTCAAACTGGGCGCATTAAAACATAAATCCATCCCGTTGCCTACTGATACCTCTCGGCTAAAAAACATTCACCACAATTAAAGCAATGAATGCGGGGATGGCCTGAATGTAAATAATCTTCTTGCTGGCGGTTACCCCCCCATAGATGCCAGCGATCAACACACAGCCCAAAAAGAAATTGGCGATCGCAATGGCATAGCTCTCAGGTGCCAGCAATGACCAGAATAAACCGGCTGCAAGAAAGCCATTATATAGTCCCTGATTTTGTGCCAACACTTTGGTGAGCTGTGCTTTTTCCAGACTATTGCCAAAGGCTTTCAAACCATAGGGTTTGTCCCACAAAAACATTTCCAGCACGAGAATATAGACGTGTAATAAGGCGATAAGTCCAATGAGCAGTTGTCCAAGCATCTGATTATCCTTTTTATAATAACAACATCGGGCTGAACCAGCCGCTCGGCTGGTCATTGCTTTTTAATTTATGGCTTCAACAACACTTTACCTTGACGGGCACCCTGTGTGGCTTTGAGCGCTGCCGTTTGAATTTCGTCAAAGCCAAATACGCCTTCAACAGGCAGAATCAGTTTCTTTTGCGCCGCCAAGGTCAGGAGTTCGACAAATAATGCCTTTTTGCGTTCTGCTGGCATTTCTTTGCTCACCACACTGGCCCAGAAACCTTTTACCGTCGCCTGTTTAAAGATCAGGTCACCTGACGAGATCTGCATGGTTTCCCCAGTCATGCTACCAAAGGAAACCAACAGGCTATTTTCACTCAGCAAATTCAACATTTCACCACTGGCACTGCCACCAATGGAATCCACTCCCGCAATTAAAGGCTGATCTGCATGGAGGGCCTTGACTTTTGTTTTCCAATCATCCTGATCCGTTGCCACCACATGCTGGATGCCAAGGGCCTGCATCTCGACAATCGCATCGCTACGACGAACCAGATTAATGACTTGCAGTCCACGCGCCTGAGCGATCATGGCAACCGTTTTTCCCACCGCACCATTGGCGGTGTTCTGGATCAGCCATTGACCCGGCTGTACATTGACAAAATCCAGCAGCATCAAGGCACTGATCGGCATGCCGATCAATTGAGCTGCTGTTTCATTATCAATGGCATCATTTAAAGCAATGATAGCGTGTGCCGGTGCAATAAAATATTCTGCCCAACTGCCATGTACACCAGCAACTGCCACACGTTGTCCTAACTTACTTTGATCAACGCCTTCACCTACCGCATCGACGATACCCACCGCTTCGCTGCCCCCAATGGCTGGCAGTGTAGGCTTATAGCCATAGCTACCACGCACAGTCCAGACATCATGGTTATGCATGGGAGACAGGATGGTTTTAATACGAACTTCGCCGGCTTTCGGTTCAGGTCGCGGCATTTCTGCCAGCTGTAACACCTCAGCAGGTTCACCAAAACTGTGATGGATAATACTTTGCATCTTTTTATTCCTTAATCGGTTGTAACAGCTGTTGTGTGGTTTCCAAGGCCAGATGTAGCGGTGCTTTGTCTTGGGCTAATTTGCTCATCAGGGCCGCACCCAGCCATAACTGATACATCACCTGAGCCGTTTTAAATGGTTCAATGTGCATTGGAATGGAGCCTTGTTGTTGCCCTTCTTGCAGTAGCAAGGCCACACGTTGCGTCAGTCGATGCACACCGAGATTGAGAATTTCACGCATGTCCTCCGATAAATCGGCCACCTCTGCACCTAATTTCACAATCAGGCAATTCTCGGCCCAGCTGCCATATATAGGATCATCAATCCAGGCCTGCCATAACGCCATCAAACGCGCATAGGCATTTTGTTCCGTCTGCTGCCAAAGCTGCTCGACCCGAACTTTATAGTCCGCCATGTACTGTTCCAGTAAGGCACAGCCGAAGGCTTCTTTAGAAGCAAAATAATGGTAGAACGACCCTTTCGGGACATCACAGGTCTTGAGAATCTCTTGCAAGCCCACTCCGACAAAACCTTTACGCAACACCAGTTCAAAACTGGTATCGAGAATATGTTGTCGTGTGGCTTCACTTTTAGCTGATCGTTTCATAGGCATACTATAAATTAATATTAGACCAGTCGTCTAGTAACTTATGTATTTTTATTCTCTCTCTGTTTATGAGTAGTAATCCGCGGTATTGAATGCTAAAAATACAAGGCATACTGCATAAGACAAATGTGAACCAGTTCATTAACCGTCACAATTTGTCGTTTTAAATGTTTTTATACCACTTGAACAATTTTAAATCGTTATCATATACATGTTTTCATGTTCAGCTTATTGAGATGTATTTATGAGTCAAAGTCATATCCGTATTCGAGGCGCACGTACCCATAATTTAAAAAACGTGTCGCTCGATATTCCACGTGACAAGTTTGTGGTGATTACGGGACTTTCTGGCTCAGGAAAATCATCCTTGGCCTTTGATACCTTGTATGCCGAAGGCCAGCGTCGTTATGTCGAATCTCTGTCGGCCTATGCACGCCAGTTCCTGTCACAAATGGAGAAGCCGGAAGTCGATTCGATTGAAGGTTTATCGCCTGCGATTGCCATTGAGCAGAAGTCGACTAGTCATAACCCACGTTCAACCGTGGGAACCATTACTGAAATTTATGACTATTTGCGTTTGCTCTACGCGCGTGTCGGTACGCCTTACTGCCCTGAACATGACCTGCCGATGGTGGCCCAAACCATTTCGGAAATGGTCGATGTAGTCAAGAGTCTGGAAGAAGGCACTGCTTTGATGCTGCTTGCACCTGTAGTGCGGGAGCGTAAAGGTGAGTACACCCAACTGTTTGAACAGTTACAGGGTCAAGGTTTTGTTCGTGCCCGTGTCGATGGTGAAATCATTGATATCGATACACCACCCGAGCTGGACAAAAAGAAAAAGCACACCATTGAAGTGGTGGTGGACCGCTTTAAAGTACGTGATGATCTGGGTAACCGGATTGCAGAATCGTTTGAAACTGCACTACGTCTAGGTGGCGATATTGCGGTGTTATCCTGGATGAATGGTGAACATCCGGAACGTGTGTTCTCGGCTAAGCATTCTTGTCCTGAGTGTGATCGTGCCGTCGCTGAACTGGAACCACGCCTGTTCTCATTTAACAATCCCTTCGGTGCCTGCCCTGTTTGCGATGGTCTCGGGACCCGTAGCCATTTCAGTGCTGATAAACTGATTCCCAACCCAGAGGTTTCGATCAGTCAAGGCGCGATTCGTGGCTGGGATAGACAGCGTCCGTATTACTACACCATGCTGCAAAAAGTCGCGGATCATTTTGGTATCGATCTGGATGAACCGTGGAACAAACTCGATAAAGATACACAAAAGAAATTCCTGCAAGGCACCGGCAAAGAGAAAATCGACCTGAGTTATATTGATGAGCGTGGTCGTAAGCACAGCCGTGTACAAGCCTTTGAAGGCATCTTGCCGCATCTGGAACGTCGCTACCGCGAGACTGAATCGAATTATGTCCGTGATGATCTGGCGCAATACTTGTCGAATGCAGCGTGTGATGCTTGTGGCGGTTCACGTTTGAATGAAATTTCCCGTCATGTTCGTGTTAAAGATAAGACCATCGCTCAAATCACTAAAATGTCGATTGGTGATGCAGAAAATTATTATCAGGACCTGAATCTTGAAGGTGCCAAAGGTGAAATTGCCGATAAAATCTTTAAAGAGATTCGTGAGCGTTTACACTTTCTGGTCAGCGTTGGCCTGAATTATTTGAGTTTGGCCCGTTCAGCCGAAACCCTTTCAGGTGGTGAAGCGCAACGTATTCGTCTGGCTTCTCAAATCGGCGCAGGTCTCATGGGCGTGATGTATGTGCTGGATGAACCTTCAATTGGCCTGCATCAACGTGACAATGACCGTCTGTTGCAAACCCTGATTCGCCTACGCGATTTGGGGAATACCGTACTTGTGGTTGAGCATGATGAAGATGCCATCCGTGCCGCTGACCATATTATTGATATTGGTCCAGGTGCAGGGATTCATGGCGGTGCCGTAATTGCCGAAGGGACTTATCAAGAACTGGCAGATCATGCCGACTCACTGACAGGTCAATATCTGTCAGGTAAGTTAAAAATTGAAGTACCGAAACAACGTACCCAGTCTCCTCGTCCGGATGAAGTCATTAAGCTATCTGGTGCCAGCGGACATAACTTGCAGAATGTTGATCTAACCATTCCCTTAGGCATCATGACCTGTATCACCGGGGTGTCTGGTTCGGGTAAATCAACCTTGATTAACCGGACTTTATTGCCGTTGGCAGCGACTCAACTGAATGGCGCAACCACGCTAACTGCCGAGAAGTTCGATTCAATTGATGGCTTACAACATTTAGATAAAGTGGTGGATATCGACCAGAGTCCAATTGGGCGTACCCCACGCTCCAATCCTGCCACCTATACCGGTTTATTCACACCGATTCGTGAGTTATTTGCTCAAACACCGGAAGCCAAAGCGCGTGGTTATAGCGCAGGCCGTTTCTCCTTTAACGTCAAAGGCGGCCGCTGTGAAGCATGTGAAGGCGACGGTATGATCAAGGTGGCGATGCACTTCCTGCCGGATATGTATGTGCCTTGTGATGCCTGTCATGGCAAGCGTTATAACCGTGAGACTTTAGAAGTCGGTTATAAAGGCAAGAACATTTCTGATGTCTTGGAAATGACGGTGGAAGATGCAGCGGAGTTCTTTAGTGCCATTCCGGTGATTCATCGTCGTTTAGATACTTTAACTCAGGTGGGCTTGGGCTATATCCGTTTGGGTCAGGCTGCAACTACCCTTTCTGGCGGTGAAGCGCAACGGGTGAAGCTGGCACGTGAGTTGGCAAAACGTGATACAGGTCGAACCTTATATATTCTGGATGAGCCGACTACAGGTCTGCATTTCCATGATATTGCCAAGTTACTCGATATCTTGTACGAGCTCCGCAATAAGGGGAATACCATTGTGGTGATCGAGCATAATCTGGATGTGATCAAGACCGCTGACTGGGTGATTGATTTAGGTCCTGAAGGTGGTTCTGGTGGTGGTCAAATCATTGCCGAAGGTACACCTGAACAGGTCGCCGAGGTTGAGATTTCACATACAGGTCGTTTCTTGAAGCCGATGTTGAAGTGATGGATTTTCCCACACTAAACTTACTATAAAAAAGCAAGAAATCCCCCCTCTTTTAATAAGAGGGGTAATGCACTGTAAAATTTAATAAGAAGAAGTTCTGAGGAAAATAATGCAATTTTCAGAAAGATATGGGTTTAAAACAGTTCGTGAGACCTTACTAATTGATAAAATGACAGAGGATTTAAGGAATAGAATTTGGTCTGAAATTTATACTCAATTTCTAAAAAGCTATGAAAAAAATACAAACCAAGAGGCAGAGATTTACTCTTATCTAGTCGAAGATATCTGGAGTAATTTTTGTAAATTACCTGTAGATGATATGAGTAGTGTCTATATTGATCCATACCGACGGAAAAATATTACGACAATTAAGCAAAATATTTTTGATGCGAAATGGTTTTCAATTTATGAATTTTTAGAGTTTATACTTATAAACCCTTTTACCAATCGCACATATTATCAAAAATCTTATACCCAACTAGTAAAAAATATATCTATTATTTTAGAACAAGAGTCTTCTGCATATAGACTTGTAAATGGTTTACTTGTTCAAATAACTTCCGAACAAGAAATTCAATCCATTGAAGAAGCATTAGAAAACACTGACCAATATTCTGGTGTTCAAGTGCACTTAAATCAGGCATTAAAGCTTATGTCAGATCGTCAGAACCCTGATTACAGAAATTCGATTAAAGAATCAATTAGCGCTGTCGAATCAATCTGTAAAATTATCACTCAGGAAGATAAAAATACTTTGGGTAAAGCACTCAAAATCATTGAGGAGAGATATGGTTTACATGCTGCTCTTAAAAGTAGTTTAAGCCA
The DNA here is from genome assembly GCF_051947995.1 of Acinetobacter calcoaceticus. Taxonomy (GTDB): domain Bacteria; phylum Pseudomonadota; class Gammaproteobacteria; order Pseudomonadales; family Moraxellaceae; genus Acinetobacter. Next base: position 177,610 of record NZ_JBLVVH010000004.1, on the reverse strand, counting down.
ACTTTATGGTTATGCCTCGGATAGTGATGGTATACGCCATGCAATGCTAGAAGAGTCGAATTTATCTTATATCGATGCTAAGTTCATGCTAGTTTCTTGTACAAACTTCATAAACTATTTAATTGAGAAGACAAAATAGGTTGGGGGTAAGAGAGTTTACCCCTCCACTACATTCTTCCCTTTTGCCTTGGCTTTTAACAGCGACTGATCGGCCTTTTCTAACAGCGCTAACCAACTATTTGCCCCGATCGCAACCCCGATACTCACGGATACCTTTATCTCCTCCGCGAGACTCGAAAGAATAATATTTTCCTTACTAACGCCTAAACGAATATTCTCTGCGATTGCTTTGGCTGCTTCCATTTGAATATTTTCCAGCACAATAAGAAACTCATCGCCACCATAACGCACGATCAGGTCAGCAGCCCGTACATGCCGTTTAAGCTGATCCGCTATCATGGTAATCACCTGATCACCAACAATATGCCCATACTGATCATTCACGAACTTGAAATTATCAATATCAATCGCGATCACACAAGTTTGAGACAATCCCTCAGGTTGGGCTTCCAGCGCAGCAATATATTCTTCTAATGCCAGTCGGTTTGCCACGCCTGTCAGTACATCAGAGTTCGCAATTTGCTTGAGTTGTAACTCCATGGTGTCGCGCTGTTTCAGCATCCTTTTAAGTTTATCGATGGCTTCAAACAACGAAAAAAACTCCTCCTTGTTTTTCCGCATTTGCGACAGTTCATCAGACGTGCCCGAAAGACGCAGAATCATATTACGTGCATTGATTAGAGGACCGAAGACCCTGCGCTTGGCATAAATCATGGTAAAGATAGCGATGAGCAACGATAAGCTGGAAATACACAGGGTAAAGATAAATTGCAGTTTTGCACGCCGGTTTTGATCTTCTGCAACCGCAATACTGTCGTCCAGAATATAATTCTGCAAATCCATGACAGTGGTGAATTTTCCGACCATCTGGTCGGTCAGTTGCGTTCCTGAAATAAAGTAAGCCTGATGATTTTTACTTTCATCCAGTAACTGCTCAATGATGGGTAGTCCTTTATCTAGAAATTCGGTCTTTACCCGTAAATATAACCGGACATATTCAGGTGTTTTTGATTGTTCTGGCTGGATGGTATCAATCAGGCCCCAAAGATAAATAGCCTGATGCTGAGTCTGTAATGAACGTGCCCGATTCTCATCAGAAATTTTTTCGTCAAATGTCACAGGTGCCATAATATTTGAAGCGACCCGCCCCGCCTGATCCCGCATATCGGTTAAAATCAGAATGGAGGTAAAATAGTTCGACATTTTGCTATTTTTACTATTCGACTGCACCATCAACCATTTTAAAAGTTCACGACTTTCATCCCAGACATCAAACATGGAGAGAATAGCGCGATCAAACTGGATCGATGTTCTCTGAGACTTTGGGGTATCTGCATACGCGTCCACCACAGTTCGAGCCTGAGCAAGTTTGGTCTTCAAATCTGTATCTAAGTCTTCGGCAATCATGCCAAAACCATTATGTTTTAAGATCTCTATGGTTCGATCAATTTGCGTATCGACAAGCTTACGGTATTCCAGCAATTCCTGACGATTTTTAGCCCTATCTTGTGGCTGGCTCGACATCAGCTTATTTGAAGGGGCACGCTCTCTGGAAATTGTATTCGCAGTCTTAACCAGACTACGTAGGCTAATAATTTCAGTCAGTGTTTGATTTGTTCTTATATACTCTTGATAACTATTAATAATTAAAGGAATGGAAAGATAGGATATAGAAAAAATAATCACAAGCATGCAGAGAAACAGGCGACGACTAATTTGCTCAGAACGTAATTTCGAGCTTTTCAAGTGTTGCCCCATTAACACACCTTACACTTTTTCAAGAAATGATCTCGATTGCATTTTCAACAGATAATAATTTTACCTGAATTTTAAATCACACTACCACGATTATGCAGAGTTTTCTGTGCGTATTAATCTACTACAGAGAGATTCTCCACTTTTACAAGCAAACAATAAGATCTAAGATTATTTATTGAGAATAGTTTTTATTTATATTTCCTGTATAAAATTATATTTACCGTGTTTAATAATTATTATATTAATGATAAAAGTCAAAAAGTTAGATCACATCTGAAGGTTTATTTTATCGAATTAGATCATCTAATCTTATCTTTCAGTTTACCTATCCTCGATTTTTTTAATCGAGAAACCCTATCTTTAAAATAAAAATTATCAATTTCACAAATTACTTTCCAAAGAACATAATTTCATCAAACACCAAGATTCTTTCTTTTAAACAGAAACCCTCAAGGATGTTTTCTCCCCAATGTGAAACATCCTTTTTCGAACCCAGCTTGATCTTAAAAGCTGGGTCTTTTTTTTAATATTATCGGGGCAATAGGCCCAGTTGTTGTAAAGCCTGATACACAATAGCTTTACGTGCTTCTGCATGTTCTGCCTTTTTCATTTCCATATTCAGTGAGAATGCAGTGATCTGACCGTTCGGTTGTTGCACCCAACCCGTCCACCATCCGACTTGAGGGTTTACATCCATTCCCCATCCGCTCTTGGCATAGATTCTAGTTCCCTGAACATCCTCAATCAGCAACATATCTTTAACTTGTTGCTGGGTCGATGAGTCAAATGGAAGTTGTTTTTTCGCCAAGGCATAGGCAAATTTTACTTCCTCCACAGGCGTAATTTCTAAAGGTCCCACTAACCAGAAATTATCGACTTGCGTCCCAATCGACTGATTACCATACCCGACTCGTTTTACTTCACTTGCCATTAATTTCAGACCGATACGGCGAGCCAGTTCCTGATATACAGGCACAGCAGAAGCCTGCATGGCTTCTGCCAGAGTTAAGTCTTTTTCCCAACTGGTAAATGCCCGCTTCTGTCCATCCCATTTAAACACTTCATTCGGTGAAGTCTTATGATGCTGGATACCAATCAGGGCATTCAGCATTTTAAAGGTGGAAGCAGGAATGTAACGCTGATCGGCCCGGTTAAGCGCATTGCCATATGTTTGAATAGCTTTGCCATCATAAGTGACCAGTACACCTGAAGTCTGGATATTTTCAAATGCAGTTGCAATCTGATCTTCAGTCTGTTTCTGCACGACTAAAGTTTGAACGTGTGGCTGAATATTTTGGCAGCCCAACAGTGTGATCGAGGGCATCACAGCTACATATAGAGCGAGTAATTTTAATTTTTTCGGCATGACTAGAAAATTGAACAACACAGAAAGAACCTATGACTATAAGCTTTTTCATGTATCTATACTGTAGCGTTATTTACTAGACAGAATGGGCCATTGCAGACAAAAAAAAGCTCAGCCTTGGGGAAAGCCGAGCTAGTAAAACATTGATGTTTAAAACATCAGAATACTCAAGAAAATGTTATGAGATATTAAAATGCAAATTAGATACCTCTTGCTCAGTATTATGTGAATTACTTCTCGAAAAGTAAAGTTGATTAAATAGATCGGAATTAAATTTCCAATCGTTTTTGTTAATTGGTTATTAAAAATCAGACTTATCGGATATTTTGGGTTATATTAATTTACGCTGAGCGTCGCCTTTTTTTGCATACCCCATCGCACAATATCGAAATAAGGCCATTTTAGCTCACGCTTTTAAGTTCCTTTTTATGACAGAATAAAGACTCATCTTAACGAAAAAAACGATTACAATAATCGAACAAACCAATTAAACTATTTATTTACGACATACCTATTACATTCTATTAAAAGACAAAATATAAGCTTATCTATTTGTTAGATATATGATTTATAAATGGTTGACAACAACCCGATTAAATGTTCACTTTTTAAACAACAGCAAATCACATTTTGCTCATTTATCGGAAGGGCGAATTTATTACATTGACTTCATAAATTGTTACAATACAATGGCTCCAACTTTACTCTTTCTTGTTTCAAAGCTGGAAATCATTATGAAAAAACTCGGTTTAGCCACTGCTCTAGTTTTAGCCATGACCGGCGCTCATGCATACCAATTCGAAGTTCAAGGTCAATCTGAATTCATCAATGCAACTGATGCAAATGACAAAGACTTCACTGGTGCTGCTCAAGGTACTTACTACTTCAAAAATGTAGATGCGTCTAAAGGTCCTTTAGCTGAAGCGGCTTTCTTAAACCAAGCTTCTAATGTTTCTGCTGCATACAACTATGCAAAATTAAGCGGCGACGAAGTTGCAACTGTTAAGAACAACTCTTTCGGTGCAAAAGGTGAAGTTTATCTTCCTACTCCTTATGTACCTGCTTATGCAAGCACTGCATATAGCCATTCACAAACTAAGTCTGAAGGCGAAAAAGACAATGGCGACCGCTACTCTGTAGAACTTGGTGCTATGGTTTTACCTAACTTCTTGGTTGCTGTTGGTTATACTCGTGTTGCTGACCAAATTGCTTTTGATGCAAACAAAGCTGTTGAAAATGGCGTATTCAGCGCTGTTGCTGATGCTGCAACAATTGGTGGCAAACAAGACGTTGTAACTGCACGTACTAAATACGTTGGTAACATCGACGGTACAAACATGGCTTTAGGTTTTGAAACTGGTCTTGTTTACGGTGAAAACCAAGCTTACGGTTTAAAAACTGATCTTTACTTAACACCTAAGTTAAGTGTTGGCGCTTCTTATGCTGAAGCAAACTTTAGCAAAAACCCATTAAATGAAGACAACTTCTCTCCAATCAAATCTGCTTGGGGCGCGAACGTAAACTACTTCATCACTCCAGCGATTGCTGTTGGTGCAAGCTATGTTAATGCAAACGCAAAAAGCTTCAAAAATGAAGATGCACAAACTATCAACTTAGATACGCAAACTGTTGGCTTAAACGCGAAGTTCCGTTTCTAATATTGGATTTTAGCTCTAGCGATAGAACAACGAATTCATAATAAAAAACCAGTTCGAAAGAACTGGTTTTTTATTAGCTACCATTTAATAAAATGAGAATCCAGCTCCTCAATTCAACAGATTACATCTTTTTGTCTTCAATATTTAAAGCACTGATTGCCAAGACGGCCTGAGTACGGTTCTGTACGCCCAATTTACGGAAAATTGCGGTGACATGCGCCTTAATCGTTGCTTCAGAGACTTCCAGTTCATAAGCAATCTGCTTATTCAATAAACCTTCTGCCACCATCATCAACACACGGAATTGCTGCGGCGTCAAAGATTGCAGGCGTTCAGCCAAAGCGGTCTCATCCGCGGCTCTTGGATCAAAGCCTGCATGGCTTGGTAAATTCGGAGGTAACCAAATCTCGCCTTCCAAAACATGTTTAATTGCCTCACCAATATGACTTGGATGAGAAGATTTTGGAATATAACCCATGGCGCCATGTGCGATGGCACGCTGAATAATCGAAACTTCTTCGTGAGCTGAAACCACAATAATCGGAATCGCTGGATATTGTGCACGCACATACACCAAAGCGGAAAAACCGGAAGCTCCTGGGAGATTTAAATCCAGTAACACCAGATCGGGTTCTGCACCATGCTCTAAGCGTGCATAGAATTCATCAACATCAGCCGTCTCCTGAATCTGTGCCTGAGGCAGGCTATAACGAACCGCTTGAATCAAGGCATGTCTAAAGAGGGGGTGGTCGTCTACAATTAAAATATTCATAAGCGCTTAAGCTATCTGCAAGTACGTCACTGTACGATGTTTATTTAAATTCAATCCGTCTAAGCCTATTTTCAATTACAGCTGAGGTCAAGCACAAGCATTGATTTATTTCCTTTTCCCGCAAAATAAATCAAATATTGATATAACCCGTTTAAATCATATTCAATTCAAAAAGCCTATAAAAAATTCTGAATATAAACAGTTGATTAAATCTGGATGCTTTTAAATAGAGCTAGATTAATCGATATATCTATAAAAAAGATAAGCTTGCAGCATTTCCTTATTTTACAGCCCGCATGTCGATGTAGATAAATAAATAGCAATTCGAAATAATCTTTTTAGGCAATTATTATGTCCAATCACAATACGGTATCTACTCCCCTCAATATTGTTGCTGTCTCTGGTGGTTTGAATAGTCCATCAAAAACTGAAAGTCTGGTGCAGGCCATTCTAGATGAACTTTCAGAAGCGATTGATATCAAGGTACATTTCGTCAAACTCAGTGAAATTGGGCCTTTACTGGGTGGAGCGATTTACCGTAATCAACTCCCGCAACGGGTTCAAGATGATTTGGCAGCCGTAGAAGCAGCAGATGCCCTGATTGTGGGTACACCTGTTTATCGTGCTTCGTTCACGGGCCTTTTTAAACACTTTTTTGACTTTGTAGAGCAAACTGCGCTGGTTGATGTTCCTGTTTTGCTGGCTGCGTCAGGGGGAAGTGATCGTCATGCTTTGGTCCTCGAACATCAATTACGTCCCCTCTTTAGCTTTTTTCAGGCACAGACCTTACCGATTGGTGTCTACGCGACAGATCGGGACTTTACGCCTGAATATACGGTCAAAACTGAGCAGTTGGCCGATCGTGTCACGCTTGCGGTGGCACGTGCCTTACCCATTTTAGAATGGGCACCTGCCAAAGGTCAGCGTGCCGCAGCAATAAAAACCAAAACGGAGCAGGCCAATCAAAACCTGGGGATTAATAAACAGATCGAACAGGCTGAGGTCTTGCCTTCCGCTGCAGTTCCAGATCTGGATGCAGCTGAATCGCGTCTTCATCCCAAGTCTTCCAAAAGCCTAACGCACGTCGCATAAACCATATTTCTATAGAGGGTACAACGATGACAATAACAACATCTGCAATTAAATTTGCCTATTGGGTTCCCAATGTAAGTGGTGGTCTCGTTGTGAGTAATATCGAGCAACGTACCGACTGGAGTTATGATTATAATGTGCGCCTTGCTCAGGCTGCAGAACGAAACGGTTTTGAATATGCACTGACCCAGATCCGTTTTACCGCTGGGTACGGCGCTGAATATCAACATGAATCGGTGAGTTTTAGTCATGCCTTGTTGGCAAAAACTGAAAAGCTCAAAGTGATTGCAGCCATCCTGCCTGGTCCTTGGAAGCCCGCACTTGCAGCTAAACAGCTGGCCACCATTGACTATCTGACCCAAGGTCGGATTGCAATTAATGTGGTGAGTGGCTGGTTCCGTGGTGAGTTCGATGCCATTGGTGAACCGTGGCCTGAACATGATCAACGCTATGTCCGCTCGGAAGAGTTTATCCGTACCCTCAAAGGGATCTGGACCACAGACAACTATAGCTTTGACGGCAAATATTACCAGTTCCAGAATTACACCCTCAAACCTAAGCCACTGCAACAACCCCATATCGAAGTATTTCAGGGCGGTAGTTCCCGCGCCGCACGTGATATGGCTGCTCGTGTATCCGACTGGTACTTTACCAATGGCAACAGTGTAGACGAAATCAAAAAACAGATTGAGGATGTACGGACAAAAGCAAAACTGGAAAATCGTCAGGTCAAGATTGGCGTCAATGCCTTTATTATCGCTCGTGATACCGAAGAAGAAGCCAAAGCCGTGCTGAATGAGATCATTGCTCAGGCCAATGTTGAAGCCGTCAATGCCTTTGGCGATGCCACACGCGAAGCAGGAGCAGCAGCGCCTGAACGTGAAGGCAACTGGGCAAAATCGACCTTCGATGATCTGGTGCAATATAACGATGGCTTTAAAACCAACCTGATTGGTACACCCCAGCAAATTGCGGAACGAATCGTAGCGTTGAAGAATGTCGGCGTTGATTTAGTACTTTCAGGCTTTCTGCATTTTATTGAAGAAGTCGAATATTTTGGAGAAAAAGTCTTGCCTCTGGTTCGTCAACTTGAACAACAACAGGAGCACCTATTGGTCGAAAAATCAGCTTAAGCTTTGGCACTAAACAAGAAGAAAAAGAAAAGATATGGCAATACTCTCCCCCAAGACTCGGCTTGGGGCCTTTTATTTTAAGTCGTTGCAATTTCCCGCATCACGGTTTCAACCGAATAACGGCACCATTTGGACAACTGCTCAATGAAATCATTCAACTGCGCAGGATTAAAGTGACTGACAATCATGTAACAGGCATTACCAAGAATTTTAAAACACTCATCTACCTGCTCATATTGTTTGACCAAGTGCTCAACCTCAATAAAAGCCTGCTGATCATTCATAAACAGTTGAATAAACTGCTTGTGTTCATATTGAATGGCAATGGTGTAATTTTTAATGATGCCAGCATCCATCAGTTGGGCAATACGTGCCCCCACAGCTTGCCCTGTACGATGCACCCGCTGGCCAATCTGTTTATGGCTTAAACGTGAATCCTGTTTCAGCAGTTCAATAATTTTTAGGTCGATTGGATCAAGTTCAATATTCATTTTTTCATGACGAAAGAAAACCAGCAACAATGCTTTCACCTGAATATAGCCGATTTTTCACGCTTCCCCTACTCTTGTTTTAACTTAACACTGGAAGTAAAAAACCATGAAACAAGCCCTGCTGATTATTGATGTTCAAAATGATTATTTTAAACATGGCAAAATGGAACTGGTCAATCCAGACCACGCGCTCACCCAAACCAACATCTTAGAAGATTATTTTATCCAGCATAATTTACCGATTATTTATATCCAGCATATTAGCCCGGCCACTGCCAGTTTTTTTCAGGAAAATACTGTCGGTGCTGAACTACATCCACAGTTAAAACTAAACAATCACTCGATTATCGTGGAAAAGCATGTTCCAAATAGCTTTGTAGATACCAATCTACAGGCCATTCTTGAACAGCATCAGGTTGAGCAACTGGTGATTACTGGCATGATGACCCATGTATGTATTGATTCGGGCACACGTGCTGCCAAAGAACTGGGCTATCAACCGATTGTGATTGCAGATGCCACTGCAACCCGTGATCTCGAATATGATGGTAAAACAGTAAAAGCGGCAGATGTCCAGACTGCATTTTTATCGGCACTGGGTTTCTTTGCCACGGTACAAAATACAGCTGATTTTTTAGCAAATCATTAAATAATGCACATAAAAAAGAGCGTTCGATAACGCTCTTCTTCAATTCAAACATGGTTATCGGTTCGGGTACACCGTCGCAATCAAATGATCCACCACGGCCGGTTCTGCCAGTGTTGAGGTATCACCAAGCGTATCCAGTTCATTGGCCGCAATCTTTCTCAAGATACGGCGCATAATTTTACCTGAACGCGTTTTTGGCAAGGCAGGTGCCCAATGTAATGCATCCGGCGTTGCCACTGGCCCAAGCACTTTACGCACCCAGTTTACCAGCTCCTTACGCAGCTCTTCCGATTCTGCAACATCGGCCTGCAAGGTGACGAAGGTACATATGCCCTGTCCCTTGATCTCATGCGGCATGCCGACCACAGCAGCCTCAGCAACCGCTTCATGGGCCACCAATGCACTCTCGATTTCAGCTGTACCCAAGCGGTGTCCAGAGACGTTAAGCACGTCATCAACACGTCCGGTAATCCAGTAATAGCCATCTTCATCCCGACGCGCGCCATCACCGGTGAAATAACTGCCCTTAAAGGTTGAGAAATAGGCCTCGATAAAGCGTTCCGGATCTCCCCAAATGGTTCGCATCTGGCCCGGCCATGAATCTTTAATTACCAGATTGCCTTCAGTCGCACCTTCAAGTTCATTGCCTTCACCATCCACCAAGGCAGGTTGCACACCAAAGAATGGACGTGTCGCTGAACCCGGTTTAAGTGCTGTTGCCCCTGGTAATGGCGAAATCAGGATACCACCTGTTTCCGTTTGCCACCAGGTATCGACAATTGGACAACGCCCCTCACCAACGACTTCGTGGTACCAGTTCCATGCCTCTGGGTTGATCGGCTCCCCGACAGAACCGAGTAAGCGCAAACTGCTACGATCACTTTCACGCACATAGGCATCACCTTCACGCATCATGGCACGAATTGCAGTGGGTGCAGTATAGAGAATGGTGATGTTGTGCTTATCAATCACATGCCCGATACGCGCCCAGGTCGGATATTGCGGAATGCCTTCAAACATCACCGTTGTGGTGGCATTACTGAGTGGACCATAAAGTAGATAACTGTGTCCGGTGATCCAGCCCACATCTGCGGTACACCAATACACGTCATCTTCTTTAAGATCAAACACCTCTCTAAACGTGGTGTTGACATAAACCAGATAACCGCCGGTGGTATGTAATACGCCTTTTGGTTTACCAGTTGAACCCGAGGTATACAGAATAAATAACGGATCTTCCGCTTTCATGGGCTCAGGTGGACAATGCTCATCCACTTCCATAATGGCAAGGTGATACCAGATATCACGTGCTGCATTAAACTGAATCGGATTACCAGTACGATGCACCACAATCACATTCTGGACACTTTCAGTTCCTGCAATCTCTAATGCGGCATCGACATTTTCTTTCAATGGCAGCAATTTACCGCCACGCATGCCAGCATCGGCAGTAATCACCAGTTTGGCCTGACTGTCTTCAATACGGCTGGCCAGTGAATCTGGCGAGAAGCCGCCGAATACAACACAATGTACCGCGCCAATCCGTGCGCAGGCCAACATCGCAATTGCGGCTTCTGGCACCATCGGCATATACAACACCACACGATCACCCTTTCGAATACCTTGTTTTTTCAAGACATTGGCAAAGCGGCACACTTCATCATGCAGTTCGACGAAAGAAATAATTTTGTGTCGTGATGGATGATCACCTTCCCAGATAATCGCAGGCTTTAATGGATTATCTTTAAGATGACGGTCTAAACAGTTTGCAGACACATTCAGTTCACCATCGGCAAACCATTCAATTTTAAAATTGTCTTGCTGGAAACTGGTATTTTTTACCTGGGTAAATGGCTTGATCCAGTCAATATTTTTTGCTTCTTCTGCCCAAAATGCTTCGGGCTGCTCAATCGATTCCTGATAACGTTTGAAATAGTCTGCTTCCGAGATTCTTGCCGTTTCTTTGAATTTATCAGGCACTGGGTAGATGTCTTTCATAGCTTACTTCCTTGGTCTTTTATTTCATATCCTAGATGCTCTCATCTATTCTTCTGGATATGTTTTGTTCTCTTTAGCAGTATGTGCATCATTTACAAGTGCAAACAATGCGGCTTTGGTCGTAGGAATGTTATTCTGTTACGACTAGGGGCTGTTAACATTTCACCTTGCAAGCTAAAGCTCTCAATGCATGGCTGAAGTGTCACCAGTCCCTAATTTATTTTCAAAAATTTACTCAAAATAATTTAAATCTGAACTGCTTGTCTATGCTTTTTCTTTTTAAAATAAGTGATTATTTTGATCATTGCAGCAAGCTTAAAAGATTTAATAAACAAAAAAACAGGACCCACTTATGTTTAACCCCGAAACGCCCACATCATCTCTACCCATCAATGATCATCCGTTGTCTCCAAATGGACGTTTTAATCGTCTGAGCTATATTGGCTGGTACGGATTACTCAGTCTGCTGTGCATGGCTGCTTTTCTTGGCCTGTTTGCATTTACCGGGCTTTTTAGCATGAATCAGGTCAATATTAATGCTGCGATAATGTCGGCCTTTTCTGGCTTTTCGGTCTTTGCCCTGATCGCATTGTGGTTGGTGGCAATGTATTTCCAAATTGTGTTCTTGATCCGTCGTTTACATGACCTGAATAAGACGGGTTGGCTCAGCCTGCTGATGCTGGTACCTCTGCTGCAGTTCTTTTTTACCTTATATGTGTTACTGGCACCGGGCACGCCACATCACAATGACTATGGTGAGGTACGTCCATCACGTGGCTGGGAAAAACTGCTGGCCTGGCTCATGATTCTGGTCACAGTATTGATGATGTTTGGCCTATTCACATTCGCTTATTATTTTGCCAGCCCAGACCTTTTGGATATACCAACACAAATGATTCAAAACACAACTGAATATTTCTAGAACACAACAAAACTTACTGGATAATGAGAGAGATCGCATCGATGAATTTTTCATGCGTATTCGCAAGAAATTCATTATGATTGCTTCCCTCATTGACTCCATCCTTTGCGAAATAGAGATTTTCCTGTGGCGAATGAACAAACAACATTGACTGAGGTCGCGAGAGATACGGGTGAGCTGATTCATCAGGCAGGGACCAAAACTACCCAGACCGTACTCGCTCATACTGAAAAATATCACGATGCCTATACCACGATTGATAAAATCATGGATAGCTTCTGGGAGCGCTTGCCCTATATCGGGATCGCGATTACGGTTTTCGTCATTTTCTGGCTTCTGACCAAATTATTTAAACTGTTTATTCGCAAGACTTTAGAAAATCGCAGCTATACCCGTCAGAATCTGGTGCTGGTCCTGAACCGTGTCGGCAGCACCTTTATTACCTTCTTCGGTTTCCTGATTGCACTGGTCATCGCCATTCCAGGCTTCACACCCAGCCAGCTGATTGGTGCCTTGGGGATTGGTTCCGTTGCGATTGGTTTTGCCTTTAAGGATATTTTCCAGAACTTGCTGTCAGGTATCCTGATTCTGATCAGTGAACCATTCCGTATTGGCGATGATATTGTGGTCAATGGTCTGGAAGGTAATGTCGAAGATATCCAGATTCGCGCGACTTTTTTACGTTCGCCTGATGGCCGCCGTATCGTGATTCCGAATGCAACCGTCTATACCAGCGCGGTCACAGTCAATAATGCCTACCAGCGCCGTCGTTGCGAATTTGTGGTTGGCATTGGCTATGAAGACGATATGCAAAAGGCCAAGCAGATTATTCTGGATATTCTGGATCGTAACCTGAATGTGCTTAGCCAGCCCGGTTTCTCTGTTAATGTCACGGCGCTTGCAGATTTTTCGATTAACCTGACTGTACGCTGGTGGGTAAATACCACTGAAACCTCGACCTCCACCTCAATCAGTGAAATTCAGGAACAGGTAGTCACGGCTTTTGACGAGAAAGGGATCTCTATTCCCTATCCGGTACAGGAAGTCAAAGTCTATCGTGGTGATCAATCTGAACAGGCTGATTCCTCAGACAAACAAACGACCTAAAATATTAGATACGGCTGTTTCAGTCCGCAAAATCCGGTTGCCGATGCTCATTGCCTGGCAGCCGTTTTTTTTGAGTAGATCAACCTCATAGGGAATAAACCCACCCTCTGGTCCCACAACCAAGCTACAGCCATGCTGAATCGCATAAGGCATATGCTGTTCTGCATAGGGATGCGCTACATAAGCAGGTCGCTCGGCATTGATCCAGGTCGGCAAGACATCTTCAACAAAGGGCTTAAAACGTTTATATAATTGGATCTCGGGTGCCATGGTATCGCCTGCCTGCTCCAGACCCAGCGTCACATAATCATCCAGCTGTTGTAAAAATGGCGTTTGCCAATAACTTTTATCCACCCGATAACTATGAATCAAGCTAATGCGTTCAACACCGATCGTCACAGCATCCATAATGATACGACGCAGGACTTTGGGGCGAGGCAAGGCAAGAATCAAATGCACAGGCAACTTTTCCGGAACGGTTTCTAGCCGAACAGGTTTCACCAGAATACACTGCTCTGAAATCTCCAACACTTCGCTAAGATAACGCGCTCCTTGGCGGATGCCCACTTTCAAGGTATCGCCAATTTTTAAATCAAGATGCTGCCGTAAATGCTGTAATTGACGGGGGGACTCAATTTTCCATGCATCACTACCAGCAATCTGCTCAGGTTCAAGTAAAACGATATTCATGGCAAAGTGGCTTGTGCTAAATAATGATCTAGTAACTGAATATGTTTTTGTAAGGAACCCTGATTGCGTTGCAACACCTGTTGTGCACGTTCAACCCGTTGCGAGACGTGTGCAGAATTCTCCAGACAACTCAATAACTGCTGTACCACCTGCACTGCATCCTCACCGATCAGAATCGCTTGTTCAGCCACGAACTCATCCACAATCGTTTGAAAATTAAAGTACCGTGGTCCAATCACGGTCGGCACATCCAGCACCATGGGCTCTAGGATATTATGTCCCCCACCTGGCTCATTCAGTGAACCACCAACAAAACAGGCTTGACTCAAGCCATACCAGAGCCACATTTCGCCCATGCTGTCAGCAAGAAAGACTTGGGTATCCGCCTGAACCGGCTGTTGTAAACTACGGCGTTGCGTTTTCAAATTTAGACGCTGGCAAACTTGAAACACCTCATCAAAGCGTTCCGGATGTCGTGGCACCACGATACAGAGTAAATCCGGATTTGAATTTAAATGCGGTTGCAACTGTTGCAACAGGCTTTGTTCTTCAGGCGCATGGGTACTGGCCAGTGTGATGATTTGACGGCCCGACAATGGCCAATCCTGTTTCAGTTGCCGTGCTTGCGCGACAAAATGTTCTGGCGCGGTAATGTCAAATTTAATATTGCCGACCACCTGACTGTTAGCCTGATCAAATCCCAGGCTGACATAACGTTGTTGCGTGGCCTCATCTTGTGCCAGCATCCAGGTCAACTGTTGCAACATGGGCCGGGTTAAACGGCGAACTTTAGCGTAACCTTGGGCCGATTTTTCAGAAAGGCGGGCATTTAATAAAATACAGGGAATCTGCTGTTGTTTGGCTTCGGCAATCAGGTTCGGCCAGATTTCGGTTTCAACCAAAGCCAGTATTTTCGGTTGATAACGCTGAAAAAACTGTTTGAGTAAGGGCTTCTGATCAACAGGCAGATATACTGCCTGAAATAAATCTAGATAGGGCGCTTTTTGAAACAGTGATTTTGCCCGTGCCTGCCCGGTCTTGGTGGTATTGGTGACCAAAACGGGGTGGCCTAATTTTAAGTAATGCTCAATTAAAGGCTGGGCGGCATTGGTTTCCCCAACGGATACTGCATGAAACCAGATTGCACCCGTATTTTTGACGGGCTGGAATGGACCAAAACGTTCAAGGCATTCTTGCTGAAACAGTGCATCACTTTCCGCCCGCTGTTTGATTTTCCAACGATATAACGGTTTGAGACAGGTCAGTAGAAAGTTATACCAGAACGGGGTTTGCTGTACTGCGTTTTGCTGCGCCATCCGAGACCATAATTGACAATTTGATACCCGCTCATTATGCGGAATTTAAATAAAAAACTCATGCAATTTTGGTAAATTACATGAGTCATTTGTAGCATTTAATACGGCTTAAGCTTCTAACTTTTCAAATACCGGATAATCGGTATAGCCTTCTGCACCGGCACCGTACAGGGTTTGGGGCTGAAGTGGATTCAAAGGCAAATCATGTTGCAAACGATCCAGCAAATCCGGATTGGCAATATACTGTTTACCGAATGAAACCGCATCCGCCTGACCGGTTGCCAGAATACGTTTCGCAGATTCAGCAGTTAGGCCTTCATTGGCAATCCATACACCTTTAAATTTAGGGCGTAATTTTGGCATTAGGCTATCTTTTGCTTCATATTCACGCGTGAAAATAAATCCAATGTTACGCTGATCCAGTTGCTCCACCACATAACCAAAGGTTGCCAACGGATTTTCATCCCCCATGTCATGCGAATCACCGCGTGGCGCCAAATGGACACCGACACGACCAGCGCCCCATACCTCAATAAAGGCATCGACCACTTGCAATAATAAACGCGCACGATTTTCAATCGGACCGCCGTATTCATCATCACGTTGATTGGTGGTGCTTTGCAGGAACTGATCGATCAGATAACCATTGGCGGCATGCAATTCAACCCCATCAAAACCAGCGGCTTTTGCCAGTTCAGCCGCATGTTTATATTGCGCGACAATTTCCTGAATTTCTTCATGCGATAAAGCACGTGGAGTTACAAAAGGACGTTTTGGTCGAAGCAGGCTCACTTCACCTGCAGGCTGAATCGCGCTTGGTGCAACAGGGATATCACCATCCAGTAAGTCCGGATGTGAAATACGTCCAACATGCCAGAGCTGAACCACAATTTTTGAACCCTGTGCGTGCACAGCATCAACAATCTTATGCCATGCCTGAGCCTGTTCTTGTGACCACAGACCAGGCGTATTGGCATAACCCGCTGCTTTCGGACTGATGACGGTCGCTTCAGTAAGAATTAGGCCCGCATTGGCACGTTGTTGATAATATTCCACCATTAAATCATTCGGAATACGGTGTTCACCACTACGTGCTCTGGTCAGAGGTGCTAAAACCAGACGATTTTTAATCGTAAAATCACCTACTTGTAACGTAGAATTTAGTTCAGCCATGATCGCCTCAACTTACACTTGTTGATTTAAAGTGTTTGTTTTAAATGTTCGATATATTGCTGAATCAAAGCTTCATTACGGGTGAAATATGACCATTGCCCATATTTTTCGACCTTAATCAGACCTGCCTGTTGCAATACAGACAAATGATTCGACATGGTCGACTGTGCAACTTTTCCTAAACGTTCGATGTGTCCTGCACATACGCCCCGTTCGAAACTGCCACCACATTCCTGTACCGGTAAAAATTGCTCAGGCTCTTTTAACCATTGCAAAATCTGTCGACGTAATGGATTGGCTAAGGCCTTGCTTATTACATCAATATCCATAGACTCACCACGCTTCTCAACAGGCAAAGCTTTGTTCAGCATCTAAATCCAGTATATCGAAATTTTCAAATATTAATATCCATTTTTTTCGATATTAATATCATGTTTTTTCGATTGACCAGCCGATGCTGAACGAGATTGCCGTTTTAATTGATAAAAACTTATAGACCTTGCTTCAAACTTGCTTCGATAAATTTATCCAGGTCACCATCTAAAACTGCTTTGGTATTAGAGGTTTCCACACTGGTACGCAAGTCTTTAATACGTGAATCATCCAGGACATAAGAACGAATCTGGCTGCCCCAGCCAATATCAGATTTCGAATCTTCCAGTGCCTGCGCCGCCTCATTACGTTTGCTCATCTCTAATTCATAGAGTTTGGCACGTAACTGTTTCCAGGCATGGTCACGGTTGGCGTGTTGTGAACGCTGGTTCTGACATGCCACCACAATACCCGTTGGTGCGTGAGTTAAACGGACCGCAGAGTCAGTTTTGTTAATGTGCTGACCACCTGCACCAGATGCACGGTAAGTATCGGTACGCACATCAGAAGGATTAATATCGATTTCGATATTGTCATCAATCTCAGGTGAAATGAATACCGCCGAGAATGAAGTATGACGGTTATTGTTACTATCAAATGGTGATTTACGCACTAAACGGTGAACACCGCTTTCAGTTCGTAACCAGCCATAAGCGAACTCGCCATCGACACGAATGGTCGCAGATTTAATGCCTGCCACATCGCCATCCGACACTTCCATCAATTCCGCTTTAAAACCGTGACGCTCGATCCAGCGCAAGTACATACGCAATAACATCGATGCCCAGTCTTGTGCCTCTGTACCGCCAGAACCTGACTGGATTTCAAGGAAGCAAGGATTTGGATCCATCGGATTGCTAAACATACGGCGGAATTCAAGATTACCTAAAGCCTGTTCAGCACTGTCTAATTCAGTCTGTACATCGACCAGCAGGCTTTCATCATCTGCTTCAACAGCAAGATCCAGCATGGCTTTGGCATCATCGAGCTGTTCAGCAAGACGATCAAATACACCAATGGTATTTTCTAGGCTGCCCTTTTCTTTTGCGATGGCTTGCGCACGGTTCTGATCATTCCAGATCGCAGGGTCTTCTAATTCTCTTAAAACTTCTTCTAAACGCTCAACCTTTAGATCGTAGTCAAAGATACCCCCGTAGTGTTTGGCTACGATCAGATAAATCTTTCAATTGGACTAAATACGGATTAATTTCCACGCGTGTTTTCTCACAATTTTTTCACTTAATCTGCTATTTTAACATAACTGTTTTGGTCGACGCAGCTCCCTTATTCTGGCTCAATATGTTGAAGAAAATAAAATCTAAAGTGAGCTTTGCTGCTTAATCAATCGGGCTTTATTTCATCATTTTGATTAAAATTTCTTAACAATTCACTTAAATTTGACTTCAAAATAGCCAAAAACACAATCTCTCCTAAGTTTTAATAATTCAAAACAATTGAAATTTATTTTTAAATATCAAAAACTTGTTATGTCAATTTTACAAATAGCTTACATTCGTACACTCTGCTTACGTTCCTATGATTGACGCACTTGTTATTTCAATTAGACTGGGAGTTGTAACAAAACATGTAATCAACATTCATTTGGTTCATTATCTCAAAAGGGGCATAACCATGAAAAAATTAGCAATTGCATCAGCACTACTCTCTGCTTTAGCAGTAACAGGCACTGCTCATGCTTATCAAGCTGAAGTCGGTGGTTCTTATACCTATAAAGACCAAGATCGTTTTGGTGATAATGATCGTTTCAGCGTAGATGGCAAGTATTACTTTAATCCAGTACAGACACGTAATGCACCGCTTGCAGAAGCAGCTTTCCTTGACCGTGCGAGTAACGTAAAAGCACAGTACGCTCATGAAGAAGATGATGCATTCAAAAATAACCAATATGGCGCAGGTATTGAATACTTTGTTCCAAACAGTGATTTCTATTTAAGCGGTAATATTGGCCGTGAAGAAATCAAGCCAAATTCTAAGTACGCAACAGATCACGATAAAACCAAAATTAACCATTATTCAGGTGAAGTTGGTTACTTACCAGCACCAGGTTTACTCGTTGCTGCCGGTGCAAAAACTGTTGACGTGAAAGACGGCGACCGTGAAACCAGTCCAACACTTCGTGCAAAATATGTCACTCAAGTTGGACAAAATGACGTGAACTTAGAAGCTTATAGCGCTTTTGGTGACAACAAAGAAGTGAAATTGAAAGGTGATTACTTCATCGACAAAACTTTAAGTGTTGGTGTGGATTATCAAAAACTTAAATATGATGACACGATTGTTAACTCAAATGAATGGGGTATTTCTGCGAAGAAATTCTTCAATCAACAAGTAAGTTTAGAAGGTCGTGTAGGCTTCGGTAACGATAAATCGTATGTTGACAATGACTACACTTCATTCGGTCTTCGTGGTGCATACCGCTTCTAATCAAGCCGAATAGATCTTAAAAAAATCCGCTCAAATGAGCGGATTTTTTTATTGTTTTAAATGGGCAATTTGTAGCTGCAGACTGGTATTGCCATTAAAGACATTACGTTCCAGCGTATAGACCAGATCGACATGGCCCAGCATGGGATCAAATTCAAAACGATCTTTAGCATTAAAAGCAATAGCATCGACCGAATGTGGCCCGACCGCCAGTTTCAATTTCAGATGCTGTTCTTTCAACCAGCGATAATCAATGACTTTGAAACGTCCCTCGAATTGAGGTAATGGAAATTTTTGTCCCCACGGTCCCAATTGTTCGATCCAGTCCAGTGTTCCCAAATGCAAATCGGCATCAGTCAATTCACCATCCGTCCACAAAGTCGCTTGAAATAGATCCTCATCCATCTCGGCAATCGACTGGGTAAATACGCTTTTAAACGCCTCAAAATGCTCTTTTTTCAGGGTTATGCCGGCTGCCGCAGCATGACCACCAAAATGACTGACCAGATGCGGATATTGCTCAGCCACCTGTTCAATGGTATCGCGAATATGAATACCTTCAATCGAACGTGCTGAACCCTTGATATGCACACCATCTTCATCAGGTGCAAACACCAGACTGGGACGATGGAACTGTTCCTTTAAGCGCCCTGCAACAATCCCAATCACCCCTTGATGCCACTGTTCATCAAACATCACCAGTGCAGCCGGTAGATGGGTCGTTTCCAGTTGAATATGTTGCAGCGCTTGCATTGCCTGCTGCTTCATCTCATTTTCAACCTGACGGCGCTCAAGATTCAATTGGTTTAGCTGCTGGGCCAGTGGATAAGCCGTTTCCATATCGGCTGCAAGCAGGCATTCAATGCCGATCCGCATGCTTTCCATTCGGCCCGCAGCGTTAATGCGGGGACCAACAACAAAACCTAAATCTTGTGCGCGTAAACTGGCAGGATCACGCCCAGCAATATCCAGTAAGGCCAAAATGCCAGCACGGCACTGCTGTTGCTGAATCCGCTTTAATCCGGCATCAATCAGGATCCGGTTGTTATAGTCCAGTGTCGCCACATCGGCATAGGTTCCCAAAGCCACCAGATCCAGATATTGCGTCACTTTAGCGCTACTTTTCCCTTGCTGAGTCCGTAAACTTGCCAATCGTGCCAGCACATAGAAAGCAACCCCGACACCAGCCAGAGCCTTACTGGGAAAGTCACAACCCAGCTGGTTCGGGTTTACCACCGCCTCGGCAACTGGGGTCGGTTTAGTGGTGAGGTGGTGGTCAGTGATGATCACCTGCATGCCTAGGGCTTGGGCAGTTTCCACCCCTGCATGACTGGAAATACCATTATCCACGGTAATCAGAAGCTCGGGCCGATAACTGTGCTGGGCCAACTCGGCAATTGCCGGAGTCAGACCGTAGCCGTATTTAAACCGGTCAGGCACCAGATACTCGACCTTGGCGCCCATTTCTTGCAAGACCAGCACCATCAAGGCAGTACTGGTTGCGCCATCCGCATCATAATCCCCAACAATCACGATCTGTCGCTGTTGATCAATGGCTTGATCCATCAACTCAACCGCCGTCTCCAGGCCTTTTAACGCTGGAGGCAGTAAATGTTTCAGTTTCAGTTCAAGCTCTTGTTCTGACTGCACGCCCCGTCTTGCCAGAATTTCAGCAATAAAAGCAGGCACGCCCTGAAACTGTTCAGGGCGTGTAATTAAAGGTCTTTTTTGAATTTGCATCTGTGTCATTTATGGCATCAAACGTTGTAGGGCCCAGTGGTCGTCTTGTTTTTCATAACTCAAACGATCATGTAAGCGATTTGGTCGCCCCTGCCAGAACTCATAATAATCCGCTTCTAAGCGGTAACCGCCCCAGAACTCAGGTTTATCCAGCTCAGCCTGGGCTTGGCTCTGTAATGCTTGAAAGCGTTGTTGCAGCACTTCACGACTCTCAATCACACCACTTTGTGGTGTACTGATATGCGCTGCAATCTGACTATCACGCGGACGTTTATGGTAATAGTCGGTCGATTCCTGTTCAGAAATCTTGGCCACCTTGCCACCAATGCGGACCTGACGCTCCAGACTCGGCCAATAGAATAACAATTCAGCATAAGGATTTTCCGCAAGGTCCAATCCTTTCTGACTGTCATAATTGGTATAGAAGTCATAACCTGCTTCTGTGGCACCACGTAATAACACCGTACGTACATGTGGACGGCCTTGTGCATTTGCGGTGGCTAAAGACATGGCATAAGGTTCATGCAAATTCGCGGCAAGAGCATGATTAAACCAGTTTAAAAACTGCAAGTGAGGCTGATCGCTCACTTGGGTTTCATGTAATTCACCTTGCTCATAACTCAAGCGTAATTCACTCAGGTCTTTAATCACATCATTCATGCGGGGTCTCTCTTAAGCAGCTTGGGCGTGAGCACGGACCGCATCAGCCAAATGGTTCGCCAATGCTTCAACTTCTTGCTGTTGATCACCTTCCACCATGACACGAATAACAGGTTCAGTGCCTGACTTACGAATCAAGAGTCGACCACGGCCTTTGAGTTGCTGCTCTGCTTTTTCAAACTCTGCCACCAGCGCAGGAATCGAATAAGGGTCAATCATGTCCTGTAGACGCACATTGACCAAGACTTGCGGGAATAGTTCAAAGCCTGCAACCAGTTCATGTAAAGCCTTACCTTGTTCCACCATTACGGTTAACACCTGAAGTGCCGCAATGATCGCATCACCAGTGGTACTCTTATCCAGCGTCAGGATATGACCTGAAGGTTCGCCACCTGTAACCCAGTTATTTTCTTCCAATGCCTGTAATACATAGCGGTCACCCACTTTGGCACGGACAAAGCCAACCTCAGCCTGTTGTAAGGCCAGTTCCAGCGCCATATTGCTCATCACAGTACCGACAACGCCTGCTGGCTTGTGGTTTGCCTGTGTCGCAAGGATATACAGGATATGGTCACCATCAACCAGTTGCCCGTGTTTATCCACCATGACCACACGGTCTGCATCACCATCAAATGCAATCCCCAGATCGGCCTGATGGGCTACTACTGCTTTTTGCAATTGCTCAGGATGAGTTGAACCGCAGTTTTCATTGATGTTTAAACCATCTGGCTCATTAAACAGTGGAATAACTTTCGCGCCTAATTCACGAAATACTGATGGCCCAACGCTATAGGCAGCGCCATTGGCACAATCCACCACGATTTTCAAATTACGCAGGTCGAAATGGTAAGGGAATGTCGATTTACAAAATTCGATATAGCGACCATTGGCATCTTTGACACGCACGCTTTTCCCGAGATTTGCCGTATCTTCAATGACCAGTTCTTTCTCTAATTCCTGATTGATCTGATCCTGAATGGCATCAGGTAATTTCTTGCCTTCACTGGAGAAAAATTTAATCCCGTTATCGAAATATGGATTATGCGACGCTGAAATGACGATACCTGCATGCGCATGTAGTGCGCGGGTTAAATGTGCAATCGCTGGTGTTGGCAAAGGACCTAACAGATGTACATAAACACCTGCGGCATTCAAGCCAGCCTGTAGAGCAGCTTCCAGAATATAGCCAGATAAACGGGTATCTTTCCCTAATACTACGATCGGCTTACTTTTCGGACTATTTCTTTTTAATACTGTTCCTGCGGCAAAACCTAGTTTTAATGCGAACTCTGGGGTAATTGGCATTTGTCCAAACTTGCCTCGAATTCCATCAGTACCAAAATAGCTCATGTTTTACTCACTTTCTTATCTTTTATATGGTCTGTAACCATATCCTTCTTCATCTTGATCACTTTACACCAAAACAAAAAAAACCGTCAGTACACTGACGGTTTTTCGATCGGCAAAATTACCAAAAATCAACCAACTCGGTAGTTTGGTGCTTCCTTGGTAATGGTTACATCATGCACATGTGATTCAGACATACCTGCTGAAGTAATTTTCACAAATTTCGCATTTTGACGAAGATCTTCAATCACAGATGAACCGGTATAGCCCATTGATGAACGTAAGCCACCCATCATTTGATGAACAATGTTCCCCATTGGACCTTTATATGGCACGCGGCCTTCAATACCTTCTGGCACTAACTTCTCAGCACCTGCTTTAGCGTCCTGGAAGTAACGGTCCGCAGAACCGGATACACCAGCCATCGCACCTAATGAACCCATACCACGGTAAGCTTTGTAGTAACGGCCCTGGAAGAACTCAACCTCACCAGGCGCTTCTTCAGTACCAGCAAGGAGTGAACCGACCATAATCGTACTCGCACCCGCGCCGATTGCTTTTGCCATATCGCCAGAGAAACGGATACCGCCATCTGCAATCAAAGGAATCTGATCTTTCAATGCATTGGCAACGCTGTCAATCGCAGAAATCTGTGGCATGCCAATACCAGCCACGATACGCGTCGTACAAATTGAACCTGGACCAATACCGACTTTGACCGCATCTGCACCGGCATCAAGCAATGCCAACGCTGCATCACCCGTTGCAATGTTGCCACCAATCACTTGAACTTGTGGGTAGTTGGCTTTTACCCAACGTACGCGTTCAATCACACCTGCAGAATGACCATGCGCCGTATCAACTACAATCGCATCGACACCCGCCTCAACCAAGGCCTCTACACGGCTTGGAGTTTCAGCACCGGTACCGACTGCAGCGCCGACACGTAAACGACCTAAATCATCTTTACAGCTGTTTGGATAGCTTTCGGCTTTACGGAAATCAGTCACCGTAATTAGACCTTTAAGCTCATGGTTCTCACCAATCACCAACACTTTTTCAATACGATGCTTTTGTAGCAAAGCTTGGATATTTTCTTTTGATTCACCTTCACGAACAGTCACCAAACGGTCTTGACCGGTCATGATGTTGCTTACAGGCTGTTCAAGATTGGTTTCAAAACGTGTATCACGCCCTGTGACAATCCCCACCACTTTGCCGTCTTTCACAACAGGCACGCCGCTAATATTATTGGCCTGGGTAATCGCAATCAGTTCACGCACTGTTGTCTCAGGTGATACAGTGATTGGATCTTTCACCATACCTGCTTCAAATTTTTTCACACGACGGACTTCAGCAGCTTGTGCTGCGATATCCATGTTTTTGTGCAAAATACCTATACCACCGTTTTGCGCCATTGCAATCGCCATACGTGATTCAGTCACGGTATCCATTGCAGCAGAAACGAGAGGGATATTAAGTTGAATTCCGCGAGTTAAACGTGTCTTTAAGGAGACATCTTTTGGGAGAACAGTTGAGTAGGCAGGAAGTAATAAGACATCATCGAAGGTTAACGCTTCTTGAACGATGGTCAGCATAACAATCTCACTGGTAATTTCCGTGAGCTATTATAAACAAATTTCGATGTGATTTTCATTTTCTATGATGAAAATAATTTCAATCGTTGTTTAAAAAGCTTTCAGCTAGAGAGTTTTACCCTTCTAATCAAATACATCCCCTTAGCAAACCTGATCATAATTGTCATTATTTTCAGAGGACTGCTGGTCAATCGCAACCAGCGGGATCAGGTTATGCGCCAGCCGTGCCTTGTTACAGTGCGAATCGGCAATCTGTACTTCCTTACAACTTGAGCTCCGAACTGGATAGATGGAACAACTAACTTGCTGCCCCACCTCACCTTGCAAGGCTACACATTTGACTTGTGCCTGATTGGTCCCTTTCATACATGAGTAGACCGCGGTCAACGGCTCAACCATGTGTTCAGGGATCAGCTCTGCCTCAGCCCAATAGAAAGAGACACGGTAATTTGCACAGCAGGCACCACAACTGACACAGGCATCGGGGGTCGCAATTTGAGACAACATTTTGTTAAAATTCTCGTTATCAGATTCAATCCTTGATCCGATAAATCCTAAGAAAATTTATGCCTGCCGACAAGAGTGTCTGATCAGTGATTGATGTATTTTCCAGTCATTTTCCAACCCCGGACATTTAGCTCATTTCAGCCGGCAGACTGAACACATATTCATTCATCAGATCTACACCACATTCCAGCGTTTCGATCCAATCCAAGAACTGATTGATCATCGCTTTACCAACAAAAGCGGTCCCATGCTGAGGCACAATCATTTCAAGATCCATCTGCCGAACCATATTGACCCAGAGACGGATGACTTTATTGGAACACATATAACGCTGGTGAAAACCTTTCATTTTTTTGATGTGGGCATCAAAGTCAGTAATCGGTAAGCTGGCATCTTCGACAATTGAAGCCCCCATATCACCTGAAAATAAAATTTTTGCAGTCGGATCATAGAACTGGAAATTTCCAACCGAGTGCAGGAAATGTGCAGGCACAGCCACAATCGAAGCTTCACCGAGAGGAATGACTTGTCCTGTATCTGATAGCTCAATCAGGCGCTCTTCCCAATTGCCTTTCATACGGTCACTCATAAAGGCCGAATTCAGATGCGGTAAAAAGCGTGCCCATAACTTGGAAGCCACCACTTTGGCATCGGTATAGACCAGCCAGCGGGGCATCGAGGTAATAATGTCAGGATCTTGATGGGAGGCCATCACATAATCCAGATTTTTTAGTTTGGTATAACGGTTCAGTTCCATGGTTAAAGGCACATAGGTCAGGTCACCGCCCGGATCTAAAACCGCGGCCCGATCATGGTCAATAATTAAAAACTGATTGGCCTGAATGCCTTCCCCTTTGACCAGACTGGTAAAACTGATGCATTTATGTGTGCCATTATCAAACAATATTTGTGACGTTGTGCGCTCGAAACTCATAGCTACCCCAGAAAAATTCTTTAAATATGAAATATTTTTTAATTCCATAATAAAATAATGGGATTTAATACATGTTTCAATCAGAGTTTAGATTTTTATCATTATTTATAAAAAAACCCGTCACGACTAGACGGGTTTTTTCAGGTTCTAACTCAATTAGAAGAAATAATGCTGCGCTAAGGTTGAGACACCCACCACCAGGAAAATTGCAGCACCAATTTTATGGATCAAGGAAATCGGTAATTTATCCGCGAGTTTATCGCCAATAAACACAGCCGGTGCATTGGCAAGCATCATGCCGAATGTCGTTCCACACATAACCCAGAATACACTGTCAAAACGTGCCGCCAAAGCTACGGTTGCAATCTGGGTTTTATCACCAATTTCAGCCAAGAAGAATAAGATGAAGGTGGCACCAAAAACCCCAAATTTCTGCCATTTATTGATGCTTTCACTTTCATCACCCAATTCATCCGGAATCAGCATCCAGATCGCCATGCCGATAAAGCCTAGGGCGAGAATCCACAACAGGATTTCAGGACTGAGTACGGTGGTAATCCATTGCCCCAACACAGCCGAAATACCATGGTTAATGGTGGTCGCAAGCAGGATGGCAATCAAGATCGGAACAGGTTTACGGAAACGCGCCGCCAGTAATAATGCCAGCAATTGGGTTTTATCGCCCATTTCAGCAAGGGCAACAATTGATGTGGAGATGAGGAATTCATACATGGTTGAATGCTCTGGCTAGCAAAATATACCGATGACCTACCCCTCCTGCTAGCCAAAATCAAATAGATTGATGCAGAGTGGTAAATCAAAGGTCTTGCCAACAAAAGCACAGCTGAAAAGCTGTTCTTGGTTCTTTGCTATGATGACCATGTTCGGTTGAACAATTATGTTGATCATCACCTCTTTACTTTGCGTAAAGAGCGGCTACTCCCCAATGAAGTAAGGCTATTCTAGCAAACAATAAAATGCTTTTGAATCGTTAAGCCCAAAATTTTTGGTAACTCCAGACCAAGAGACGGGCCAGCCCCAGAACAAATGCCAGACAGGTACTAAGACCGAGAAAACCGGAACTGCCCCAGCCACTTGCACCACCGACATGCTGTGCCTGATATTCCATTGCCATCACCACGGTCGCCACCAGCACTTCCAGCCCCATGACGGCATACATGACCCAGTCCCAAGGGAAATGCAAGAAACTCACCCATAAGCCCATCAATACAAAAACCACAAGCAATAGCGGCAACATTACCCGATATGTCATCAACATCCTTGCTCCCGATCTCAAAGAAATTTCTTATAGATAGAACCGTATTCTAGAGAAAAGTGTTTACAAATAAAGCCACAATTTTGTCACCCTAAAAATAGAAAACCCCGCCAAAGCGAGGTTTTGTAGATTCAAAAGCAATTAGAGCAATAAGCTACGAATGTCTTTGAGTAACTTGGTCAGCTTATTGGTAAAGCGTGCT
Source organism: Acinetobacter calcoaceticus (assembly GCF_051947995.1). Lineage (GTDB taxonomy): Bacteria > Pseudomonadota > Gammaproteobacteria > Pseudomonadales > Moraxellaceae > Acinetobacter. The sequence goes on along the minus strand of NZ_JBLVVH010000004.1, from coordinate 150,284 downwards.
GCATCCGCACCATTAATGACACGATGGTCATAAGACAATGACAATGGCAACATCAAACGCGGATCAAAGTCTTTACCATTCCATACCGGTTGCATGGTTGCAGGTGAAATACCTAAAATCGCAACCTGTGGCCAGTTCACCAATGGCGTAAAGGCCGTTCCACCAATACTGCCTAAGCTGGTAATGGTGAAGTTGGCACCTTGCAAATCTTTCGGCGACAATTTGCGGTCACGTGCTTTCTGGCTCAGTTCAGCCAGTTCAGTCGCGATTTGCTTAATTGATTTCTGGTCAGGATTACGCAGTACTGGAACAGTCAAACCATCTGGGGTCGCAACCGCAATGCCCATATGGATTTCATTACGTAACAGTACTGATTTCTGATCATCCGCCAAATGGCCTGCGAAATAAGGTTCTTCTTTTAGCAAGTGCGCAACTGCTTTGGCAATAAAGGCCAAGATCGTTAAGCTCAGACCTTGCTTTTTAAAGCCATCCTTCAGCTCACCACGCCACGCTTCAAGCTCGGTGATATCGGCCAAATCGAACTGTGTAACTTGGGGAATAAAGTTATTCAATGACAATTGCGGTACAGACACTTGCTGTAAACGCGTCATGGCTTTCACTTCACCGCCACCAAAGGCACTAAAGTCCGGCAACTTCGGTAAGCCTGACGCCACTGGTGCTGCTTGCGCAGAAGGTGCTGGCTGTGATGTCGTGAGACGTGCTTTTACATAAGCAAAAACATCATCCTTCATTACACGACCATGTTCACCTGAAGCCTTCACCTGACCAAGAACAACGCCAAGTTCACGTGCCAGTTTACGCACGGCAGGGCCTGCATACACCTTGGCATTTTCTGCTTCTTGCGCTTTGGTCAGCTTCTCAGCTTGCGCTGGCGCACTTGGTGCTGCTGTCGCTGCTGCCTGTGGTTTTGCTGGTGCTGCTTGCGTAGCCGGCGCTGCGGCTGCTTGAGCTTTTGGTGCTGCTGGAGCAGCAGCCTGACCACTTACCTCAATTGTTGCCAAAGCCACGCCTTGACGCACTTCTTGATTGGCAGAGACATGGATTGCTTTCACAATCCCTGCGACCGAGCTTGGCACTTCAACAGATGCCTTATCCGACTCAACCACGCATAGGCTTTGTTGAGCTTCAACGCGATCACCGACATTGACCAGAATTTCTGAAACAAGTGCTTTTTCTACACCTAGATCTGGTACTTCAATTTCAACATTACCTGTTGAGGTATTGCTTGCAGCTGGTGCTTCAGTCGTTGCGACAGGCGCTTCTGTTTGAGCTGGGGCAGCTTGCGGTTCCGGTTCTGATGCTGCATGAGCAGCTGTCTTCACCTGAATTAAGACCACACCTTCTTTGATGCTGTCGCCTTCTTTAATCTGGATCGCTTCCACAATCCCCGCAACCGAGCTTGGTACTTCTACCGTCGCCTTATCCGATTCAACTACAACAATACTTTGTTCCGGTTCAATCTGATCACCAACTTTGACCAGTACTTCTGCAACCAAGGCTTTTTCTACACCAATATCTGGAACTTTGACATCCACAACTTGGCTTGCTGTCGCTGTTGGAGCGGCAGCGGGTTGTGCTTTTGTTTCAGCTTCGACAGGTTTCGCTTCTGCTTTTGGTGCTTCGGCTTTCGGTGCTTCATTCGCAGGGGCTTCAGCAGCAGACTCTGACTCTAGTTCAATCAATGCGACGCCTTCAGTAACTTCATCACCCTGTTGAACCAGAATACTTTTCACGATCCCTGCCGCAGTGCTTGGTACTTCTACCGTTGCCTTATCTGACTCTAACACCAGAAGACTATCGTCAACTGCAACATGGTCGCCTACTTTGACCAAGATTTCTGCAACAAGCGCTTTATCTACGCCAATATCAGGTGCTTGGATTTGCATGATTATTTCCCCTCACCTGTTTGTGTTTCATTGTATTCAGCAACGGCCTGAACTTCCGGATGCGCTTGTGGTGCCCATGCAACTGGACGGTCGGTATCTAACTCAAAGTTAGAAATGGCATCTTTGACTAAACGTGCATCGACTTCACCTTCGTCAGCGAGTTTTTTCAACGTCGCAACAACGATATGTGCAGCATCAACACCAAAGAAACTACGTAAGTTTGCACGTGTATCTGAACGCCCGTAACCATCTGTACCTAATGCAACAAATGGACGACCATCTGGAAGATAGGCACGGATTTGTTCGCTATACGCACGCATATGGTCTGTCGCAGAAACAACGATACCTTCGGTACCACGTAACTGTTTCGATACCCAAGACTCTTTCACTTCTTCAGTCAGTGGGTGTAAACGGTTGTATTCTTCACATGCCATACCGTCACGTGACAACTCATTGAAGCTGGTGACACTCCAAACGTTTGAGTGAATCTGGTATTCATCATGTAAGATTTTCGCAGCTTTAATCACTTCACGCAGAATAACGCCTGAACCCATTAATTGAACCGTTGCTTTTTCATCTTTTTCGAACAGGTACATACCACGTTTAATACCTTCCTCAGCGCCTTCTGGCATTGCAGGATGCTCGTAGTTTTCGTTCATTACAGTGAGGTAATAGAACACACGCTCTTGGTTCACATACATACGTTGTAAACCGTCGTGTACGATCACAGCCAATTCATAACCAAAACATGGATCATAAGATACACAGTTTGGAATTGTGTTCGCCAAGATATGTGAATGACCATCCTGATGCTGTAAACCTTCACCATTCAATGTGGTACGGCCAGCAGTCGCGCCCAACAAGAAACCTTGTGCCTGTGCATCACCCGCAGCCCATGCAATGTCGCCAATACGCTGGAAACCGAACATTGAGTAGTACATGTACATTGGAATCATTGGCAAGTTATTGGTTGAATAACTGGTTGCCAACGCAGCCCAAGCGCTCATCGCACCCGCTTCGTTAATTCCTTCTTGCAGCATGTGACCGTCACTTGCTTCACGGTAATGCATTAACTGTTCTTGGTCTTCCGGAGTATATTTTTGACCGTGAGCGGCATAAATACCCAGCTGACGGAACATCCCTTCTAAACCAAATGTACGTGCTTCATCCGGAACAATTGGCACGACGCGGTCTTTAATGGCTTTTTCTTTCAGTAAAGCAGCAATTAAACGCACCATCAGCATCGTGGTCGATTGCTCTTTACCACCAGAACCATTTAATACCGCATCAAATACTGATAATTCAGGAATCGCTAAAGTTTCACTCTCTTTACGACGTGCAGGCAGGTACCCGCCTAATGCTTCACGACGCGCCTTCATGTACTTCATTTCTGGAGAGTTTTCACTTGGGCGATAGAATGGAAGCTCTTCTAACTTATCGTCTGTAAATGGCAAGTTAAAACGGTCACGTACATATTTTAAAGAGTCGATCTGCATTTTCTTGATTTGGTGAGTTTTGTTCACCGCTTCAATTTCTTCAGACAAACCATAACCTTTAACTGTTTTCGCCAGAATAACGGTTGGTTGACCTTTGGCTTTCATTGCTTCTGCATAGGCAGCAAACACTTTGTACGGGTCATGACCACCACGGTTAAGGTTGTCGATGTCTTCATCGCTTAAATCTTTGACCAGTTCCGCAGCTTCTGGGTACTTGCCAAAGAATTTCTCGCGTGTATATGCACCGCCTTTCACTTGATAGCGTTGGTACTCACCATCAACAGTTTCTTCCATCACCGCCTTTAAAGCACCAGACTTGTCTTTGGCAAGGAGCGGATCCCAATGACGGCCCCAGACGACTTTAATGACACGCCAGCCCGCACCACGGAATAAAGATTCTAATTCTTGAATGATTTTACCGTTACCACGTACCGGACCATCCAGACGCTGTAAGTTACAGTTCACCACCCAAATCAGGTTATCAAGCTTTTCACGACCTGCCAGTGAAATTGCACCCGTACTTTCTGGCTCATCCATTTCACCATCGCCCAGATATGCCCAGACTTTACGGTCTTCTTCTTTGATCAGGCCACGATTCATCAAATATTTCTGAATATGTGCCTGATAGATCGACATGATTGGACCCAGACCCATCGATACGGTCGGGAACTGCCAGTAGTCCGGCATTAAATAGGGATGTGGATAGCTTGGTAAACCGTTACCGCCAACTTCACGACGGAAATTACTGAGCTGTTCTTCGTTTAAACGCCCTTCAAGGAAAGAACGTGCATAAATACCAGGCGCACAGTGGCCTTGGTAATAAATCATGTCGCCGCCAAAGTTGTTCGAGGCGGCGCGGAAGAAATGGTTAAAACCAACATCATACAAGGTTGCAGACGATGCGAAACTGGCAAGGTGACCACCCAGATCATCTCCGGTCTTGTTCGCACGTAATACCATTGCCAAAGCATTCCAGCGGATCAAGGCACGGATACGGCGTTCCATATCCTGATCGCCAGGCATTGCTGGTTGTTCTTCAACTGAGATGGTGTTGAGGTAAGGTGTATTTAAGCGCTGGATTGGCACATGTTTCGCAATTGCCCGTTGATAGAGTTTTTCTAGTAAGAAAGCAGCTCGTTCCGTGCCCATGTGTTGTAAAACAGAATCAAATGCTTCTTGCCATTCTTGGGTTTCTTGCGCGTCAGAGTCGCCATAAAACGCCATACAATTCACCTTTTCCCTTAAGTTATTTGTCGACCCTATTTTTATCATGTTTTGCTTTCTAAGGGGTATGGCTCTGGCTGAATGGAAAACGCCTTATTATTTTCTGACAAAATAGTCATTGACCGAATTGAAACAAAAAACATAAAAAATCGCCAATAAAGGCGATTTTCTCTTAATATTTATATACAACTGTTAACAAATTACATTAAGGCAACATGGCAAGGTAAGTTGACGGGTTTTTACGTTGACCATCTTTCACCACTTCAAAATGTAAATGCGGTCCAGTACAACGGCCTGTACAACCAACATTGGCGATATGCTCACCCGCGCTAACACGGTCGCCTGCGTTCACGATCAGACGTGATGCATGGGCATAGCGAGTGATATAACCATTGCCATGATCAATTTCAACGTATTGACCATAACCCGTGCCCCAGCCTGATTTGGTCACGACACCTGGGCCTGTTGAATAAATTGGTGTGCCTGATGGTGCAGCAAGATCAACGCCTGAATGATGGCGGGTTGAACCCAATAAAGTACGTGTTCCCCAAGAAGAACTCACGCGACCTTCCTGTAATGGATGGCTGACCAACCAAGAATAACCGGTATTTGCAGAAAACGAAGAAGACGCATTGTCTTGAGATGAAACCGCGGAACGACCGTATTTCTTTTCGATCGTCGCATTGTTCAATTCAATGGTTTTTTCACGTAATTTAACTGACACATTCGAAATAGCTGGCAGATCCATATCTGCAGAATGAGTATAAGAACCTTGAGCCAGGGTTTTTGATAATTGCTCTAAGCGGTCATCACCTGTTGACTGACCAATGTTCTGATAGTCTGCAAAAGCAACCGAAGCAGCTGAAGCAGCCAATGAAAATGCGAGTAAAATACGACGCGTATGATGCATAAAAAACCTCTTGAAACCGTCCTTCAAACGTTCCTTTATCATCTCTTCCTTGATAACAGTTGAACCAAACGCTTAAGATGGACACATTACCTCCGAGGAAGTTCTATGTCTGAGCCTAACAACGTTTTCCAACAGAAAGGACAACACATAAAAACTGGAAACTTAACGTTTCTGACAACGCAAGTTACGCAATGGAAACAACTTACGAAAATTATTCAACCGTTATTGCCCCAACCAGAGCAATGGCAAGTTGTTTGTTATCAACATGGTGTTTTGATCATTACTGGTGAAAATCAAGCGATGATTAGTCAACTCAGCTATTTACAAAGCAACTATGTTGCGCAGTTAGCTCAGCTCGAAGGACTCAAGGAATTACGAAAAATCCAAGTTCGCTTAAGAAACAAAAAGGCTGTTTCTCGTGAACCCTCTCCCCCAACAAAAGCACTTACATCAGAGACCCAAGAGCAATTGCGCAGCGCCGCTGAATATGTGAGCGACCCTAAGCTTAGCCAAGCTCTACTACGTTTGGCAAGCAATAAAAAGTAAACTTCATACATGAAGTATCAAAACACATCAGTATATTTTGTGACAAAAATCTCAGTTTCGTTTGTTATAATATAACATAGCCAATAAAAGACAATGACTTATGTCACACTTACATACGGAATCGGACAATCATTCTCGTTATTAAATGTTACAATTTCATAGCTGCTTGGATCATTTTGAACATTGCGTAATAACTGATTATTCAAAGCATGACCCGATTTATAGCCATCAAACTTGGCAATAATCTGATGACCAAGCAAATATAAGTCGCCCACTGCATCTAAAATCTTGTGACGTACAAATTCGTCGGCGAAGCGCAATCCTTCCTCATTGACCACACCGGTATCATCAACGCCAATCGCATTATCCAGACTCGCACCCAAGGCCAGGTTATTGGCTTTGAGATAATCCAGATCTTTCATAAAACCAAAGGTTCGCGCCTCACTAACCTCATAAACGAAGGTTTCAGTCGAGAAGTCAATCGTGGCTGACTGGTATTCCTTGGCAAAGGCAGGATGGTCAAAGTCGATGGTGAAGTTGAGCTGGAAACCCGAATGAGGCTTGAAAATCGCCTTTTTATCATCGATTAAAGCCTCAACGGGCTTTAAAATGCGGATGAACTTCTTTGGCGCATCTTGCTCTGCCAGCTCACCTTGCATCAGCAGATAGATAAAAGGCCCTGCACTACCATCCATAATCGGGACTTCTGAAGCAGAGACTTCGACAATCAGGTTATCAATTCCCAATCCGGCAATCGCACTCATGACATGTTCAATGGTGCCTACTTTTATGTCATCGCGTACCAGATTTGAACACATAAATGCTTCTTGGATCAGCAAGGCATTGGCCGGAATATCAACAGGGGGATTTAAGTCAATACGGCGAAAGACAATACCTCCATCAATATGGTGTGGAACAAAATTGATCAGCACCTTTTGACCACTGTGCAAACCAATCCCGCTCGCTTTCACCACACGCTTGAGAGTACGTTGTTTCAACATGCCATACCAACTTCATTTGCAAAAACCGATATAACTTAGCATATTTTGCCATTTTAAAAAAATAAAAAAGGAGGCAATTAATTGCCTCCTTTCGCTAAATAACTGATTTTATTATTTACGCTGCTGATTTTTCAGGTAGTCTTGAATACTCATTGGTGATGAACGTGGCGTAGAACTTGCGGTAGTACTCGCAGGAGCGTCTACATTTGCACGTTTACTGATCGCTGGAACATCATCTTCATCAACCGGTTGTTGGGCCACTTGAGAAGCACTTACATGTGAAGCTGAAGTACGTCTTTTCTGGTCCACTTCACTCGCATTACGCGTTAAGCCCGTCGCTATAACTGTAACACGAAGTTCATCACGCGCATCCGGGTCAAATACCGTACCGTAGAAGATCTCACCTTCATCAAGGTCAACAATCTGGTTCACCACATCGGTAATGATCTCGGTTTCACGCAGGGTAATATCATCACCACCGGTAATATTAATCAATACACCTTTCGCATTGATAATATTCACATTATCAAGCAACGGGCTACGGATCGCCTGTTCAGCGGCTTGGCGGGCACGATCTTCACCACGACCTAAACCAGCACCCATCATGGCATAACCACGTGTACTCATCGCTGTTTTCAAATCAGCGAAGTCGAGGTTAATATGACCACGATTGACCACAAGGTCAAAAATACTGCGAACTGCATTCAACAATACATCATCTGCCTTTTTATAGGCATCTTTCATTGAAATATCACCATATACGCTGAGTAAGCGCTGGTTCGGAATGATAATCAGTGAATCAACATGTGCTTCTAATGCATCAATGCCTTTTTCAGCAGACTTTTGACGGCGACGGCCTTCAAAGTTGAATGGGGTGGTTACCACACCAACAGTCAGAATGCCCATCTCTTTGGCAACTTCAGCAACCACGGGTGCAGCACCTGTACCTGTACCACCGCCCATACCAGCGGTAACGAAGACCATATCAGTCCCTTCAAGGTGCTGACGGATCACATCACGGCTTTCTTCAGCTGCGATTTGACCCACTTCCGGATTCGCACCGGCACCTAAACCACGCGTACTTTGTTCACCCAATTGAATTTTGAATGGCGCGTTCATACTGTCCAGTGCTTGTTTATCTGTATTGGCACAAACGAACTTTACACCTTGAATATCTGACTGGGCCATGTGCTGAACGGCATTACCGCCACCACCACCCACACCAAATACTGTGAAACGGGCTTGACCGTTGCCATTGTCTAGTTCATCTTCTATAAATTCAAATGAGGCCATGACCTTTAGATTTCCTAATATTAATGGCAGTTACTTCAGCCCGTTACTGCCCTGATTTTTAAACAACTGATGTTTAGGATGCTGTTCAATAATCACCAGATTGTCAAGTACAGTGGCAGATTTAGAACAACTTCCTAACAAATTTTCCCAAAAATAACTACAACTTAAAAGATGGCCTTTAATTTGCTATTTAATGCATTCCAACCATTGGCAACCCGATCAACAAAACTACGATCGCTAGCCTCTTCTGGTTCTTCGACCGTATCCTGCAAATCACTCTGGCTAAACATCAACAGACCTGCCGCAGTGGCGTACATTGAACGACGCAAGGCGGGTAAGTGCTGATCCTCAGCATACACTTGCAACGGAGGATTACCCAGATGTGCAGATACACCGAGCGTACGGCGTGCCAGATTCACCATGCCTTCAATTTGACAGGCATCTCCGGTCAGCACCACACCATGATACAAACCATGAATCGCACCACTATGCTCCAGTTCTTCACGAATTGAAGCAAAGATTTCTTCATAACGTGCAATAATGATTTCTGCAAGCTCAATACGACTGATGGTTTGTGTACCATCAATACCTTGCACCTGAATCATATGGTCTGGTTTCACCACACTCAGATCGACACAACCATGTAAAATCTTGATGCGTTCAGCTTCTTCAGTGGTGGTTTGTAAAACAGCTGCAATATCACGGGTGACATTCTCACCACCACGCGGCAAGGTCCGTGCGAGTGCCAGACGACCATCCAGATACACCGCAATATTGGTAATGCCTGCGCCAATATCGACCAGACAGACACCATATTCTTTTTCATCTTTGAGCAGACTTGCCTCAGCTGTTGCCAAGCAAGACACCACCATTTTCTCCACCCCGATATTGGCCCCTTTCATGGCACGATCCAGGTTTTGCATGGTGCTGATCGGCATCATCATCAACTGATAATGGCCTGTCATGCTATGCGCAGACATATTGACTGGATTCTGCACCCATTCAGCCGAATCACCGAGCTCAAAGCCTAATGGCACCGCGCTGGCAAGATAATAATCCGGTGAGACATGACTGGCTTTGGCCAACTCGAGCGCACGCACCACTTCATTTGTCGTAATAATATGATCGTGGTTGGCGACAGGAGTACGACCTGATGCATAAAAACTTTGTAATTCAGTACTCGGAATAGACACCCATGCGCTATGAATACGGCATTCTGCCATATCCTCTGCTTCGGATACTGCATTTTTAATCGCAGCAATGACCTTGTCCAAGCTGACAATCTTGCCTTTAACCATGCCTCGGTTGCGAGCAGTTGCCATGCCAATGACCTGGATCTTATCCGGTGCATGGACCTTACCAATCAAGACTGAGACTTTATGGGTCCCAATATCAATCGCAACAACTGAGGGAACAGCTTCACTCATTACTTCAATACCATATCTTTAGTGTTGTTTAGGACCACTGCCCTTTATTTTAAGCCACGTATTATGGCTTTGCCTGAATTGCCCCTGCAAGGCTTGTGTCATCAATCGTTACAACTAACTGACCATTCACAATCTTCGGCGGAGCTGCATTTTTCCATTGAATGGCCAGGCCATTGCGGTAACGCAGATCAATTGCCGTGATTTTAGACCATGCAGGTTTTAGATCTGTCTGTGCCAAATGGCTTAAGCGCTGGAGCTTGTTCATGGTCTGATCCTGATCTACGATAATCCGTAAACCCGAATCAAACTGCATAAACCAGGTCATACGCTCAGTTAAATACAGTTCTTTTAATCTTAAATTCGCTGGATGAAATAACTGGTTAATTTCATTATAGCGACGCATCATCATTTTGGATTGGCTGGCTGGCCCATGTAACAGTGGCAGATTTGGATGTGCTTGCGGAACCGCTTCGCTAAACACTTCACCATTATCACTCAGCAAACGCCCTGTTCCCCAACGTGCAATCGCATGACGCGGCATTACTCGCACCCGAATTGCATTTGGCCAAGCCCGTGATACCACCACACGATCCACCCAAGAGACCTTTAATGCCTGATCCCGAATCTGCTCTAAATCCGAAGTAAAATAATTATCTTTAATGACGGGATTTAGGTATTTGACCAATTGCTGATTTTCGACTTCAGAATTGGTGCCCACCACCTGCAACTCTGCCACTTTGGCATCGGTCATGACTTTATATAAGCCAAACAGACCTAATGCCAGTACAGCGAATGCAATAACAAGTAATGCCCAGCCACCCGCATTCACCATCTTTTGTTTCGGCGAAGGCGGTTTCTCGTGAATCGAGCTAATGGCGGGTCGCGTTTTGCGACGCATGGATGCAGGAAGTTGAGCCATAAATAATTAAGCCGGCTGTGCTAAAGTTTGCTCTAGAATTGCAATACAGAGCTGATCAAAATTATAACCAACGGCCTGCGCTGCTTTCGGCACCAAAGAGTGACTGGTCATGCCTGGAACGGTATTCACTTCCAGCAACCAGAAATTGCCCTGTTCATCCTGCATGGCATCAATACGGCCCCAACCCTCAGCTCCTACTGCCTGGAATGCACGCAAACACAAGGCTTGCAGGCTTTTCTCTTCCGTTTCGCTTAAACCGCAAGGGATGCCATATTGCACATCATTACGTTGGTATTTTGCCTCATAGTCATAGAAGGCCACATCTGCTGGCGGCTGTAAACGAATCACCGGCAAAGGCTGGCCATTCAGGAATGAAATGGTAAATTCACGACCCGTAATCCATTTTTCGGCCATCACCACAGCATCGTGCTGGGTTGCTTTTTCAATCGCAGCGGCAAAGTCTTCTGCTTTTTCAACCTTGCTCATGCCAACGCTGGAACCTTCATGCACAGGCTTGATAATGACTGGTAAACCCAGCTCAGCAATCACAGGCTCCAAATCAGTGTCTTTGGTGATAATGCGGTAAGGTGCGGTCGGCAAATCACTGCCTTGCCAGATCTGCTTGGTTTTGACTTTGTCCATACCAATTGCAGACCCTTGCACGCCAGTCCCGGTATACGGGATATTCAACCATTCCAATACGCCTTGTATCTGGCCATCTTCACCGCCACGGCCATGCAATACGATAAAAGCACGGTCATAGCCCACCAGTTCAGTCACACTACGATCTTGCGGATCAAATGCTTCTGCCTGTACACCCGAACGTAACAAGGCCTCTAATACGGCCTGACCACTGTCTAATGACACAGCACGCTCAGCCGATTTCCCACCCAATAACACAGCAACTTTGCCGAATTTTGCAGCATTTGACACGTTTATATCCTTAAAACTTTTCTAAATTTCTAAATCTTCCCAAACGTCCCTTTATGAAAAAGGCGCACTCCTTTTTTTAATGAAGGAGGCCGGGATGAATTTTCTAAAACTATTCGGCATACAGGCGATGCTGGGCCAATTCTACCGAAATTGCCCCCACGTTGCCTGCGCCTTGTGTTAATAACAGGTCATTTGCTTGTAACACTTTTTGTAAAACGTTCGGCAAATTGCCTTCTACCGGATCAACCAGAATCGGTTCGACCTCACCACGCAGGCGAATGCTACGGGCCAGAGCACGGCTATCGGCACCGACAATCGGCTTTTCACCAGCAGGATAAACTTCTAGCAATAATAACTGATCGACTTGCGATAACACATCAACAAAGTCATCAAAACAGTCGCGGGTACGGCTAAAACGGTGGGGCTGGAACAGCATCACCAAACGGCGGTCCGGATGGCTGGCACGGGCTGCCTTAATGGTTGCTTCAACTTCTTTCGGGTGATGACCATAATCATCTACCAGTTTCACCAGTCCGTCACCCACTTCAAACTCGCCCTGTACCTGGAAGCGGCGACCTACCCCGCTAAAACCTTCCAGTGCACGGCAAATCGCACCATCAGACACCCCTTCATCGGTTGCGACCCCAATTGCAGCCAGTGCATTCAGGACATTATGCAGACCCGGTTGATTGATGGTGACACGTAACGGTTCGCGATCCTTACGCAATACGGTAAAGTGTGAGCGCATACCTTCCTGCTCAACATCAATCGCACGGATGTCATTACCTTCATCAAAGCCGTAAGTTAATACCGGACGCCCCACACGCGGTAAAATCTCGCGAATATTGGCATCATCCCCACACACCACAGCCAAGCCATAGAATGGCAGGTTATGCAGGAACTGGATAAAGGTATCTTTTAACTTGTCAAAGCTACCTTCATAGGTATCCATGTGATCTGCATCGATATTGGTTACAATTGCGGCCATCGGCTGCAAATACAGAAAAGATGCATCTGACTCATCCGCTTCTGCCACAATAAAACGACTTTCACCTAAAGCAGCATTCACACCGGTACTATTCAGCAAACCGCCAATCACATAGGTTGGATCAAGGTTTTCTTCTGCCAGCATGGTGGTCAATAAACTGGTGGTGGTGGTTTTACCATGGGTTCCAGCAACGGCAATGCCATGGCGATAGCGCATCAACTCACCCAGCATTTCTGCACGACGCACGATCGGGGTACGCTGTTCAATTGCTGCCTTGATCTCCGGGTTTTCAGGGTCAATCGCCGTCGAAACCACCAGCACATTGGCATTTTTAATATTTTCTGCCGAGTGGCCGATATAGACTTTAATTCCGTTGGCTTCAAGCTGAGCTGTGGTTTTTGAAGCTTTGATGTCCGAGCCCGAGATTTTATAGCCCTGGTTACTCAGGACCTCGGCAATACCGCACATCCCCGCCCCTCCAATACCAACAAAGTGGATATTTTTAATACGGCGCATTTCTGGCACTTTAATCAGCTTTTTGGCTTGGTTTGGATTTGTAGGAGACATAAATAAACTCGAATTACAATTTTTTAATCAGATCAACCACATGCTGCGTCGCATCCGGTTGTGCTTGTTGACGTGCTTTAATCGCCATTTCAGAGAGGAGCTGGCGATTGAGCAAGCTGGCAAATAACTCATCCAAAACAGCAGGGGTCATTTCTGTTTGCTGGCAAATCTTTGCAGCGCCTGCATTCGCCAAAAATTTGGCATTTGCAGTTTGGTGATCATCCACCGCAATCGGTAAAGGAACAAAAACCGCTGCCAGACCTGCGGTTGCGACTTCAGTTACCGTTAAAGCACCGGCACGACAAATAATTAAATCAGCCTCGCTATAGGCTTTGGCCATATCATGAATAAACGGCTCAACCTGAACCCTTAAATGCTCAGCTGCACCTTGATAGAGGGCACGCGTCGCATCCTGCTTATTTTGACCACATTGATGAAATACATTCAGCGGTACACTGACCTTTTTTAATGCTTCTGGCAAACGCTCATTTAACGCTTGCGCCCCCAATGAACCGCCCACAATTAAAATATTCAGTGGCAATTGTTGCTGTTCACGGGTTTGGTAACGCCATGATGGATTCAAAATCGCAGTGATTTCGGCACGCACTGGATTGCCTGTGGTCACCACTTTATCACTACTTGGAAAAGTATCTGGAAAAGCCTGACATACGGTTTTCGCAATACGCGCCAGTTGGGTATTGGTAAAGCCTGCAATCGCATTCTGTTCATGGATCAACACAGGAATACCCAGCAAACGTGCAGCCAAGCCCCCCGGCCCGGCAACATAACCGCCGAAACCAGCAACAGCATCAATTTTCAACTGCTTCATGTAGCGCATGGCGCTTAAGGTTGCTTTTAAAATTTTAAACGGTGCACTGAGTTTACGGATCAGGCCATTACCGCGTACACCTTGAATATCAATCTGATAAATCGGAATATTTTGATCTTTGAGTAACCGGTTTTCCATTCCTATCGGGGTCGCCAACCAAGAGACCTGACAGCCCTCTTGTTGCAGTTGTTTGGCAACAGCAAGCGCAGGAAAAACATGTCCACCTGTACCAGCGGCCATCATCATGACATGTTTGGGTTTGTTCTGTGGTGAATTGGTCACGGTTTAATTCTTCAACTCAAAAAAAGGTTATCGTCTATTGTTTTCGAGCGTTATTTTAATCCTAAAGCTTCATTCACGAAAAGCGAATTTCACTTGTTTACAACAGAAAGCTGAGCTTTTTTCGATTGTTTGTTAAAAACAAGAGACTGCCGATATCTAAAAGCCCATTTGCATCCAAAATTCGGGTCAATACAAACGGGCAGTTTGGTCAAAAAATAAGAATTATTTAATTTTTAAGCCCAGCTTCGAGGACGGCAAATAAATCATCCGCAATCGATGTCCCAAATTGTGCATCAATCTCACGGATACAGGTTGGACTAGTCACATTAATTTCAGTCACGTAATTACCAATCACATCCAGACCAACGAAAACCAAGCCTTTCTCACGCAGGAAGGGACCGACTTTTGCTGCAATCAATTTATCATTTTCAGTCAGTGGACGAGCCTGTCCTAAACCACCTGCTGCCAGGTTACCGCGTACTTCGCCATTTTGCGGAATACGTGCCAGACAATAGGGAACTGGTTCGCCATTGACCATCAAGATACGCTTATCCCCTTCTACAATCTCAGGAATATAACGCTGGGCCATGATCGGACGTGTCCCCATTTCCGTGAGCATTTCCAGCGTTGAACCGATATTCACCCCATCTTGATACAAACGGAAAATCCCCATGCCGCCCATACCATCCAGCGGTTTCACAATCACATCACCATGTTCTTTGATAAATTCACGAATCAGGCTTTGTTGAGACGTCACTAAGGTCGGGACTTGCAGTTCCGGGAACTGGGTGGCAAAGAGCTTTTCATTACAGTCACGTAGCGATTGCGGTTTATTGATAATCCACGCACCTTCACGTTCTGCCTGTTCCAGAATATAGGTGGTATAGACAAAGTTCATGTCAAACGGCGGGTCTTTACGCATCAATATCACATCGTAATCGGCCAGCGACTCTTTGCGCTTCTCAGTCAACTCGTAATAATGATTGTAATCTTCAAATACTTTTAAAGGAGAGATCAGACCAAAAGCTTTACCTTGATCGATATATAAATCGTGCTGCAATGCATAACCCAGTTCATGACCACGACGGCTGGCTGCCCATAACATCGCCATGGTGGAATCTTTTTTGAGATTCACGGTTTCAATCGGGTCCATCACTACCAGTACACGCATAATCTGACGCTCGTATTTTTAATCTTGGCAAAAAGTATAACGAAGTTTGCAGGCAATCGTGAAACAAGTTGTATAAATCTTAAAGATTAAAAAATCTATTTTGTTCAATTAATTACAACATATTAAAAATATTCAGCTTTATCATTTCATTTGTTAAGGATAAGGAAACACCAGTTGACTCAACTTATAAACCAGTCATTTCCACTCTCCTTATTTTTAAAACTGCTTTATCCAAGAAGTCGTTGAATATCTTTGGCAATTTTTTCAGGTTTGGTAATCGGCGAATAGCGTTTTACCACCTCACCATTTTGATTAATCAGGAATTTGGTGAAATTCCATTTAATACTTTCACTACCCAAAATGCCCTTGGCTTCAGAAGTTAAATATTGATACAAGGGATGTGCGGTTGGGCCATTTACATCAATCTTGGCAAACATCGGGAAAGATACGCCATAATTACGCTGACAGAAGCTACCGATTTCTTCGTTGCTCGATGGATCTTGGTTGGCAAACTGGTTACAGGGAAAACCAAGAATCACCAGTCCTTGCTGTTGATAATCCTGATATAACTTTTCCAGACCTTCAAATTGTGGCGTTAGACCACACTGGCTCGCCGTATTCACCACCAATAACACTTTACCTTGATAATCAGCGAGGTTCTTTTTTTCGCCTTCTAACAGTTCTGCCTGAAAATCATAAATCTTACTCATCGCTATGCGCTCCTCTACCCATTTAGGGATGTACTCAAAAATATTCTGCTTAACAAGTCAGCTTGGTTATTTAATATTGCACACAATTATCTTGTACACAAGATAATTATACGCAATATACTTTTTGCATCATCCAATTTATACTGAATCTTCAATAAACGAGTCGAGGAAAAATCATCATGGCTGAAGTTTCATTTTTGGATAATCAGGTATGTTTTGCCATGTATTCCGCGACCAATGCCATGATTCGGCAGTATCGGCCTTTACTGCAGGAATATGACCTGACCTATCCGCAATTTATTGTATTGCTGGCTCTGTACGAACAAGACAATGTCATGTTGTCAGAGATTGGACAAAAGACATTTTTCGATTCAGGCACCTTAACCCCGATCATTAAAAAACTTGAAGAAAAACAATTTCTAAAACGTGTAGCAGTCAAAGAAGATGAGCGGATGAAAAAAGTGGTGTTGCTAGAAAAAGCACTCGCTTCAAAAGATGAAATTACCGCGATTCCGTTTAAACTCGCCTGCGCTTTAGGCATGGAGCAGAATGACCTGCTGGCAATCCATAATCTTTGTCATCGTTTTTTAAAAGGTTTGGAACAATCTAAACTCGAGAGTCTGGACAATTAAATGCAGCAAGCGATTGTGGGTTTTCATCTCGACGAAGAAGGACATTGGGTTGCTGATCTCGCCTGTGGGCATGGGCAACATATGCGTCATGATCCACCGTGGCAAAATCGCCCTTGGGTGTTAACCGAACAAGGGCGCCATGAGAAATTAGGGATGATGCTGGAATGTAAGAAGTGTGAGGAGAAAAATTGCAGTGTATTTTTTTTAAGACAATATAGTTAAACAAAAGCCCAATACAGCATTGAGCTTTTTAATTATCTTTCTAGTTTAGATATCCATTTTTCTAAATAAGAAGAAAGGTAAATTACGGATAATCAACATAATAATCGCCCATTTACCTGGCGTATAGACGGTTAGCTTACTCTGATCAATGCCTTGCACAATATCAGCAGCGACTTGTTCAGGTGAGGCAAGCTTGCCTTTACCCGACATTCCCGCTGTCATTGGTGTTGCTGTCGGACCTGGTTTAATCAAAGTGGCCGTAACAGAAGAACCGATTAAAGCGAGGCGGTGTTGTAATCCTTGCAGATATTTATCAATAAGTGCTTTCGATGCACCATAGACATAATTTGATTTACGTCCACGATCCCCTGCTACCGAACCAATCACAGCCAGTTTACCGTGATTCTGCTCAATCATATGTTTAGCAATAATTTCAGTAAACAGGACCGGGGAAAGTGCATTGACCTCAATCGCCTGCTGACATTGCAACAGATCATTTTGACATTGCTCTTGATCAGGTAAATTACCATGCGCAATCAAGGCAATATCAATTTTGCCCTGTTGATTGATGGTATCAATGCAGTCCTGAATCGCTGTCGCATTTAAAAAATCAACGGTCTGAAATTGAATATTAGCTTGTGGGGTACGGACTTTAAGATCATTTACCACACGCTGTAATTTATCCTGATCCCGACCTAATAAAATCACTTCACACGGCTGCTGTTTAAGCCAGAGTCTGGCACAATGTTCAGCAATAGCGGACGTCCCGCCTACAATTAAGATTTTGGGTTGATTTGACATTTAAGCCCCTAATAGACGACGAGACATTTCCGAACTGATGCCGGGATCCCGATATTTTAAAAATTCATTCAACTGCGGATAACCCGCTTCAAAAAGTGATCGAGGCATACGCGCATCTTTCGCCAAATAAAGGCGACCTTGTGCTTGCGCTACAATATGATCCAGCTCATTTAACAGTTTTAAGGTTTTTTCTCCACGATTCGGAAAATCTAGCGCCAAAGTCACCCCAGATTTTGGGAAGCTCAGCAAGCCTCCTGACTCACGGTCACCAAATGTTTTTAACACAGCCAGAAATGAACCTTCACCTGATTTCTTAATGGCATTTAACATCTCTTGAGTCACTTCTTTACCGATCTGTTTCGGTACTACACTTTGATATTGATAGAACCCTTTCGGACCATACATTTTGTTCCATTCATGCATGGCATCTAATGGATAAAAGAAGGGCTCGTAATGCACCTTTTGCGGCTGACTTTTGAGTGAGTTACCGTGAAAATAGGCAAAATTAAACACAGGTAAACTGAGTTTATTGACCAATGAGACAGGAGGCGTAATAGGAAAGGTTTTATCATTAATTGCAGGTTCGTCTTGCGTAGAAGCACCCGCCAGATTGCCGCGTGAAAAAAGCCCTTTGGCATTAGCCCCATTCATACAATCAATCCAGGAAACGGTGTATTCCCAGTCTGGCTCAGATGAATCAGAAAGTGCGAAAAACTCATCCAGATTATGATAAGGAATGGTTTCTGCATCTATCCACGAACTTTGAACCGGACGCAACTGTATTTTTGCTTCCAGAATAATGCCTGTTAGACCAATCCCACCGACAGTTGCATAGAACCACTCTGCTCTTTCCGTCTTTGAACACTCAATAATTTCACCATCGGTACGCAACAACTTGATGTATAGGACATGATCACCAAAAGAGCCAAAAGCATGATGGTTCTTGCCATGCACATCATTGGCAATCGCCCCGCCTACAGTAATCATTTGTGTACCGGGTGTTACAGGTAGCATCCAACCCTGCGGAATCAGGGTACGGTGAATATCCTGTAAGGTTGCACCTGCTTCGCAGTGTAGGATTCCAGTGGTTAAATCAAACGAAATTAGATGATTCATGGCCGTCGTCAGCCATAAAACGCCGTTGCCATTTAATGCAACATCGCCGTAACTCCGCCCCATGCCATGCGCAATAGCTGGAAGCGTGCCTTGTCTGATTTGTCGGGATGCGTGTGAAGGTGTTATTAACGGAATAACCTGATGTTCCGCATTAGAAAGCCTCCCCCAGGCCTGTACTGTTTTCATTTATGCCTCAACCTTACGAAACACAAAATGTTTATCTAAATAATATTTACATATATAGCCAATCATTAGACCGATTATTCCACCCACATAACGCATTTCCTTAGTTCCAAAGGCTGCATGAAAGCCGAACTCGAAACCCCAGAAAATAATAGTAGTAAAGAGCCCCATGATGGTATAAAGCATAAAAACCTTTCCATCATGTTTGGTATTCTGTGTCTTATATTTAAAAATGTATTTTTTATCCAATATATATTTAACCACCAGGCCAACACCTGTACCCATGACTATTGAAATAAAAATATAAAAATTTCCAACATAAATATAACTAGAAATATCTTGTGCTATAATATTGCAAAACGTAGCAACTATAGCAAACGCTGTATAAAGCAGCGCGAGCTTAATCGAGTCCATCATTTATATTTAATTAATAGCGCTGAAAAAAAATGTATGATATAGCAGAAAATCGGTCTTTTCTAGCAGAAATCCCAGGACTGATAAAACTAATAAGACCAAAACAATGGCTCAAAAACACCTTTGTTTTTGCACCTTTAATTTTTGCCGGCGAATTCCTAAATTTAGGATCTATCTACGCTGTCCTCTTTGCGGCCTTTCTATTTTGTTTGGCTGCTTCTGCCGTCTATATCGTAAATGATTTAAAGGATATAGAAAAAGATCGGGCACATCCTGAAAAATCTAAAAAACGGCCTTTAGCCTCGGGTCAGGTGAGTCCTCAAAGTGCAATTATTTTATTAACTTTGATTTATATTGCTTTGGGGTTCTCATGGTTAATTGCACCCAAGGTCATCTACGTGATTGCAGTGTATTTATTACTGAATTGGGCCTATACCTTTAAGCTGAAGCATGAGCCTGTCATTGAAATCTTTATTGTGGCCTTTGGTTTTGTGTTACGTGTATATGCAGGTGCTGTAGCGCTTGCAGTGCCCGTCTCTCACTGGATGTTTATTACCACATTAAGTATTTCACTCTATCTTGCCTCAATTAAACGTCGTCAAGAACTGATACAAAGTGGTTCTCAAGGTCGTGGGGTCCTTGAACACTATTCAGTCAGTCTGATTGACCGTTTTGCAGGTATGTCTGCCGTTACCGCGATCATCTTTTATAGCTTGTATACGATGGAAGTTCAGCCTCAACTGATTATCACGATTCCTTTTGTGATGTTTGGCTTATTCCGTTACTGGTTTATTGTGGAAACCTTAAAAGGCGGTGAGTCTCCGACTGACGTGATTGCTCAGGACTGGCAAATTTTAATCACTGTTGTGTTATGGGTGGCATGTTGTATTTGGACACTATTGCCAGCTTAGTTTTATTTTGGATGATTTTGTGACGTATTATATTTATCTGATTACCCCATTTTTAGCCTGGCTTGTTGCAGGCTGCCTAAAGTTTCTTATTAATTCCATTAAGGCCAGAAAACTGGCCTTTGGATTAATTGGCTATGGTGGATTACCGAGTAATCATAGTGCAATTGTAAGCAGTATGACTGCGCTTATTGCGATTAAAGAAGGTCTGGATACACCCGCTTTTGGTGTCGCACTGACCCTATCATTTATTGTGTTATTAGATGCAAATAGTTTAAGACAGGCTGTTGGTAAACATGCAGTGGTGATTAATCATTTGGCTAAGGATACACCCGAGTACAAGCAATTAAGAGAACGTATGGGACACACCAAGATTGAGATCTTGGCAGGTGTGTTAGTCGGTTGTCTGGTTGCATATGTGATTGCTAGTACGTTATAGGATTGTTAATGTTTACACTTATGAGCCGATTAAAAATCAGCCTATACTTGCTTGTTTTATTAGCTGTAATACTATTTTTTAGAGCTGCAGAATTTAGCTTTAAATTAAAAATTGATGATTATCTCTATACTTCATGGTTATTTAATTATGACTATGGCTTCATGAGAAGGGCTCTTCCTGGAGAAATTATCTCTTTTTTCAATTTTGACTATAGCTATAGGTCAATAAGAGCAATAGCAGCCATTATCTTACTTATTTTATTTTATCTATTCTCATATTTAGCGATTAAATCATTAAATCATTTACACATCCATAAAAATAAAGCTCTATACATCTCTTCTTTCATGTTTCTTCCTTTTTTGACCACGCAATGGATACTTGAGCTAGGACGTTTTGATCAAATAATACAAATTATGCAGTTGCTATGCGTAATTTGCATTATAAAAACAAAAAAATATTACCCTTCTTTTTTCCTTGCCAGCCTTACAATAGTATTGTCCGCGCTCATCCATGAAGCCTCTTTAATTATTTTCATTCCAAGCATAATATTAATCTTCCACCTGAAATTTAAAAACAACCTAGCAACTATATCGTTAACCTCTTTTTTATTTCTAGCTTTATTTAGCATGATGTTTTTTGGGAAAATCGATGCACATCATGCCAGTTTAATTATTGAAAAATATAAAGATTTAGAAAAATTTAATTATTATGCAGTTAGAACCACTCGACTAAGCAATCTTGACAACATTATTGTTAGCTATTATTCAATGATAAATAATAAGACATATGTTCATATCATTCTTTCAATTTTATATCTTTATCCTGCCCTTTGTTTCTTTAAGAAGGTCTTTAGCAGCACTAAGTACTTCTATACTTTTATTTTCTGCTTAACACCCATTGGTCTATCTATAATTGCATTTGACTACTTTAGATGGATAGCATTAGCTTTTTTCAATTTAAGCATCCTAAGTTTTTATTTAATTATTTCTGAACAGGCAAATAATTTTGAAATTAGTCAATATATTACCGAAAGAAAGAATAAGATACTGGCCTATGGCTTAGTTTCCTTAATGATTGGTGCTTTAGGTGTAGTTAATTTATTCCCAGGAATAGGAAATATAGGCGGATTCTCCACAAAGAATGTGCCAATAGAAATTCTATCTAAGGTTAATTTTCCATCTGATACAAACAATCAGTTATTTGAGGTAAATAGAAGTATTAAAGGTTGGGAGATAGAGACCGATCCTAGCCAATATAAAAACATTGATTTAGCTTTAAACTGGTATGAACAGGAAGCCCAAAAAGGCAACCCATTGGCTAAAAATAATTTAGCAATAATATATACCAGAGGGGGCGAAAATGAAATAAACTATAATAAAGCTATGGCTTTATTAAATGAAGCAAGTGAATTTAGTTCTGAAGCACTCAATAATTTAGGCGTATTTTATGCGAATGGTTTTGGAGTAGAAAAAAACTCCACTAAAGCTTTAGCACTTTACTTTAAATCTGCAAAGAAAGGTTCAGTAACAGCTATGTATAATATCGGGATTAGCTATTTTAATGGATTAAATGGATTGGAAAAAGATAAAATAAAAGCCAAATATTGGTTTGAAAAAGCTAAAGCCTATAATTTCTCACCCGCATTGCACGAATTAGAACATGGTAAATGGTAAATTAGAAAAATCCTACAATATATTACTACCTACTAAATAACTAAAAAAACACGAGTAAAGCCAATGATTCAACAATCTGGATCATTGGCTTAATTATATAAAAAGCCAAAATCACCCTAATCAATTAAGCATAGGATATAAAAATAACGAGAAATTTTACATAATCACTTAATGGATGTAAATGTATTGAATTTTGTCTCCGTTGGCGGTGAATATGAAATTGATAAAACAGCTCAATTTATTTTAGAAGAAATACGATTATCATTTCTTTCATTAAGGTCTGATCGAAGTATTTGATGTTATTATTTTAACCAGCAAAGCAAGCATTATTAAAGAAATATACATGCTTGCAATGCTGGCTAAGTGCATCTAAAGTCTTAAACCCACTTGAGCTCCCGAATAGCTGCTAGAGTTTTGTATCAACGTGAATAAACACGCCACACCGTATTGCCAACATCATCCGCAATCAACAAAGCACCGCTTTTATCCTCAGTAAGACCCACAGGCGCACCATATAAAGTTTTTTCGTCTTTTGAATAGAAACCCTGAACCACATTAACAGGCTTGCCATTCGGTTTACCCTCTTTAAATGGAATAAAGACCACGTTATAACCATTGAGCGGATCTCTGTTCCAGCTACCATGATTACTCACAAATGCGCCATTTTTAAACTGGTCAGACAGCTGGGTCGTACTTGAAGCAAACCATAAACCCAAGGGTGCAACATGAGAACTCAAGGCATAATCAGGTTTAATCGCTTTGGCAACCAGATCTGGACGTTGTGGCCGAACCCGCTCATCCACATGCTGACCATAATAACTATACGGCCAGCCATAAAATCCTTTTTCTTGGACCGACGTTAAATAATCAGGCACTAGACTGGCACCAATTTCATCCCGTTCATTCACAATCGTCCATAATTTTCCAGTTTCAGGTTCCCATTGCAGTCCGGTTGGATTTCGAATGCCACTGGCAAAAATACGGCTTGATCCTGTGGCGACATCAACTTCTAAAACCGTTGCACGGCGATATTCAATCGCCAATCCATTTTCGGTGATGTTACTGTTTGAACCCACACCGACATATAGCTTCTGTCCATCTTTACTGGCCAGTAATGATTTGGTCCAGTGATGATTAACCGTATCTGGCAAATCAGACAGTTCTTCTCCCTGATCAGTAATTTGGGTTGCATTCTCCTCATAGTGATATTTCATAATATTATTGGTATTTGCCACATACAGATGATTACCAATCAGCTGTACCCCAAATGGAGAATGCAGGTGTTCCAGAAACTTATATTTCTTCCATTGACCATCAGCTTCGTGTCTGAGCAAGGTAATCCGATTTCCGCCTTTCCCGCCTTTGCCTGAAGATTTTTTAACAAAATTGGCAATCACCTGTTTTGGTGCCGTCAGTGGTGCTTCTCCAGGATTGTTCGATTCAACCACCAGAATATCGCCATTCGGCAGGGTATACAGCTGACGGGGGTGCTCAAGCTGATCAGCAATCTTTTCAATCTTTAAGCCCGCAGCAACCACGGGGGTTTGATTGGCTTTCCAGCCCACCCCATTTGGTACTTTCATCGGTGGCACCAGAAAGTTCTTTGCTTCAGGTAATTCCGGGTTCGGACCATATTGCATTTGCGGGTCAAGCGGCTGTCCATCAGAACATCCTAATAAACCTATACCCAGCAAAGCTGAAAAGAATAATGTATTTGATCGTTCCACGTTTATTCTCCAATCAGTCTGTTGTGGTTATGGGTGGATTGATATAGATAATGCAATGCAATCAGGACAATGGTTAGGGTCGACAAGATAAGATTTGCTGGTGCGATGGCAAAGGCGTCACGACTATGCACAAAGGCATTAAAGGTCGCTGCAATAATGGCAAAACCATAAAGCCAGAAGCCGACAATATCAGCTTTTCTTTGCTCAACGACGGGACGAAACCAGACATAAAACAAGTTGATAAAACGTGGAATAATACAGATCAGCAGACCGAACGTAATACACCATGCGGCAGCCTTCGCCCATAACATTTCAGCACTCTGATTATAGAAAATATCAAAAATCCAGCCCGCGACAAAAAAACCAAAGGGAAGCGGGTTCAACAACATATAGATGGCATACAAAATGCCTGATCTTGGAGTGTTTTTTTTCATTCAAACCTCTTACTTTTAGATTATTTATGGATGTTCAATAGCGAGTTAAAAATCTCATTATTTATTAAAAACTCAGATCGTATAATTTTCACCCACTATAAAGGGCCTATTTAGTGGCTGTCAAAAATGGTTCCAAGCCTGATCATTTTATTTTTTGATTGAAATAATAAAGTAGTGATACTTTTACAGCGAGAATATACATTTTTTATGTTTTTATTTAACAATATAGGTCGTGTTAAAATAAAAATATTTCATTTTTTATATTTGCGTAGGTTTATTTTTATTTAAAGTTACAATTTAGAGCATTTTACAGATATAAAATTACCGAGTAATAAATTGTAAAAACATCTCATAATGTTAAAAAAAAGATGATCCTGTAATGTTGTGCCCTCTTTTTCTCTAGCCTTTTAAAGGCATTTCTGCTGCCGACATCAACCAAATAATTCATGTTAAAACCATTCTGATCCGTTCAAAGGCTTGAGCCACGGACAAGAAAATGGCAAAGAAATACTTGTCTCTGCCATTAAGCGTGGCTCATCATAGATTGCAGTCACTGTGAAAATCCCAGGTGAGCACGTGATTGCCCTCAGTGTATTAAATCAAGGTTTTCTTATATTAAAGCTATTTAGGCACGGTTGGACCAGATATTTAGTTTTTATGAATATACTAAATAACCGATATAAGATGAGCCAATTTTTTCAAAATCCATGTGTTCATAAAGCTGTATCGCAGGGTCATTATCTTTATCGACAATCAGGTATGCGATACGCCCACTTTTAATAATTTGATTAACGGCAAACTCGAGTACGCGGGTGGCATAGCCTTGTCGACGATATGCAAGAAAAGTATAGGTTCCGCCTATACTGACTAAACGGCTACTTTCAATCCCAAATCGGACGATAGCGACAATTTGACTATCGACTTCATGAACAGCAAGCTTAGCTTGCTGAACCAGTGTCTCCCAATCCGATGTTTCATCCACCGCACGTTCTTGATTGTATAGATGCTGATATTCCATAAGACGTGGAATGTCTGCTGCAATTGCTAGACGCCCATTTGCCTGTGGGAAACGGCGTGTACAAACCATAATCCACTGATCATACTCTCGTAATATGCTCGCTTGATGCCCTAACTTAGAATGTAATAGATCTCGTCCAAACAACGTGGTAATAATACGACGGGGTTGAAGTTTAAGAATCTCTGAACAAAGTAATGCAGCGGAGGAGCTCTGCTCCTGAGGCAACCAAAAGCAAGTGCCGCCTGGCAAAACCACGGCGACACCCAAAAGGGCATCTATCTCACTTAAATCATATAATCGTAACAGTTGCCACGGTGCATCAATTGTTTGTGTGTGATCCAAAAAAGCAGTAATCCCCAAAGAATCATGAAAATGCGAATCAAGCCACTCAGAAATGAGCTGGGATTCATTTGGAGAGGTGAAATATCCTTTTATAAGCTTCACATCAGGATTTATCTGCTCACTCTTGTTTTTCACAAATCTTTTCTCTCACTGTGGTTAGGATTAATGAGCAACAGAACAAAATATCTTTGAATTCAGGCCAGGCTGTTTCTTTAGAATAAACTAAATATTTCTAATTTTTTATCAAAATATTATTGAACTTTAACGGCTATAGAAATAAAGAAAAACAGTGTCATAGCGAACAGTAACCCATTTATTCTACAACCGCCCTTCCCTTTATCTTCAAATAAATTTCGCTACATGTCACAAATATTCATCATAATGTTACGTCGTTAAGCGGTAAATTAAGCTCTATTTTCAAGTCAAAAACTGTACACATACTCAAGGAAATATAGATATGCAGAAAAAGAATATTGGGATTATATTTGGAGGAAAATCAACCGAACATGAAGTATCTCTACAATCTGCAAGAAATATCGTGGATGCGATAGATAAAGAAAAATTTGATGTGACCTTGATCGGTATCGATAAAAATGGAATATGGCATCTCAATGAAAGTACTCATTTTCTATTAAACTCAGAGAATCCCTCCCTGATTTCACTTCATCAATCAGGACGAAATATCGCATTTATTCCAGGAAAAAATGAGCAGCAGATTATAGAGTTTCAAAACAAGACCCTATCTCAACTGGATGTCATTTTTCCTATCGTTCATGGAACACTGGGAGAAGATGGTTCTTTGCAAGGCTTACTAAGAATGGTGAATTTACCGTTCGTTGGCTCTCAAGTACTCAGTTCCGCGATGTGTATGGATAAAGATATAACAAAAAGATTATTAAGAGATGCAGGCTTAAATATCGCACCATTTATCAAATTAACGAAAAAAGAGAGAAATACAATTAATTTTGACATGGCAAGCGCTCAGCTTGGCTGTCCATTATTTGTAAAACCGGCCAATCAGGGATCTTCTGTGGGTGTCAGTAAAGTCACTTCCCGAGATGAATTTGAGGCAGCCTTAGATACGGCATTCAATTACGATAATAAAATATTGATAGAACAAGGGATTGATGGCAGGGAAATAGAATGTGCCGTTATCGGTAATGACGAGCCTTTAGCAAGCGTTTGTGGAGAAATTGAGTTGGAAGATAGCTTCTATTCTTACGACACAAAATATATTAATGACAAAGGGGCAACAGTAACCATCCCCGCAAACATACCAGATGCAATTAGCGAAAAAATTAGAGAGATATCAATTAAAGCTTATGAAGTTTTAGAGTGTACAGGACTGGCAAGGGTTGATGTTTTTTTAACAAAAAATGGAGAGATATTTATCAATGAAATAAATACTTTACCTGGCTTTACCAATATCAGTATGTTTCCAAAGCTATGGGAAGCGAGCGGGTTAAATTATTCTGGGCTGATTACCCGTTTAATAGAATTAGCGATTGAACATCATGAAAATAGCGCACAACTACAAAACACTGTTTCTTTAACCCCAATAGATTAATTGTATTTTCCCACCTCACACCCAGTCATAAAAAAAAAGGAAGCCTTCGCTTCCTTTTCTTTTACAACTAAAACCTAGATGCCATATTTTTCACGATAAGCCTGCATATTCGCCAAAGCGTCTTTTTCACCTTTGGCATCCAGATAATCCATCAAGTCCTTCATGGTAATTAAGGCATGCACCGGGATTTCGAGTTCTTTTTGCACTTCCTGAATCGCAGAAAGCTCACCTTGACCGCGTTCCTGGCGATCGAGCGCAACCAATACACCCGCAATTTCAGCACCGGCATTTTTCAAAATGGTCACAACTTCACGAATCGCAGTACCAGCCGTAATCACATCATCAATGATCCAGACTTTTTGACCCGCAACTGAGGCACCGACCAACACGCCACCTTCACCATGATCTTTGGCTTCTTTACGGTTAAAGCCCCATGGCACACTTTTGCCATGAACCTGTGATAAAGCCACAGCGGTAGCTGCCACAAAAGGAATTCCCTTATAGGCTGGACCAAAAATCACATCAACATTGTCACACTGCACCAGTTTGTCGGCATAGCCTTGCGCTAACAAAGACAGTGCTTCACCATCATTGAGCAAACCTGCGTTAAAGAAATAAGGGCTGACACGGCCTGATTTTAAGGTAAACTCACCAAATTTAAGCACTCCACGTGATAATGCGAGTTCGATAAAAGCTTGCGGATGAAATGACACAGGCGTTGTCATATAAGGTGCTCCAAATTCTTCAATTGAGGTTAAACAGACGTATGATACCAAAGGATAGCTATCCAAGTGATGTAAAAATTCTTCGAGTCGTTTCAATTAACGTAAATGGCTTGCGTGCTTCTGTCACCAAAGGCCTGCTCGAATGGTTAGAACAGTCTGGTGCAGATGTGGTGTGTATGCAGGAAAGCCGCATTACCCATGAGCAATGGACCGATAAATTTAAACCTGAAGGATGGTACACCCACTTATTCCCTGCTGAACGCGCAGGTTATGCGGGTACAGCAATCTATAGCCGACTGCCTTTCGTCTCGGTGACCGATGGCTTGGGTTTTGAACTGGCCGATACCCAAGGCCGTTTTATTTCCGCTGAATTTGATTTAGGCCTGTCACAAACCGTTCATATTGCTTCTTTATACTTGCCATCAGGATCAAGCGGTGATGAAGCACAGGCACGCAAAGACGTGTTCTTAAAAGAATACGCGCAAGTACTCAAACAATGGCGCGACGAGAATAAATCCATCATCGTGTGTGGGGATTACAATATCGTGCATAAACGCATCGATATTAAAAACTGGTCAGGGAACCAGAAGTCATCTGGGGTATTGCCGCATGAACGTGCCTGGCTCGATCATATCTATGATGAGCTGGGTTATGTGGACACCTTCCGTGAGGTACGACCTGAAGCAGAGTTGTATTCATGGTGGTCAAATCGCGGTCAGGCCCGTGCGAAAAATGTCGGGTGGCGGATTGACTATCACGCCTGCTCTCCAGACTGGAAAGCACGTACTGCGAATGCATGGGTCTATAAAGAACAATGGTTTAGCGATCATGCACCCGTGATTATCGACTATAAAATACACGAATAAGTGAACACATGTTCACTTAACCCGCTTCTTTAGCTTACATAACTTGTCGCTTTTGTGTATTTTTATTTACCAGCTAGAACGGCATTATAGCTTCACGGCACAGGGAAGCGGTCAGGATGACCAGAAAGGGATAGGACGCCGTAGGAAGATAAAATAAACTTGGTTCAAGTTTATTTGCATGGATGAGACATTGGACGTTGAAATGAGACCCGCATAATCAGGAAGATTAAATGCGGGTTTTCTCTTTTTTGATATTAGATATTTTCTGTTTATTTTGTCATTCGCCATTTTGCTCAAAAAACATGTGAATTTTGATCATTGCATCACGATTGAACCGCTCTACCGATAAACTTAATAAAAAATTTCAACTGGCGCATCGGCTGCTTTTTACGTTAGGCTTTCATCCATATTTTTCACTCTTTCTAGGGTTTTTTCTCATGTTTAAAATTTATGGCATTAAAAATTGTAATTCGATGAAAAAAGCCTTTGATGCATTACAGGCAAAAGGCATCAATTACGAGTTCCATGATTACAAGAAACAAGGCATTGATGCCGATACTTTAGCAATCTGGCTGAAAGAAATTGGCGCAGATAAAGTCCTGAATAAAAAAGGGACCACATGGCGCAAATTAACTGCTGACGAGCAAACATACGCAACCAGCAATGAACATAACCTGATTGAAACACTGATGGCCCAGCCCAGCCTGATTAAGCGTCCTGTACTACAAACTCCTAACGGCTTTGTGATTGGTTTCGATGAAGCAACCTATCAGGATTTATCCGCTTAAAACCAATAAATCGCAGCGATAAAAAACCGAGTCTGATGACTCGGT
This sequence comes from Acinetobacter calcoaceticus, assembly GCF_051947995.1. Lineage (GTDB taxonomy): Bacteria > Pseudomonadota > Gammaproteobacteria > Pseudomonadales > Moraxellaceae > Acinetobacter. The sequence continues at coordinate 120,181 of NZ_JBLVVH010000004.1, read as the reverse complement.
TTTCTGTGATTTAAATCTGGCTTAGTTGGTACGAATCCAGGTCTGGTTACGACCTAAAGCTGCAACGCCAATATAGCCACGTAATTTCAGCTTTTTACCGCCTTCGAGAATTTCAGCTTTTAACTTATAGGTTTTGCCATTTTTAGGATCGATGATCGAACCTTCATCATAGCTGGTACCACCAACATTTTTCAGGCCATGTACGATGGTCACGCCTTTCAGCGGTTTGTTGTGATAAGGTCCTTCACACTTAGAGCATGCATTTTCCTGACCTGCCACTAAATATTTTTGAATAGATGCGGTGAGGGTTCCATCCTTTTGCTCAGTAAACTTCACAATCGCCTTCGGCTGTTTCGTTTCATCATCAATGGTTTGCCAAACACTGCCATTCAGCGCATCCGCTGCATTGGCAAAAGTTGTTAAACCGAGCAATCCAAATGCTAGAGCAATTTTCTTCATTTTTGTAATATCCTTAAGGGGTCTTTCAAACTGAAAGTATTGAGAAGTTCAATCAATATTGCAATTCTTGATTATGACTATTTGGTATAACCTGCGTAAGAGTGACATAGCGCACAATTTTTCAGTTTTTATCATGAGGTCTAGGCACTACTTATATTTAAGAACTTTCTTATTGGTATACCCCTCTAACAATATGGAAAAATTATGAAATTTGCTACTGTTTGGAAATATTATTTTACTGAATCTTTACTTAAAGCCACGATTCGGACACCGAGCCAATTTAATCTGGCCCCCAATGCCTTACGGCCATTGCTGGATCAACTCTGTCGCCTATTTCCACACAATCCAACAGTACAAATTCGACCGTTGCGCTTAGCGGGTGTTCGTGGTGAGGAGATCAAAGCTCAAGCTGCGGCAACACAACTGATTTTACATATTCACGGCGGTGCCTTTTTCTTAGGGAGTCTCAATACTCACCGTGCATTGATGACCGATATTGCAGCACGTACGCAAATGCAGGTGATTCATGTTGATTACCCGCTGGCACCGGAACATCCTTTTCCTGAAGCGATTGATGCGATTTTTGATGTCTATCAGGCCTTGCTGGTACAAGGGATTAAACCTAAAGATATTATTATCTCGGGGGACTCTTGTGGTGCCAACCTCGCCTTGGCCTTGTGTTTGCGTTTGAAACAGCAACCAGAACTGATGCCAAGCGGTCTGATTCTGATGTCGCCTTATCTGGATTTAACCTTGACCAGTGAATCACTTCGCTTCAACCAGAAACATGATGCCTTGCTCTCGATTGAGGCTTTACAGGCAGGTATCAACCATTATCTGAAAGAGGGCATTCAGGCAGATGATCCACGCGTTTCACCATTATTTGATGATCTGACCGGCTTACCACCAACACTCGTTCAAGTCGGTTCAAAAGAAATTCTGCTGGATGATTCAAAACGCTTTAGAGAAAAAGCTGAAAAAGCCGATGTCGAAGTGAACTTTAAACTGTATACCGGCATGTGGCATAACTTCCAGATGTTTAATGCCTGGTTCCCTGAAGCTAAACAAGCCTTGGCCGATCTTGCTGAATTCGCACATGCCTTAGATCGCGACTAAGCCCCCTCAAAATCTGTGTAAAAAATGGTCAGCTTAGGCTGACCATTGTCACTCTTGATTCAGTTTGGTCATCAACAAATAAAAATCATTGAATATTCTGATAACAGCTTATTTTTCAAAATATTTTTCCCGTCCTGATTTGCACTAAATTTGCCAGATGCAGACTTTTTTCTCATTCTAAAGATGCTATTGTTATTTGAATAAGCGTTCCTCCGTATTTTGATGACGGATACACAGTTCCTAGGAATCTCATTGCATAAAAGGATGCATGCCAATGGTGAAGATTCATTTTAATAGGTCAACTGACGCAAAACGATGGGGCTTTCGGCTTTCTTGGGAACATCATATTGTCGTCAATTGGACCATGCTTAAAAAAAGCATTTTATTACTTATACTTGCTGCATTAATGAACCTGTTCTGGATCAGCTGGGATATTTTCGTACTCATAAATCCGGTTTATTCGGAATGGGTCCATCTCAAGCTGGTCCGTTCACAATTATGGACCAGCCTGATTATGCTGGTGGTTTTGATCCTGTTGATTATTCCCTGCCATGTGTTCAGGGAACAACACTGGGCACAGGAAGTCCTCCCGATCCTCAGTGTGCAGGTCTTTACTGCTATGCTGTGCCATAACAGCTATCTGGTCGGTAGCTTTAGCCCTGCCACCATGGTGGGCTATGTCAGTGTCGTGGGTGTCGGTCTGGTGCTGTTTGACCGCCGTATGGTGTATTGCGCTCTCATTCCTGCCACGCTGGCTTTGTTCTTTTGCAATTATCTCAGCATGGTCGGGATCCTTAGCTACGCGCCATTATTTAACATGCAACATCTGAATCAGGTGGCCATGCATCCCTTCTGGGTCGGCAGTATGCTGTTTTTTCTGGTTCCGATCTTGCTGGCCTGTTTATTTCTATTTGAAATTTTACTGACTCAATGGCGGACTCGCGAAATGACCATCCAGATGTTGAGCCGTCTCGATCCCCTCACCAATGTCCTGAACCGGCGCAGTATTGGCAGTTATCTGGACAGATTACACCAGCAACCAGAGCAGCAATATTCGATTGTGCTGCTCGATTTAGATCATTTTAAAAATATTAATGATCATTTTGGACATAGCATGGGTGATCAGGTGCTGATTCAGGTGGCACAGTGTCTGACCACCCATCTTAGAGAGCAGGATATGATTGGCCGCTTTGGCGGGGAGGAGTTTATTTTATTGCTGCCCAATACCCATACCGCCCAAGCACAAAAGGTGGCAGAGCGCTGTCGGCAGGCGATATCTCAATTACGTTTTATTACCGAACATAAGCAAGAGTTCAGTATCAGTGCCAGCTTCGGTATTAGCAGTTCGCTTAGTGCAGATGAGCCGCACCTGATTATTAGTCAGGCAGATCAGGCCCTGTATGAGGTGAAAGCGGCGGGACGTAATCAGGTCAGAATCTTTACTGACCTGATCACCCGTTAGCAAAGTGAAGGCCTTGACTTGCCTTCACTTGAGGCCCAATCAGACTTTTAAAAATTCTTCCCGCTGTTGACGATAAGGCTCATCAAAAGGCACAAACTGCTGTTCTTGCTTGGCTTCAGCAATCCATTGTTGTACTGAAGGTAAAGCCAGTATTTTCTGCATATAGCTTTGGCTAGAAGCCGAAACGGGGAGTTGATAACAGTCAAAACGCATCACCACCGGCGCGTAAAATGCATCTGCAATACTGAATTCGCCACACAAAAAACTGTCGTCATCTGGACGTTGTGACCAGATCTGTTCAATACGGGCCACATCAGCACGCAACTGCGCATGCTCAGACCAGAGCTGCTGACCAATATGTGTCAAGTCTGCTTCGACATTCATGGGACAAAGATTGCGTAATCCCTGAAAGCTACTATGCATCTCGGCACTGATACACCGCGCTCTGGCACGCAAGCTTTTATCTTGTGGCCATAAGGCATATTCAGGATGTTGTTCTGCCAGATATTCACAAATGGCCAGCGTATCCCAAACCACCAGTCCTCCATCCACAAGTGCAGGCACTTTCCCGGTTGGATTCAGTTTCAGAATTTCTGTTTTAAACTGGCTATCTGCTTCAAAGCTATCAAACCGGATCAGCTGCTCCTGAAATGGTATGCCTGCCTGTTTCAATAAGATCCACGGACGCATGGACCAGCTTGAATAGTTTTTATTGCCAATAAAGAGTTGGTACATTGTTATTCTTTTCCTTTAAATAAGGCCAGTTGTTGTAATAGCTCGGCTTTCTGGAATGCACCCGTTAAACGTAGCGAGCGAACTTCTTGTTGTTGGTGATCGAGGAATAAATAGGTTGGTGGACCTAAAATATCCCACTGTGCTAAAAGTGCCTGATGCGACGCATCATAATGGCTTAAATCCAGTTTAATTAAATAATAACCTGCTAATGCCTGCTGCACCTCGGCATCTTTTAAAATACGATGCTCAATTGGCTGACAAGCCACACACCAGTCTGCATAGACATCAATCACAATGCCGCGATCTTTCGGTGCATCGGCGAGAATCTGCTGAAACTCGTCCGCAGTGTGTGCCACATGCCATTCAGCCAGCTTGTCTGCCTGAACTGAACTCAGGCTTTGGATGTGCTGGTATTGATTAAAAGCCAAGCCGGGAATCACGACAATCAGCAAGACCGCATACAGCCATTGCAGCTTGGATTTCTGCCCAAACAGGCGATAAACCGCATAGATAATAAATGCCAGACCAAGAATTAAACTCAGGATTTGAATAGCAAGTTCCGGCAATAAAGGACGAATGAAATAAATACTCAGGGCCAGCATCAAGAAGGCAAAGATCACCTTGATCTGGTTCATCCAGTCGCCGGCTTTTGGTAAAGCTTTAGCCCCCAAAACACTGGCAAGTAACAATGGAATGCCCATACCAAAGCCTAGAGTAAACAGTAATAATGCACCCTGCCATTGGCTCTGCGTTTGCGAGATAAACAGTAATACCCCGGCCAGCGGTGCAGTCATGCATGGCCCAACCAGCAAGGCTGAAATCATGCCCATAACACTGGCGCCCACCAAGGTACCGCCTTTTTGATTGGATTGCATCTGATCGAGTCGATTGACCCAACGCTGTGGCAATTTCAACTCGAACAGGCCAAACAGATTCAGGGCGAACACCACAAATAACAGACTAAATGCAATCAATGTGGCGGGTTGCTGTAACCAGCGCTGAAAATTCAAACCTGCTGCGGAAGCAATTAAACCAAGTACCGCGTAGACCAGCGCCATACTAACCACAAAGGTCAGCGCAATTGACCATGCTTTCACACCTTTGTTGTCACGTACAATCAAGGAGGTCAGAATCGGTAGCATCGGTAGAGAGCACGGTGTAAAAGCCAACAGAATGCCTAGGCCCAAGAACAATAAGATGCTATAAGCCAGGGAATGCTGTTCCAGTGCGCTTGACCATTTCTGGTCTTGGGCCATCACACCCGAGTTACCTTGTGAGGGTGATTCTGCAGCTGTTTCAGCCTGTACTTCATCACTTGCAGGCTGTTGCGCATTGAATGTGCTGGATGAACGGGCCACATCCAGAAAGCTTTTTTGCGTATTGGAGCTGACATTCTGGGCACTGACCAAGCCATCCGCATCGGTTTGAAACTCAATATTTTGTGGTGGATAGCAAATACGGTCTTTGGCACACCCCTGCCAAGTGACGCGGTAATGTTGTGATGCCTGAGTCGGGATACTGAATTCAGCTTGTTGATAATAAACCTGGCTATGACCATAGTTTTCATCATATTGCTCAACCGCTTTGGGCAAATTCAAGGCAACAGGTTGATTGCCCTGCTTTACTTCAAATTTATGCTGATATAGATAGTAATTGGGCTGAATCGACCAGTGTAACCGCGCCTGATTCGCTTGCGTCGATTCAACCGTAAATGCAAATGCCTGTTCAGGACTGAGTAAGGGCGACGATGAATTTTCTTGGGCATAGGTCAATGACCCACATAACAACAATAACGTCCCCAGAAAATAACGCATCAGCGCAAAACCTTCTCCACCTTGAACAGACATTTTCATTCTCATCTCACTATTTTTTCTCCCGATTCTCCCTCCCACTTATGTAGAAGTGAATTTAGGAGAATTCAGGAGCATTATTATTAGAATAAAACCGATACGCCGAAGCCACCGTTATAGCTTTTCTGGTTGCCATTGAGATCAACCCCAATGCTAGCGTCCAGCTGGGTACGATTATTCAAGGCATAGACCAGACCGGTACCTAGACCATATTCATAGTCTTGACTCTCGGCTTTACGGTAAATAAATTCAGAGAAACCAGAAAGTTTACCCGCGATCTTATAATCAATCGTTGGTACGGCAGTCACTGCCCAATTACTGTTTTGTGCTTCATAACGCATGGTAATCGATGTGCCAATCAAGTCGCTAAACTCATAGGCAACCGCTGAGGTGAGGCTATAAATATCATCATGGTTGGTAAATTCATCATTACCGGTTGCAATGATGGCTTCTGCCAACAAAGCCATAGATAAACGGTCATCTTTTAAATCAATCGCTTTTTTCAAACCAATGCTGACATCACCTAAACCATTGGTTTCTTTTTTCATACCGGCACGCTTGTATTGCTGCCAGACTGGACCTTGCCAACCCAATTGCAATTCAAGGCCATCTGCCAGACCGGTACGCAACAACATATCGCCATTTAAGGTCAGGGTTTTATCTTTTACCCCATCGACATTACCTTCCTGATAACTGACGCTTGGCAAGCTTTGTTCCCACGCCAATTTGCCAACCGGGGTAATGCCTGTGCCCATACCGGCACCGGGACGGTCAAAAGAAAAATCAGCCGCAAAAGCGCTGCCTGCCATCATCGATACGGCAACTACGCTTAAAGTTTGAAATATTTTCATCATGTTCCTCGTTCTGTTATATCGGCTGGGCTTAAGCGCCTAGCTCTTTTGACATTTTTGCGCCATGCTGACGTAACAATTCCAGTGTTGCACGTTCTTCTGGCAATGATTCTGACCAGTCAATTTCATCAAATTCACAATCAAAGAATAATTGGCTAATTGAAGATAAAACGGTTAAACCCTCTTCATCACGAGTATTTGGATCTACTTTTTCTTCGAGTAAACGTTGTACCACAGGCACACAAGCCGAACTTGCTGCATCCCAAAGCGGGCCATAAAATTCTTCAGCATCCCATAAATGCAAATTGGCTTTGGCCTGAATCAAGGCATCCAAAATATCCAGATAGACTTGAAGCGTTTGTTGCTTTTCTTCTTCGCTTAATGGCTGGCCTGCCTCATACGCTTCACAAATTGTTTCCCACCAGGTAAATAAACCATCACAAATCACGGATACAGGCGGCCCCTGTTCAGGCTCAATAAAATTCGGGTCGAGTCCTTCAGCAAGTAAAGATTGCACTTGGTCTAAATCGAGTTGTTGTATGGCTTGCACCAAGGCCTGCTGTTGCTTATTTAACATGACCAGTTCTCACAATATTTTTTAATGAATGTATTATGCCGAATATCCTGACAGGATTTTATAAAACCATCTAAAAAATCATGTAGAAATTTGATACAGGCATAAAAAAAGCCCCAAATGAGGCCTTTTTTATACGTTTATTTTTACGCTTCGTCGTCTACTTTGACATCTTCATCTGCATCGACATATTCTGGTAAACCGCCACGGTGATGATCTTTCTTCTCATAAAGATGCTCCAGACTGCGTTTTAATTTATCAATCGCACCATGAATCGAGTGATCAATATTTGGCGCTTTATGTGTCACTGCAACAGGCTTCATGCCTGCTGGACGGGCTTCAATCATACAACGTTTGTCATGATCGCCCGATTTATCCCCGTTTTCATCACTAATATGAACCGAAAAGTGCGTAATACGCTCACTATAACGTTGGAATTCCTGTGTAAGTTCTGCACGAACATAACTAATTAAACGTTCACTACCTTGAATGTTTTTATCTGTACGGATTTCAATATTCATAAATATCTTCCTCTCTTTTCTGTGAGACGGTGCTACAAAACTTTCTTATTCAGCACACTTTGAGCATGCGGTCATTCAGTGCAGTTGTATATTTTGATTATGTAAATGCTTGTGGTCTCCTCGCTTAGCATCTGTTGATTTTCAGTATGTAAGAAGATCTTCTATAGTTCCAATATCTGTCTTTCCTCAGAAATATGCAAGCTGATTTTTGACATTTTTATTAAAACTTAAACAAAAACCGCTTTAACTTTACACGACTTTATTTTTGGCCCGAGCTCTACAATTATTTTGTACCTTTGGTCAAATTTGGCTTTATTTTTGCTTAATACCTTGTATGCTTTACACGCCTTTTTGGGGGGAGATTTTTAAATGCAATTGAAGCAAGTTACAGCAGCATGTTTATTGGTATCTACAGCAGCTTTCGCTCAGGCAAAGCCTATCTGGCAGGACTTTAGCCTGACCGGTTTGTATGGGGAAAACTACGAGGTTGTTGATGAAAAACAAACCACTTTAACGGTTGAATATGCGGCAAAAGTCAAATATGCCGATGTGTTTTTCTTTATGGATCGCATGCGTGGTAACGAAGATCATAAAGTGACTTATTTCGAACTCTCTCCACGTTTTAGCTTAGGCGAGATTTCAGGTCACAAACTTGCTTTTGGTCCGGTTAAAGATGTTTTGATTTCAACCACATGGGAAAGCAACAATGATGACTTTTCCAGTTTTGACAACTTCTTGTACGGCGTAGGCTTTGATCTTGCAGTTCCATATTTCCAATATGCAAATGTGAACTTCTACCGTGCCAACAACGAAAACACATCAGATGACTATCAAATGACCATTGCTTATGCATTGCCATTTAAAGTCTCCAATGAAGATTTCCTCGTCGATGGTTTCCTTGACTGGTCGACAGGTGAAAAAGATCACGCCAGTGAACTGAACTGGACGACACAATACAAGTGGAACGTGGGTAAACACATTTCACCTGATACTCGCCTCTATTTAGGTGTTGAGCATTCAGTCTGGAATAACAAGTTCGGTATGAAAAACCGTGACGAAAACAATGTCAGCGCTTTGATCAAATACCACTTCTAATCAGATTAGAATGTTAAAAAACAGCAAGGATTTCCTTGCTGTTTTTGTTTGCATCCCCGAATATAAATGTCAGTTGATCTTTTGTCCTGTCAGCATCCCATCTGTTTATTTTGTCTAATTTGATGACCTTTGCTTATGTCTGAAAATATCGTACTTGCCGCTTCAACCTTAGCCGCACATTTCCGCATTCGCTTTGCCACAACAGATGACCTCGAACACATTCTCACGATTTATAATCATGAAATTTTAAATGGCACAGCCAACTGGAATGATCAGGCTGTTTCCTTAGCTGATTATCAGCAACGTTTTTACGGCATGCAGCAACAGCAGTTTCCCATGATTGTGGTCGAAGACCTGAATAGCCATCAAGTAGCTGGTTATGCCTATTACGCAGCGTTTCGTGCGATCAGCGGTTATCGCCAAAGCATTGAACATTCTGTTTTTGTTGATCCAAGTTATGCTCGCCAAGGTCTGGGCAAAGCCTTGATGCAACAGCTCATTCATCTCGCCAAACAACAAAACATGCATATTATGGTCGCTGCCATTGACAGTGAAAATAAGGGTTCGATTGTGCTGCATGAACAATTGGGCTTTGTGCAAACAGGGTATATGCCACAAGTGGGTCAAAAGTTTGGACAATGGCGGGATTTAGTCTGGATGCAACTGCAACTCACAGAAGCCTAATAAAATATCACTTTTGTAATACGTTCCTAACAGCAATTTTTGACTTAAAATGAAAGACATACTTTATTTCAAAAATAGCCACAATGATTAAAATATCCCAACTCGGCCTATGCCTCACAATCGTCCTTGCTTCAAGTGCCAGCTTTGCAGAACTTTCCTTCGAGCAAGAATTGCAACAAGGCTGTGCCAAAGTGAAACAATATGCCCAAGCAGGTAAAAAGTTTTACGATCAAAAGCAATATCTTAAAGCAGCCAAGCAATTCGAAGACCAAGCCGCATGGGCACATTTCTGTCAGGCCAATGCAGATGAAAGCGGGATTAAGGTCAGTGACCGAGAGATTGAAATTGCCAATAATAATGTCGGTTTAAGTTATGCCAAACTCGGTAAGCCGCAATGGGCTAGAGTCTGGTTTTTACGTGATAAAGACTCGAAAACCAGCCAATACAATTTAAAACAGCTCCCAAAACCAAAGCTATCTTCTGATTTACAAGGGACTTATGTTCGCGCCAATGGCTTTGGGCAATGGGACTATATCAAGGTCAGCAAAAAACAGAATCAATATCAGATTGCCTTCGATGGCTACTATTTTGGTCCACGCGGCCTGATCTATGGTCCCAATATGGGACAGTTTGAAACCAGCATGTCCCTCAAGTCAAAACAGGCCAGCTATCGCAATGAAGACTGTGTGATTAAACTTCAATTCGCCAATGACGCAAAGCTTGGACAAAAAATTGAGGTTGAACAGCACAATGGCGAGTCCTCATGCGGCTTTGGACATAATGTCTATGCGGGCGGAACGTTTTATAAGGTTGAAGACAAATAAACCTTGTGCCAACCCTTTAATGTTCTAAATTGCATTTTCCCAACATTCACTATCGTGATAGGCGATATAGATGTCGCCATGTTCGACTGCCTTACGCTGCTTCCAAAGCCATGCTTTAGAATTGCTCAGGATGTAACGTCAGTCGAACAAAAAATTTTTGCTTACTTTTGATCTCTCAAAAGTAAGGACCATCCTAAAGATACATTCCTTAGAATAAGGATAAAGTAACTGTTAGCCAAGAAATACTAAATCGCCACCAACTCCCGAATTCCCTTCTCAGGCATCTCCTCCCCCCGCCCTTGTGCAATCACCTGCCCACGTGCCATCACGGTATACGCATCCGCCAACTCTTCAGCAAAATCATAAAACTGCTCCACCAAAATAATCGCCATCTCCCCTTGATCCGCTAGCTTACGAATCACCCGACCAATATCCTTAATAATCGAGGGCTGAATCCCTTCGGTGGGTTCGTCTAAAATCAAAACACTTGGCTCCGAAGCCAACGCTCGAGCAATCGCAAGCTGTTGTTGCTGACCACCGGATAAATCACCACCACGGCGGTGTTTCATTTCATCCAGCACAGGGAAAATCTCATATAAATGGCTTGGCACCTTACGGGTCTTGGCCCCTGAGAATTTAGCCATGCCAATTAAAATATTTTCTTCTACCGTTAAAGTCGAAAAGATATCACGACCTTGCGGCACATAGGCCAATCCCGCACGTACCCGTTGCTCAGGGGACATTTTAGCAATGTCTTTGCCATCTAATAGGATTTGCCCTGACTTAATCGGCAGAATCCCCATCAGGCATTTCAGTAAAGTGGTTTTGCCCACACCATTACGACCCAGTACCACACTGCACTCACCCACAGGCGCTTTAAAAGACACGTCACGCAGAATATGACTGCCACCATAGAACTGATTAATTTGTTTCACTTCTAGCATGTGTCTCTCCTAACGCCCTAGATATTTTTCAATCACATCTTCATTGGCCTGAACCTCTGCCAATGTGCCCTCAGCCAGAATCGCGCCTTGCGCCAAGACCGTGACTTTTTCACTGATGGTGTCAATAAAACTCATGTCATGTTCAACTACGACCAGCGTGTGATTTTTTTTCAGTTCCAGACACAGTTCAGCCGTGCGCTCGGTTTCAGCATCGGTCATGCCTGCAACAGGCTCATCCAGTAAAATCAACTTCGGTCGTTGCATCAATAACATGCCGATTTCCAGCCACTGTTTTTGTCCATGTGAGAGCAGACCTGCTGGCTTTTGCACAAATTCCTTTAAACGAATCTGTTCCAGACTTTCATCCAGGGCCAACTGCGCTTCTGGATCTAAACGGGAAAAAAAGCTTTTTTTCACCCGCTTATCTCGTGGTGCTGCCAGCAGTAGATTTTCCATCACGGTAAAATTTTCAAACACCGTTGGTTTCTGGAATTTACGTCCAATCCCCGCTTCCGCAATTTGCTCGGTACTCATTTTGGCAAGATCATAGTTTTGCCCAAAAAATGCGGTGCCTGTGGTCGGACGGGTTTTACCAGTAATCACATCCATCAGGGTGGTTTTTCCTGCGCCATTCGGCCCGATGATGCAGCGTAACTCCCCCTCGGCAATGTAAAGTGACAAATCATTCAGGGCCTGAAATGAATCAAACCAGACACTGACTTTTTCCAGATATAAGGCAATGCCGTGACTAAAATCCACACCTTGCGGCTTGGCGCGTCCATAGCCCTCACCCAGTTGACCGCCATGTTGAGCAGCGTCTATTAATACATCACTCATTTAATCACGCTCCTTTTTAAAACGGTCGAATACACCAATCACACCCTTAGGCAAGAACAAGGTCACCACGATAAATAGCGCACCCAAGATCAATAACCATGCTTCTGGCGCAGCCACAGTAAAATAGGTTTTCACGGCATTGATTAAACCTGCCCCTAAAATCGGACCAATCAAAGTGCCACGTCCACCCGCAGCCACCCACACCACCATTTCAATTGAGTTGACTGGGTTCATTTCACTTGGATTGATGATGCCTGCCTGTGGCACATACAACGCCCCGGCAATGCCTGCAATCACCGCAGACAATACCCATGCAGATAGCTTGTACCACAACGTGCGATAACCGAGATATTGCAAGCGATTTTCACTGTCGCGGATTGCGCCGAGCACGCGACCATAAGGACGATTCATCAACTGGCGTAGACCGAGGAAACACAACATCAACATCAACGCTGTGACAAAGCATAAGGTTGCACGCATTGGTGCAGAGGTAATATCAAAACCCAAAATTGTTTTAAAGCCTGTAAAACCATTATTGCCCCCAAAGCCTGTTTCATTGCGGAAGAACAGCAAGGCTGCGGCAAAGGTCATGGCTTGAGTAATAATGGAGAAATACACCCCTTTGATTTTGGAGCGAAAGGCAAAAAAACCAAAAATAAATGCAATCAATCCAGGAACAAGCACGACCAGTGCCAAGGCCCAGGCAATATGCTGCGTGCCGATCCAATACCAAGGCAACTCGGTCCAACTGAGGAAGCGCATAAAATCAGGCAGACCATCGCCTGCGGATTGACGCATGAGGTACATGCCAAAAGCATAACCGCCCAAGGCAAAATACAAACCATGTCCCAAGCTTAGAATCCCGGCATAGCCCCAGACCAGATCCAGTGCCAAAGCGACCAAAGCCAGACACATGATCTTGCCAATCAGGGTGATCCAATAAGCGGACAAGTAAAATGCAGAGTCAGGAGACAACAGGTGTAGCCATGGCAACAGTAAAAGCACGCCGAAACAAACTGCAATCGCCACCGCACTATAGGGCTTGTCGGCAAATAAGGAAGTGATTTTCATTGGCTTACTCCACAAAACGGCCTTTGATGGCAAACAAACCTTGTGGACGCTTTTGGATAAACAAAATCACAAGAACCAAGAGAATAATTTTTGCGAGTACTGCGCCTAAACCAATCTCTAAAACTGTACCGCTAATCCCCAGTCCGAGTGCTGCCAATACCGCCCCCCAGACTTGGCCCACGCCACCGACCACAACGACAAGGAAAGCATCAATAATGTAGTTTTGACCAAGATCAGGCCCCACATTACCGACCTGTGCCAAGGCACAGCCTGCCAAACCAGCCAGACCTGACCCCAGACCAAAAGCCAGCATATCAATCCGGGCAGAGCGAATCCCAACCGCACGTGCCATTTGACGGTTTTGCGTGACCGCACGGATAAATAGGCCAAAACGGGTTTTATTGAGTAAGAACACCAGCAGCAATAACACTGCAACGGTAAACGCAATGATGGCAATCCGGTTATACGGCAACATCAGGCTCGGTGTCATTGCGATCCCACCACTCAACCAGCTCACATTTGAGACTTCGACATTTTGTGCACCAAAGACCATGCGTACCAATTGCATCAGAATCAGACTCACCCCAAAAGTGGCAAGTAAAGTCTCTAATTGGCGACCATACAGCGGACGAATGACGGTGCGCTCAATCAACATCCCAATCAAGGCACTGACCAGAAAAGCTGCAGGAATCGCAATGATGAGATACCAATCCACCAGTCCAGCAAAATGGGTTTTAAAAAAGCTTTGAATCACATAAGTGGTATAGGCACCGATCATGATGAGCTCACCATGTGCCATATTAATCACCCCAAGCAGGCCATAGGTAATGGCTAAACCAAGCGCGGCAAGCAGCAAAATGCTGGCCGTACTCAGACCTGAAAACACATGACCTGACCACTCACTGATTTGTAAACGGGTTTTAATTTGATTTTGTGCATCCAGCAACGCTGCCTTCAATGCAGGATTAGTTTGTGGTTGTTCCAGGGTCTGTGTAATAAGTGCATATACATCTGGACGGTTGGAATCTGCCAAGACTTTCACGGCTTCAAGCTTGGTAAATTCATCAGCACTGTTAAAATCCAGACGAGCTTTGAGCTGTGCTAAACGCGTTTTGACCTGATCATTTTTTTCATTCAGATAAAGCTGCTTCACCATCGCCACATCAAGTTCAGCCAGATTATTTTCTAAAATATCAACTGCAGCTAAACGTTGTGAGGCATCTGTTGAATTGAGTTTGGCCTTGGCTTGACCAAAATTCAGGGCCTTGCGTAAGGTATTGACTAACGTCACTTGAGATAGATCGGCTGGCCATTGTTCCAGTGCTTGCTGCTCAGGATAGCTAAACAGTTTGTCATCATTTTTTAACAGATAGGTATTGCCTGAGCTATCGCTATATAACTCATTTTGATCAATATAGGCCACCAGTTGATCCAGTTGTTCAATACTGGCAGGCCACTGATTGAGCATGGCACGACGCGTGGCAAAGTCAGCCTTTACAAAGGTCTGAATGGCATCTGGAGAAGCTGTAGACGTCACAGGTGCTGTGGATGTGGCCTCTGCCCATGCTGGACTCAACATCAGCTGTGCCATGATGCAGAGCAGTGCCAAAACAAAATGTTTCGCCATAGAACTCCCCTTATGGTTACGGTTTAAATGGATCAGAAAAATAGACATGCCTGCTGCCCATACAACAGGCTTGAAGCGAATTATTTAGGGATATACGGACTCCAAGGCTCCGCCTTGATGGTTTGCGGTGTTTTGTAGACCACATCGAACTGGCCATCGCCACGGATCTGTCCAATCATCACGGGTTTATGTAGATGGTGATTAGTTTCATCCATTTTTAAGGTATAGCCCGATGGGGCAGCAAAGGTCTGACCGGCCATCGCATCACGGACTTTATCCACCTCAGTGGTGCCCGCTTTCTCAACCGCCTGCTTCCACATATTGATGCCCACATAAGTCGCTTCCATTGGATCATTGGTCACCACTTTGTCGGCATTTGGCAGTTTGTATTGCACTGCATATTGTTTGAATTTATTCACAAACTCGGTGTTTTTAGGATTTTTCACCGACATGAAATAGTTCCATGCCGCTAAATGACCCACCAAGGGTTTGGTATCAATACCACGTAATTCTTCCTCACCCACCGAGAAAGCCATCACTGGGATATCGGATGCTTTAATGCCTTGGTTGCCCAATTCGCGATAGAACGGCACATTGGAATCACCATTGATGGTCGAGATCACTGCCGTCTTTTTACCTGCAGAGAACTTCTTAATATTGGACACAATGGTTTGATAATTGCTGTGACCAAATGGCGTGTATTCTTCCATGATGTCGGTATCGGCGACGCCCTTCGATTTCAAGAAGGCCCGAAGAATTTTATTGGTGGTCCGTGGATAGACATAATCGGTGCCCAACAACACAAAACGTTCAGCTTTACCGCCTTCA
Organism: Acinetobacter calcoaceticus; assembly: GCF_051947995.1. GTDB lineage: Bacteria > Pseudomonadota > Gammaproteobacteria > Pseudomonadales > Moraxellaceae > Acinetobacter. Next base: position 104,703 of record NZ_JBLVVH010000004.1, on the reverse strand, counting down.
TCTCCCATCAAATATTCAACCGCGGGAATCGCTTGCTGGTTCGGAGCCGCCCCGGTATAGAAGATGTTTTTCGATTGTTCCTGACCTTCATACTGCACTGGATAGAACAATAAGCCATTCAGTTCTTCCACCACAGGCAACACGGATTTACGCGACACAGAGGTCCAGCAACCAAAAATAACCGCAACTTTATCTTGGGTAATCAGCTGACGCGCTTTTTCTGCAAACAGGGGCCAGTCAGAAGCTGGATCGACAATCACAGGTTCCAGTTTTTTGCCCAGTACCCCACCATTGGCATTGATTTCATTGATGGTCATCAAGGCGGTGTCTTTCAGTGAGGTTTCAGAAATCGCCATGGTGCCTGAAAGCGAGTGCAGAATCCCAACCTTGATGGTGTCACCGCTGGCTGCAGGTGCAGTTTTGGCTTCCGTTTTTGCTTGTTCTGTTTTTTTGGCCGGTTTTGAACAGCCCACCAGACCAATCCCCATCATGGCTGCCATGAGCACTGACATCGACATCAATTTGTTTTGCATCATTCTCTCCACCCATCAATATTGTGATTTTTACTGGATGGTGTTATTCAATTTTTATGCCAACACAACAAACTATTGTTTTCATTTAATTTTAATAAATTTTACTGATGCTTTTTTTGATCTTGTATACAACATTGCATACAAAAAATACGCAGCGACCTAAAATGATGCAAATTTACTCATCCACCCTGTGCCCACATTTCTAATCATGAAAAAGCCAGACATTTGTCTGGCTGATCTCGATCTTCTAAGGGGAGTTTAGACACTGATATCTGCTAAATTACCTTTTTGCTCTAACCAGTGCTTCCGGTCGGCAGAACGCTTCTTCGCCAGCAATTTATCCAGTAATCCAGCCGTTAAATGAGCATCGTCCAGATCCAGTTGCACCAGACGACGCGTATTCGGGTCCATGGTGGTTTCACGCAACTGACTGGCATTCATCTCGCCCAAACCTTTGAATCGGGTGATTTGCGGATTTTTATTGCCTTTGACTTTTTTCAAGATCGTCTCTAGCTCATCATCATCCAAGGCGTAATACACATCCTTCCCAATATCAATACGATACAGTGGTGGCATCGCCACAAACAGATGACCTTCCTCCACCAATGTCGGGAAATGTTTTACAAACAAGGCGCATAATAAGGTTGCGATATGCAGACCATCCGAGTCCGCATCGGCCAGAATACAGATTTTGCCATAACGTAATTCAGACAAATCGTCACTGCCCGGATCGACCCCGATCGCGATGGCAATATCATGCACTTCTTGCGAAGCCAAGACCTCATCGGAAGACACTTCCCAAGTATTCAGGATTTTTCCGCGAATCGGCATAATCGCCTGAAAATTCTTGTCGCGCGCCTGTTTGGCACTGCCACCTGCAGAATCCCCTTCGACAATAAACAGTTCACTGTCTTCACGGGTCAGGCCAACACAGTCAGCCAATTTTCCAGGCAAGGCTGGGCCTGCGACAATCTTTTTACGCTCGACTTTTTTTGCTGCTTTGAGACGGCGTCCCGCTTTGGCAATCGCCATTTCAGCCAGCTGGGTCGCAATCTCTGCATGCTGATTCAACCATAAAGCAAATGCATCTTTGGCAATGTTCAGCACAATATTAGAGGCTTCACGGCTGGATAAACGTTCTTTGGTTTGTCCTGAGAATTGCGGTTCCTGAAATTTCAGCGATAGAATAAAATTTACCCCATCCCAGACATCTTCCGCAGACAACTTCATATTACGCGGCAACAAATTGCGTAATTCACAGAACTCACGCAGCGCTTCGGTTACACCTGAACGTAAACCATTAACATGGGTACCGCCTTGCGCAGTGGGAATCAGGTTGACATAACTTTCCTGAATCTGTTCACCACCTTCTACGTTCCAGCAAATCGCAAACTCACAGGCTGCACGATCCGCTTGCCCATGACTGACAAAGGCCGGATCAGGCAGAATTTCACGATCTTGCAGTTCGTCCATCAAATAGTCGACCAGACCATTTTCAAACTGCCATTCAATTTTTTCTTTATTGATTTTATCGTCATAAATAATTTTTAAGCCCGCAGCTAAAACCGCTTTGGCTTTTAAATTATGTTTGAGGGCCTTCAAGGCAAATTTAGGGCTGTCAAAATATTTGGCTTCCGGCCAGAAACGAACGGTTGTTCCTGTGGCACGCTTTGCCACCTTGCCTTCCAAAACCGATAAAGGGGCAACCGGTTCACCCTGTTCAAAGGCCATTTGATACAGGTTACCTTGACGCTGTACCGCCACTTCAACACGGGTCGACAAGGCATTGACCACGGAAATACCGACACCGTGCAAACCACCTGAGAACTGATAGTTATCGGTACTGAATTTGCCGCCGGCATGTAACTTGGTCAGAATAATTTCGATACCGCTTTGCCCATATTCCGGATGGATATCGACTGGCATGCCACGCCCATTATCTTCAACTGACAATGAGCCATCTTCATAGACCGTGACACAAATCTGGTTGGCATGACCGGCAAGTGCTTCATCGACTGCATTATCAATCACCTCTTGCGCCAAATGGTTTGGACGTGAGGTATCGGTATACATGCCTGGTCGACGACGGACAGGATCTAAACCAGAAAGAACTTCAAGGGATTGGGCCGTGTATTGTGTCACTGGGTTGGACTTCCTTTTTGGAGGGCTGCCGATAAAAATTCGAGTACTAAAGGTAATTTTTCTTCAAAATCATCCATTGCATGATTACCACCAGCGTCAGTTAAAATCAATGAGGATGGATGAACTGCACTATAATAGCGTTGAGCCTGATGATAATCCAAGACTTCATCGCCTTGTTGCAACAGCACCAGAATTTTATCAGCATGCTTTAACTTCGTGTCAGCAATCGATTGTAATTGCTGCAATTGATCTGTATCAAGTGTCCATGATTCAGTGACTTTGAGCGGGATTTGTTCAATACCGAATAAATCTTGAAAGAGTTGCCATGGTTGCATAGCAGGATTGATCAGTACAGCAGGACAAGCATACTTTGCGACAAGGTATGTCGTATAGAAGCCTCCCAGACTACTTCCCACCAAAACCACTTTATCACGCGGTAAATTTTCGATAAGCTGAGAAAGCTGTGCAAGTACCTGATCAGGAGCACGATTTAAGTCAGGTAAATGTACCTGAACGTCATCGCGTCCTGCACAATATTGTTGCAGCTGTTGCCCTTTGATCGACATCGGACTGCTTCGAAAACCATGTAAATAAATAATTTGCATATGCACCAAAAAAGACAGCGGCTTGACTTAAAGTGAAATAAATCACATTATTTTGCTTAATTGTTATGCAAATAACAATATAACATGCAGATAAGCTCAACATTGTCAGACATAAAAAACCATACTGGACTCCGTTCATCAGTATTCTAAAAAAATTAGTTATGAAAGACATAAGATGTAAACGTTTGTTGTAGTTTACCTAAACAGTATCAAGTGAATCACTTCAAATCTTCGGTATATATCAAGGATGGGGAAAACAATATGCCAAGTTTAACACCGCTGCATGAAACCTACTGCAAGTGGGACCGTACGCCCCCGAGTCAGGCCGATGTTCTGGAGGGGTTGGCCCAGTTGGTCAGTACCAGCCTCAGCGGGGTACACGAATTGGTGCAACTGGTACAAACTGAGGTATTACGGACAACGCTCGGTTTAAGTGCACAAAAAGCCAAGAATTTACAAAAGCACCCGCAACTGCAAAAGTTCTACCAGTTTTCTTATGTGGCGCTGCAAAAATACGGCAGTCATTTCCTTGCCCCTAATTTACGCCGCATTATCGCCAAATTTCCGAGCCTGCATGATAAACCGCTGACACCGACCTTACATTTTGCAGTCGGCGCACTAAATGGCATCTTCGGCGATTTCTTTTTAAAGCAGCATAATCCCATGGCCTTGCCCATGGTGCTTTATGATCACTATGGTTCTTTACAGCAGGGTGAACTAACCGGCCGTGTGGTGATCCTGACGCATGGTTTATGCATGAATCATCTGACCTGGTCCAATCATCGTTATGGCGGGATTGGCGAGCGCCTACTGGCTCAACGTGATAACAACACCATGTTGTATCTGAACTACAATACAGGGCGCCGGATTTCCGCCAATGGCCGTAGTTTTGCCAATACGCTGGAAGATCTGGTCCAGCGTAATCCGCGTATTACCAGTATTGACCTGATTGGGCATAGCATGGGCGGTCTGGTTTCCCGCAGTGCCCTGTTTTATGGCAAGCAGAATCTGTATCAATGGGTGCATATGGTCGAGAACCTGGTCTGTATCGGTTCACCACATCATGGTGCCGTACTGGAGCGTTTTGGCTTTGTCTTACAGGATAAACTTGGTGCATTTCCATTTATCAGCCTGATTGGTCAATTGGTTAATGTGCGCAGTAACGGTATTCTGGATCTGCGTCACGGTAGCGTTCGTGATGATGATTGGGAACATAATGATGCACGTATCGGTTTTGCAGATGACAATCGTAAACCCGCACCACTTCCATCACATATCAATACTTTCCTGATTGCAGGAACTTTAGAATTTGAGAAGCTGCGTAATAAAGCACTCTCTGTGATTGGTGATTATCTGGTCAGTGTTAAAAGTGCTTTAGGCGAACATCCAAATCCACGTTTTCAACTTAAGCTACCCGATACGCATAAAGCAGTTTTCTACGGGCTGAACCATTTTGAAATCCAGTATCATTCGAGCGTAGCCGAGCAGATTACACGTTGGCTGTATCCTGATGCGAGAGAGAAAGTGGAAGCTGGCGTACAGACCCATATGATCAATGTACCGAACAATTATACCTTTGATGACTTAGAAGGGATTGTTGAGACCTAAATAGAAAAGCCCAGCTTTATCGCTGGGCTTTTTTAACTTTGAATTCGTTATTTAGTTTCTTTTTCAGCTGCCAAAACACCTGTAGTTTCGCAACCTAAAGTTGATGAAATACATTTTAGATTAACGTTCACAGTAATCTTAAATGGTGAAATTTTTCCATCTTTATAAGTTTTAATATTTGCAAGATACGTATACTGTCCTTTCTTAGCATCATATGTTACCTGATCACCCATGAGAAGATCTGTTTTCTCATTACCCTCATCACTATTAGAGAGTATTACGGGTATTTCAGTAAAATTATTATTTTTTATATTATATAAAAAAACAGAGACGCTGTTTCTTTTGAAAGGAACTTTAACATAATTAACAGTACTTAACTCTCTCGTTCTAAAAGCTAAAATATCTTTATCATGGTACAGTAAAGCTAAGTCAACATGAGACTGCAAAGGTACTGCCGTCCTTAGTACATCATATACATCCTTACCATTTAAGACTTGGATACCATATTTTTTTAACGTATATTTAATATCTTTCTTTGTTTTATTAATATCACCAAAATCTCTTAACATAATTTTCAAATCAGGCCTAATGGCAGAATACTTATTATATGCACCTATATACTCTACAGGTGATTTCACTTGGGCAGAATCTTGCAAATAATCATTCCATGAAGAACTTTCTTCTGCATAACAAATACTACTAGCAATCACCATACTTAAAAAACACAATTTATACATTGTTATAAAAACCTCAATTTACCAATAATAAAGCAGTGAAAATAATAAAAAAAGCACCACTGCTTTATTAAAAAAATTAATTTAAGATAACTTTATTACCATTGAAATATACATTCTGACTACTATCAATTTTAAATGATTTAACTTCACCTAACACCTTGGTTTTAAATAACCCATCTAAAAAATAGGATAAACATATATTTTCTTGTTCACTATCACCCTCACTATATTTCAAAACATACAAAATATTACTACCGGCTGAAGCATTTATATAAGTTGTATCAAACCCTCTTTCATTTACAAGAAATCGAAGTTCACTATTTTTATCATTATTTGATATTTCTTTTAAACTATCATTTGTAAGTTTATTTTCTTTACACTTCACTCCATTACACATAAATTTTTTCTTTTCAAATATAACTGGAAGATTAACATTTTCATATTTTATATTTTTTTGCTTTTGTACTTTTTTAAAAAAATCTTTATCATGTAAATTAAATGTATAACATTCATTCTCAACATTTATATTATTATCTTGAAGCGAAAATGTTGTACCTGATAAACAAACTTGATTATTATTTTGACTAAATTTAATACTAGAAGGCTCATTTGCGATCTCTTCTAACCTATCATTAACAAAATAACCAACAGATTGTTCTAATGGATATACTCTTTTCGTTGTCGGATCTAATACAACAAAGTATTTAACCTTTCTAGGTATACCTTCCCCAGTATCTCTTACCTTATCAATTACTAAAGCGACTTTATTTTGAGCAAAGTTTGCTTTTTGGTTCAGTGAATTATTATAAAGCTTTAGGTAGTTATCTGAACAAAAATCAATATAACCTTGCTCAAAATTACAATTTGAAATTTTTTCTTTTGTAACACCCCCAGTAGAGATGCTTCTCTTTTCACTATCATAATTTTGATTACTTTCTTTAGAGAATCCGCAACTTGATACTACTAAACCAATAGAAAATATCATTACTGTTTTCAAAAATTTCATTTCAAAATCTCTATTATTTCAAACCAATTACTATCATTTTTTATTTTAAAAGATATACCCCAACTCGAATGGGGTATATCACACTATTCTTATTTTAAATTTTTCTTTAATAGCTTTCCATTCTCATTTTTATAACTAATCACTCCAGAGTTATCAATTGAGTAATAATCACCTATTTTCTCTACCACTAGCTCAGGTTTTATTTTTATCAAATAAAATTCAGAACTAGTTCCTTCATCTGTTTCCATATACTTTTCAGCAATAGAGTAAAAGCTATCTTTCATTTTAGGAAGAAATCTAAAAGTATTTGCATTCAATGAATCTATTTTCGAATTATCAAATATATTCACAAAATCAGGAGATATTTTCTTCAACTCAGATAAAGAATATGCCCGATTATTAGACCTTTCAAGCTGCTCACATTTTTTCACTGGATTTTTCTCAGTACAGTTAGAGAAAAAATCAGACGATATTGGTGTTTTTATAAAAACCAAGTTATTATCATTATTTTTTTGACTCATATTTTCTATAACACTTACCTTTACAAAAGCATTATCAATAATTTTAAAGCATGCTTTTGAGTTTAAATAGGTATCTCTATAAGAATATAAATCCCCAGATATACACAACTCATCTTTTTCAGCAGAGTAATTAAAATCAGCTTTCGCCTTATTTACTTGATAATTCAAAGGGTAAACTTTATAATTTTTTTGATTTAAAACTGCCAACCTAAAATATTTACCATCATCAATTTTTATTACAGAATAATCTTTATTAAAATCTGGTTTCATTCCAATATTTTTTTCAAAAATTTTAATCTTATCCGTTTTACAGTAATAATTATCTACATCATTGTCAAAACCACAAGGCTCAACTTTAATACTTTGATTGTTTTCTTTAGAGAATCCGCAACTTGATACTACTAAACCAATAGAAAAAATCATTACTGTTTTTAAAAATTTCATTTCAAACTTCCTATTAGTTTAAACCAATTACTATCATTTTTTATTTCAAAAAGATATACCCCAACTCGAATGGGGTATATCACACCATTCTTATTTTAAATTTTTCTTTAATAGCTTTCCATTCTCATTTTTATAGCTAATCACTCCAGAGCTATCAATTGAGTAATAATTACCTATTTTCTCCACCACCAGCGCAGGTTTTATTTTTATTAGATAAAATTCAGAACTAGATTCTTCATCTGTATCTACATATTTTTCAGCTATAGAGTAAACTATATCATTACCTTTAGATATAAATCTAAAATTGTCTACATTGAGATCTTTTATCCTACTATCTGATAAAATTTTTCCTTCCAATGGAAGTTCATCTAAAATTTTCGTTGACTGATAAGAATAATCTTTTATGTTACTTATTTTTCTACATTCTTTTTCAGATTTATTTTCTCTACATTCTGAATAAAAATTTGATGATATAGGATATTTAATTACTTTAACATTCTCCTCTATTTTATTAAATTCTTTGGCAACTGACGAACTACTTGAGCAACCAATAACAGGAGTTAGCATTAATATAGCTAAATACATTTTTACAGGATTAAAAACTTTCATAAAATTACCTACTTATATTTGCACAACACAAATTATCAACAAAATAAATACACTTATTTAAGATTTCGATTATCTTTATAAAAACTAAAGACATCTATCAATATAATCTTTTTTATCTAAAACATTCATTGGAATTTGATTTTCATCATCATAAGTAACATTATATAATTTATTATTTTTTTTATCAATTTTAATCCATCCAAATGTCGCCCCATTATTTACCCCATTTTTACTTTTCACAAATATTTGTATGTAATCCTTTTCTGAAAAATCAAAAGTAACATCTTTCTTATTAATTTTTTTCATATCAAAATTTTTATAAATGATAGCCTTAAGATCATTATCACATTGAGAGTATTGATCTGAACTATTAATATTTATTTTTGCACTGCATCCGCTAGTTAATAAAATAGCAAATAAAAAACATATAAATTTCATCAGCAAACTATCCTTATCTATTAAAATGTTGATACAATCCTAACTTTAATTTTACTTAATTCATTTCTATAAACCTCTTGTTTGTCCTTTTCTTTTGAAAACCATCTAGCATAATTCCCATTGTATTTTTTAATGTACTCAGAAACATATGTCATACCAACCAAAACAGATGAGACACAAACAAATACTTTTTTCTTATTTTTTTCTTGAGCATTCCCTCCAGATCCACTCAAACCTTTATTTTCATATGCTGACCATGTTCCTGTAGGTGGCTCAATAAATAATGATGAATCCCAACCATAATAAGGCGCAGAACCATGTACTTCCATACCGGGGGTTCCGCCATATTTATATTGCTCTGAAGAAAAATGTCTAGTCTCTGCTCTATACATTCTTTCTACTATTTCTGCTATTTCTTTACCATATTTATCGTAAATAATTTTTAAAGCTTTTCTTGCATCATCTTCATCAAATAGTTTATTTTTCTTTTGTTCTAATTCGGCCAATTTATTTGAAACAGGAATAATACCACTACATGATAATAAATTCTGCAAATTGCTTTCCTTAATAATTTGAGAAAAATAACGACCATTTAAACCATCTTTAGTTTCAGAAAATAGATTATCAACTTTATAAATATCTATAAATTCTCGTACATCTAAATGCACCCATGTTGTTGCCCCATCAGATAATCGCTCTAAACCAAATTTATTTGTAGACCAGCCTAAACTAGTATTTAAATATTTACAAAACCATTCTGTTCTTACTTTATTCTCAAGTTCATTCATACTAACTACTTGATTATTTTTATTTTGAACTACGATATCTAAAGCACACCCCATATGATTAGTTGTTGCACGTCTTTTTTTCCAGTTATTATCAATACAACGATAACCTGATGATATTCCTGTAATTTTATAACCATTAGGATTAGCTATTTTTTTAAAATAAAATAGCATTGCTTTTAACCCCCATATGAGACTCTTATGCATACCTTTATATTCATGTGCAGGTCTTGTAACCTTTATATATCGCCCTGAACTTTTTTGATAACTCTCAAATTCAAAATTATCATTTCGCCCTTTTCCAAAACCCGAGCAAACCCCACAAGGACATTTCATTGAATCAAAGAAGGGAGCTATTCCATATTCATCTCTAAACTTATCTAAAGCAGCTAAAACAGAACCACAAATTTTCCCCGTCTCTGGTACCCCCATATAATCCCTTTGGAATTGCTTAATACATTTTGCAGTTAGTTCGGTAAACTCATCCGTAGGTAAAGCTCCACCAAAGCCAGCCAAACGAATATTTACTTCTCGAATAAGCTCACTCTTACCACTTGAAATACATTGTGGGTTAGTTTTACATAAATTTGGTGCATCTACTTTAGGTGTCCCGCCATCCTGACTGCGATCGTCAACTGTCAATATCTTGGAAGCAGCGTTTGTAGCTTCATTCAGCGTTTTTTTACCTTCTTCATAAAGCTCATTTACTTGATCTAGAATTTTACTGCCAAAATTTGCTCCAAAAATTCCTTCTTCCTGCTTTTTCTGAGGTGTTGTACTAGAAGGCTTTACAGGTGGAGTCTGTGATGGTTTTTGTTTAGTAGTAGCCGAAGGTTGTGTTCTCTGCTGAGTAGCTGGTTTAGACTTTTCTTGATGTGAATTATTTCCAGTAGCAGGAATATTTACTGGTAACTTAATAACTTGGCCAATATTAATCTTATTTGGATCATCTATTTTATTTAAACGTTCTAATGCGCGAACTGTCGTATGATTTTTTTGAGCTATTTCAAATAAAGTTTCACCCTTTTTTACAACATGGGTTTTTCTTTTATATTGTCCACTATTACCTTGATTTGTTAATGTTTTTAAATCCAACATTACCTTTGGGCTTGTAATTTTTACAAGCATGCGATCTCTAGACATTACAAAGCTTTGTACCTTGACCATCAAGCCATTGAACATACTTTTAATATAAACATCTAAAGCCGTGCCTTTATCTCGGCTAATTTCGACAATACAACCTGAAGAATTTGTCGCTCCAGCAGCAATAACTTGCCCAGTTCTCTGATTTTTTACTTCATATTGTGCTTTTGAGATTGGACTACCAAATAAGTCTAAGATTTGTATGGTAACTAATGATTTTTTATTCATTTCCAATCCCCACCTTGTACATTATTATCCGTTTCTGAATCATTCACATTTTGCTCGATCAAGAAATCATCCTCATCAAAACTGTCAATGACTAATCCCCATTCATCATTAGAGCCAACCAGAACTTGAACCTTTGTTGGATCTGGGGTACTAATTTTTCCTGTCCGTCCATGTTCATCTATTGATCCCGAAGTAAATGAGCCTGTTCCAGGAACAAAAGCTTTATAACTAAGCTGGCTAAAATCACTCTCCCAAAATAAATCGTAAATATCTAAACGATTACTAAAAGTTGGTGTGTTAGGTAATTCAGGAACTTCATATGAAACTTTAGCGCCGCTCTCAAACACATTTTGGCCACTTTTAACCTTAAAATAGCCTCCTGTACTAATGAATACACCATCGTTATCTATTTTGAGTTGTGAACCACCTGCTGTCAGGACAATCTCTTTCGGACTGGTGATTTCAATCTTATCCTCAGTAGAAATCAGTTTAATCACCTTTCTTGCAATCGCCTCTATTGCATCATCCTGCGCCTGCAACTCCAGCTTCCCTTTTGCTGCATAAGCTCTAAAACCCTTTTGTGCTGCAAACAGACTGATCTTGTCCTGTGCATGTCCGATAATATTCTTTTGTGCACTCAGGTTAATTGAACCACTGGCACTCTCGGCAATATCCTGAGAAGCCTGCAAAATAATATTTTCAGGTGTCGTTAATGCAATCCCATTCGGGGATGCCAACAACATCAGCGCCTGTCTGAAAATCTTGCCTTGTTCTTGCTGCTTGGTATCGGAACTGCTTTCCAAACCTTGGGTATAACCCTCCATAAAACCCTGTAATGAACTCAATGCTTTAGAAGGTGTAATATCTAACTTGCTCCCTTTACTAAAAGTCCCACAGGTACTCATCAGCTCAAAATCTTTAATATCGACATTGGCTAAAACCTTTCCGACCTCTTTAATACTCTCGAACGGATTCTGCTCTATCCGGTCTTTAATACTGGCAAGCTTGCCTTTCACAAGATCAGCGCCATGCTCTTCGACGTTTTCGATAAACTGTTTTAGATTTTCAACCGCATCTTTGGCATCACTAAAGAAGCTATTGAACTCTTCCACTGCGCCTTTGGCATCGCCCCCGAGTGCACCAATATCTTCAATAAAACCACCGCAATCCTTTAAGGCATGAATCGGGTCTTGACTCATTCCTTGTTTAAATAGATTTAAGGTGCTATCCAGTGCTTGTCCCGTGGATTTAAGCTCCAATGACTGAATAAACTTCGGTAAACGGTTAATCACATTCAGCGCATCAGTCTGCTGCTTTGCAGCCACTTCGCTGAGCATTTTCATGCTGTCATAGCCCTGCGACAGCAAGGATTGTGCTTGAGCCGCCTCCAGATGATCGGCGACCGCCTGTTCCTGGGCATAGGTACTAATCAGCATGCCTTTACCTGCCCGCACCGCACCCCAGGCATCCGTTCTGAGCTCAAAACCTTCCCCACGACCATCACTGGTTTCTTGTGTTTTGGGATGGCTTAAATTACCCAGATTCAGCTGGGATGCTGCATGGCTACTTTGTAGCTGGGTGCTGATCTGCCCGGTAGTATCATCAAAGCGCAACTGGTTAAAGCCACTGCCATTGACTTCCTGACTGCGGATCCCACTGAGTTTTTTGGTGTCAGGCAGTTGTCCCTTAACGTCAAACTTGGTCGGGGAGCGTTGTGCTTCATGGATACGTCCAGTCACGAAAGGACGGTCAATGTTGCCATCAAAAAAGTCGATGACCACCACTTCACCAATACGCGGCAAGAAGCGTGCTCCATAGCCTTCCCCCGCCCAAGGTGTGAGCACATCTACCCATGCGGAGTCGGTGTCATTGTCATTACTACCTGCTCCACCGTCATGGCCATGATCCTCACTGCGGGTAAACAGAAAACGAACCTTGATCCGTCCCCACTCATCCACATAGATGGTTTCTCCTTCAGGCCCGACCACTTTGGCACGTTGCGGATAGGCAACCGGACGATGCAACTCTGGATCATATTCAGGAATGATTTTGATCTGACGGCGAATCAAGGTCAGTTCATTGCCCTGACGCTCTGCCTCGTCATAGCCATGTTGATCCCAACGACTCTGGCTAAGCAGTTGACTGACCTGTTGCTGCAGATCTTTGGGTAAATTATTTTGATTATAAAAATGCTTGGCAATAATCAGGAACTCTTGATCGGCCCCTTCGTGTTGATCAATTTCAGGATGTTCCCTGAGATTAAACCAATACCCGACCTGACTATCGCGCACACTACTATACGCCTTAAAATATTTGGCCTGACTGGCATACATATCATTGAGTTGCTGATTCAGTTTTTCTAACTGACTACCACCTGAAGCCGTGGCTTGGTCTTCACCCTTTAAGTCCTGCATCCAGGCCGGGCTGATATGCCACGCCTGCTCCAGACTCAAGCTGGCGGAATCAAAGCTTTCAGAATGGTTATGGGTGGTGACCACTGAACCTGCGCCTTCTTCTTGAGCCAAGGCATCGGGTTGCCAGCGTTGCAGGTGTACCGCCGTCGGTTGCAAGCTTCGAACCGCCACAAAACCGGTAATGCTGTCCTGAAATTCTGTGGCGCTGCTACGGTGATAACGAATACTTCGTCGAGGCAAAGCCTGATACTCGCTATTGTCATCCATTAATCTGAGCTTTTGCGCTTTGAGCGGCGTACTTGAATGCGGGACAAACAGCTCGGCTTCATCAATCAGCCAGCTAATGCCTTCACTGCGCCACAAGCGAGTCAGAAAGGCATAATCAGATTCATTATGCCCCATCACAAATGGCCGAATATCATAATTCTGACTTAAACCATTCAGATCAAGGCTCAGACTTGCCGCAAAAAGTGCGCTTCTTTGCTGCCATTCCTTGAATAAAACTTCAGTAATCTCGACAACAGTTTTATTCATAAAAACACGGCTGTTACGGCGTTTATGCCATAAACTGGTCGCATCTTTAAGTGTCAGCTTATACAGGGTTAGTGCGCCATCACTTTGCCCGTAACTGGCTTCCGTTACGATTCCTGTGGTTCGGAACAGCTGTCCTGAATCGGTGACCTGATCCACTGCGACCTGAACCCCTATAAATTGTTTTAAAGGAATCTGGGCATTGGTCGACAGACAAATCAATTCGGCTTCCAGCCCGACATTGAGTTGATGCTGGCCTTGTATGCGCTGTAAAAAAACTTGATTATTCAGTAGATGATTAGAAAATTGTACGTGAATGGCACGTTTCTGTGCATTTAGCCCTATTTTTTCTAATACATTAAATATATTAAAAAGCATTTTTTATAATCAGATCGGAGGGGGAATCGGCTGAACTTTACAAAAAACAGACCTATCTGTCCATAAAAAAATCTTTTGGCCAACAAAATGGCACAAACTGTTGAGAAATGCAGAAAACAAAACCCGAAATATGTTGCCACATTTCAGGTTTTATCCAATAAGCAAACAAGGTCGTTATTATTTTGCTGTGCCGTTGTAGTTTCTAAACAGCTGCCATAGGCAGATCAATAAAATCAAACTGAAATAAAGCAAAGACCACACCGGTAATGATTGACCGAGAAAGGTCCAGTCCACCGCTGCACATTCGCCTGACCCGGACAATACTTCCTGCAATACGGTTTTCATTGGTAAGGCATCAATCAGATAATCCAGACCCGGGCCACAGCTCGGAACTTGATCAGGTGGCAAGCTTTGTAGCCACACATGGCGTGCCGCCACACCAACCGACCAGCCAATCGATAAGGTCGCCAGAAAAGCATAAAAACGTTTGAATCCACTTGAAACAGGGTTATGGATAAAGGCCACAAGTGCAATCAGCCCCATACCGATCAAGCCAAGGCGCTGGAAAATGCAAAGCGGACAAGGGTCCAGACCCTGCACATGTTCTAAATACAACGCAAATGAGATACCAATAATGCTCGTCAGTACCAACAACGCACTCACTAAGCGGTAATTCCAACGCATGGGAAATCCTCTAAAAATTAGGGTCTGTTGACCTGCTGATCAATCAACAGGCTAGCGGTATTGTGCAAGATATTGTTCAAAACTCATGTCGTTATCTTGTTCAAGTTGCGCCTGTTTTTGCAATGACGTTTCTGCCAGCTGCGCAAAGTACTGTTTGGTTTCCTCGCTGAGCGGGTGCTGGTCATAATGATCGACATGGTGCTGTGCCATCACACTGCCAAAGTTCCAGGTACCGCCATGTTGCAAGGTATCTGCAATCACATGCGCAGAAAGGGTCTCTTCAACATCATCTAAACGTTGCTGCATGATCTGGATCGCATCCTGATACAGCCGGGTTGCATCCATTTGATCTAATAAGGCTGCGCAGCCTTGAATAGCATTTAAATGACGTTGTGCCCAGTCTTTTAATGAAACCGAGCTGGCACCTTCTTCGATCTGTGCATCTGCTGCACGGCCACGATTCACGACTTCCAGTTGATTCCGGTCAATCTGTTCTTGCTCTTCCGCAAACAAATCTGGACTTTCATTTAATAAGCAATAAAGTGCCAAACTCTCCAGAAAACCGGCCGAAACTTCATCAATACCAATCGGGCTATACGGATTCACATCCACTGCACGCAATTCGACATAACCGACACCACGATTTTTCAATGCCTGCGAAGGGGTTTCACCGGCTTGAGGCACCTGTTTTGGGCGAACCAGACTATAATATTCGTTTTCGATCTGAAGCACATGATCATTGATCTGAATTGGCTCACCCTGTTCATCATTCAGGCCTAACTTGGTAAAATCCGAATAAGGGGTATGCACCGCTTTCTGCAAGCCATCCAGATAATCGTGCAGGTCATTGTAGTGAATGCCCAGTTCTTTCTGTGCCGAGTTTTGATACCCCAG
Organism: Acinetobacter calcoaceticus; assembly: GCF_051947995.1. Classification (GTDB taxonomy): domain Bacteria; phylum Pseudomonadota; class Gammaproteobacteria; order Pseudomonadales; family Moraxellaceae; genus Acinetobacter. The sequence goes on along the minus strand of NZ_JBLVVH010000004.1, from coordinate 89,003 downwards.
ACGTCCCATCCGCAAGGCAGTCGCTTCGGGTAAATACAAAGTCCCTTTCACCAAAGGCTGTAAATGATGCTGACGTCCTGTCAGGAAACAGCGGCATACGGAGGGACTTGCACCTAACATATACATGACCAGAGGAATTAAACGGATAAAATTCCGGATCAGGCCAAAATAGCGATGGCTACGATAATCTTGCAGGCTAAGCTGTTTTAATTGTGGATTTTGCTCATGCTGCTGTAAGGCAATAAATAACGAGTCAGGGAAAGATAAATTATAATGCACGCCGGAAATGGTCTGCATTCGGCGACCATAACGGACTCCCAGTCCACGGCGGTAAAGTGTTTTAAAACGGCCAATATTGGAAGAGCCATATTGCGCCAGTTTAATATTTTCTTCGTTATCATCCAGCATACACGGCATGGATAACGGCCACAGTCGTTCACCGGCTTCCAGTTGCTGGTGCACCACACTATGGATATCGCTTAATTCGTTTAAAGCTGCAGCAATGGTGGTTTGCGGCGTCGTAATAAACTCCATTAAGGCTTCTGAATAATCGGTAGTGATATGTGGATGTGTTAACGCTGAACCGAGTGCTGCTGGATGATTTTTTTGTGATAAAAATCCATTACTTTGCATCCGTAAGCTTTCACGCTCAATCCCACGTAACATCCCTTTTAATAGCGATGCCTCTACCCAAGTTGGTATTACAGAGGAAGTAAGTGTGCTGGGTTGATTCATATTATAGGCTCGCTTATTCAAGATCAGCCGACCACATCAAAGGTAGCGACTTCGTCGACCATACAGACATCATGACAATGCCAATCCCTTCGACTCAGCCAATTATAACGACAATTCTGATCTAGTCATCTAGACTCTGTTAACAATTGAAAAATGCTTGCGACAGAAATCCCTGTTTAGTCTGGCAATTTTTATCACAATCTTGTTACATAAGACACGCCGAAATTGTGATTTTATTGAAAAATAAATCTTCTAGAGGAGACTCGCCCATGCAAGCGCAAGACATTCTGAATTTTTGGTTTGACCCTGACCACCGTTCCCTTTGGTTTGCCAAAAGCGATGATTTTGATGCAAAAATTCGCGAGTCGTTTCAAGAGATTCATCAACAGGCCGCACAGGCAGAACTATGGTCATGGCGCAAAACACCTGAAGGCCGTCTGGCCGAAATTATCGTGCTTGACCAGTTCTCCCGTAACTTATACCGCGATCAGGCACAGGCCTTTGCTTACGACAGTCTTGCCTTGGCACTGGCACAAGAAGCGATTAGTTTACAACTCGATGCGCAACTCAGTCCGGAGCAACGTTCATTCTTATATATGCCTTTTATGCATAGCGAATCCAAACGCATCCATGAATTTGCCCTTAAATTATTTCAACGCCTCGGCAATGAAATTAACCTAAACTTTGAGAAAAAGCATAAAGTGATTATTGATCGTTTTGGTCGTTATCCACATCGCAATAAAATTTTAGGGCGAGACTCTACCCCAGAGGAAACAGAGTTTTTAACTCAGCCCAATAGTAGCTTCTAGGTCGGTCTCCCTCGACCACTGATATCAGGAATTGCATATGAAATCATTATTAATGTGCACACCGCTTTTGCTCGCATTGACATTTGCAGGCTGTGCAACCGTCCCTGCCAAGCCCCGAACCTTTGACCAGTTGGGCCAGTTCACCGCTTATCCGTTAAATAACAAAACTTACCGTGTCGGTTTTCAGGCGGATAATAATTTGAGTTATGGTACAGCAGAGGAAATTACCCTGCTTAAGGCAGCGCAAACCACGGTTAAAAATGGTTTCCGCTACTTTACTGTAGTGGATGACCCGAGTAATGCGCGGCATAAAGCCCCGCGTCAGGCCGTGATTTATCCAACACCGTCTTATTATCCTTATGGCTATTACCGTCGTCATCCCGCCTTTTGGCCGGATCCCTTCTACGATACCCCACAAGTGGTCAATATTGATCCAATCCAAGTGTCGTATACTATCGAGTGTTTCAAGACTCAGCAGCAAGCACCAGATGCCTTTGATGCACAACTGATTTTGCAATCTTTGGGGCCAAAATACGGTTTGAGTCCAACAGGAGACGTGTTGCAGCCGCCTGCACCACCTCAAAATAAAAAGTAATTAAAAGGATTGCTCAATGAGTTCAGTCGAAGAAATCCACGTACCTAGCCTGCAAAGAAGTAAATACTTCGCCACCATGGCCCTGATTATTGCCGTGGTGTCATGGATTGCTTTAATGGTCGCGGCGCATTTTCTCCCTGAATATAAATGGCTCATCCATATTTTCATGCTCGGTGCAGAAGCAGGCGTGGTGGGTGGCTTAGCCGACTGGTATGCGGTCACGGTACTGTTCCGCAACCCCTTTGGCAGAATGCCTCTACCCAAGTTATTACGTGACCACACTGAAATTATTCCGCGGAATAAGGCTCGTATCGCCGAGTCGATGGGACGTTTTGTGCAGGAAAACTTCCTGTCACCACAGATTGTCGAACGCAGTTTACAAAATGCCGATATCAGTCTGGCGGTAGGACAATGGTTGGCCAGTCCAAAGAATAACCAGCAGGTGGTGCAAATGATTCAGCACACCGTGCCAAGAATCTTTGAATTTGTCAGTCAGGATCAAATTGCGCATTTTGTCCAGAATAACAGTGTGCAATGGGTCAGAAGCACCAAGGTCAATAAGCTGGCCAGTGAAATGCTACGGGCAGTACTGGAAAATGATTTCCATCAGGATGTATTACAACGCGGACTCGATCTGGCGCATGAATGGATGGTGTCTCATCCAGAGGAAGCACGCGATTTATCACGTAAATTATTCCAAGAATTAGGAGTTTGGAAACTGGCCAAAGGCGCCAGCTGGATCGGGATTGACGTCCAGCAACGTACCATTGACTCGCTGATTGAAAAAGTTGAGTCGATGCTGGCCAATCCTGATCATCCATGGCGTCAGGATATTGAAACCACCACGCATAATCTGATGCTGGAGCTGGCAGAACCCGACAGTGAAGCCAGCCAGCGTTTAAATCGTGGCAAAGATGCCTTGCTGGATAGTCCACAGGTACTCAACTTTATCAGTGGTGCGGTTGCCATTCTATGTGATGCGATCAAGACCGATTTAATGCAGGAAGATTCAGGCATTGCCACCAACTTACAGGCGGCGATTCAGCAACTGGGTGAAAGCCTGATCCAGAATGAAAAAGTACGTCAGGTATTGAATGAAAAAATGGTGGGCTTGGCGACCAATTTCAGTGAGCAATATAGCGACAAGATCATTCGTTATATCAGTGAACGTATCCATGAATGGGATTCACGGGAAATGATTGCCAAAATCGAAAGTGAGGTTGGCGGTGACCTGCATATGATCCGCGTTAACGGCGTGATTGTCGGTGCCTTTATTGGTTTAGCACTCGGTGTAATTCGTGCTATTGTGGAAAATGTTTTGTAGATAAATCAAATCCTAAAATCCTCTAGCTAAATTTAAATTGAGATCAGCTATCGTGATGGCGGCATGGATGCCGCCCGTAGTGCTGCGGCCTCAAGGATGGGCCGTCAGCACTACAAAGGATTTTTGTTACTTTTCATCCTTGAAAAGTAAAACATGCCTATGCAAATTACATATAATTTCTCACAGCATATGAGGCTGTGCAGAGTCATCGTAAAAAAGAAATGAGATATTAAAAAGGACATCCGATGTTGCAACTTCAGTCAAAACTCCCAAGCCAAGGCGTCACCATTTTTAGCATCATGACTGAACTCGCACACCGGCTCAACGCTCTCAACCTGTCCCAAGGCTTCCCCGATTTTCCGGCCCCAGCTGCCTTGCTGGATGCGCTGAACCAAGCCACACTCTCAGGCTATAACCAATACCCCGCAGGGGATGGTGTATTGGCCCTGCGCGAACAGCTCGCCACACAATTTTTACAACGCGATCAATTGCAACTTGATCCGTCCACTGAAATCACCATCACTTCAGGCGCAACTATTGCCATCTTTTGTGCCATTCAAGCCTGCATCCATGCAGAAGATGAAGTGATTATTTTCGATCCAAGCTATGACAGCTACGCGCCTGCAGTTCAACTGGCAGGCGGAAAATCCATTCATATCAATCTGGAAGCACCGTCTTTTCAGGTGGACTGGCAAAAAGTCAAAGACAGTATCAATGCCAGAACCCGTATGATTATTGTCAATACACCGCATAACCCAACCGGTGCAATCTGGTCAGAACAAGACTGGCGACAGCTGATTGAACTGATTCAAGATAAAAATATCGTGGTGCTTTCAGACGAAGTCTATGAACATCTGGTCTTTGATGGACAAAAACACTTTAGCGCACTGCAATTTCCTGAATTACGCGAACGCAGTTTTGTGATTGGTTCTTTTGGTAAAACCTACCATGTCACTGGCTGGAAAACCGGTTATTGCGTGGCTTCGCCGCAGCTGATGCGACTGTTTCGCCAGATTTATCAGTTTGCCAATTTCTGTGGGAATATGCCGTGTCAATTGGCGCTGGCCGATTACATGCAACAGCATCCTGAGCATATTCAAGAGCTCCCTCATTTTTACCAGGCAAAACGCGATCTGTTTAATACCCAGCTTCAACACTCACGCTTTCAATTCATGCCCTCCCAAGGCACCTATTTCCAGAATCTGGATTACAGCAATATTCGTCCAGACTTAAATGATGTCGAGATGTGCCAGTTCCTTGCCGAGCAACACAAAATCGTGGCGATTCCGATTTCTGTGTTTTACCAACAGCCCCCTGAATCACTGCGCCTGATCCGCTTCTGCTTTGCCAAGACCGATCAGACCCTACAACGTGCCGGTGAAATCCTCATCCAGTGTTGATCAACAAAAAATAAACCGAACGATAAAGTTCCCAGCATCACTTATGATGCTATGTTGGAAAAAATAGATACGCTTCAGACTGAAGGGTAAAGGAAACTGAATGACTCCACGTCAACCGCTGGTGATGCAACCCAATCTCTGGAAAACCTTTTTTCTGTTTCTGGTGCCTTTGATTGCCACCAATATTTTACAAAACCTGTCTGGTACGATTAATACCATCTTTGTCGGTCAAATGATGGGCGTAGATGCCATTGCCGCTGTTTCCGTATTCTTCCCGATCCTGTTTTTTCTGCTGGCTTTCGTAATCGGCATTTCAGCGGGAACCACCGTACTGGTGGGACAGGCCTGGGGCGCACAAAATCTTGAAAAAGTCCGCTGTGTCATTGGCTCAACCTTGTTTATGACCTTGATCGGCGGGAGCATTATTGCAGTATTCGGTCTGGTATTTGCCAAGCATATTCTGGAATTATTGGGCACCGATCCCAAGGTGATGCATCTGTCCTTGCCTTATGTGCAATGGATGCTGGTCGGTAGTCCCTTACTGTTCGTTTATATTATTTATACCTCGATTCTGCGTGGTGTCGGCGATAGCGTCACCCCCCTGATTGCCTTAAGTCTGACCAGTCTGATCGGTCTGGCAGTTACTCCCGTTTTACTGAAAGGTTATTTTGGTTTCCCGGCATTGGGAATTGTCGCACCCGCAATTGCCACCATTCTGGGCTATGCCTTTGTACTGATTTTTTTAACGGTTTATCTGAACCATAAAAATCATCCCTTAAAGATTGATCGCCAATTACTGCAACATATTCGCCATGATGCCGAGCTGAGTAAATTAATTCTAAAACTCGGGATTCCAACAGGGATTCAAATGGTCACAACGTCACTGGCTGGGCTGGTGATTATTGGCCTGATTAACCATTATGGTGCACACGCTACCGCAGCTTATGGCGCAGTCAATCAGGTACTGAACTATATTCAGTTTCCAGCCCTTTCCATTTCCATTGCAGCTTCGATTTTTGCGGCTCAAGCGATTGGTGCAGGTCAACCGGATTTATTGGCCAAAGTGACCCGTACGGCTTTGGGCATGAATTTCCTGTTTACGGGGACCTTGATTATTCTGGCCTATTTATTCTCTAAATATTTAATGGCGCTGTTTATTACCGATCACAGCGTGATTGTACTGGGACAGCAACTGCTGTTTATTGTGTTGTGGTCAATTTTATTCTTTGGTGCCAGTGCGATTTTTGCTTCGATCATGCGTGCCAGCGGTACGGTCAACGTCCCCATGCTGATCAATATTTTTACCATTCTTCTGATCGAAGTGCCGTGTGCCTACTGGTTTAGTTCATTGTGGGGCTTAACCGGGATCTGGATTGCCTATGCACTTTCATTCGTCAGTCTATGTATTTTCCAGGCATCTTATTATCAATTCTTTTGGAAGAAATCAAAAATCAAAGTCCTGATTTAACCCAAAGAAAAAAGCCATTCACAGAGAATGGCTTTTTTTATGCTGACGACTTACATCATTTTGGTTGCAAGCGCAGCAATACGTTGATAGCCCGTCGGGAATAAGCGCTGGAATGAATCCACAATACGCGCATCAGTACCAATTAACAGACGGCGTTTGTCCTTCTGTACGGCTTTTAAAATCTGACGTGCTGCTTCTTCTGGCGGAGTACGCAGGAATTTATCAAATTGCTTGATGGATTTATTCGGGTCCATACCCAGACTCTTCAAACTATCATTCATTTTTGCTGCTTTGGCAATATTGGTGCGGATACCGCCCGGATGCACGCAGAGTGAGCTGACACCGCCCTTCTCAATATCCAGCTCCTGACGTAATGATTCAGTGAAACCGCGCACAGCAAATTTGGTAGCATTATAGGCAGACTGGGTCGGTTGTGAAGTTAAGCCAAAAATACTTGAAATATTGATGATATGACCATCTTTGGTTTGTTTGATAAATGGCAGGAACTCTTTGGTGCCATACACCACACCCCAGAAATTAATACCGACGATCCACTCTAAATCTTCATAACTGGCACCTTCCACCGTTGAGCCAAGTGCGACACCAGCGTTATTGAAGATCATATTGACCGAACCATGATCCTGTACCGTCTCTTGCGCCCACTGTTTCACCGCCTCACGGTTTGAAACGTCAAGTACTTTTGTAGTCACTGTTACAGGATATTGCTTCACCAATTCAACGGTTTGCGCCAGGCCTTTTTCATTGATATCACTCAACGATAAATGACAGCCTTGTTTCGCCAATAAGATTGCCAGTTGTTGTCCAATCCCTGAACCAGCACCAGTGATCGCTGCGACTTTATTTTTAAAATTTTTCATTGCCTATCCTTTATGTAAGGGCCTGTTTAACCTGTAACCAATATAATTTTGACAATATAGGTTGTCAATATAGTACAGTCAAGCTTTAAGACAAATGGCAATAACCGACAGCGAACATGTCATAATAGGCCTATTTACATTCTTGGTCGAAGATGCTTAAAAGAGACAAGGCATATTTTCAAAATTTAGTTATGCTAGATCAGTAGAATATGGCAGCAATGTAAAAAAGCGCGAAATAGACAATTTAGAGAGTTTTAGGGAACGGTTTTTCAATGGCAACTCAAGAGCAAGCGACAGACAAGAAAAAAAAGACAGCAGCGAAAGAGCGACAATTCAAGGGTCTCTCTTTAACTGAGCGCAAGCAGGCACGTCGTGACAAACTGATTGAAGCGGGTATTGCCACCTATGGTACCCATGGCTTCTTCTCGGTCACAGTCAAGGATGTCTGTAATGAGGCCAAGCTGACTGAACGTTACTTTTATGAATCTTTCAAGAAAAGTGAAGATCTGTTCCAGACCGTGTTTCTGAAAATGATCGAAAAAATGCAGACTTGTCTGACCCAGGCGGTTCTGATGGCAGCCCCTGAACCTAAAAATATGGTCAATGCGGGCCTATCCGCATTATTAAATGCGATTAAGGATGATCCGCGTATGGCACGGATTATTTATATCGATGCCATGCTGGTGCAGGACCTGCACAATCAGGCCACCATTCAGGAAACCCTGACCCAGTTCGACCGTATTATTCAGGGCTTCGTCATGATTACCATGCCCAATGCCCCGCAAAGTACCGAAGAAGTGTCCTTAATGGCAACTGGCTTAAATGGTTATGTGACCCACATTATTATTCGTTGGGTCTCGGAAGGCTTTAAACAGCCCCTGCAAGATGTTCTTTCAGCCTGTTGTGCTGTCTTTTTGTCCTTTATCGAAACAACCTCACAAAAAAATTAAAATCGTTTTACAGTTTTGTGACATGAAAAAGCAGTTTCATGACAAATTGATTAACTCAATGAATTTATTTGCTTTATGATTAATCAATTTGTCATCATATGGTCATTGCGCTGCCCCACAATTGTCACAATTTATTGCTAAATTCGACTTTATTCCCTCTTTTGCAATGATATTGTCATAATTAATCTTTGTAATAAGCCTGTCATAACAACAAAACGGTTCACCGTTACAGATTTTAAGGGTATTGCGCTGTGAAAGATGACTATATTTTAATTGTCGATGATGAGTTACCGATCCGCGAAATGATCCATACCTCTTTGGATATGGCAGGCTTCCAATGTTTACAAGCTGAGGATGCCAAACAGGCGCATCAGATTATCGTTGACCAGCGTCCTGCACTTATCTTGCTGGACTGGATGTTACCGGGTGGCGTGAGTGGTGTAGACTTATGCCGTCGCCTGAAGCGCGACGAGAACCTGTCTGAAATTCCTGTGATCATGCTCACTGCACGTGGCGAAGAAGACCATAAAGTTCAAGGTCTGGATGCCGGTGCAGATGACTACATGACCAAACCTTTCTCGACACGTGAACTGGTTTCCCGTATCAAGGCGGTATTACGTCGTGCCAATGCACTGAGCGGTGAAAAAGTGATTGATGCCAATGGCTTGTTACTTGATCCTGTCAGTCAGCGTGTCAGCTTTGGCAACAGTATTTTAGATATGGGACCAACCGAATATCGTTTACTGGCCTTCTTTATGACGCATCCTGAACGTGCTTATACGCGCGCCCAGTTACTGGATCAGGTTTGGGGTGGCAATGTCTATATCGAAGACCGTACCATTGACGTGCACATTCGTCGTTTACGTAAAGTGTTAGAACCTTTTGGTGTCGATCGCTTTGTTCAAACGGTTCGTGGCACAGGTTATCGCTTCTCGACACGAGCTGATTTAGCAGTAGGTTAAAAATCTTTTATGTATGAACCTTATCCCGTCCCTGAACTGGCACGTGAACACCAGCGTTTTCGCTACAGCAGTTTATGGACGTTTGCAAAACAAGATTTAAGGCTGTTACTTTTTTTCTTATTGATTGCAAGCTTAATTGGATTTGGGGTTGGCTACTTTTGGAGCTGTATTTTTATTGCTTTTGTGGTGTTTTTTGCCCTACAGCTCCGCTCGCTTTATCTGGTCAATGAATGGATTTCAAACCGTCCCTATGATGTCCCGCCCAATTTAAACGGGATCTGGGGGGCGTTACTGTTCAATGTTTATCGTGCACAACGTCAGGAACGTATCGTTCAGGCGGAAATGGTCGGTTTGATTGATCGTGCCCAGTCTTCTCTGGTCGCTCTGGCAGAAGCCGTGGTGCTGATTGATGACCAACATCAAATTGAATGGTGGAATCCTGCAGCAGAAAAGCTGTTAGGGATTAGCCCGCTCGATCGCGGACGTAACTTATTGTCGATTTTACGCCAACCCAGTTTCATTGAATATTTTAACAATCCCGACCAGTCCCCTGATGGCATTCGTCTACAGGCACAGATGGACGAAGAGCGTTATGTTCATGTCAAACTCACCCGTTTTGGTGGAGAAAGTCGTCTGTTAGTGGCACACGACACCACACGTGTCCATAATCTGGAACAAATGCGTAAAGACTTTGTCGATAATATTTCACATGAATTACGTACGCCACTGACTGTACTCAGTGGTTATATTGAAACCTTTACCGATCAAGACGATATTACCCCACGCTGGAAACGTGCTTTCACGCAAATGCAATCGCAGACCAAACGGATGAATGCCTTGGTCAATGACTTATTACTGTTATCCAATCTGGAAAATAATAAGAAAGTCGCGAAAAATCAGATTATTGATATGGCCAATCTGATGAACCAGATCTTTGATGATGCACGTGCCTACAATCTTGATTATGGTCATACTTTAAATCTGGATATTGATAGCCATTGTGACCTAATTGGCTCGGACATTGAAATTGCCAGTGCCTTCAGCAACTTGATTACCAACGCAATTAAATATACACCGCCTGGTGGCATCATCACCATTGGCTGGCATGAAGCGGGTGACCATGCCTCCTTTACCGTACAGGACAATGGCATCGGCATTGATCCAAAACATTTACCACGCCTGACTGAACGCTTCTATCGCGTCGATAGCGCACGCAGCCGGCAAACAGGGGGTACTGGTTTGGGGCTGGCTATTGTCAAACACGTCCTCATGCAGCATGGGGCACATCTAGAAATCACCTCAAAAGAAAATGAAGGCTCAACCTTTACCGCCATCTTCCCGAAAGAACGTCTGTATCGCATGCTGTAAGAGTTTGACTTCAATCAAAAAGCCGATCCTTCTGGATCGGCTTTTTAAATTCTGGATCATTCCAATTAGTGACTTGTTTTCGCATTAAGCTCCGTCGACTCGACCAAATGGCTGGGCAAGCCAAAGATATGATCAAAAAAGTAATTATAAACAAAGGTATAACATGGAATCAGCACCATCAGGCTGAAGTCCAGCAAGAATGCTTTGACTAAACTGATTTGCATCCACCATGCAATCAAGGGAATCAAAATCATGACCAGCACTATCTGGAAGCCAATCGCATGCGCAATACGTCTTAACACAGTGCGCTTTTTCGAGGTTTGGGTTTTTTCCCACATCTCAAACACGTAGTTATAAAAAAAGTTCACGGTTACGGCGATGACTGCAATCAAGATCGATAAAGGCCCGGTATGACTAATGGTGGTACCTGACAGCACTGCCAGCACCATTGCACAGATAAAAAAGCTAAAAACTTCATAGAAAAACACATACGTGACTCTTCTCTTGGTTCCTTGCATGACCACACCTTAAAATCAATAATGAGTGGATTTTACGCTTTAATTTTGATAAAAAAAGTCAATCGTTATCAGTACAGCTGACAAGAGAATTAAAATGAAATTAACCAGTGAACAGCTTGAGCTGATTCTTGAAATTATTGATCGTGGTAATTTTTCAGCGGCTGCCCGGGCACTGAATCGGGTACCTTCTGCCGTCAGTATGGCGATTGCCAATTTAGAAGCGGAAATCAATTTAAAATTATTTGAACGCAGTAAAAATCATCTTGCGCCCACTGACATTGCCTTATCCATCGAGCCCCATGCCCGATTGATTGTGACTAAACTGCGCCAGCTGGAAATGCATTTAACTGAACTTTCAACAGGACTGGAAACCCGTATTGCGATTGGTGTGGCTGCAGACGTCAACCAGAAACTTTTATTGCCTGCTATTGCCCATCTGCTGCAGCGCTATCCGCTACTGGACATTGAAATGGTCAGTGCCCCACAACAAGAATTAAAAGCGCGCTTACATCACAATGAAATTGATCTGTATATCGCCTATAGCTCATCCGAGCTCGACCGGAATGAGCGCTTTCGACTCTTGGGGATTGAAAAATTTGTTGCAGCAATTTCTCCTCAAGGTGCACAACAGCTCAAGGAGAATCATAAAAATGAATTGACCATGCTCTCTGAACTCAGACAGATTATTATTGCCAGCAAACACTACCCTCTCCCGGATAGTCGGGTCTTGGTCTCTGATTCTTACTGGTATAGCGATAGTTTATTGATGGCAATTAATATGGTGGAACAGGGCTTTGGCTGGGGAAATTTTCCACTTTCGATCGTGCAAGAACATTTTACTCAAGGCAGTCTGGTTCGACTGGAATTTCATGACACCACCAATCGACTGGATATGCCGATACATGCCATCTGGCCGAGCCACAAACCTTTAAGCCAGACCATCCAGATGCTGATTGAACTCTGGACCAAACAAATCAATATGGAATAAAAAAAAGCCCGACATCCTGTCGGGCTTTTTTCGTATTTCGTTACTAGGTGCAACTCCTGTCGTACCTCACGTCCTGATGCCTGAACTTATCATTTTTGTTTTATGTTCTGGAACTTCCTGTTCCTGATGAGTTCATATTAGGCAATTGAGCTTGGGTTGAAAATGGGACATTTCCTCTAATCACTGTAAGCAAAAACGTACATCGCCATGCGCTCATCTCATTTATAAAATTGGTCATGACATCAAACATGATGCGAAGATTTATCTAATCTCCTGATAAATCAGTTTGCTGTGAGATCGGCTGTACGCCCATATAATGGTCATAGCTCTGCACCAGTAAACAAATCAGTACTGTAGCAATCAAGGTCACAATCTTGTTTTTCATCGTCATTTTCAGCCACCTGAATCAAGAACCTATAAAAAAGATATAAGATTTCTTTCATCTCATCTAATATAGAAAAAGCAGGCACTGATCTAATTTTGAGATATGTGGACATTCAAACAATTCAATTATCTAATCACGATTGTCGAAACGGGTGGCTTTATTGCTGCTTCGGAGAAGCTGTTTATCGCCCAATCAGCACTGAGCAGGCAAATTAAAAATTTAGAAGAAGAATTAGGCTTTGAGATTTTCGACCGCTCTGAAAAGAAGATAAAACTTACGGTTGCAGGCGAAGCACTGTATAAAAGTTTAAAAACCAATCTTGATCATTTAAAAAGTTCCATTGTCAGTGCCCAAAGTATCAGTCGGGGTGAAGGCCGAATTATTAAAATTGCCCATTCCAGCAGTATCGTACTGGATCAGAATAAACTGGAAATCTTTGAGCAGCTGTGTGACACCCATAATATTGATATTGAAATGAATACCTTATCCTCTGAGTTACAGCTCGAATATTTATTAGATGGCAGTATTGATCTGGGTTTTATTCGACCGCCGATTTATCACAATTTAAACGACGTCAATTCGATCAGCCTATATACCGCCCCATTATATGTGGCTGCCCATATTGCCGACCCAGTTTTAAGTGAAAAAGAACGTATTTCGATACGCGAATTAGCGTCATTAAATTTTGTTTCTGTACCGCATAAAGCGCGTGGTGGTCTCAGCTATCTGGCCGCCAACTTATGTCTGGTCAATGGTTTTTCTCCGAAAAGAACCCGAATTTATTCAAGGAAAAGGTCTCAACTGGAACTGGTTGCCAATGGTTTTGGTATTTGTATTGTGCCTGAAGAATTTAAAGTGATTCTGCCCAGCAATGTCAGGCTGATTCCTATTCAGGACGAGAACACACTCAGTGAAGTAAAACTGATCTGGAAAAAGGATGAAGACCTGCTGATTGACCGCTGTGCCGCCTCAATTCATGCTTATTACAGCATCAAGCAAATGTATTAAACCGCTATCTGAGTTTCAAAAATGAAAAAAGCCCGACATCCTGTCGGGCTTTTTCGTATTCCTTTCACTAGATACAACTCCTGTCATATCTCACATCCTGATGCCTGAACTTATCATTTTTGTTTTATGTTCTGGAACTTCCTGTTCCTGATGAGTTTATATTAGGCAATTCAGCTTGGGTTGAAAATGGGACATTGACCTGAATCGATGTAAGTAAAAGCGTACAAGGTTTTTTAGTTTATAAATTAAATGAAAATTTCACCTTCTAGATATAAACGACATTCTCCTGCAATCTCAATTCGATCATTTTCAAGTAACTTGCAATACAGCACACCACCTCGCTTTGAAGCTTGGTAAGCAACAATATTTTCTTTTTTAAGTAAAGGTTGCCAAAGTGGTATTAATGAGGTGTGCAACGAACCTGTTACAGGATCCTCATCTATTCCCATAGAGGGCGTAAAGTAACGGGAAATAATATCAAATTCAGCAAACTCTTCATATATATCATTATTTAAACTTGTGATTGCGACACGTCGCCCTCCCAATTTTTTAATCAGCTCAAAATTCGGTTGTTCATTTAAAACGGATGTTGTACTTGGATAGATCACAATATAAGCCTGTGGATTGATATACACTTCAGTAATTTCTTGAGACAGACTGTCTTTTAATACTTGTGGAATGGTCTCCAAACGATGCGGTACTTGTATGGGAAAGTTCATTTTAATTCTCCCCTGTTCTGCTCTGGAAATGAAAAATTGCCCCAAGCCCGTTACATGAAAAGTTATTGATTGAATATCAGATTGATTTCTTAAAATAATAAAACTGGTTGCTAAAGTGCCATAACCACAAAATTGGACTTCCTTGACCGGTGAAAACCATCTAATTTCATAGTTCTGATCATCTATTTTTCTAGCAAAGCTCGTCTCTGATAGATTGTTTTCTAATGCTATCTTCTGCATTAAATGCTGATCTAACCATTGTTCTAACAAGATAACTGCAGCAGGATTACCTTTAAATAATTGATTGCTGAATGCATCTACTTGGTAAATTTTCATTATTTCCAACAGCGATAATTTTTAAACAAGATACTTAACCTATAAACTTAATAATGTATATTTTTTGATAAATGAAATGCTTTAGCTTCTATTTTTTTTCAATCTCTTAAAAAATCAAAATCTGCTTTTGATAAAAACAGACTAATCTTATTTACTCATCGCTGTATCATTTCATTTAAATAATTGATTTTAAAAGTCCAAAACAATGCCTATCTCTATACTTATAAGTATGTTTATTTTCTCATTCACAATGTCCCTCTCACCAGGACCAATCAATATTACAATCCTTTCCACCAGCTTAATTCACGGTTTTAAGAAAACGCTTCCCTTTATCTCGGGAGCAACGCTTGGCTTTACCTTGTTATTAATATTTTTAGGCTTTGGATTTAATCAAACGATTAGCCATTATCCTATCTTTTTCAAAATACTGGAATGTATAGGCGCTTTATTTATTTTTTATATGGGGCAAAAAATTATATTTTCTAAACCAGAGATTGAAATTTTAAAAAATATATCTATTGCCGGTTTTACAGATGGATTTCTCTTACAGTGGCTCAACCCTAAAGCTTGGATTGCATGCCTGTCGGGTGTATCTTTATTCTCCTCAACAATCAGTTATTTCCCTCTTATTCTATTTATATTGATTTATTTCTTTACTTGCTATCTCTGTTTAATTCTTTGGGGAGTCTGTGGACATAAACTCGCAAAAATATTAACTAATCCACGCCAGCTCAAAATTATGAATAGCTTAATGGGTGGCTCTTTAATCCTTCTACCGATCTATATGCTCATCCAACTGTTTTAGAATTAAATGATTGATATAACCATTCAATCAAGGCATGGACAATACCATTGATTGGTATATTCGCAGGCCAAACAGCATAGACACTCAAGGGATCAAGTACCCAATCTGGTAGAACTCTCACAATATTTTGCTGTTCAAGATCAGCCTGGATTAACTCGTCGGGAGGAGCTGCCAGTCCTGCATTTAATTTTGCCAGTCGATATGCAGCTTCAACATTATTGACATAAATATGAGGCTCATATGAAATTTCTATTTCTTCTCCTGTGTGTTGATGCCGCAATATTCTCTTATTTTTTCTCATACTCAACCCGATCCACTTGGTATTGATCAGATCTTTAGGATGGTTAATGTGGGGCTGCTGTTTTAAAAAGTCAGGGGTTGCCACGATACTTCGTGCTAAAGGAAATAGATAGCGGGCTTTGAATGAACTATCAGGCAGCTCGCCAATTCGAATCGCAATATCCACATTTTCAGCGATCAAATCTGTTCGGCTATCATCACAGGTAATGTGTACAGTTAAGTCCTTATACCTTTCAAAAAATGTCGTGATACATTGCATAAACTCGCTATGGATAAAAACTGCCGGGATGGAGATATGCAATTGTGTCTTTCTAAGAATAGAACGTTGCTTAAAGTCTGAAATACCTGATTCATAAGTTGCCAACATGACTTTAGCTGTATCTAAAAGTTTTTGTCCGTCATACGTTAAGGTGATTTTCCGCGTATTCCGATAAAATAAGGCACACTCCAAATTTTTTTCCAATTTGGCTAAATGCATACTCACAGTTGCAGTGGATAACCCTAATGCCTTAGCACCTTTAGAAATTGAACCTAATTCAGCAATTTTTGCGAAAATAATTAAATAGCGTATGTCTTCAATCATATTTTAATAGAAAGGATTATTCTTCAAGATTAAAATATACCTATAGCTTCTGACGATTTCAAAGTAACCTTTTTCTTACTGTTAACATTCCCGCAATAAACGCGCAAACGATCAAAACAAGACCTAAGTTCTGAACAGCACCTGCAATAGCCAGCATTACACTCAATAATAAATAGTAGGTCAATCCCAATATCGCCCCTGCTGTACCTGCATTCTGCCGATAATCAGTTAATGCGCAACTAAGTACATTTGGAATAACAATACTATAAGCAATGACAATGCCCATCATCGGTGCCAGAAACCAGATGGAGTCCTGTAGAACAAAAACCAAGGAACTACATAATAGGGCGAAAAGACAGGTATATCGGATTAACAGTTCAATTTTCCAGCCCTTCATTAACATCCTGCGATTAAGAAAACTCCCCCAGAGTGAGAAAATGGCCAATAATGCGCCTGTCCATCCAAACGCTCGTGCGCCCCAGCCCAAATGTCCAAACAGAAATGGAGCAAGACTGTAATAGCCGAATATCATTGTATTAAATAAGGAAATTAAAAGAATACTTCTCCATATTCCTGAATCTCTTAACATAACCGAACCCAGTCTCAAGAGCGCTGGCTTGGCTATGGTAGGGGGGCGGGTTTCAGGTAGTGCAACCGCAGTCACGACAAATAAGCCGATAGCAAATATAAACAACCCAATAAAAACACCCATATATCCATACTGAAAGACAAGCCAGCCGCCACTCATTAAGCCAAAGACCGGACTAATTGCAACTGCCGCGCCCAATACGGAAAATACACGGGCCAGAGCATTTGACTCATAGCTATCGCGCAACATCGTTTGTACCACAACAGATCCTGCAGCAGCACCTAAGGCTGAAACCATTCGAGCAAGTAACAGGATATTAAAATCTGTGGTAAATGTTGCCAGCACTGCACCGCATGCATAACACATTAATCCCAAAAGCATTGCTGGACGACGGCCGACCCAATCGCTTAACCAGCCCCAGAGTGCGACCCCTAAAGCAAAAGCAAAAAAATAGACTGAAAGCGTTTGGGAACTTTGTTCATGACTGACATCAAATGAGCAAGCAATACTGGGTAAAGCAGGGCTATAAATCGTTTCCACCAGCTGCGGAAACATGATTAATAAAATTAATAACCATAATGGGGGCTGTTTCTTCATTTGCACAATTTATGTCTAGGAACGGAGATTCGCCTATTGTTGTGAAAATGAGTTGGTCTGATTACAATAATTCAGACTCAAAATATAAAAAAATGGACAAGATGGCAAAAATCAGCCCGACCACCTGTTTTAATGCCGATGATTTTCATCTTCCCGTAGTTGGCATCGCTGCCGATATGCCAGTACACGACTCGGGCCAGCACCGCCATGAGCGACATCAACTTCTGTTTTCTGCAGCAGGCTGTATTAGCATCGAAATGGAGACAAAGGTTTATTTACTTCCCCCTGGCCGGGCAGTGTGGATTCCAGCAGGTGTATTACATCGTGCATTCATGCGAGGAGTGATTGCCTACCGCTCTTTATACTTCTCAACGGATTTAGCACTGAGACAAATCCCACTTCAAATTTTTGAAGTGAATCCACTTTTGTTTGAAGTGATTGAACGAATGGCGTTTTGGCCTTGGGATATGTCAGCAGAATCTCAAAACAGTCTTTTGACCGTATTTATGGAAGAATTAAAAACAGCACCAAAAGAAAACTGGGGATTATCATTTCCCCAAGATCGTCGCTTGTCCGTCTGGATAGAGCGTATCCGTAAAGGTGAATTACCCTTACGATTAAATCTATTCGCACAACAAGCCGGTGCTTGTGAACGCACGATCAGCCGCATATTTATCAAAGAAACAGGAATGAATTATCAAAACTGGCGTCAGCAATGGCGATTATTGAAGGCTATAGAAATGTTAGCTGAAAAGAGATATATGAGTGAGATTGCTCAAACACTCGAGTTTACCAGTGACAGCGCATTTATCGCTTTTTTCCGTCAACATACGGGGGTGACACCCACCTGCTATACCTCAAAAGACAAGCAATAATATAGTTGATCCAAATAAAAAGCCCCTCAGATATGCTTTGAGAGGCTTTTATTGTTAGCGCAAAATAACTTAAACCGAATGACCTAAACGCTCACCCATCACCACCGTTGAATTGGCCTTGAATTGCTCTTCCCAGACCATTTTATCTTTTTCAAATAAAATCACAGCAGTTGAACCTAAATAGAAACGGCCTAATTCCGCACCTTTCTCCAATTGCATTTGATGATGCTGCAACTCAACTTTGCCCGATGGTTTTACCTTACCCGTCGCAACAGTTTCAATCCCAGCCACAATCATGGCACCCACTAAAACGACTGCCATACGGCCCAGTTCGGTATCAAATAAGCAAACCATACGCTCATTACGCGCAAATAAGCCCGGTACATTTTCCGCCGTGGTTTGGTTAACCGAGAATAATTCACCTGGGATATATAAAGTTTCGGTCAATGTGCCTGCCAAAGGCATATGCACACGGTGATAATCTTTAGGTGACAAATAAACGGTCGCAAACTGCCCTTCATGAAAAGGTTTGGCTAACTGCGGATCACCAATCAACTTTTCCACTGAAAAGCTTTGACCTTTGGCCTGAAAAATATCACCTGCTTCAATTTTACCGAGCTGTGAGATTGCACCATCGGCAGGACAAACAATACTATCTGCCTGTTCATCAATGCCACGGACACCCTCTTTGAGTGCACGGGTAAAGAACTCGTTAAATGATTTATAGTGTTGCGCATTGCTTTGTTCAGCAATGCTCATATCAATTCCGTATTTGGCTTTAAACGCCTGAATAACAGCAGTTTTTACCAAAAGATTTTCACTTGCGGCAACCTTGCCAATTACACGGCTGAGTTGATGTTGCGGCACAAGATTTTGTGCTTTGATAAATAATTGTTTTTTTAAATCTGCTGCAAAACTCACAACGGCGACTCTCCTGAAATAATAGGACTATCGAGGCGATTGCCCCACTCACTCCACGCACCATCATAGGCTTTGACTGGCCAGTTAAGCAATCTTGCCAGAATATACGCCAAGCCGGAACGATGATGAGACTGACAGTACACCACCACAGGTTGTTGTAAATTAAAGCCTAATTGTTCTAAACGTTGTTGTGTGCGTTCAAGCGGGTGTAATTTTAGATGATTTTCACGGTTTAGGGCAGTACTCCATTCAAAATGCAGTGCATTTGGGATGTGACCGCCGCGTCGCGCAGCCAGACGCAAGCCTGTATATTCATCATTACTACGGCAATCCCACAGTTGAATATTCTGGTCTTCAACTTGATTGAGTAATTCCTGATATTCGACCCGATATTGCTGGACGGTAGCTAAATCAATCGGTAACAGATCCGCAACGGGTTGAACCGGATCGACTTCAGCCGTCGTCGGTAATCCAGCACCCAGCCAGCCATGAATGCCGCCATTAATCAGACTGGTATGTTGAAAACCCAGACAATGTAAATTCCAGATTAATCGTCCAGCCCAGGCACCGCCTTCATCGTCATACACCACCACGTGATGTTGCGGTGAAATATTCAATTTCTCGATGAGCGCCTGTAGCCCTTCTAAGTCCGGCAATACCCCATTGGCTTGTTCTTGTTGTGCGACCAGATATTTAGGCTGTAAATGGATCGCATGAGGAATATGCAGTTGTTCATACACCGATGCACGACTTAAATCGACAATACGAATTCGCTCGTGGCCTAAATAGGGCACGAGTTGTTCAGGTTCAATCAGTAAACCCAGTTTAAAATCTACGTCAGTCATTGTTATGCTGTTTTGTCATCCGCCTTATACGTAATTTTAGCATAGCCGACTTTTTATCTTTGTCTGATTTTTTGCATTCATTTAGCAGAAAAGAAGATATAGAGAAGTTAAATAATTGAATTTTCATTACAGAGTCTTACTGTGTTCTCATCCTATTTCGGGATAAGCCTTCGGCTCGACCTACTTTTGTTTCGACAAAAGTAGGCAAAACCATTGTCATCCACAAAACCTGTTCACTTCTTTCATCTATTTAACTGTATCGCAAAAAAGACGTCTTGCTTATATCACGCAGGTTGTGGATGACGTTTACGCGTATCGAATTAAAGTTTTAAAGTCTTACTTGTTTCTTCAATATCAAACACCTGACGTAAATACGCCAAGAAGGTATCATTATCGGTCATGGTCTTACCCGGGCTATCCGAAATTTTTGCCACAGATTGACGATTACACTCCACCAGCTTCAACACAATATTCAACGGCTTCTGCCCCATATCATTGGTTAAATTGGTACCAATCCCAAAACTCACCTGAAAACGATCTTTAAAATATTGATGTAATAACCAGGCTTTTTCCAGATTCAGGCCATCACTGAAAGTCAGCATCTTGGTCTTGGTATCAATCTTGAGTTTACGATAATGCTCAGCTGCCTTATCTCCCCACTCATACGGGTCACCACTATCATGACGCAAACCATCAAACAGCTTGGCAAAATACAAATCAAAATCGCGTAAGAACGCATCCATGCCGACCACATCAGTCAAGGCAATCCCAAGATCACCCCGATATTCTTGTACCCAAGCTTCTAAAGCAGCCTTCTGAAAATTACGCAGACGTACATCAAGCGCCTGAAAGGCCTGCAGGAATTCATGTGCCATGGTTCCAATCGGGCTAATCCCTAACTGTTTCGCTAACAGCACATTACTGGTACCACGAAATACCTTTGGTGCCGCAGCATGAAACGCTTGCACCACATGTTTTTGCCATTCAAAGCTATAGCGACGTCGTGTCCCGAAATCAGACACTAAAAAGGGAGGATCATTCTGTTGTTGTTCTTGGGCATAGTGTTGCAGTTGTACCAGTTTTTGCTGTAAACGGCGCTCGCCTTCTGCCAGCACCTCATCACTACGGATACGGCGGAAATACAGTTCATTGACAATCGCGAGGACGAAGATTTCAAACATCATCGCCTGAACCATAGGCCCTTCAATCCGAATATCCAGTCTACCCGCCTCATCAATACTGGCCTGAATAAAGCGACGTTTGAGCTGGAATAGTTCCAGATAATCGACAAAATCACTTTTAATAAAACGTAATGAACGCAGATATTGCAGTTCGTCTTCGGCAAAACGCAATTCACACAGCCAGTCTAACTGCTGATTCAGCTCATCCAGAATCTCAACCAGTGGATAAACCGTATCTTCCAGATTTCGACAACGGAATAAATACACACTGTGCGTTTGTGGAAACTGATGTAACACCACCTGCAACATGGTGAATTTATATAAGTCGGTATCAAGTAAAGATTGAATAATGGGTGTAGACATGACTGACTAGGATCTATTCTCGTTCTCGCATTAAAGCATACTTTTGCACAGAAATGAGTCTGTCGATTGCAATGCATGATTTTTCACGAGAATAAAAGTTTAGTAATTATTTGAATTCAAAGTGTTGGCTTAATGAAGTATTCGTTTTATTTCGATGGCTGGATGTCTTTTAAACGCTGCTGCTGTCCAAACTGTAGCGCAAACTGTTCTGCAGTGAGTTGACCTGTTTTGGCAGCATTGATATCACAATCGACTTGACGCAACTGCTTGGCGATACCCCACTCGGCTTTCATGATTGCAGCCATCAGTGCCGTATGCCCACGTTTGTCCCGGAGACAACGATTGGCGCCTTGTTTGATCAAAAGATTGACTGCTTCTTTTTGTCCGTAATAGCTTGCCATCATCAATGCGGTATACCCTGAATGATCCTGCACATCAATCGGAAAGCCATGCTTTAAAAACTCTTGCAGGACTTCGGTATTTCCCACCTTGGCCGCAGAAAAGAACAGCTCGATCACTTCATCTGATCCGTTGACTATGGCAGATGACGTATCCGCATAGGCTGAGACCGATACACCGCTATAGAGTATGCTGATCGCAAATAACGCAGCTCGTAAATGAATCATCACAACATCCTAAAAATCTAAATAAGGAGTGCCTGTAACACTCGCCCTAGGTGCAGGAAAGGCTATTGAGGTTACAGGACTTTTGGGGGTAACATTCAGGCACCTGTTACCACATCAACAAAAGCGCTTATTCGTCTTTCAACTGAGCTGCTTTGCTCTGTACATTTTTAAGGTTTACACCCACTGCTTTGGCTAGACGCGTGCCATAATCGGCATCCGCCTTATAGAAGTAAGACACCATAATGGTTTTGGTTTCTGCATCTTTGACTTGCCCCAGATCCGCTGCCAGATTACGAATCAGGTCATTCTTTTCAACCGCCGAATAACTGCGATAAAGCTCGCCTGCCTGTTTAAATGGCTGCTGTTTTTGAATGGCATGCTGCATAACCGTGCCTTCGAGCGGCGTAGCGACTGCACGCGCAATCTCGGTAGATGGCTTCGGTTCAATCGTACTTGGTTCATAATTGACATGAGACTCTGTTTGTCCCATGTTCATTGCCCCTTCCTGATTGTTGTTGTTTACCGCAACACGAGGACGGTTTACTGGAATTTGCTGATGATTCGTACCTAAACGGTACATCTGGGTATCTGAATACGAGAAGATACGGCCTTGCAATAAACGGTCTTCCGATGGCTCGATACCCGGAATCAGGTTACCGGGTGCAAAAGCAGACTGTTCGGTTTCCTGGAAGAAGTTCTTCGGCATCCGGTTTAGGGTCAAGGTACCGACTTTCATTTCAGGCACCAAAGACTCAGGCCAGATTTTGGTCGCATCTAATGGATTGAAATCAAATTTATCCAGATCTTTTGGATCAAGTATCTGAATGTACAAGTCCCATTTCGGATAATTGCCCGCGTAGACATTTTTATACATATCATTGGTCAAATGACTCCAGTCACGACCCTGTACTTCTCGCACCTGATCCAGATTCAGACCTTTGACCCCTTGCTTGGAGCGCCAGTTAAATTTGACGTATTTATACTCACCCTTGGCGTTATAGAGCTTGAATGCATGCACGCCAAAACCGTCCAGCGTACGGTAACTTTCAGGTGTTCCCAGATTTGAATAAACATAGGTCAACATATTGATTGACCACGGCTGGCTTTTTAAGAAATCAAAGATTCTGTTCGGGTCCTGCACATTGGTCACCGGATCGGGCTTCATCGCATGGACAAAATCAGGAAACTTGATTGCGTCACGGATAAAGAATACCGGCAAGTTATTGCCGACCAGATCCCAGTTCCCTTGCTGGGTATAAAACTTCACGGCAAAGCCATGTGGATCACGTGCCGTTTCTGGTGAGCCTTTCGGATGAATCACGGTAGAAAAACGAACAAAAACAGGTGTGGTGGTCCCCGCTTTAAACATAGACGCAACGGTTAAATCCGACAAATCTTTTGTTGCAACGAAATCACCGTATACGCCTGTACCACGTGCATGAACCACACGCTCAGGAATACGTTCACGGCCAAAACGCTGTAATTTTTGAATCAGCTGGACATCTTGCAACAGGGTTGCACCATTCGCGCCAGCTGTGGTTGAGTTCTGGTTATCACCGACAGGTGCACCATTGTCTTTTGTTAAAGGAGCAGCATATGCGGTGCCTAACATTGCTGCCATTATTGTGAATAAAAACGTTCGTTTAAACATACTGTTAAATCCAGATCAAATACCTTTCCTGCACGGGGACTATACAAAGAATTTAACAATAGATAAAAAAGATAATTTTAATAAAACAAATCGAAAAATAAGATCAAGCATTAGAAGGTCCTATTTCGCACTCCGTTCTAAGGTCATTAAATCTGCTAGACTGCGCTACTGACTGAACATTTAATCTTTAATTTTTATGCGCGCATTAATTCAACGCGTCCTCGAAGCCAAAGTGGTCGTTGAGGGCGAAACGACAGGTGAGATTCAACAGGGCTTACTGGTATTCTTAGGTTTGGGTAAAGAAGATACCTTAGAGAAAGGCCAGAAGCTGATTGATAAAATTCTGAAATACCGGATTTTTGACGATGAGCAAGGCAAGATGGGCTGGAATGTCGGTCAGGCCAACGGCGGGATTTTATTGGTCTCTCAATTTACCTTGATGGCTCAAACCCAGAAAGGCTTACGCCCAGATTTTGGTCCAGCCATGCCGCCAGCCGAAGCCAAGGCACTGTATGAACAACTAGTTGAATATACCCGCCAACAATTCAGCCATGTGCAAACAGGTATTTTTGCAGCAGACATGAAAGTTCATTTAATCAATGATGGGCCAGTGACCTTTAATCTGGAGGTTGAATAATCAGAGCATAAAAAAACTCCCAAACCGGGAGTTTTTTATGGCCTTTTTTATTTGCCTGTTTTTTCTTTAATGAATGCACGTGCCTGACGGATTTTTTCTTTTACCGGTTTTGGCACTTTAGGTGGAATCAGTTTTGCAGCCTGGTTAAACCACACCAATAAGCTAAAGTCCCCTTCCATTTTAATGCTGCCATCCTGCATACCGGTCATAAATGCAGTCGGATCACCTTTCAGTAAGGTTTTTACGCCTTGCTCACTTGAAGCAAATTGCAAAATAAAATCAGCTTGTTCCGGCTGACCTGCCACTGTATCAATTTTGCCGCGGTTCACAATAATTTGACGCGCAAAACCTAAATCCGTACCAATCTGAATACGGAACTCACGGTCATGAACCAATTCAATAAACTTCGGGCTAGTGCGTGCCAATTGCTTCATACGTAACGCCAAACCTGCCACCAACAAATCCAATGGATCCGTACTGACATCAACGATAGGTAACTTAACCACAGGTAAAGAAGAAAGCTTCATGACATTTATGCCTACAGTATTATGATGAAAATTAAGACAACTGTATCCTAGCACAATTGTAGAAAAGTCGGAAAAAGCTTTGTTGCAGAAAGTTAGTGCAAAAAAGGCATGCTGAGCATGCCTTTGATGTTGTTCAAATTATTATAATTTATCTGCTAGAACATTGTTGCTGATCATCCTTATAAACAGGTGTATGTTCAATATACTGACGATTTGCCAGTTGTTTTTGTGCTTGTTTATCTTCACGTAACAGAATAAATGTAACCGTAATCATCGCAAGGCTCAATGCGGTGAGATAGCTATAGGCGACTGACATCTCGAATATGGTTTGCGCACCAAAGCGTACCACTTCTAACAGTCCCCAGCAGAGCATACCTGCCAACATAAAACCTAACCAACGACGATAAGGAGAAAAGAAAACAGCAATAATTGCGACAGCGATTAAGCCAAATCCAACCAACATGGTGAAATTCGCTGCTTCCATAGAAACCTCCGTCTTAAAAAGGATGGTCTGCAATTGTGTCCAGACCTCTATATTGTTCTGTAATCTCAAACAGTACTTGGTGTTGCATTAACGTCTTTATGCATTATGGAGTGTTTTTTTTAGAAAAAAAGAGCCTGAAATTAACCTTACGACATAAGCTGTCGCAATATGCTTTTGTAATTACATTTTTTAAAATTACAAAAGTCCCGAATCTCCATATAGCATCAATTGCGGCGTGTCATTACAAAAAACTATCGATATTTTTAGGCTTAAAAAAACTTTTTTCAGAAATTTTTTATCGTTGTTTTTCTATACATTTAGACATAAATATGACGGAATCGTGACGACTTAAAAATGAATAAAGCCGCTCAAGAAGCGGCCCTATTTATACCCCAGAATCGCGGTTTTAAGCGCGATTCAGGTCTTTATCATGCATACCCAACAAGTACAAAACACCATCCAAACCCACACTGGAAATGGCTTGATTGGCATTTTGGCGAACTAAAGGTTTGGCACGGAATGCGACACCGAGACCCGCAATCGAGAGCATCGGTAAATCGTTGGCACCATCGCCCACGGCCATCGCCTGTTCCAAA
Source organism: Acinetobacter calcoaceticus (assembly GCF_051947995.1). GTDB lineage: Bacteria > Pseudomonadota > Gammaproteobacteria > Pseudomonadales > Moraxellaceae > Acinetobacter. Next base: position 62,980 of record NZ_JBLVVH010000004.1, on the reverse strand, counting down.
GAGATACCCATTTTCTCGGCCAGCTGGCGAAGCAGTTCAGCCTTGCGTGCACCATCTACAATCGCGCCTTTGACTTCACCTGTTACGATGCCATTTTCAACATCGAGAATATTGGCATGGACTTCATCAATTCCTAATTTTGCTTGCAGGTATTCCGCAAAATACTGGAAACCACCCGATAAAATTGCGGTCTTGTATCCTAGGGCTTTCAGGGTTGAAATCAGGCGCTCTGCCCCTTCAGTCACGGTTAGACGTTCTGCAATCTTAGGTAGGACTGAAGCATCCAGACCTTTGAGTAAAGCAACTCGAGCGCGGAAACTTTGCTGGAAATCCAGCTCGCCCTGCATGGCGCGCTCAGTAATTTCAGCCACCTGTGCACCAACGCCAGCTTCTAATGCCAGTTCATCAATGACTTCTTGCTCAATCAGGGTAGAGTCCATATCGAAGCAGACCAGACGGCGATTGCGGCGATATGCGTTATCTTCCTGTACCGCAACGTCAATATTCAACTCACCCGATAAGCTCAGACAAGCAGCACGCATGGCTTGTGCATCTAGCATCTGTCCACTCAGACCAAATTGAACGCAGGCCCGACGTGGAAAATGACTTTCCGCACCCAGCTCTAAACGGCCAGATAAACGTGTAACAGTTTCGATGTTAAAACCCTGACTCGACACGATTTTAGTCACCGCCTGCAAATGCGCAGCAGTGAGTTCCGGGGCAAGTGCCGTCACGATATAGCGTGTTCGGCCGCCTTCACTCACCCATTGTTCATATTCTGCGTTGGAGATTGGTTTAAATCGCACTGTTAGACCAATATCATGTGCTAAAATCAGAATCTCTTTCATTGCCAATGCGGTAGCAGTCTCATTATCCGATGCAACAACGATCCCCAGGGTCAGTTGATTGTGGATAACGGCCTGACCTACATCAAGTATTTGCAAAGAATGTACGGATAGTACCTGCATTAATCGAGTAAACTGATTCGGTTGATCTGGTCCTAGAAAGGATATAAGAATGATTTCTCGCATGAATTGACTCGTGGTTGAGCGACAACTATTGTATGTAAGAATCATAACATAACCGAACCTAAATCTATTTGCCTTGGAAGTTTAACTTGAATGCGCCTCGCCAAGGGCTATTTGCTAGCCTACTGATCGTAAGTTTTGCATTGCATACCTTTTTATTGGTGATTGCAACGACACATCAACTCAATGAAAACCGCGCCAGCCAAGGGCAACTGATGACCAGTCAGTTAGTGGCAGATACGCTTTCAGAACTGGAACCAGCCAACACCGTTTCATTGGCTCTGGTCGCGAATCGTTATGCCACCAATCCAAGTGTTGCTTCGATTCGTATCCTGGATGCCAATAAGCAGGTGCTTGCAACCAGTGGTATGTCGAAAACTCGCCAAGGCGAAGTGTTTGTTCGTGATGCATTGCAAAATGAGAAGAAAGTTGGAACGGTTGAAATTACCCTCATCCAACCCAGTATCGGTGAAATCTTACGTACCCAATGGTTAGCAATTTTAGTTTCATTGTTTATCCATGCCTTGATCTGGTTGGCTTATCGTGCCATTGCCCGTCCGACACGCAGTGAATATCTGGCACGTATTAATCAGGAAAATCATCTTAAACATGAAATTCAGCGCTTAACTCAGGCATTGGCACTGGAAAAACAAAATACGGTGACACTGGTTGCTCAGGCTCAACAACAGGCCAAAGCGCAAAGTCAGGCTCGTGTCGAAAAACGTCCAACCGAGGCGGTTCAACTGGATGATCAGGCCTTGGCTTTGAACATTCAGTTCTATGATCCGAAGCAACTGCTGAATAGTGTCAATCAGTCTGTTTCAGTGCCTTATTTTAAACTGTGCCAGTTGTTCCTGGATAAGAGTATTGATCTATGTGCCAAGCATTATGGAATTGATGCCGCTAAAATTCAGGTGACGCAAGAGTTTGATAGCGAAGGCGCAACTTTGACCACTAATACGGAACAACCGCAAGCGCTAGAATGCCTAATGATGGTCGGTGCCGTGTTCCAGCTGTTGTCTGATGTCCTGTATAAACGTTACCGTGAAGATAAACGCTTTGCCTTGCAGACCCGTGGTGCGGTTGCTGGCGCGGTGGATGCCATGCAACTGGATGCAGTTGAAGCGGCAAAACGCTTAACTCAACATTTACATGCCAAAGAAGCGGCTTTACATCTGAATCATGATCAGCTCAAAACCATTCAAAATAATTATGAACTGGTGGCAATGCCAAATCCAAGCAACATCATGACCCGCCATGCGTTCATGATTAATGGCATGAATGAGGCATGTGCAACCGTGGCACAGACGCTACGTACTGAAATCCTGATGGGCAAAAAAGCCAAAGCAGCGACTGAATCCTGATTCAAGCATCGCAGCTTAAATTTAAATAAGGCTTTGTTGAATGACAAAGCCTTATTTTTTCCACTGTAAATTCATCATAAAATCAGCTAAAAAAGTGCAAGGCCATCGCCTCAATTCAAGCCAACATCTGCTTTTGCACATGGCATATTTGAATTGAGCAAGAAGCACAGGCGAAATTTTTTAAAATGCGGTAAACTATGCCAGATTTATCGAATACTAGAGCCTTAAAAGGCAACATCAAAGGTGAAAGCGAATGCCGCTGAGTCGTGTTGAAGAGCTTGTCGCAGATATTCGTGCAGGCAAAATGGTCATCCTGATGGATGATGAAGATCGTGAGAATGAAGGTGACCTGGTCATCGCTGCAACGCATGTTCGCCCTGAAGATATTAACTTCATGATTACCCATGCACGTGGTCTGGTCTGCCTGACCTTAAGCCGCGAACGTTGTAAGCAACTCAATCTGCCATTAATGGTAGATCAGAACGGCGCACAGCATGCGACCAACTTCACGCTTTCCATTGAAGCAGCAGAAGGCATTAGCACCGGTATTTCAGCAGCTGAACGTGCGCATACCATTCGTACCGCGGTGGCTGCACATGCCAAGCCAAGTGATATCGTACAGCCAGGGCATATTTTCCCATTGATGGCACAACCGGGTGGTGTGTTACACCGTGCAGGTCATACCGAAGCAGGTTGTGATTTAACCCGTTTGGCTGGTCTTGAACCGGCATCCGTGATCTGTGAAATTATCAATGATGACGGTACCATGGCACGCCGCCCTGATCTGGAAGTGTTTGCAGAAAAACATGGCTTAAAAATTGGGACCATCGCAGACCTGATTCATTATCGTATGACCAATGAGCAAACCGTTGAACGTTTGTCTCAAGAAAGCATCGAAACTGAATACGGCGCATTTGAATTGTACAAATACCGTGAAATCGGTAATCCGGACATTCATGTTGCCTTGGTCAAAGGCGAACCGAAACAGGGTGTCACCACCGTGCGTGTGCATGGTTTCAGTCCGATTCGTGACTTGTTAAAGCTGAATAAAGCAGACGGTTCACCGGCATGGAATCTTGATCTGGCCATGAAAACCATTGCGGCAAGTGATCGTGGCGTGCTGGTCTGGATCGGTCAGGATCATCTCGAAGATTTAGGTCCGGCATTAAATAGTTTGAATCAGCCAAAACCGCTGAAATCGAATGCCGCACTGTCTCATCAATATCAGACCATTGGTGTCGGTGCACAGATTTTACGTGACTTGGGTGTTGAGAAAATGAAGTTGTTGAGTTCTCCACTTCGTTTCAATGCCCTGTCAGGATTTAATTTAGAGGTAGTGGAATACATCACTGCCGATCAAATCACAGCAAAATAATCGAGGTTGCTATGGCAATTCGCCGTATTGAAGGTTTATTACATCTCGCAAGCGAAGGTCGTTATGCGATCTTAGTGGGTCGTTTCAACAGCTTCGTGGTTGAACATTTACTTGAAGGCGCAATCGACACGTTAAAACGTCATGGCGTTTCAGAAGATGCGATTACAGTCATTCATGCACCAGGTGCATGGGAACTGCCGATCGTTGCGAAAAAATTAGCGGCTTCAAATAAATTTGATGCCATCATTGCATTAGGTGCAGTGATTCGTGGTAGCACGCCACATTTTGATTTTGTTGCAGGCGAATGTGCGAAAGGTTTAGGTGTAGTTGCACTTGAAAGCACAATGCCAGTGATCAATGGTGTCTTGACGACAGACAGCATTGAACAAGCAATTGAACGTTCTGGTACGAAAGCAGGTAACAAAGGTAGCGAAGCTGCATTGACTGCAATCGAAATGGTTAACTTATTAAAGGCAATTTAAAGCATGTCGCAAACACTTCAGGCCGCTTATGCAGCGAAACGCAAAGCACGTCGTTTTGCTGTACAAGGGATTTATGAATGGCAAATGAGTCATAACCCTGTACACGAAATTGAAGCACGCACACGTGTTGAAAATGCGATGCACAAAGTTGACCTCAACTATTATCATGAATTGCTCACTCAAGTGGTTGCTCAACATGAAGCCTTAGATGAGTTACTCATCCCGGTACTTGACCGTGAGCTCACTGCGCTTGATGGTGTAGAGCTTGCAACTTTGCGTTTAGGCGCTTATGAACTCCGAGATCATCTCGAAGTTCCGTATCGTGTTGTACTTGATGAAGCAATTGAGTTAGCGAAACACTTTGGTGGTGCAGACAGCCATAAATACATCAATGGTGTATTAGACCGTCTTTCATCAAAACTTCGTGAAGCTGAAAAACAACAAGCAAAATAATAGGCTTGATGTTGTATGGCTGAGTTTTCCATTATTGAGCGCTACTTTAAGCGCACATCCAATGCAGATGTAAATTTAGGCATCGGTGATGACTCAGCCATCGTCACTCCCCCTCCCTCGCAACAATTGGTGATCTGTGCAGATACACTGGTTGCTGGCCGACATTTTCCCCTAGATACTGTAGCGCATGCGATTGGCTGGAAAAGTGTCGCCGTCAATTTATCGGATCTGGCTGCCATGGGCGCAAGACCCCACAGTATTTTACTGGCACTCAGCTTGCCGATAGTAGATCATGACTGGCTGGCCGGATTTAGCCAAGGGCTTTTCGATTGCTGCGATCAATTTGGGGTCAGCCTGATCGGAGGCGACACCACCCAAAGTACCCAACTCACCATCAGTGTGACCGCCCTGGGCTGGATTGAGCAAGGGCAGGCGATTACCCGTGCAGGTGCTCAGGTTGGCGATTATATTTGTGTCAGTGGACAAGTCGGGGATGCAGCCTTTGGCCTGCAACATCTTGGGCATGCCCTGCAACAACGTCTGGATTATCCAACACCACGCTGCCAACTCGGCCAGCAGTTGAAAGGCCTAGCCTCCAGCATGATTGATGTGTCCGATGGCCTAGCTCAGGATCTGGGTCATATTCTTAAGGCATCCAATGTCGGTGCAAAATTACAGCTCGACCAACTTCCGTTAGATCCATCACTAAAACAACTCGATCTGCAACAGGCTTGGCATTATGCCCTTGCTGGCGGTGATGATTACGAATTATGCTTTACAATATCACCGCAAAACTTTAAAGAACTGTCGCGACAACAATTAGATGTTCCGATTACAATAATCGGCGAAATTACCCAACAAACTGGATTGTTATTTGAGTATCAGGGCGAACCTTGCCCGTTACATGTTCATGGATACCAACACTTTGCATAAACCTCCCATTCACTTTAACCAGATGTCTTGGTTTGACCGTTTCATCGTGTTTTGCGGTGTCGGTTTCGGTTCTGGTTTAGCACCTAAAGCGCCGGGGACCTTTGGTTCGGCCTTTGCCCTGTTATTTACCCCGCTCTGGGTTTATCTCGGTCTGCCTGCCAGCATCATTGCCGTCATTTTCATGTCTTTGATCGGTATTTATATTTGTGGACATACCGCAAAAGTGATCAACGTTCACGACGATGGACGTATTGTATGGGATGAGTTTGCAGGACAATCCATTACTCTGCTGCCTTTACTTTATTTACAACAAGTGAACTGGGTATGGGTCATTGCCGGTTTCATTTTATTCCGTATATTTGATGTCTGGAAACCTTTCCCGATCAGCTGGGCAGACCAGAAAGTCTCTGGCGGATTCGGGATCATGCTGGATGACCTGATTGCAGGACTCTGGGCAGCACTGTGTATTTTTATTATCCATTTTTACATTTTGACTTAAGCCATTGAATTAGAGTTAGTTATGTCAACAACTGTTATTATTCTTGCAGCAGGAAAAGGAACGCGAATGCGTTCACAATTACCAAAAGTATTACAACCGCTTGCAGGACGTCCATTGCTTGGACACGTGATCCAGACAGCAAAAAAGTTACATGCCGATAATATTATTACGATTTATGGACATGGCGGCGAGCTGGTTAAACAACGCTTTGCAACTGAACAGGTTGAATGGGTTGAGCAAGCAGAACAATTAGGTACCGGCCATGCGGTCCAAATGACCTTACCGGTACTACCACAAGACGGCATTTCGCTGATTTTATCCGGTGATGTTCCGTGTATTCATGCCAATACCCTACAAAAATTATTAGATGCCGCTACACAGACTGGCATTGGCTTGGTAACACTGACCGTAGAAGATGCCACAGGCTATGGCCGCATTGTCCGTCAAGACGGTAAAATTCAGGCCATTGTTGAGCATAAAGATGCCAGCGAGGCACAACGCCAGATTAAAGAATTTAATACCGGTATTTATGCGGTGAGTAATGCAAAACTGCATCAGTGGTTGCCTCAACTTTCCAATGAAAATGCCCAAGGCGAATATTATCTGACCGATATTGTGGCAATGGCCATTGCGGACGGAATGGAAGTTGCCTCAGTTGAACCAGAACTGGCCTTTGAGGTGGATGGTGTCAATAACCGTCTCCAGTTGGCGACTTTGGAACGTCAATTCCAGCAACAGCAAGCCAAAGAACTGATGGAACAGGGCGTGCATTTGATTGACCCGAATCGTTTTGATTTACGTGGGAATCTCAAGTGCGGTCAGGATGTGCAGATTGATATCAATGTCATTATTGAAGGTGACTGTGAACTGGGTGATAACGTCCAGCTCGGTGCAGGCTGTATCTTAAAAAACACCCGTATCGCTGCCGGAACCAAAGTACAGGCCTATAGTATTTTTGAAAATGCGGTTGTTGGCGAAAATACCCAGATTGGGCCTTTCGCACGCTTACGTCCAGGCGCTAATCTTGCCAATGACGTTCATATCGGCAACTTTGTTGAAGTCAAGAATTCAAATATCGGTCTGGGTTCTAAAGCCAATCATTTCACTTATCTGGGTGATGCTGACATTGGTGCAGGCTGTAATATTGGGGCAGGCACCATTACCTGCAACTATGACGGAGCCAACAAACACCGTACCATTATTGAAGATCATGTCTTTATTGGCACCAATAACTCACTGGTCGCACCGATCAGAATCGGTCAGGGTGCGACTACAGGTGCGGGATCTACCTTAACCCGAGATGTGGCTGAGCGTAGTTTGGCAGTGGAACGATCAAAGCAGTTTGAAAAAGCGGATTATCAACGTCCCCAAAAACTGAAAAAATAAGAGGATAAAATTATGTGTGGTATTGTTGGTGGCGTTGCTGAACGTTGTGTAACCGAGATTCTGATCGAAGGTCTCAAGCGTCTGGAATATCGTGGCTATGACTCTGCAGGTTTAGCCTTATTGAATAAACAGCAAATCTTGCGTGAACGTCGCGTGGGTAAAGTGGCTAATCTGGCTGAAGCTGTAGCAGAACAACATTTAACCGGCAATGTAGGGATTGCACACACCCGCTGGGCAACCCACGGCAAGCCGACTGAAAACAATGCGCATCCTCACGTTTCTGGCAATGTTGCAGTAGTCCATAACGGTATTATCGAAAACTATCAAGAACTTAAAGATGAATTACAAGCTTTGGGTTATGTCTTTACCTCACAAACCGATACCGAAGTTGTGGCGCATCTGGTGAATGATGCACTCAAGCAAACCGATAGTCTGCTAGAAGCAGTACAAAAGATTACCCCTCGCCTGAAAGGTGCTTATGCACTGGGTATTGTGCATACCGCACACCCAGACGAGTTGATCACCGTACGTGAAGGTTCACCACTGGTGATTGGGGTCGGGATCGGCGAGAACTTTATCAGTTCTGACCAGTTGGCCTTATTGCCTGTGACCAATCGCTTCGTTTATTTAGAAGAAGGCGATATTGCACGCTTAACCCGTAACAGTATTGAAGTTTTTGTTAACGGCGAGCTTGTACAGCGTCCAGTCAAGGAATTAGATGCGACCGTTAGCAATGCGTCTAAGGGTGAATATAAGCACTTCATGCTCAAAGAAATTTATGAGCAACCTGAAGCTATCCAGCAAACTATTTCTCAGGCATTGAATGGCAATAGCTTACGCGAAGACTTCCTCAATCATGCCGATGCAGATTTCAGTAAAATCCAGCAAATTCAAATTATTGCCTGTGGTACCAGCTATCATGCCGGCATGATTGCCAAATACTGGTTCGAACAATTAATTGGCGTACCGTGCCAGGTTGAAATCGCAAGCGAATTCCGTTACCGCACCCCTGTGATTGTGGCAAATACCTTGTATATCTGTATTTCTCAATCTGGTGAAACGGCAGATACCTTGGCTGCATTACGTGAAACCCAAAAACGTGCCAAAGCCAATAACATTGACATCAGCACCATGACCATCTGTAACGTTGCGACCTCCTCTATGGTTCGTGAAACAGATCATCATTTACTGACACTGGCGGGCCCTGAAATCGGGGTGGCTTCAACCAAAGCCTTTACCACCCAACTTGCAGCATTGATGTTATTGATCCTGAAAATCGGTCAGGTGAAACAACGCCTGTCTGATACACAGCTCAATGAAATCACCACTGCATTATGGCATTGCCCGAAAGTGATTTTGGATACCTTACAGGGTGATACTGAAATTCTGCGTTTGTCAGCGCTTTTTGTTGAAAAAAATCACTGCCTGTTCTTGGGTCGCGGTACGCATTTCCCAATCGCACTTGAAGGCGCATTGAAGCTAAAAGAAATTTCATATATTCATGCTGAAGGCTATGCTGCAGGTGAATTGAAGCATGGCCCACTGGCTTTGGTGGATAATGAAATGCCGGTGGTCATTTTAGCTCCGCAGGATGACATGCTCGACAAACTCAAATCGAACATGGAAGAAGTACAGGCCCGTGGCGGTGAACTGTTTGTTTTCGCAGATGAAAATAGCGGTATCCATGGCAAAGACCGTCAGCATGTTGTGCATGTTCCAGCTGTCAATGAATGGTTAGCACCAATCATTTACAGCGTCCCTGTACAACTGTTGTCTTACCATGTGGCCGTATTACGTGGAACCGATGTCGATCAACCGCGTAACCTTGCCAAGAGTGTAACGGTAGAATAAAGAGAGAAAGAGAAGAAGGGTTCGCCCTTCTTCCCTGCTTTTACAGTTTATTAATTTATATAAAAACAATAATTTAAAATAATTTTATGCAATATAGCGTGTGGTTTTATGATTCAGTAAAATAATCGAATTAAGAATAACCACGCCCATGATTGAAACCAGAATCAACTTCCAGTCGACGAACAGCAGCGACGTGAGCAAAATTGCCAGATCAATTCCCAACTGTACCTTACCCGCTGGAATATTGAAGCGTTCCTGTAAATATAAAGCCAGTAAATTGATACCGCCTAAACTGGAACGATGTCTAAATAAAATCAGGAAACTCACCCCCATCAAGACATTGGCAAAAATCGCCGCATAAATCGGATGAACATCAGAGAGATGAAAAAATTGCGGAATGAGGGCAGTAAACCCGGCCAGCAAGGCAACAGCGATAAAGGTTTTTACCACCAATGCCATCCCCATTTTCTTATAGGCAAAATAATAGAACGGGATATTGATAAAGAAAAATAAAATACCAAATTTGATGTCGGTAATATAATGCAGTAGCAAAGACAGACCTGCTGTACCGCCCGTCATAATGCCGGCTTGCTGTAATAAGGTCATGGCAAAAGAAAGGATAAATGTTCCCGTCAATAGTGCCAACGCATCTTCAATTTTGGAATGTTGGTCAATAATAGGCACGACTGGACTGACCAGAGATACATTTTGCTCGGTATTCATAAAGATCCAACTCAATCACGGAACAGCAGAAGGGAGAGACGCCTTTCAAAGAAAGGGCGGCATATTTGATCATTTTTATTCTAAATACGCAATTTATTCTTATATTTTTGCCATACATGCAATTTATATTCAAAATAAGCCATTCCGTATAAACAGCCTATTTTCAATCAGCGCGTGTTTCCCGTTTATGGGAAATCCGTTTTTATTTAATCGCGATCCCGTTTTCCTTGAGCTTTTCCAAAACAATCGAGGTATTCAGATTGCTGACGCCAAAGGTTTGCGAAGAGAGAATACCGATCAACTTGACCATTTCATCCAGATTTTTCACTGCAACTTTCAGGGCAAAGTCATAACTTCCGGTCAGTTTATGAATATCTTTCACTGCCGGTTCATTCAGAAGAAACTCCACAAAGCGATCGTGGGTCGCATCATGATAATTCTGTAATTTCACTTCAATAATGCCCATGATTGGCGCAGGATCAGCGCTCAATGCAATTTGCGCATAATAGCCAGTAATGATTTTTTTCTGTTCCAGCTGAACACGACGGCGTGAACATTGCGAGGTCGACAACCCCACCAGTTCAGCCAGTTCCTGATTGGCCAAACGCCCATTCATTTGTAAATGATGAATAATTTTCTGATCAAAATCATCGAGTTCGACTGTCATAAAATGCTCAATTCTGCCTTAAGTGATGATTTAGCGGATGCTGATCCATCATTTTCCAGAAGTTTAACGCCTTTCGCTCAGGCAGCTCAAGCTGATGCCAAAATAGTACCCGACTGAATACGCTGCACGCCTTGCGCCAACATGCTCTGCCATGCACTCTGCAATGAACCATTCAAATCTATGGCTTTACAGGCATCCTCAATCACATAGGTTGTAAAACCCATCTGTACGGCATCCAATGCGGTCCATGCCACACAAAAATCAGTGGCAATTCCCACAATATAGACTGTATCGATTTGGTGTTCTTTTAAATAGCCGTTGAGACCAGTCGGTGTTTTACGATCTGCCTCCATAAAAGCAGAATAACTGTCAATCTCGGGGTGAAAACCTTTACGGATAATCAACTGCGCCGTTGGAATATCCAGCGCCGGATGAAATTCGGCATCCGCTGTGCCCTGCACACAATGCTTGGGCCACAATACTTGTGTGCCATAAGGCAATTCAATGGTTTCAAAAGGCGCTTTATTTTCGTGATTGTCAGCAAAAGAAATATGTTGTTCTGGATGCCAGTCTTGTGTCAGCACCACCATTTCAAACTGTCGCGCCAGCTGATTAATGACAGGAATAATCTGATCGGCATCCGTGACTGCCAAGTTTCCACCTGGGGTAAACCCGTTTTGTACATCAACAACAATGAGTGCGCTCTGTTTCACATGTGTATGCATATTGTGATTCATTCTGGATTGCTGGCTCCTTTCTAACATACGCTGCTCCTTATCGTCTGGCTACTTTCAACTGAATTTTTCTTAACATGAAAATTATTCAGGTAAAAGTTGAATTAAAGTTTTCGGCTGTTTGACTAAAGCATATTGTTCTTATGCCGCTGATCAGTCATAATTTGCATAATTGTCATTCAATCGAATTCATTATTGGACGACGAATCAAAATACTGCAACCATCCACTATTTCGTTTCAACTAATTCAATCTCGGATGGGAAAATAGGATAGTTTTTTAAAATGACTCAGCTAGCACAGAATATTCAAGGCTCAATTGTCGCACTCGTCACCCCTATGTTTGAAGATGGTCGCGTAGATTGGAAGAGCCTTGAGAAGCTCGTTGAGTGGCACATCCAACAAGGTACACATAGTATTGTTGCTGTTGGCACAACGGGCGAAGCCTCAACATTAAGCATGGAAGAACACACACAAGTCATCAAAGAAGTGATTCGTGTAGCCAATAAACGCATCCCGATTATTGCGGGTACCGGTGCAAACTCCACACGCGAAGCGATTGAGCTGACCAAAGCAGCGAAAGAACTCGGTGCAGATGCCGCCTTGCTGGTAACGCCATATTATAATAAACCCACCCAAGAAGGCTTATATCAACACTATAAAGCAATTGCTGAAGCAGTTGATATTCCACAAATTCTTTATAATGTTCCAGGTCGTACTGGCGTAGATATGCAAAACGAGACTGTGATTCGTCTTGCTGATATTAAAAACATTGTTGGGATTAAAGATGCAACCGGCGATGTACCTCGCGGTCAAGCCCTCATCGAAGGTTTAAAGGGTAAAATCGCAGTCTACTCAGGTGATGATGAAACGGCTTGGGAACTGATCTTGCGTGGTGCGAAAGGTAATATTTCGGTGACGGCCAATGTTGCACCAAAACAAATGAGCGAGGTTTGTGAAGCTGCATTAGCGGGCGATCAAGCCAAAGCACAAAGTCTGAATCAGCAAATTGCAAATCTACACAATATTTTGTTTTGCGAATCAAACCCAATTCCTGTGAAATGGGCGTTGCATGAGATGGGATATATCAGTACGGGTTTACGCCTGCCACTTACCGCTCTAGCAGAACAATATCGTGAACCTCTCCGCACAGATTTGAAAACTGCGGGAATTATTTAATACGAGCAATTTATGATGCAATTACGTCTTGGTGTTGTCCTAGTCATTTCAGCTTTAAGTTTGGCTGGTTGTGGTCGTTTTGCCCTCAATAATCATTCTTTAGATTATAAAAAAGCGCAAGCGCTTGAACCACTCAAGTTCCCTGAGAATGCAACGGTAAGACCATTTACGCCATTGTATCCGGCACCAACGGTTGACCCGCTTGCGATTGAACATGCACCGACATTTGAAAACAAGACCGGCAACCGTTATGCACTTCCTCGCCCAGAGTCAGTGCAAACTGCACCTAGCAATACAACTGAAGCAACAGCAACCAGCCTGGGTCGCCCACAACTGGTGATGGATGGGAATAAAAATCCATTGCTGAAAGTGGATGGACCGACTGCAACGGCTTGGCAATATACCTTTGCAACGGTGAGCAGCCTCAACTACAAAGTCATCTCTCAGGCAGATCATGGCTATGAAGCCACCATTAAAGTCGGTGAGCAAAACTATCTACTCAAGCTTACGGCTGTTGGCTCAAGCAATACCATTGCATTGTTCAAACTTGATACAACCTTTGCAGACCCTGCGGTTGCAACGGAAGTATTAGCCCAGATTTACCAAAACTGGCCAGCCTAGTCGTTTACTAGGCATTTTTTTCAAAAGGTTCCCTCATGTTAAAACAAACCTTGCTCTATACTGGTAAAGCTAAATCTGTATATGAAACAGATAACGCTGATCACCTGATTTTAGTCTTCCGTGATGATGCCTCGGCATTCAATGGCGAAAAAATCGAGCAACTCGATCGTAAGGGCAAGGTCAACAACCGTTTTAACGCCTTCATCATGGATAAACTGGCTGAAGCAGGTATTGAAACGCATTTTGAAAAATTGCTTTCTCCAACTGAAGTATTGGTTAAAAAACTTCAGATGATCCCTGTTGAATGCGTTATTCGTAACTATGCTGCTGGTTCACTTTGCCGTCGTTTAGGCGTTGAAGAAGGTAAGGAATTAACACCACCAACATTTGAGTTATTCTTCAAGGATGACGCGCTTGGCGATCCAATGGTGAATGAATCTCAAGCGATTGCTTTAGGTTGGGCGACTGCTGAACAGCTGGAAAAAATGAAAGAACTCACTTACCAGGTCAATGATGTACTTAAAGCATTATTCGATGCAGGTAATATGATTCTGGTCGATTTCAAACTTGAATTCGGCGTGTTCCACGACCGCATCGTATTGGGTGATGAATTCTCTCCAGACGGTTGCCGTTTATGGGATAAAGATACCAAGAAAAAACTGGATAAAGACCGTTTCCGCCAAGGTTTAGGTGGTGTGGTTGAAGCATATGAAGAAGTTGCGGCACGTTTAGGCATTAAGCTAGATGACATCTAAGCCTGGCTAAGCAATTCCTTCTAAAAAAACCAGTCCATTCGGGCTGGTTTTTTTATTGCCTATTCAAAAATGAGTAACTTCATTTTAAAAATCAATACTATATAAATCATTAACTTAAAATTCATAGCCATTGCTTTGCGAGTTTTTTTCTAACCTTATGTTTTTATATTGTTTTTGAATTTTTTTTGATCCTCCTACCATGTTCACAAATGTTTACAGAACTTGGGGCAGAACACAAAAATGAATTCTCCTATTTTAAGAAATTTTCCTTTAAGTCTGAGTGCGAGCCTGATTTTGCTTGCACTATATAGCACGGTGCACGCAGCCGAGAACCCTCCGAATGATCCAGAACAGGTCAAAACCCTCGCCACCGTTGTCGTCACAGGAACCCGTGCTAACAATCGCTCGCAAACGCAATCCTTACAGCCGATTGATGTAATTAGTGCCAAAGAACTGACTGAACGTACTGGTTCCAATGAACTGGGCACGGCACTGTCTCGAATTATTCCCTCCATTAATTTTCCACGTCCAACCGTGGTGGATGGAACAGAACTGGTCCGTCCTGCCCAGCTAAAAGGACTGGCACCTGATCAGGTGCTGGTTTTGGTGAATGGTAAACGGCGCCATACAGGCGCTTTTATTAACCTTGGCGGTACCATTGGCCGTGGTTCAGCCCCAACCGATTTAAATGCGATTCCGATCTCCGCGATTAGCCGTGTCGAAGTCTTACGTGAAGGTGCATCAGCTCGCTATGGTTCCGATGCGATTGCTGGGGTGATTAATATTATTTTGAAATCCAATCCCAAACATGGCGAAGCGGGGATTAAATACGGCATTTATAACAAAGGCGATGGTGAACAAAAGCAATCCTTTGTTTCTGGTGGCACCAAACTGAATAATTATGGTTATGCAATCTTTTCAGGGGAATGGCAAGACAATCAGGCCACCAATCGTGCTGGCCCTGACCTGCGTGATCCCAAATCAACCACCTATGGGCAGCGTACTTTCCGTTTTGGGGATCCTGATTCTGACGAGGTCAAGGCAGCCGTCAATCTGGGTTATGATCTCAGCGATCATACTGAACTGTATTCCTTTGCAACCTATAGCCACCGTAATGCAGAGACCGCTGGATTCTATCGCTTAAGCAATGCTTCCAATAATATTCCTGCCCTTTATCCAAACGGCTATCTACCGATTATTCAGGGCCAACTCGATGACTTTGCTGCGGTTGCAGGGATCAAAGGCGATTGGTCAGATTGGCATTATGATGCCTCGGTGAATTATGGTTCGAACCGTTATGATGTGGATACCAAAACCATCAATGTCGATCTTTATAAAGACACTGCTGCCACGCCTTTTGGCTTCCAAAATGGTACGCTGAAAAATGCTCAGACGGTCGTGAATGTTGATCTCTCCCGTGAGTTTAATCTGGCCGCACTCGCCAGCCCGCTGAATGTTGCCTTTGGTACGCAATATCTAAATCAGAAATATCAGATCCAAGCCGGTGATCCAGCTTCCTATTATAAAAGCGGTTCTTCTGGACTAGCAGGCTTTCGTGCTGCCGATGCAGGTGAATGGTCTCGCGACAGTTATGCAGCTTATCTGGACCTGGAGGCCAACTTAACCGAGAAACTGTCCGCCTCTACAGCCTATCGCCATGAATATTACAATGATTTTGGTCATACCGATAATGCGTCATTGTCTTTGCGTTATGCCATTCATCCTGCGCTTGCACTACGCGGTAGCGCCTCTACAGGTTTCCGCGCGCCAAGTCTGGCTCAACAATATTTTGCTCAGACCTCCTCACAACTGGTCAATGGTCAACTGGTCGAAGCAGGGACCTTCCCTACAAGCGCAAATGTTGCTCAACTACTTGGTGCGGAACAACTTAAGCCAGAGAAATCTAAAAACTATAGCGTGGGTTTAGTCTTGACGCCTACAGATCAACTATATGTGACCCTGGATGCTTATCAAATCGACATTGATAATCGGATTAGCCTGTCCTCCAATATCAATGCCAGCAGTGCGACCGTTCGCCAATACCTGAATTCTAAAGGGATCACCGACACCAACTTCAACACAATTCGTTATTTCAACAATGCCAGCGATACCCGCACGCGTGGTGTTGACTTAGTTGCGACCTATAAATGGACTGATTTGCCTTATGGTGAACTGAATACCTCACTGGCCTACAACTATAATAAAAATAAAGTGACCCATGTGGATGGCAATCCAGCCATCTTAGATGCGTTGGGCATTAACCTTACGCGTCTGGATCGTCGAGAGCAATACGGTTTATTGGCTGGCAGTACTCCTGAACATAAATTCAGTTTGGCCAATGACTATACGCTTGGCAACTTCACGGTGAATACCAATCTCACCCGCTATGGCAGTTTTAAAACCTTTAGTAATTCTGGCGAAGCCAAAGATCAAAAGTTCTCGGCAAAATGGCTACTGGATTTAGCGTTGTCTTACCGATATCAAAACTGGAACTTCACTGTCGGTGGCGACAATATTACCGATGTTTATCCTGATCGAGATGTCTACGATATCAATCAACCTACAGGGGGCAGCTTGCCTTATAGCCAGTTCTCGCCTTTTGGCTTTAATGGCGCGTTCTATTACGGCAAGATCAATTATCGTTGGTAATGAGCAAAAACCGGGCCTTCTGCCCGGTTCTTTATAACCCTAATTGGTTGAATCCTGATAAATCAGTTTGCCCTCTTTATAGGTTGCCAACACTTTAATGTTTTTAATCTCACGGCTTGGGATCGTCAGCGGATTCTGGTCCAGAATCACCAGATCTGCCAGTTTACCCTGGGCTAATGTTCCTTTCTGCTGCTCTTCAAAATATTGGTAGGCAGCCCAGTCTGTCATGGACTTTAATGCCAGATAAGGGCTAATGCGCTCATCTGCACCCAAGACATAATTACTCCGTGTGACTCGGTTTACCGTGGCATCGAGCATCATCATACTGCTCGGGGGTACCACAGGTGCATCATGATGTTCGGTAAAGATCAGATGCTTTTTTAAAGCCGTTGCGGTTGGCGAAATATGGGCAGCTCGAGTTTCGCCTAGCGTTTGCAGACGATGCCAGTCTCCCCAGTAAAAAGTATGTAGCGAGAAGAAGGAAGGAATAATATCTAAGGCCTTAAGCTGATCCAGTTGATCATCACGGATGGTTTGTGAATGAATCAATACGCTACGACGATCTGCTGGTCCTTGTTTTGCTGTGGCATCTTTCACTGCCCCAATAAACTGATCAATCGCAGCATCACCATTGGCATGTGCAAGCACCTGCCAACCTTGCTTAAAGGCTAAATTGATATAGTCCTTGACCTGCTGATCATTACTTATGGCAGGATAGCCCTTATATGTCTTATCTTTGCCTTCCGGTGGCACAACATAGGGTTGTGTCAGCCAAGCCGTTTTGCCTTGGGGTGAGCCATCTAGACTGATTTTCACCCCGCCAACACGGAAATGCTGATCATAGTGATGGCTGCTGCCCTGTTTGAGCATGTAGTCTTTACTGGTGGTGATATCTGGATAAGACACCACATCTATTGGCAGCCGATTCTGCTTGGCTAGAGCGTGCCACATTTCCGTGGTGCCCTGATCTGCCCGCCCTTCCTGCACGGTGGTAAAACCATTTTTCACATAGGCATCTATGCCTTTTTCTGCAATCTGGAACATTACCGCGGGAGGTACATCTTTAAAAATTGAGCCAATGGCGCTAAATAAAGCGGATTCTTCTAACACGCCATTTGGAACATTTGAATGGGCTTCACGGCGAATCACGCCACCCGCAGGATTCGGCGTATTCTGATCAATCTTCAGCAATTCAAGTGCTTTATGATTTACAGAGGCCAAATGTCCGGATTGATGCAAAATCATCACCGGTTGCTCGGTTGAGACGCGATCGAGATCGGCTGCGGTAGGATGCCTTTTTTCATTGAGTTGCGCATCATCATAGCCATTACCCAAAATCCAGCCGCCCATGGTTTTGATCACAGCTGGATTCCGGACTTTCCAGCTATTCAGCACATTCACCAGTGAATTGATATCCGAGACCTGTCCATCAGGTTGCGGATATAGATTGGCAACCATCTGGTGGAAACCGACCATATTCACATGGCTATGCGCATCAATAAAGCTGGGCAATAAAGTTTTATTTTTGAGATCAATGGTTTGAACTGTTTTATCCGCCAAGCGTTCAGCCTGCTGTTTTGGTCCAATAAAACGGATTTTTCCATCTTTTACGAACAACGCTTCTGCATATTCAGGCGTATTGCCCGACATGGTCAGAATCGGCCCACCATAAAACAGTTTTTCGCTGGAACTGACGGGGATGGATGACGTTGCACAGCCTGATAGAACAATTGAAAAAGAAGTGACCCATGCACATTGACGTAGATGGTTCCGGTTCATATTTTTAAACCCATATTTTTATTATGCCTTTTCTGATTAAAACTGATTCTGTGCCGAATAGAAAGTATTCACTGATTATTTTTGTAATGTTTATTCAATTTTTTAAGCGCTACAGCACAGAATCTGATCTCATCCCAAAGACTAAAATAATTTCGCCAGTTTGTTCGATAGCTTAATCGCGGCATCATCAATATAACGGCTATACAACTGCGCCAAAACGATACTGATCAACATCGTAAACAGGCTCGCCAGCAATCCTGCATTGAAATAAGAGAACGCCAGCTGCACATGCAAAAGATTAAAGAATGGAATCCCCAAGGCATACAGGATCGCCAAATGAATCAGATAAATTGAAAAAGACACTTTCCCCAGAAACACCAAAGCACGTCGATCAAAACACTGGGCCAGCCATTTGCCTTTTAATACGGCATACACAACCAGAAAGCCACCAAGAAAATTCAGATAATCGTAAGTTTGTTCGCCCAGAAATGACCTAAACAACTGATAGCTCAAGCTACTATTATGTGCCCCGCAAAAATACAGTCCTGACAAGAACAACAGTATAGATATAGCGGTGCTTAATTCTGCCGCATACAGAAATAGCCCCATTCCCAGGATAAAGCTGAGTATGCCAAGCAATACAGTTTGCGAAATCATGGAAGCGGCTGCAACACTGAGGAGCAAAAAGAGACCAGATACAATCGGCTGTTTGCCATATAGAAAACTGGCCAGATAAATCACCAGTGAGCCAAGCAATTCAATTTGCATGGTCCACAACACCCAGTTGTAGCTTGAATCTCCAAATAGAAATGCACCGATACTGCCCTCATAAAGTGCCGTGGTCAGCTGGGGATGTGGATTGGCTAAGGCAGCCCCCCATTCTGAAACATGCGACACATCCACAGGCACAAAACAGACCAGATAAGCCACAATACAAGAGACAAATGCCGGAATGGCCAAACGCGGATAACGCTTGATCAGTGACTGTTTCAGCTGAATGGCGGTATTCTGTTTTTTAAAACTGGACAAGGCCAAGACAAAGCCGCTTAAGACAAAGAAGACAAAGACCGCGCCGGTGCCTGAATAAAAGAAGGCCAAGGGAGAATGATGTAATTGTGCAAAAACAGGATATCCGGGAACCTTGCTCCAGCCAAAATTATGCATTTGGGGAAAGAAGGTTAAAGACAAATGTGACAACACAACGGCGAGACATGCCAAGCCCCGGATACTTTCCGCTGCATTAATTTTGTTTGTGGTCATGCTGAAGTTTGATCATCCTTGATAAGCGGGGATGATGCGACCTTTTATCCAGAGTGTCTAGGGGCCGCTTACAAAAATATCATGCTCGATACCAAGTGATGACATGAGTCTGACTTGCTGGTAGAGCCTACCATCTTTTGAGATTAGCGATTTAAATAATCTCTTAAATAATGCGCCGTATAAGATTCGGTATGTTCTAATAACTGGCTCACAGGACCTGCAAACATCAGCTCTCCGCCCTGTTCACCCGCCAATGGACCAATATCAATAATCCAGTCTGCCTGTGTCATGATTTCCAGATTATGCTCAATCACGATAACCGTGTTGCCCTGATCAACGATGCGATTTAGCAGCTGGATCAGTTTAATCGTATCAGACGGATGCAAACCTGTACTCGGCTCGTCCAGTACAAAAATATTATCGGTCTGATTAAGCTCACGGCTGAGTTTCAGGCGTTGCCGCTCGCCACCGGAAAAGCTATTCAGGCGTTGCCCGATAGCAATATAGTCCAGTCCTAAATCCATCAAGGTCCTGAATTGTTGCTTTAATTTGGCTTCTTCAAAAAATTCATACGCCTCTGCCACCGTCATTTTTAAAGCATCGGCAATGTTCTTGTCTTTATAAAGATAGTTGAGGACTTGCGCTGCATAGCCTGAGCCATGGCAGACCTCACAGACCATTTCGACATCATCCAGAAAGGCCAGCTCAATTTTCTCAATCCCTGTACCTTTACACTGCGGACAGGCCCCTTCACTGTTAAAACTAAACAGTTTCGCGCTGACCTTATTCTGTTTCGCATATAACTGGCGAATGCTGTCCAGCAGGTCCAGATAAGTCAGTAAATTTGACCGGATCGTTGCAGTTATGGCGGATTGATCAATGATTTTGACTTCTGGATATTGTTGCGGTAACACTTTGCTCATCAGTGTACTTTTACCTGAGCCCGCAACGCCCGTTACCACGGTCAGACAATGCTTGGGAATATCAACACGAATATTCTTCAGGTTAAAGAGCCGCGCATTTTTTATGGTCATTTTTTCCGGACTGCTGCGTGGGACCTGTTTATAGTGATTGGGTCGCTGGAAAAACTGTCCGGTTAAACCCGAGGAGCTTTCCAGATCGGCAAAACCGCCCTGATAAATCACTTTACCCCCGTTTTTTCCGGAAAAAGGTCCCATATCAATCACCTGATCCGCAATCCGGATCAGGTCTGGGTCATGTTCCACCAGCAGCACACTATTGCCCTTGTCCCTGATTTTTTGAATGATCTGGATGATATTTTCCAGGTCTTTGGGATGCAGGCCAATACTGGGTTCATCAAAAATATAGAGCAGATCGACCAGACTATTGCCTAGATGCTTGACCATTTTGATCCGTTGCGACTCGCCACCCGATAAAGTATTACTGACCCGATCCAGCGTTAGATAACTCAGTCCCACCAGACTTAGATAATGCAGTTTATTACGAATTTCATGTAATACCGTCTCCAGCTTTTCATTCTCGATCGAATCTATAAAATTCAGCAATTTAGCCACCGATAAGGCGGTACAATCGGAAATATTTTTACCCTGTATCTTACAGCTCAGCGAAGTTTGATTCAGACGTTGTCCCTGACAGAGACTGCATTTTTTGACAATAATGACCTTGTCCAGAATATGGCGATAACGGTTGCGCTCTTGGGCTTCGCCTTTTAGAAAATTGCGCTCAAACCGTGGGATCAGACCTTCATATAAGGCGGTTTTTCTCCAGTCTTGGCGAGGATGGCGTGGTTTATGCTGCGCTGCATGTAAGAAAAGCTCCCACTCTTCGGCATCATAATCTTTAAGCTTTTTATCCAGATCAAAATAGCCCGAGTCGGCATAACGGGTCCAGCGCCAGGCATGGGGCTGATAGGTCGGAAAGTCGATGGGGCCTTCATTCAGAGATTTGTCCAGATCCAGAATTTTATAGATATCAATGGTCTGTTCCAGACCAATCCCCTCACATTGCGGGCACATGCCATTGGGATGATTGAACGAAAAAACATGCGAATAGCCCACAAAAGGCTCCCCCATGCGTGAAAACAATAATCTTAAATTGGCATATATATCGGTAATGGTCGCAATGGTTGAGCGGATATTCCCAGTTAAGGGCTTCTGGTTGATGATCACGGGAACATTCAGGTTTTCAATTTTATC
Source organism: Acinetobacter calcoaceticus (assembly GCF_051947995.1). Classification (GTDB taxonomy): domain Bacteria; phylum Pseudomonadota; class Gammaproteobacteria; order Pseudomonadales; family Moraxellaceae; genus Acinetobacter. The sequence continues at coordinate 41,067 of NZ_JBLVVH010000004.1, read as the reverse complement.
AACATCCGCCACCCCAAAATGCTGCAAGCGATTGCGCACAAAACTGTCCTGTGTTTCATTAATTTGACGTTGCGCTTCGGCGCCAATGGTTTCAAAAACCAGTGAAGATTTACCTGAACCTGAAACACCCGTGAACACAACGATTTTGTTTTTGGGAATTTTCAATGAAATATTTTTAAGATTATTTTGCCGCGCGCCGTAAATATTGATTGTTCTGCTACTCATCTGCCGTCTCGCTATGCTCTTTAAAACCACGATAAGCCAAAAAGAATGTGAGAGATGTAGCTGTTTTTATGAATAAATGAAATTGATGTAATGCGGCACTGGATCGCCAAAGCTGTGACCATCCAGCGCTATAAAACTAGAGATAATTTATTATTGCTGATCTTGCTGCTGCCAACGGCGCTGTTGTAAACGCTCGCCTTCAACTTCACGCTTATTCAGGGCACGCTCATACAGCTTGGTACCGCGTAGCTCAGGTGGCAAATATTCCTGTAATACAAAATGTTCAGGATAATTATGCGGGTAGAGATAATCGACGCCATAGCCCTGCTGTTTCATCAACTTGGTCGGTGCATTGCGCAGATGTAAAGGCACAGGCAAGTTCGCCGTTTTTTCTGCCAGCTCCAAGGCACGGTTAATCGCCAGATAAGTACTATTACTTTTCGGACTGGTCGCCAGATAAACAGCGCATTGGCCCAAAATAATCCGTGCTTCCGGCATGCCCACCGCCTGTACTGAACGGAAACATTCTCCCGCCAGCAACAAGGCATTTGGATTAGAGTTACCAATATCTTCCGATGCAGCAATCAACATACGACGTGCGATAAAGACCGGATCCTCACCGCCTTTCAGCATACGGGCCATCCAGTACAATGTTGCATCCGGATCACTCCCGCGAATAGATTTGATAAATGCCGACACCAGATCGTAATGCTGCTCACCGGATTTGTCATAGCGGGCAATATTTTGCTGCGCCACTTTGACCACAATCGCATTGGTGACCATATTTTCCACGTCAGGCTCAAAAGTACTGGCGATCAGGTCAATCAGATTCAGTGCCTTGCGCGCATCACCCGCTGCGAATTGAATCAATGCATCATATTCTTCGATATGAATAAAACGTTCTTTTAAAAACTTATCCGTTTGAATCGCTTTATTCAGCAAGGTTTGAATGGCATCTGCATCCAGACTGTTCAGGGTATAGACCTGACAGCGTGACAGCAACGCACTGTTCACTTCGAAGGAAGGATTTTCCGTGGTCGCGCCAATCAAGGTGATTTTGCCTTTCTCAACAGCATTGAGTAAGGCATCTTGCTGCGACTTGTTGAAGCGATGTATTTCGTCAATAAATACCACAGGCGTCAACAGATCTCCGCTTTCGGCAATCACTTCCCGAAGCTCTTTCACGCCCGTATTCAGCGCAGACAGACTCACAAAAGGACGGTCCACCGCTTGCGCCAGTAATAATGCGATCGTGGTTTTTCCTACCCCAGGCGGTCCCCAGAAGATAATCGAAGGCAAATGCCCCTGATCAATCATTTGACGTAAAGGTGCGTTGTCGCCCAGTAAATGATCCTGCCCGATAATTTCTGACAAATCACGAGGACGTAAACGTTCAGGTAAAGGAATATGCGTATCTGACATCATCAATGGCTTTATGCTGTTTTATCCTAGTCTATTGTGTCTGACACAAATCTACAATTTGAATCTGCACTCACTGCGTCATTCTATTGCGCACTGTTGTGCTGAAGCAGTTGCTGGATCACGTGGTAGCTGGCTTTAATCCGTTCTTCATTCGGGAAATTGGTATTGGCCAACATCACGATGCCGATCTTTTGTTGCGGGATAAAGGCGGCATAAGCACCAAAACCGTTAGTCGCGCCGGTTTTATTGAAGAAGGTCGCTGCTGGAGCAATTTTTGGCTGCGCGATGGGAGTCACTGCATGGCTTTCTAAGGCCATTTTGCTGGAATTACCCTGTAACAGGGTTTCCAATTTCGCCGGATACGCATATTGCTCCCAACCCAGACCCTGTGTCATCGCGCCGACTTTAAAGTAGCCGACATGGGTATTTTCAATGGCTTTCCGCAGTGGCTGCTGCAACTGTTGCGGATTGATCTGCGCATCCAGAAATTTCAGCATGTCCGCGCTGCTACTTTTCACGCCATAGGCTTCAGCATCAAACATTCCAGGCGATACCCGCATGGCCTGATCTACTTTATAGCCCCATGCATAGTTCGGCATCTGCTGCTCAGGCACCTGAATGAAACTTTGTTTCAGACCTAACTGAGGAAAAAGTGTTTTTTCTAACAATTCGGTATAAGGCTTTTTCATTGCCAATGCAGTGACATAGCCCATCAAGCCAATACTTGGGTTGGAATATTGACGCGCAGCGCCGATGGTTGTCTTCGGCTGCCATACCTGAAAATACTTGATCATCTCCTGTTGCTGAACCACTTCATCCGGGAATTGCAACGGAAAACCGCCCGCGGTGTAGGTGCCCAGATTCAATAGAGTGGCACGATTCACTGCACTATTTTTCAATTCAGGGAAATATTTGGCTGGATGATCAGACCAGGAAAGTTTGCCTTGTGCCTGTGCATAGCCTGCCAAGGTTGCATTAAAGGTCTTACTCACCGAGCCAAGTTCAAATAAGGTACTGTTGCGAATCGGCTGTTGGCTCTGTTTGGAAGCCACGCCATAATTCACAAAATAATGTTGTCCATTTAAAGTGATCCCCACCGCCATTCCCGGGATTTTGTACTGCTGTAAAAGCGGTTTGAATTGCTGATCAACGATCACCTGAACCTGCTGCTCGGATAACTGTTGTGCCCAAAGCGGCGCGCTGCCAGATAGAAGTCCTGCAAGCACAAGCAATTGTTTTACAGGAACAGAGAGACGTTTTGAATTTGGCATGGATCATTTCACTTTAAGTTAATAATTAAGAAGCGCTGAGTTTAAGTAACTTGGCTTGCGGACCATCTTCAATGACCCAGATCGAACCATCTTGAGCCTGATGCAAACCACGAATCCGCTGTTTCATCTCCAGTCGCTGAATCTCTTGCACTGGTTGAGCTTTCAGGTCCACCACCACAATCGCTTTGGAAGATAAGCCACCGATAAGTGCCTTATGTTGCCATAAGGGGAACTGCTGACCTGAATAAATGATCAGGCTGGACGGTGAAATCACGGGTGTCCAGTCAATTGCCGGTGCTTTAAACTCGGGACGGGTACTGTGGTCAGGAATTGGCAAACCAGAATAATGATCGCCATTGGAGACTTTTGGATATCCATAGTTGGCCCCTTTCAGGATCAGATTCAGCTCATCACCACCTTTAGGCCCCATTTCGACCACCCAGAGTTGTCCTTTCTCATCAAAGGCCATGCCGAGTGGATTCCGATGACCCAGTGACCAGATTTCTGCCGTGACGCCACCTTGCTGCTGAAATGGATTACCAGCCACAGGGGTACCATCATCATTCAGGCGTAGAACTTTACCGAGATTAGTTTTTAGATCCTGAGCAGGATCAAACTTTTGTCGCTCCCCTGAACTGACCCACAACTTTCCATCTGAACCAAACAGCATCCGATGCCCATAATGCCCCTGACCCGCAACCTTCGGCACTTGCTGCCAGATGGTTTCTACATCGGTCAGTTTAGGTTGCTGCGGATTGGATAAATCCAGTTTGGCACGTGAAATCACCGCGCCGTATCCACCTTGTCCCTTGCTGGCATAACTCAAATAGAGCCAGTGATTTTTCTTGAAATCGGGATGCAATACCACATCGCCAAGTCCGCCCTGCCCACCATAACTCACCGAAGGAACGCCTGAAACATCAAGACTGGTTTTGGTTTCAGGATTGAATAATTTTAACTGTCCTTTACGTTCTGTAATCAGCAAACGCTGATCAGGCAAACTGGTGATTGCCCAAGGCTCATTAAATGAAGCCACCGTCTCTGTGCGATATCTCTGCTGTGCGGTATCGGATGAGGTCTGCTGCTCAGTATTTTGATCAGGAGTTTTTGAATTGGTATTGTTGGGGCCACAGGCCAACAAAAATAAAAAGCTGCTACATATCAAAGGTGTTATCAGTAATTTATTCATTGCTTATCTCCCTCGTTATAAGACTCATCTTACGGAGATATACCCACCAAAATACTGTAAAAATGTTGTTTTATGCAAAGCAGATTTTGAACATCGGGTTCAATATGCTTTAGCGTACCCAACGGACGATATAGTCTTCGATCTGCTCTTCATCAATCTCGCTTTCTGAGATACAACGTCCCGCGGCAGATTTCTTGGCCCGTATCACGCTTTGTCGCGAACCGGTATTTAAATAATGCCATGAGGGCAAGTTCTTGCCTTCACTCAAGCGACGATAGGCACAGCTCGGCGGTAACCATGAAATCGTGGTGAGTTGCTCTGGTGTAAGCTGGATACAATCTGGTACTTGCTGCTGACGGTTAGGATAATCCGAACAACGTGCTGTTTTACAGTCCAGTAATTTGCATGACACTTTGGTATAGGCAACTTCGGCAGTCTCTTCATCTTCCAGTTTGACCAGACAGCATAAACCGCAGCCATCACACAATGCTTCCCACTCCGCTTCATTGAGCTGATCAAGCGGATATTGTTTCCAGAAGTTAGGACGCAGTTCGACGGACATACCTGTTGTTTCTATTTCAAACGAGTGTTTGATTATAGCATTGCTGTCCTGTGTCTTGCTTTTCAATCTTATTTCCAGCTTAACATTTCTTTAAGTATTAAACATTTGAACCACAGAAACACCACATTTTGTTCAAAAAACCCACGCTATATTAGATTCATAACGAAAAATTAGGAGGACACGACATGTTCCGTTGGGCCATTATTTTTGCTGTAATCGCACTCATTGCCAGTTTATTAGGTTTTGGTGGGGTTGCGGGTTTATCCAAAGATTTCGCTGTGATCTTACTGGTTGTCGCCGTGATCCTAGCTATCGTTGGTTTCATATCCAGAGGTAAAGTCTAAGGATTTAACCTGACTCAATAAAAAAAGAAGAATCTCCGTATTCTTCTTTTTTTATGCCTAGCTAAGACCCAGACGGCAGCATTTGTGATTTGACCATATCTTCAATTTTGTTTTTTTATGCTTTAATCAATGCATTCTAAAAATACAGATCAGGATTATAGAATGAGCTTTACGATCAACACACGTGAAATTGAATACACCGCTCCAGATGGCCAACGCTTGATTGGTTATTTCGCCACACCTGTCACTGATCAACCAGTTGCTGGGGTGATTGTTGCGCCTGAATGGTGGGGCCGTAATGAATATACCGAACAACGCGCGCGTGAGCTGGCAGCGCATGGTTTTGCTGCACTAGCGATTGATATGTATGGCGATAAAAAAGTTACCACGGCTGTACCGCAAGCGTCAGCATGGATGAACCAGACCTTTGAACAGCCAGAGACGATTGTGGAGCGTGCGCAAGCAGGACTACAGACGTTAGCCACCCAACCGGAAGTCAATGCTGAAAAACTAGCGGCCATCGGTTTCTGTTATGGCGGAAAAGTCGTGCTGGATCTGGCTCGCTCAGGTGCAGAAATCGAAGCAGTTGCAACCTTCCATGCAGTCTTAAGCCCGAAAGCACCGGCTGAAAAAGGCAAGGTCAAGGCTGAGATTCTGGTTCTACACGGTGAGCTAGATAGTATGGTCACTTTGGATGATGTAGCCAATTTCCGTCAGGAAATGCATGATGCTGAAGTCGATCACGAAGTGATTATTTTTGAAGATGCCAAGCATGGTTTCAGTAACCCGCTTGCGGATGAACGCGCCAAAGCCAACAATGTTGACTTGGGTTATAACGCAGAAGCAGAGCTCCAAGGGCTTGAAGCAATGTATGAGCTGTTGGATAAACATTTGAAGTAATCGGTCAATGATTTTTCAAAACGTCAATCCCAGTCAACATCATTCGGATATTTAAGCTCGTGCAAAGACGGCATGGGTGCTGACTATTGGACTGCATTACGGAGTCGTACCGAGTTCTCATTGAATTTCAGGACATGTCTTCGATGACTTACTTTTCATAGGTGAGGAGTATACTCCGCAAGGTAGACAAAAATCCTCTATTGAGCTGATGGTACCCCCTGATACCACAGCTCAACGGACTACATCCATCCTACCTATCCAAAAACAAATAACGACTGAGCTTTAATAAACGTTTGAAATACTTTGCGATCTATACCCTGTTTATGTTTCAACAGAATTTTAACATCTCAGAAAGACCTATTTCCGCTATACTACAGCCCTGCTTTTTACTGACCTGATTCATGCCTGATTTCTCATTTTCTGATGCCCTGCTTCACTGGTACGACCAACACGGCCGCCATGATCTACCTTGGCAAGTCGCCGATGATCCGTACAAGGTCTGGGTCTCAGAAATCATGCTGCAACAGACTCAGGTCAAAACCGTACTGCAATATTTCGATCGTTTTATTGAGCGCTTTCCAACGGTCAAAGATCTGGGTCAGGCCAGTTGGGATGATGTCGCCCCCTATTGGGCAGGACTCGGTTACTACGCCCGGGCACGCAATCTGCATAAAGCTGCAGGCATTGTCAGCCAGCAAGGTAAATTTCCAGAAACACTCGAACAATGGATAGAATTACCCGGCATTGGCCGTTCAACCGCTGGGGCACTGATGTCACTCGGTTTACGCCAGTACGGCGTGATTATGGATGGTAATGTTAAACGGGTTCTAGCGCGCTTCCTTGCCATTGAAGATGATCTATCCAAACCGCAACACGAACGGGCCCTCTGGCAGATTGCAGAAGAACTTTGTCCAAAAGAACGCAACCATGATTACACCCAAGCGATTATGGACTTGGGGGCAACGGTATGTACACCGAAAAAACCACTGTGTTTATATTGCCCGATGCAGCAACATTGCCAGGCCTATCAACAAGGCTTAGAACAGGAACTACCGTTTAAAAAAGCCAAGAAACCTGTTCCGGTCAGAACAGCGAATATATTAGTGATTCAGTCAGGTGATGAATGGCTGTGGCAACAACGAGAAGCCCATGGACTCTGGGGCGGATTGTACTGCCTGCCGATCATTGAGCAAGCAACCGAATTACAACAGATTGAACAGCACTTTAAACTGCAAGCTCAAGTATCATCTTTGCAAATTAGCCATAGCTTCACTCACTTTACCTGGCTACTGAATGAACAGCTGTTCCACGTGGAACACGATCAAAAAGAACAGCTCAGTATTGAACTCAATGGCATTTGGCTGAGTCCGGAAGCTGCCATTGCCAAAGGTATTCCTACGGCGATGAAAAAACTGATCACGGCAAAGCAACAAGCCTAGGCTTCCTCATTGCTGTATATCAAAATATAAGGAGTTTTTGTGCGCCATCCAATTTCTTATACGCTGCTTGGTGTGTTCATTATTTTACTTTCAGCTTGTGCCACAGCGCCGAAAAAACCAGCACCTTTACCCAATGCACAGGTCAATAAACTGAAAAGCATGCGCTTGGATAGCCGCTTGCCAGTTCCAGTGAAAGGCGTTAGCCGCAATGAATTACGAGATACTTGGGGCGCTGCACGCAGTCAAGGACGTAGCCATGAAGGCATTGATATCATGGCAGAGCGCGGTACGAAAGTGTATAGTGCGACCGAGGGCTTAGTTGCTGATTTACGTAATAATAATTTAGGTGGAAAGGTGATCTGGATCATTGGTCCAGCAGGTTCGTGGCATTATTATGCCCATCTTAACGGACATAAGCGTGGTCTCAATGTCGGGGATTATGTACGCAAAGGCGACCTGATCGGTTATGTGGGCAATACGGGCAATGCGCGTTATACCGCTCCACATTTACATTACGGAATTTATTTAAATGGCAAAGGGCGTGGGGCAGTCAATCCATACCCATATTTACGTTAGGAAACTACAATGTCTGAAGCATTGATTGAACGGCTGGTTGTATTTGCAGAGTCGGGTAACCAGCAAAAAATCATCCTGAATGGCACCAGCTATCAAGGCTGGATCATGGAAATTACTGAAGATGCCTTGCTCATCAGTACCGGTTTTGCCGATAAATCCGGCAAAGACTTTTGGCTTAAATTTGCTGATTTAAGCAGCGCAGAACTGTATTATTGGGATACACGCCCAAATGAATGGGTGGCATTCAAACTTTAATCATCCTGTGCACATAACAATAAGGAGCATCCAATATGTCAACTCAACGCTGTGGCTGGTGCTCCGATGATCCGCTGTATATGGCCTACCATGATCAGGAATGGGGTAAGCCACAACATGAAGAAGCACACCTGTTTGAAATGCTCTGCCTGGAAGGTCAGCAAGCTGGCCTATCCTGGATCACTGTGCTAAAAAAACGTGAACATTACCGCACTCATTTCTTCGACCATCCCCTTACAGAAATTGCAGCACTGACCGATGAGCAACTGCAGCTCAAGCTCAGTGATAGCGGTTTAATCCGTCATATCGGCAAGCTGAAAGCGATTCGCGACAATGCCATTGCCTGGCTTAAGCTTAAAGATCAAGTCAGCGATGTTCCGGCCTGGCTGTGGAGCTTTGTCGATCAGCAAACTGAACATAATGATGTCATCAATTATCGCGAAGCACCTGCACAAACTGAAACCAGCCAGAAACTCTCCAAAACCCTCAAAAAGCATGGTTTTAAATTTGTCGGCCCGACCACCTGCTATGCCTTTATGCAGGCCGTTGGTATGGTCAATGACCATGAAAATCATTGCCATTTTAAATAATCATAAAGCATAAATTTTCCTTCAACAGGAGTTCCCCAAATGAGCAATAACCAGATTCGTGCTTATGCCGCCATGCAGGCGGGCGAGCAGTTAGTTCCTTATCAATTTGATGCAGGCGAGTTACAGGCGCATCAGGTTGAAGTCAAAGTCGAATATTGTGGCCTGTGTCATTCCGATCTTTCCGTGATTGATAATGAATGGCACTCATCGGTCTATCCGGTTGTGGCTGGTCATGAAATTATTGGGACTATTGTTGCACTCGGTTCAGAAGCCAAGGGTTTACAGATCGGTCAACGTGTCGGGATTGGCTGGACAGCTGAAACCTGCCAGGCCTGTGATCCCTGTATTGGCGGCAATCAGGTGCTCTGTACCGGTGAAAAGATTTCAACCATCGTCGGACATGCCGGCGGCTTTGCCGATAAAGTCCGCGCTGGCTGGCAATGGGTGATTCCGCTACCAGAAGATTTAGATCCCGAAAGTGCCGGACCACTGCTCTGTGGCGGGATTACCGTATTTGATCCGTTATTGAAACATAAAATTCAAGCCACCCATCATGTCGGGGTGATTGGGATTGGTGGCTTAGGTCATATGGCGATTAAGTTACTCAAGGCCTGGGGCTGTGAAATTACGGCTTTTAGCTCGAGTCCGGACAAGACCGAAGAGCTCAAAGCCATGGGCGCAGATCATGTGGTGAATAGTCGTGATGCCCAGGCGATCAAGGCACAACGCGGCAAGTTCGATCTGTTGCTCAGTACCGTGAATGTAACGCTGAATTGGCAAGCCTACCTGAGTACGCTTGCAGCGAATGGCAGTCTCCATTTCTTAGGGGTCACTTTAGAACCGATCCCTGTGTCGGTTGGAACCTTGATGAATGGCGCTAAATCAGTCACTTCTTCGCCGACAGGTTCCCCTTTGGCACTGCGCCAGCTGTTACAGTTTGCCGCACGCAAGAATATTGCCCCACAGATTGAACTCTACCCGATGTCGCAGTTGAATGAGGCAATTGAGCGACTGCATTCAGGTCAGGCACGTTATCGTATCGTTCTAAAAGCAGACTTCAACTAGTTCAGACTTTTACGCGTCCAGTCCGCCAATTGCTGTATCGCTTGGCGGATTTCTCCGGTTAAGGCATGGCCTGCATTTAAACGCAGAAAATGCTGATAGCGTCGGTCTTCACCAAACACTTCTCCCGGCACGATATTAATGCCCTGCGCCTGCGCCAGATAATACAGTTGCAGACCGGTAATGCTCGCCGGAAGTTGCAGCCATAAGGCATAACCGCCCTGTGACTGGCTCAAGGCGATCGGAATTCCCTGAAACGCCTCTAGAATAAATGCCCGATACTGTTGCACCTGTTGCATGAGTTTAGGTCTCAGTTGATCGAGATGCTCTCGATAACCCCTGCTATAAATAAAATCAGCCAGCCCCAACTGTAAAGGAGTATTTACCCCGATATTATTGGCCAATAAACGTGGTCTTAAATATTGTAATTGTTGTCCTAAACAGAACCAGCCGACACGATAAGCCGCTGATAAAGATTTAGAAACTGAGCCACACCAGATCACATAGCCATCCTGATCCCAATAACGGATGGGTAAAGGTCGCTCCTTCTGGAAACTGCATTCCCCATAAATATCGTCTTCCAGAATAAAACACTCATACTGCTGAGCCAGCTTGGCGATGTGCTGCTTCTGCTGATTGCTCAGGCAATAGCCCAAGGGATTCTGAAAATTGGCGGTCATCAAACACAGTTTGGCACTGCCCTGTTGCATAAAATGCTCTAAACGTTCCAGATCAATACCACGATGATCGGCTGGAATTTCAATAATCTTGCGTTTCAAACTGGCCAGCATTTGCAACTGCCCATTAAAGGTGGGGGTTGGAATCAGAATGCTATCGCCTTGCTTGGTGATCTGCTGAATCAACAGCGACAACGCGGGCATACAACCATTGCTAATAAAAATATCGTCCGTAGCAACATAAATACCATCCTCACGCCAATGATCCGATAACGCCTGTCGCAGTTGCTGGTGTCCCTGTTTATTGCAATACAGAAAATCTTCTGGCTGACAGTGTTTCAGCGCACGTTGCAGGGAACGGCGCAAGCCATCCACTGGAATCAGATGTGGAGATAGCTGAATGGCTCCCAACGGGGTTAAATGGTTCTGAATCGAAGCAGTTTGAATCTGGTTTTGCAGATCTAAATTTGAAACCTGCCGACTCATCGACTCGAAAACGGGACTATCTGGCACGGGACTTTGATATTGTCTCGAACTGACAAAATAACCCGATTTTGCTTTGACGTAGATCAATCCTTTGGCTTCCAGCAACTCATAGCATTGTTGCGCCGTACTCAGGCTAATACTGTGCTGACGTGCAAATTCCCTTAAAGAACTCAGCTTCTGTTGTGGCTGTAATTCATGTTGATAGATCTTATGCGCCAGCTGTTCTGCCAGACGTTGATATTGGAAGGTCATCTCTGTACTGCTTTTTTATAAATTTCTGTATCTGTATTGGTTTATACAACACCGTTAAGCTATAAAAATCAACTGCCACAGGATAAACCAATGAAAAATAATATCTTATTTATATTCGGCATAATTTTACTAACCGGCTGTGAACTCAGTGACCAAGCCACCTACCCACAACAACAGGTGTGTAAATCACTCTCGGAAGGTTACCTACGCATGCAGAATCAACCGACTTATGAATTATGGAAAATGGAAAAAGGCGCAGCCACCGCACAGAGTCGCATCATCAAGATGACCTATAAAAAACCCAATGAAAATGGAGTTATGCTAGCCAGTAACTTATTGCCAACGCTTGAACTGGAATGCAAGCTACAACAGCAACATATTGTGGTGTCTGTCCTGCCTAAAACCGGTCCGTCCATTCCGGTCCTGAATGTGCAGCTTCAAAATGATGCTATTGGCAAACCGAGAAGCCCTGACTTAATTGCTCAGTCAAAAACTCAATAAATAAACGGATACGTTTTGGCAAGTGTTCTTGCTGATAATACACCGCATGGATGCGTTGATAAGAGTGTTCGATCTGGTCTTCAAACAAAGGCACTAATAAGCCCTTCTCTAGGTCTTGCCATACCATGAATTCAGACAAACAGGTAATCCCATGTCCCCGGATCGCCAGCTGACGTACCGTCTCCCCGTTCGATGCCTTGATTGTGGGTTGCGCAGTAAAATAATGATCCTTGGTTTTTAATGGCCAAGTGTTCAAATGCAAGGGTTTGGTAAAACCGATCAAATCATGCTGGGCTAATGTATTTAGGGTTGGCGGTTCTGATAGGGTGGCTAAATAATGGGGGCTAGCGACAATATAAAGACGACTTTTGCACACCAGTTTGGCGTGTAGGCTGGAGTCATGCAGTTCACCAAAGCGGAAAGCCACATCGGCTTTGTGCTGTAACAAGTCAATCACCTGATCATTATTGCTCAGCTCAATGTCGATATTGGGATAGCGCTGGCGAAACAAATGCATCAGAGGTGCAATTACATGCAAAATAAAAGGTGTGGCCGAATCAATCCGGATAAGCCCGGAAGTATCTTGATCGGATTTTTGCAACGCCTCTTCTGCTGCATTTAAGTCACTTAAGATTTTACGGGCATGATTCAGAAATTGTTGCCCTTCTTGTGTTAGTTTTAATTTGCGCGTGGTCCGTTCTAACAAGGTCACTTCAAGCTTTGATTCCAAACGGCTGAGCGAACGACTGAGACCCGATGCTGTCTGGCCGAGTTTTTCTGCGGCAGCAATAAAGGAACCGGTATCGACAATGGTCATAAAAGCGAGTAATTCTTCAATGGTTGATTTCATTGAACCCTTCAATTATTGATATTTAGTCAACTATATTTTGCAAATTCATCTATTTTTTAGCAACAATAATTATTGCAAAATTCTACCCATCAACAGAATACGCTCAATTGAGCATGACAAGATTAGGTGAATAATATGCGTATCCCTCAATTTGGTTTAGGTACTTTCCGTCTTAAAGACCAAGCAGTGATTGACTCGGTTAAAACGGCCCTTGATGTGGGTTACCGTGCCATTGATACCGCACAGATTTATGAGAATGAAGCGGCTGTAGGCCAAGCCATTGCTGAAAGTGGCGTTGCCCGTCAGGATTTGTTTTTAACCACAAAAATCTGGGTTGATAACTTTGCCGAAGACAAATTTATTCCCAGCTTAAAAGACAGCTTACAAAAACTTGGTACCGATGCCGTTGATCTGACCCTGATCCACTGGCCGGCTCCGGCACTGGGTGTGTCGATTCCGAGCGTGATGCAACTACTTCTGGAAGCGAAACAACAAGGTTTGACCAAACAGATCGGGATCTCAAACTTTAATATTGCCTTGACCCAGCAAGCGATTGACAGCATTGGTGTAGAACACATTGCTACCAACCAGATCGAGCTCAGCCCGTATTTACAGAACCGTAATCTGGTGAACTACTTACGTGAACAAGACATTGACGTGACCTCATACATGACCCTAGCTTATGGCAAAGTGCTGAATGATCCAACTTTGGCTGAAATTGCCGCACAGCATCAGGCAACCACGGCACAAGTCGCATTGGCGTGGGCATTACAAAATGGTTTTGCCGTGATTCCATCATCAACAAAACGTGAAAACCTGATCAGCAACTTAAAAGCGCAAGACTTAACCTTAAGTGCAGAGGAAATGCAGCTGATTGCTCAACTAGAACGTAATGGTCGAGAAGTGAGTCCTGAACCATTTGCGCCTGAATGGGACAAATAACATGAGCAGCCGCATCAACCTGCCGTTGCTGGCACTGGCCATTGGCGCATTTGCCATTGGGACAACCGAGTTCTCTCCCATGGGACTGTTGCCCAATATTGCCAATGATCTGGGCGTGTCAATTCCAAGTGCAGGTATGCTGATCACGGGTTATGCACTGGGCGTGATGCTCGGTGCGCCGATCATGACCTTATGGTTTGGTGGTTTTGCCCGTCGTAATGCATTGATTGTACTGATGGCAATTTTTACCCTTGGCAACCTGATCGCAGCCTTTGCGCCGAACTACATGAGTTTGATGGGGGCCCGTCTGCTGACCAGCCTCAACCATGGTGCCTTCTTCGGGATTGGATCGGTGGTGGCAGCCAGTGTGGTGCCAGCCAATAAACAGGCCAGTGCGGTAGCGACCATGTTTATGGGACTGACCATTGCCAATATTGGCGGTGTACCCCTCGCCACCTGGGTCGGACAAAATATTGGCTGGCGTATGTCGTTCCTGGCGATTTCTATACTCGGTATCATTACCATGCTATCGCTCTGGAAAGCCCTGCCTGCAGGCTCCGTCGGTCAAAAACCGAATGTGAAAATGGAGCTAAAAGTGCTGACCCGCCTGCCTGTGGTGCTGGCGCTGTTGACCACTGTGTTTGGTGCTTCGGCCATGTTTACCTTGTATACCTATATCGCGCCGAGTCTGGTTGAATTTAGCCATGCTTCACCGACCTTTATCACCATGATGCTGGTCTTGATCGGGATTGGTTTCTCTATCGGTAACCATTTCGGCGGTAAGTTTGCAGATATGTCGATCGACAAAACCCTGATTGGTTTTCTGGTCTTGCTGATCAGCTTGATGGTGATTTTCCCATTCCTGGCGCAATCACAACTGGGGGCAGCCATTGGTCTGGTGATCTGGGGTGCGGCAGCATTTGCGATTGTACCGCCTTTGCAAATGCGTGTGATGTCGGTTGCACGTGAAGCATCCGGTCTGGCGTCTTCAGTCAATATCGGCGCCTTTAATCTGGGCAATGCCATTGGTGCAGCGGCAGGCGGCGCAGTATTAAGTCTCGGCTTAAACTACACAGCGGTCTCCATGATCGGTGCGGTACTGGCAGGTATTGGTTTAATTCTGGTGTTTATCCAGATCAAGTTGGCCAATAAACCGACGGCTCATCTCAAACAATGCCCGCAAGCATAAGCCATATAAAAAAGCCTGATTGAATCAGGCTTTTTTATTACTTCAATAACTCTGGCAACTTCGGTTGCGCATAGATCGGATTGAGCACTTCTTTTTTCATTTTCATCAGCATTTGATAAGGTTGCTGCTGTACAAACATATTCACAAAGCTGAGTGGAATAGAACCCGCCGGATCGGCGTAGCCACTGGTGGTCACTTTGACTTTGTTGCTGGCCAGTTTCTGGAAAGTCCAGTCACCCGCATATTTGCTTAAACGCACCACATCGGGCTGTTCAGGATAATCATCCTGAATGGCATTGTTTTTAATGCTGATGCTACCATCACTGTTCTTGGTCATTTTACCTTTAATGACTACATCACGGTCTTTTAAGGGGAAAGGAAAATCCAGCACCATGTACAAGGTAAACTCGCCTTTTTTGTCATCCCGAGACAGCATTTTTGTTTTACCGACATAGGGTACCCATTGTGGTGTCCGCTCGATATCCAGCACTACGGCAACGGCACGCTCTAGCGGTACGTCAAAAGTCGTTTCTGCTTTATATTGAATAATCGGGTTATTTTCGGTCTGATAGGTCCAGACCTTGATATTATTGCGATGTAAGCTCAGCTTGGCCTTATCAGCTGCTGCATTGACGGTAAAGCTGCTGATACTGAGCAGTGTAGCAAGGACGATATGTTTTTTATTCATGTCATGCTCAATTGTTTTAATGATAGCGAGAGCTTGTTTCACCCCTGTCGGATAGAAAGCTCAACAAGCTCTTTTATAGTACCAAAAAGGAACGTTTTATACTTCAATCTCGTTAAAGCCCAAAACATCTTTCATATCGTATTTACGCGCCTCACGGCCGACCACCCAGGCTGCTGCACGAACCGCCCCTGAGGCAAAGTTCATACGGTTGGTGGCCTTGTGCGTGACTTCAACACGTTCACCTTCACCAATAAACATCACGGTATGTTCACCGACGATATCACCGCCACGAATGGTTTCAAAACCAATGGTCTGGCGGTCACGCGGGCCGGTATAGCCTTCACGTCCATATACCGCCACCTCTTTCAGGTTACGGCCTAAAGTATCGGCAATCGCCTCACCCATCATGAATGCAGTACCTGAGGGTGCATCCACTTTATGGCGATGATGCGCTTCAATGATTTCGATATCCACCGTATCACCAAATACTTTGGCTGCAAGTTCCAGTAATTTAATCGAAACATTGACCCCCACTGAATAATTGGCAGCGTACACGACTGGGGTATGGGTTGCAGTTTCTTCAAGAAATGTCTTTTGTTCATCTGACATCCCCGTAGTCCCGATTACCATGGCCACACCGGCTTCACGGCACAGCTTCAAATGCTGTTCAGTGGCACTCGGTGCAGTGAAATCAATCACGACATCACAGTCTTTCAATACTTCACTCAAACTTCCCACGATCTTGACGCCGATGTTGCCAATCCCTGCAAGTTCCCCTGCATCTGCACCCACCAGACTGCTTTCTGGACGTTCAACTGCGGCTGCAAGCTGGTAGCCTGCCTGTTGTACCGCTTGAATCAAAATGCGTCCCATGCGTCCGCCTGCACCCAAAATCCCAATGCGTGGAGAAGTTGACATAATTTTTCCCAGTCTTTTATTTAAACAATTCAGCTACTATAGCAAAACTCTGTGCTTGCGCTAAAAATTTCCCATAAAAAACCTGCCGCAGCAGGTTTTTTTTATGAATGCCAATTAGTCAAACAGGCGATCAAAGAATGATTTTTTCTTTGGCGATGACGCATGACCATCCCCATCAAAAGAGGCTTGTAGCTCTTTCAGCAATTCACGTTGGCGACTGTTCAGGTTCACCGGCGTTTCTACCACAATACGGCAGAGTAAATCACCGACCATGCTGCTACGTACCGGACGAACGCCCTTGCCACGTAAGCGGAACAGTTTACCCGTTTGCGTGCCTTCAGGAATTTTCAAGCTGACACGGCCTTCTAAGGTCGGGATTTCAATTTCTTTACCTAAAGCCGCATCTGCAATGCTGACTGGCACGTCCATATAAAGGTCAGCACCATCACGTTGGAAAATTTCGTGTTCACGTACCACGACTTCAACGTACAAATCACCGGCCTGACCATCACGGATCGCTTCACCTTTGCCGGTTAAGCGTACGCGGTCGCCATTGTCCACGCCTGCAGGGATGGTCACTTCAAGTGTTTGCTGACGGTCTGCAACGCCTGAACCATGACAGCTCTTACATGGATTCTTGATGATTTTACCTTGACCACGACAGGTACTACAGGTTTGCTGCACTGAGAAGAAACCTTGTTGCATACGCACTTGGCCTGCACCATGACAGGTACGACAGGTTTCGACATCATTCGGATTTTGAGAACCCTTGCCATCACAGGTTTCACATGGCGCTGGCGCAGTAAAGGTAATGGTCTTTTTCACGCCTTTGACCGCTTCTTCGAGCGTCAATTCCATCACATAGCGTAGGTCTGAACCACGGCGTTGGCGTTGTTGCTGACGACCACCGCCACCGAATGCACCACCGAAAATATCACCAAACTGGCTGAAAATGTCTTCTGCGCTAAAACCGCCGAAGCCGCCACCCGCTCCACCGAAGCCACCTTCAAAGGCACTGTGCCCAGCACGGTCATACATGCTGCGCTTTTCGCCGTCAGACAGCACTTCATAGGCTTCAGACGCTTCTTTGAACTTTTCTTCAGCTTCTGCGTTGTCAGGGTTACGGTCTGGATGATACTTCATCGCCAACTTACGATAGGCTTTCTTGATCTCATCATCACTTGCGGTTTTCGAAACGCCTAAAACCTCATAATAATCACGTTTAGCCATGGTTGGCGATGCTCCTCACGGAATTTATTCAAATCTAAAAAAACAAATAGGCTCTGCTAACTTTTTATTTCTAAAGTCAACAGAGCCTTAATAGGGGCTGTACGATAAATTTACAAGGTCTAATTCAATAAAAAAGCAGTAAAATTAAAAAACTGCTTTATTTTTAAAGTACTTGGCAATGCCTTTTAGCCATGCATTTAACAAAAACAACCAGGCAATTGAACTGAAGACCACACCCGCAACTGTCATTGCAGTCACCCAGAGTGCGCTGTCCCATGCAAAAAAGAATAATGGAATAAACCATAAGGCAGCGAAAAAGGCCATCAAGATAAATAACAGCACATTACGCATAATCCAGAGTGCATGCGCATGTATCCATACTTCAGCATTATCCACAATCGCAACTTTTCGTGCTAACAGGTAAGCAAACGCTGCAAACACGATTGTAAATAATGCAAGAAACATGAACACGTAAGAAATCACCACATAGCGGCGATGCTGCTCAATATTGTCTTGCCCCATGCTCTATATCACCTCATTCACAGCATTGTGCAAAATTTGTCATGCAATGAAATTCAATTATTTTTTGGTCTTAAAATATAGGTGCTACTATATTGAAATTTTCAATATTTCGCACCTTTATTCACAAAATAATTACGATAGTTATGTTGTTTTTTTGACCTTAAACCATGCTGCATACAGTGCAGGCAGGAAAAACAGGGTTAACAGGGTCGCAACAATCAATCCGCCCATAATCGCAACGGCCATCGGACCAAAGAAAATACTGCGAGATAACGGGATCATGGCCAGTACCGCGGCCAGTGCGGTCAGGACAATGGGGCGGAAACGGCGCATGGTGGCATCAATGACCGCATCCCATGGCACATGTCCCGCCTGTATATCCTGCTCGATCTGATCAATCAAAATAAGCGAGTTCCGCATAATCATGCCTGATAATGCGATCGTACCGAGCATCGCCACGAAACCGAAAGGTTTATTAAACAGCAGCAAGAATGCCACCACCCCGATCAACCCCAATGGTGCAGTCAGCAAGACAATGGCCGCGCGTGACATGCTGCGTAGCTGGATCATCAACAAGGTCATCACCACGGCCAGGAATAAAGGCATGCCGGCATTGACCGAATTTTGTCCCTTCGCCGACTCCTCAACCGTTCCCCCTACCTCAAGTAAATAACCGCTTGGCAGGTCTGCACGTAGGGTCTGCATCTTGTCTGCCAGCAGTTGTACCACCGTTGCAGGTTGCAAGTGCGTGCGAATATCCGCGCGAACGGTAATGGTTGGCAAACGGTTACGATGCCAGATTAAACCCTCTTCAAAGCGGGACTCGATTGTGGCAATTTGCGCCAGTGGCACAGTGCTGCCTTTACTGGTCGGTACCGCCAGGCTCGCTAAAGACGCCACTTCAACCCGTTCCGACTGATCGCCACGCAAACGGATTTCAATCAATTCACGTTTTTCACGATATTGATTCATCACCGAGCCCGTGACCGAGGCATTGAGGAAATTGGCCAGATCGACACTGGACACCCCCATTTGACGGGCACGATCCTGATCAATGTCGATCGCAATAATTTTGCTTGGCTCGCCCCAGTCCAGATGCACATTGGTGGTATTCGGGTCTTCACTCAGGACTTTGGCCACTTTTTGTGCTTCGGCCCGAACCGTTGCCAGATCTTCACCTGAGACCCGGTACTGCAATGGATAGCCCACAGGCGGACCATTTTCCAGTAACGACACCCGAGTACGCACTTGAGGTAAGAGCTGCTTGATTTGTGTGTCTAAAGAACGACGAATTTCATCCCGATCATCTAAAGATGAGGCCAGCACCACAAACTGGGCAAAGCTGGCTTGCGGCAGTTGCTGATCCAAAGGCAAGTAGAAACGCGGTGAACCCGTCCCGACATAAGCCACATAGTTATCAATGCCTTTTTGTTTGGACAGGAATTGTTCCACCTTATGTACGGCTTGTTCTGTCGCGGTCAGGGAGGCACCTTCTTCCAGTTTTAAATCCACCAGAATTTCAGCACGATTCGATGGCGGGAAAAACTGTTGCGGCACCAGCTTAAACATCGCCACCGACAGCACGAATATGCCGACAGTCACCGCAATCACGGTTTTTCGATAGGTGATACAGATTTCGACCACACGGCGGAACGACTGATAAAACTTGGATTGGTAAGGATCATGCTGTTGTCCATGCGCTTCCACAATAGGCGCAGGTTGCTTGCGCAAACGTGCCCACCAGCGCACATACCACGCCGCTTGCTGTTGCTGCTTGCTAAAATCTGGCAATAATTTCTCGCCCAGATAAGGCACAAATAGTACGGCAGCAATCCATGACACGATCAGGGCAATGGTCACCACCTGGAAAATCGAACGGGTATATTCGCCGGTTCCGGACTGGGCGGTGGCAATCGGCAGGAAACCAGCTGCCGTAATCAGGGTGCCGGTCAGCATCGGGAAAGCGGTGGTTTGCCAGGCAAAGCCGGCAGCTTTTAACCGGCTATAGCCCTGCTCCATCTTAATTGCCATCATTTCCACCGCGATAATGGCATCATCCACCAGCAGCCCCAGCGCCAGAATCAAGGCACCCAGTGAAATCTTATGCAGTCCCACATCGAACAGGTTCATGCCTGCAAAGGTCATGGCTAAAACCAGTGGAATAGAAAGCGCTACCACCAAGCCCGTACGGAAACCCAGAGAGAAGAAACTCACCAGCAAGACGATAATTACCGCTTCCGCGAGAACTTTTAAGAACTCCTGAATACTGCGTTGTACCGCCACAGGTTGATCAGACACTTTTTGCAGTTTCATGCCCAAAGGTAAGCTTTTTTGCAGACGGTTAAATTCGGTTTCGAGATTTTTACCTAGCGCAATGATGTCACCACCTTTACGCATTGAGACCGCAATCCCGATCCCGTTCTCCCCCATAAAACGCATACGTGGCTGCGCAGGTTCGCTAAAACCGCGATAGACCTCGGCAACATCACCGAGCTGAATGGTTCTGTCACCGACCAGTAACGGCATTTTTTTCAGGTCATCGACACTATGTAAATGTCCACTGACTCGGATTTGGATACGATCCGTGCCCGTTTCAAAGAAACCGGCACCCGCCATATCGTTTTGCTTCTGGATGGCCTCCTGTATCGCGGTGACCGGTACACCTAATTGCACTGCCTTGGTATTGGACAGTTCAATCCAAATTTTCTGGTCTTGTAGACCGACCAGATTAACCTTGCTGACATCTTTGACCCGTTGCAATTGCAGTTGCAAACGGTCGGCATATTCTTTCATTACCGCATAGTCAAAGTCTTTGCCAGTCAGTACATAGATATTGCCGAAAGTATCGCCAAACTCATCATTAAAGAACGGCCCCTGTACCCCATTGGGTAACTGGCTGCGAATATCATTGACTTTCTTGCGCACGTTATACCAGACATCCGGAATGGCGCTGGACGGTAAACTGTCTTTGGCAACAAAGGTCACCATAGACTCACCGGGACGTGAATAGGCCATGATGCGGTCATACTGCCCCGTAGTCATCAACTCTTTTTCAATCCGGTCTGTGACCAGCGTCGAGACTTCTCTGGCTGTCGCGCCAGGCCAGTAGGTCTGTACCACCATCACCTTGAAGGTAAATGGCGGGTCTTCACTTTGCGACAGCTTGGAATAGGACATGATGCCCACGATGCCGAGCAATAGCATAAAATAAAGGATAATGCCCTTATTTTTGAGCGCCCATTCTGAAAGGTTAAATTTCATGTTTAACCTCCGGTTTGAACGCGTATATCACGGTTATCGCGATCGACGGGATGAATCTTTTGCTGCTCGCGCAACAGGTGCACACCACCGACCACCACCCAGTCGGAGGCTTTTAAGCCTGTCAGTACAGGCACACTATCACGTCCATACATACCCAGCGTTACAGGAACTTTGCGTATGGTCTGGTCGGCATTGACCACCCAGACATAGGCTTGCTGATCATTGGCCGTGACACTGGATAACGGTACGCTCAGCACATTCTTGTCCTGTGTCACAAAGAACACCCGCGCACTTTGTCCCAGCTGGATAGCGGACTGCCCTTCCAGCAAAGATACTTTCACGGTAAATGTCCGGGACTGGTCGGCTGCAGGCGAAACCTCACGCACTCTGGCAGCAAAACGTGCTTCAGGTTGCGACCACAAGGTGACCCATGCGGATTGCCCCACTTTAATGCTGCTGACCGCCTGTTCAGGTACACCAAACACCACCTCACGTTCACCATCAATGGCTAACTGGTAAGCGGCCTGTCCTGCGGCAATCACCTGCCCAATCTCGATCTGACGCTGGGTAATCACCCCGTTTTTATTCGAGATCAGCTGGTTATAACCGGTCTGGTTGGAGGATACTTCATAGTTAGAACGCGCCTGCTGCAAGCTTGCCTGAGCGGATTCATACTGATTTTTGACCGCATCAAATTGCGAACGGCTCACTGCATTGACTGGTAATAACTGCTGATAACGCTGATATTCTTCTGCAGCAATTTTTGCAGCGGCCTGTGCACTTTGTAACTGTGCCTTGGCCGCATTCATTTGCAATTGCGCATCTTTGACATCCAGTTTCGCCAGCACCTGTCCAACTTTGACCCGATCTCCGACATCGACATAGCGTTCAGTCACCTGTCCCCCGACACGGAAGGCCAAAGCGGTTTGCTGTCTGGCCTGAACATCCCCGGCATAACTTTTTTGCTCGACATGCTGACCACTCGGCTGGGCCACCATGACATAAGGAATTTCCTCAGTCTTTGCAGTTTCCTTCTGGCAGGCACTGAGCACGATGCTACTGACAACGACTAAGCCCAATATGATACGATTGATCTGATTCATCCAATGGCGCTCTTATTCAAATTGATTTTTAAGGCGTGATATGGGCATTATCATAAATTGTTTATTTTTTAATTAATATACCCGCAAGTACATTAATTAAAAAATAAACTGATCCCTCTGATTTTTAAATTGATTAAAAGAGAAAGATAACGTGCAAACACACAGTGGCCGCCCCAAAGATCTAGAAAAAAGAGCCAGAATATTACAGGCCGCAAAATCTATTTTTTTAAAAATGGGTTACCACGCCACCAACATGAACCAGATTGCCAAGGAAGCAGGTGTCACCAAACTCACGGTGTATAACCATTTTCAGGATAAAAACAACCTGTTCATGTGTGCAATTGAAGAAAGCTGTGAAGAATCGATTCGGGCCAAGCAGTTCCAACTGACGGCAGATTCTGATTTTAAACAGGCATTGCGTCTGATGTGCCAGCGCGCTTTAAGTATTATTTATCTTCCAGAAGCGCTGAAACTGGACTGTTTGCTGTTTGAACTGGCCGCAGAACAAAGTCCCCTGACCCGGCAGTTTTTTGATGCCTCGCATACCCGCATGAGCCATGTCTGGTGCGATTTCTTTGCCCAGGCCATTGCCTTCAAGTTCATTCAGGCCGATGAGCCGCTCAAGCAAACCGAACTGATCATCTCGCTCATGCTCGGAATCCGCCATCAGCAGGTATTGCTGGGTTTGGCTCCGGTTCCCACCGCCACAGAAACCGATCAGGTGATTGAACAGGCCATCGAGATTTTTTTACTGAAATATCAGACTAAAGTTTAGAGAATTTTCACATTTTTTTTACGTTCTGCTCTTGGATTGTCGCTCAATCGCGCTATAGTCGAACGAGAACATCAGGAGAAACAAAATGATCCAGCAAATCACTGCCCCATTACGTGAAGATGTCCGCTTACTCGGCAATTTACTCGGTGAGACCTTAAAGCAACATGCTGGGCAAGATTTGTTTAATCAGATTGAACAAATTCGTGCATTGGCCAAAGGCGCCCGTGACGGCCAGATCGAAGCAGAAAAACAGCTCGAACAATTGTTTCTCGGTTTAAAAGATGAAGAGATTCTGCCGCTGACCCGGGCTTTCTCGCATTTTCTCAACTTTGCCAATATTGCAGAACAATACCATGTGGTGCGCAGCCGCCGTCAGGCCGAGTTTGATGAACAGGCACCCAGCCCGAATCCGCTGCCGCATCTGTTTGAAAAATTCAACAACCAGCAAATCAATGCCCAACAACTGTTTCAGCAAATCTGTGATTTAAAAATTGAACTGGTGCTGACGGCTCATCCAACCGAAGTCAGCCGTCGTACCTTAATTCAAAAATATGACGATATTACCGATTGCCTTTCCCAATTAGATCAGCAAAAGCTGACCCCGAAAGAACGCCAGCAAACCATTGCCACCCTCAAGCAATTGATCAGTTCAGCCTGGCAGACCGATGAAATCCGCCAACATCGTCCAACCCCAGTCGATGAAGCCAAATGGGGCTTTGCCACGATTGAGCAATCACTCTGGAATGCGGTCCCTAAATTTGTCCGTGAACTGAATGAACTGACCCAGCAGCATTGTGAACAAAGTCTGCCGCTCAATGTTGCACCGATCCGCTTTGCTTCATGGATGGGCGGAGACCGGGATGGCAACCCGAATGTGACCCATCAAGTCACGCAAGAAGTCCTGTGGTTATCGCGTTGGCAAGCAGCTGATCTGTACCTGCGTGATATCGAAAATCTGCGTTGGGAATTGTCGATTCAAAGCTGTTCCGCTGAAATGACTCAGGCATTGGGCTATGCGCATCCGGAACCCTATCGTGAATATTTACGCGAAACCCGTGAACGTTTAAAAGCCACCCGCTCATGGCTGGCCCATCGCCTGCAAGGCACAGATGCCGATGACAGCAACATCATCAGAACCAAAGATGAATTGTTGGCGCCGCTACTGCTGTGCTACCGCTCACTGATGGATTGTAATCTGGCTGAGATCGCCAACGGACAATTACTCGACTTTATTTATCGGGTCAACTGTTTCGGTATTGAGCTGCTCAAACTGGATATCCGTCAGGAATCAGGTCGCCATCGCCAAGCCATTTCCGCGATTACCGAATATCTGGGGCTGGGTAATTTTGAATCCTGGACCGAGCAGGCCCGCCAGAACTTCCTGATTCAGGAACTGCAAAGTAAGCGTCCCTTACTGCCAAAGTTTTTTAATGAGCCTGAAGGCAGCCTGATTCAGCATTCCGATGTACTGGAAGTGTTTGCCACCATGCGTACCTTGGCCGAACAGCCACCTGAGAGTCTGGGTGCCTATATTATCTCCATGGCGGAATATCCAAGTGATGTTCTCGCAGTATTGTTACTGCAAAAAGAAGCAGGTATCCAGCAACCGCTACGTGTAGTGCCTTTATTTGAGACCTTGAAGGATCTCGACGGCGCCGCCAAAACCATGAATACCCTGTTCAATATGCATTGGTATAAACAGCATATTCAAGGCAAACATGAAGTGATGATTGGCTACTCGGACTCCGCCAAGGATGCAGGCTTTATGTCGGCCAACTGGGCACAATATCGTGCTCAGGAAGAACTGACCGCGATTGCCCAGCAGCATGGGGTGCAATTGACCTTATTCCATGGTCGTGGCGGTTCAATTAGCCGTGGCGGTGCACCGACACAGCAAGCACTGTTCTCGCAACCACCGGGTTCAATTTCAGGTGCAATCCGTGTCACCGAGCAAGGTGAGATGATTCGCTTTAAATTCGGTCTGGAAGGGATCGCCCTGCAAAATCTGGAAATCTATACTGCAGCGACTCTGGAAGCAACCTTGTTACCGCCACCTGAACCGAAACAGCAATGGCGTAACCTGATGAACCAGATGACCGAGTTATCAGTACAGGTTTATCGTCAAACCGTGCGTGAAAATCCAAATTTTGTCAGCTATCTACGTACTGTTACCCCTGAGCTGGAATTACAGATGCTGCCGCTGGGTTCTCGCCCAGCCAAACGTAAAGTCAGTGGCGGGATTGAGTCGCTGCGTGCCATTCCTTGGGTCTTTGCATGGACCCAGATTCGCCTGATGCTGCCAGCATGGCTGGGCACAGGCACGGCCATCAATCAGGTGCATGGACAACACAAAAACACGCTGGATGAGATGCTGGAACAATGGCCTTATTTCCAGACGCTGATTGATATGCTGGAAATGGTACTGTCCAAATCCGATGCCAATATCGCGCTGTATTATGAATCGCATCTGACTCAGGATCAGGACTTAAAAGTGCTTGGTGTCGAGTTGCGCCAACGTCTGCAAAATGCAGTCGATACCCTGCTGAGCCTGAAAGGTGAATCTAAACTGCTGAGCAATAATGAGGTACTGGATCAATCGATGCAGGTACGTAAACCGTATTTATTACCTTTGCATTTATTACAGGCCGAGTTGATGAAACGACGTCGCCTGTATCTGGCAGAGCATCAAACCGAACATAGTCCAGTGGATCATGCCTTGATGGTCAGCATTGCGGGTATTGCAGCGGGCTTACGTAACACGGGCTAAGTGCCATTTTTCAGATGGTCATCAGCAGAAATCGTTTCTGTTGATGACCAGTTTGGCAAAATATGCCATTGCGATAAAAAAAATTGAAAAAGTTTTTAAAATTATTTTAAAAATAAAAGAGTTAATTTTTTAAATTGTCCAGACAAAATAAATAATAATTCCACTAGCTTATTTTGAAACAAATTTTACCAAAAGGTAAAAATACCAAACCTTAATGCCTGTTCTTGCAATCCTCTCAAGGACTTATAGGTGAAAGCTCGTTTTAAGACAGGGTATCATACGCGCTGATATCACATAATGAGTCTAATTTATGTCCAGTTGGTTTCCAAAATGGCAGCCGTATCAGGGGACGGTCGATCATCGCCCTGTTGCGACCAATGAATATTTACCGCCCTTACAAAGCGCGGTGCTGGGGGTTCAACACGCATTTGCCATGTTCGGCTCAACCGTACTTGCACCTTTACTGATGGGTTTTAGCCCGAACCTTGCCATTTTAATGTCAGGGATCTGTACCATCCTGTTTTTCTTTATGACAGGTGGACGAGTTCCGAGTTATTTAGGCTCAAGTTTTGCGTTTATTGGCGTGGTGGCAGCAGCAACGGGTCATATTACCGGTTCAGGTGCGAATCCCAACCTGTCCGTCGCACTGGGCGGGATTGTGGTCTGCGGTATCGTGTATGCCCTGATCGGCTTTGCGGTGATGCTGACAGGAACCCGCTGGATCGAAAAACTGATGCCACCGGTGGTCACCGGTGCAATCGTGATGATCATTGGTCTTAATCTTGCACCTGTAACCATTAAAGGGGTTGCGGGTCAGCCTTTTGAAATGTGGATGGCATTAACTACGGTCCTCAGCATGGGCATCATTGCGGTCTTTACCAAAGGCCTGTTACAACGTTTATTGCTCTTGATTGGCCTTTTAATTGCCTATGCCATTTATGCCATTGCCAGTAATGGTCTGGGTTATGGCAAGCCGATTGATTTCTCGCAAATCTCAGCGGCGCCATGGTTTGGTGTCCCAAGCTTCTCGCATCCAACTTTTGATTTGAATGCCATTCTGATCATTGCCCCTGTGGCCCTGATTCTCGTGGCAGAAAACCTGGGTCATATCAAGGCTGTTGGCGCAATGACAGGTGAAAACCTCACGCCACAACTGGGTAAAGCCTTTGTTGCAGATGGTGTCGCAACCACCTTATCCGGCGGTGTGGGTGCACCCGGTATGACCACTTATGGTGAAAATATCGGAGTGATGGCGGTTACCCGCGTTTACTCAACACTGGTGTTTGTGATTGCAGGTCTCTTTGCCATTATCCTCGGTCTTTCACCTAAGTTTGGTGCCGTCATTAGTACCATTCCCAATGCAGTACTCACTGGTGCATCTATTGTGGTGTTTGGTCTGATCACCATTGCCGGTGCAAAAATCTGGATCGAAAATAAAGTCGACTTCTCGAACAATAAAAACCTGATCGTGGCTTCAGTGACTATTATTTTAGGGGCGGGTAACTTTGAATTGTTATTTGGTAGCTTCAATCTCGGTGGTATCGGGACGGCAACTTTTGCAGCAATTTTCCTAAACCTGCTGTTCGGTTTAAAAGATAAAAACTAAAAATCTTCAAGGCAGTGCAAGCTGCCTTTTTTTCGTCTTGAACAGCTCCCCTATCTTTATCTTGCTTACTTTTAGTATGATGGTTGTTTATATTTCAATACGTTCCGCTCATGCGTTTCGATTTCTTTGATTTACAACTGCTTCTGCATATTGTTTCGACAGGTAGCCTGACCAAGGGCGCCGAGCTTTCTGCCATTTCCCTGCAAGCCGCCAGCGAACGAATTAAAAAACTCGAACACTATTTTGCAACACCGTTATTTATTCGACAGGCCTCAGGTGTTGAGCTGACCACTGCGGGCCATGCTCTGGCTGAACATGCCCGACGGCTGATGCAGCAAAAAGATCTGCTTGAACAGGACATGCAACGCTTTCGGCCCACGGCACCTGAATCATTAACTTTATGGTGTAATTCGTCTGCACAGAGTGAATATTTACCACCGCTGTTACCGCACTATCTGATGCTACATCCCGAGATCAATCTGGACCTACATGAAGCAGAAAGTTCTGAAATCGTTGAAGCCTTGACTCAAGGTGTGGCACGTCTAGGACTGGTCTCCAGCTTCTTTGATACGCGTCATTTACAAACACGGGAGTTTGCCAGTGATCCATTGGTGCTGATCTGTCCCACTCATCATGCCTTGACCCGGCAAACACAGCTGAATCTGGTCGATGCCTTAGCTTATGGTTTTATTGGCCTGATGCCCCATCACTCTTTGCAGCAATCGATTGAAACGCAAGCCAAGCTCTTGGGCTTCAATATCCAGTATCGGCTACGCTTACCCAACTTTTCTGCCATTGCCGAGGTTGTCGCCAAAGGGGTCGGTATTGCGATAATGCCCGCGCGTGCGGCACAGCGTTTACAGCCAGATTATGATTTTTATGCAGTACAATTACATGGCGCCTGGGCCAACCGTAAACTGCTGTTAGCGGCACAGGATTTCGCTCAACTCCCGCATGCTTATCAACAGTTTGCTGAGTTTTTAATGCAACATCGCCCATGTTGCTGAATGCCCTTAATGCGCAATCATATATAGGCCTAAGGCCATTAAGCCCATAAAAAATAAACGGCGAAAACGTTGCTCGTTAAGTTGATAACGGATTTTTTTACCCAGCCCCATTCCAAATAAAGCAGCAACTAAAGCTACCGCAGACAGTCGATAATCCAGCGTGACTCCAGCCATCGGATTGTGATGCAGGAAAAAAGCCAAACAGAAGGTGGAAACGGTAAAGGTCAAACCTAAAGCCTGTACCAGTTCATCCCGTTTCAAATGTAGGGACTGTAAATACGGCACCACCGGAATAATCACCACCCCTGTGGCAACGGTCACTGCACCGCCGATATAACCGACAATAGGCGACAACCAGCGCTCATGCTGAGCCAGATGAGGTAGTCTTTTCACACAGAGGCCATACAGTCCATATAACGCCAACATACAGCCCAATAAAATCTCACTGCTGTGCCCATGACTCTCGCTTAAAGTCGGTAAAAAGCTCCAGATCGAACCGGCGATAATTCCAGCCAGCAGGGTCCAAAAACGGCGAATAAAGGCCCAGACCCGACCTTCGGCAAACAGTTGCCAGATATTGGTGACCATCGACGGCACAATCAATAAAGACGCAGCCTGAAACGGACTCATGGCAATGGTCAGCAGTCCCATGGAGACCGCGGGAAGGCCCAGTCCGATCATGCCTTTAATCATGCCGGCAAAGGCAAAGACCCCGATAATGATGGCTAGAAAAGTCACGCTTTAACTCCGATTTTGCATCGAAGCTATGCTACGGAAAAACCGTGACTTGCCCTATTCTTATTTTTGGGAGAGGGCCTCAATCAAAAGTTGAGGCCATTTTATATTTTTCTTCCAGTACGTTACTGAGAATGCTTTCAATCATCCAGACCCGATACAGGCTATTGAAGACATAGCTATGTCCATCAATCCGTAACTCCAATACCGGGAAATCAGGCTGATGCTTCTGCTGGCACCATTCATCATTTTGCTTTAACTGTGCTTCGATATCCTGTTCAGTGAGCTGCGCAATGTCCAGACGTCTCTGCATCCGTTGAAAATGGGCTTTAAAGGACAGGTCTTTGCCCTGTGTCCAGACCGCTTCCAGAATTTCATGCATACAATCCACTTGCTGCTCTTCAGGCACACTGTAAAACAGTCGTGCCATTTCATAGGTGGCTTCTCTGGTCGGACGACAAAATGGTGTAAATGCGACCTGGGTTCGCTTGGAAACACGAGTTGCCAGCCCCCAGTCAAACCAGTCACGACCGTGATAACTCAGCGGATACACCTTCAGCTGGATATTATAATAATTGGCCAGTTCTTCCTGAATATACGCCAATAATAACCAGCTCATCGGGTCTTCAAGCGCGATATACAGATCCAGTTCCGGATGCAAGGCTTGGACTTCGGCCAATGCCTCGGCATCATTAATGAGATGCTCACGCCACTCGATATGATTGATCAGGAAAATTGGATTCCCAGTCAGGAGTTTCTGCTGTTTTAAACGGCGTGTCAGACGTAACAAGTCATCAACCGCCTGATATTTTCGTTCACCAAATTCAAAATAACTGGCGATCACAGGCACGTCTTTGAAAATACGTTCAGGATAATCTTGGGGTTTCTGATGCTGGGAGGCCATTGCATATAAGGTACGTAATTTACCGTATTGCTGCTGCCACAACATGTGGAAGACATCTTCGAGCAAATGTAAAAAGTTTTGTTCTCTGAGCGGGGTATTTCTTAGAATTGTTTCTGCTTGTTGTAATGCTTCTGCACTCGGTATTTCTGGGGTTTCATCAAAACCAAAACGATGCTGCTTGGCCAGGATTTTGGCATCATTTAAGCAATAGCTTTGCCAGTCTTGCTTGGACATGCCATTCGGAGGCTCGGCGTCTTGCCTCGAAATAATGACTTTTAGCGGTTTGAGCTCATCACTGAGGATCTCATTGAGCTGATCCAGCTCTTGCACTGCCAGATAGCTATAAACATCGTCTAGACGCAGGTAAATACTTAAACCCTGTTCCGTAGGTAATTCCGCCTGACGAGAAGGTTTCTGATAGAACCAACTCGATCGTATGGGATCAAACCAACGACGTAACAAAGACATGTCGATAGCCTCTAATGGTCATAAAATGCAAAATGGATAAAGTTACTCAAACCTGAGCCAGAACAGGTGAGCCAATAAGTATGTTCAGTATCTTATAAAATGAGACAAAAGTCCCCCTTAATTGAAAGAGGGACTCAAAGGGATTACAAAACTCGTACTGCGCCTTTAGCTGCACTGGTCGAATGCATTGCGTAAATCTTCAATGATTTAGATACTTTACGTTTACGCTCTTCCGCAGGATGCCAGCCTTTGGCGTCCTGAACCGTACGGCGATGCGCCATGGTGGCATCATCAATATCCAAGTGAATGGTACGGTTTGGAATATCAATCTGAATGGTATCACCATCTTCAACCAGACCAATTGCTCCGCCTTCTGCAGCTTCTGGAGACACGTGACCAATCGACAGGCCTGAAGAACCACCTGAGAAACGTCCATCGGTAATCAAGGCACAGTCTTTACCTAAACCTTTGGATTTCAGGTAACTGGTTGGATACAACATTTCCTGCATACCCGGTCCGCCACGTGGGCCTTCATAACGAATCACTACGATATCGCCCGCCACAATTTTGTGATCCAGAATGGCTTCAACTGCTGCATCCTGACTTTCAAACACGCGTGCTGTACCGGTGAATTTCAGGATGGATTCATCCACACCTGCGGTTTTTACGATACAGCCATCTAATGCGATGTTGCCGTAAAGCACCGCCAGACCGCCATCTTTAGAGAAAGCATGTTCAGCATTACGAATCACGCCTTTTTCACGGTCACCATCTAAGGTTGAGTAGTAACGATTTTGCGAGAACGCCACCTGCGTTGGAATCCCACCCGGTGATGAACGATAGAATTCGTAAACGTCAGCATCTTCGGTACGGATAATATCCCACTTGTCCAAAGCATGTTTTAACGTTGGTTCATGCACGGTTGGGCATGACGTATTCAGCAAGTTGGCACGATCCAGCTCACCCAAGATCGCCATAATTCCACCCGCACGGTGTACATCTTCCATATGCACGTCTTGTTTTGCCGGTGCAACTTTTGACAATACCGGAACCTGACGAGACAAACGGTCAATATCATCCATGGTGAAATCAACTTCGGCTTCGTGCGCCGCTGCAAGCAAATGCAATACGGTATTGGTTGAACCGCCCATTGCAATATCCAGTGTCATGGCATTTTCAAACGCCGCCTTGGTTGCAATTGAACGTGGCAAAATGCTGTCATCATTCTGTTCGTAATAACGTTTCGCCAGTTCAACCACCAAACGACCCGCTTTTAAGAATAGTTTCTCACGATTGGCATGGGTTGCCACGATTGAACCATTCCCCGGTAAAGAGAGACCCAATGCTTCGGTTAAGCAGTTCATCGAGTTCGCGGTGAACATGCCTGAACATGAACCACAGGTTGGACATGCCGAACGTTCAAAAGCCTGTACTTCTTCATCGGTATAGCTTTCATCGGCTGCAACCACCATGGCATCAACCAGATCAATGGCTTTTTCATCACCACGGAACTTCACCTTACCCGCTTCCATTGGTCCGCCAGACACGAACACTACCGGAATATTCAGGCGCATTGCTGCCATCAGCATTCCCGGGGTGATCTTGTCACAGTTTGAAATACAGACCATGGCATCGGCACAATGGGCATTGACCATGTATTCCACCGAGTCGGCGATCAAATCACGTGATGGCAGTGAATACAGCATGCCGTCATGGCCCATGGCAATCCCGTCATCAACGGCAATGGTATTAAATTCTTTTGCCACACCACCAGACGCTTCAATTTCTCTCGCAACAAGTTGACCTAAATCTTTGAGATGCACGTGACCCGGAACAAACTGGGTAAATGAGTTGACCACCGCAATAATAGGCTTGCCAAAATCTTCATCTTTCATACCGGTCGCACGCCATAAACCACGCGCGCCCGCCATATTTCTTCCATGTGTTGATGTTTTTGAACGATAATCAGGCATTTTGTATTCCCAACAAGTTTGTGCTCGAGACGAATAGGACATTCTCTCTGGCGAAATGATACTGAGCTTTCTGCATCATACTACAAGTTATCGTTTAACAGATGACCAATAGGCCTATCTTTTTTTGTACAAAAGCAATTCAAGCCGTCTGATTAGGGACTCATCACTTTTTCGCTTATAATTTGCAGCAAGTTTTAGTTGGATTGTCTTTGTGAAAATCATTTTTGCTGGTACGCCTGAATTTGCGGCAACCGCATTGGCGGCATTATTAAAAACATCACACCAGATCATTGCGGTTTATACCCAACCTGACCGTAAAGCCGGCCGTGGGCAAAAATTAACGCCTTCCCCTGTGAAACAATTGGCACTTGAGCACGGTTTACCGGTGTATCAGCCTCTGAATTTTAAAGCATCGACAGAGGAAGGTCTGGCAGCCCGACAACAACTGGCAGACCTGGGTGCCGATGTGATGGTGGTTGCAGCCTATGGCCTGATCTTGCCACAAGCGGTGTTAGATACGCCGAAATATGGCTGTTTAAATATCCACGGTTCATTACTGCCACGCTGGCGGGGGGCCGCACCAATCCAACGTGCCATTGCCACAGGTGATGCAGAAACAGGCATCACCATCATGCAAATGGCGGCGGGTCTGGATACGGGCGACATGATGTATAAAACTTACTGTCCAATCACAGCAGAAGATACCTCTGCCAGCTTGCACGATAAACTGGCCGATCAAGGTGCCGAAGCGATTTGTACCGTGCTTGAATCAGAGCAAAGTTTGCAGGATTTTATTGAAAAGCGAGAAGTACAAGATGAAGCCCTGACCGTCTATGCCCATAAACTGGTCAAAGCAGAAGCACGTATTGACTGGAGCCAGAATGCGGTACAAATCGACCGTAATATCCGTGCCTTCAATCCGTGGCCAGTGGCATTTATTCAACTGGATGAAAGCAATGCCTTACGTGTGTGGGGTTCAATGCTTTCTCAGCAT
This sequence comes from Acinetobacter calcoaceticus, assembly GCF_051947995.1. Lineage (GTDB taxonomy): Bacteria > Pseudomonadota > Gammaproteobacteria > Pseudomonadales > Moraxellaceae > Acinetobacter. The sequence goes on along the minus strand of NZ_JBLVVH010000004.1, from coordinate 7,384 downwards.
CAAAAAGCAGATGCTCAAAGCGGCGAAATCCTGGCGATCGATAAACAAGGCGTACATGTGGCGTGTGGCGACAATACCGCGGTGTGCCTGACCAGTCTGCAATGGCCAGGTGCTAAAGCCCTCAATCCTGTACAAATTGCCCAAACCCAAAAATTACATATTGGACAAATTCTCCCATGAGCCAGTCATCTACAAAAAATTTGAATCTGCGTGCACAAGTGGTCAAAACACTTTTGGCCGTTCAAAATGGGCAATCTTTGTCTTCTGTTCTGAATCAACATATCAATATCGTTTCTGAACGTGACCGTGGTTTATATCACGAACTGACTTTAGGCTGTTTACGTCAATGGTTTTCTTTAAAAGCCATTACCCTACCCTTGCTGACAAAACCATTAGACAATGAAGCGCTAGAAAGTTGTTTATATCTTGGTTTATATCAAATTTTATGTACGCGTATTCCTGTGCATGCTGCGATTTCAGAAACGGTAAATGCGGCTAAGCAACTCGGTTTTGAGCCAATGAGTGGTTTGGTGAATGCGATCCTGCGTCGTGTTTCACGTGAAACAGCTGAATTTGAAACCGCGTTGAATCATACGCATGGCTTACCAAGCTGGTTATTCAAGCGACTTAAAAAAGATTGGCCTGAGCAAGCAGAGTCTCTATGCCAAGCCTTAAAACAAGTCGCACCACTGACCCTACGCGTCAATGAACGCCAAGTCAGTCGTAACGAATATCTAGATATTTTAGATGAAGAACAGATTGATGCCCGTCCTTGCACGTTTTCAGATGTGGGTATTGTTCTGGAGCAAACGGGCAATATTACCCATTTACCCGGTTTCGAAGCAGGCGGTTTTTCTGTTCAGGACGAACATGCACAATTGTGCGCGACGCTGTTACCCAACTTAGATAACAAAGTTGTTGTCGATGCCTGTGCTGCACCCGGCGGCAAAACCGCCCACATTCTTGAGCGCTTTAATCCTCAAAGACTGATTGCGCTGGATCATGATGCCAAACGTTTATTACGTGTGTCTGAAAATCTGGAACGTCTTGACCTCGGCCAGAACAATGTTGAGATTGTGACCGCTGATGCGACGACTTGGCAGGCCCCAGAACCCGTCGATTGTATCGTGCTGGATGCGCCTTGTTCTGCAACAGGTGTGATTCGCCGTCACCCCGATATTCGTCTGTTAAGACAATCAACCGATATCGCGCAAACGGTGGCCTTACAGCACCAGATTTTGCAGCAGATGTGGCAACAACTCAAAGTGGGCGGCACCTTACTGTATATCACCTGCTCGATTCTCAAAGCTGAAAATGAGCAACAAATGGCGGCTTTCTTTGCTGAACATGCCGATGCTGAAGAAATCAAAATTGATGCGGACTGGGGCATTGAACAGACCCATGGTCGTCAGTTGCTCCCTTCGGCGCAATCCGGCGATGGTTTCTATTATTGCCGAATTAAAAAACTAGCTTAATCAAAAATAAAAAAAGCAGGCTTGAGGCCTGCTTTTTTTTGAATCTGTTTTTTAAAGCGTATGATGATCTTTCACTTCTTCCAGAACATCATCAAGTTCTTCCGGGTTTTTCATCAGATGCAGAATCGATAAAGCCAATCCGCCCCATAAAAATACCATTGAAATAATCATCATCACGATTGCTGAAGTATTCATATTGGCGCTCCTAGCGATCTTTGATTCTACTGAGTACAAGTGCAACGACAGCACAGAAAATCACGCTGCCCCATCCAAATACGCCTTGTAAGCTCATGCTATAACTATCGTAACCGTTTTTCACCAGATTAAACACGGTCATGCTTAAGGTGGTTAACAAGATCAACGATGTAATGACGGTTAAGGTGAAATCCCAGCCTTTGCCCAATTGAATCGTCGAGATACGGTTCACATGGTCACGCAGTTCACGCAAGGCAGAACGTTTAAACCAGGCAATACTGATAATCGAAATCAACGCACCGCCAATAATACCGATGTTATTGATGAAGTGATCGACGATATCCACCAGTTTGATCGCATTCACGCTTGAGAATAGGATTACTGAAACCAGTGCACTACCACCACCGATGATGGTTACAGCTTTGGTACGGCCCCATTTCAACTTATCCTGCATGGCTGCAATCGGCACTTCCAGAATACTCACCATTGAAGAAATACCTGCAACGAAGAGTGATGAGAAGAACAATAAGCCAAATAAGTCAGCACCAGCGCCTAGACTCGAAATGATTTTCGGGAAGGCAATAAAGGCCAAACCAATACCACCACTCACCACATCGTGTACTTCTTTACCTGCCGCATGCGCCATAAAGCCCAACGCCGCAAAGATACCGATACCCGCCAGAATTTCAGTTGATGCATTGGCAAAACCCACGATCAGACCTGAACCGGTTAAGTTGGTTTTTGGCTTGAGATAAGAAGCATAGGTCACCATGATCCCGAAACCCACAGATAGTGAGAAGAAGGTATGTCCATAAGCCGCTAACCATACTTTATAATCCATCATGGCTGACCAGTTCGGGGTAAAGAATGCATTCAAGCCTTGTACCGCACCCGGTAAACGTAATGACTGGATCACCAGAATGGTAAATAGAACGAAGAGTAATGGCATGAAAATCTTATTGGATAATTCAACGCCTTTTTTAACGCCACCATACAGAATGATTAAAGTCAGTGCCCAGATGCCAACAATTGGCCAGAACAGATGACTTACAAATTGCAGATCGAAGCCTGTTGCTTTCGAGGTCTGCAAATACGTATTGAAGAAGAAGCTTTCTGGGTCACTGCCCCATGCCTGTCCAATCGAGAAGTACACATAACTCCCCGCCCAGGTCAACACGCTGGCATAATACAAACCGATAATGATACAGACACAGACTTGCCACCAGCCCAATGTCTCACCACCTTTGAATAAGGCACGATAAGCCTTGGGTGGAGAGTTACGCGCACGGTGACCGGTTGCATAGTCTAAAAATAAAAGAGGTAAACCAGCGGTAATCAACGCCAGTAAATAAGGGATAAGGAACGCTCCGCCGCCATTTTCATAAGCAACATACGGGAACCGCCAGATATTACCTAAACCTACAGCCGAACCAACGGCTGCAATAATAAAACCAGATCGTGATGTCCAGTTTTCACGAGAATCTGCCATATAACACCTAAAATTGTCCTGCTGACCTTCCATGCTGCTTTCAGTTTTTTATTATCCAACAGACATGAAAATGCCATAAAAAATCTTGTTTTGTTTGGATGAACTTTCAACCTTGTGAGCTTCTTATTTTCAAGACCAAACAAACAAAAAACCAAACCATCTTCCTTAAAGATTGGGCATTGTTTTTCTGCTTTTAATAGCCGAACAATACCTGTTTTTATTTCTTTTTACTGTAAATTCTGCAAGAAAATATCAACTTTTCAGAACAATTGATTATTTTTCAACTGCCTGTAAATTTGACCTTGCAGTCAATCTATAAAAATCAAGTACATAAAACAGGCAAGCCAAATCCTCACCACACTTTTCCTCCCCTATTGTTTAATTGCCAAAAGTCTTTGTTCCTGCATATCGCGGATGGCGGAATGGATCCCTTCACGGCCTAAACCTGAATCTTTGACTCCACCATAGGGCATATTGTCAACGCGGAAAGTCGGGACATCATTAATGATGACACCACCCACCTGTAAGTGGTCCCATGCATACAGCATGTTATTCAGATTTTGCGTATAGACGCCTGCCTGCAAACCGAAACGGCTTTGATTAATGGTGGCAATGCCCTGCTCAAATTGCTTAAATTTTTCTAAAATGGCCACGGGACCAAACGCTTCATCCTTATAGATTTCCAGCTTGGCATCGACATTTTCCAATAACACCGGTTCAAACAAGACACCTTGTAAACTGCCACCGAGCAGCACTTTTGCGCCTTTTTTCTCAGCCTTATCAATCCATTTTTTTAGCCTTAATGCTTCTGCTTCCTTAATCATTGGACCAACCAATGTGGTACTTAAAGCAGGATCGTCGGCTTTAATTTTTTTCAGTTTGGCCATCAGTTTCTTTTTCAGCTCGGCATAAAGATCGGCATGTACTAAAATCCGTTGCACACTGATACAGACCTGCCCTGCATGCCCATAAGCGGCACTGATCAAGCGATCAATCAAGGCATCATCAAGGGTTGTATCTGCATCAATCAGGACTGCGGCATTGCCACCGAGTTCCAGTGTGACTTTCTTGCGGCCTGCCCGCGCCTTCATATCCCAACCGACCTGATCCGAACCGGTAAAGCTGAGGAGTTTAAAGCGGTCATCGGTCACTAAAATATCCGCTGCCTCACGATTACAGGGCAATATTGACCAGGCGCCTTTCGGTAAATCCGTTTCAGCCAATACGCCCGCAATCTTTAAGGCGCTGATTGGGGTAAAACTTGCCGGCTTTAATACAAAGGGACAACCCGCAGCAATCGCAGGTGCAATCTTATGCGCCACCAGATTGAGAGGGAAATTGAACGGACTAATTAACGAAACTGCACCAATCGGCACATGTTTGACCATGCCACGAAAATGCGCGGCAGCGGGTGTCACCGCCAAAGGAATTAATTGCCCATCATCAAGCTGTGTCACCGCATCTGCGGCCAGTTGAAAAGTATTAATTAAACGTTCTACTTCAGCACTTGCTGCCCCCCGTGGCTTACCGCCTTCTGCAATCAGAATCTCGGTCAGCTCATCCCGCAGTTCATTAAAACGCTTTACACAATGCAGTAATATTTTTTGTTTTTGAAACGGTTTTAAGGCTGCCATCTCAGCTTCTGCCTTCACCGAAGCCGCTATGGCTTTTTCAAGCACTTTGGCATCTGCCAATGCCACTCGTGCATAAACGGTATTATTATACTTATCATGGACTTCTAGCCATTGTCCTGTTGTGACCGCTTTCCCAGCCACATAAAGCGGATAATCCACCACACTTTGTTTATCCGTCATTATTATTTATTCCTTTATAAAAATTTAAAATTAGACTACTGCATATTTATCCAGATCACTATATGATTCGCCCATTCATAGGTGAATTCACAACAATTCATTACTGTTTTCGATATTAATTAGGATAATGCAATGAAATTATTAAAAATATCAATGCTGGCTTTAGGAACAAGCATTTGTGGCCTGGCGCAAGCCGACGTTATTGGTGTTAAAGGTGATCTTAGTTACTGGAATTACAATGGCGAAGCCAATATGGCAGACCAAAGCAATGCACCAGATCAGGATCTTAAACGTAAAGGTTCCGCTCAAGTATCCCTTGCTGTTGAGCATCCAATTCCCCTGATTCCCAATGCAAAAATCCGTTATGTCAACTTAAATACCGAAACGGATCATAAAGTCGCAGGCCAACCCGTTTACGACCTCAACATCGATCATACCGATTTTATTTTATACTATGAAATTTTAGACACGATTGTAAATGCAGATGTCGGTTTAGGTGCAACTAACTTAAATGGCGATGTCAAAACCCTGAATATCAGCAAAACAGATATTGATAAAACGGTACCGGTGATCTATGGATCGGCGGGGGTAAAACTGCCTTTTACTGGTCTAAGTGCCAAAGCAGAACTCTTATATAGCAATTTTAATGATACTAAAATTACCGATGCGCAAGCAGAATTGCAATACAACTTTATCGACAATCTACTGGTTGATGTTGGTCTAAAAGCAGGCTACCGTATTCTGGATATCAAGTTAGATGATTATGAAAAGAATGATCTTAAATTTAACTTTAAAGGTCCTTATATTGGTCTAGATGTTCATTTCTAAGACCTAAAAAATATAAAAAAACGGAATTTCATGATTCCGTTTTTTATGGGAAATGACTTTTCCTCATTTATGTACGCCAAAACGTACACAGATCGCAGCCATTGGCGAATATGCTGAACTCAACTTTTCGCCTATTATATAAATCATAGAGAGACAGGAAGTCTCATTGAGAATAATAAAACACACAGGACGTGGTCGTTAATAGGATATCAACGACATAAGCGAAATATGAAGAAGCCCCGTCAGGATGATGGGGCTTCTTTTTATCTATCATTTTTGGCTGCGATTTAAAGACTTTTGAGATACGCGACTACATCGTGATGGTCTGCCATTTCTGCAAGCTGTAACGCGGTATATTCGCCTTTATAAGCCACATTCGCCCCCTTGCTCACTAACAGCTTCACGACCGCTAGATGATCATTCTCAGCAGCAGCCTGTAATGCACTATAGCCGTCATCATCGGTCTGGTTTGGGTCAGTACCCTCTGCTAATAACTGCTCGACCTGTTCTACATCACCAAGAGATGCCCAATACACCAACTCAGGCAGATGCAGTTCGTCATCATCTTCAGGCAGTGGAGAGAAATAGTTGAGTTTCATAATTTAATTATCCAATTTTTTGAGATTCTAAAATTAATTTCTCAAGCTTCAACCTTGTAATACGTTGGTTATAACGATAAAAGTCATCTTGAGATTCTGCACCAGAAAGTTTGCTGTCTGATTGGTTAGCTAACCAATCTTGAAACTCCGTTATTTCATTGAATATGCGAATGATGCCACTATATCTGTTCTCGCTATTTTGGTAGTGCTCTAAATCTGGATACCCATCAAAAAAGTGAGTATAAAAAATATTTTGCCCATCAAAGTAAAATCCAGTTCCACAATATTCTTTATGATAATTACTAATTTGAGTCTGCTTTATTAGATACTGAACAACGTTACTTGCTAAAGCCACTCCAAATTTCTGATCACTATTCACTTCCTTCCACCAAAGCTCATTTCATTTACAGAACAATTTAAGATAGATCGAGGCCTGATTATATATCCTATTCATTTTTTTGTTGTTTGAGACAGTCAATCATTTCATCAAGTACTTTCTGCCCCATAGTTCTTCGTACAAGATCATTTAGATCGCCTGCTAGAAAGTCAGACCAAGTCGTATTAGTTGAACCGGAAGACATCGCATATCGTCCACAAGCAGACCAGACCTTTTGATCTGATGTGATAAAAGCGATATAAAGCTCTCCTTCTGGATTATCGAGAACCCATTTACGAATTGTTTTCGGTACTTGATCTTGTTTCTCTATATTTTCTTTAAGGCGATTCAATACTAAGAAACACAAATAGATAGAGGCAATAGCAGATAAAAGTGTATAGACAATCATATCAGCACGAATATTATTTTAATTCAGTATTTAATTGAAATAAAAGTAGCACAATCCTTATCCTTTAAACATTGGGACATTAGGCTGTCAAAATATTTTCCCCGCCAATAAAAAACACCCCCTAACGTTAGTTAGGGGGTGTTTGTATTTAAAAGCTGGCGATGACTTACTCTCACATGGCAAGTGCCACACTACCATC
>NZ_JBLVVH010000037.1:0-253 GCF_051947995.1 Acinetobacter calcoaceticus | reverse complement strand
ATGTACAGCAGGACGTTGTGGAACTGCCGCAGCAAGCGCAGCAGCGGCCCCTGGCGTTTCGGCGCGGGCAATCGGTTGTAGCCGTGCGCCGCCAGGCGGCGGGCGGCTTCGTCCGCGTCCAGGCCGGCGGCGGAGCTGTGCAATCGTTCCAGCACCCGTTGCGGCGGGCTGGCATGGGCGTCGCGGGAAGACAGGGGTGGGATGCCGTTCATGGGATTCCTGCGCCTCGTTCTGATGAACAGAACTATCGGGC
>NZ_JBLVVH010000036.1:0-255 GCF_051947995.1 Acinetobacter calcoaceticus | reverse complement strand
TCGCCGTGGAATGGCTGGGTGCCTGCCAGGGCCTGGACTTCCGCGAGGGCCTGAAGAGTTCGCCGAAGCTGGAGCAGGCTCGCCGCCTGCTGCGCGACAAGGTGCCGTACTACCAGGAGGATCGCTTCTTCGCCCCTGACATCGAGGCCGCCAGCCAGTTGCTCGCCAGCGGTTGCCTGAACGCGCTGCTGCCGGCCCGGCTGTTGCCGAGCCTTTGATACCCGCCCCCGGCCGCTCGGCCGGGGCGCTCCAGCA
>NZ_JBLVVH010000035.1:0-259 GCF_051947995.1 Acinetobacter calcoaceticus | reverse complement strand
CGGACGGCCTGGAGGTAGGAGATGAGTGCGCTTTACATGATCGTCGGTACCCTGGTGGCCCTGGGCGTGCTGGTGACGTTCCACGAATTCGGCCACTTCTGGGTCGCGCGACGCTGCGGGGTGAAGGTCCTGCGCTTCTCCGTCGGCTTCGGCACGCCGCTGGTGCGCTGGCACGACCGGCACGGCACCGAGTTCGTGGTGGCGGCCATTCCGCTGGGTGGCTACGTCAAGATGCTCGACGAGCGCGAGGCGGAAGTAC
>NZ_JBLVVH010000034.1:0-264 GCF_051947995.1 Acinetobacter calcoaceticus | reverse complement strand
ATGCTATGGGCGGCATCGTACCTGGTGTCGGTGCGAGGGACGGACGGCGCGACCGCCGCAGCGTTCGCGTCTCTCTTCGTCCTGGGGATCACCGCCGGCCGGTTCTTGGCCGGGTTCGTAGCCGAACGCATCGGTGACCGGATGCTCGTGCGTGGCGGGTTCATCACGGTAGGAGTTGGCGTCGTCCTCGTCGGGCTACCCGGTGTGCCGTCATGGGTCGCCCTGGCAGGTCTGGTCATCGCAGGGCTTGGGTCCGCACCGATC
>NZ_JBLVVH010000033.1:0-264 GCF_051947995.1 Acinetobacter calcoaceticus | reverse complement strand
TGGCCTCGGCGGTGATGGGCTTCATGCGCAGCTTCGGCATGGACGAGCCGATGGGCTGCTACGACGACATCGAGGCCACCGACAGCTTCGTCCTCTGGGGCTCGAACATGGCCGAGATGCACCCGGTGCTCTGGTCGCGGGTCACCGACCGCCGGCTCAGCGCGCCGCAGGTCAAGGTCGCGGTGCTGTCCACCTTCGAGCACCGCAGCTTCGAGCTGGCCGACTTGCCCATGGTGTTCAAGCCGCAGACCGACCTGATCATCC
>NZ_JBLVVH010000032.1:0-268 GCF_051947995.1 Acinetobacter calcoaceticus | reverse complement strand
CAGTTCGTCGACTGGATGTTGCGTTCCTTGGCGATGCGCTGGCGCAGCTCCAGTTCGCGCTTGATCTGGGCGGCGTATTCGGCCGGCGTGTTGCCGTCGACCAGCGAGCCGCCGTCGGCCAGGCGCTGGATGATCTTGGGATCCTTCAGCGCCTTGACGGTGGCGTCGTGGATGCGGTCGATCACCGCCTGCGGCGTGCCGGCGGGGGCGACCAGGCCGTACCAGGCCATGTTGTCCATTTCCGGCAGGCCGCCTTCGGAGAACGTGG
>NZ_JBLVVH010000031.1:0-277 GCF_051947995.1 Acinetobacter calcoaceticus | reverse complement strand
GCAGGGTGGTGACGCCGATGACGTTCTCCGGCTTGGCGTTGTAGCCATACCTGGGGTCCGCCGCGACCATCCGCACCAGTTCCTCATGGGCCGCGCTGATCACGTAGACCTCGATGCCGTTTTCCATCAGCTTGTTGTACAGCTCGCGCTCGCCGCTGAACACGCGCGGCGGCTCGACGTCGAGCGTGGCGAGCTTGTCGCCGTCGTAATAGGTGGCGGGGATCGGCTTGCCGTAGGCCATCAGTTCGTCGACATAGCCCTTCAGTTCCCTGAGGGT
>NZ_JBLVVH010000030.1:0-285 GCF_051947995.1 Acinetobacter calcoaceticus | reverse complement strand
GTGTAAATGACCTGACCAATAAAGGTTTGAACTTTGCTGGCAATGCGGGTAAAGATGTTCATCGTAAGTTGGGTGACAAGTTAAACATCGTGGGTGGAGCGGATGCTGCAACAGCAGAAGACAAGACCAGTGGTGAAAATGTCATTACCCGTACTACAGCAGATGGTATCAAGATTGAATTGTTGAAAGACGCGAAGTTCGACAGCGTAACGACTGGCGACAGCGTACTCAACAACAATGGCTTGACCATCAAAGATGGCCCAAGCATCACTAAAGATGGCATCA
>NZ_JBLVVH010000003.1:521576-574928 GCF_051947995.1 Acinetobacter calcoaceticus | reverse complement strand
GTGATGGCAGCGTGGACCTGATTCCGGTGACTGCAGGTGCGGCCTCAAATAAAGTCGTGTTAGGGCGCTTGCCAAACGGTCCGCTTAAGTTGAATCCAGAGGATTACATCAACACGACGTATATCGTGGTGAGCGATGATACCAAAGGCTCGTTACCTTATCTGGTGGCCAAGAAGGAACCAGTGGGCAAGACGAGCAATAAAATCACCGCCATCAATTACGATGATCGGTATTACATGAATGACAAGGACTATACCGATACCCCGATTGATGATAGCCCGATCTATATCCGTTATGACCAGCTCGATATCAATCTGGCTCGGTTATATCAGATGCAGAGAGGCGAGTTGCCAGTCTCTGGAGTCATTAACTTCGTGGTTGAGCCTGGCGTACTGGTGTGCAGTTCAAGTGCTTATCGACCATTAACAGAGCTCATTTACAGGCACTGGATGGATCAACCCTCAGTTAAATATGTTGTGAATGGATTACCTGATATCCCGGCTATTGATACTGGAGAGTTTCCACCAGATCTGGTAGTGAATCTCACCATTAAAGGTGCGGCTGTGGGCCGTGGTGGTGAGGGCGGTATTGCACATGCCGCTTATTATGGTGAAAGTGATTTTGAAAATGCATTCACGAAAACACGGCGTGATGGCGGTATTGGTGCACCTGGCTTACTGGTTCGTCATAACAAAGTAAACCTGATCATCGATGGTGGTATTGTTGCGCGTGGTGGATCCGGTGGTGGTGCCACTCCAAGTGGACGTAGTACACGATATAGCTATGCAATGCAGGGTACATGTGGTGGCGGCGGTGCACCGTTTGGCATGGCGCTGAGTTTTGTTCCAACGTCCAGCGAAGTACCGCAATTCAGGGGCTATTTTAACAACAATTACCAGACCGATAAGGTGTCTGACGCCCAGAGAGATATTCCAGGAAGAGGTTATCAAAGAGTGACTGGCGATTATGGATCACCGTTTTCTGGTAATGGTGGTGGCTGGGGCCAACGCGGTACCAAGTCAGTTAATACCGGGACTTGGAACTGGAACTATCACGGAACACTTGAGGGTGAGCCTGGACCAGGTGCACCGGCCATTATTGGTGCACCGCTATTGACCTTACAGATAATCAATGGAGGACAAATTTTACAAACGCTTTAACAGTCTTAAATCTTTTATAAGCACCCAAACGGGTGCTTTTTTATTGTCTATTGGAGACAGGAAATGCAAGAACAGGCAGCAAGCGCGGTTGAAGCTGCTACAAACACAATCGCAGCAACAGCATCCAAGGTTTCATATACATCAGCGGGGTTATCAGTGGCAGCGTATGCAGCAAGCATTGATTGGGCGGTATGGGCCTCAGTCTTTATCGGTGTGATTACTTTTTTCACGACACTGTATTTTAAACGGCGAGATGACAAGCGGGCCCAGGAGATCCATGAATTGCGGAAGAAGCAATATGAGCAGACCAAAGAACGGTTAAAAGGGGATTTTGATGACAAGTGAACAGACCCGGGCTTATCTGGCCTTTGCATTGGTTGGGCTGATGTTCGTCCTGGTGATTGCTCTTTTTTTTGTGGATATGCCACGGGAAAATAGCAACCTGATTAATACCGCCTTAGGTTTTATTGCTGGAGCAATGACAACGGCCTGTGGTTTCTATTTTGGTAGTTCAGAGCAGGAGAAGAAAAAAGAAAAAGATATCGAGATTTGATATTCAATAAACAGCCGCCTTCGGGCGGTTTTTAATTTTAACATCTCATGGTTTTTAACTAAAAAGTAAAATAAACTATCTGAAAATAAGGGGGAATAAATGAAAAAAATACTTTTATTAGCAATATTGTTGGGCTTAACGGGGTGTGGTGATAATAACCAAAGCAACACAACTCAAACTGGTACCCAAGCAAGTACATTACAGAAAGTGGAAGCGTCTCCAGCAGTAGCAAATTACAGTTTGGCAGCATCACCACGCGCAATGAATACTGTGGCACCAATGCAGGGTTGGTCAATTACTCAATCTTTTGTTGAGGGCGCTTCAACTTTAATAAATGCTGTTAAAAACTCTAAAGTATCAGCTGCATTGGTTTCACCAAACGCAAAACAGGTTGCAGAGGTTTTGCGAGGTGGTGCAGCAGGAATTGCTTTAACTATCGCAGTTGATCAATTGCTTGGAGCAGTTGATTGGGTGATGGATCCGGCAAATAATCAAATTAGGTATAAACCTAAACCAAAAGTTGGAGAACCACCTGAAGGCAAATATTTATGGCATGTCTCAACGACTGAATATGCTCAAACATATGCATATTCAGCTTCTGAATCATGCACAAAATGGGCATCGATTATAGGGCAGTTTTATTATGATAAACCTGCACATTTTGTTCGCGTAGAAGATATTAAAGAAGCGCCAAATTATACTGATGCATATGGTTATTGCATAACTTATCCGGAAGGTTATGGCAAAGAGCATAAAGTGTTTATGGTAGGTGATCTAGTTGATATAAATGCCCCTAAAGAAAAAACAATCCCACTCGAAACTGTAGCTGAACAAGTAATCTCCAATGCAGATGCAGATAGTTTAGATGCTCAGGTAGCGACTAATATTGCAGCTCAGAACATTCTTAATGATGTGGAGTTAGCTAAACCTGTTGTTCAGGAGTTGGAGAATAATGCTAAAAATAATTGTCCTAGTGGAATTATCAAAAATGGTAGTTGTTGGGTGTGTGAAAAAGAACTGTATTATCCAATGAGCAGGGCAACTCGTGATGCCAAAACAGCCACGAGAGGAAAGAGCTGTAAAGATGTAATAGATACAACGATTAAATCAGCTAATGCAACTCTATTTAGAAATTTGATAAATGCAAGAATCCAAGAAAATGCATGCTGGTCCCCTCCTGATCCAAACCATGCTACAGCACTTGTTGATGCTCAAAATGCATTACGTTTATGTGAAAACTAGTTATGAATGTAAATATTAAAGATCTTCTCGAAAAAATATTCCCTCCATTTCAATTAGGGGAAATTCGTTCATTATTTGAATGTGATTTTTATGATACTCATTATAGATATTTTGACCAAATTGATGAAGACTATTTATCTGCAACAGGGTTCTCAGCCGAAGATTTACTCCTTGAATATAGCTTTGATTGGCCTGATAGTTACCTTCAAATGGGACTAGAAGCAGCTCGTTCACGTTGTAGACCACAAGAAGGTATACAGACTTGGATGGATGTAAGTTATGAGTACTTATATTATTTTGGAGTTGATTGTAGCTACCTAAGCTCGAATGGTTTTAAATTCTTTTTACCCGCTGCTGTTTATCACTTCCTAACAACAGATGGAAATAAAGCTTTTATAGATAGCTTTGTTTTTCGATTACAAACACGATGGGAAGAAGATAATCACGTTTTTAGTGATGATCAAAAAGAATTTATTGAAGAGTTCTTGAGAGTAAATTGTTAAACCATAAAAGCCCTTCGGGGCTTTTTTTTACACCAAAATTTTACATAGCGCCTTTTGGCGCTTTTTTATTGCCTAGAGGAAAGCAAAATGGATAGAAAACCTTTTTTTGATGAAGCACGTAAATTGGCTGGCGGTAAACTAACACAGGCTCAGGTGGATGACTTAAACAAAGTGGTTGATGGTCTTAGTTCTTCAAAAGGGAAGACCACAAGCCAAGTTGGTATCAACCTGATTGTTAGTTTTGAAGATTTGAAACTTGATGCCTATGATGATGGTGTGGGTGTTTGGACGATCGGCTATGGTACCACTGTGTATCCAAACGGCGTAAAGGTAAAGCAAGGAGATACCTGTACCTTAGGCCAAGCCAAGGAATATTTTGCGCATGACTTAAACCGTTTTGAAAAAGCAGTAAATCAAAGTGTGAAGGTATCCATTAATCAAAACCAGTTTGATGCATTGGTCAGCTTAACTTACAACATTGGTGAGCAGGCCTTTAAAGATTCAACTTTGTTGGCCAAACTGAACAAGGGCGATTATATTGGTGCAGCTGACCAGTTCCCACGTTGGAATAAAGGTGATGGGCAGGTAATGAAGGGCTTGGTCCGTCGCCGTGCTGCAGAGCGTGAGATATTCTTAAAAAAGTAACACATCACTGCAGGCGCTCAGTGCTTTCATTATTATTTAGCGCCTGTATTCTTGTTTTGATACCAGGTTGCACTGCTCACACGATCAATAACAATATTCATGTAGGGATATGTGTAAAAGCCCTCTGAGGAGGGCTTTAATTTACTTTATCAAACCTTTAATATTATCGGCCAATTTTTTTAACTCCTCAGTATATTTGCTAATTTCAGACATTTTGTTATCAGTAGTATCAATATTTTGAATTTCTTTCTTCCCATTAAAATATGTACGAGCTAGCTCTTTTATAAGTTCTCTTCTTTCTTCTGATGTTAATTCACTTATGAATTCTGGTAACGCATTTAGTTCAAGATATCTTTGTTTGTAAAAGTCGTACAACTTTACATTCCGAGCTCTTTCTTTTATAACATATGTTAATAGGCCAGTCATTGATATAATGATTGTGATGAAAATGAAAATATTATAAATATCTCTAAATGCGTATTCAAAGATTATGGCTAATACCCCTTTCATAAATAATGTAAGAATAATAATACAGAATAAGATGATAATTATGTAGTTTAAATTTTCAATTTCATTTTTTAATTCCGATGCTTCGTCTTCAAATGCTTTAAGGATTTCTTTATTATTTCTTTCGCTAATACTAATATTAATATTTTGAGCAGTGTTTTCAATATTTTGCACAATCTCATTAGCTTTTTTAATATTTTCTTGTTGAGTAAATTGCTCAGCAATAGAGTATATTATTTGGTCTTTTTGAGTGTCGTCATAGTCATCTTTTACAATAAGATTTCTTAGAACAATCAGCTTCCTATATACTATGGTTTTTAAGTTTTTTGGAAGTGAGCTGAATTTTCTAAGATCTAAAATATCTTTATCTTTTTTAGATAGTTTATTGTTAATTTCACCAATTAATGTATTTAAGTAATTCTCATCATTAAAATCAATTAAAATAGGTATGGGTTTCTTAAAAAAATTTTCAAAATCAAATAGTTTATTGTTGATTATATCTAGTGCATTTGTTATTTTTTCAAATGGTTGATCATTCTCTATTAGCATCATAGTGCTTTGAATGTTGTCAATAATTTCTTCTAACCTATTGCTCATTAAATCATTGTAAGAATTATTGCTTAAGTTGATAAAGTTAATAAGTTTTGGAGATAGATTTATAATTTTAAGTCTTAATTCATCTAATCTTTTTTTAATTTTAAGCTGGCTTGGATGAAGTTGTTTTATTGCTTTGGGAATGTATACTAATGCTAAATCCTCCAATTCACCAAAAAACTCAGTAGTTGTTTTTGAATGTAAATTTGACATATAGTTTTTAAGTTTTGGTAAGTAATATTGGGCTTAATTTATATTCAATAATCCCTCCCATGTAAAGGGATTTTTACTCAGTTTATCACGAGACATAGACCAATTTCGATTCGGTACAAAGCATGGGCCAATTCCTATCTTTTTCTTCCCAAATTTCTGGTGAACGCATCCCATTGCTTTCATCAGCCATTCCTATTTTTTTATCTTATTGGGAAGAGAGGTTCAGTCAATCCTGAATCAACCTGATAAATGAGGTGGGCAGGTAATCAAAGGCTCGGTTCGTTCTCGCGCAGCAGTGCGAGAACTCTTCTTAAAAAAGTAAACCATATGTACCAACGACCTACTTGGTAAGAATCATTTGTATATTTTTAGACCGTACATGATCTTGGTATTAGACTCAAAAATTTATTAATTATCATGGTTTATGAATTTAAGATTGTGATAATCTTTATCCATTAATGAAGGGGGGATTATGAGATTTATTTTATTTTTTATATTAACTACAACAGCTTTCTTGAGCTATGGCGCAGAAACAAAAGTTGATGAGGAGTTGCTAAGTTTGGGAATAATAGATAAAAATTATAAGTATAAAAATATTGCTGAAGCAGCAACTTTCTTCAGGAACTTAGCAAATAGAGAGTCATTAAGTTTGCCAGTAATGCTTAATAGTGATGAAGAAGTGGTATCAATGATAGCGACACCTTTTCAAGTAATCTACTCTTATAGAATTCACAGAAAGTTTGATAACAATAGCTTGAAAGTTGTTGCGCAACTGTATAATAACCCTAAGAGAATTTCTGAATTATGTCAGCAAAATTATATTCATGAATTTCAAAGGGCAAATGGCTACGTTATCAAATTTATCTATTCAGATCTCAATGGAAAAATTATCACAGAAGCCAGGTTAGATAATGAAGTTTGCAATAAGTAATTAAATAATTCATAAAAAAGCACCTATAGGTGCTTTTTAAATGCCAAGAGCTATCCCTATTTTCTTCTAGTAATGCTTAACTAATTTTCAGGTTGCACAGCATATTCAATTAAAACCAATGTCAGTATTTCGGTTTGCTTGCAGTGTGTTCAAGGTTAATTCACTATTAGCAAATCATCCCATCTAAATGGGTTTTTGCTTAATTTGTCCCGAGACATGGACCAGTTCCTGTTAGGCACAAAGCAGGGGCCTATTCCTATCTTTTTCTTTCCAAACTTCTGGTGAACACATTCCATAGCTTTCATCAGCCTTTCTTTTTTCTTTATCTCATCGAAATCTGTTAATAGATCGTATGTATGGCCACTTTTGGGCTCTAAACAGGTCAACAACACACCGCACTTCTTGTATTTGATTCCTTCCTTAAAAATATGATTCAGCATCAATGTGGCTGCTTTCGCTAAATCTGGCGCAAAGTCTGTAGGTTCTGGAAACGTATAGCTGACCGACTTATTGTAAAATGGCACATTCGGATCAAATGGATTGGATTGCACAAAGGCGATAATGCTCCCACAAAGTAATTCCTCACTTCTCAACCGGGTGCATGCATCTTGAGCATACATTGAAATGGCTTCTTTTAAATCTGTTAGCTCAGTTACTCGAGATCCAAATGATCGGCTGGCAACAATCTGTTTTTTACTCGGTGGAGTATGTTCAATCTCAATACATGAGATACCTTGAAGCTCTGCAACTGTTCGCGCCATCACAATAGAAAATCGCTTTTGCATCTCACGTGGATCTGAGCTTGCCAGGTCAAGGACAGTATTAACGCCCATCGTCTGAAGCTTCTTCGATATTTTGCGTCCGACACCCCAAACTTCAGAAACATCGATATTCGCAAGGTAATCCTCTTTATTGCACAGATCCATATTCACCAGATCACACACACCATCAAAGCTGGAGTTTTTCTTTGCTATGTGATTTGCAATCTTTGCTTCGGTTTTTGACCGTCCTATGCCAACACATACTGGAAGGCCAATCCATTTTAAGATCTTCTGTCGCATGTCTTGACCATACTCGGTCATATCATAATTTTTATAATAGGCCGTTAGATCAAGGAAGCACTCATCTATTGAATAAATCTCTTGCTCGGCTTCTGTGACATATTGGCCAAGAATCTTGTGAAAACGGCGAGACATTTCAGCATAGAGAGCATAGTTACTGGAAAGCACTTGGACATTGTGCTTTTGAACAATATCTCTGATCTGAAATAGGGGAACACCCATCTTAATACCTAAAGCCTTGGCCTCATTGGATCTAGCCACGGCGCAACCATCGTTGTTGCTCAAGACAATAACCGGCTTATCACGTAAGCTTGGATTAAACATACGTTCGCAGCTGACGTAGCAATTGTTCACATCTACGAGTGCAAATACTTTATTTTCGGATTTCATGACTTTCTTGTATTCTTCAATACAAAAGTAACGACACCCCAGATTTCTAATTGTTGTCCATCGTTTAAATATATATTGCTGTATTCTGGATTTTCAGCTTTTAACCAGATTCCAGTTTCATCGATCATCAATCGTTTGACTGTGAAATCGTTATCAACCAATGCGACAATGATATCTCTATGCTTGGCTTCAAGACTGCGGTCTACAATGAGCTCATCATCAATATCAATACCAGCGTTTATCATCGATAGTGATGCTACTTTGACAATGAAAGTGGCGCACTCGTTCTGTATCAAGTGCTCGTTCATATCTATTTTTTTATCGATGTAGTCTTGTGCGGGTGATGGAAAGCCTGCCGAAACTTTCTCGATTGCAACAGAAATCTGCATTCGCATAGAGGGCTCAATAAGTGAAATAGACCCTATATCAGAGAAGTACTCACGCCTAAAATGGTTCTTGATTTCGATGATTTGGGATGAAGAGCTCATAGATACCTCTTGAATTTGTTACGTAATCAAGATGATAGACTATGGCCTACAAAGTTAACAAATTTTAAATTTTGTGCTTAAACAAAGGGAAGTCATAACTTGTCGCTTAAAAATGTGCATTTGGTCGGAATTTATTCATTTCATTTTTAGGTGCAGCGGTGTATTCATCGGGTGGCAGATCTACTAAAAAGTTACGTGCTTGATCATGACTGCAGGTAAGCCAATCTTTGCGACAACCCTTTGGAATCACAACAATAGACCTCTTTTCGTCTTCAGGTGCATGGAATTGCTTCATGAATGGATGCATATCAGCATTGATTGTTAACATGCTCATCGATACGACTGGTTCGCCGTTAACAACTGCATATTCATAAATACCGGCCACAGTGAAGGGCATATGATCCTGACGATAGATTCCATACCAATGCGATTTTCCAGCGATGTACTTTGGCTCGAAAATAGTCTCAACTGGAATCAAGCAAAACTGATTTTTAGACCATGCATGGCGAAAGCTTGGCTTTGTAGCCACAGTCTCGGAACGGGCGTTATATGTATTTTTTACTTTCTTAATATCACTCGCCCAGTTTGGTACCAAACCAAAGCGGGCAGATCTCCATTCAATCCCGTGCGCGGTCGAAATAAGAATAGGCCCGCCGTAGCCGGGATATAGATCCGCTTTGTAATCGAAAGTAGGTTCAAGCAGATTAAGTAGCTGTGCTCGACTTCTAGCTATAGGTTCGTAGTTAGCGCACATCTTAGGCCCTTTGTTATTGATTGTTATCGATCCTATTTATATTACTCTTAAGAATACACTAACAAAGTTTAATAATTTTGGTTTGTGGTTACATCTGTGGATAATTTTAAATTTACGCCATTTATTACGCCAAGAAAAAAATAAATATATGTAAATTGTTGAATATAAATAACTAATTAGGTTAATCAAAACAACGCAGCATTTCTTTTTCCTCTATTCTAAAGTACTAATTCAGCTTGTTCTGTAGCATAGCAGAAAATCAGCAATAGAGATGAGAAAAGCTCAACTGCAAGGATGGGGGATATGATGTATCGGTTATATAAAAGCAGGTATCTTGATCTAAATGCTAGGCGTATACTAGTGAGGTGTACTCGAATCACATAGGATCAAAAATGCTGATAAAATTTGCAGTTCGATTCATGGGTGTATTGCTGAGTGTATTGGCTTTGGTGGCCATTGTTATCCATTTTTTCTTTTCAAGTCATATAACGACGGATTTATGGATTATCATGGTGCCGGTGATCTTGGGCATTCCGATGCTCACTTCGGTCGTGATTGCCAGAGATGAAGAGTTAAGCCTGCACTAGCCATAACAATTTAATACCTTAAAAGTCCATCAAAAGGTGGGCTTTTGCTGTTTTCTATGCGATAACAGGATTTCCAATAATAAAGGAGTCAGAAGTGGTTATTTCCCAAATCATGACACGTTTAGATCAAGAATATGATGTATTCATTCAATCTCAGAGCTATCAGTTGCACAAAAATAGTGAGCTACCGCTTAAAGCCTTATTCTTTAGTGAAGCGCTAAAATCACTCAAATATCCGCATAACCATGTGGTTCCTTTAGGTGGTGGTCGCTATAAATTTTTGAGTTTTAATCATTTTGAATTAAATATAAATTTATTCGATACGCCACAATTTAAGAATAAAACAGGCTTTATCCATTGGCTTTCAAGCACATTACATAAAAATATTTATGAGCACTAATTAATTCTCATAGATTGATCACGCTTAAAGATAAAGCGCTCATCTTCATGTTGATTTTGAGCGTTTTTTTATGCGCATAAATAAAATAAACCAAGAAAAAAATGCTCGGACTATTCTTCATTTTTTCCGCAGATTTCTATTGCATACAGCGACTGCTTCTTTCGCTGAAAAGTCAGATCGAGTTCATTCGATTACTTAAAAAAAACATGGCTTACTTTTCATAACCGAACCGTTCTGTTTTGCATCTGTTTATCTGGTTAGCTTATTCATTAATCACTTTTGATGATGTGGCAAAGGAGAAAAATATGGACTCTATCCAGTTCTCGGATTGTGCGAAAGCTTGTCTGGTTTGCTCGTTGACCTGTACCACTTGTGCATCGGCCTGTTTACAAGAGGAAAAGGTCGAGATGATGCGGGAATGCATTAGCCGATGTCTCGAATGTTCGGATATTTGTATGCTATGTGCCAAAGCACTTCAGCAAGAATCACTTTTTCTGGCTGAGCTGTGTCAGGTTTGTGCGAAAATATGTGATCGCTGTACCGAGGAGTGTATCAAACACGCCTCTGAACATTGTCAGCAGTGTGCCGAAACCTGCCATCAATGTGCCATAGAATGTAGAAGGATGGCAGTAGCCTGAATTTATTCGGGCTTGAAGCTTGGATCAGACAAAGACTGGATCAGATTTAAAAAAATTGAGCAGGAGGTGAAGGGTCTGTCATGATTCTCTATGACAAGAAATGTTCTATCTAAAAGCTAAAAGATTGTCACCTTGAATGTTAAAAAACACTGTAAATTTCATGAAGCAAATGCGGATTGGTTAAAAGGCTTATCAATAGATAGGCTTTTTTTATGCATTCAAAAATTCAAGTTACATAAACTCCATGAAAGTGCTTGGTTTTTGATCAAAGATTACCTATGCAAACAGCCAAAAATAACAAGAATACTTAAGATAAAAACTTAATTATTAAACGAGAGCATTATCAAATGACGAATAACTTTGAAAAAAACTTTAAAAAATCTCCTGGCTTAACTGTTACAACTTCGATCATTGATCGTTTTAGTCCAAAGTTTTGGCGTGTTGATGGCCCGCAAACCATGTCTTTTGCCATTACCAATTTTGGTAACGGTTTTGAAGCATGTTTCCGTTCCCGTACCACTACTGATCTGGTGGGGATTAGCTGGGACTCTTATGATGCAAAAGATCATCAGTTTCTTGCCTACGAGACCAAATATGACTACAGCGGTACAATCTGGGATTTTGATATTGAACTTTCGGCAAGCATGCCTGCTTTAAATAATCCGGCTTTAACTCCGACATTGACTGTGCAATATCACGACAACGGGGTAGATAAAGTCGCCTATATCGTGTTGTTTAATTATGCTGATCAACCAGCCTCAAGATCAGCACATATTCATATCAACTGGGATACGGTCAAGGCGGGATTCTCTGCAACGGACCAGTTTCCTGTGAGTAACATTCAGCGTATTTCTTTTTCCGGTTTTACAATGAGTTACAACGGACACTCAACGCTTCCCTTGGCGCAGGCAGAGGATGGTTATATTCGGGTAACCAACTCCGTTACCACAGGTCCGAATGCCAAGCAGACTTTAAATCGGGTCTCAGTCCCTGCACATGAGTATGGCATTTGTACCAGTTATGATGATCATTATGATCTCAATCCGCAGCGACTGGTGGATAATATGGCGGCTTTGGGATATCACGGTCTGATCAACCATTATTGCGGTATGTCGAAATATCCTGAAATGTCATGGAAAGCTGATCTGAACAAATGGCAGATCCCGGATCCATTACTAAGCAATGCAGATGTAGTCAATCCATGTACCCGTAAATGGCATGAGCATTTTTCCCAGGCACTCCATTGTGCAGCGATGCAGCCGATATTTGGCGTAAGCTTTGAAATGTATTCATTAGGTGCAAATGAGTTCTGGGCTCAGCGGGACTGGAATAATAATCTGGGACGTACAGGTTATGAGCCACCAAGCTATTTTTTTAGTCCATGTGACCAAAATGCACAGGCTTATTTACATAAAGCCTTTATTGAGTTTGCAGATACCATGGCTGCTGGTGGGTGCGACGTCAATATGCAGATTGGCGAACCGTGGTGGTGGTATAACCAAGGCACCGATCTTCCATGCGTCTATGATTATCCGACCAAACTGGCCTTTAATGCGGATACCGGTTTATATGCACCCAATTTAGGTACCATTTATGAAGCGATGAATAAGACCGGAACGCCGTATGATCAGTTTAAAAGCTGGCTAAGAAACAAGTTAGGGCAAACCTGTCAGGATATTCGTTCTGTACTTAAGGCAAAATATCCTCAGGCAAAAGTATGTCCATTAATTTTCTTTCCGACCATTCGCACTCCAATTGAAACTCTGGTAACGGATATCAATTATCCGCGTGAACATTATGCCTATCCGAATTTTGATTATCTGATGACGGAAGCCTATGACTGGATTTTAGAAGCACGTTTGGGATTGGCACATAAGGCGGTGGCAGAGATTCCGACTCAGGATCTAAACTATCCGGAAGATAAGGTCGCGTATTTGGCTGGATTCGTGCCTGACTCGTCCATTGCACATTTATATGGATTTGACGCAAGCAAACCTTATCGCACACCGATCTGGCAGCGAGTTTTTGGGGATATGCAAAATAATCAATCCTTGGGACTCATGAAACAATTTATCTGGGCCTATCCTCAAGTTATGGCAGATTCCGTTACGATTGATATTGCCCAGGCGCCAAGCGTTTTCTTTGTAGGGCAGAGCTTATATACCCCAATTAGTGACGATACGCCGTATCCACCTGAAATTTATTTATAAAGTTAAGCTTATAACGAAAAAGGCTTTGTGACCCAAAGCCTTTTTTGACTTATATGACTCACAAAGATGAATGGCATTGAACCATCTAATGTCGAAGACTGAACTTTACGAAATAGACAAGAAACTGAAAAAGAAATTGTCACTTATTCAAATGAAAACTGGTATACACTCACTTGTATTACTTTCCAGAATTTAAACGATCCTTATGAAAAACAAGATTCTATTCTTTGGTTTGATTGCAATCCTTTTTACAGGTTGTAATAAGCAGCCTGAAGTAAAGAGTGAAAAGGCTCAGGAAAGCTTCGAAACAGTTGATAATAAAATTTCTGAGTATATGGATATCTTGGATAATCCTGATACGCCAAAAGAACAGCAGACCCAAGTACTTTGTGAGGATTATCCAAAGTTGTATGAATCGAAATATATTCCAGCCTTGTTAAAGGTCGCGCCAAAAGATTATACCAAAGAGAAATTGATGAATGATTTAAAAATATCGACAGATTACTATGCTGAAAAGCTGGATATTATCTGTAAATAAACAATAACGAACTGCAATAAAAAAGCTCCAATTTGGGGCTTTTTCTCTGTACAAAATTTGATATATTCAGCTCATAACTAGAAATCAAGCCTATTGAGGGGACAGTATGAGTGAAACCCAACACCATCTGAAAGAAAGTACCACCAATACATTTGTGGCATGGGTTGTGATGATATTGGGATGTATTGCTGGCATTGCTTTTATTGTACTTTTCGGCCAAACAGAAGTTAGAGATGATAATCTTGATATCGTTCAAGTCTGGTCTGGAAAAATTATTGCAGTCGGTATCGGCATTATTATGAATGGACTATTGTTCGGTTATCTGCTTTTAAAGGTAAGTAGTATTTTGCAATATTATGAGCAAAGAAAAATAACAAATATTGCAGACTAAGTGCGATCCGCATACAAACAACAGAAATTTCTTGTTATTTAAGCGTGTTATATCTACCTCTAAATACTTGGGGCGATATTTCTATGTGGACGATCATTATTACGCTGGTCATTGGCTTATTGATCATATTATTTGCCAGAAAATTCCAAAATAATGAAAGTTTATCGACCTCAGCTTCAGAGGATGCTTCTTTCGCGGATAATGTTTTATATACTTTCGAGATTACTGGTGAACAATCTTATCAACATCATCTCACAGAAATTGCGCGCGTCGCAGATCCGGCTTCTAAATTGATTGAAGTAACCGCGAATGTTCGATCTGAGCAATCAAAGCAATTGGACTGTCATAGCATTCGGGTTGAGATTCAAGGTTTGCTGGTGGGCTATCTTAAACAACAGGATGCAAAGCAACTGGCTGGTCATACTATTGATAAGAAAGTTTCGGCCGTGATCAGTCGGGGAAAATTAGATGACGATAATGAAGAGCATTTTGGCGTAAAGCTCGCCCTAAAACGGTTAGACGATTTACGTTAAGTGGCTCTAATCAATCAATCTGGTCCATAATTTTCATGTTATGCGCCAAAATATGTCGTTTAGTTGAATTTGATGACTTGAAAAAGTGGAAATAGAACATATTATATTTTTTTCTTATTCTGATATCACAGGCGGAATACAGTGAACGAAGAAATTTTGTTACCTGCATCACGAGCTACTGCAATTTCTAATGCCAATGTTAAAAAATTAACTGTAGATAAAATTCTCTCCAAGATTTCAAGTACCATTAAATTAAGAGCCAATGATGGCGACCGCGATGCCTTACAACAATTCTCAAAACATGAAGTCAGTAGTGAGGACGCAGATATCGTTGTGACTGAATTAAAGGCTGCAGGTTATCGAGTTTTCCTGAATCCGAACTTTACCAATACCAATATCCAGTTCCAGCTTGAGTGGGACTGATAGAAAAGTTAAAAAAGCCCTAACTGTTTAGGGCTTTTTTTATGTGATTTAGGAAATATTTATTTCTATTTTATGTCCACTCAATTATGACGTGGTGGTGAAAAGATAAGCACATTATATCCCAAAGTGTTTAGTTAATATGTTTATAATGTTGAAAACTAGGCCATAGAGTAGAAAAATGAGCTTAAAAGGGGTGATGCTTGTAATTTTAGGGATCATGTTATTATGTATGGGCCATCTGTATCTGGACTATAGACAAACAGGAGGCTATCAGCGCAATAGTGATGGTTATTATGGTTATACTTTTCCAGCGGACAATGGCTTAAAGAAGGTAGAAGATTGTAAGCTGGCAAATACCGAATACCCCCGTGAAGCATCTGTGTCTAAAGAATGGATGGAAGGGTGTAAGAAGTACTTCGAAATCCATTAAAAAAGCACCCGAAGGTGCTTTTTTAATATTTTATTTAAACTTTGTTTTCGTGTTCTGACGTAAGTAATTGAAAATCATGACCTGATGGCGCTTGATAAATTCTTAGCCCAAACTCCGGAATAATCGCAATCAGATGATCGAAAATATCTGACTGGATGGCTTCATAAGAGGCCCAGGCAATGGTATTGGTAAATGCATAAATCTCTAATGGCAGGCCTTCGCTTGTTGGCTGCATTTGACGTACCAGAATGGTCTGGTTTTGTGCAATGCCTTGATGCTGACGTAAATAAAATTCAACATAAGCACGGAATGTTCCGAGGTTGGTTAAGCGGCGCTGGTTATAGCGTGACTGGTTACTTAAGTGATTATTGAACTCTTCAATTTCAGATTTCTTTGCATCCAGATATTGATCAAGTAATAGAAAATCTTTCAGCTTTTGCTGTTCTTCATCACTCATAAAATGAACGCTACTTTGATCGAGGAAAAGAGAGCGTTTAATACGACGACAGCCTGACTCACTCATACCACGCCAGTTTCTAAAGGTATCCGTCACCAGTTTATTGGTTGGGATAGTGGTAAAAGTCTTGTCAAAGTTCTGTACGGTCACCGTATGTAATGACATATCAATTACATCGCCATCCGCATTTAACGATGGCATTTCAATCCAGTCCCCGATACGTACCATGTCATAAGAAGCAATTTGTACGCTGGCCACTAACGAAAGGATTGTATTCTGGAATACCAGCATCAGGACTGCGGCCATCGCACCAAAACCGGCAAGCAATGTAAACACATCTTTCTTGAGGAAAGTCCCTAAGATCATCAAGCCACAAACGACAAACAGGATCAGTTTAACCAGCTGTAAATAGCCTTTAATGGGCTTGTTTCTGGATTTTGGATTGCGCTGATAAATCAGGTTGAAAATATTTAAAGCTTCACTCACGGTCAGTGCAAGTGTGAGGAAGATGAATGCCTGTGCACCCATTTGAACCAAGCTGACGACTTTCTCGGGTAAGTGAGGAACGGTGCTAATCCCATTCATGATGACGATAGCTGGAACAATATTTGCAAAACGGCGGCTAACACTATGTTGGGCAAATATAGACTGGTTCGGAGACTTAAATTTTGTAATTAAATGGCGAATCCCACGAACAATAATTCTTTTGGCAATAAAGTTTGCAAGCGCTGCAAATAAAATTAAAACAATTAAGGCCAATACCATCTCAAGCCAGGGATAATGACTTAACTCAACCCGAATATCACGGATAAAACCTAAATAATCCAAACGAATACACCTTACAATTCTTTTAAGACAGGATTGTAAGGTGTATTTGATATTTATAAAAATCTGATCACAGTTTATATACGTTTTGTAAGGCGTTTTTACATAACGCCGTGGTGTTTTACCACATTAAGTCATCAGGAATGACATAAGCTGCGTATGGATCTTCCTCATCCGTAGCCTGGTCATTGTTCTCGGTATTGTTGTTCACCAAGATAAAACCTGACATCTTTTGATCAATCTTGTCCGCCAGCGCTTTAGGCAGGTAAGCATAACTGTCCTGATCTTTGGCAATCACCAACGACCCTGTAACAAGTGCGTTATAAACCTGCTGTGAAAGATAGACTTTCTTGATTTTCCCTTCATCAATGAATTGATAGGTGACGTCGCCGCTAATGTCTTTCACTTTATGCTGTTTAATCATCTGGATGATGGATGCTTTTAATGCTTTCTCTTCCAGGATCTTCTGCTTTTCCAGATTCAACGCCTGATCTTTGGCTAATTTTTCTTGTTTGGCGCGATCAATTTCAGCCTTCAAAGTCGCATCATCATTTTGTCCGGTCCTTTGCCCGTGTTGAGCCTGTTTAGTCAGTTTTTTCGCTTTTTTATTATCCACCAAACCTGCTTTTAATAATTGGGCCTGCAATGCATTTTTAACCATAATTCAATCCAAATGTGAGCTTGATGAAGAACGAAAATAGAAAATCCAGTATGTCATACTCATCCCCAGACTTAAGCCGGCCGGAATGAGAAAACTATTTAATTTTAAATAAGGATAAAGCGCACTCGCAATGAGTCCACCTAATAAAAAACCGATAAAAATGAGTAGATGTAGAAAAATCCGACGTTTTTCCACATTTAAGCCGCGGGCTTTATATCCCAAAGACAAGCCGATATCGGTCAGAACACCTGAAAGATGCGTTGTTCGGATAATCGCACCTTTGTAATGGCTTACCATGGCATTCTGAACACCCATTGCTACACAAGCCCACAGCAAGCCATAACGGGGGAAATAAGGCAATAACAACCAGGTCAGCAACAGGAAAATGGCGACCAGACTGAGAGGGAGTCCATAACGACGACCGAAAGCGACATTGCCATTACCCAAGATCAGACCGCTATAGAATGAACCTGTGATAAAGCAAAGAATGACGAAGCTGAGATAGATAAAGTGTTCAGGCTGCCATTCCAGCAAACTCATGGCCAGAATGCTGACATTGCCTGTCATGTGTGAAACAGATTGGTGTAAGACGGTAAATAAGCCTAAAACGTTTACCATCCCTGCATTCAGTGCAAGTAAGAAGGCACCAAGTTGAATCCAGTTGGGTAAACGTTGAAGTGGCATATCAACCTATGAATTTGGACGGTCTCTGAAATCAACGGCAGCAGTAAAAAGGACATCAGTTGATGAGTTTAGTGCTGTTTCTGTTGAGTCTTGCAATACGCTGATAATCATACCAATCGCAACGATTTGCATTGCAACTTCAGATGATATACCAAACAGGCTACAAGCAACAGGGATCAAGAGCAAAGAGCCACCCGCAACGCCTGATGCACCACAGGCTGAAATAGCGGCAACTACCGATAAAATGATCATGGTACTTAAATCAACTGGAATACCTAGCGTATGTACAGCTGCAAGCGTCAATACGGTAATCGTGACTGCTGCGCCAGCCATGTTAATAGTCGCACCGAGTGGAATAGATACACTTGCAGTGGCTTCATGTACACCCAAACGGTGAGCCAGATCCAGATTCACCGGAATATTGGCTGCCGAGCTACGCGTAAAGAATGCGGTAATGCCACTTTCTTTCAAGCAGGTAAATACTAATGGATATGGGTTTGCTTTCATGGTAATCGCGACCAGAATCGGGTTGATTACAAGTGCAACAAAAGCCATGGTGCCAATTAAGACGAACAAGAGATGGGCATAGCTTTTTAATGTCGCTAAGCCTGCATCGGCAAAGGTGACGGCAACTAGGCCGAAAATACCGATTGGTGCAAAGCCAATGACGGTATGAATGATTTTGTTCACCGCATCGGCAACATCTGTTAAAACCTGTTTGGTTGTATCTGAGCTATGACGTAATGCCAGACCTAAACCGATTGCCCATGCCAAAATACCGATAAAGTTAGCTTCGCCAATCGCTTGTACAGGGTTTGCAATAAAACTTAACAGTAAGTTTTTCAGGATTTCTGCAAGACTACCCGGTGCCTGAAGTCCGCTTTCAGCAGGTAAGTGTAAAAACAGCTGGCTTGGAAACATGATACTGGCAGCTACTGCACTAAATGCAGCCAGAAGCATGCCCACGATATACAACACCAGAACGGGTCTGATATTTGAGCTTTGACCAATCTGGAAATTTGCAATCGATGAAAGAACTAAAACAAAAACCAGAATTGGCGCAACAGACTTTAATGCTTTAATGAATAATTCACCCAATAAACTTAAGTAGGGTGTAAAGTTAGGAAAGAGCAGAGCTACTCCAATCCCTAGAAAAATAGCGATAATAATTTTGCTAACTAAACTCAAGCGAGATAATACATTAAACATATAAAGGCCTTATAAACCTATGCACGGTTTAAGGTTAAACAAGCGCGGTATTCTATACCTAAGAACCGTGAATAATAAAATTTTTTTTGCAATTCAATAACTTTAAAAATATCGTAAAAATTAAGACAATGTTTTTAAAAAAAAATTAAGAAAACATGACACATCCTTTTGTCTAAAAAACAATCTGGTAAAACTGCTCATTCTGCAAGCATATCAGGCGAAAGTGTTTGTATTGCTTGATAATGTGATAAAAAGATCTGACCCGTCAGTTGCTTCGTCAGTTCTGATTTAATCAATCTGTCCATCACAAAACTCTTTACTTCTGACAAATGCAATTGAATGTTTAACTGTGCCAATTCACGGTTAAGCTCCTCCAGCATTTCTAAAGCACTCAGGTCAATATTACTAATACTTGAGCAGTTAATCACGACATGCTGTAGCTGATTATTTTGGCTGACTTCAGTAATCACATGACCTTTTAACACATGCGCGTTTAAAAAAGTCAGATTTTCATCCACACGAAATGCAACTACAGTTGGGGTCGTAATGACATCATAGCGTGATACATTTCTAAAATGCTGTGTCCCTTCAATCAGACCAATCACGGCAATATGCGGACGGCTAATTTTCCACAGCAGTAAAACAAAGGTTAAAATAATACCAATAAGCAATCCTGTCGAGATATCTATACAGGTTACACCAAAAAAAGTTGCCCACATGGCAAGGCCATCTGCTTTTGAATACTTCCAGGTTTCAATAAAAGGAGTAATGGTCACCAGTTTCCAGATGGAGACAAAAATTGTTGCTGCCAGTACCGCCAAGGGGAGATTTTGGAAAAACCCCGTAAAATATAAGCTGACCGCAATCATAAACAATGAAGAAAGTACACCTGAAATTGGAGTCTTCGCGCCAGCATCCGCATTGACCACGGTACGAGATAAACTGCCCGATACCGCAAAACCTGAATTGATCCCTGCTGCAATATTTGCCAGACCTAAAGCTATCAGCTCCTGATTGCTATTTAAATCGTCACGTTTCTGCAAAGCGGTTGCCTGAGCAATCGCGAGTGATTCAACAAAGCTGATCATGGCGATCATAAATGCACTGGGTAAAAGCTGCTGGACTAAACTCAGGTTCCATGTGGGGAAATGTAAACTTGGGAGGCCTGTCGGAATGACACCGACCGTTTGAATACCCAGATTATTTTCATTCCAGAAGCTGAGCAGGACTATAGAAAAGATGACCAGCAGCAGAGGAAGAACTTTATTTAAAAATTCAGAACCTATAAATTTTGGAAGTAGAACAAGTAATAAAACCGAGATCAGGCCAAAGCCTACCCCTGATAGGGTAATCAGATGAAAATTTTGAGATAAGCTGACGATAAATTCTGGAATGTTGGTGGCTTTTAAGGGAATGTCGAGTAGAAACTTGAATTGTCCCAAAGCGATTAACAGTGCCGAAGCAATAATAAAACTCTGAATCACAGGATGGCTAATCAGCTGGATTAAAAACCCGAAACGCAGTATGCCCAGAACCATCGAAATGATACCTACCAAAAGTGCCAGTAGGCATGCAGCTTCAATATAAGGCGCGGAGCCGACCGGAAATAATGGATTTAATGCAGCAAAGACCATCATAGAGATAATAGCGACCGGCCCTATGGACAGGGTTGTGCTACTGCCCGTAAAGGCATAGATAATCATGGGCAATATACTGGCGTATACCCCCATTACTGGTGGCAGCCCGGCCAGCATGGCATAAGCCATACCTTGGGGCACGAGCATTGCCAGTACGATAAGTGCAGCGATTAAGTCTGACTTAAAGCTTGAAAAATGATATTCACTTAGCCACTTACGTGCAGGAAATAGTCTGGAAACATTTGGAGAGAACAATTTCATGCATCATAGTCTAAATCATAAATTCATATATATTATGCAGAAAAAATGCTAAAGAGTGTGATGATGATTGTAATTTCTTCAATACTTACGATTGAGGACAATAGTGCTCATATAAAGTATTTAAAATAGCTTTTAGTTTGGGGTCGAGGATCGAATAGAAAATCTGTTTACCGTCACGACGGGTAGATACCGCATTGCTTTTCCGTAGCATCATCAGCTGTTGAGAAAGGGTAGGTTGGAAGATTTGTGTAATTTCTTCAATCTGTGAAACATTCAGCTCTTGCTTTGCTAAATGGCACAAAATAATTAACCGATCGGTATTAGCCAGAGATTTTAGTACATTGACAATTGTACCTGCAGACTCTCTCATTGCGTCGATCTCAAAATCCTTTTGCATACTTATACTCGTTACATTACAGCCGTGGCTAGTATAAAGTCAGCGCAAGGGAAAATTGTAGTAAAACTGCATAATTGCAATGGTTTTTAATGAAAATACATATAAGAAAAATTGATAAATAAAGATAAAATGTTGCCTGTTTGTTGATTTTAATTGAAATTGTGCTGTAGTTACTTTTATTGGGTTTTTAATGTGCTTTCTATCTCATTTTGAATATGGAAGGCATCTTTTTAGGCTACTCTATTCTTTAGTTAAACTGAAGAATAAAATTAAGTACTTAATATATTTAATAAATATAAAAAACTAGAAAAAAAGATTGTGCTTTGCTGAAAAGTATATATAATGAAAAACAAGACAGAACGATCTGTCTGCATAAGAAGGATCGGGAGTGCGAAAGTACAACCGCCAGAGGGTAATAATATTTATTATTCTTTTTACACTCAGACGCAAGCGTGAGCCACAATAATAATTATAAATCACGCTTTATTTTTTTCAATTCTTTATTCAAGTTTTACTTCACTTTATCGCATTATTATCCCTCTAGTCATAAAGGGATAACATGATTTACGCAAACTCTTTTTCGAAGTTGATCAAATGTTCAACGCGTTTCCAGTATTCATCCATTTCTACTGAATGCTTGTTGACATGAGCCTGAATCGTCATACCATCCAGGATACTCACAATCAAAGTGGCCAGATGAGTCGGATTATGAATTTCCAGATGGATCAGCAAATTTTGAACCAGTGCAGTTAACCATATCTTATATTGCGTTGCAGGTTGCAAAGTCGATGGATAGATCTTGATCACTTCTTCTAAAGCTTTCTGGAACATACATCCATTGAAGTCTGCACTATTAAACCATGCTGCATACCATTGAAAAATTGCTTTAAGCTGGCTTAGGTGATCTGTCTGGTCACATTCTGCTAACGTTGCATTAAGAGAAGTCTGAAGGTTAATATTACGTTGTATCAGGCATTCTTCGATAAGCTTTTCCTTTGAAGGGAAGTATTTATAAAAGGTCATCTTTGCAACGCCAGATTCACTGATAATACGGTCAACACCGATCGAGTTATAACTGTGCGAATTAAAAAGTCTTAATGCAGTGTTAATAATATCTTCTTTTTTTGACATATAACGCCTCAAGTTAGCCCATCACCAAGAGCACCAGGTTGCATTTCATCATGCAATTTTCGCTGGGATTCTACATGGTATTTAAAAAATATCATAGGGGAAAATAATATTATTTATTTAATTGATGCTTTGAGCTTTGATTTCAAGGGTAGTATAAAAATTAAAGATATGAATAACGAGGAAATAATCAGAAAACGGTTTATTAAATCGAATTGTTGAATGAATTCATTGTTGAGAATCAATGGATGATAATTCATCTAATTGTTTTTGCAGGATATGTATTTTTATTCAAATAATCTTGAACATTTGGAAAATAATGATAGGGCTTTAATTCCTGTTTGCTATGAATTATTTATTTTCCAGAAAAGGATTTTTGAAAAAACATTCAAAAATTGAGTTTTTAATAAAACTGTAATATTTAAAAAGTCAGTTATTTTTAGTTAAAATAAATAACTGACTTTAATCGCATAATTTTCTTTTTTACGATTTTTTAGATTGTGCTGGCATGCTGGCGATCAGCTTGACAAAATTCTGATAGAGCATGGATGGTTGGTTAGGTGTATAGACTGATCGCTTAATATTACCCTTGTCTGTTTCTATTGAGAGCTCAACATTCTGGGCTTTGCTTAGCTCATATAGGAACAAGCTCGGCACAATAAAGCTATTTGAGGAGCGTCTTGGAATCAGACGGTTAATATTTTTTTGCTGGGTTGGGCCAGCAGCCGGATAGGAGAATGCTTTGCCATCGATCAGGAAGGTAATCGCTTTAATGTCATAGTAGTCATAACTGCTATTGAGCACCGTTTCAACTCTTAATTGCTGTTTCTGTTGCTGATCCCATTCCACAAAGACATTGGGGCAAAGTTCGTTTGCTTTACAGTTTAAAGAGCCTGCTGTGGCTAAATTGCCTGTTGCGTTTGTAGATGAGTCGGGCAAAGTCGAGCACCCACTCATCACAATACAAAGGCTCAGTAAACTTAAGGTTTTTTTCATCTTTTCGACTCTCTAGGATGACTCAATATTTTTCAGTGTCAATGATGTAGTTGTGGACCAAGAAATTCAAATGGTTTTGATACTTTAAATTGATTGGTTGCATCGCCAGCAAAGGTATTTTGCTGATCTTTGCCAAGATCAAGTTTACGCGTTAAACCATCTTTGAAGTTGATTTTCTTTAAATCCACCCAGAACACATTGGGTGAAACTGCCGATTCAAAGAAGTAAAGCTGCTGCTTATGGTCCGCAACCGTTCTCCAGCGGGTTGAAGAAATATTCGGCTCTTCTGCTGTATTTAATCCATAAGGTACGGAGGCATTGCGGATAACGCTAAATACCGAGGCCAGTGCATCTTTGGGATTGTCATTTTTGGGAATGGCATTGATATAAAAAGAGGCACGGGCAAAACGGTCAGCCGCACGGTTGGTACCCGGTAGCATCACGGTTCCACCAATTTGCTGCCAGTATGTATTCAATGCAAGTTGTTGATCAAAGACGGGGGAATTGGTCATGACCTGATATTTTTTATTATGATGAATCACTTGCTTGCCGCCAATGTACTCAATGATTGCACTGTCTCCAGTTTTATCTGAAATGGATAAATGTAAGGTCGTGAGGCGTTGTTCACCCGGGACACTGTCAGTAATCAGGTCAAATGGTTCTTTTTCTAGCGCATTAACAGCTTCGGCGACGGTCGCATAATTATCCAGGACATATTGCGCCCAGGCAGAAATACTCAGTTGCGGTTTATTCGATTTCTTGGTGTCTGGATATTGAGATTCAACCAGCCATAAAACATTGGCGACCAATCCGGCTTCATTCATGCCGTCTGTTGTTGAAATATCATAGCCTGTGGCAATTACACTGCCATACTTTGCTTTCCATTTTAAAGATTTTGGGCCTGCATTGCTGTCTCGAACTACGCCGCTGGGTAAAATCCAGAGATTGGTGCCGACATCCACTTTCCAGTCCATCGATCGGGCAGTAATAATATGATCATTATTTCCGAGATAAACTGCACGGGTACAGGCATGGCTGGTTTGCAGGATCAGGGAAGTGGCGAGAAAAGAAAAACCTAATATTTTTTTAAACACAAGTGTTACTCCTTGCAGTTATATAAGCGTGATTTCTATTCAATGTTTTTGTAATGAATTAAATTTAGTCTATTAAAAAAATGATTTTATTCAAGCAATAAAATGTAATCAATATGAAAAGTAGGGAATTGTTTTTCTTGGCCCTAATTGGCAGGGCACGATATAGAAAAAGCCTTCTTTATCGTGCCAGAATGTTAGGGGCGGTATGAGTTAATTGGGCGGTAATAGCATTACAATGGCATTGTTAAGTAACAATGCGAGGTCTTCCAGAATTTCCGCTTGATTAAAACGTTCATCCAGTAATAGGCTTTCCCCATCTGCAATCTGTTTTAAATAAGGCATGCATGCTGCAGAGATACAAACTGTATCGCCATTGGCCCAGAACTCAAAAGAATCACCCTGTTTTCGGTAAAGTAATCTTGAGGCAGGCTCTAAAATAATCTGGTAATCTGCACCAATCACTTCCGCCACATCATTTGCATCTACTTCTTCAGGTTCCGGAATATTGTTTGGATAGCTTGCTTCACTCATGTAGGCCATGATGGCTGCATCAAACTCGGGTGCTTGAGTGAGGTAGTCTAGGAGTTGGGTTTTTAAATAAGCAAACTCAGTGCTATTAATTTCACCTAGATGTGCTGTCTGTTGACGGGCGATATCTGCCAATGGATTCTTGAGCAGAGTGTTTTCTGCAAATTTATCACTGACCTGATCAATCATTTCAGAAAGATTTGGCATACGGAAGCCAAAGGAGAAGGTTAAGCAATCATCTTCAGCAACGCCGTAATGTGACAAGCCTGGTGGTACATAAAGTAAGTCGCCTGGTGCGAGTACCTCATCAAAATGCACATCCATTTCAGCTAAAAGTTTTAATGGCTGGTCAGCAATGAACTGGGTAGATTCGTCACACATTTGTCCAAGTTGCCAGCGACGGTGACCGTGACCCTGGATCAGAAACACATCATAAAAATCGAAGTGTTTTCCAACTGAACCGCCTTTGGGCGCATAAGACACCATGATGTCATCACGACGCCATTGCGGGATAAACGGAAATTTTTTCCATAACTCTGCGATATCGAAGGAGTAATGGTCAACGGCTTGAACCAGTAAAGTCCATAGATTAGGCAATTTCTGGAAGTCACCTTTGGTGAGTGGTGAAGACTTGACATGCCATTCATTTGGATTCTTGTTTTTTTGACGAATCAGACGGGCAGTGACATGTTCTTCCAGAGCCAGCTCTTGTACGTCTGCTGGTTCTAATAGGCCAATAATTTCAGGCATGGCATTACGAACCAGTAAAGGTTTTTTTTGCCAATATTCATTAAGAAATTGTTCTGCGGTAATGCCGCCGAGTACCGCTAAAGATTGAGACATGGGAAATGAAACCAACAACATTTAAATTGGTGTGTATTGTCCCTTGAGTTGAATGTTGGTGCAAGTCTTGTGTCAAGCTTCTAAAAACACTGCAAAACGGTAATAAAAGTCCAAGAATGTACTTAATCTTGATCAATTGAATGCGTATTCATTCACAGTCTTTCAAAAAAACAGTATGCTTAACAGGCGAAAAGGAGCATACATGTATCAAGTACTGGCAAGAAAATACCGTCCACGTAATTTCAATGAGTTAGTGGGGCAAAACCATGTTTCTCGTGCGTTAACCAGCGCATTGGAACGCGGTCGTTTGCATCATGCTTACTTGTTTACAGGAACGCGTGGCGTGGGTAAAACCACAATTGCCCGTATTTTAGCCAAATGCTTAAACTGTGAAACAGGGGTAACCTCAACGCCGTGTGAAGTATGCACCACATGTAAGGCTGTAAATGAAGGCCGATTCATTGATCTAATCGAAATCGATGCGGCCTCACGGACCAAAGTGGAAGATACCCGAGAGTTACTCGACAATGTTCCTTATGCCCCAACGCAAGGTCGTTTCAAGGTTTACCTGATCGATGAAGTGCACATGCTTTCGACGCATTCGTTCAATGCCTTGTTAAAGACCTTGGAAGAACCACCTGAGCATGTCAAATTCCTGTTTGCAACGACAGATCCACAAAAATTACCGATCACCGTGATTTCACGTTGCCTGCAATTTACCTTGCGTCCTTTAGCCGTCGATGAAATCACCGAGCATTTAACCGCGATTCTGAATAAAGAACAGATTGAAGCGGATCAGGATGCGATTTGGCAAATTGCTGAGTCTGCCCAAGGTTCTTTACGTGATGCATTGTCATTAACAGATCAGGCAATTGCCTATGGACAAGGCGCCGTACATCACCAAGATGTCAAAGACATGTTGGGCCTGATTGACCGGACCATTATTTACGATCTGATTCTGGCCATTCATCACAACCAGCAAGCGCGTGTCAGTCAGCTACTTCTACAATTTAGACAGCAAGCCCTTGATGTGTCTCTGGTGCTGGATCAACTGGTTTCAACCTTACATGAACTGGCTTTGTTGCAATATTTACCAGATCTTGCGCTGAAATATAGTGAAGAAATCAATCAGAAAATTTTGCAGCTTTCCAAGTCCATTTCTGCTCAGGACTTACAGCTTTATTATCAAATTGCATGCAAAGGGCGTACCGAGCTACAGCTGGCGGTGACGCAAGAGCAAGGCTTTGAAATGACAGTGTTACGCTTATTGGCATTTAGACCGATGAGCTTGAATGAAGTCACTGTAAGTGCAACGCCTGTTACCCAGATTGCAGCAACAGAAGTTCAGCAACATATACAACATGTAAATACAGAAAATCAATTTGCAGTTCCGCAACAAGCAGCTAGTGTTGAACCTGAACCTGAACCTGAACCTGAACCTGAACCTGAACCTGAACCTGTTGTGCAAAAACCAGATAGTAATCTGAAACCAGATAGCAACTTGATGGTATTTGATGCGGAAGCGGGTCAGTTGATCGGTCTGGAAACTTCAGTACAGACAGAAATCGTTCAATCAAGTATTACAGATTCGGAAGAAGTTTTAATTTTTCCGGTTGAAGACAATATTGAAGTTTCTGCTCCCGTAGATCAGCCGCAACCTGTAGTGGAAGCAGAGCCTTCAGTTGCTGTTATCAAGCAACAGGTTGTAGACACTGTGGTTGCAACAACCACAAGCGTAGTGACTGCTGCTTCAGCAATATCAGACGATTTAATGCCACAAGATATTCTCAAGTTGCGTGAGCAGACTTTGGAGGGCGAGTGGAATCTGGAAAAATGGGAATACTGGTTTAGAACCAGCCAGCTTTCACCCGCCGTGCAGGAGCTGGCACAGCATGGGGTGATGCAAGGGCAAATTAACGGGACCTGTGTTCTTGTGATTCCTCAGGAGTATGAAGGCATGCTGTCACAATTACAGCATGGTCTGGAAGATGCTTTAAAAGCGCAATGGCCTCAAACGCATTTTAATGTCCAATATGGCGCGGTTGATTCTAATACACCGTTATTGATGCAGCATCAACGTAAGCAAAAAGCCTTTAATCGTGCTGTCGAGTTGTTACATCAAGAACCGACGATTAAAAGTCTGGTAGAAAGCTTTGATGCGGAATTGCACAATATTCAATTGAAGCCTTAAGTTTTAATAAAAAGGCAAAGTCTAATCGCTTTGCCTTTTTTATATTAACTTTATTCATCAGGCAGCAAATATTGCTCAAGAACTTCCCGCATTTTCTCCGGAATGGCGGTACTTTTCCGATATTTACGATCAACAAATACATGCACAAAATGACCTTGTGCCGCTGCTTGCGGCTGACCCTGTTTAAAAATCGCCAATTCATATCTAAGAGATGAATTGCCAATTTTTCCGATCGCTACACCGACTTCAATCATTTCCGGAAATGACAGCTCCTGTAGAAAGCTACAGGCTGAATCTACCACCAGACCAATAATTTCACTGTTGTGAATATCAAATCCGGTTTTTTGTATCAGCAATGAATTGGCAGCGGTATCGAAATAACTATAGTAAGTGACATTATTGACGTGACCATAGATATCATTATCAGCCCAACGGGTCTGGATCGGGAAAAAGAATTTAAATTGTTCTCGTGTTTTTAAAATGGGTTTACTCATGCATAAATCGCCTGATAAATCTGTAAAGCATCTTGTTCGGTCATTTCTCTTGGATTATTTTGCAAGAGGCGGGTTTGTAGCATGGCATCTTTCGCCAATTGGGCAAGTTTAGTCTCAGGGACATCCAGATGCTTTAATTTCAGGGTGAGGCCACTTTGATCCAGATGATTTTGCATATGATCAATAAACAAATCACATAAGCCATCGGTACAACCTGTACTTCGTGGATCTAACAGTTGCATGAGCTCGGCATAATGTTGCTTGGCTTTGGGGGCGTTGAATTTTAATACTTCTACCAGTACTAAGGCATTGGTATGCCCATGTGAAAGATGGAAATGTCCACCCAAGGGATAGGCGAGTGCATGTACTGCACCCACGGGTGCATTGGCAAAAGCCTGACCTGCCAGCATTGAACCTACCAGCATATTCTGGCGTGCCTCCAGATCAGCACCATTCTTGAGGACTTTAGCCAGATTCTGATTCAGTAATTTGAGTGCATTTTTCGCCAGCATATCTGCATAAAAGTTTTTCTTAATATTCGAGGTATACGCTTCAATCGCATGAACCATGGCATCGATACCTGTTGCCGCCGTGATATGGGCAGGGAGCCCTTGTGTAAAAGTAGCATCTAAAATGGCAACATCGGCATACAGAATCGGAGAAACCACGCCCATTTTAGTGGTGGCTCCTGTGGTGACAATCGAGATTGGAGTCACTTCTGAACCTGTACCTGCGGTGGTTGGAATCAAGATAAGAGGTAAGCGCGGCGCTTTTGCTTGGTTCACACCATAGATTTCACTCAGTTGCTGTTGTTGCTCTGGGTGTGCAAGTAAGGCGATGATCTTGGCAACATCCATGGAACTACCGCCGCCAAAGCCTAGAATGACATCAATCTTTTCCTGTTTGGCAAAATCTACTGCTTCTAAAACGATATGTTCGGGTGGATCGGCCTGAATATCTGAATAGATGAGATGTGCCAGATCAATTTCTTTTAAAATCTCAAGAATAGGTTGATGCAACTGATGCTGAATCATGCCGGCATCGGTCACGATCAGGGCTTTATGATAGTTGTGTTGGGTTAAAATGTTTTTAAGTTCTTGTATCGAACCTAGGCCCGCAATGATATTGGGAACGGTTTGAAATTGAAACTGGTTCATACATACATCCTTATTTTTCATCATTAATACAACATTTTTTATAATGTAACGATAACTCATTGCTCAAATAAATTAACATAAGATGTTCTTGAACAGTGTAATTTTGAGCTCTTTATAGCAGCCCGAATATTGTATGGTCTATCTATTTTTTACTTTAACTTTATAAAATTAAATGAATTTATTATTTTTGTTTCAACAACGCGAGCTGTTTAAGGGCTCCTTGTAACTTTTAATCCAAACATTCTGCATCCAGAATTTCTTTAAATTCATCTAATGAATGCGGTGTTATTTCTCATGAGTATCGATTAGTTACTTGATATTCCATGAGCAGTACGATGAGGGGGAAGTAGAAGACTTCAAATGCAGGTTAAGCCTGTTCTAGCTGTAATAACTTACAGCCACAGGAAAGTGAATCATGAATACGGGCAACCGATCGACCACCAAGCTGGGTCGTGACATCACCGGTGATGATAATAGAAACACCACTATGCTTAGGACAGGTTGCTTCATCTCCAATACACGCGATCGCTTTTCCGTTAACTAAAAAATTATTATTGCCTGTGATGACTTCACCACCACCAGTTGTGGGACACCCTACAACAATATATCGCGTTGGCATAATAAGATTTACTCACGGTATCAATTTACCGCACCATATTAGCAAAGAAATATAGACAGTTCTGTCTACTGACCAGCCAGTCTAAAATGTTATACCAAAGTTTAAGGGAGCTGAGTAAATGGTTTGATTTTTATGTCCTAGATTGTGAGAAAAGATATAGATTAAAAAAATGCCAATCTAAACAACTGGCATTTTTGCACATCTTTGTTTGGATGATTTTGTTTTTCAATTGCTGGAACATTACCACTCAGAGTTTCACCTAGGTCATGTACCAAACACATCTTTAGCACTCTTGGAAAATCTAAAGCTTTTAATTCCTCTTCAAAAACTAAAGCGAGTAGCGAATGGACTGTTGCTTGGGAGGGCTTGTATGAGTGTAAAAAATAACGGTTTCTAAGCATGCTAGATTTCAAGGTTTCGATGATGAGCAATTATCCGTTGATAGGTATTCCATCCCATCCTTAATTCCAAAAAAGTACATATTCATACAGAATATTCAATAGAGATCAACACTATTTCCTTTCAAATCAAAGCAAGTTTTGACAAAATACGTGATGTCACTATGGTCAATTCATGCATAATGACATTTACTTGTTTTACCTCTATTGGTGCAGAAATTTTGCATACAATCTTTGGGTCTCCTAAAATACGAATCGTTGGAATTGTTTGGTAATGAAAGCACAATATAAGGTGTTATGTGTTTGTTTGGGCAATATTTGCCGATCTCCAACTGCAGAGGCAATTCTCAGACATTACTGTGATACACATGGTTTGGATGTGTTTGTCGATTCGGCAGGAACCAGTAATTATCATCCCAACAAGGCGCCTGATGCACGCAGTCAACAACATGCAATGCAACGTGGTTATGATTTGTCCGCATTACGTGCAAGACAAATCAACCTGAATGATTTCATGGAGTTTGATCTGATTCTGGCAATGGACCATGAGAATTTTGATGATATTCAGGTTCTCATGCGAAAAGCAATTCAACAATTTGGTGCAGCACAGATTCGGGCAAAAATTGCCTTGATGAGTGAACATGATCCTCAATTTAACCAGCAAGCAGTTCCTGATCCTTATTATGGTGGAGCAGAGGGTTTTGACCGGGTACTGGATCAGTGCGAATCAAGCAGTCAAGCATGGGTTGATATTTTTAAAAAGCAGATAAAAGCAGGGTCATAGGATTTAATTTAACATGCAAGTACAAGAGCAGGTTTCGCTTAAAAGTTTAAATACATTAAATCTTAATGCTATTGCTTCACATTATGTACAGATCAATCAGGCAAATGAGGTGATTGCAGCGCTAGATTTTGCAGAACAACATCAACTCAATGTGCTGGTATTGTCTGGCGGAAGCAATGTGTTATTGCCACAGCATATACAGGCCTTGGTGGTTCATTTAAATATTCAGGGTATTGAAGTTGTTGCTCAGGATGCCGACACGGTTAGCGTTAAAGTGGGTGCAGGTCAGGTCTGGCACGACTTTGTTTTATATAGTACCCGCCAGCAATGGTTCGGTTTACAAAATCTGGCTTTGATACCGGGGTTGGTTGGGGCCTCGCCAGTCCAGAATATTGGTGCCTATGGCGTTGAAGCAGGAGAGTTTATTGACTCTGTTCAGGTATATGATCGTCAACTGAAGCAGTTTGATTCGATTCCGGCTCAGGCATGCCAGTTTGCCTATCGTCATAGCATTTTCAAGGATGATCCTAACCGTTACATCATTGTGAGTGTGACTTTTAAAT
This sequence comes from Acinetobacter calcoaceticus, assembly GCF_051947995.1. GTDB lineage: Bacteria > Pseudomonadota > Gammaproteobacteria > Pseudomonadales > Moraxellaceae > Acinetobacter. The sequence continues at coordinate 542,811 of NZ_JBLVVH010000003.1, read as the reverse complement.
TACTGAAAAAAGCAGATCTCAGATTGAATTATGGGGATTTAAAACAAGCAGTAGGTGATCAGCTCAGTGCAGAAAATTTGCAAAATCAGGTCATCCTGATTCGTCAAAGCAAGTTACCCGACCCTAAAGAATTTCCTAATGTGGGGAGCTTTTTCAAAAACCCGATCTTGTCTCAAACTGAATTTGACAAAATTACTCAACAATTTCCAAACATACCGCATTATCCGCAGCCGAATAGCAATGTTAAAGTGGCAGCAGGCTGGTTGATTGACCAAACAGGCTGGAAAGGTAAACAATTAGGGCCAGTTGGCATGTTTCATAAACAGGCCTTGGTTCTGGTCAATTATGCCGATGCAGCACTGACTGATGTAAAAAATACCTATCAGGCCGTACAAAGTGATGTAAAACAAAAGTTTAGTATTCAGCTTGAACCTGAACCTGTGTTATATAGTGAACATGGTTTAATTCAAGCCCATCGTGGATGAGGAGATTTATGGCTAAAGTGCATTGGATGGTCAGTTTAGTACGCGTAATTACCATATTATTCGTGCTATTGGGCTGTTTTGTACTTTTTTTATATTCCCCTTTTTATTCCCAACTGGTTGTCAAAGGGCTTAACCGCTTTGTGCCTGTAGATGTGAATGAGGTTGCAGCACAAAGCCAGAAGCCAGCAGCTTTGAGTGAGCATGAAACTTTGGAACCGGGTTCGAATCTGTGGATTGCTCGTCAGGCTTACCTTAAGTTGATGGAAAGATCCTTTCAGTCAGAGCATTCTGAAGATTTAAGATTGATTCAGGCACGTTATAAATTACTGCAAGCATTGATTGTTGAAGAGCAGGAAAAAGAAAGTGCTGAAGAAAAGAAGCAAGCGAATATTCCATTGATGGGTGAGCGAGTTGATCAGGATCAGGCCAGTTCAGCGGTCACCATTACAACGCCATTAGATTTTCTACAGTGGAATACACCGGATAATCAGGCTTTGATGGGTAAATATATTGCTTTTTTAGAAACGTATCCCATCGAATTGCCTGTGAATGAAGACGATAAAGACGAGACCAATAAAGACCTGATTGAGCTGAAAAAGAATAAAGATGGTGCACCGGAATCACAAAATATTTCCCAGCCAAATGCCATTGTGGTGCTGGGTGGCGGTTTAACACTCGGCGCGAACGGTAAGGATATCGTGGTTAACAATTATACCCGCTTACGTTTGGAGAAAACGCTTCAGGTCGAGAAGCAATATGCGTTACCCATTGTCTTGAGCGGCGTTGAAGCGCCTTATATGCAAGCGTGGTTAAAAGAGCGGGGTATAGAGGCAAAACTCCTTGAAAATAGGAGTATGAACACCTGCGAAAACACCAGATTCAGCTCGTTATTGCTTCAAAAGAAAGGCGGAGCGCCAACGGTAATTCTGATTACCGATGAATATCATATGCCGCGTACCCGCCGTTTATTTGCCTTAAGCGGTATTGAAACGGTTCCTGTGATTGCACCTATGCCAACGACCTTAACAGACTGGCGTCCGAGCGAACAAAACTATGATCACAGTCGCCGAGCGAACTACGAAATGCTGGCCACAATTCGTGATATGTTGATTGGTTCAAGTGATTGTCGAGAGATACCCTAATGTCCAATATTCCTTTTTTAAATCCGACAATTCTAAAACAACTGGATTTACCTGTTCCAAATCGTGAAACCACGCCGCAAGTGCTGGAACCCTTGGATTTATCGGCCATAGTTGAACCATCTAAACCATTACAGGCCTATCGTAAACTCTATGGTTTAAATGTACTGGATTGCGAGCATTGGCAGGGGTATGTGGAAATGCCGTTGTACCGTTTGCATGTACAGGTGTTCCAGCCGAAGCAACAAAAGATTCAGGGTACCGTTTGCCTGTTGCATGGTTATCTGGAACATAGCGGCATCTATCAGCCGATTATCAAGGAAATTCTTGAGCAGGGTTTTAGCGTGCTGACCTATGATCTTCCTGGACATGGTCTGAGTAATGGCTCACCGGCCAGTATTCAAAACTTTGATCATTATCAGCAAGTCTTGCATGCGGTTTATGATGCAGTGCGTGGCGCCAGACAATTACCGAAACCGTGGCTGGGAATCGGGCAAAGTACGGGCGGTGCCATCTGGATGCATCATTTACTCGAATTTGCTGAACGTCGCGAAGATCCGATTGTTGATCGGGTATTATTGCTCTCTCCATTGATCAGGCCTGCAAAAACGGCATGGTGGCATAACTCGGTCGGGCTGGGCATCATTCGCCGTATCAAGAGTCAGGTACCACGACATTTCCGTCGTAATAATCACAATCCCGAGTTTCTGCGTTTTATCCGTTTAACCGATCCTTTACAGCCTCGTATGATGGGTATGGACTGGATTCTGGCGATGTCGAAATGGATGCTGGAAATGGAACAGCGTCCGGCTTGCCGTATTCCGGTATGGCTCGCACAGGGTGCGCTCGATCAAACGGTGGACTGGCGTTATAACATTGAATACATCCGCCGTAAGTTTAGACTACAGACCTTGTTGATGTTGGAGGAAGGCTCACATCAGCTGATCAATGAACGTGCAGATATTCGTGCCGCGCTCACAGGGCTGATTCCGGCATTTTTGCATGCCAAACCTAACCATTATTATTATTGATTTCGCTTTTTTAGCCATTATTTAAGTGATAGAATCTCGAATATTATAAAAAATATCAATGAATTAGATATTCGGGGAAATCATGAAAAAAGGTACATTAAGGGGTTTTTGTGTCTTGATTCTGCTCGGTGCGACCTTTCCGGTTTGTGCTGAAGAGCTCTATAAATGTGTAACCAGTCAGGGTACAGCCTATCAAAGTCGGCCATGTGCGATTCAGTCAGGCCAGAAAACAGCGTGTACAGGTTCGGCGGCTGATGGCTTTACCGGCGATTGCCGTCAGCTGGAGCAACAACGGCAGCAGGCCATCATGCATGAGAAAAATGCTTATACGCAGGATCTGGCAAGCAACAAGACCAGAACAGTGACGTCGAGATCCGAATTTCAAAAAATCATACTTGAGTTCAGCCAATGTAAACAACGGATTCAGGCATTGCAGAGATTCGCCCGTTATACAGATCGGCCAGCGCAATTACTGGAAAATAATCCTCAGCGGTATGCCGCAAGAGTGTGTACTGAAGATGGCGGAATTTATCTCAGTTGCAATGCCGCTACCAATACTTTGGTGACTCAGACCAGTTCCACCTGTTCATTTAAGCGTTAATGACGGGTCATCTTAACGTTATTCATTTTCAAATACTAAAATAACAAGGAAATGCGCAATGAGAGCAGCATTGATGGTCATCGGGGTAATTTTCGCCGTTTTCTTATTGTTAAATCGTTGCTCACAGCACGAGTTAACATCAGGACAGGTTGCACAGAACAATCCAGTTGAACAACGTCAGACCCTTTTGGATCAAATTGTTTTACTGCAGCCACTGAAGCAACATGCGATTAAAGATTACGAAACGATTCAGCAAACGGCGAATGCAACTGTTCAGCCCGAAGAAATGCTGGCTACAGTCAGCAGCACGTTGTGGTGGAAGCTTCGGGAGATCGTCGAAAAGCAGGCTGATGATGAAGGGCAACGGTTATGGACAAAAGCTTATTTACAGCAACTTTATGATGCTAAACGGAAAGGCAATTGTTTCCCTATCGCATTTCCTTTGTATGGTAAGACGACGATAGATGAACGAAGAAATTTACTCAGTATTGCTACGCAGCAACAGACCGCTGCCGCACTGAATTATATGTTAACCCATCAAGGTTCACGTTCAGTGGTGGAGCGTATGCAAGCCCCGCCAGCATGGAATCAAATCGCAGATAAATTAAGACAGGATTACGCGGCTGATGCCGATCTACTCAATGCCGGTGAAACTGCGCCAGACAAAAATAAACAGTGTGACGTTGTGATACGAACGTTTGAATATATTTTATCTCTGCCTGTGGAGCAGCAAGGTCCGGTGATTCGCTGGATGCTGGATCGTCATATTGCGGTGAGTGTTTTTTAAATGAAACGATTGAATAAAAACGCTCAGCTTGGGGTTAGCATGAACTGGATTCGAGTTGTATTCATGTTTGCTGTAAGTACGATGTTAATTGCGTGTGGTCAGGTGAAGCATGTGCCTAAAGCTGGAGAATATGGCGAAAATCTGGTCAATTCGATCCTACTCACCCCGAGTGAGATTCAGGCCTTGAACAAGGCAGTCATTGATCCTCCAAAAGATACCTTTCAGCGACCCAATGTGGGGATTAGCTTTCAGGCTGATGCAGCCCAAAATCCTTATCGTTTTGTACTTGTGGTGAAAGGGACCACGCTGCAAGCCGGAAAAACCGAGTTAAAGTGGATAGGGGGTGTTCAAAGTGAAACCTCAAATGGCTATCATCCCGAAGTTTTTCAGAGCAATGATTCGCATCGTTATGATGCCAATGAATCCATATTATTGGTGATTAGCTCAGATCCATTTTCAGTAAGTGAGGCAAATAACGGAATCAATTATGCGGTGCATGCCGAATTGATGGAAGCCTCGAATCTTCAGTTCCAGTCTGTAGAAGTACAAATCTGGCAGGGTAAGGGCTCACAATACAACTGGACTGCTTATCTGAAATTTCTGCTGATCCTGATGCTTGCAATCTTTGGCATTTATCGCTTGATTAGCCGGTAATTGATTTTTTATACAAGCCATAAAAAAGCCACTTTACAGTGGCTTTTTTACATAAATTAGAAATGATTTGGGTCGGCAAGTTTCCACATGCGATAGTAGAAATTGTCTTCATCTTTTAAATCGCCCAGCAACAACTCATTTTCTTTTAAGAAGAAATGGATCTGTGCATAGTTTTTAATTTCACGATCATTCATACGTTGGGCTAAATGATGTGCCTTAATTTCCGAAGGGTGATTTAAGCCAGCAGCTGCAATCATTTCAGAAAGTGCATGTAAGGTGTTCTTATGGAAGTTAAAGACCCGTTCAGCCTTGGTTGGGACATCAATCGCTTTCTGACGGTCTTTATCTTGGGTCGCAACACCGACCGGGCATTGATTGGTATGACAGCTTTGCGCCTGAATACAGCCTACCGCAAACATAAAGCCACGTGCTGAATTGACCCAATCGGCACCTAATGCAAAAGTACTGGCAATATCGAAGGCACTGATCATTTTACCACTGGCACCAATCTTGATCTGATCACGTAAACCGGCACCGACTAGGGTATTATGTACAAAACGCAAACCTTCTCTTAAAGGCGTACCAATATAGTCACTGAACTCGATTGGTGCAGCGCCGGTACCACCTTCTGAGCCATCAACCACCACAAAATCAGGAATAATTTTTGTTTCCAGCATGGCTTTGACAATGCTCATAAATTGCCACGGCTGACCAATACATAACTTGAAGCCCACCGGTTTACCGCCAGAAAGTTCACGCAACTGCTGGATAAAATGCATCATTTCAATCGGGGTATTAAAGCTTGGATGCTTAGACGGTGAAATACAATCATGGTCACGCGAAATACCACGAATCGCAGCAATTTCTTCAGTAATCTTATGCTTTGGCAAAATACCGCCATGACCCGGTTTTGCACCTTGAGACAGTTTCACCTCAATCATTTTAATTTTCGGGTTTTTTGCCTGTTCAGCAAACTTTTCCGGTGAAAACAGGCCATCAGGGGTACGGCAACCGAAGTAGCCACTGGCGATTTGCCAGACAATGTCGCCGCCATTTTCTAAATGATAAGGACTTAAGCTGCCTTCGCCTGTGTCGTGATAAAAATGACCCAAAGCTGCACCTTTATTGAGTGCACGAATGGCATTTGCACTTAAACTGCCGAAACTCATCGCAGAGATATTCATAATCGAGGCACTATAAGGCTGGCTACACTGTGTATTACCAATCTGTACGCGGAATGTCGCAGGGTCGGAAGGCGGACAAGGTGCGATCGAATGAACAATAAAACGGTAATTTGGATCATATACATCAATAATTGAACCAAAAGGTTTATCTGCATTTTCATTCTTGGCACGTTGATAGACCAGACTACGTTGCATGCGTGAAAAGGGTAATGCATCCTGATCAGATTCAATGAAGTACTGACGGATTTCCGGACGGACATCCTCAAAGATAAAGCGGAAATGTCCAAGAATTGGATAGTTTCTTAAAATGGCATGTTTCTTTTGCAATAAATCATAAAGACCTAGCAAGCTGAGTAAACTAGTTACTAACCATAGACTATTGAGTAAGGTGTCTGAAAGAAAATAATAAATACTGTGTGGTGTATAAATTGTTTTGAACCAGGTAATACTTAAAGCAATGAAAATACAAAGAAACCAAACAGAATGTCTTGAAAAGAAAGTGTTAAGTAGTTTATGTCTTATCGCTTGTGCTGGACTAGCCATCGGCAGGAGATTCCTAAAAATAAAGCAATGGACAAACGATGCCAAGAACCAGCCTGAACCACAAGTAACGAATTGTTAGATATGAGAATTATTCTCTTATGAAGGGTATTTTATCGGTTTAAATGTGAGCAAAAAAACACAATTTAAAAATGAAATTTAGCGACTATAAGTATTACAAAATATGAAATTATTATCATAAAAATAGTATATAACACAATAAAAGTAAGAATGATTACAAATAGAAAAACTAAATTTTAGATAATAAACATGCATACAAAAAAGTGGAGGACGCTCGAAATGCCACAATATTTGCGTATTGCTGAAAAAGTTTATAAAAACCTTAAAGACGAAAATAAGTTTACGCAAGCCCCAGTCGAATATATCAATGATTTACTCAAACAAATTCGTAAAGCGCTGAAGGGTACTGATATGAAGCTTATTTATAATTTTATTGAGTTTAATTCTGGCTTTAAGAACCAGCTTATAGAGGGTTACCTGAATATCGATGTCAGTCTAATTCCAAATTATAAATATCAGGATGAATATGTGCTCTGGCTCGCAGGATTTATTGAAAAAATTACCGTCGGTGGTAAAAAAAGGATTCCTCCTATTGTCGACAATATTCCGCCCGAATTTACCGTGACTAGTGATCTCAGGCAGATTGATGTGATGAGCACAGATAAAAATAGTGAGCAAATTATCTCCTCTTTTAAGCGTGGAGATTTTCTAAATGGCTTCAATCAACACTAACTTAAGTGTTACGATCATGAAGGAGGATTGGATCCGTTCAATACTCCTTTCATACATAAAAATCAGTTGCAGATAAGAAATAAAGTAAACTTGTAGAATTTATATCTGTCTGATTTTTAGTGTAAATTTTTCACTGTAGCCCAAAGAGACCAACAATGCCAAAACGTGAAAAAGTATTAACCATATTTGAAGCTTTACGAGAAAGCCATCAAAAGCAAAGAGAGCTTTCAGAGAAATTAGTCAAAACTTCGGGTGATAGTCCCGAAAGAAGAGAGTTGTTTGATTTATTAAAAAACGAACTATTTGCACATGCGGTCGCTGAGGATCGTTTTCTGTATATTCCGTTAATGATGACAGATGCGGGGCTGAATATTACCCGTCATGCTTTAGCAGAGCACCATGAAATGGATGAGTTACTCGAACAACTGACAGAAACTGAGTTTAGTAATCCGGGTTGGCTGGCAATTGCCAAGAAATTATCTGAAGTGGTTCATCATCATCTTCAAGAGGAAGAACATAGTTTCTTCCAGCAAGCGGGTAAGATTTTAGCAGATGATCAGAAACTGGAATTGGCACAAAAATATCAGACCGAATACATAAAGTATTTAAATAAAGACAAAGATAGCCTGACCTAAATGTAAAAAGTTAATATATTTAGACCCTCTTTATGAGGGTTTTTATTTGAATAAATTTCTCGATCTATTTCAATATATTTCCCGCTTTACTTTAAACCAGTGCCATTAACTTAAAAAAAATTCTTATAACGGTTTTTAACAAAGAAGTTATCTAATCTGAAAATGTAAATAGTTCAATGATTGAAACTTCTATCAAAGTATAAAGTTTCAAATAAATTATTTTTTAAGGAGAATAACCATGATAAATAATGACCAATATGATCGTGAACGTATTAAAAACGCATCTGACGAAGTAAAAAAAGAGCTTAATGCAGATCCAATCACCGGAGAACCGGGGTCGCATCCTGTTGGAACCGGTGTCGGTGCAGCAGGTGGGGCAGTCGCAGGTGCAACCATTGGGAGTGCGGGTGGTCCCGTCGGTACATTGGTCGGTGGCGCCGTGGGTGCTTTCGTTGGTGGATTAGCAGGTAATGCCGTAGGTGAGGCAATTGACCCGACTGTAGAAGATGCCTATTGGCGTGAAAATTATCTGAACCAGCCTTATTATAATGAAGCAAAAGCCAAATATCCTGATCTGGATTATGACCGAGATTACCGCGGGGCTTACCGTGTTGGATATGAAAAGCGTTATGGTTATGATCCAGATGTGGCTTTTGAAGACGTTGAACCCGAGTTAAGAACCCATTGGGACCGAGAAGGAAAAGCGGATTCCCGTTTGTCATGGGATGAAGCGCGCCATGCATCGCGAGATGCCTGGAACCGGACGACAGATCTGTCCAAATAAGAATGTAGAGTTGAAGTCTCTAAGCCTTGTTCTTTATGAACAGGGCTTTTTAGTTAAATTGCAAATAGTACAGTTAAAAGAAAACCGCCCGTACAGGCGGCGGCTGAATCATTTCAGCTAATCATAGAAGTGTGAACGGTCAAGAGCCCACTTCTATTTTCCTGAATCAATGGCTTTTATTATAGGATTCCATAAATTCGTCTGACTTAAAGTAAGAGTTAATTAATTCTCCACTTTTAGAATATTCGGGTTGTACAGGCACGATTTTCTTGGCTTCTTTAGGCTGGGTATATTTGAATTCTGGCGGGATTTCTTTACGAATAGGTGGAAGCTTTTTCTTACCGTCCGTGGTAATTCTTTGGATAAAACCTGCTAACCAGAGGATAAATTCACCCTCATTCTTAATCGTCGGTATCAGGCTAATATCTAGCTGAATCTTACATTCAGCATTCGGCTTGTTCAGGCATTCTTCAAAGTCAATAAAGTTATATAGTAATTTTAATTTAGAACCTTTTAGCTCTTTACGGATTTCGATCATTAAGTTGTTTAAATTTTCTAAAGGATCCTGATTAAAGTCTTTATTTTCCTTTACTTGTCTATAAACTTTTTCAGCTATACGTAAATATTGTGGCATATCTTACTCTCCCTAAGCCCAAGCTATTTAGTAATTATGAAGAATTTTAGGTTTCTTATTGTATCGGTTAACCATGTTATTGTGAGTAATAAGCGCTTTATGCAACAGCAGCGTCTCATTAACTAAGGAAATAAATTTAAATTGGTTTAAATACGGGAAGAGTCTTTTATGTAATTAATTATGTTTTTATAATTTATGAAGAAACAAGGCCTAATACGATTACTGCTCATATTAGACCTGTTGATTATATTGATTCAGCAATATTCATACACCAGTAATGCCGTAAATTTTTGCTCTTTTTCACTTCCATATGCGTGGCTCATAAATTTTATATTGACTTGATTATTCTGGCTGAGCTCATTCCTAAGCCAATTGTTAATATTATGTTCTAGATCTTGAATGGAAGCCGATTCAAAGGATTTTACCTTTGCCATAATTTTTCTCCTTTCTAAAATATTATTAAAGTATCAGCATAAGAGACGTGGAATTAATTTGTTTATATCATTTGTTTTGGTTTTGAAATTTGTTATAGGTTTCTATTAACTTGTTTCGAGATATATGCTTCGAGATGTTTAATTTTTATAAAGACAGGGAATGGTTATATTTTTTAATGGGTTAGGTTTGTTGTGAATGGCTGGTTAAATTTTTTATAATTACATAAGATTGCATTTCTTAAGAAAAGTAAAAAAAGTAACAGGGAAATTTACATGAATATTGTTCAGTATAGAGGTTGCTTAAATACATTAAGAGGTGCCACATGTTAAAAACGATTCTGACTTTAGGAACCGGTGTTGCTTTAGGTTGTTATTATAAATCTCATAAAGATAAAAATAAGTTGTCTGATGAGAAAAAAGATGATCTGAATTTAGGTGATGATGTGAAAGGCAAGAAAGTGCTGAGTAAGTTCCTAAAATAATCTGAATAAGAAGCTTGTGATCAAGCTTCTTTTATATTAAACCTAAAATTTTAATAAATATGAAGTTGAGTATAAATATAAGGAAATAGTATGAGTGCTAAAGAAAATCAATTAATCGGTTCTAAGTCCCATTATCGCTCTGAATATGTGTTGGACAGCATGATAGATATCGATGAATGGGAGCGAGATTCAACCAAACATCACAAATCTTTATCTGAGCGTCGAAAAAGCCGATTGGAGCATGAACGTAAAAAGAAGAGTGCGTGGATGAAGGATGAATAGAGCGGTTTCTTTGAATTTCATCTAGTCACTCAGTCAACCAAGTGAGAGGTAATGATAATGAAGAATTTATGCGTGAAAAGTCTAGCATTATGTTGTGTATTTGCTTTTGCAGGCTGTGAAAAAAAACGGGATGCCGATGATCCAATGACCAAAGGTGAAACAACGACTCCACATTCTATGGAGGCGGCACCTGTGAGTCCTAATACTGAAATCCATGATGACATGCAACACACCTCAGCGCCAGCGCTGATTGAAGAGCAGGCATCAGGAGTTCAGACCGGGAATGCCACTTCTCATTCAGGTCAAACCCCGGCATCCTAAATCAAATACGCGGGCTGGAAAAATGGCTAAAGTAGAAAATGCTACTTTAGCTATTTTTAATCTTTATATTTAATCAAAATTAGCTAAAGCATGAATAATGTATTTTATTGTGATTTCATTCGCATTAAACCTTGTTAATGCTGTATTGCTCACTTATTGTGTAGTGTTTATGTATATGAAATTTAAGGGCTATTTCACAAGTTAAAACAATATTAACAATTGATTACTGTAAATGCTGCAAAATTCCTAAATAGAATATAAAGGAATAATGTCATGCATCAATATTTAAAAATAGCAGAACAAATTTATGAACAAGTTCAATCAAAATATGGCTTCACAGATGATCATGTAGAAGATCTTAATAATTTAATGATTGAGTTAAGAAGTGTGGTTAAAGGTTCAAATTTTAAAATGCTTTACAATTACATTAATTTTGAAGACTTGTTAATGAAGTCAAAAGCATTATCTATCAATCTGGATGTGAGTATTTTACCCAAAAGTAAAAATAAAGGTGAATATATATTGTGGTTATCAGGTTTTGTAGGGAAGATTATTGTTTCCACTAAAAAATCAGAGTCAAAATTAAAAAATAAGGTGGTTATGCCTAGCTACTATTATGATGAACAAGGAAATATTGTAACCAAGACTAAAAATAGTGGTGAAGAAATTATTTCATATTTTAAGCATAAAGAAACAAGTTAATGCTATAGAGGAATCTTTCGTATTTTGCCCCGATTATTTTGAAACAGGAGTTTTTAAGATGTCGAAACAATATATGTTAAAAGAAGTGGATGCCAGTAGTGAAGCGGGTGACAAGATTATTGTAGAGCAGATTTATGAGAAGTTGCCCGCAATGGAGGCGAATAGAAATGAGTTTTCCTGGTCGCCGATGTTTAAAGTGGTCATTACAGATAAAGTGATCCAGCTAAATGATGACCTGACTTTTACGCATCCGCGCACAGGAAAAGTTTTCCGTTTAAGCCCTTAGGATGACCCGCTTTAGCGGCTTAGAAATTTGGCGCCAAGTTTATAAGCGAATTGAATACTTCAGCATTAATTGATGTGTGGTGTGTTTAAAGATTCTGCCCAATCTTTGCCTTTACATCGTGGACATTCTTCTGCAAGATGCTTTAAGTGCTGGGTTCTACCACAATACATACAAGAATAAAAAAGCGTTGGGTTTAAATAATCTGTTTTTTTATAGTGATTTGGGAAGAGCGGTAAACCCCATTTTGTTTCTTCGGTGGCATAAAACAAAATACTTAAGCAGCCATCGGTCTCAAGTAAAGCGACTTTCACTTGGCCGAGATGCTCAACACTTTGCTGGCGCAATTCCGCAAAAAATTCATCATGAGAATATTTTTCTTTTCTCATATCCTGTATCACCATTAAACCATTTTCCACAATACAAAGCGGTTTTCCTTCTAGAAGAATTTCGATTTTTTTGCTTTTCATCATGGCCCAGGTCACAAGCCGATATAAGATAATAATGGTACACATGACCACAAATGCCTGAGCAATCGGCGCATCATCTATAAACATTGGATCGCCAGCAGCGCTGCCTAGACTGAGAATGATGGCGACTTCGAAGATTGAAAGTTGTCTGATGCCGCGTTTACCAGAGAGTTTTAAGAAAATCAGGATAAGCAGAAACATGACACAACAGCGAATGATGATTTCTATCACCAAACTCCACGTTGTGTCGTGGATGAAAACACCGATAAGATCCATTTTTATATACTCTTTCTTATAATTTGTAAGTGATTAATATTCTATGCAATAAAAATGAGCTTATATTTTAAATAAGCTCATTTGTTGGGTAGCGGAGGGCGTTATATTTTATCCCAGGCATCTTTGATCGCTTGCTTGGCCTGTTCCCATTTTAATCTTGACTCAGCTTTCAACTCTTCCCAAGATTCTTTGAGATTGCCCTCAACATCTTCAAATTGCGTGTTACGGTCGTGCTCAGCGCGTGCGCGACTACCTAGCTCATAAGCTTTAGAAAAATCCCGGTCATAATCGAGGTCTGGTGTATCCAACGAAGCTTCTTGATAATAAGGTCGAGTCACATAGCTTTCGCGCCAATGATCATTTGGATCAATACTGACACGTGAAGCTTGGTTATTCTGATCGGTAATATTCTGATTTGTCATTATCGTTCTCCAGCAAAATTTCCAATGTATATAAAATTTAGGAGAATATTAATTTATTCTCCTAAATATTTATGGATCTCAAAATAATCAACGTTTATTTCTGCTGATTATTTTGGTTTGATCCTTGATGGTTAGAATCTTTTTGGTTAGATCCTTGTTGCTGACGGTTGTCATTTTGCTGCTGTTGCTGCTGACGGTTGTCATTATTTTGGTTTTGCTGATTTTGTTGGTTTTGCTGTTGCTGCTGTTGATTATTGCGTTCTTGATTGCCTTGATTATTTGTATTACTCATGATCGTACACCTCATTTGGTTGTTGATATTATCTGAGTAAATCAGATGGTTTAATTAAAACATATTTTTATTGGAACAAAAGCCGGAGCCTGTTTCACTATATTTAAATGTAATACACTCTTATGAGTTAACTCATGTTTTTTTAAGAAGTTAAAGCTTTTAATCTATTTTTGTTGAAAACAGTCTTAATATAAGTTGATATTAAAGTAACATAATGCAACATAAAACTGAGTCCCTGCTTTCTTATTTATCTTTTTCTTTGATAATTTTAACAATATTAGTGCATATGTCATTAAGTAATTTTTCTAGCTTTTTCTCAGGTGTGCCTTTATATAGCTGTTTGAAAGTATAGGTTTTATTTTTATATTCGATACAGTAAAAGAAACTCCCTACAGGTTTCTCTTTGGTTTCAGAGCCTCCCGGCTTAAGTAATCCAGTACACGAAATATAAATATCGGATTTAAAGATTTTCTTTCCTTTTCTAATCATTTCCTTGGTTACTTGAGTTGATTCAGCACTATATTTTTTGATCATTGCTGGCGAAATTTTAAGTACTTTCTCTTTTACTTTTAGGTTATAACAAACTAGGCTGCCCATTAGAATGTCACCTGAAAATGGACTCAAAGAAAATTGATAAGATAAATAACCTGCGGAAGCACTTTCCAGAAAGAAAATAGAAAGTTTTTTTTGGGCGAGTAATTGACATGACTGCTTAAACATAGCGTTCTCGAATAAAAGTAATACTTTAAATTATTAATTATTTTTGAATCTTTTTTTGATTAAATAATTCAAAATATTGAAATGTAAACCTGTGGTTTTTCTATTTGGTTGATATAAAAAGTTTTTTATATTCCTTTGTTTCAATATTAACCTGATTTAACAAAATGCAGGTAGGAATAATGGATGAGCATCGTAAGGTGGATTTATATTTTCAATTCGGAGAATGGAAATGTCAGTTGTCGTAAAAAAAAGATTACTTGATTTGTTGCAGGACGATCATAAAAATTATTACGAGTTAGTTTCTTTCTTCCTTGATGGGGATATATCTAACTTTGAAAAAGAGAAAAAAGCAGTTAATTTTTTAACACAAGAATTTGAGACGATGAAGCCCAACAAGATTTCCTTACCGAGTGAAGTGGAGGAAATCCGTAAATGGTATAACAATGAAAATCGAAAAGTATGCCTGCAATATCAAGAATATTTAAGTCAGCGCGAAGCAGGTGGCGAGCGAGAATATTTTAAAAATATCGGGCAGGCGTTTGAATTTTTACTCAAAGTCGCACCAGTCAAAAAGGTGGATGGTTCCTGGCTATACAGCATTGTCAATTATTGGAATGATCCGGTTTTTCATGATCTGATCTTGATCTATCTGGAAGAGCTAGGTCTGGGTCAGGCAAAATCCAATCATGTTTGTATCTATGATGATTTGCTGCGTGTATTGGGACTGGATGATTTTGAGCTGTTTCTGGATGATGAATACTACCATCAATCTGCAGTTCAACTTGCGCTAGGGTATGCTCCGCCAGAGTATATTCCAGAAATTATTGGTTTTAATCTCGGCTATGAACAACTTCCGTTACATCTTCTAATCACCAACTATGAGCTTAGAGAGCTGGGAATTGAAGCCAAGTATTTTAACTTACATATTACCATTGATAACTTAGATAATGGTCATGCACATAAGTCACTGAAAGTATTTGAAAATGTATATAAAAAATATAAAGATAAAGATGTTTTTATGCAAAAAGTAAAACGGGGTTATGCGCTTAACCAGCAGGGTATATCTTCTCCACAAATTATTAAAAATCTGAATCTTGAAAACTTCGTTCATAAAATCTTAAAACGTAAGGCATTAATTGGACAACTGGTACATAACGAAAAACAGTTTATTGGATGTAAATCTATTAATCAGTGGTTGGCCAATCCTCAAGAAATTGGCAACTTCATCAATCAACTGGTCGAAAAGCGATGGATTAAATTTAATTGTGATCCGGAAGAAAGCGTGTTCTGGCGCATGATCAGCCATGAAGATGGAAAAATGTATGGGGTGTTTACCCCGGCCGAAAGACAGATTATTCACGACTGGATTGCAGGCGAACAATACTCAACTCATGTATTGCCGTATAAGAATAGCCTAAGTAAAGAACAACCCTTACATGACTATTTATTTAGTTATATCTCGGATGGCGAACTGGAGCATTTACAAAGCAGAGTCAGCCAGACAGACAATTTTGCACTCAAGCTTTGTAAATTGACGCCTTTTCTCGCCCCCGAATCTCATCACAAAAGCATCGGTTTATGGAGTACGCAGAAATATGCAGAACTTTTATTTCCTTACTTAACGGCTTCGCCGCGTTAACTGAGGAAACTTTAGCAAAACATCTCATCATTTTTATTTAGCCAACAATAAACAGGGTAGCCCAATGAATGACGATCTTAAAGATAACAATAGCCAAAGTGCTTTAGCTGGGAATACACCAGACAAAAACAATCAAACTGAAAAGACCAGACAGCTTGACCAGGTGAGAAGTGATGCAACCAACGAAGCGCTCACCACCAATCAAGGCGTCAAGATTGCAGATAACCAGAACAGTTTAAAAGCGGGCGTACGTGGCTCGACTTTACTCGAAGACTTCATTTTACGTGAAAAAATTACCCACTTTGACCATGAGCGCATTCCGGAACGGATTGTACATGCACGTGGTGTGGGTGCGCATGGCTATTTTCAGGCTTATAAAGGTAATGAACGTTTTACCAAAGCCGGCTTTTTAACGGATCCAACGATACAAACACCGATTTTTGTGCGTTTTTCTACCGTTCAGGGACCTCGTGGTTCAGCTGATACGGTACGTGATATTCGCGGTTTCGCCATCAAGTTCTATACACAAGAAGGCAACTTCGATCTGGTGGGAAATAATGCTCCCGTCTTTTTTGTTCAGGACGGAATTAAATTTCCGGATTTTGTTCATGCGGTTAAACCGGAACCGCATAGAGAAATTCCGACTGGCGCCACTGCCCATGACACTTTCTGGGATTTTGTCTCACTGGTGCCTGAATCTGCGCATGCCGTCATGTGGGCCATGTCAGACCGTGCGATCCCGCGGAATTTACGCTCGATACAGGGCTTTGGTGTGCATACTTTCCGTTTTGTAGATGCCCATGAAAAAGCACGCTTTGTGAAATTTCACTGGACGCCGAAACAAGGTTTAAGCGCACTGGTCTGGGATGAAGCACAAAAACTGGCAGGTAAAGATCCGGATTTCCATCGACGGGATCTGTATGAAGCCATTGAGCAGGGCCTGTATCCTGAATGGGAACTGGGCGTGCAGATAGTTGAAGAAGAAGATGAAATGAGCTTCGATTTCGACCTGCTGGACCCGACCAAAATTATTCCAGAAGAACTGGTCCCGATTACCCCGATTGGAAAGTTCGTATTGAATCGTAATGTCGACAACTTTTTTGCGGAGACCGAGCAGATCGCATTTTGCCCGGGTCACATTGTGCCAGGACTTGATTTTACCAATGATCCGTTGTTACAGGCGCGTTTATTCTCTTATACCGATACCCAGTTAAGTCGTTTGGGTGGACCGAATTTCCATCAGATCCCGATCAATAAGCCAGTATGTCCATTCCATAATAACCAGCGTGATGGCATACACCAGCATCAAATCCATAAAGGCCAAGCCTCTTATCAACCCAATTCGATTGATAATAACTGGCCCATTGAGATTCCGCCTGCTGCGCAGAATGGAGGCTTTGAAAGTTATCAGGAACGTATTGACGGGCATAAAATTCGCCAGCGCAGTGAATCTTTCTCGGATCACTTCTCACAAGCCCGTTTGTACTATCAAAGCTTGGCACCGCATGAGCAAAAACATGTGGTAGATGCCTATACCTTTGAATTGAGCAAGGTACAGCGCCCACACATCCGTGAGCGTGAAGTACAGGAAGTGCTGGCCAATATTGATACTGATCTTGCCAAGCAAGTCGGAGAAAATCTTGGGATTGAAGTGCCCGACTTAAAAGAAAACTTCAAGCATGCCAGCATTGAAAAATCTGAAAAATTGTCTATGCAGGCATTTATTCCAGAGGATATCAAGGGTCGTAAAATAGCTGTACTGATTCATGATAAAGTCCATGCCGAGAGCTTACGTACCATTATCAACTGGTCAATTCAGGAAAATGCCATTGTGCATTTACTTACCCCAATGCTGGCGCCTGTAAAAGGCTCACGTGATGAAGTGATTCCTTCAGACGGTATGCAGAAAGCCGAACCCTCCATTATCTATGATGCGGTGGTGATTGCTGATGGTGATAATCTGGATGCGGTTCTGGCCGACGGGGTAAGCAAACATTATCTGCTGGAAGCTTATAAGCACTTGAAACCAATTGTGTTGTTGGGTGATAAAGCGGAATTACTTGATCAGCTGGGTTTAAAACCGGATGAGGGTACGTTGCTCCAAGATGATTTTCGCCATGTGGCCGAGAAGCTTAAACAGTTATTGCGTCACCATCGGGTTTGGGCGCGGGAAGCTATGGCTGAAGCCATACCTGCCTAATGCTAAAAAAGCTCCATCATGGAGCTTTTTTATATCTGTTTTAAAGGACTCAGGCAGCGGAAAGTTTGACCAAGACTAGGGCTATGCGTTCAATATGCTGATAGGCAGGCTGTTCAAGCTCTTCTCCAAACACATCTGGATCAATTTCTTCATAACTATATTTAAAGTCAGGATAATGTTGCATCAAGTGATCGACCGATTCTAAAAATTTATTGCCGTCATAGCTGATGGCAATGCCTGTATATAAAAATAAAGCTCCTTCAGGCCTAAGTCTTTTTATGCCTTCTTTAAGGATGTTTAAGGATAGATCTGTTCCATCCAGTGCATTGCCACCTTGCCGATATTGGCGTTCATGCAGGTCCATCAGATAAGGAGGGTTGGCAAAAATCAAATCAAAATCACCATCCAGAGCAGAGAACAAATTACTGTGTTTGGGAAAAATATTATCAATACCCCTAAACTTTTTATTTATCTGGCTATACAACAGTGCTTTAGGATTGATGTCAGCTGTGAAAATTTCTGCACTTTCAGGAAATACACAGGCAATTGCAATGGCAACTGCAGAAGTACCACAACACAGTTCTACACTGCGTTTTACTGGTTGGGAGCGGGTGAGCAAGTATTGTTTAAGATGATAATAAAAACGGTAAGTGTCTGGCCCGAAGAACACTGCATCGGTCTCAACAGTTGGAAAGGCGGAATGGATGAATAGCTGATCTTCCAGAGAGGCGACCCGAACATAGCTTAACCATTGCTGGCCTTGCAGATGGATCAATTCGGCATTTTTTAAGATCAGAAAAAGTGATTGATCCAGATCTTGTTGATAAAAAGGTAAATTCCAGCCAAAAATATCCCTTAAACTCCTCGGTGTATCCGATATGTTTTGCTTCCGGATAAATACCCGCTCATGAGTAAGAGGGGTAATGACGGTAAAACGGTAATGCTGTTCTACTAGAAAATTAAGTAAATCGTGCAAAGCCCTTTGCTGTATAAGCTCCATATCGACATGCTGATTCATTTTTAGCCTCTTGTTGTTATGAAAAAACCTCCCAAAGGAGGTTTTGTTCTGTCTCAGCCATTGACGATTTCACCACCGTTCACGTGGATGACCTGTCCGGTGATATAACTGGCATCATCCGAAGCCAAGAATAGGTAGGCGGGCGCAACCTCACTCGGTTGTCCCATTCGTCCCATTGGCGTGTCCTGACCGAATTTTGCGACAGTTTCTAGATCGAAACTACTTGGAATCAGGGGTGTCCAGATCGGGCCAGGGGCAACGCCATTAACACGAATGCCTTTTTTCTGCTTCATCAGATTATTGGATAAACTACGGGTAAATGTGGTAATTGCGCCTTTGGTACTGGCATAGTCCATTAATTCATCATGTCCATGATAACTGGTAATACTGGTGGTATTAATAATACTGTCTCCTTCTTTTAAATGAGGCAGCACGGCTTTGGTTAAATGAAATATTGAAAATATATTGGTTTTAAATGTTTTTTCCAGCTGTTCGGTACTAATATCGCCAAGATCTTTTTGTTGATACTGTACACCGGCATTATTAATCAGGATATTAATCTTTCCAAAGACCTTAAGGGTTTCTGCGACACATTTTTCTGAACTTTGGGGATCGCTAATATCTTCCTTGAGCAGTAAACAATGCTGACCTTCTTGTTCAACGAGTTGTTTGGTTTTTTCAGCATCTTGTTGTTCTTCAAGATAAATAATTGCGACGTCTGCACCTTCACGGGCAAATAACACCGCGACGGAACGGCCTATACCGCTATCGCCACCACTAATCAGCACCACTTTATCTTTAAGTTTATGACTGCCCAGATGGGTGGATTTAATGATTTCAGGTTCTGGATGCATGACCTGCTGCTTTCCAGGCTGGTGTGGTTGTTCTTGCGCCGGTGCAGCTGTTGGATATTGATTCGGATTATTGCTCATCTCTAACGTCCTTTGCTTCGATTATTTTTCATCATCTTGGAAAAAGATGTTATTTTCGGTAAGGACAATGTTTTGATTAGTTGGAATTGTATTTTTTCCGTAGAAGGTAGTAAAAAAATATAAATTTTAACGATTATAAAATGACATTTAGACAATCGCTAAAATCTTAATATGGTTACTGGCAATAATATCTTCAACAAGTGTTCTGTTTTCTGTATCTTGAGTCCAGTTTTCAATGGGTGTGGTATCTGCCAGGTTGAGGATTGCTCGGATTATTTTTTCAGCTGCCACTAAAGTGCTGCTACTGACAGTAGCCTGTTGAGTGTCTAATGCGTTGGAATACTCCTGTTCATTATTTAAAATTTCTATATTTTTCATATTATTGGTTATGTACACGATACGCTGGAAGGGCAAGGCAATATCTTTTTTTTCTACTTTGTAAAACCAGTCCGAGTCATAGGCAACCCAGTCATTATGATTGATGTCGAGATGAGCCAGCAAAATTTCAGGACTGAGCAAACTTATAAAGCTGGATTGCAGTTCTATCACTGAATCTGTCTCTTGTTCTTTACTCATTTTAATTCTCCTAAATTTTTTCTCTGTCCAATTTTTAATGTCTTCAATTCAATTGTTTTTTTAAACATATGCTTTGTATTTTTTTATGTAAACTTTAATTATTTAGATGTGGGTTGTAAATGAATGTTTATTTGTTGACTTTATTAATGCTTTTATCTCGATGTGATTTAATGCGTAAAAATCATGGTGTAATTTTAAAAAATATAAATTAAAAAAATTACAGATAACATGGGGATATAACTTTAAGAAAAAAATATCGGAGAAACATTTAAAAGTATTGAAACATAGCAGGGTTAGAGCAAAAGCATTTTATCTCTTATGGTGAATATAGCCGCTATATAACGGCCTATATATAATTTTAATAGAGGAAGAGATAATCATGGCTAATCAAGATTCTAGAAACGATGATCAAGATAATAACTCAGGTATCTCAAACCGTGGATTCGCCAGCATGGATCCAGATCGATTACGGGAAATCGCAAGTAAGGGCGGACGTGCAGCCCATGCAAGCGGCAATGCGCATGAATTTACCACAGAGGAAGCACGGGAGGCAGGGCGTATTGCCCATTCCCGCGGCAATGCGCACGAATTTACCTCTGAAGAAGCACGTGAAGCAGGCTCTCTAAGCCATAGAAATGGTCGTCGTTCTAGCAGTCGTGACGATGAGGATGACGATTATGATGATCGCGGTGGTCGCGGCCGAGGTCGCAGCCGCAATGACGATGACGACGATGATTATGATGATCGCGGCGGTAACCGCTCCGGTGGTCGTGGTCGCAGCCGTCATGATGACGACGATGAAGATGATCGTCGCGGTAACCGTTCAGGTGGCCGAGGTCGCAGCCGTCGTGATGACGACGATGAAGATGATCGTGGTGGCAGCCGTTCAGGTGGTCGTGGCCGTAGCCGTCATGATGACGACGATGAAGATGATCGTCGCGGTAACCGTTCAGGTGGCC
>NZ_JBLVVH010000003.1:0-521476 GCF_051947995.1 Acinetobacter calcoaceticus | reverse complement strand
GCGGTAACCGTTCAGGTAGTCGTGGCCGCAGCCGCAATGACGATGACGACGATGAAGATGATCGTGGTGGCAGCCGTTCCGGTGGTCGTGGTCGCAGCCGTCGTGATGATGACGACGAAGATGATCGCGGTGGCAACCGTTCCGGTGGTCGTGGTCGCAGCCGCCGTGATGACGATGATGAAGATGATCGTCGCGGTAACCGTTCAGGTAGTCGTGGCCGCAGCCGCAATGACGATGACGACGATGATTATGATGATCGTCGCGGTAACCGCTCCGGTGGTCGTGGTCGCAGCCGCCGTGATGACGATGATGAAGATGATCGCGGTGGTAACCGTTCTGGCGGCCGAGGCCGCAGCCGTCGTGATGACGATGATGAAGATGATCGTCGCGGTGGCAATCGTTCCGGTGGTCGAGGCCGTAGCCGTTATGATGACGACGATGAAGATGATCGTGGCGGTAGCCGTTCCGGTGGCCGAGGTCGCAGCCGTCGTGATGATGACGATGAAGATGATCGTCGAGGTGGTAACCGTTCTGGTGGTCGAGGCCGTAGCCGTTATGATGACGACGATGAAGATGATCGTGGCGGCCGTGGGCGCGGTAATCAAAAACGCGATGAATACGGGCGCTTTACCAGCTAAACCCAGCGCTTTGATTGCATTCAATAATGGCCAGCGCTTTTAGCCTAAACCATTATTGAGTCACGCTTAAGGGATATTGAGTAAGTCTTTTACTCAATATCCTTTTTTAATGAGTATTTCATTTTTTGGCCGCTCAACAGCTTCTAGCAGCTCTGAAACATTCGATAGACCTCAAGATTCGCAGATAAATTGCATAATCGTGTGGCAGATAAGCGATCATGCTCAGCCTTTTAGATCAGTTCTATGTGTAGCTTTTTTCGGTAAGTTTATTCTCGTAAATCAGTGCCGGTTTTGGCCCTTGCCAAAGTTGTTGATAAAGCGTGATGATCTGTTCAATTGTGGGTACAACTGGATTATTTAACGGTGAACCTGAAGCCAATGCTTGCTCAGCCATAGTCTGTACCACCTGATCAAAATCACTTTTACTGATGCCAAATTCAGCTAAGCTGGGTACCGCCAAATCTTGATTGATCTCAATGAGGGTATGAATAAGCTTTTGATTGGCGACCTGATCCGAGTCATCATAATCCGCACAGCCGATCGCTTTGGCACATTCTGCATAGCGCTCAGGTGCGGCTTGAATTGAAAAAGCCGTGACGCTAGGTAATAACATGGCATTCGACAAACCATGAGGGACATGGAAAAAAGCACCAATCGGGCGGCTCATGCCATGTACTAACGCAACAGAGGCATTTGAAAAGGCAATGCCTGCCAACGTTGAACCAAGCATCATCTTTTCACGAGCAGATTCATTGCCAGGCTGGTGATACGCTTTTTGCAAATTTGGTCCGATCAGTTTCATTGCAGCGATTGCTTGCGCATCACTATAGGGACTGGCTTTTTTACTCACATAGGCTTCCATGGCATGGGTCAGTGCATCAATTCCTGTATCTGCCGTAGTTCGGGCAGGCAGTGACATCGTCAGTTCATAGTCGATAATCGCTGCAACAGGCAAAAAGCCTAAACCCGCACAGAGCATCTTTTCACTGGTCAGGTCATTGGTAATGATGGTGAAACGTGTACATTCAGAACCTGTTCCTGCTGTGGTCGGGATGGCAATAATCGGAAGGCCTATTTCATTAACTTGGCGGGGAAATTTATAATCAGCGATAACACCACCGTGTTTACTCAAAATGCTGATTGCTTTTGCACTGTCTATCGGGCTGCCGCCACCAATCGCGATAATGGCATCGTAATCATGGTTTTTGACATGCTCAACACCTGCTTCAATCGAGCTCGACGTGGGTTCGGGAATGGTTTCATCAAAGTAATCACTGTCGATCTGTTCGGCCTTTAATATTGCTTGAATCTGGGCGATGTATCCTAGTGAAACCATCATCTTATCGGTAATGATCAGTGGTTTTTTTGCACCTAAACTATTCAGAATCAGGGGAAGCTTGCTTCGTGCATTTTTGCCAATTTCCATAATCCTTGGCAGATTAATTTGATGAGACATTGTTATTCATCCTATTCTTGATTCTTGTATTTTTATATCGTGATACAACCTGTATCATTATTTATGTATATATTTTACCCCTACGCAAGTCAAACAAAAAAGGCGGGCACTTTTCCAGAAACCAATCCTATGTACTCACGTCTATTTTTGACCTCGTGATTCAATTATTCATTATCTCGATCATTTAAAGCTGGAAAAAATTCGTCTCCAACTGCCTTATAGCAAAGTAATTTATCTGGAAAAGAGTCATCAATGACCTCATCGCATACCCTCAAAAATGCCCAACAACATCGTGTAGAAAGCCAAGCTGATGAAAAGGGAATGGAAAGGCATCTGATGCGTCATAGAACTGTCATCACCTCAGACTATGCTGGTTCTACAACAACAAGAAATAGTTGGTTAGAGCATAAAAATAATAATTTTGATGTTTTCTAACACAACATTCTGATGGCTTCTGAACCCACTTCGGTGGGTTTTTATTTCCGAAGGAGTAAGGTCTAAAGTATATGTTTGAGCTAGAAAATAAAGTGCGCTTGAGAAGGCAAAAAATGCGTAAAAGTGAGCAACTGTTTATCGCATATAAAAAGTTCCTGCAAGAAAAGAAGCGTCAGAATGATGAAAACAGTCGCCTGATTTTTATTGTCAATTATCTGGAAAAAATCAATTTTGCATTCTATGGCATGGATGGCAAAGAACAGTTGATTACTGAACTGGAAAAATATTATAACGAAAATGAAATTCTGATCTAAGCCCATACATTATAGATAGAACCACCTGCCTCTTTAGGCAAGAACATTATTCCAGCTCAAGTTGATAGTCATCTTTAGTGACCTTGATTTTTATCTTTTTATATCTTCTTTTATTTGGATTTAAGGCTGAATCGGTGACTTCTGTGGCGAAGTTTGAGTTTCCCATAAGATGATAATAGGCCTTATAGCCAATTAAAATTTTTTGCGGTCTGGCACCATGTTCATGACTATACGCATCAAGCAGTTGGGTCAATTTTTCGAAGGTTGATATCTCGTTCATGACTTAGTGATCTCTTCAGTCCGCATGTATTGTTTATTTAAACTAATCGAACTTTGTTAAGAAATTAAGACAGTAACCCGAATTTGAAGCCGTTTGTTTTCTAAGGCATTTAAAGGAGGTGGGTCATAAAATTTTCATATACCGACACTATTGTTTCTAGCAAATATTTTAAATAGTGATCGAATGATGAAAAAGCATTTTTGGGGTGGATTAATTTTAGCGGTCTGTAGCACGCAGACCTTTGCTTTAAATATTTTAATCGTCAACGATGATGGTTTAACCAGTAATGTCAAAGCGCTGTATGACGAGTTAAAGGCCAATGGTCATAGTGTGCTGGTCTCTGTGCCATGTTCACCGCAAAGTGGGCGTGGCGGGGCGATCGTGATGTACAGCACCAGCGTAATTTCAGCAGACAATGATAAGCAGATTGCGGCTGAAAACGGCTGCCATAATGGAGCGGCAGTGATTGGCGCACCAGCCGCTGGCCCTTTTAGTAAAGCCGGTTATAACAATGGCGACTGGAACTATGTTCACGGCACACCGGTTATGGCCACTGCGTATGGTCTGGATGTGGTTGCCAATAAGCGCTGGGGCAAAGCCCCTGATCTGGTCCTGTCGGGTCCCAATGAAGGGCAGAATGTTGGTCGGGTGGTGGTTCATTCCGGCACGATTGGTAATGTACAATTTTCGGCAGCCCGTGGCATTCCATCGATTGCTTTAAGTGCAGACTCCAATACGGTGGATGACAAGACCTTAAACAATCCCAATTCCGTGATTGTGGCAAAACAGACGGTCCTATTACTGAAGGAGCTTCAAAATAAAGCGGGACAGGGTGCTTTGTTACCGAAAGGCATTAGTTTGAATGTCAACTTTCCAAAGAACTTAAACATCAGCACGCCGTTTGCCTTCTCGAAAATTGGTAGCTATGACCTGTACAACTTTAATTTTAAGGTCAGTAAAGATGATAAAGGTGCCAATCAATACGGTTTAGGTTTTGGCATGAATTCCAGTGCCCCGACAGCAGCTCAAGCAACAGACGAAAGTGCGGTGGTGCAAAGCAAGATTGCAGTGACTGCAATGCAAGTGGCCTATGACCATCGTCCAGCAGCGCAGGAATGGCTCAAGATCCGTCTTAAAAACCTGTTCAAGTAAGGGGAAGGCCAATGCAACGTTGTTTATGGATATTACTTTTGGGCTTAGCCTTGAGTGCTTGTCATGATGACAACCATGACTGGCAAGAACAACCCGTCGAGAAGCCTGAGCCAGTGCCTGCTTTAGCGGTGGGTACTTATTCGGTCAGTATCGAAACCGATAAGGAATTGCCGACGGTGGGTAAATACTATTCAGGTGCGGATGGCAGCAAGCTGGTGGTTTTGAATGATGAGCAAGATCGTGCTCAGATCGTAATGCATTATGATGTAGCAACTAACACATGGCATAGCAATCAAAGCGATAAGAATCTTAAGCTTGAGTTTGCCCATTATGAAAAAATTGCTGATCAAAAGCTAAGTGTGAATGAGCTGGTAGGACGCTATACCTTATCTTTGGTTGACGGCAGTTCGATTCCAGTTGAAGTGAAAGCGCAAGGGCAAATGGTTTCACGCGATCAAAACTGTCGCTTTACCGCAAAAATCAGTGAAAGCGTATTGGCAAATACCGTGAGTTATCAATTCACTGAAAATAAATGTTCAGCCTTAAAGAATAATGAAAAAGGCTATATCGTGGTCGATCAGGATCTGGAACCGGCTGCTTTCAGATTGTTATCAGATCGCATCGGTGCTCAGGATCTTTGGGCATTTCCATCCTAAAAATAGGGGCATACCGATAAATGTGTTATCGGTATGTCTTCATCTTCTATATTCCTTATTTCTAGACCTTCCTGATTTTTATTCAAAATAAGATTCTGCTTCTAAAACGCTGATTTTCTGTTCTTGAGACCAATGTCTGATTTAGTTCATGGCATTTTTCTTTTTAAATTCTGTCTCCTGCAAGAATTAGCCCGAATGGAGCTTAAAACAGCTGATGTTGGATAAGAAAAAACCCATAAAATTACACATAACATAATTTAATTATGTATTGCATAAATTAAATCTTTCTTGTAGCATGAATTTATGGTTGAGGGCCTATGCAGAAAAAGTTCATACTTATGATTGCATGGGCTTACTTATGGAAGGAAAGGTTTCAACACGGATGCTTTTGACATACTTATAAAAACACCGGTGACCTTTTCTAAACGTAATGCAGATTAGTACCAGTTTGTTGAGTCAGCTTAGATTAGCCAAAACAAAACGTGGGAATTTGCATTCACAACGGATGAATTTATCTAAATAAGGGAAACTAGATGGACATTTTAGATAACCCATTAGAACTATGTGGTTTTGCTTTTATTGAATTTGTTTCGACGGAAAATGGATTAGACCAGATCTTTGAAACAATCGGCTTTACCAAGGTGGCGAAGCATAAATCTAAAAAAGTTTATTTATGGCGTCAGGGTAATATCAATATCATTTTGAATTACCAGCCAGAATCCTATGCTTCATTCTTCTTTAAAGAACATGGTCCATCTGCATGTGCAATGGGCTTTAGAACTCGTGATGCAGCCAAGGCATTTAAAAATGCAGTCGAATTGGGCGCAGAACCAATGTATTCACAAGCGGGTCCAATGGAATTGAATATTCCTGCAATCAAGGGTATTGGTGGTATGCCAATCTTCCTGGTTGACCGTGATATTTATGAAAATGACTTTGTTTTCTTTGATGATGTCGAGCGCAATCCAAAAGGCGCAGGCTTAAATGAAATCGACCATTTAACCCATAACGTTTATAAAGGACGTATGGAATACTGGGCGAACTTCTATGAAAAAATCTTTAATTTTCAGGAAATCCGTTACTTCGATATTAAAGGTGAATATACCGGTTTAACCTCGAAAGCCTTGACTGCGCCTGATGGCATGATCCGTATTCCATTGAATGAAGATTCAGACAAGGGTAACGGTCAGATTGCCGAGTTCCTTGCGGACTTTAATGGTGAGGGCATCCAGCATATTGCCTTTATTACCGATGACCTGATTTCAACATGGGACAAGTTAAAAGGTTTAGGCATGGAGTTTATGACAGCACCGCCTGAAACCTATTATGAAATGTTGAAAGAGCGTTTACCTGATCATGGCGAGCCAACTGAAGAGCTGCAAAAACGCGGTATCTTGCTGGATGGCAACACCAAAGATGGTCAGAAAAAACTGTTATTACAGATTTTCTCGCAAAACATGCTGGGGCCAGTCTTCTTTGAATTTATTCAACGTAAAGATGATGATGGCTTTGGCGAAGGTAACTTCAAGGCGTTGTTTGAATCAATCGAGCGTGACCAGATTCGCCGTGGTGTATTAGAAGCCAAATAAGCTAAAACTGGAAGAAACGAAAAAGCCAGAAAGTGAACTTTCTGGCTTCTTTTGCTGCCTAAAAATTAACGGGTTTGAATATATTGATTGATGGCAGCCACTTCACGTTTAAACAGTTCCAGTTTTTCACTGCCTTCCTGTACCGAGAAGAACATTTCACTATCCAGCGCCACGATACAGAACTCCATCGAGTGATGGGCATTAAAAATTGGTAAACCCACCGCATTGATCCCGACCAGCAAATCGCCTTGTGCGATCGCCATACCGTGTTGCAGTGTCGTTTGTTTGAGAGTAAGAAACTCATCCCAATTGCCTGGTTTGATCGGGTAATGGTTCTGTGCAGCTTTATCCCATTCAGCCAGCATAAGCGGCTTAATGATCGCCTCTGGCATGTAAGATGCAAATACCCGTCCCGCAGCGGAGTTGATCAGAGGCATAACCGAACCCACTTTGGTGACAATTGAAATCGGGTGGTTTGACTCAATGGACTGCACCACGAGCGGGCCTCTAGGTGACCATTTACTGATCTGGATGCCGCACCCAATCTTGTTTTGTAATTCGTAAATCAGATGCTGTACCAGTTGTAATACATCGGTATGCTGAATACAGTTTAGACCCAGACGCCATGCCTGATCACCCAAGGCATACTGACCGTCCTCAAGCTGTTTGGCATAGTTCATGCGGATCAGGCTGACCAGATAACGGTGAACCTTGGCAGGGTGCATATCCAGTCGGCTAGACAGTTCTTTTAATATAATCGGTTTGTTATGTTCCAAAAGGGCATTGAGTACGGCTAAACCGACCTCAAGTGATTGAACCCCACCAGATAATTTTTCTTCAATCATTCATTAACCCTTAATCTGCATACGTTCGCGATCCGTATTTCGTTTTACTGCAGTACATAATGCCTGAGCATGAGCTAAAATAGAAATCACCTTTTTAAATGATTTAAATAGGTGAATTGTATAAGCATACAATTGTTTTTAATCAGCTTACACGATATTTATATGACAAGCATCGATCGGCCATGAACAGCCGATACCTGACTTAAATTCAGGCAATAAAAATCGGCATTGAAGCGATAGATCCCCAATGCCGAGCGCTTGAACCTGAACTAGGCGCCTAATTCATCTTCATGCAGGAAGTGCGTATGGTGTGGAGCACGTTTGGTTCGGCTCCATTCGTCCAGCATTTCCAGTTTCATTTCTTCGGTAATGCGTGCAATTTTCGCATCAGCATGCACATCATTGTAGGTCAGCTCCAGACGGTGACCATTGGGATCAAAGAAATAGATCGAGTGGAAAATACCATGGTTGGTGACACCGAGCACCTTGACCCCGTTTTCTTCCAGATGTGCTTTTGCTGTCATCAAGGCATCTAAGTCTTCAACTTCAAAGGCAATATGTTGCACCCATTGTGGTGTATTTTCATCACGTCCCATTTCAGGTTGGGTGGGGAGTTCAAAAAATGCCAGTACATTGCCTTGCCCGGCATCGAGAAAGAGATGCATATAAGGATCAAAGGCTTTGGTCGACGGGACATGGTCTTCTGCAAAGGCCAGAATGAAATCCATGTTAAGCATTTTTTTATACCATTCCACGGTTTCTTTGGCATCTTTACAGCGATAGGCCACATGATGAATTTTTTTAATTGCAAAGCTCATGATAAAACTCCTTTTATCGTTATTCCCAATCTGGTTGTTGTTCTGGTGCAGCATGTAAAAATGCTGGAAGGGTTAGACAATGTTGATAAATCGATTCAATTTTTGGAAAAGCGCTTAACTCTATTTTGAAGCGCTTGGCGTTATAGACCTGAGGAATCAGGCAACAGTCAGCAAAAGTGGCTTGTGTGCCAAAACAGAATTGTCCATTGGAATGCTGCAACTGTTTTTCCAGACTTTTAAAGCCTTCAATAATCCAGTGCTGATACCATTGATTTTTTTGCTCATCGCTGACCGCAAGATCATTTTTGAGATATTTCAACACTCTCAGATTATCCAGCGGATGAATGTCACAGGCGATGACCTGAGCAAAGGCTCGTACTTTGGCCCGTTCAATCACATCTTTAGGCAACAGTGGCTTTTCCGGGTACTGTTCTTCCAGATATTCCAAAATACTGAGTGACTGTGAAAGCGCCTGATCCTGATCAATCAGTGTAGGAACAAGTTGGCTTGGATTCAGCGCAACATAATTTGCCTGTTGCTGTTCATTTTTGACTAAATGAACAGGCTGAGTTTCATAGGCAATCTGTTTCAGGTTCAGCGCAATACGGACACGGTACGCGGCCGAGCTACGAAAATAGCTATACAGTTTCATAGCGCTCGTCCTTTTGTTCATTAAAGGCAAAGTGACGTGCGGGTAAAATGGTATTGGCAACTTCGCCAAAGCCCACGCGAATGCCATCTTTTTCACAATAACCTTTCATGACCACACGATCGCCATCTTCAAGGAAACCACGTGTTTCACCGTTGGATAGCTGAAGTGGCTTGGTGGTATTCCAGGTCAACTCAAGCAAGCTGCCGTAAGAGTTTTCAGTTGGCCCTGAAATGGTACCAGAGCCCATTAAATCGCCAACCTGCACGTTACAACCTGCAATGGTGTGGTGAGTCAGTTGTTGTGCCATCGACCAGTACATATATTTAAAGTTGGTCTGGCAAATCACTTCTGCTTGTTGTGCTTGAGGGGTTTGTACTTCAACACTCAGATGAATGTCATAGCTGTTGGCAACATTTTCCTGTAAGTAAGCAAGAGGTTGCGGTTGTTGTTCCGGGCCTTGCACTTTAAATGGCGCTAAGGCTTCCATGGTGACGATCCATGGTGAAATCGCGCTGGCAAAAGTCTTGGCATTGAACGGGCCCAGCGGAACATATTCCCATTGCTGGATATCACGTGCTGACCAGTCGTTTAAGAGCACCATTCCAAAGATATGATCCCATGCATTTTCAATCGCAATCGGTTCACCCAGTTCAGTCGCTTTACCCACCACAAACGCCGTTTCCAGCTCAAAGTCGAGTTTGCGTGTTGCTGAAAAAACAGGACGTTCTTCATTCGGTAACTTGATCTGACCAGAAGGGCGGACAATATCTTTGCCACTGACGATTACAGAGCTGGCACGACCGTTATAGCCTACAGGCAGTTCACTCCAGTTAGGGAGCAGTGCATTTTTCGGGTCTCTAAACATGGTGCCCACATTGGTGGCATGTTCTTTAGATGAGTAAAAATCGGTGTAACCTGGCACATGCACAGGTAAATGTAGCGTAACGGCATCTTGTTTGAATAAGGCTTTCTGGCGTAAATCTGCGTTATCGCGTAATGCGGGATTTTCAGCAGACAGTAAGCTTTGTAAGGTTTTACGAATGGCTTGCCAGTTTTGCTTACCGGTCTCGATAAATTTATTCAGTGTGGTTTGATTAAAACAGTTTGGCACACTGCTGTGGAGTAGGCCATTTGCTTCCAAAGCTGCAAGATCGAGTACCCAGTCACCGATCGCAACACCAACACGCTGATTTCCTTGTGCTGTTTCGCTAAAGATACCGTACGGCAAATTATGAATCGTGAAATCTGATTGCGGATCAATCTCAAAAAAACAGGTTAATTGTTGTGCCATGCTGTACCTTCCTTGTTTCTCATTCTATAAAAACGATTAAATTTTTTATCTTGCTCTGTTCAAACTTTTGAAAAAACGACAGATATTTTTCGTCTTATCCATTCAGCGGCTTGGGTTCAAGCAAGAAATATTGACTTTATGATTTCTATCATACTGAAAATAATTAATTACGCAATACATAATTTAATTACATTATTCATAATATTTGTTATTTATTGAATTTTCTGTTTATATGCGCGGTTATCTGAAAAGTAAATCAATTATTTTTTGATTTGAGGTAGGCATTGGTGATTAATTTATGATATACGTAATTTTAGACAAAAAAATTACGCGACAAGGACGAGAATAATCATATGTCAAATCAGGAGCAAGGAAACCTGAAACATGGTCTGAGCAATCGGCACATCCAGCTTATTGCGCTAGGTGGTGCGATTGGTACAGGTCTGTTTCTTGGAATTTCCCAATCAATCAAGCTGGCGGGTCCCTCAGTCATATTGGGTTATGCGATTGCAGGACTGATTGCATTTCTTATGATGCGTCAGCTAGGTGAAATGGTGGTGCAAGAGCCAGTTAGTGGTTCATTCAGTCATTTTGCCTATAAATACTGGGGCTCATTTGCAGGCTTCATGTCGGGCTGGAACTATTGGGTACTCAATGTTCTGGTGTGTATGGCAGAGTTAAGTGCAATTGGCCTGTATATTCAGTATTGGTGGCCTGAAATCCCGACCTGGGTTTCGGCACTGGCTTTCTTTATTTTAATTAACGGTATCAACCTGTTACACGTCAAATTTTTTGGCGAAATGGAGTTCTGGTTTTCCATTGTCAAGATTCTGGCAATTCTGGCCATGATCGCCTTTGGTTCCTATTTGCTTGCAACCGGCACAGCAGGACCACAGGCCAGCATCAGTAACCTTTGGGCATTAGGTGGATTCTTCCCGTTTGGTGTTGAAGGTTTAGTGATGGCGATGGCCGTCATTATCTTTGCCTTTGGTGGAATCGAGTTGTTTGGGATTACTGCAGCTGAAGCGCGTGAACCGGATAAAACCTTGCCAAAAGCCGTCAATCAGATTATTTACCGTATCCTGATTTTCTATATTGCGACACTTTTCATTCTGTTTGCATTATTTCCTTGGAACCAGATGGCACAAGGTGGAAGTCCATTCGTGATGGTATTTGCCTCACTGGATAGTCAGGGTGTAGCGACTTTACTTAACTTTGTGATTCTGACTGCAGCCGTATCAGTTTATAACGGGACCAGTTATTGCAGCAGCCGTATGCTGTTAGGTCTGGCTCAACAAGGCAATGCACCGAAATTCCTCAAGCATATCAATAAGCGCGGGATTCCAACCCATGCCGTTTATCTTTCAGCTTTCGTGACGGTTTTGTGTGTATTGTTGAACTATGCATTCCCTGAAAAAGCATTTGGTCTACTGATGATGCTGGTGGTGGCTGCCATTGTGATTAACTGGGTGGTTATTTCGTGGACACATCTCAAGTTCCGTAAAACCATGCAGGCTCAGGGCGTTACAACCAAATTCCCAAGTATTGCCTATCCATTTAGTAATTATCTTTGCATGATTTTTATGCTGGGAATCTTGGTAGTGATGTCATTAACACCAGATATGCGTATTGCGGTGATGATGATCCCTGGCTGGATTCTGTGTTTAATGCTGGCGTATTTTTTAAAGCAGCGTAAGTTGAAAAATGCCCAACCGAGTGTTGCCTTGAATACAGATGCATAAATTTTGAATAAATGATGTAAATAAAAGGGCTGGATTTTCAGCCCTTTTTTATTGGTCATATCTAAAAAATGGAGTCTTCATTGTTATTGAGTACGAATTAGATGTCTAAATAAGATAAGATTCATGCATAGATCAAGTAATCAATCTTAAGGCTTTTGAATTGTTTCCATCTTTGAATATCCAGACCCGCTTAGGTGGTTTTTATCTATTCTACTATGCCATCGTTGGGACGTTCATGCCGTACTGGAACGTGTATCTGCAAGATCAGGGGTTCAACTATCAAGAGATTGGCATTCTTTCTTCCATCGCCATTATTACCCGTTTCTTTGCACCGCTGATCTGGGGCTGGATTGCCGATAAATCGGGCAAACGCATGCTACTGGTACGTATTGCCACCTGGATGGAAGCCTGTATCTGGTTCGCCATATTTGTGATTCCAAATAGTTTTCAATCGGTTGCCTTGTTGATGCTGATTTTTAGTTTTTTTCAAAATGCCATTCTGGCGCAGTTTGAAGGAGTGACCTTATTCTGGCTGGGTGAGAAACGAGCTGAACTGTATGGCAAAGTACGGAAGTGGGGTTCAGTCGGGTTTATTGTTGGGGTATTTGTGATTGGTGCATTACTGGAGATTATCCCGATTGCTATGCTGCCAATATTACTTTTGGCAATTTCATTTCTGGCTTTTCTTTGGTCATTTAGCATTAAGGAACCAGAGCATGCGCCGAGCTCGCAAAAAAAATTACAGCCCTTGTGGCCTGTTCTGAAAAAACCAGTTGTAGCGGCATTCTTTAGTATTGAATTTATTTTATTATTTTCATTGGCACCATTTTATAGTTTCTATAGTAATTTTCTCAGGGAAATCGGTTTCAGTACCACACAAATCGGTAGTTTATGGGCGATGGGGGTGATTGCCGAGATTGTCATGTTTTCAGTCGCGCAAAAAGTCTTTTTTACCCGCTTTTCTTGGCGGACACTGGTGGTGATTTGCTTGTTGCTCACCAGCTTGCGCTGGTGGCTGGTAGGGGTATTAGAGAGCAATTATATTGGCCAATTACTCACGCAATGCTTACATGCCTTTAGTTTTGGTTTGTTCCATCTGATCGCCATGAAAATCATTTTCCAGAATTTTTCGGCAGAGCAACAAGGCCGTGGACAAGCACTGTATAGCACTATGTGGGGCTTAGGTGTGGCATCTGGCAGTTTATTGGCAGGGCATTACTGGCAGATGCTTTCAGGCATGACCATCTTTTTCTGTGCCAGTGCTGTGGTATTATTGGGACTATTATTGGTGGTATGGCTACCGAATCAGCTTGAAACGGCAACCAAAAGCTAGTCTAGAGCTGGATATGCTGATATTGAGGCATCCAGGGTTGTGCCTGCTCGAGTTGAGCAGCGAGTTGCAGTAAGCGATCTTCCCGTCCAAATGGCGCGATAAACTGACTACCCAGTGGCAAGCCTTGTTTATTCCAGTAGAGGGGAACGGACATGGCCGGCAAGCCGGTGACATTGGCTAACTGGGTAAAAGGGACCCAGCTCA
The DNA here is from genome assembly GCF_051947995.1 of Acinetobacter calcoaceticus. GTDB lineage: Bacteria > Pseudomonadota > Gammaproteobacteria > Pseudomonadales > Moraxellaceae > Acinetobacter. The sequence goes on along the minus strand of NZ_JBLVVH010000003.1, from coordinate 508,071 downwards.
GGTTGTCCTGTACCATTTTTTCGACCAGTTTACCTTGAGCAAGATAATGCGCTTTGCCCAGTTTTAATAAGCCTTTCAAAATAGGTTTCTGCCAGGCGGGGGTCGCAACTTCACCGTTCTTTGGCGCCACCGAAGCGGTGCTAGGGGTAAGATACAGATCATATTGTTCAAAGAAAATATTCATCTGGGTGCTATAGAGGCCCCAATTATCAAGGGTATGAATATATTCTGTTGCCGTGGTTTTGGCTCCAAAAGCGGCTAATGCGATTGAATCCAGTTCAAAGTCCTGATCGGTTGCCCCATATTGCTGTTTGATTTGTGCCTGCATATAAGAAAACTGGCTAAACCATGTGGTCACGAAGTCTTTTGCCAAGGCCAAACCATCAATTTGGGGGTGATCTTCCACCACCATATGACCCAATGATTCCAGTAGTTTTGCGGTTTGTTGCACTGCTTGAATCGCATCTTGAGATACTTTGGTGCCAATCGGGGATTGGGTATTAAACGCGATTCTAAGCTTTTTAGGTGCTTGTTGAATGATGTCACTGTATTTTTGTGCTGGCGCTTCAATTCTAAACAGTGACGTTTGTTCAGGGCCTTGCTCGGCATCAAGCATGGCAGCACTATCACGTACAGTTTTGCTGAGAACATGCTGCATGGCTGCGCCGTGCATCGCTTCGCTAAATTGTGGTCCCCACGGCGTACGTCCGCGACTGGGTTTTAAGCCAAATAGACCGCAATAAGAAGCGGGGATACGGATTGAACCACCGCCATCACCTGCACCCGCAATCGGGACAAGACCTGCCGCTACCGCAGAGGCTGAACCGCCTGAAGAACCGCCGCTATTATGCTTTAAATTCCACGGGTTATGGCATGAACCCCACGCATCGGGTTCGGTAATGCCTTTTATGCCAAACTCTGGCGTGTTGGTCCGGCCAAAAGTGACAATACCGATATTTTCCCAGCGATTTACAATTTCAGCATTAAAATCAGGGACGTAATTTCGATTTTTAAGGGCATGACTACCATAAGAGGTCGGGATACCTTGGTATTCCTGAAACAGATCTTTCACCAGAAACGGAACACCTGCAAATGCGCCAGAACGTTGTTGGCTTGCGCGCTGTTTTGCCTGTTCGTACATGGGAATAATGACAGCGTTGAGCTTGGGATTGACCTGTTGGGTGCGTTGTAGTGCAATTTCCAGCAATTCGGAAGCATGGATTTGTTTTGTTTTGACTAATTGGGCCAGTCCAAGACCATCGTATTGCACATATTCTGAAAACTTCATGGCTTTTATCCCTAAAGCTAAATTGTTATAAAGTAAAAATAAATCTAAGTTGTGAAATAGAATACCTGAAAAAATAACAGAATCATCAATTAAGTTACATGCCAAAAATATTGTGTTTATATGGTTATGAATGCATGCTTTTATTAAAAAATATGCTAATTTAAGCGCATGCACCGTTTTAGATGACGACTTAATTAAATCTATGAAAAATATTTATATTATTGGATTATTATGGGCTTGCTCAACATGGACTATGGCCGAGACGGTCGTAAATAACAAGGCAGCACCAACACCACAGCAAGTGGCTAAAGCGAGTGCGATTCGTGTAACCACACGCCCTGAAATTATGGGGTTGTGGGGAATGGAGATTCCAAATAATAAGAAATGCGTGGAGTACTATAATTTTCGTGGTTCCAGCGACGTGGTGATTAAAAGCGGACAGGAATGGTCGTACGGTTTATATGACTATCAACCTTCTGAAGACCATCAAGAGCGCTTACCTGCACTGATCTTGCAGATCAAGTATGACAATAATGAAAAAGATTGCTCTGGCCAGGCCCAGGACCAAACTGGTGAAGTTTCCCAATATTTCGTGAAATGGTCAAACGATCACACCATTGATTTCTGTGCCAGCGAGAAGGGCGATAAATGCTTTGCTACCTTGCGCCGCGTATTACCTTAATCATTAAACAGATATAAAAAAAGCCTCTTTATATAAGAGGCTTTTTTTATTTAGGCTTTTTCAGCTTGCGGTTCCAGCTGTTTGAGCAAGTGTTTTTCGAGGTAATGAATATCCATTGCCTGTTCACAGAAGTTCTTATCTTGCAGGATAAGATCTTTATGCAGTGGAATATTGGTTTTAATTCCGGTCAGAATCATTTCATCTAAGGCTTGGCGCATACGGGCCAAAGAGGTTTCACGATCTTTACCATGTGCAATCAATTTTGCAATCATTGAGTCATAGTAAGGTGGAATGCTATAGCCTTGATAAATATGTGAGTCTAGGCGAATACCCGCACCACCTGGTGCATAGAAGCTTTCAATCTTGCCCGGTGAAGGTAGGAATGTTGTTGGGTCTTCAGCATTGATACGACATTCAATCGCATGACCTTTGACTTCGATTTGCTCCTGTTCAAGCGTTAAGCCTAAACCCGCAGCAATACGAAGTTGCTGTTCAATAATGTCCACGCCTGTCACCATCTCAGTCACAGGATGTTCAACCTGAACACGTGTATTCATTTCAATAAAGAAGAATTCACCGTCTTCAAACAAGAACTCAAATGTTCCTGCGCCACGATACTGCATCAATTTACAGGCATTGACACATGCTTCCAGAATATCCGCACGTGCTTGTTCTGGTAAGTTTGGTGCAGGTGCTTCTTCTAGCACTTTTTGATGGCGGCGCTGTAAAGAGCAGTCACGATCATATAAGTGAATGGCATGGCCATTGCCATCACCGAGAACCTGTACTTCGACATGGCGAGGTTTCTGTAAGAAACGTTCCATATAGACGGTATCATCACCGAACCACATTTCAGCATCACGCTGTGCCGCCTGAACCGATTCCAGCAGGGTATCGACACGTTCGACAATACGCATACCACGACCACCACCACCTGCGGCAGCTTTTACGATCAACGGAAAGCCAATTTCTTTGGCCTCAGCAAGTGCATTGTGAATGGTAACCGCATGGTCACAACCCGGTACGGTTGGAACACCTGACTTTTTCATGGCAATAATGGCAGAAACCTTATTTCCCATGAGGCGGATATGTTCAGGGCGAGGACCAATGAAAATAAAACCTGAGCTTTCTACAATTTCAGCAAATTCAGCATTTTCAGACAGGAAGCCATAACCAGGATGGATGGCATCTGCACCTGTAATTTCTGCAGCAGTAATAATCGCAGGAATATTTAAATAGCTTTCACTTGTGGTACCTGGCCCAATACATACTGCTTCGTCAACAAAGCGTAAATGCATCAAGTCTTTGTCGGCATCTGAATAGATACCTACTGTTTTAATGCCAAGAGTTTTACAAGCCCGAGTAATTCGTAAAGCGATTTCACCACGGTTTGCAATTAATACTTTTTGCAACATCGGAATCCCCAAACAAATTAAGCACGGTAGCGGAAAAGTGGTTGACCGAATTGGATCACTTCACCATTTTTCACTAAGATTTCTTCAATGACACCGCTCTTTGTTGCTTCGATCGGGTTCATGATTTTCATCGCTTCGATGATACCCAGTGTTTCACCCGCAGAAACTGTTTGACCTACATTTACAAATGGTGCTTCACCTGGGCTTTGTGCTGCATAGAACACACCAACCATTGGAGAAGTTTCAACTGCACCACGTGGTGTTTTAGCTGCTGGAGCCGCTGGAGCAGAAGCTGCTGGCGCTGCCGCAACAGGCGCTGCTGCATAAACAGGAGTAGGACGAGTTAACGAGATGGACTGGTCACCTTCCTTAACTTCAATCGCCTGTAAGTCAGATTCAATCATCAAGTCGATGAGCTTCTTGATTTTACGGATATCCATGAGTGAGCATTCCTAATGTGTTTAAAATTAGTTAGAAGATTGAATTTTTTCGATAGCGTAATCGAGTGCAAAGGAATAACTCTTTGCACCTAAGCCACAAATCACGCCAATGGCCTTATCTGATAAATATGAGTGATGACGAAATGCTTCACGTGCGTGCACATTTGACAAATGAACCTCAATAAACGGGATCGCAACACCGAGAAGGGCATCGCGTAAAGCAACCGATGTATGGGTCAAGGCAGCAGGGTTGATAATAATCAATTTCACCCCTTCAGCTTGTGCCTGATGAATACGATCGACAATCGCACCTTCCCAATTGCTTTGAAAAGAATCTAGTGTGAGTGATGCGTGTTTAGCCTGAGCAGTGAGTTGCTGGTTAATATCCTCTAAAGTAAGATAACCATAAACTTCTGGTTCGCGCTTTCCTAGCAAGTTCAAATTCGGTCCGTGAATCACCAAAATGGTTGAGCTCATTCAGCCTGCTCCAATTCTAAAACTGCAAATGTTTTTTGCAAGATGTCTGCAAAGTTTGCTTATTATGGCATAAAATTCTGCAATTTTTTTATAATTTGTTTTAATCGATGAAGAATATTGCATACCAAGCATGGTGCATATAATGAAAACTTTGCAAGGAATTGGCAATGTTAAAATATGACAAATTTCAGCGTATTTTCGTTTTTTTGTATTTTAAACTGAATTACCCCATTTCGTTCATGGGATTTGTGTAACTCAGCAGTCAATCTGGCGGCTGGCTGTTGATTTTTATATCCTATTTTAAGCACTAAGGGATAGTCGGGTTGCTTTGAAAAGCTGAATGCTGCTTTGGCTTTTATTTGTTTAAGTTTATGTTTTTAAATTATTTAATCTTGGTGTTTGGTCATGATTTTTCCTGCTGATGGATCAGATAAAGATTGATTTTTCATATAACCAGCTGTGCCTGATCAAGTTGGAGATAAAGGCCGGATTATTGGTAAGCATACTGCTTATGGATTGAACATTAGGGTTGTGATGATCATTGGCAAAAATGATGAAAACACGGGTTTTAGATGGCAGTTAATGACATAAAAATGTCCGAAAAAGATATGCATGAGTTCCATATGATAACAATCACTTAAGGGATTACATTTGATTGGCGTAATCTCTTATGGGTCTTTCAATGCTGTCTTGGAATTTCAAGACAGCTTTTTTTTGTCCGGGATTTAACTTGCTTGGGCTGCCTGATAAATCGAGCCTAAGATACAGTGCTGTGCCTGCTCAAGATAAGTGCTTGGTTTCGGCTCCAAATCATTCCATTTATGCATTTGCTGAAATAGCCATTCAAAATCTTCTGCTTTAGGTTCGGCACTTTCTTGCACAAAATTCCGGATAATCTTCTGAATACTAAAATATTTCTCGACATGAATCTCTGATGAACATGCAAACTGAATCACATCAAATTCCACCAGCATTTGCCATACCTGCGTAAAGTCTTGCAGTTCCCGTAATTCTTGCTGGGCTTTCAGAATGGCACGGCTGAGTGCAATTAACGTATTGGGATGCTGTCTAGCCCAGTCCTGTGTTACAGCAAGCACTTTATCTGCAACATTGGGAATGATTTGTTGGCTGGAGCAGACCATATGACTTAGCCCTTGTAATTCAGCTTGTGTATTCCAGGGTTCGCCCACACAAAATCCATCAATCAGGTGATTGCTGATGGCTTCTACCATATAGGGAGGCGGTAAGGTTTTCAACTGAATGGATTGCGCCAGTTCAGCATCGGCCAATGTCAACCACTCTCTTAAGCAATAATGATGAATTGAGTGCTGAAATACATGTGCGAGGGATAAAGGGTGATTATTCTGGATATATTCAACGATTTTTTGCGCAGAGGACTCGGCTGAGTCTTGGGCATGAATATCGAGTTGATAGCAGAGTTTCTGGCTGATGCTGATAAAGGCACGATTTTCACTGAGAACCAAAGGCGTTTGCAACGAAATACCAATCTGGTCAGCGCCTATAGCCGCAGCTGGAAGCATGGCGGATAAGCAATGGGCCGCATCGAGCAGGCCAAAGGCCAGACGATCGCGTAAACTGGCCCAGGACGCTTCTTTGACCAGTTGTACCTCTAAGCCGTTTTCAGCAAAAAAACCACGCTGTTTGGCCCACAGCAGCGCAACACAGTCGAGTAAAGGAATATAGCCCAGTTGTAATTCAGTTTTTTCTAATGCGACAGAATGAACCATTTACTCATCCTTTAATTGATTATTTAACAGTTGCTGGGCATCGAGTAGGCGCCGTGCCATTTCTCCAATGGTCATACGGTGGCTCATAGCATTTTTTCTAAGCAGTTGAAAGGCAGTATCTTCAGTCAGCCCATGCAATTGCATCAGTAACACTTTGGCTTTTTCAATATCTTTGCGGTCAGCCAGTTTGGTCTTGGCATCTTTAAGGTCACCCTCTAGTTTTTTATGTTTCTTATATTGCTCAATTGAAATCTCGAGAATGGTATGTAAGCGACTTGGGTCAATACCATCGACGATATAGGCAGTAATACCCGCGTCAATAGTTTGTTTAATGGTGTCTTTATCTGCATTTTTGGTGAACAAGACGGTCGGTAGATCAAAGTTGCTGACACAACTTTCGATCACATCACGATGTGGATGATCCATATCCAGCAGAATCACATCTGCTTGGAGGTGTTCGAGTTTAAATAGATTGAAGTGATCCAGCGTAAAACAAGCCACCACATCAAAGTCATGTTCAATCAAGCATGCTTTTAGGTATTCAGCCCGAGCCTGGTCGTCATCAATAAGAGCGATCTTGAGTTTCGGCATAAGTATAAAGGTCAAACGCTGAGTCAAAGCACATCTAAGGTCATGTGCGGTCTAGGATAGAGATGATTGTTTTGAAGCAAATTTAATGCCAGTCAATGAGGGGTAAATCTCGATCTGCATTCATGGCCAGATGCTTCATAGAGATTAGTGTACTGCGATTGATAGAAAAAAAATGAAAAAGATGTGACCAGTCAACACAAAATAAATATGCGCATTTTTGGTGCGGCGAAAGAGTTCTTTTGAGGCAGTTATCATACTGCTTTAAAACAGTCCATTTCTTGTTTTTATGCATCTGGCGATAACATAGACTGCATTCTTAGTCGATTAAATTGAATTAAAAACCATATAAAACAAGTGCTTATATTTTTAAAAAACTCTGTTTTAAAAAGTTGGCATAGCAATTGCTAAATATCCCATGAGTCAAAGATGACTTATAAAGTTATAAGACGGCCAACGATGTCCGATCTGATCGATTTGTTGACACACCCTGATGTGTCAACAAAGCAAATTACGTTCAGTATGGGAGATGGCAATGTCTATAGATTTATCTGCTAAAAAAGCAACTTCAATCAAGTTATTTAACTTTTCTGCACCAGCAATGCGAGCATTCCACATGAGCTGGTTGGCTTTCTTTGTTTGCTTCTTTGCTTGGTTTGCCTGTGCGCCGTTAATGCCGGTGATTGCTGGTGAATTTCATTTAAGCAAAGACCAAATCGCAAATATCAATATTGCTGCTGTTGCAATCACGATTGTAGTCCGCCTCATTGTTGGGCCACTGTGTGATAAGTATGGCCCACGTAAAACCTACACTGCTTTGTTACTCGTCGGCAGTATTCCTGTATTTGGTGTAGCCGCTGCCAACAGTTACGAATCCTTCCTTTTCTTTCGTTTGTTGATTGGCGCCATCGGTGCCAGCTTCGTGATCACGCAATACCATACCAGCATTATGTTTGCGCCCAATGTGGTGGGAACCGCAAATGCCACTTCAGCGGGTTGGGGCAATGCCGGTGGTGGTGCTACACAAGCGTTGATGCCATTGCTATTGGCTGCATTGGTGATGTTTGGTGTTGAACAGGCGATGGGTTGGAGAATTGCGCTGATCGTCCCGGGTGTGATGATGGTGATTGTCGGTATCCTTTACTGGAAGCTGACCCAAGACTGTCCTCAAGGCGACTTTAAAGCATTGCGTGAGCAAGGTGTTGTGGTTGGAAGTGACAAAAAAGGTGGTGTTGCAATCTTGATGCACGCAGCACGTAACTATCGTGTATGGATCCTGTTTGCCTCTTATGCCGCGTGTTTCGGTATCGAAATTTTCATGCACAACATCATTGCGATGTATTACGTCGAGCATTTCAATTTTGGATTAAAAGAAGCGGGGCTGGCTGCGGGAATCTTTGGTTTATTGGCGCTGTTTGCGCGTGCCTTAGGTGGACTGGTTTCAGACAAAGTTGCCCTGAAAAAAGGACTGGATGGCCGTACCAAAGTGCTGTTTATCCTGATTTTGGGGGAAGGTTTATTCCTGATGCTGTTTTCACAAATGAATAGCGTTGCGCTTGCCATGATCAGTATGACGGTTTTTGCGTTGTTTACCCATATGGCTTGTGGAGCAACTTATGCCTTGGTTCCTTTTATTGATCGTGATGCTTTAGGCGGTGTGGCAGGCATCATTGGCGCAGGCGGCAATGTCGGTGCGGTTGCAGCGGGCTTCTTGTTAAAAGGTATGGTCGATATTCAAACCTGCTTGATGGTGTTAGGTGGTTTGGTGGTGTTTGCCGCAGGTTCAGTCATGTTGATCCGCTTTTCAGTCGAACATAAAGAAAAAGAACAACGCTTGTTTGAACAGGCCGTTTTAGAACGTGGCTCAGAACACAGCAGCATAGCTTAACCATTGGACAGATTTTGGGAGAAACACAATGAAATTAGTGATGATTGGTCACGGTATGGTGGGACATAAATTCATCGAAGCCATCCTGGAGAAAGCGGATGATGAACTGGAAATTACCATTCTTGCTGAAGAACCCCGTATTGCTTATGACCGAGTCCATTTGACTGAATACTTCTCTGGCAAGACAGCAAAAGACTTATCGCTGGCGCGTTTTGACTTTGCCGATGCGCACGGTATTGATCTCCGATTAAATACCAAAGCGGTTGAGATCAATCCTGCCGAGCAAACGGTGACCACCAATTTAGGCGATGTCATTCATTATGACAAACTGATCCTGGCGACAGGTTCATATGCCTTTGTTCCACCAATTTCAGGCAATGATCGTGAAAACTGTTTTGTGTATCGTACCATCGAAGACCTGGATGCGATTCGTGCTGCAAGCTTAAATGCGAAGACAGGTGTGGTGATTGGCGGTGGTTTATTAGGTCTGGAAGCTGCCAAAGCATTGCGTGATCTAAATCTGGAAACCCATGTGGTGGAATTTTCGCCACGTTTGATGGCGGTACAGATCGATGATCTTGGCGGTAAAGTGTTACGCCGTAAAATTGAAAATCTTGGGGTGAAGGTCCATACCCAAAAAGCCACGCAATGTATTGAAGCGGGTGCAAGCGCAACACATGTGATGAAGTTTGCCGACGGTAGTGAACTGGAAACAGATATTATTTTATTCTCAGCAGGGATTCGCCCACGTGATGAATTAGCGCGTGTCAGTGGTTTAGCGTTAGGTGAACGTGGTGGGATTAAAATCAATGATTATTGCCAAACTTCAGATCAACATATCTATGCGATTGGTGAATGTGCACTGTGGGACAATAAAATTTATGGCTTAGTCGCACCGGGCTATGACATGGCACGTATTGCAGCAAAACATATTCTAGAAGAAGAAACCCATTGTTTTGCCGGTGCAGATATGAGCACCAAATTGAAATTGATGGGGGTTGATGTGGCATCCGTAGGTGATGCGCATGGCATGACCCCAAACTCACTCAGCTATTTCTATGCGGATGAGGATGCACTGGTTTATAAAAAAATTGTGGTCGATGCAGATAAGACCAAATTGCTTGGTGCGATCTTGGTCGGTGATGCCAAAGAATATAATGACCTGCTACAAATGATGCTGAATGGTCTGGCACTCCCGGAAACCCCTGAAAGCTTGATTATGCCTGGCTTTGCCGATTCAGGTGCCAAAGCAGGCGGCAGTGGTGTCGATTTATTGCCTGATAGCGCCACCATTTGTTCATGTAATAACGTGTCTAAAGCCGATATTTGCCAAGCGATTTGTGATGGTTCAACCTCACTCGGTGCTTTGAAGAAATGTACCAAAGCGGCGACCGCCTGTGGTGGTTGTGCGCCGTTAGTGACACAAGTGTTGAAATCTGAGTTACAGCGTCAAGGGGTAACGGTCAATAACCATGTATGTGAGCACTTCCCATATTCACGCCAAGAAATTTATCACTTGGTTCGTGTCAATGAAATCAAGACCTTTGATGATCTGATTCAGCAACATGGTCATGGTCTAGGCTGTGATATTTGTAAACCGATGGCAGCCAATATTCTGGCATCGTGCTGGAATGATTTCGTACTCAAACCCAGCCATGCGGGCCTACAAGACAGTAATGACTATTACTTGGGCAATATTCAAAAAGATGGTTCTTATTCGGTTGTGCCGCGTATGGCAGGCGGTGAAGTCACACCAGATGGCTTAATTGCTGTCGGTCAAATTGCCAAGAAATATAACCTGTATACCAAAATTACCGGTGGACAACGGGTCGATTTATTTGGTGCACAAATCCATCAATTGCCGTTTATTTGGGAAGAACTCAACGCAGCCGGTTTTGAATCAGGTCATGCTTACGGGAAATCTTTGCGCACCGTGAAATCATGTGTCGGTAGTACATGGTGCCGTTATGGGGTGGATGATTCTGTTGGCTTGGCGATTGAACTCGAGAACCGCTATAAAGGCTTACGTTCGCCGCATAAACTGAAAATGGCGGTGTCGGGCTGTACCCGTGAATGTGCTGAAGCGCAAGGTAAAGATGTTGGAGTGATCGCGACTGAGAAAGGTTGGAACTTATATGTCTGTGGAAATGGCGGTATGAAACCACGCCATGCTGAATTATTGGCTTCTGACCTTGATACCGAAGCCTTGATTCGTTATATCGACCGTTTCTTTATGTTCTATATCCAGACTGCCGATCGTTTACAACGCACCAGTGTCTGGCGTGACAATATGGAAGGCGGTCTGGATTATCTCAAATCAGTGATTGTCGATGACTCCTTGGGATTGGCCGAAGAGCTTGAAAGCCGTATGCGCCATGTGGTTGGGACTTATCAGGATGAATGGCGTACTGCGGTTGAAGATCCTGAGATTCGCAAACGTTTCCAAACCTATATCAATGCCAGTGCAGAACAGCAAGCTGACCCACATATTCAATTTACCCAAGTACGTGATCAGATTCGTCCTTTAAATGACGCTGAACGTTCAGAAGAACGTATTCCCATGGTTGAAGCATAAGGAGAACTCATATGACCAGTTTAAAGAACCTGCATATGCTGCCAGAAAATCAATGGGTTGAGGTTTGTGCGCTAGATGACATTACACCAAATACGGGTGTGGGGGCACTGATCGAAGGTCAATCGGTTGCACTGTTTCGTGTCGGTCATGAAAAGCGGATTTATGCGCTCAGCAATAAAGATCCATTCAGTCAGGCCAATGTGATGTGCCGTGGCATCATTGGCGATTTACAAGGTGAACGCGTGATTGCATCGCCGATTTATAAACAACATTTTAGTTTAGCGACGGGGCGTTGTCTGGAAGATAAAGATCAAAAGCTCTTGGTTTTTCCAACCAAAATTGAAAATGGTCGTGTATGGGTCGGGTCTGTGCCGCAAAAAACCTATATTACCAACAATGGTGTTGCTCAAGAAAAGCTGAAACTGGTGTTAATTGGTAATGGTCTGGCGGGGATGCGTTGTCTGGAAGACCTACTAGATATGGCACCAGATCGCTATGACGTCACCGTGATCGGTGAGGAACCTTGGGGCAATTACAACCGTATTATGTTGTCGCCTGTACTTTCCGGTGAAAAAAACATTGATGACATCATGCTGCATCCACATGCATGGTACAGCGACAAAGGGATTCAATTCATTGCCGATGATCCTGCAATCAAGATTGATCGTACTCGCAAAGTGGTACATACCGAGAAAGGTGAAAGTGTTGATTATGATCGTCTGATCATTGCCACAGGTTCATCGCCGTTTATTCCACCTGTGCAAGGTGTAGACCTAAAAGGTGTGATCAGCTTCCGTGATATTTATGATGTCAACACCATGATCAAATATTGCGAAAGCAAGAAGAATGCGGTGGTGATTGGTGGTGGTTTGCTGGGCCTAGAAGCGGCCTATGGCTTGAAACAACGTGGCATGAATGTGACCGTTCTGCACCTGATGGATCGCATCATGGAACGTCAGCTGGATGGACGTGCCAGCCGTATGTTACGTCATAGTATTGAGCAAAAGGGCATTAATATCATTACCGAAGCCAATACCGAAGCATTGATTGGTGAAGAGGGTCATGTCCGTCAGGTCCGACTTAAAGATGGAACGGTACTGGATGCAGATTTGGTGGTTTTTGCGGTTGGGATTCGCCCGAATATTGCATTGGCTCAACGTGCAGGACTGCGTTGTAACCGAGGCATCTTGGTGAATGACACCATGCAAACCTTTGATCCAAGTATTTATGCTGTGGGCGAATGTATCGAGCATCGTAATCAAACCTTTGGTCTAGTTGAACCGCTATGGGGACAAGCCTTTATTTGTGCAACGCATTTGGCTGAACATGGCAGCTTAACCTTTAAATCACCAACTGTACCAACACAGTTAAAAGTCAGCGGCGTGGATGTATTCTCGGCTGGAAACTTTGAGCCGAAAGAAGATTATGAAGACATCATTCTGAATGACGATAAACGTCAAATTTATAAACGTATCATTATCCAAAAAGACAAAGTGATTGGTGCGGTTCTGTTTGGTGATACGGAAGATGGGATGTGGTATGCCGAGTTGATTGCAGATCAAACACCTGTTTCTACCTTTAGAAATAAGCTGTTATTTGGTAAGGATTTTGCAATGAAAAAGGCAGGGTAAAAGCTAACTTTTTCGTGAAGAATAGGTTATGCATTAATGGCATTGCCGCATATTTCATGTATGGGCTGATGTTATTTGTAAAGGCATTGCCTTACTTTTCAAAGATGAAAAGTAACAAAAATCCTATGTTGAACTGACGGTACGTCCTTGCTACCGCAGCTCAACAAGGCGGCATCCATGCCGCCTGTCACGATAGTGTGTGAAGAGAAAAATCTAGTTTTGGAAAGTTTGTTCATAAGCTGAAACTGGAAAAGAACTCAGAATGATTTTTTAGTTGACTGTAAAGTTCAGCGGATTAACTAGGTAAAGGGGCAGTCATGAACAGTATTCAAAATTTAGAACACAGTCGCTCCGATCAAGCAGAAACAATCATAACAAAAACAACATGTCCCTATTGTGGCGTGGGCTGTGGTGTGGATGTCAGTGTCCAGCATAAAACGCATGGCACAACGGTACAAGTTGCAGGAAGTCTGGATCATCCTTCCAACTTCGGACGGCTCTGTATTAAAGGCAGCAATTTAGCCGATACACTAGGCTTGGAAACTCGTGTCTTGCATCCCATGTTTGGCCGTAAAAACCATCGTCAAGTCACGACATGGGATCAGGCCATCGAGAAAATTGCAGACCAGTTCCAAGCGTGTATTGATCAATATGGCGCAGACAGTGTTGCATTTTATGTGTCAGGTCAGTTGCTGACGGAAGACTATTATGTGGTGAATAAGTTTGTAAAAGGCTATTTAGGCACTGCCAATATTGATACCAATTCACGCTTATGTATGTCATCTGCGGTTGCGGCGCATAAACGTGCTTTTGGTGAAGATATTGTTCCAGCCAGTTATGAGGATTTTGAACATGCTGACATGGTGGTTTTAGTCGGTTCCAATACCGCATGGTGTCATCCTGTTCTGTATCAACGCATCATGCAGGCCAAAAGCAAGAATCCAGATTTATTTGTGGTGGTGGTTGATCCTCGTTTTACCAGTACCTGTGAGCAAGCAGATTTACATTTACCGATTTTACCTGGTCAGGATGTGGCCCTATTTAATGGCTTATTTCAGCATCTTTACCATCATGATTATACCCATCATCATTTTGTAGAGACTTACACTGAGGGCCTAGAGGCTTTATTGACAGCGAGTGAAAGCGAGCAAGATATTAATGCCTTGGTGAAACGTACCGGAATTTCTGCAGAGAAATTACAGCTGTTTTTTGATAAGTTTGCTCAAACAGAAAAGGTGATCACCTTGTTTTCGATGGGGGTTAATCAGTCCTCTCAAGGTGTAAATAAAGCCAATAGTATTATCAACTGTCATTTACTCACTGGAAAAATTGGTAAATTAGGTGCAGCGCCATTTTCCATGACCGGTCAACCCAATGCCATGGGCGGTCGTGAAGTGGGGGGATTGGCCAATATGCTGGCAGCACATCTGGATCTGGATAAGCCGTCACATCAACATCTGGTACAAAGCTTCTGGAACAGTCCTGTCATAGCCAAACAAGCGGGCTTAAAAGCAGTGGATCTATTTCAAGCGGTAGAGAGTGGCGAAATCAAGGCCATCTGGATTATGGCCACCAATCCGGTGGTGAGCTTACCGGATGCAGATCAAGTCAAACGTGCCTTGGAAAGATGTGAGTTTGTGGTGGTCTCTGATATTTGTGCAGATACTGATACCACAGCCTATGCCGATGTGTTGTTACCTGCGTTGGGTTGGGGGGAGAAAGATGGCACAGTCACCAATTCTGAGCGCCGTATTTCACGGCAACGTGCCTTTTTAAATCCACCCAAGCAAGCCAAAGCGGATTGGTGGGCGGTGGCACAGGTTGCAAAAAAACTCGGTTTTACGGGTTTTGAGTTTCGCAATGCCTGTGACATTTTTAATGAACACGCAGCTTTATCGGCCTATCAAAATGCCAGTGTTGATCAACGTGACCAAGTTGAAAATTTCCGTTATTTCAATTTAAAAGGCCTCATGAATTTAAGTCTGGATGAATATAACCATTTACGCCCAACCCAATGGCCAGTCTGGGAGAAAGGGCAAAGCATCGCGGTGGAGCAGCTATTTGATCGGGGCAGTTTTAGCCATAAAAACCAAAAAGCCAAACTGATTCCAACCGTTGCCATTGATCCAGTGCATGCCATCTCCGAAGATTATCCATTGGTGTTGAACACGGGACGGATTCGTGACCAATGGCATACCATGACCCGTACCGGTTTATCGGCAAACCTGACTACGCATCGTGCAGAACCATTTTGCGAGATTCACCCGAATGATGCGTTAAAGTTTGGGATCCGTGATAAAGCTTTGGTTGAAGTCCGCTCGCAATGGGGCTGTTGCGTACTACGTGTGACCTTGGCACAAGGCGTACGCCGTGGTCAAATCTTTGCGCCAATTCACTGGACTGAGCAAGTCGCTTCTGATGCGCGGATCGGTAAAGTGGTCAATCCAGTGGTGGATGCGATTTCAGGTGAGCCAGAGTTTAAACATACTCCTGTAGCCATTCAGCCCTTCCATACCACTTGGCAAGGGGTGCTCTATGTCCGGGAAGGCTTTGAACACCAGATTAAAGCATCCTTACAACGTTGTGCATGGTGGACCAAGATCAAAACGGCAAAAGCCATCCGTTATGAACTTGCTGATCGTCACAGTCTTGATGAGACCCAAAAGAATTTAAAAAGCTTCTTGCCTTTTGTCGATGAAACCTATGAATGGTTAAGCCTTGAAGATATTTCATCGCAACTCAGTCATAGTGTGATTTTAAAAGAGGGTATCCTGATTGCTAGTTTATATATTGCACCGGCTGAGTTATTGCCAAATCGGGATTGGGTGGCGAGTCTATTTAAACGTGAACGATTAAGTGCCTTACATCGTAAAGCCTTGCTGGCGGGTATGCCGATGTCCGCTGCAAATAATGATGGACCACTGGTTTGTAGTTGCTTTAAAGTGGGTAAAAATAAGATTATTGAAGCCATTAAAACGCAAAATATCACGCATGAAAAGCAGGTCACGGCATGTTTAAAAGCTGGTGGCAATTGTGGTTCTTGCTTAGCTGAGATTCGTGGTCTGATTAAAACCTGTCAATTGGAGGCAGAAGCATGAATACCGAATATCCCGCTACAGATCTGGTGATCTTGGCGGGAGGGCAAGCTCGCAGGATGAATGGCATGAATAAGCTGCTGCAACAGTTTGATGATCAGATTCAACTGTTAAAAATCTGTGAATATTTTAAGACTCAGGTTCAACACATTTGGGTGAATAGCCACCGTGATAACTCGATATATAAACAGATTGAACCTGATATTCAGTGTTATGCAGATGACCAAAATGGTTTTCTCGGACCCTTGATGGGGATGAAAAGCGCATGGTCGCATGTTAACGCTGACTATGTTTTATTTATTCCCTGTGATGTGACTTATATTCCCAATCAGGTTGTGCTCAAACTGCATCGGGCTTTAGAAAAAGCTCCGCAAGCACAGGTGGCCTACGTCACCATCAATGGAGATGGGTTATATCCGTTTTGTCTGCTAAAGCGGGATAGTTTATCGGTCCTGGAACAAGCAATCGCTGAGAATAAATTGAGCTTGCGACCTTGTTTTCAACAATTGGAGGCGCAGACGGTCGCATTTCAGAAGCAAAGCCTATTTTGTCATAGCATTAACTCCTTGGATGAGTTGCAACAATATAAGCAGATGAAGGTTTTTTAAACCCTCTATTTCCGCTTAATGAATCGTCTTAGTTGATTTAAGACTGATCAGTGTTGCAATCAATAATGCAGTCGCTGCGGTAATCAGTGAGCTATCGAGGGTGTGATACATTGAAAATAGGGTGTTTGCTATGATTGGCCCAATGATCTGACCGAGGCCATACACCACGGTCATGATGGCAATTAAATTACTTTTGCTTTGCCTTGTGATACGCTGTGCCACCGGCATGGCAATGGTCACCGTTCCCATAAAGGTTCCACCTACCAGTAACGCGCTTAACAGATAACCCCATGCGGTTGGGATAATGATGGGTAATACTACACCGATGGCCTGTAATCCCAGATTAGAAGATAAAGCGACTCGTGTCCCCAGTCTGTCATGGAGATAATGCCAGAAAAAACAGGAAGGAATCGCACCTAAACCGAAGATTGCCCAGATGTGTGCTGCCTCAATATTTGGTAGGGCCTGTTTCACCAGCAAGGGTAAGTAAGTCGCCGTGATAATATAACCAAAGCCAGCCAGAGCATAGATCATAATCAATGATATAGCTTTAGGTGTTTTAGCATAGCTATGAGATAGATTCGATTCGAAAGCTGGTTGCGGCCGAGCCCGGGATAACCCTGCAATAGCAACCAAACCCAGTATCAAACTGGATAGGCCGAGTAATAACCATAAATTTTTACTCTGCCACCCCAGTTGTGTGCCGAAAACCAGAAGTTCAGCGGACAAGGCAATGCCTAAGCCGACGCCAGCATATAAAATAGGGGCTTGATGGGGTTGTTTCTGTTGTTCTAACAGCCATAACGAGGCTGAAACCATGGCGAAGGCACTTAATACACCGGCAAGGCCACGAATAAAAATAATCACCGAAGCTGAATCTACATAATCAAGCAGGATGAGGCAAAGTGTCGTACCTATAGTGGCAAATACTGAGGTGGCATAGCTATGCTGTGACTGAATCTTAATTGCGAATAAAGCCCCGAATAAATAGCCTGCATAATTGGCCGATGCCGCGATACTAGCACTATGCAAATTCAAAATGCCTTCCGCAATCATATGTGGATAGACTGCCGTGAATGCAAAGCGCCCAAATCCCATACCAATCGCCATTACCAGTGCTGCACTCAAGGCTGATTTAAGCGGGCCTTGCTTGGAGATTGCTGTATTCATCCTGCTCATTTTGAATACCAGAATTTAATCGCGATAATTGATGTGATCTAAAGGCCGTGCTTTGCCAAAGACCTGAGTATCTACTAAAAAAAGGCCATAGCTGAAGCAACTTAAAATACAGATTAAAAATATAAGCTTAGACATGTTCATTTTGAATCAGGGTCTTATCTTGAAAAAATTCAATAAAATTTAAACAAGATGCTTTAATCATGTAAAATGATTTGAATTGATACCAACTATCTTTAATAGTGATAGCGATGCAGATTAAGTCTTTAGAAATGTTTATGATGGTGGTAAAGCTAGGCAGTTTTTCGGAAGCAGCAAAGGTCCTGCATACGGTGCAGTCCAATGTCACCAGCCATATCAAAAAACTGGAAACAGAACTGATGGTGGAACTGTTGCATCGACAGAATCCTATTCAGCCGACAAGGGCAGGTATACAGCTTTATAGCTACGCCGAGAAAATGCTCGATCTACAACAGGAGCTACTCGACACCTTCTGCAATACTCAATTGGCAACCCGTTGTCCCTTGGAAATTGGCAGTATGGAGACAACAGCGGCGGTGAGACTTCCCACCTTATTTCGGGATTTACAACAATCCACTCCAGATTTTCCTTTTTCATTATCGACTGCGCCGAGTAGGCAACTCATTGATTGGGTGAAAGCGTCCAAGCTGGATTGTGCATTTGTTGCTAACCACAGACCGATCGAAGGCATGTTTAATTTTCATATCTGGACCGAGAAGCTGGTGTTAATTTCTTCAAAAAAAGCGCCCCAACAACTTTCAAAACAAGATCTGCTTCAAAAGAAATTTATCGCATTTAAACAAGGCTGTACTTATCGCAAAGCAATTGATTCCTTCCTTTCTTCATATCATCTTCCGGCAGCCAATATTATTGAAATGGGGAGTCTGGATGGTATCGTGAGTTGTGTCAGTCTGGATGTGGGACTTGCGATTTTGCCGATGAGTTATGTCCAACAATCACATTTTGTGCATCAGGTTCAAATTCACGATATTGATCTTGCCGAGGAGATGAACACCTACCTGATAGCAGATCAGGATAGAAGTAAATGGGCAACCAATATGCATCATTTTTTTGAGCATTTACAGACGATGGCATATTCAAATGCGAATATAGAAGCAGTATGCGGGTAGTAGAAAAAGATTAGCCAATACAGCAATTTTTTATTTTTAGAATAAGGTGAGAGTACATTCTTCCTTGTTCGAGTATAAAATAACAAGCCGGTATTTTATACTCGAATATTTCACTTGAAAGATAAACTTATTTCCTTTGCAGGTATTTTAGTACCTGATCATAAATAGATTGTAAATAAGGATTTAATGGAATTAAATCCTGTCCAGATTTACTGCGCACATATTTGAAATAGGGGGTTAAAGGATACTGTGCGCTTTCACAAACGATCACTTTAGGGAACCATTCTTTATGAAACTGATCGGCGGTAAGATCAAGAATGACCCCATTAACCACTAGGTAACAGTGCGCGATTTCTGGGGCGCGTGAAGAAATCTGAACTTTTCCCACCCGATAATCAGACTTAATATAATGGACATTGAGTAAATAATACTGCAACAGGTCACAGGCATCAGCACCACATTCCTTTGGAAATTTACTGAACGCGCCTGTAATAAAGCCATTGGTTACATGATCTAAAGCTTCGCGAAAATTGGTTGCAAGATGGGTTAAAGTCTGTATTTCGTTTTGGTAAGTCATGTGGTCTCATTCTTCAAGTGATCAGCATTACCTCTAGTAAAACCTGATTAAATGTAAGATTTAACTAAATTTATTTATTAAATTGTTAACTCTATTATCTCATGTAACGTTCTGATTCTTGATGATTGCTGCGCTACTTCGTGCAATTTGGAACAGTCAATCGCCCTATGGTTAGTAACGGTTGCTGGTGTATAAGCTTAGCTATTTATCTTGTTTTTAACAGCAAGGTTTTTGCGTGTTCCTTATCTAAATTCTTGGGATTGTTAAAATTGTGAACAGTTTTTAATCATTGCATAGCTATCTTAATCCTCGGTCATTCCATAAAATTTATCTACGATAAAGTAAATAACATTTAAGATTTTTTTAAAAACATTTAAATTATTTTATGGAGGATATTTAAAAATATTTTATTTCTAAATTATCAAGCATACTAATCTTATTTAAATACTGGTTATAGCTGGATTTAAAAGGTATAAATGCATGCTTAATAAGGGATAGGTGTGGATGGAAAATAATCATATTTTAATCCTGGGGTAAGGGCATGAATAAAATGTTTAGAATTGAAAACGTATTTCTCGGTTTGATGAATCTCAACTTATATATAGATCATAACTATAAAATTGGAGCAGGAGAACAGTTGGCTGCGTTTATTAAATTTGCAACAAAGCAAATATTATAAATTATCTATCCACTTCAGTAATAAGAAACCGGAAATACGCGAATAGATAGCATTACCTTCCAAAAATGTTAAAAGAATCACTGTTTGAGATCAATTTTTGATAAATCCTGAGGTTGTTAGTCAGGATTTTCTTTAAACATTACAGTTACATAGTAAAAATAAAACTAAACAATCATTACAAATGATAACTAGGATATCTCCATAATTTATCCTGTGTAGAAAAAATGGAGGAGATAAGAAATGCCACAATATTTGCGTATAGCGGAAAAAGTGTATAACAAGTTCAAAGATGAAAAAAAATTTACGCAAAAACCTGTTGAGTATTTAAATTTTTTAATTAAAGAAGTGAGAGAGGAAATTAAAGGCACAGAAATGAAATTGCTGTACCAGTATATTGATTTCCAGGAAGGGTTCCAGAAGCCGCTACGTGATGACGCCTTGAATATTGATGTCAGCTTGGTGCCACATCATCAACATCGAGACGAATTCATTTTATGGTTAGCAGGTTTTATCGAAAGAATTACCATTGGAGGAAAGAAAAAACTTCCCCCAATTCTTGAAAATATTCCACCTGAGTTTACGGTTCATTATGAAATTCAGAAACTGGTTCGTCCTCAGCAAGAGGACTGCTATGACGAGTTGGTCTCCTATTTTAAAAGTGAAGAATTCAAACAACATTCAATGAGTTAATGAAGTTGTGCTAAAGAAGTATGAGGCTCCGAACCCCTCATACTTCTGCAATCGCTGGACTGCAGCGTACCGCCATTAAAGGCGGTATTTTTTTATTTAAATAATCGTATCAGGTGTTTCAGATTAAAGAACAATCATATTGAATCTTTTGAGTTTGTTTTAATTTACTCTGATGACTGCATCCCTTTTATGCCTAGCCTATGGTTATGATACAACCTCTTTCGGCATCACGTTTTTCAATTTAAATTTTTATCTGCTAAAGAAACTCAGGTGGGTTATTTTTTATATGCAAGTATTTTAAGACAAGAAAAACTTTCAGATTTTTAGATTAAAAAGCACTAAGTGGTGAATATGCATCAACTTATTCTTTACTATTTTGATGTAAATAAAAAAATTCTTAAAAATAAAAGCTTTAATTTTATTGTAAATTTGAAATTAAGTTATTGAAATTAAATAGCTTTATATTTGTAAAAAAAGATGTTTTTCATGTAATTTTGTGTATAATTTCGCCATAAAAGCCTCTGTGAATTTATAGAACTGCTCTATAGATCCACAGGGGTTTTTCTATGGAGATTTATCTGAGATGGAAGATCTGAGTTAATTTGTGTGGATGGTATTAAATGATCCTTTTTTCCAGAACGGCCCTTGTTGATCCTGAAATTCAATTAAGTGCTCAACGTCTTTCAACTCGTTTCAGCTTTTTCGGCTTGGGTTTTGCCACGGCTGCATGGGCGCCGCTGATCCCTTTTGCCCAGCAGCGTCTGCATTTTAATCATGCGGATTTCGGCTTATTACTATTATGTGGCGGTTTGGGGGCGATGCTGGCAATGCCGGCGACGGGAAAAATTGTCCAGCGTATTGGCTGCCGTGTACCGATAGGCTTCGCTTTATTACTGCTTGCCATTTTGTTGCCAAGTTTGAGTCTATGTAGTACCCCTTTAATGATGGCCATTGCCTTATTCTTATTTGGTACGGCATCAGGGAGCTTGGGCGTTGCGCTTAATATCCAGGCTGTGGTGGTTGAGAAGAATAGCCTGAAATCGCTGATGTCTGGCTTTCATGGTATGGCCAGTCTGGGCGGTTTGGCTGGTGTACTGACCATTACCGCACTGCTTGCCTTAAGTGTTTCGCCACTCGTGAGTGCACTGGCGGTGAGCCTGCTTTTGGTGCTTATTGCTGTTCTTTTAGCACCGCTGAGCATAAAAGCCGTGGAAAATACGGCTCCAGAAGCTTCATCCCGTGTTAAAAAGTCTCTGCGTCAGCGTTTACCGCAACCTTTGATTGTGTTGATCGGGATTGCCTGCTTTATCATTTTTATGATGGAAGGTGCGGCGATGGACTGGAGCGGGATCTATTTAACTCATGAATATGGGGTTAATGCCGCTTTTACCGGATTGGCCTATACCTTCTTTGCGATTGCCATGACCACAGGACGTTTTACAGGGCATTACCTGATCCGTTATTTTGGTGAAAAAAAGCTTTTAACTTATAGCGCGATTTGTGCAACTTTAGGTTTGGCTTTGGTCAGTATCGCACCGCATTGGTGGCTGGTTTTAGCAGGGTATACACTGGTTGGTGCAGGTTGTTCCAATATCGTTCCGATCATGTTTTCACGTGCAGGACGTCAGACAGTGATGGCAAGCGCAGTCGCTTTGTCTTGTGTGTCGACATTGGCCTATACAGGCATTCTGGTGGGGCCTGCTTTCATTGGAATGATTGCTGAGCTGATTGGTCTAAGTACAGTGTTTATGGCGTTATCTGTTCTATTATTATTGATTGTGGCTTTAAATCGTTTTACTTACGTGAAATAAGCATCCGAGTGAACTGAACTGGCAATATCTGGATACTGCCAGTTCCTGATAAATCGAAGTACTATAAATTTTGATAAATCGGATTAACGTTACGCATGCCCATAAATCTGAAATCCTGCTGAGCAGTTTTGTCCTGTAAGTCGTTAAGAAATGCATTGCGCCAGTCATTAATATCAAAATCTTTTAAACCTTTCATCAGTTGTTTGTAGCGTGAAATACGTTCTTGTCGTGGCATTTCCAGTGCTGTTTTTAAAGCAGCGATCATTGCCGTTTTGTCAGTTGGATCAACCAGAAGTGCTTCTGACATGTGTTCCGCTGCACCTGCATATTTGGATAGGATCAGTACGCCAGGATTAGACGGATTTTGCGCGGCAATATATTCTTTTGCCACCAGATTCATGCCGTCACGAATTGAACTGATCCAGCATACATCGGCTTGACGATAGATTTGCATTAAATGATGATGCTTCATGGCACCATAGATACATTCCACCGGTTGCCAACCTTCCTGTGCAAACTCCTGATTAATCATCTCGATCTTGATTTTAAAACGCTCAAATAAACGTTGATAAGCAGGGACTTCCAGACGGCACGGGCAAGCAATCTGTAAATGCTGGATATGCTGTTGATATTCAGGATATTGCTCTAAAAATTCTGCATAGGACAAGAAGCGTTCCAGTAGACCTTTTGAATAATCGATCCGGTCGACGCCGATAATGGTTTTTGCTGCATTCAGTTCCACAGGACGGGTAATGAAATCCTGAACATCGATAAACTGTTGCGCCGCTTTTTGAATTGCTGTGGGATTGACCCCGATCGGATAGCATTTAATCAGCGTCAAACGTTGATGATAGCTTAATAAGGTTTGCTGAATCTTCTGTGCTTTTAATAGGGAGGTACAGACCTGCATACAGACTTTTTGGTCTTTATCGGTTTGCAGGCCAACCACATCGTACTGGCATAGATCTTCAATCAATTGTTGGGCGCACGGGATTCTTTGCCAGATAAATAAAGGAGCAAAAGGAATATGCAGGAAGAATCCAATCTTATTCTGCATACCCAATTCACGGCAATATTTTGCCACACTGAGAAAATGGTAGTCATGTACCCAAATGGTGTCGTCTGGTCCCGCAATTTCAGCAAGTTTTTGCGCGAATAAATAATTAACTTGCTGATATCCTTCATACTCCGATGATTTATATTCAATCAGGTCAGAACGATAATGCATGGCTGGCCAAAGTGTATTATTGGCAAATCCGGCATAATAATCTGAATATTGCGACTCAGTTAAAGGGCAGGTGATATATTCAACGTCATCTTTACGAAGTAAATTAAATTGTACCTCATCTTGTGTATCGACTTTTTCTCCGTTCCATCCGAGCCATACACCGCCAATATCATCTAAAGCATCTTGAATTGCCACGGCAAGCCCACCTGCTGCAGGTTGTTGTCCGTTTGGAATACTGACGCGATTGGATAAAATAATTAATTTAGACATATTTTCTCTCCACCTAAGTTGTTGTTACCCTTAATGTTGTTGTCATGGTTTTGAACATGCTCTAAAAATAATTCTAAAAAATCATGAACTTGTTTTGTGTCTTCAAGTTGGTATCTGGCATGGGTCAATCCTTGGCCTACTTTGATTGAAATGCCTTGTTCAATCTGATTGACAATATAAAAGCCATCTTCATCCGTAACGTCATCGCCAATAAAAATGGGTGCATAAGCATCTTGTTGCTTGAGGTGCGCCAAAACTTCCTTAATTGCCAGACCCTTATTGGCTTGTGCGGGAATTAACTCATAAACGAATTTGCCTTGAATTAATTTCAACTGAGGAAATACTTGCTGGGTTTCCAATATTATTTTTTTTGCAATATTTTCCAGTTCAGGCGCTTTTCTATAATGTAAAGCGATTGAAGAGGTCTTATTTTCAATCAGTAAGTCAGGATAAGAGCTACATGCTTTAGTTAATATGTTGTAAATATAAGAAATTTCTAAAAAATTTTTCGATGTTTTTAATTGTTTTTCTTTACTTAGATATATTTCTAAGCCATGTAATGCAGCAATCGGAAGATCAATCGTTTCAAATAGTTTACGTGCAGATTCAATATCCCGTCCCGTTACTGCGACCACCGGAATTTGTTCTAATATTATTTTATTTATAATATCTAAAGTGCTCGATGGAATATAGCAATCATTAGGATCTAATTGGAAATCCGATAAAGTACCATCTATATCCAGAAACAGGCATGGCTTATTATTATTCGAGCTAAGCTTATCTCTCAGACAGGTTAAATAATCTGATGCTGAACTTATTTTATCTGTTCTATTGTTCAATTTTAATATCTCTTATTACCATTTTATTTTATTATAGAGCGATAAAAAATTTATAATAGTTGAGTTGTCAATAAGCAAACATAAGCAGAACGTAATTTACATTAGTAATGTTTGTAATACATCGTAAATTTTTCTTACATTTCTCATATAGAATCTTTTCATGTTTGATATTTATATAGTGCATGACTCTATTGTGGTACATACTTCAATATATTAATTTTTAATAATCTGTATTGAGTCGAAGGAGGTGAATATGCAAAAAGTATCTGACTATTATGATGATTTTCCAGAATTTAATCCTGCAAATTATGATCAGGAGGGAAATTATAAACCTGAGTATATGATTAAAAGAAACAAGATATATCAGACAAAAGATATTGGTGATAAATTGTATAATGAGAAGAGAGAGTTATTGTTAAAACATAAAAAGTTGATATATTGATATGCATTATGTGATTTGGTAATCATTTTATCTTAAATTTTTGCAACATGTCTCATATAAAAAGAGCTTATACGTCAAAGTAATAAGCTCTTTTTATTTTGTTATTGAAGAAGTATTTATTGTAAAGGTAATTGTTTGAGTTTTAATGGATTTTAATTTAATTGTTTTTTTATTTAGCCTGTTGTAATAAATATTATTTTAAATTTGTATATGTATATCTCTTATATTCTTAAAATGTTTCAAGAATAAATGCAGTGTCTATTAATCAGTAATTCTGACTTTTTAATTCAGATAAAAGGTCTTGACCTTTAGCTTGATAAGTTCTATTTTAGAACTTGATTGAAATTTGTGCATGTTGGTATGCTGTAATCTACTGCACTACTGTCATGAACAATGTGAGAGAAAAATAACAGAAATAAGGAGTTAGAGATGCGAGCAGCTCATTATCAGCAGATTCCATTGCAATTTTTATTCGAGCATCAGGCAACCTTGGCTGGGCTTGGGAAAATCTTATGGCGCAGTCTACAAAAAGCTAAAGCGCCCACAAGTGATTGGCAGGCACTTGCACCCATTAAAGAAATCATTCGGCCGCCTAGCGATGAGTTAGTGAATAATTATATTCAGTGGAGTGGGGCGTCCGTCACTCAATATCCTGATACGATTCCAGCGCATATGGTATCCCAATGGGGGCTATCATTTGCGATCCGACTACTTTTACAGACTGCTTATCCGCTTGGTCAGGTCATCAATCAGGGCGTGAGTCTAAAAATTGATGGTGATATTCCCAGAAATGAAAAACTGCTGATTCAGGCCAAGATTGCACATGTAGATGAACGGAATGGTTTGGCGCGTGTTTCCGTGCAAATCATTACCGGAACGATTACCCAGCCGGCACTGGTCGAAACAGTCTTACACATGGCATTTATGCTGCCGCATTTTAAAAAAGCCAAGCGTACAGAAACCCGTGATGAGAAAAGCTGGCAACCTGTTGGGGAATGGTCTGCGACAGCAGATGATGGTTTTAAGTTTGCCTTATTGACCGGGGACTTTAATCCAATCCATTGGGTTGGGCCATTAGCGAAAATGTCGAGCTTTGGCCAAAAGGTTCTCCATGGCTTCGGTATGTTTGCACGCAGCTTTGAGCTACTTCCTAAATCGATCCAGCAAATTGATGTGCGCTTTCTAAAATCGGTTAAACTACCGTCAAAACATAATCAGGTTGAAATCAGCACTGAGCAAGGACAGAATCATGTTCGTTTGGTAAATGCAGCTGGGCAAATCTGCTTAACGGGCCATTATTCATAATAATAAGGTGAAAAATAATGACTGGCACAGCACCAAGACAGGATGTAACCGCTTGCATATTATGTTCGCGTAACTGTGGACTGAGCGTAGAAATTGAAGATAACCAGTTTAAAAAGATCAAAGGGGATGTAAACCATCCCTTCACACAAGGTTATATCTGCCAGAAAGCGGCTCGTTTGCAGCATTACCAGCAACATGCAGACCGTTTGACTACGCCATTAAAGCGTCAAGCAGATGGCTCTTTTAAGGAAATCAGTTGGGATCAGGCGATTCAGGAGATTGCGGAACAATTGGTCCAGATTCGGGATAGCCATGGTGGAACTGCCTTCGCTACTGTCGGTGGCGGTGGGCAGGGCAATCATTTGGGCGCTGCTTATGGCCGGCAACTGTTATATGCTATGCAAAGCTTTTATGCTTATAACTCCTTAGCCCAGGAAAAAACAGGTGATTTCTGGGTTAATGGTCGTTTGTTCGGTAGTCAAGCCTGTCATACCACGGAGGATGTGGAGCATGCCGATTATGTACTGTTTATTGGAACCAATCCCTTTCAGGCGCATGGCATTCCCAATGCCAGAGATACATTGAAACAGATCAAAAAAGACCCAGACCGTACCATGGTGGTGTTTGATCCGCGCGTCACAGAAACAGCAAAACAGGCGGATATTCATGTACAGCTGAAACCGGGAACGGACGCTTATCTAATGTCTGCCATGATTGCAATCCTGCTGAAAGAGGAATTGTATGATCAGCAATTTATTCAGCAACATACCCATGGTTTTGACGAAGTAAGACAGGTGTTTAAAGCAATTCCGATAGAACAATATATCCAGAAAGCAGATGTTCCGGTTGGGTTGATTTATCAGATCGTACGTGATTTTGCTCAGGCCAAACGTGGTTGTGTACGTATTGATTTGGGAATTCAACATACTTTAAATACCACCCTGAATGGCTATTTAGAGAAACTTCTATATCTGCTGACAGGGCATTTTGGTCGGCAGGGAAGCAATAATCTGCATAGCATGTTTATTCCAATCCTGAGCCATACCGATGAGCGTAATCCCAAGTATCGGCGTACTGTATATCATAAAATGTTTCCGATTTCGGGGTTCTTTCCGCCGAATATCTTGCCAGATGAGATCCTAAAGGCCGGAGAAAAACGGATTCGTGCCGTATTCGTGGATAGTTGTAACCCTTTACTGACCTATCCGGATACTGCAGCTTATGAACAAGCCTTCCGGTCACTGGAGCTTCTGGTTGTGGTGGATGTTGCAATGACAGAAACAGCACGTCTGGCCGATTATATTTTGCCTGCCCATAGCCAGTTCGAAAAATGGGAATTTACAGGATTCAATTTGGAATTCCCTAAAAATGGCTTTCATTTACGCCATCCGCTTTTTAAAGCCCAAGGCGATACTTTGCCTGAGGCCGAAATTTATACCCGATTACTGGAAGCCATGCAGGTGATTCCCCGAAAGTTTCCTATCCTGAGCAAAGTTGCGGAAAAAGACAGTGCAAAAACGGCTTATCTTGCCTATTTCGGAGCGCTGGGGGCCAGTTTTGTTCAACATAAGCAACTGATCCCCTATGCTGCTTCTATTGTTTATCGCACATTGGGTCAAACATTGCCGGATGATGCCGCCTCGACTGCTTTGTTGTTGCCCTTATGCATGCAATATGCGGCACAGCATTTTAAAGCAGTGAAGCGGGCGGGTTATGCTGGTAATCGTTTTAATCTTGGTGTAACGCTTTTTCAGACCATTTTGAAACAGCGTTCAGGCGTGGTGCTGTCGCAGCATGATTGTGCCGATGTCTGGGAGCTGATCGCCTATAAAGATAAAAAGATCCGTTTAGCAATTCCGGAAATGTTTATCGAACTGGCGGAGTTAAAGCATCAGAAATTTGCAGCCACAGCAGAATATCCTTTTATCTTGCTGGCAGGTGAACGGCGTAGTTACAACGCCAATCAGATCTATAGAGATCCTGCATGGCGTAAAGTCGATGCAGAGGGGCGTTTAAGAATCAATCCTGATGATGCAGTGGCGTTAGGCGTCGAAACAGGGCAAATGCTGCAATGTATTTCTGAGCATGGCCAGATTCAGGTTACGGTTGAGCTTGATGAAGGGATGCGAAAAGGTGTAGTGTCGTTACCGCATGGTTATGGATTAAGTTATGCTGGCGCTGAACCAGTCGGGCCACAATTGAACCGACTGACTTCAACTCGGCATTGTGATCCGTTGTCCAAGACACCCTACCATAAATATGTACCTGTACGTTTGCAGCCAGTAACGGTTTAGACGATCAGGGTATTGATTTTATTATAATGATGCACCAAATTTAATCACTGCTGAACAAATTGCCTGAAAATAGTGCATGCAATTTTGAACAAAAATATGCAAGACATCAGATATTTTTATGCGTAAATTGAAGGTGTTGCTGATTTGTATGAATCAGCAACAGCAAGCTTGAACACAGGATGTGATTGGAATAATTATTGCTGTAATAAAAAATACTTTGATTCAATACATCAACAAGCCTGCACAGAACTTGTGCTGGGCCAGTTAAAAGATCTACAAATGAGTGCGTATGATGAAGCATGAAAAACTTGAAACGACTTTACCGGTTCTTCAGGACCAGTATGGTCGTATTAAGCGTAAGTTACGGATTTCCGTGACCGATCGCTGCAATTTCAAGTGCATTTATTGTATGCCTGAGCATCCTGAATGGATGAAAAAACAGGATTTGCTCAGTTTCGAAGCCTTATTCGCCTTTTGCCAATATATGGTCGGGCAAGGGATCGAGAATATTCGTATCACGGGTGGCGAGCCGTTAATGCGTCAGAGCGTGGTGCATTTTATTGCTGATTTACAACGGCTAAGAGCGTTCGGCTTAAAACGGATTTCAATCACCACCAATGCCCATTATCTGGCGAAGTACGCACAAGCTTTGAAACAGGCGGGTTTAGATGATCTTAATATCAGTCTGGATAGCCTGAATCCGGCCCAGTTCAAGCAACTGACCAAAAAGGAACTGGCGCCCGTACTCGATGGTATAGAGGCCGCAAGAAAGGTTGGGCTGCCATTTAAACTCAATTGTGTGCTAATGAAAGGTCAAAATGATGACCAGATTTTGCCGATGGTACAGTGGGCAAAGCAACAGAACATTCCATTGCGCTTTATCGAGTTTATGCCACTGGATGGTGATCGGCACTGGACGAATGATGCGGTGGTCACTGAAGCGGAAATTTTAGCGCAACTCCAGTCACATTATGATGTTCAGCTTTTACCACAGCAGCATGAGCCTGCGCGGATCTATCAACTCGATGGCGATTATCCACTTGGTATTATTTCGACCATTAGCCATTCATTTTGTGGCGACTGCGATCGAATCCGTTTAACGGCTCAAGGTGAACTGTATAACTGTCTATTTGCTCAACAGGGCTTAAATATTAAGCCTTATTTACAGGATATACTTCAACAGAATAATGAGTTAAAGCAGCTTGCGTTATTACAACTCGAACAACAGCTTAAGCCTTATATCTGGCATAAAGCCCAAGGATATCATGCCATACAACAGCAAAACGCCCGTAAAATCAGTATGCATATGCTGGGTGGTTAAACCCGCATGTGATCTGGAGTAAATATGCAAACCATTGAGATTAAAATTGAAGCTTTTGGTGCAATTGAACGATTGTTACCCAAGTCGCTAGCATTCGAGTTTGCAGAAAATCACAGTGTCAAAGATGTATTGACCCGAATAGTAAAGCTCTATCCTGAGGCTGATCAGGCCATGGAAAAATGTGCCTGCGCAATAGGAGAAGATATGGTGACGCGTCAAACCGCATTAAATAGATCGTGTACTTTAGTACTGTTGTCGCCAGTAGCAGGAGGCTAAATATGCGTGAATTTGCCCGAGTACAGGATCAGGCGCTAAGCCTTGACAGCTTTGATCCCATTCAATCCTTTCCTGAATGTGGGGGGATTGATATCTTTATCGGCACAGTGCGTAATCATCATGAGGGTAAAGCGGTCAAGGCCTTGAAATACACCTCCTATACGCCCGTTGCTGAAAAGATGATTCGTGAAATCGAACAGCAAGTCAAAGACAAATATCAGGTTTCTTATGTTCGGGTGATGCATCGTATCGGTTATCTAGAGGTCAGCGAAACTGCAATTATTGCCATTGCCTATGCCGCCCATCGCCGTGAAGCATTTCAGGCCTGCGAAGAAGCTGTAGAACGGGTCAAACATGAAGTTCCGATCTGGAAAGAAGAGTTTTTCATGGATGGCACCAGTCACTATGTGGAAGGTTGTTGTATTCGCAAAGATACGGCAGAATCAACGTCTCAGGCTGAGCGGCATCAACATGTTCATCATTCAGAAAATTGCACACATACGCATACACACGAATAAAGTCTCAGGAAGTTAAAATGAAAAATGTTGGGATGAAACCCGAAAGTTACCGTGTAGCAGAAGCACAAGCAATTTTACATGCACCCGCCCATTGTATTCAGTTACTTCGGGATGGAAATACCGAAAAAGGCGATGCCTTAAGAACTGCGCGTATTGCGGGGATTCTGGCAGCAAAACGCACAGATGAGCTGATTCCGCTGTGTCATCCCTTACCGATTTATCGTGCTGATGTGGAGTATGAGCTGCAAGATGATCATGTGGTGATCTTAACTACAGTTGAAACCATCGGACCGACAGGTGTTGAGATGGAAGCTTTGACGGCTGCCAGTCTGGCTGGATTAACCCTGTATGACATGCTGAAACCGCATTGCGAACCTGAAGAGCTGTGTCTGGATCAATGCAAATTGCTGAAGAAAAAGGGCGGTAAATCCCACTTTAAACGCACCTTGCGTCAGCCTGTTTCTGCGGCTGTGATAGTGCTTTCGGATACCGTGGCTGCGGGACGTAAACCAGATACAGCAGGTAAATCTGTGGTCGAGACTTTGACCGAAGCGGGCTTTGATCCGATTCATTATCAAATTCTGCCTGATGAAGCTGACCAGTTAAAAGATCTGGTGCTAGAACTCACTCAATCTTATGCCTGCATCATGACGGTTGGTGGAACAGGAATTGGCAAGCGAGATATTACGGTGGATACGCTTGAGCCGCTGCTGGAAAGAAAACTGGATGGCCTGATGGAAGCGGCACGTTCATTTGGACAGAAACGGACGCCTTATGCGGCGATGTCACGTGGTGTTGCAGGATTTATTGATCGTTCATTGGTGGTGACTTTGCCGGGCAGTCGCGGCGGGGCCAGTGAATCCATGGCTGCGATTTTACCTGCATTGGTACATATTTTTGATGTCTGCCGAGACTTACCACATCCAGGGGGCTATGAATAATGTCCGGATGTGGTGCTGAAAAAGGATTGATCAGTATTGATGATGCATTCGCACTGATTCAAGCTCAAACCAAAATCTTAGCCACTGAGACCTTGCCTTTGGGCGAGTGTCTCAATCGTTATCTGGCTCAAGTGATCACTTCTCAGGTGAATTTACCGAGCTTCTCACAAAGTGCAGTGGATGGCTATGCAATCCATAGTGTAAGTGAAAACTTGCAAGATGCGACTTTCTCGGTGATTGGCGAAATTAAAGCGGGCAGTGAGTCTGATGTAGAACTTAGGGATGGACAAGCCGTTCGTATTTTTACTGGGGGGAAAATCCCGGAAGGAACCACTCATGTGGCTCGGCAAGAAATTGTACATGTTGAAAGCGAGTACCTGATCCGTTTGACTGAACATATCAAGGCTCAGGCCGATATCCGTTTTACCGGAGAAGAAGTGCAGTGTGGGCAACAACTGGCGGCGCCTGGTCAACGCATTAATATCGGTGCTTTGGCCGCTTTAAGTATGGCAGGCGTGAAAACACTTGAAGTATTTAAACAGCCCAAAGTTGCTGTGGTGATTACCGGTGATGAAGTTGCTGAAACCCCCGAGGATCTACAGGCTGGCAAAGTGTTTGATGCCAATGGTCCGCTGTTAAAAGCCTGGTTGCAAGACTATGGGCTAGCGGTAGAAATACGTCATATAGCAGATGAAGCAGAACAGGTGACACAATGCTTTGAACAGCTCAAGCCTCATTATGATGTGATTATTACCACAGGCGGTGTTTCTGTGGGGGACTATGATTTCGTCCGTCCTTGTGCTTTTGAAGCAGGCTTTGAACAGGTGTTCTGGAAGGTCAAGCAAAAACCAGGCAAGCCTTTATTTTTTGCTGAATATACGGCTTCCAATCATCACTGTTATATACTCGGTTTGCCTGGCAATCCGGCAGCCGTGTATGTGTGTATGCAGATGTATGGCAAAGTGCTATTCGATGCCTTACAAGATCAACCAAATTCTCTGGATTGGTTTAGTGGCATACTGACCCATGATTTAAAGTCCGATGCACGTGAACGATTCTTAAGAATGTATGCCTACTTTGAACAAGGTCAACTCAAGCTGAAAAGCCTTGCCAAGCAGCAATCGCATATGCTGAGTAATCTGATGCAGGCCAACTGTCTGGTACGTATTCCTGCCCATATCCAGCCTGAAGCAGGAATGGAAATGAACGGAGTATTCATTCGTAATTAAAGGTTCAGCAGAAATGATTAAAATTTGTGAATATTGTCACTTTTCGCCAAGTGCCAATATTGCATCTGATGGACCAGGTGGTTTAGTGTATATTTTATATTGTTTAGTTTCTAAACATGACGGTTCAAGACATAGATTCCATGTCTGCAAAAACTTTAAAAAAATGATTAGGTGATAATAATGAAATGGGAAGAAATTGGCGATCAGCCATGTTCAGTGGCTCGGACGCTTTCAGTATTAGGTGATCGTTGGACAATGCTCATCTTACGTAATGCATTTATGGGCGTACGCCGTTTTGATGACTTTCAACGAAGTCTGGGCTTAACCCGTCATGTGCTTTCAGAACGTTTAAAACGTCTGGTCGAGCACGAGATTCTAATCAAGGTACCGTATGTCGACCGACAGGAACGCTTTGAATACCAACTGACCGAAAAAGGTTTGGATCTGTATCCGATCCTGCTGGCGATGGTGCAATGGGCAGATAAATGGATGGATATGGGACTGGGCAAGCCACTTGAATTTACGCATAAAAGCTGTGGCAAGAAAATTAGCCCGAAAGTGATCTGTTCAGAATGCGATGAGCCGATCCATGTTAAAGATGTGCGGGTGGCTGCTGGTCCGGGCTATTTTGCTTTTATCGAACAGAAACAAAAAAGTGCATAATCAACCATGCTGATGTGCTATCTGAATCGCATGCGATAGCACCTCGAAAATTTTTGGGTTCTGGCATTGCGCTACATTAAAACGAATAAAATTTTTAAACTTCTGGCTTTGACTAAAGGCATTGCCAGGTGCCAGAATCACACCTTGTTCCAGACAATATTGAGCAATTCGTGCTGTATCCAGATATTTAGGTAATTCACACCATAGAAATAGACCTGCCTGAGGTTTCACCCACGGCTTGATGCCCAGTTTCTCTAACTGTTTGATGGTTGAATCCATGGCTTTTGCCAGATCTATTTTGAGTTCATCCAGATATTTACGATAGCTACCATCTGTTAAAGCTGAAAATAAAATTTCTGCGCAAAGGTTATTGCCGCCAAAGCTGGTTGCGATCTTGATGTCCGTTAAATCCTCGATCCACTCTGGTTTGGTTGCGATATAACCTGTGCGGACTGCGCCAGATAAAGTTTTAGAAAAACTGCCAATATGAATGACACGAGACAAACCATCCAGTGCTGCGAGTCGTGGCGCCGTATGAAGCTCCAGATCTGCAAAAATATCATCTTCAATCACAATCAGGTTGGATTGCTCAACCAGTTTTAACACCTGATAGGCTTTGGATGCAGTGAGTACGGCACCAGTCGGATTGTGAATGCCTGAGTTGGTAATATATAAGCGGGGATTATGTTTGTGAATGGCCTGAGCGAATGCTTCAATATCAGGTCCGGTTTGCGTATAAGGCACGCCAATGATCTGAATCTGGTGAACTTTGAGTAAGGCGTGAAAATTAAAATAACAAGGATCATCCACCAGTACCACATCATTGGATTTCAGGAAATAGCGGCAAATTAAATCAATGGCCTGGGTGCCGGAATCTGTCAATAAAATCTGATTGGGACTGGCTTCAATCCCTTTGGCCAAAATCTTACGGGAAAGCAATTCACGTAACGGTGCCAACCCTAAAGGAGTTGAATAATCGGTCAGAATATGTGAATGGGCTCTGGAGACTTTGCGCATTGCTTTGCGTATATTTTCATGCGGCATCCAGTCATGGGGCAACCAGCCACAGCCTGGTTTGAGTACTTCTTGTTTTGCTTCCAGTGCTTGTCTGGAAATCCAAAGCGGGTCAATATTGCGGTCAATTTTAGGGTGAATTTCCGAGATCGATAATGGCGCAAGGGGGCCTGCAACAAAGAAACCCGAGCCTGTCTTCGCTTCGATCAGGCCTTGTGCCGCTAATCGCTCATAGGCTTCGACAATAGTGGAAACAGACAGGCTTAACAGGCTTGCCAATGCTCGAACGGAAGGAAGACGCGAGCCAGGCACTAAGGAGCGATTTTTAATCTGTTCATGAATATACTGTATCACAGAATCAATTTTCGTGCTTTTCATCAGTTTGAGCCCGACTGTGTTGGATTTTGTACCAGTACAGTTATTTAAAATTGTACTGTAGTGTGTATGGTGCATTTACCTTAGCACAGTTTAAATTCTGCATATAGATCTGGAGAATTTAAATGAAGTCTTTAAGCAGCGGCTGGATCAATGGATTCATTGGCGTGGTCATATTTGCAGGTTCTTTACCTGCCACCCGTGTTGCAGTCATGGATTTCAGCCCCACTTTTTTAACTGCGGCAAGGGCTGCGATTGCTGGACTGCTGGGCTTGATTCTGCTTATCTTGTCACGACAGAAATTACCTGAGAAAAAGGACTGGCTGCCCTTATGCTATGTTGCCGTGGGGGTGGTAATTGGATTTCCGTTATTCACTGCTTTAGCGCTTCAATATGTCAGTGCAGCCCATACCATTGTATTTGTTGGACTATTGCCGCTGGCGACTGCAATTTTTGGTGTATTACGCGGTGGTGAACGACCTAATCTTATCTTTTGGCTGTTTGCGATTTTAGGCGCTGCGCTGGTTTTTGGCTTTATGTTGATCCAAACGGGGACCTGGTCATTTAATTATGGTGATCTTTTCATGTTATTGGCGATATTGCTTTGTGGCTTTGGCTATGCAGAAGGCGGGCAGCTTTCAAAACATTTAGGAGGGTGGCAAGTGATTTGCTGGGCACTGATTCTAACCTTACCTATGATGCTTTTGCTTTCTTATCTGTCTATGCCAGTGAGTTTTGATCAGATCTCGGTTCCTGCAAAGCTGGGTTTAGCCTATGTCTCATTATTCAGTATGCTGATCGGTTTCTTTTTCTGGTACAAAGGTCTGGCGCAAGGGGGGATTGCCACTGTAGGGCAATTACAACTACTACAACCCATATTAGGACTGGTCATTGCCGCAGTACTGCTGCATGAACAGGTCAGTATCGCCATGTTTGCGGTTACGGTTGCAGTGATTGTATGTGTAGCCTGTGCCAAGAAATTTGCTTGAAGTGTTATAGACAGTTTGCCGGTTTGGGCACGCCCGCTAAACGACTTAAATGGCGAGCGACCAGACCGGTATTAAATCGTTGCTGTAACTCGGCATTATTAATCTCGGGACCAACCGTCTTCATTAAAAACTTAATCAATGGGCGGGTCGCTGGTGAATGGCCAAATTGCTGATAAAACTGCCGTACTGCATGCAGTACCTCAAAATGCCAGTCGGTCAGTTCTAAATCCAGTGTTTTCGCCAGTTCCTGAGCCACCTCAGGGTTCCAGATGGTGTAATCGACCAGATGACCGTCTTGATCTAACTCTAATTGCATAAATAGCCTAAGTAAAATTTAAATAAATCCTATGAAAGATCATTTTAACGTGATACAGCGTTTAAATTGTAAAACTAAATCTGCAAATGCTGCGTAATCAATCACTTTAATATGTTCGCTATTCTCATTACTCAACAGGCCCAGTTCATTTTCCAGACAGTAGAGATGAGCATGGCAACTAAAAACTGTCGCTGGAATAGCCCAGGTGGTATCACCCATAATCACGATATGGTCATCAGATTGTGCCATTTGTGCTAACTGGTTCCAGATTTTATCGCGGTTGTTTGAGGGTGATTGGATTAAAAATAACGTACTATTTTTCACTGGGAAAGTCCTTACCAATACAAGACATGATCAAATGAGCGAATGAATTCAGGGCTTATATTGATAAATTCAATTTCCTGATCGGTGTTTTTTACAATGCTAAGTTGTTGATTTTTAATTTCAACTAAAATTGGGGTCAGATCATAGAACTCAAAACTGTCGACCATGTTGGCTGCGATTTTAAAGGCATGTTTGAACTGGTCAAATTCTAATTTATTGTTCAACAAACTCAGTCCAGCGTCGCTTAATAATACTTTGACAGAAATACCAAAGGTTGCTAAAACCATAGTTGCAGACAGACTTTCATTGATCTGCAAATTCGTTAAATTAGGCTGCGTTAGGATGACAAGTACAGATTTCACACAATTTACCTTTTTAAAGCAACACTCTATTAAAGAACTTAAATTAAAATTGAATTAAACGAGAACAGCTTTGCACTGCATCAGCAAGCTCTCCAAGCCCAACCAGCTCAAAACCTTGTGCCAAGTTGTGATGTTGAAGTGAATGACGCTGTGCATTGCTTGCATCAGTGATTCCCCGAGCAAGGGCAGCACTGACACAGACAGGGAGTCGAATGCCCAGCTTTTGCCATTCCTGTTTCAGGTTGCGTTGATCATCAGGAAACCACTGTAAATCGTTCGCAACGTGAACACCGTCTTGGTAAAAGAAAACACGAATATCTTCATGCTTGTTTTGTAATGCTTGTGCTAGACCGAATGCATGCCATGCAATCACAGACGTAGGCGGAGAAGTAATTAACAGTAGTGTACTCATTGAACATTCACTATGGTCATAGTAGGCAAAATGATGATGGACAGATTAAAAAGAAGGTAAGTATACAATGATTTTGGTGACAGGTGGTTTAGGCTTTATCGGTTCACATATTGCCTTGAGTTTATTGGCTCATGGGCAAGAGATTGTCATTGTTGATAACCTGGCTAACTCAACTTTACAAACTCTGGAACGTCTGGAGTATATTTCAGGCATGTATATTCCTTTTGCGAAACTGGATGTACGTAATACGCCTGCATTAAATAAAGTATTTGAACAATATTCAATTGATACCGTCATTCATACGGCAAGCTTTAAATCACTGGAAGAATCTACATTAAAACCACTCGAATACTATAATGATAATGTTAGTAGTATCATGAGCTTATTACGTGCAATGCAACGGATGGGCGTTAGGCAGCTCATCAACCTCTCCAGTCTGGCCGTCTATGGTCAGTCTGATCCAGCACTTTCAGAAGAAACAGCATTTAATCATAACTCTGCCAATCCTTATATCCGCTCACAGCAAATGGTCGAAGATATTATTGCAGATACCTATAAGGTCGACCATGAATGGAAAATCGTCAATCTACGTTTATCTAATATCGTGGGTGCATTCGAGCACGGTGTTCTGGGGGAGTATGTCACCCAATTACCTAAAAATATTGTACCTTTAGCGCTGCAAGTCGCTGCTTTGCAACGTGATTGTATTGAACTGCAAAATCAGGCTCAAACGCAAGATGGCACCGTTGAACGTAGCTTCTTACATGTTCTGGATGCGTGTGATGCAATTTTAATGACCTTGAATTGGTTAAAAACTCAGTCTGGATGTCTGGAATCATTCAATATTGCACATTCGCATCTGACATCAATTCAACGTTTGCTGGACGAAATTTCCAAGGTCACTCAAGCTGAGGTGCGTGTGCAGCCTGCAATCTATCAACATGATGAATTAGCTCAACTGGGGGCCAATATAGAGAAAGCCCAGCGTATTTTAAACTGGACACCGAAACGGCCTTTAGCGCAAATGATTGAGGATGAATGGCGTTTTTATCTAAATACCTTGAAAGGCAATTAGATAATGATTCTTATTTACATGTTTGGCTGGTTTGATTAGGATAGTCTAACCTAACCAGCCAAAGCATTACTTTGCTTCAGCCCGTGATAATTTTAACCAGATAGAGCAGAGGTTGTTTATGCAAATGCGAATTGAACACGACACCATGGGTGAAATCGAGGTTCCGAACGAAGCTTTATGGGGTGCGCAAACGCAAAGAAGTTTACAGAACTTTAAGATCGGTCAGGAGCGTTTGCCACGTCCGATGATTCGTGCGATGGGCCTAGTCAAAAAAGCGGCCGCGATCACCAATGCTGAATTAAAACAACTTCCTGAAGATTTAAGCCAATATATTGTCGGTGCTGCTGAAGAAGTGATTACTGGGCAGTGGGATTCACAATTCCCGCTGGTGGTCTGGCAAACCGGTTCGGGTACGCAAAGTAATATGAACTGCAATGAAGTGATTGCCAATATTGCCAACCAGAAATTAGGGCAGGCTTTGGGTGCACAAAACCCCGTCCATCCAAATGATCATGTCAATCGTGCGCAATCAACCAATGACTCTTTTCCGACCGCGATTCATGTTGCTGCCAGTCTGCAAATCAATGAACTCCTGATTCCTGCGGTTGAAAAGTTGAAACAGACCTTACAGCGCAAATCAGAAGAATTTGATGACATTGTCAAAATCGGTCGTACGCATTTACAAGACGCAACCCCTTTAACTTTGGGACAAGAATTTAGTGGCTATGTATCGCAACTGGAACATGGTTTAAAACGTTTGCAACAGGCATTGGCTGGACTGTACGAGTTGCCTTTAGGGGGGACCGCAGTTGGAACCGGTTTAAATGCCCATCCAGATTATGCGGTAAAAGCAGCAGAACAATTGGCCATCTTGACGGGGCTGCCATTTGTGACCGCGCCAAACAAGTTTGAAGCTTTGGCTGGTCGTGATGCAGCGGTATTTGCTTCGGGTGCATTGAAAACCTTGGCTGCAAGTTTGAATAAAATTGCCAATGATATTCGCTGGTTAGCGAGTGGGCCACGTTGTGGTTTTGGTGAAATCCGTATACCTGAGAACGAACCGGGCTCGAGTATCATGCCGGGTAAAGTCAATCCCACCCAGAGTGAAGCCATGACCATGGTGGTTGCTCAAGTTCTAGGCAATGACACCACCATTAACGTTGCGGGTGCATCCGGGAACTTCGAGCTGAATGTATTTATGCCCGTGATTGCCTATAATTTATTGCAATCGATTCAGTTACTGGGCGATGCATGTAATAGCTTTAATGACCATTGTGCAGTGGGGATTGAACCGAATCGTGACAAGATTGATCATTTCTTACATAATTCATTGATGTTGGTCACTGCACTCAATCCTGTGATCGGTTATGAAAATTCTGCCAAAGTGGCGAAAACCGCTTACAAGGAAAATAAAACCTTGAAACAGGTCGCTGTGGAGCTGGGTTTGGTTACTGCAGAACAATTTGATGAAGTGGTGAAGCCTGAAAATATGGTTTCTCCAAATAGTAAATAAAAATCTTCAATTACTAAGATAAAAAATCCTTCTGCTCGTGGAAGGATTTTTTATGAGTAGTTTTTATAAAGTGAACTGCGTACAATATACTTTTGATTTATCTGACTGTTGCTTCATTATGCTCAATATTTATTTAACGGATACTAAAACCAACATCCAGTTTTCTGATTTACCCAATGAAAATCCTGTTAAGTTTCTGTTGAATTTAAAGAAAATTTTCCCAAGTACAGCTGATTTGCTGTTACCTGTATTGCCAGAAGACAATAATCTGGAAAACGTAACCTGGGAAGCAACTTCAAAAGATTTTGACGTGTTTAAAAAGTTATTGGAAGGTTGGGGTGTGATTGAGCTTCGTCTAAGTGCAATTACCACCTATAAAGATAAGAATTTTGCCAATGAGCTGGTGAAAAAAGCACAAGTTAAGCGGAAGCAGATTGCCCAGACACAACCTCAATTATCTTTGGTTGCCTTGGATTATGTGCTAATGCATGAGATTCATGCCTTGATTGATGCTGAACTGGTCATGATCGGTGAAAAATTCTATTTACCTAGATTGCGCGAACTTTGGAAGGGTCAATTCTCCGAGCAAATTTTGCAATGTAAATTCTAAGATTTAAAAGCAGACTTCGGGTCTGCTTTTTTATACTCGATGAATAAATGTAGACGTATAAATCTTGATCTACAAACATTTACAAGATTTTTGTGTGCGTATTTTGGAACGGCATATATATTGCTTATAAGGATATAAATATTATTGCGGGAGAGAAGTTCTTCAATGAACTCGCCGAAGGAGCAACGACCCCGGAAACTCTCAGGCAGAAGGACTGTAATAATAGACATAAAATCTGGAGAGCAGTGCTCAATTTGTAGGAACATAGGACTAATTTCTTCTACGATAAACACTCACCGAAGGGGAAGGCTGCATGATTAATTGGTAATCATCTGCCGAAACTCTCAGGTACCATGACAGATGGGGCTAAGCATTATGGAATGTTATGCATTTCAAGGAGTTTGCTATGCCACATGTTGTTGTGATTGGTGCGGGGATTACGGGTGTAACGTCTGCTTATGAATTAATTAAACTCGGCTATGAAGTGACGGTGATCGATCGCCATCTTTTTCCGGCTATGGAAACTTCATTTGCCAATGGTGGGCAATTGTCAGCCTGTAATGCAGAAGTCTGGAACCAGAAAGCCACAGTGCTGAAAGGCATTAAATGGATGAGTAAAAAAGATGCCCCCTTGTTGCTCAACCCATCCTTTAGTGCCCATAAATATCGCTGGTTGATTGAATTTTTAACCCATATCAAAAATTATAAAGCCAATACCATTGAAACCGTGCGTTTAGCATTGTTGGCCCGACAACGTCTATTTGAAGTGGCTGAAAAAGAAAGTCTGTCTTTTGATCTGGAAAAACGTGGCATTTTGCATATGTATCACACCAGAGAAGATTATGAGATTGCCAAGAAGGTGAATGATGTGCTGGTTGAGGGAAAACTGGAGCGTAATGCAATTACCCCAGAGGAAATGAAAGCGATTGAACCGACTTTAACGGGTGAGTATTTTGGCGGTTATTATACGGCGGGGGATGCAACAGGGGATATTCATAAATATTCCGTGGGACTGGCAGAAAGAACTCAACAATATGGAGCAAAGTATTGTTTTGGTCTGGATGTAGTTGATATTCAATTCAATCAAGATAAGGCAATTGTTCACTGCAAGAACAGTTCAGAAAATGTAAATCCAACGGCAGATGGTATTACCGAAATTATTGCAGATGTGGTACTGGTCTGTGGCGGAGTCGGCAGTTATCAATTGGCAGATATGTTGGGCGATAGTGTGAATGTCTATCCGGTAAAGGGTTACTCGATTACAGTGCAGCTTAAAGATGAGCGCAGTGTCAATAATGCACCGTGGGTCAGCTTACTCGATGAAAGTGCAAAAATTGTCACCTCACGCTTAGGTGCAGATCGCTTACGGGTTGCGGGAACAGCTGAGTTTAATGGTTATAATCGCGATATTCGTGCTGACCGTATTCAACCGCTGATTAACTGGGTCAACCAGAATTTTGATATTTCGACTGAACATGTTGTGCCATGGGCAGGATTACGTCCAATGATGCCGAATATGTTGCCTGTGGTTAAACAAGGTAAACAACCACGTGTATTTTATAATACAGGACATGGGCATTTAGGCTGGACCTTATCTGCTGCAACGGCTGTGCTAATCAGTCAGGAAATTGCACAAAAATTCCCAAGCTGAAACTAAAAAGCCGATGTCATCACATCGGCTTTTTTTTTTAATTGAAATCTTAATCGTAGAGGCGGTAAATCCCGGTAAAACGTTCGCATCCTTTTTGTGCAGATTTAATCACCAGTAATGCTTTTTGAAAATCAAACTGATATTGGCACTTTTTTTCATTATCGGTGATCTGGTTACGTTGTTCTGTTGTGCTATAAGCAAGTAATGTTAAGGTTTGAGTTTCTGGTCGGTTATTCGGATTGCGGTAAGCAATCCCTTCAATTTTTAACTTGTCTTTATCGAGTTGATGGATTTGCAAATGAATAGGTTGAGAGGCAATTTTGCCATGTTCATATTTTAAATAATGTTGGGTCAAGGTCTGGTTCATCGACGTGTAAAAGTTCAGGTCGTCCAGACGTGCTTCAAATTGCTGTTGAAAACAGGTGTTGGTTTTACATTGCTGAACCTGGTTAAGCCACTGTGTTTGTGTATCGTGTAATAATTGCAAAGGTGCATCCGTCACCAGATATGCCGTTAAAAATTTGCTATTCAGCTTTTGGCGCTGTTCTTTGTATTGCTTGGTGCATATTTTTTGTGCTTGCAAAGCAGGGCTGTTGCAGTCAATCGATTCTGCATAGACAAATGTTGAGCAAAAACAACCCAATGTGATGATATAACCAGATTTCTTTAATTGATTTCTTACAGTGTTAAACAGCATAATCACTTATACTTTCAGTCTAATTTGCTCAACGTACTATAGCGAAATAGAAAGCCTAAATACAAGATTAGTTCGGTAATTGTAAAAGGAAAATCATATGGTTGCTCAAATCCGTATTGGACAAGGGATAGATGTACATGCATTTGAAGACGGTGAATTTGTTACTTTGGCGGGGATTAAAATTCCGCATACGCATGGTTTAAAAGCGCATTCAGACGGGGATGTGGTATTACATGCGCTGAGTGATGCATTACTGGGTGCCTTGGCGCTCGGTGATATTGGACAGCATTTTCCAGATACAGATCCAGAATATAAAGGTGCAGACAGTCGTCTGTTGCTGAAACATGTATATCAGTTGATTTTAGATCGTGGTTATCATCTCAATAATGCAGATATTACAGTAGCCTGCGAACGTCCAAAACTGGCAAAGCATAATTTGGAAATGCGTCAAAGTATTGCGGATGTATTAGATGTGGATGTGACTCAAATTAGCATTAAAGCCACAACCACAGAGAAACTTGGGTTTACAGGCCGTCAGGAAGGCATCCTGGCAACGGCAACCGTATTGGTTTCACATCAGGCAAAATGATTACTGTTGATGAGTGACTGTTCTAATTCTTGTGTTGCTTTACGGCCTTGTAGTTGTAAAGTAATACTATGAATGAGTCCAGTCCATGTCTCATTCGGTTCCCAGATTTGGTGAAGTAACTCTTGTGCAGTTGGCAGATCCATATTCATATAAAATTGGCGATATAAATACATTAAGCTACTGACACGCATATTTTTAGCGCAATGCAGCCAAACGATCTCGTTTTGAACCAGATGATCAATCAGGTCAAGAATTAACAAGCATTGCTCGGAGCAAGGGACATCCCAGTCAATGGGAATGTGAATATAGTTCAGGCCTAAATCCAGACAGATCTGATCTTGTTGGGCCAAGTAATTCTCTGATTTGCTGGTTGCAAGGTTAATGACCGTACTGCAACCATATTCTTTAATCTGTTGAAGTTGTTCAGCCGATGGTTGGGCCGAGCTAAACAGATGCTCGTGTACCAAAGAAAAATTCGGTATTTGAGATAATGCTTGTTCAAGTGAAGTCATGACGTCCGCTGTGTGTTGAGTGAGGTTCTC
Source organism: Acinetobacter calcoaceticus (assembly GCF_051947995.1). Lineage (GTDB taxonomy): Bacteria > Pseudomonadota > Gammaproteobacteria > Pseudomonadales > Moraxellaceae > Acinetobacter. The sequence continues at coordinate 463,757 of NZ_JBLVVH010000003.1, read as the reverse complement.
ATATCATGAGAAACCTATTCTGAAGTCTTCACTTACTATAAGTGTTTTTATTTCAGGGTTCAATTTGAAATACACAAATAAAAACAGCATCAAATGATGCTGTCTTTTTGTCACTTAATCTTGCTTGAGATTCTCATTGAGTAAGAATTCCATCAATGCTTTTTGAGCATGTAAGCGGTTTTCGGCTTCATCCCAAACCACAGCATTTTTATGGTCCAGCATGTTTTCTGAAATTTCTTCACCACGATGCGCTGGTAAGCAATGCATAAACAGGCAGTCAGGATGTGCTAGGTCCATCAGTTTTTCATTGACCTGAAAATCTGCGAAAGCTTTTTCACGTAACTTTTGTTCTTCTTCCTGCCCCATACTTGCCCAAACATCGGTCACGATCAGGTCGGCATTGACTGCTGCATCTTCAGCTTTGTTGTAAACTTCAACACAGTCTGCAAATTCAGCTAAAAATTCAGGTTTTGGCTCATAGCCTTCAGGCGAAGCAATTTTAAGTTTAAAACCCATCAGATGTGCAGCTTCAATATAAGAGTTACACATATTGTTGCCGTCACCAATCCAGGCAACGGTTTTGCCTTCGATGCTACCGCGGTGTTCCTGAAAAGTCTGCAAGTCGGCGAGTAACTGGCAAGGGTGATGATCATCGGTCAGACCATTGATGACAGGAACTTTTGAATAAGATGCAAAACGTTCTACGATGTCATGACCGAAAGTACGGATCATCACAATATCCAGCATGCTGGAAATGACACGAGCTGAGTCTTCAATTGGCTCACCACGTCCTAATTGTGTATCACGTGGAGAAAGAAAGATCGCACTACCACCGAATTGGCAAATGCCCGCCTCAAAAGAAATACGGGTACGTGTACTCGATTTCTCAAAAATCATTCCTAAAACTTTACCTGCAAACGGCTGGTATACCGTATGGCTATGTTGCATGCGTTTAAGTTCTTGTGCACGATCTAAAATGCGTTGCAGTTCTGATGTGGATAGGTCACGTAAAGTTAGGAAATGCCGAAGCGCCATAGCTACTCCCACAATAATTATTGAGAAAAATCAATAATTAATTGTTGTTTGACGAGTGGTGGATAAAAAAGAATTGACTACTATACTATAGGTTCAAGAAAATGCAAAAGAATTAGACCTTTTGATGAGCCTTTAAAAACAGGTCTACAGAATAATCAATATAATCAATGATTTCGATGTCATTTTCTGGGACATCCAGTCCCATTAAATTTCGCCATTCGACATCTCTGAGTATGCCAAAATACATCATTGCAGAAAATTTAGGTTGAGCACAGAAAATTTCATCGTGTGTATGGGCATACTCAAGCGCATAGGCAATCGTATTCTGAATGTTTAATGCACATTGGTTATAGAAATAATGGGCAAGCTGGGTATCTTTCTGTGATTGTTCGGTAAACATACGCATAAAAGCGATGTTTTCAGGTTGAACAATATGTTGATAAAAACGGTATAAAGTCTGGGTGAGATAGGTTCTCAGGTCTGTTTTTTCTGGGACGTAAGGCAGGCAAACCCCTTGAAAGAAAACTTCCCGACGATAATCACAAATCGCAGTGAATAAACCTTCTTTATTGCCAAAATATTTATAAATCGAGGTTTTGGACCCCCCCGCATGATTGACAATATCATCCAGAGACACTGCTTCATAACCTTTCTCAAGAAATAAATCGGTTGCACATAATAACAGGGCAAGACGACGTTCTTCTCCACGACGAGTTTGAGGTTTAGCGCAACTTGGATAGCAAATATCAGTCATTATCTACTTTGGGGTAATCGGGTTGTCCTTAGTATAGCAAAAACCATATCGCTTGTATGGCTATGAAGTTTTGGAGTGTTTCAAAAGATCTCAAATGATTAAAAAAAGCGAGTCATTTTAGACTCGCTTTTTCGATGTTTAAGCGGAACGGCTTTCTTCTTCTTCGTCGTCATCCGCAGAGTCCATCCCCAGCTCTTTGAGTTTTCGGGTCAGGGTGTTGCGTCCCCAGCCCAATAGCTCTGCTGCGTGGCGTTTACGACCACGGGTCTGCTGGAGTGCTGCATTAATTAGCGTGCGTTCAAACATGGGTGTGGCAATATCAAGAATTTTCATTTCGCCATTTTTAAGTTTCTGGATGGCCCATTGACCTAATAATTCATCCCAATGATGAACTGCGATACGTTCAACGAGTGCAGGGCTAGTACTTGGTGCCGCTTGAGCATCACTGATTTTATGGACAGAGGCTTGCTTAAGTTCTGCTGGCAGGTCTTCAGGATAAACTTCACGCCCTGTAATCATGACGGTTAACCAGCGACAGGTATTCTCTAATTGACGTACATTTCCAGGCCAAGGCAGTTGCTGCATATAGTCCGTGGTTTCAGTGCGCAAGATTTTTGGGCTGACGCCAAGTTCTTTGCCTGCACGTGCCAAGAAATGCTGCGCCAGCATCGGAATGTCTTCGCTACGGTGCGACAGTTTTGGAATGTGAATGCGAATCACATTCAGACGGTGGTAAAGATCTTCACGGAAACGGCCTTCATTGACCAGTTTCTCAAGATCTTGATGGGTTGCCGCAACGATACGTACATCTACCTTAACCGGAATATGTCCGCCGACACGATAGAACTCACCATCTGCCAAAACACGAAGTAAACGTGTCTGGGTTTCAAATGGCATGTCGCCGATTTCGTCCAGGAATAAGGTACCACCATTGGCTTGTTCAAAACGACCTTGATGTTGTGTGTTAGCACCTGTAAAGGCGCCTTTTTCATGGCCGAATAATTCGGTTTCGATCAGGTCTTTGGGAATTGCCGCCATATTCAGCGCAATAAAGGGTTTGGCACGACGCGGTGAGTGCTTGTGTAAGGCATGCGCCACCAATTCTTTACCCGTACCGGATTCACCATTAATTAGGACTGTAATATGTGATTGCGACAAGCGACCAATGGCGCGGAACACTTCCTGCATGGCCGGCGATTCACCGATGATTTCGGTCGACTGCAATGGTGAAGCGGCTTTGGTGGCTTCTTGTTGCTGTAATTTATTAATGTGCAAAATGGCACGATTAACCAGCGCCAATGCTTCATCAATATCAAAAGGCTTGGGTAAGTATTCAAATGCACCAGTTTGGTAACTTGAGACAGCAGACTCTAGATCTGAGTGTGCAGTCATGATAATGACAGGTAGGTCAGGGTGAGTATTTTTAACCTTCGATAAGAAGGTTAGACCATCAATCCCTGGCATACGAATATCGGTCAAAATCACATCTGGTGCATCGTCATGCAAGCGTTCAAGTGCAGTTTGGGCTTCTTCAAAGTTGGTGACATCGAAACCTTCTTCTTTAAAGGTTTTCTCCAGTACCCAACGCATGGCACGATCGTCATCTATTACCCAAATTTTATTTCGTGACATGGTTTAACTCCCAAGGTAGATATAAGCTGAAAACTGTTTTTCCAGGGACTGATTGACATTCAATCATTCCGTTGTGTTGATGCATAATATTTTGAGCAATACTGAGTCCGAGTCCTGTCCCTTTAGCACGCCCTGTTACTAATGGATAGAAAACTGATTCCAGAATGCTTTCTGGAACGCCAGGGCCATTGTCCTCAATATCAATACGTACGGTTGAGCGATTGAGTACACCATTAATGGTGACAAGGCGCTGGATGCGGGTTCTCAGCACCAGTTCCGGTTCTGAGTCGATAAAAAAGTCTTTATTTTCAGTCATGGCTTGTACGGCATTGACACTGATGTTGAGCATGACCTGAATCAGTTGATCACGATCTGCCATCACATCGGGCAAAGACAGGTCATAATCCCGGGTAATCTTGATTTTCTTTTTAGTCTGGTTGGCAATCAGCGAGCGAACCCGTTCCAGTGGTTCATGTACATTGACATGTTCATAGCTCGGTAATTGACGTGAGCCGAGCATGGTATCCGCCAGATTGGTCAAACGATCGACTTCACTAATAATAATGTCAGTAAATTCGCCGTAACGGTCATCATTTAAACTGCGTGCCAGTAACTGGGTTGCACCACGGATGCCCGCTAACGGATTTTTGATTTCGTGCGCCACGCCACGGACCAGTTGACGAGCGACTTGATGCTGTTGCACCAGATTTTCTTCTTTGGAAATCTTTAACATGCGGTCAATCGGGTTTAGCTCAATCAATAAAAGCGGGTGGTAGCTTTTGCCTGCATTCAGCTGAGAAGCCGTATAATCCACATGAATCGCTTTAAAGTTAACATTGATGACGGCTTCACGTCGGGTGTAGTGTTGGCCGCTTTCTAAAGTGTTTAATAAGGCTTCATGTGTGTTGAATGTATCGTCGTGTGCATGTAATAAGTTAAGAACAGGTTGACCTGATGCGCGCAGCAGACTGATATCAAATAATGCTTCACAAGCAGAATTTAAATAAAAAATATTAAGCTGACTATCGACCAGTAAAATGGCAGTGCTTAAATTATCTACTAAGAGCCGATAGTCGATAATGTTCTGTTGATCCATTTGTGAATCATCCTGTTTTAAAATGGCGCAATAAATATAAATTTTAATGAATAGCCATTAACTTCTAAAATGTACTTTATGCAAAATACAAGCCAACTTTGTATTAATGAGATTTCAATAACTTAATGCCGGAAAAATGCTTTTATGCGGTATTTTTCACATACATGCAGTGATTTCAATAAATTATTATGTTCCAAAATGGTGCGCTTGTGGATTTTATTTAAAATTTCGGTCGTATTTTGGTGCATTACACAAAGAGATGGCTTTGCAGCTATGCGTAAGCCAAGAAAAGTCATACAATACGCCGATTCAAGTGGAGCGCAGATTCATGAAGACCCCCAAAGTCGGTTTTGTATCTTTAGGTTGTCCTAAGGCATTGGTAGATTCTGAACGAATTTTAACTCAGTTAAAGACTGAAGGTTATCAAGTTGCATCAGATTATGATGGTGCGGATCTGGTAGTTGTAAATACCTGTGGTTTTATTGAATCTGCAGTACAAGAGTCTTTAGATGCGATTGGCGAAGCCATGAGCGAAAATGGCCGAGTTATCGTTACAGGCTGTTTAGGTAAAGACGAAGACAAAATTCGCCAGATGCACCCAAATGTTCTTAAAGTGACAGGTGCAGCAGCCTATCAGGATGTAATGGAAGCAGTACATGAATATGTACCAGCACCGCCAAAACACAACCCATTTATTGATTTAGTCCCTGAGCAAGGTGTTCGTTTAACACCGAAGCATTATGCTTATTTGAAAATCTCGGAAGGCTGTAATCACCGTTGTACATTCTGCATTATCCCGAGTATGCGTGGCGATCTTGTGTCTCGTCCCGTCGGGAAAGTGCTGGATGAAGCTGCTGCACTGAAGCGTGCAGGTGTAAAAGAAATTCTGGTGATTTCTCAAGATACCTCAGCTTATGGTGTGGACACCAAATATAAGCTGGATTTCTGGAATGGCCAGCCGGTTAAGACCAAATTCTATGACATGTGTGAAGCGCTGGGCCAGTTAGGCATCTGGGTACGTTTGCATTATGTTTATCCATATCCACACGTGGATGCTGCCATTGACTTGATGGCGCAAGGTAAAATCCTGCCTTATTTGGATATTCCTTTCCAGCATGCCAGTCCACGCATCTTAAAATTGATGAAACGACCGGCGCATAGTGAAAATACGTTGGAGCGCCTTAAATTGTGGCGTGAAAAATGCCCTGAATTGGTGATTCGTTCAACATTCGTGGTGGGTTTCCCTGGGGAAACTGAAGAAGATTTCCAAATCTTGCTGGAATGGTTAAAAGAAGCGCAGTTGGATCGTGTCGGCTGCTTTACCTATTCACCAGTTGAAGGTGCAACCGCAAACGATCTTCCTGATCATGTGCCAGAAGAGATCAAGCAAGAGCGTTATGAACGCTTCATGGAAGTGCAGCAAGCAATTTCAGCAGCAAAACTGCAAAAACGTATTGGTCAGAAAATGACAGTGCTGGTGGATAGTCTGGAAGATGAGTTTCCAGTTGCAGTTGCCCGTTCTTATGCAGATGCGCCAGAAATTGATGGCAACGTTTTTGTTGAAGATATTGATAAGAGTGTGATTAAAGCAGGAGATCTGCTTGAAGTCGAAATTACCGATGCAGATGAATACGATTTATTTGCAAAGTTAATCCAGATTAAATCTGCTTGATGTTGAATTAATTTTAGAAAATTTTGAGATTGGTCGGTTTGGAGTAAAAGTATGTCAGCTTCTAAAAATCCACGTTATGCACGAATCTTGCTCAAGCTTTCTGGTGAAGCTTTGGCAGGCAATAAAGATATGGGTATTGATGCCCAAGTATTAGATCAAATGTCACTTTCAATTGCACACTTGGTTGGTTTGGGTGTGCAGGTTGGTATCGTTGTCGGTGGCGGTAACTTATACCGTGGTAGCCAGCTTCAAAAAGATGGTCTGGTTGGCCGTGTAACTGGTGACCAGATGGGTATGTTGGCGACTGTGATGAACGGTTTGGCAATGCGTGATGCATTGGTGCGTCGCAATATCAAAACCCGTTTAATGTCAGCGTTATCGATTGGTACAGTGGTTGAGCCATACTCAAGCCGTGACGCAATTCGTCATTTAAGCCAGGGTGAAGTGTGTGTGTTTGTTGCTGGTACAGGCAACCCATTCTTTACCACAGATACTGCAGCATGTTTACGTGGTATCGAGATTGAAGCGAACCTGATCTTGAAAGCGACTAAAGTTGATGGCGTTTATAACAAAGATCCAAGCAAATACGATGATGCAGTTAAATATGACAATTTAACTTTCGACCAGGTGCTTGATGAAAAGCTTGGTGTGATGGATCTTACGGCAATTTGTTTGTGCCGTGACCACAATGTGCCATTACAAGTTTTTGATATGAACAAATCTGGCGCATTACTTTCTGTCGTCATGGGCGAAAAAGAGGGTACTCACGTAACGAATTAATGTACGTGAGCCAGAAAGCTCTTTATACTATTGTTTAAATATTTTGTAATACCTAATGAATAAGTAAGGAAGATCATATGATTAACGATCTCAAAAAAGATAGCGAACAGCGCATGCAGAAAACACTTGACTCTTTAGAGTTAGGTTTTGCCAAAGTTCGTACTGGACGTGCTCATCCATCAATTTTAAATGGTGTGGTAGTTCCTTACTATGGCTCAGATGTTCCATTAAACCAAGTGGCGAACGTTGGTGTTGAAGACTCTCGCACACTTATCGTACAACCGTTTGAACGTACCATGGTTTCTGCAATTGATAAGGCCATTCGTGAAAGCGACCTTGGCTTAAACCCGATTACATCTGATTCAATTCGTGTGCCACTTCCTGCGTTGACAGAAGAAACACGTCGTGACATGCAGAAGGTTGCACGTTCAGAAGCTGAAAATGCAAAAGTTGCAATCCGTAATATTCGTCGTGATGTTTTGGGTGATATCAAGGCATTATTGAAAGAAAAAGAAATTTCTGAAGATGATGATCGCCGTGCTGGTGAAGAGATCCAGAAAATCACCGATAAATATGTTGCAGAAGTTGATAAGCGTCTTGCAGCAAAAGAAGCAGAATTGATGAAGGTCTGATTTTTATGACCTCGCAAGAAGAACAGCTTCTTCCTCAACATGTTGCCATCATCATGGATGGCAACAATCGTTTTGCCAAAAAAAATCAAATGCAAAAAGGCGATGGGCATCGTGAAGGCAAGAATGTCTTGGATCCGATTGTCGAGCATTGCAAGAAAGTTGGCATTCGTGCTTTAACCGTTTTTGCATTTTCAAGCGAAAACTGGAACCGCCCTCAGTACGAAGTGGACTTGTTAATGAAATTGTTGGAAGAAACAATTCATGAACAACTGCCGCGTATGGAAAAGTTCAATATTGCACTGCGCTTTATTGGTGACCGTTCTCGGTTGTCCGGCCAACTGCGCGATCTGATGCAATACGCCGAACAAAAAACAGCAGCTTATAGCTCTATGACCCTGACCATTGCGATTAGTTATGGTGGAATGTGGGATATGGCGCAAGCTGCAAAAATGATTGCGCGCGATACGCTGGCAGGAAAGCTTCAAGCAGATCAGATAAATGTTGATTTATTTGATAAATATGTCAGTCTAAATGATCTTCCAGCTGTTGATTTATTGATCCGTACAGGTGGGGATTATCGTTTGTCTAACTTCTTACTCTGGCAAGCTGCCTATGCAGAACTGTATTTTACCGATACTTTATGGCCAGAATTTACCATAGAAGAGCTAGATCATGCCTTTCGTGTTTTTTCAGGACGTGAACGACGCTTTGGCAAGACATCAGAACAGATTCAACAAGCGAAAATAGAGAATTAATAATGTTAGAGCGGATTATTACCGCATTGGTGTTAGTTGCTGTTGTTTTAAGTTGCATGTTTGCAACGCAATCACATTATCCAATGTTTATGCTTATGATTTTAGCTGCAGGGGTTGCTGGCTACGAATGGTTTAAGCTTATGCCTCGTAGTGTAACCGCTGTTTCAAAGCCGAAGGCTTGGGTATATGGTGGCTGTGTCGCGGCAGTATCTACACTGGCATTATTTTTTGATGATGTTGCGCTTTTACTTTGGGCAGCATCGATTCTCACATGGCTGGGAAGCATTTATTGGGTCAAAAACTATCCGGAATCTGATAACTGGTACAACCCATCACTTTATCTGATCGGCTTTATCCTGATTTCTGCTGCAGTCACTGCGCTTTATGCGGTCTGGCATAGTTCGCCTTGGTGGCTCATGTATCTGTTCCTGCTGGTCTGGGGCGCGGACAGTGGCGCTTATTTTGTCGGACGTAAGTTTGGCAAGAAAAAACTTGCACCCTCTGTGAGTCCGAATAAATCGGTTGAGGGTTTATATGGCGGTATTGCGACAACGGTCATTATTATGCTGGTTGTGCAATATTTCTATTTAAACTTAACCACAATACAGCTAATCTTATTCTTAATTCTTTCGATCATTACTGTGTTTGCATCTGTGCTGGGCGATTTGTTTGAATCCATGATTAAGCGCCGCGCTGGAATTAAAGATTCTGGTCGCGTACTTCCAGGACACGGTGGTGTGCTTGATCGTATTGATTCTTTACTTGCTGCTGCACCGATCTTTGCAACAGGTATGTATATATTAAAACTTATTGGTGTAGATCTTTAAATGACTCAAGCTGTTTGTATATTGGGTGTTACTGGTTCAATTGGTCAAAGTACTTTAAAAGTACTGGAACAGCACCCAGACCAATACACCGTATTTGCAGTCTCTGCATATAGTCGTTTAGATGAACTTTTAGAAATTTGTAAAAAATATCATCCAAAAATTGTTGTTGTCCCCAATGAAAAAGCACTGGAGTTACAACAACGTTTAATCCAAGAAAATTTAAAAAATATTGATATCCTGACAGACGAAGCCGGCTTGATTACCATTGCTGAACATGCTGATGTCGATGTGGTGATGGCAGCCATTGTTGGAGCCGCTGGCTTGTTGCCTACACTGGCGGCAGTAAAAGCAGGTAAGCGTGTTCTGTTAGCCAACAAAGAATCACTGGTGATGTCGGGTGATATCATGATGCAGGCGGCACGTGAGCATAATGCTCTATTGCTACCGGTTGATTCTGAACATAATGCGATTTTCCAGTCTCTACCACATGATTACCTTGATGCAGAAAGAACAGGTCAACCCCAATTAGGGGTCTCCCGTATTTTATTGACGGCATCAGGTGGGCCTTTTCTCAATCATTCTTTGGCACAATTGCATGAGGTTACACCCCAACAGGCATGCAAGCACCCAAACTGGTCAATGGGACAAAAAATCTCGGTTGATTCGGCGACGTTGATGAACAAAGGTCTGGAACTGATCGAAGCATGTCATTTGTTTTCAATATCAGAACATTTTGTTACAGTTGTTGTTCACCCACAAAGTATTATTCATTCCATGGTGCAATATGTGGATGGATCAACTTTGGCACAAATGGGTAACCCAGATATGTGTACGCCAATTGCACATGCATTAGCTTGGCCTAAACGGCTGGCAACAGATGTGCCTGCGCTCAATTTATTTGAGACGGCTCAACTGAATTTTCAGCAACCGGATATTATCAGGTTCCCGGCATTGGACTTGGCACGTCAGGCCATGCGGGCAGGCGGTTTGGCGCCTACAGTATTAAATGCAGCCAATGAAATTGCAGTTGCTGCATTCTTGCAACAACAGATCCGATTTACCGAGATTCCTCAAGTGGTGGATCATACTTTGCAAGCTGTACAAAATGCTAAAGCAGAAAACATAGACATCATTTTACAGACTGATATGATCGCTAGACAGATTGCAGAAAAGTATATTGTGAATAAGAGAGGCTAAATCGTATGAATGCACTATTTATGATTGTTGCAGCGATTCTATTGCTTGGTCCTTTAATCGCAATTCACGAATTTGGTCATTATTGGGTGGCACGTAAACTTGGTGTCAAGGTTCTGGTCTATTCAATTGGTTTTGGTCCAACTTTATTAAAATGGCAGTCTAAAAAATCAGGGATTCAATACCAGCTTTCTGCTTTGCCACTTGGTGGCTATGTCAAGATGCTGGATGAGCGTGAAGGTAATGTTGCTGAGCAAGATTTACCGTATGCCTTTAACCGGCAGTCTCCATGGAAACGTATCGCTATTGTTGCTGCGGGCCCATTGATTAATCTGTTTTTTGCAGTATTTCTATTCTGGATTTTGTTCCTGCCGGCACAAGAGCAGTTGAATACACGTATCGGTAAAATTATCCCGAACACACCTGCCGCTCAAGTTGATCTGAAGGTGGGTGACAAGATTGTCAATGTTGATGGGCAGACAACGCCAACATGGGAAAAACTGAATTATGCACTTGTAAACCGTGTCGGTGAAACCGGGCGAGTTTCGATCATCGTTGACCGTGCGGGTACTGAAAAGCAGGTGAGTCTACCGATTAAAGATTTCCTGAAAGACCAAAGTCAGTCTCCTTTGGATGTGCTAGGTTTCTTGCCTTACCGTCCGGTTATCCCAGCTAAAGTGAAAGAACTGAGTGCAGATGGTGCAGCCGTTCGTCAAGGGATGAAGGTGGGTGATCAGATTGTTGCAATCGATAATGTTGCCATGAAAGATTGGTTTGATGTAGTTGATATCGTTCAAAGTTCACCGGAAAAATTGCTGAATATTGATGTGTTGCGCCAAGGGCAGATTGTGCATTTGCAGGTCATGCCGCAAGGTCAGCGTGACAATATGGGCAATACCACGGGTGTACTGGGTGTGAAAAGTGATGCAGGCAAGATCACGATTCCAGCTGAATATAAACAAACCATTCAATACTCACCGGTTGAAGCTTTAGGTGTTGCCGTCGATAAGACCACTCAGCTCTCGGGCATGATTTTTAATTCAATTATCAAGATGGTACGTGGCTTAATTGGTCTGGATAATCTGTCTGGCCCAATCACCATTGCCAAAGTGGCTGGTCAAAGTGCGGAAATGGGGTGGCAAACCTTTATTTCGTTTATGGCTTTGATGAGCGTCAGCTTGGGGATCTTGAATTTATTACCGATCCCCATGCTCGATGGCGGTCATTTGGTGTATTACTTTATCGAAGCAATTCGTGGTAAACCTGTTTCTGAACAAATACAGATGTTTGGTCTAAAAGTTGGTATGGTACTGCTCGGTAGCATGATGCTTTTGGCTTTATTTAACGACTTCATGCGTTTATAACAACGCAAATGGAATTTAACTTACTGGAAAATATATGGGCATGCGTCACACACATTTATTAATGCCTTTGGCACTGGTTAGTGCGATGGCAGTGGTACAACAAGCATACGCTGCAGATGAATTTCTTGCACAAGATATACGAATTGATGGCTTAGTGCGTTTAACACCTGCAAGTATCTATTCTATGTTACCAATAAATAGTGGCGATAGAGTAAGTGATCCTATGATTGCTGAGGCAATTCGCACTTTGTATGCTTCTGGTTTATTTGATGACATTAAAACTTATAAAGAAAATAATGTTTTAGTCTTTAAAGTTGTTGAACGTCCAGTGATTTCAAAACTGGAGTTCAAAGGCAATAAACTGATTCCAAAAGAAGCCTTAGAGCAAGGTTTGAAGAAAATGGGAATCGCTGAAGGTGAAGTTTTCAAAAAATCGGCCTTGCAGATCATTGAAACTGAGCTAGAGCAGCAATATACCCAGCAAGGTCGTTATGATGCTGACGTCACCGTTGAAACCGTTGCACGTCCAAATAACCGTGTTGAGTTGAAGTTAAACTTTAACGAAGGTACTGCGGCAAAAGTTTTTGATATTAACATCATCGGTAATACTGTCTTTAGTGATAGCGATATCAAACAGGCTTTCGCGGTGAAAGAAAGCGGCTGGGCTTCTGTGGTAACCCGTAATGACCGTTATGCACGTGAGAAAATGGCGGCCAGTCTGGAAGCTTTACGTGCTTTATACCTAAACAAAGGTTATATCAACTTTAATATTATCAATTCGCAACTCAACATTAGTGAAGATAAAAAACATATCTTTATTGAAGTGTCTGTTGATGAAGGTAGTCAGTTCAAGTTTGGTGAAACCAAATTCTTAGGTGATGCACTTTATAAACCAGAAGAGCTCACGGCACTTAAACTTTATAAAGATGGCGAAACCTATTCACAAGAAAAAGTAAATGCGGTTAAGCAACTTCTACTTCGCAAATATGGTAATGCGGGTTATTACTATGCAGAAGTCAATGTTGTACCTGAAATCAATAATGAAACAGGTATTGTTAACCTGAATTATTATATCAACCCAGGTCAGCAAGTGACGGTACGTCGTATCAACTTCACAGGTAACAGTAAAACTGCAGATGAAGTGTTGCGTCGTGAAATGCGACAAATGGAAGGTGCGTTGGCGAGCAATGAGAAAATTGATCTTTCTAAAGTCCGTTTAGAACGTACCGGTTTCTTTAAAACAGTTGATGTCAAACCTGTTCGTGTACCAAACTCTCCTGATGAAGTTGACTTAAACGTCAATGTTGAGGAGCAGCATTCAGGTACCACTACACTGGCTGTTGGTTACTCACAGAATGGTGGTGTAACCTTCCAGGCGGGTTTAAGCCAAACCAACTTTATGGGTACCGGTAACCGGGTTTCAGTCGATTTGTCTCGTTCAGAGACTCAGGATTACTATAACTTAAGTGTGACTGATCCGTATTTCACCATTGATGGCGTAAGTCGTGGTTATAACGTCTACTATCGTAAAACCAAGTTAAATGAAGACTATAACGTTAATAACTATGTGACTGATAGTATTGGTGGTAGTTTAAGTTTCGGTTACCCGATTGATGAAAATCAAAGCCTAAGCGCATCTTTAGGGGTTGACCAGACTAAGGTGCGTACAGGTCCAAGTGTTTCGACTTATATTCGTGATTATTTGCTGGCTAATGGCGGTAAAGCAACGGGCTCTGGTACATGGTGTCCATCAGGGGTAAATGAAAAAGATCCAGATCAGAAAGACATACCGGGTACGTGTCAGGATGGATTTAAGCCATACGACAATGCATTTGAAGGCACATTCTTAACGTATATGTTAAACCTTGGATGGTCTTATAATACCCTCAATCGACCAATTTTCCCGACATCAGGTATGTCGCATCGTGTAGGGTTGGAAGTTGGTCTGCCAGGTAGTGATGTTGACTATCAAAAAATAACTTATGATGCGCAAGCATTCAAATCATTAGGCGCAGGCTTCGTACTTCGTGGTTATGGTAAACTTGGCTATGGTAATGACCTGCCGTTCTATAAAAACTTCTATGCGGGTGGCTATGGCTCGGTCCGTGGTTATGACAATAGTACGTTAGGTCCAAAATATCCAAGCGTTATTTTCCAGGAAACTGATAAAAACGATCCTGATCCAGAAGAAGTCGGTGGTAATGCACTGGTTCAATTCGGTACTGAACTTGCTCTACCTTTACCATTTAAAGGAGATTGGGCACGTCAGGTCCGTCCGGTATTGTTTGCTGAAGGTGCACAGGTGTTTGATACTAAATGTGACATCGCAACTGGAACAATGAAGATGAATGGAAGCAATATTGATATCAAACAATATTGTAAAGATAACTATAATTTTGATTTCAGCAATATGCGATACAGTGTCGGTGTCGGTTTTACCTGGATTACCATGATTGGCCCATTATCACTTAGCTACGCATATCCGTTAAATGATAAACCTGGCGATGATACTAAATCGATCCAATTTGAAATCGGTCGTACTTTCTAAGTACGGCCTCGCTTAGCGCTGTAAAAGAGATAAAGGAAGCAATAATGAAAACATTAACAAAGCTGATCTTAGGTTTAGGATTAACAGTTTCTGCAACGGTCAATGCTGCGGGACTGGCTGTGGTTGATTTGGCTAAGGTTGTAGAAAGTAGTACTTATCTTAAGCAACAAAATGCAAGTTTGAGCCAGTCGGTAAAACCGACTTCAACCCGTCTTGAGCAATTGGGTAAAGAACTGGAGTCTTTACAACAAAAAGCACAGACTGAAGGCCAAAAAATGAATCAGGCTGATATTCAAAAACTAACCGCTCAATATCAGTCAAAATTAAGTGAATTCAACTCAACTCAGCAAGGTTTACAAACCAAAGTTCAGTCGAGTTTGCAGGCAATGAATACAACTTTTGAAACACGTGTGAAGCAAGCTGCTGAACAATTGCGTAAAGAGAACAACTTAGACTTTATTTTGAATAAAAATTCTACGATTGCCTCTGACGCTCAGTATGATTTAACTGATAAAATGATTCAAAAGGTTAATTCAATTAAATAATCAATGAATAGACGTAGTTATCGTTTAGAAGAAATTGCTCACCTTGTCAAAGGTGAGTATTTCGGTGCACAAGATTTTCAGATCTCGGGCTTGGCAAGTTTAGAACAGGCACAAGAAAATCAGATCAGTTTTGTGAATGGTGAAAAATATCTCGCACAGGCAGAAGCAAGTCATGCAGGTGCCTATATCGTCACAGCTCCGCTTAAATCACTACTAACAAGTAAACAAAACTTTATTGTTGTTGATAATCCTTATTTAGCGTTTGCAACTTTAACGCATAGATTTGAAAAAAAGATTAGCCAACGCGGTATTGAAAGCACCGCCAAAATTCATCCTTCTGCGATGATTGCCGATGATGTATATATTGGACACTATGTTGTAATCGGTGAAAACTGTGTGGTTGGTAACAATACAATTATTCAGGCACATGCTTTTGTTGATGATGAAGTCGAGATTGGTAAGGACTGTTTCATTGATGCACATGTGACGATTACAGGTGGCGCAAAACTGAAAGATCGTGTGCGTATCCATGCCAATACTGTTATCGGTACAGAAGGTTTTGGATTTGCACCGTATCAAGGGAAGTGGCATCGTATTGCTCAACTGGGTTCGGTTCGGATTGGAAATGATGTACGAATCGGTTCAAATTGCAGTATTGATCGTGGTGCACTGGACGATACAGTTCTGGAAGATGGTGTCATTATTGATAACCTTGTGCAAGTTGCTCACAATGTGCATATTGGTGAAAATACAGCGATCGCAGCCAACTGTGGAATCGCAGGCAGTGCACGCATTGGCAAAAACTGTATCATGGGCGGCGCCTCAGGGGTGGTTGGACACCTTACAATTGCAGATAATGTGACACTTACGGCAATGTCAATGGTCACAAGAAATATTTCTGAGGCTGGAACATATTCTTCTGGCATGGGACTTTTTGAAAATAGTCACTGGAAAAAGACGATTGTGCGTCTCAGACAATTAGCAGATGTGCCATTGACCCAAATCACTAAAAGGCTTGATCATATGCAAGCTCAATTAGAGTCCCTTGAATCAACCTTTAAGTTACGTAAATAATTTATTATGACTGAGTCTACATCTCCAGCATTTACGATGCCTGAATTACCCATGGATATTCTTACCATTCGTGAATATTTACCCCATCGTTATCCATTTTTATTAGTTGATCGCGTTACGGAAATAACTGAGAACAGTATTGTCGGTTATAAGAACGTCTCGATTAATGAAGAGTTTTTCCAAGGGCATTTCCCGACTTACCCAATTATGCCTGGCGTACTGATGATTGAAGCATTAGCACAGGTGTCTGGAATTCTGGGTTTTGTCTTAACTAATCAAAAGCCGAAAGCAGGTTCGCTGTTTTTATTTGCAGGTGCAGAGAAAATCAGATTTAAAAAACAGGTTGTTGCAGGTGACCAGCTTGTCTTAAAATCTGAACTTGTGATGCAAAAACGTGGCATTTACAAGTACAATTGTACTGCTAGCGTTGATGGCATTGTTGCTGCAACGGCAGAGATTATTATTTCACACCAGAAAATTGAGCAGACATGAGTAGTCAAAATTTAATACATCCCACAGCAATTATTGACCCGTCTGCAGAAATCGCATCTGATGTACAAATTGGTCCGTATTGTATTGTGGGTCCAAATGTAAGTATTGACTCTGGTACAAAATTACATTCACACGTTGTTATTGGCGGTTTTACGAAAATTGGTAAAAATAACGATATTTTCCAGTTTTCGAGTATTGGGGAAATTTGTCAGGATTTAAAATATCAGGGCGAAGAAACCTGGTTAGAAATCGGTGACCACAACTCGATTCGCGAACATTGTACTTTGCATCGTGGTACGGTTCAGGATCACAGCCTGACCAAAATTGGTAGCCATAACCTGTTGATGGTGAATACGCATATTGCCCATGACTGTGTGATTGGGAACCATAATATTTTTGCCAATAATGTCGGTGTTGCCGGGCATGTTCATGTCGGTGATCACGTGATTGTTGGCGGGAATGCGGGCATTCACCAATTCTGCAGAATCGATTCATATAGTATGATCGGTGGTGCAGCGCTTATCCTTAAGGATGTACCTGCTTATATCATGGCCTCTGGTAATCCTGCACGCGCTTTCGGTATGAATATTGAGGGAATGCGTCGTAAAGGATGGTCTCGTGACACCATTCAGGGTTTACGAGAAGCTTATAAGCTGATTTATAAATCTGGTTTAACCACTGAACAGGCGATTGAACAGATTCGTAATGAAATTCTGGTGAAAACACCCGAAGCCCAACTGTTCATTGACTCATTAGAGCAATCCACACGTGGTATCGTGCGTTAATCCATGATGAAAAGCAAAAAAGACACGTGAGTGTCTTTTTTTATGCCTAATTTTCTTCTTCGACAAATAGCTGCCGATACTGTTTTGGTGAATGTTCAAATGTGCGTTTAAAGGCCTGGCTAAAAGCAGTTTCTGAGGAATATCCGACTTTATTGGCAATTTGTTGTACTGAGTAATTACTTTTACGTAGATACTGGCTGGCTAGGCGCATGCGATGTTGTTGCAAATAGGCGAGAGGAGACTCACCGATTACTTCGTGGAATAGACTGGCAAACTTTGAGCGTGACATACAGCATTGTTCTGCTAGTGATTCAACCGTCCAGGCATCTTCAGGGTGGTTATGGATTGCCGCCAGGCTATTACTGAGTTCTGGGTGGTTTAATGCGCTAAGCCAGCCATGCTGGCTTGAGATTTGCTGGATATGATCACGGATACATTTAATGAGCAGGATATTCACTAGGTGATCAATGATAATATCGCGACCGGCCTGAATATTTTGAGTTTCTAAAGCCAGGAAATGTAAGCCGATTTGCAACCATTCGGGCGCATTGGTATCGCCATGCTGTAGATGGATCATCGGCGGCAAGGCCTGAATAAAAGGACGTGCCATAATGGTATCAATTTGGCAGCGTACGGTCAGAATCAGATTCTTTTCGGATGAATGTGTACCGAACTCGATGGCTTCTTCTTGATGCCCATCAAACAATCTTGAAATATCTACTGCATCGACCAGTTTGGTAATCGCATTGTCTGCACCGGTATGGGCTTTTCCGGATGGAATAACCACAATTTCGCCTGCATGTGCAGTTAAACTATTTTGTGCGTCAATTTGAATAAAAACAGAACCCACTAACACAATATGAACAATCAAGGCGGTTTGATCTTGGCAGATAAAACTCCATTCTCCTTGAGTTTTCAAGTAGATATATTCAGTGTGGTTTAAATGAATATCCGCGAATATTTTACTTAAAGCATCCATATGATTTTTTAACGATGTATTCATTTAAATTATAGAGAGCTGCGCTAATAACTCAATATGTGTTTATAGGACAAAAACAGGGTGGATGATGCCAAAGACTTTGACATAGCTTTTTTGGACGCTTGCAACTGTCATGAATTCCATAATTCATCAAAATATACTTATATATACAAAGACATGGATAAGATGATGAATGCGCCAGTAAATGTTGAGCAAGAACTTACGCCAGTAAGCATTCCAAAGTCAAAAACTCAGTTGGATCGTAAACGTTATTTATGGGCAATTAGCCCAGCCTTACCTGCCATTGGAATCGGTATTTTAGCAGGTTATCAATTTGCGCCCCGTCCATTGAAAAAAATCTTTGCTTTAGGTGGTCCAATTGTTCTACACATTGTAATTCCAACGATTGATACGATTATTGGGAAAGATGCCAATAATCCGACAGATGAAGACATTAAACTGCTGGAAAAAGACCCTTATTATTCACGTTTGGTAAAAAGTTTTATCCCCTTGCAATATGCTGCCAATGTCTATGCATGTTATTTAACCAGTCGTAAAGAAACTTCCTTCTTGGACAAAATCTTATTGGGTATCTCAATGGGTGCAGTCAACGGGATTGCGATTAATACTGCACATGAATTGAGCCACAAACATGATCGTATTGATCATATCTTGTCACATCTTGCCTTGGTGCCAACGGGTTACAACCATTTCCGTATTGAACATCCTTATGGTCACCATAAGCGTGCGGCTACACCTGAAGATCCAGCATCTTCACAAATGGGCGAAACATTTTATGAGTTTTGGCCGCGTACAGTGATTGGATCATTCAAATCGGCAATCGAGATTGAAACCACACGTTTAAAACGTAAAGGCAAAGAGTTCTGGTCAACTGAAAATGAATTGCTCCAAGGCTGGGGCATGAGTGCTGCATTTCATGCTTCAATGATTGGTTTGTTTGGTAAGGGGGTAATTCCTTATTTGGCCACTCAAGCGTTCTATGGCATTAGTTTATTTGAAATTATTAACTATATTGAACACTACGGCCTAAAACGTCAAAAAGACAAGAATGGTAAATATGAACGTACCATGCCTGAGCATAGCTGGAACAATAATAATATTGTGACCAACCTGTTCCTGTATCAATTGCAGCGTCATTCAGATCATCATGCTTATCCAACCCGTCCATTCCAAGCGTTACGTCATTTTGATGAAGCCCCAGAGTTGCCAAGTGGATATGCGAGTATGCTACTGCCTGCCTTGATTCCACCGCTATGGTCAAAAATGATGGATAAGCGGGTATTTGATCATTATAAAGGTGATTTGAATAAAGCGAATATTTATCCAAAGCGTCGTGCCAAACTGTTTAAAAAATTTGGTGTAGTGGATCAATCTTTACAACAAACTCCGGTTGTGACCGAAACGACTGAATAATTCATAAAAGCGTGTTCAAAGCAGGGCACTGATGAGTCATCATCAGTGCCTTTTTACTTTCTTGTATTAAAACTTTAACCAAGTACGGATTTTGCATATTCTTGCTGTATATCTATGTATAACTTAAAAATAATCTTATCAGCGATGTATGAGGCAAAGATGACAAAACATTATGATTATATTGCGATTGGTGCTGGAAGTGGCGGAATTGCCTCGGTAAATCGTGCCGCCATGTACGGAAAAAAATGTGCCTTAATTGAAAAAGCCGAGCTTGGTGGAACCTGTGTCAATGTGGGCTGTGTGCCTAAAAAAGTGATGTGGTATGCAGCTCACATTGCTGAGGCTATTCATAAATATGGGCCGGATTATGGCTTTAATAGCAAGGTTGAATCTTTCGACTGGCACACCTTAATTAAAAATAGACAGGCATATATCGATCGTATTCATCAATCCTATCAAAATAGCCTAAGTAAGAATAAGGTTGATCTTATTCATGGCGCGGCTCATTTTATTGATAAAAATACCATTGAAGTCAACGGTGAGCGATTTACTGCAGATCATATCCTGATTGCAACAGGAACACAGCCATCATTACCCAATATTGAAGGGTTTGAGTATGGTATTGATTCAAATGGATTCTTTGAACTGACCGCTTTACCAAAGACTACTGCAGTGATTGGTTCGGGCTATATTGCGGTTGAGCTGGCAGGTGTACTCAATGCTTTGGGCTCACAAGTCGGATTATTTATTCGTAAGGATTTACCGGTAAGACGCTTCGATGCATTTGTGAGTGAAACCCTGATAGAAGTTATGCAAACAGATGGCATTGCAGTCCATACTCAAGCTGTGCCAAAGAAAATCATAAAAAATGACGATGAATCCGTTACTTTACATTTAGAAAATGGTGAAAGTTATACAGTGGATTGCTTGATCTGGGCAACTGGACGGGAACCGAATACCACAAGTTTGAATCTGGAGAATGCCAATGTGCTGCTGGATGATCGCGGCTATATTCAAGTCGACAAATATCAGAATACCTCACAGCAAGGAATTTATGCAGTGGGCGATATTACCGGGAAAATGGAGCTGACTCCGGTTGCTGTGGCTGCGGGGCGTAGACTGTCTGAACGTTTATTTAACCATAAACCGGATGAGCATCTGGACTACGACAATATTCCGACCGTGGTGTTTAGCCATCCTCCGATTGGAACAGTGGGGATTACGGAAAAAGAGGCGATTGAACAATACGGCCAACAAGCGGTTAAAGTGTATAACTCATCCTTTACTGCGATGTATAGTGCTATTACCCAGCATCGTCAGCCAACCAAAATGAAACTGGTTTGTGTCGGTGAAAATGAAAAAATTGTCGGTATTCATGGGATCGGCTTTGGCATGGATGAGATTTTGCAAGGGTTTGCTGTTGCCTTGAAAATGGGAGCCACCAAGCAAGACTTTGATAATACGGTTGCGATTCATCCTACCTCTGCCGAAGAGTTTGTGACGATGCGATAAATGGCCGTAATCAAATATCATGCTTGAGATCGGAATCTGGTTTAGCTCATGCTTAAACTGGATTTCGAATTTAGGATTTATTTGGTTAATGTCATTTCTATAAATAACAGTTTTTCTTGGCTATTAAGTCTGATATCCACCTCATTAAAATGAATATTATGGGGTTGATTAAACGATTCCAGCGTCCTGAGTAATTGTTGCTGGTCTTGATAGATATATAAGCTTTGGGGCTTTGCACATATTGTTTCTATTTGCCTGATATATTTATTTGTCCCATACACGATAAAGGAATCATGCACTTTGTAATCATAGTGGTGCTTAAACATCTCAGGTGGGTGAACATAGTGAAAAGTCAGATAAGGAAAACGCCATCTGGTTTTAATCGTCGGGTTTATACAGTTAAACATTTTATTTTCAAAAAATAGGCTGGGTTTTGTTAGAAATTGAGCCTTAATTTGGCTGGTTGTCGATGTATCGAGTCGATAGATGGTAATAAATTTTCGAATACTGACATCTTCTTGCGTATATTGGATAACCGGATCATTCAATTTGATAGGCAGAAAAATATATTGATTGATTGAGGTCATTTGCCTAAATGCTGCCTTAATATAGTCAGCTTGCTGATAGCGATAAGACATATATAGGCTTAAACAGGCAAAAAAAATCAAAGAACAAATAACCAAGATAATAATCAATATATTTTTTATGATTGGAATTAAGGGGTGTTCAAATCTTTGCAGTTTCGGCATAGGAAGATATTTTTATTATACAAGTTAAAAGCTGGAAAAGACTTTAACGCCTTTTCCAGCTCAAGCAAAGTTATTTCAATTCACTTGATGATTTACCTAATTCACGGCGGGCAATGATCAATTGCTGGATTTGTTGCGTGCCTTCAAAAATATCCAGAATTTTTGAGTCACGCGCCCATTTTTCCAGTAATTCATCTTCGCCATAACCGACACTGGCAGCCAACTCGACACATTTCAGCGTAATTTCATTGCCTATACGACCTGCTTTGGCTTTGGCAATGGATGCTTCTTTGGAATTTGGCTTTTTATTATCTGCCATCCAGGTTGCCTTGATCATCAATAAGCGCGCAGCTTCCCATTCGGCTTCCATACGATAGATTTGTGCAGCTAGGTTTGAGGTCTGTAAGTAGGGTGTTGCATAGTCAGGATCAAGCTGATCTTTAAAAATTTCCTTGATACGCTCTAAAGAGGCTTTGGCACATCCTATTGCCATTGCAGCGACCAGTGGACGGGTGTTATCAAAGGTTTCCATGACGCCTGCAAAACCTTTTGCCACGTCAATTTCAGGATTCCCTAATAAATTGGCAGCAGGAACACGGCAGTCAATAAAGCTGATTACCGCAGTATCAGAGGCTTTAATGCCCAGTTTATGTTCCAGACGCTCGACCTTCATGCCTGGTGTGCCTTTAGCAACGACAAAAGACTTGATCGCAGCACGACCTAATTTTTTATCCAGCGTGGCCCAGACCACCACCGAGTCGGCACGTTCACCTGAGGTGACAAAGATTTTTTCACCATTCAGGATATAGTCATCGCCATCTTTGGTCGCCGTGGTGCGGATCGCAGCAGAGTCAGAACCACAACCCGGTTCTGTGATCGCCATCGCTGCCCAGGTTCCTTTGAAGCGTTCAAGTTGCTCATCATTGGCGACTGCTGCGATAGCAGAGTTTCCCAAGCCTTGACGCGGCATACTCAGTAACAGGCCCGTATCGCCATAGCACATTTCAATAATGCCGAGCGCTGCTGACATATTGCCACCATTCACCACCGTATCCGGGTTGACCGTACCACGTTTGCTGGCATTGGCTGCACCGACACCTTCACCACTTTCATTCATACCATCCAGTAAAGCAGCCAGCATATCCAGTTCTTTAGGGTAGGCATGTTCAGCTTTGTCATATTTACGTGAAATAGGACGTAAAACATTCAGCGCAGTTTCGTGTGCCTGATCCACCAGCATTTTGAATTTTTTCGGATTTTGTAAATTCATTATTGTTCTCCAAAATTAAGCATGTAGGCCAGAATGCAGGATTGCAGTCGCACGCAGGTCACGGTACCAACGCTCAACAGGATGTTCTTTGGTAAAGCCATGACCACCTAGAATCTGAACGCCATCCGTTCCGATTTTCATCGATTTTTCAGCACAGAGCAGACGTGCTAGATAGGCTTCACGATGGAAGGGCTGTCCGGCTTCTGCCAAGCTTGCAGCATTGAGCACCAGCATGCGCATGGCATCAATTTCAATCGCCATGTCCGCAATCATAAAGGCCACACTTTGACGATGAGAAATAGGTTCGCCAAAAGCTGTACGCTCATTGGCATATTTAATACAGTACGCTTTAATCGCTTCGCATGTGCCAATCGCCATGGCACACCACATCAGGTTACCCAAATCGACAAAAGCAGTGTAATCAAAATCAGCATCGCCTAAGCGTAATGCCGGGGTTTGATTAAATTGCAGCGTCGCCGTTTCAGCAGCTTTTAGGCCCATCGCAGGATTGGCTTTGATTGCGATTGTTTCATTGGATTGCACTACAAAAATATCAGGCTGGCCGTTGAACTCCGCACTGACCAAGAACACATCAGCAATGTCACCTAAAATGACCAAGCTTTTTTCACCGGTGATATAGAACTGCCCATTGTCTTCAGTGGCCGTGGTTTTTAACTGGTAGGGATTAAAAGCAGGAGTTGCCTCCTGAAATGCGAAAGTCGCCGTAACATCAGTATCTTCTGCAAAGACCGGTAAATACATCGATTGCACTTGGGTTGAGCCCCAGCGTGTGATCGCATTGATGACACTAAAGGTACTGAGCAAACCTGCGGTTAAACTGAAATCACCTTTAGCCAGATTTTCTGCAATCAGGATATTGCTGACAATGTTTTGTTCTGCTGCCACACCGCCCAATGCCTCTGGCAAAGCGTAATAGTTAAGTCCCAAATCAACCAGATGTTGCCACAACTGCTCAGGGAACTGGGCATGATGATCTGCCTCATGCGCCAAGCTGTATAGGACTTCTTCAGCAAATTGTGACATCGCGTCAACCGTCATTTGCTGTTCTTCAGTCAGGCTCAGATCAAACAGATTCTTGTTGGTCTGATTTGGGAGACGCTGTTTGTCGAGTGGTTGCGGCTTAAATGCTTTTTGTGTTTTATTCAGTACTTTAAAGCCTGTTTTTGAACCCTGATATAATGATTTTTCTACAAATTTTCTTAATTTGAGTTGATCAAGCATTTCGCTTCCTGCGAGTTTGGTGATCAAAGATAGCCCAAGCCCTTGAGCCTTATTCATCATGTTTGACATGGTTATATCCTGGAGGATGGTTGTAAATTAATGCTGACATGCTCAAGCTTAAAAGACTATGTCTTGTGTGACGGGGGAAGTGGAGAAAGATAAAGGGTAAAATGAGACTTTAATGTTTTTTATGTAGTTGTTTTTTATTATTTTAAAAAAACAGGAAGAAAATATTTTTTTATAAAATTGACTTAAATGACAGGGGATTGAGTCAGTCTGAATCGCTTTATTGTTCAGTCGATTCAATCCGTTATTGCTTGGTTAGGGTTTAATCCAGACCTTCGGTTAATATGACGATATATTCGCCTGCCAAATCTCGGTGTTTTTTGGCCTGTTGATAGGCATCGCTGTGATACCAGTCCTGTGCTTCCTGCATCGTGCTAAATTTAATGATGGCAACGCCATCACTTTCAATATTTTCCAGCGCAATCGATTGTCCATAAAAAACAATCGGTTCAGCTGAAAAACCTTGACTCGCCTGGCGTGCCAAAGTGGTGTAGGTTTTCATTTCATCTTTATTTTTTAATTCTTTACGAATCAGAATGATATAAGCGCTCATGGATTTTCCTGAATTAAACTGTGGGTAAACACAGCCTATTTTGAATGGGCTTGATGGATCGTTAAGGGGATCCACCAAGCACTAATTTTAAGCTGCGCGGGCAACCAAAGTTAAAATATCATAGGTTGCCACCAATTCATCCCGCTGGTTTTTCACCTTGATATCCCAGACCACGACGCCGTGTTCAGGTTGAGATGGATCTTTTTGCGGTTTAGGTGTTTTCTGCTTACAGGTCAGTTCAACCCGAATCGAATCACCAATTTTAACCGGCTCCACAAAACGCAAGTTGTCCATACCATAATTGGCAATCACAGGGCCTTGGGCTGCATCGACAAATAATCCCGCCGCTGCCGAGACAATGAAATAACCATGGGCGACACGCTCACCAAAGAACGAATCAGCCGCAGCAATTTTATCGGTATGCGCATAAAAATAGTCACCACTAAGGCAGGCGAAATTGACAATATCTGCTTCGGTCACGGTACGGCGTGCAGTCAGTAAACGCTCGCCAATCACCAGCTCATCAAATGATTTTTTGAATGGATGGACTCGGTCTTCATTGATATTTGCACCTGCAGTCCATGAATGGGTGACCTGAGTCAGGCTATTCGGCGAACCTTGAATTGCGGTACGTTGCATATAGTGTTTGACTGCACGGATGCCGCCCAGTTCTTCACCACCACCGGCACGACCAGGCCCGCCGTGAACGAGATGCGGCAGTGGAGAACCATGTCCGGTACTTTCTTTGGCTGATTCTTCATCCAGAATATGGACACGCCCGTGCCATGGCGCAATTTTCTGGATGATCTGTTCAATATTTTCATCCACATTTTTCACCACGGAGGCCACCAGACTGCCTTCACCACGTGCCACCAGATCAGCCAGTTCATCGATGGATTGATAAGGCATCAAGGTGCATACCGGGCCGAATGCTTCCGTGGTATGCACTGAGACGGCTTTTAATGGTTTTTCGCATCGTAAAAGTGTTGGTGGAAAGAAGGCCCCTTTTTCTGGATGGTCCGCATTAAATTTGAATGCGCTATCTCCACCAAATACAATTTGGGCTTCTTTTGCCAGTTCAGCTACTTTGGCGGCCACATCCAGCTTTTGTTTTGGGCTGGCCAATGCGCCCATCGTCGTATCCGGTTTTTGTGGATCACCCACCACGACTTTTGCCAGTTTAGTGCTCAGTTTTTGCTGGACCTGTTCAATCAACGCTTGAGGTACAAAGGCACGGCGAATGGCAGTACATTTTTGTCCTGCTTTGGTGGTCATTTCACGAAACACTTCGCGTACAAACAGATCCAGCGTCGCTTCATTTGCTTCTGGACTGAGAATTGCGCTATTGACTGAATCCGCTTCCATACTGAATGGAATTGAATATTTGTTTAAATGCGGATGATTACGCAGCTTTTGCCCGGTATAGGCCGAGCCGGTAAAGGTCACACAGTCCTGCGGGCCTAAATAATCAAACAGGTCAGCAATTTGACCACAGATCAGTTGTAGTGAACCTTTCGGTAAGATGCCTGTTGCAATAATCGCCTCAACAACCGCTTGGGTCAGTTGGGCACCTTCAGTCGCGGGTTTGACAATACATGGCACGCCCGCCAATAAGGTTGGTGCAATTTTTTCCAGCATGCCCCAAATCGGGAAGTTAAATGCATTGATATGAACAGCAACACCGGCTTTAGGGCTCAAAATATGCTTGGCACCAAAAGTGCCGTTTTTAGAGAGCTGAATCCAGCTATCTTCAGTAATCATTTTTTCATCATTGAGTTCACGGCGCACCAGACTTGAATAGGCGAACAATGTTTGAATCCCGCCTTCGATATCAATCCAGGCATCTTTACGGGTTGCACCAGTGGCATGCGCCAAGCTGTAAAACTGTTCTTTTTGTTCAAGTAAATGCTGGGCAATTTGTTTTAAGGCATGGGCACGTTGATGAAAAGTCCAGTTGGCCAGTTCAGTACCATTTTGCTTGGCATACTTGACCACTTGCTGCATATCGATGCCATGACTACTGACGGTATAGATTGGCGCACCCGTAATCGCATGGACAACAGTACGCGTGTCTTCATGGCTAGAATGCCAGGTTCCATAGACATAAGACGCCAGTTTGGTTAATGGCTGGCTTGAGCTTTGTTCATCAATATCCTTGGCTGTTTCTTCTTGGTGTGCTTGTTCAAGCATGATCAAACTCCATTTTTATGTGATACATCAATTTTAGAAATATTAAAAATATGATTCATAATTTCATATTGAACGCGTTAAAAGTCAACCTTATTTTGTTTTAAAGTCGAAATAAAATTTTTAATAATTTAATTAAAATGAAATAAATCAATTATTTATATCTTTTTTTGTGGTTGGTTTTAATTTGATACAAAAATATTGATTGACTTTGTTTTATGTGTATCGAAAAATAGAATCATGGATGAAATCCTCAAGGAATTGACACATGGAAAATAACTATCAGAAATTTGAGCACAATATTGCCAATGACATCACCATCGAAGCCAAGGATGAAATGCCTGAGGCCTATCGTAAAACCTTGATTCGCCAGATTGGACAACACGGTCATTCGGAAATTGTCGGCATGCTGCCAGAAGGTAACTGGATTACCCGTGCACCAACCTTAAAACGTAAAGCGGTATTACTGGCGAAAGTTCAGGATGAGGCAGGACATGGTCTCTATCTTTACAGTGCGGCTGAAACCCTAGGGGCAGACCGTGATGAGATGATGGAAAAACTGATTGATGGGAAAATGAAATATTCATCGATCTTTAATTATCCAACGGTGAGTTGGGCTGATGTCGCGGCGATTGGCTGGTTGGTCGATGGTGCTGCAATTGTCAATCAGGTGGCCTTGTGTCGTACTTCTTACGGGCCGTATGCGCGTGCCATGGTCAGGATATGTAAAGAAGAAAGTTTCCATCAACGTCAGGGTTTTGAAGCCATGATGGCATTGGCCGCTGGTTCACCAGAACAGAAACAAATGGCGCAAGATGCGGTGAACCGTTTCTGGTGGCCGGCTTTAATGATGTTTGGTCCAAGTGACGAGCATTCCCCAAACAGTGCGCAAAGCATGGCATGGGGAATCAAGCGTTTTAGTAATGATGAATTGCGCCAGAAGTTTGTCGATAACACCGTGCCACAAGTATTACAGCTTGGCCTAACGGTGCCTGATCCTGACTTGAAATGGAATGAAGCAACGGATCATTACAACTATGGCGAGATTGACTGGCAAGAGTTTAATGAGGTGATTGCAGGTCGTGGACCTTGCAATCATGAACGGATCGAGGCGCGCCGCAAGGCTTGGGAGAATGGCAAGTGGGTGCGTGATGCAGCCGTGGTCTACGCCAAAAAACAGCACAGCCAAGTCGGTAAAGTCGCTTAAAACAGTATTGATGGAAAAATTTAAGGATATCGCAATGGAAAATAAGAACAACTGGTCACTTTATGAAGTGTTCGTGCGCAGTAAACAGGGTTTAAGCCACCGTCATGTTGGTAGTTTAAGAGCGCCTGATGACGAGATTGCACTGCAACATGCACGTGACGTGTATACCCGTCGCAATGAAGGCATCAGTATCTGGGTCGTTCGTTCAGAACTGATCAAATCATCGCAACCGGATGAAAAAGCCGAGTTTTTTGAACCGGCACTGGATAAAGTCTATCGTCATCCGACGTTCTACCATATCCCTGATGGCATTGAGCACATGTAAGGGAGTATGCATATGAATAACCCGATTTTATCGAAGTTTTTATTACATATTGGCGACAGTCAACTGGTGTTGGCACAACGTCTGGCCGAGTGGTGTGGTCATGCGCCAGAGCTGGAGATTGATATTGCATTGGCCAATATCGGTCTGGATTTGCTCGGTCAATCCCGAAATTTCCTGACCTTGGCTGGGCAATATGAAGCCGAAAAGCGTGATGAAGACCAGTTGGCCTATTTTCGTAATGAACGTGAGTTTCTGAACCTACTATTATGCGAACAACCGAATGGTGATTTTGCGCAAACCATCGTGCGTCAATGGTTAATGGATCATTACCATGTGCTGTTATTAACCGCTTTAGCTGAATCGGCAACGCCAGAAGTCGCGGCATTGGCGGTGAAATCCTTAAAAGAAGCCAAGTATCACATTCGTTTCTCTACCAGCTGGATGGAGCGTTTAAGTCTCAGCACAGCAGAAGCACATCAACGTGTACA
Source organism: Acinetobacter calcoaceticus (assembly GCF_051947995.1). Taxonomy (GTDB): domain Bacteria; phylum Pseudomonadota; class Gammaproteobacteria; order Pseudomonadales; family Moraxellaceae; genus Acinetobacter. Next base: position 434,560 of record NZ_JBLVVH010000003.1, on the reverse strand, counting down.
ACAGGCATTAGACAACTTGTGGCGCTTTAGCGCTGAACTGTTCGAACTCACGGCGGAAGAACAGCTACTGGTTGAGCAAGACATCATTGCTGATGTATCCAGTGAAAAAGCGCAATGGGACCAGGTCGTAGCTGCTGAGCTGAAGCGTTTTGAATTGAGCATTCCTATAAATGGTGCCTACCGCCGTGGTGCTAAACAAGGTTTGCATACCGAACATCTGGGTTATCTGCTGGCTGAAATGCAATCCATTCAACGCAGTTATCCTGAAATGACTTGGTAAGGCAAGGAGTGTCGCCATGCATATGATTCGTCATTGTATTGACCAATGTTGGGATGTTTTACACAAGGTCAGCGACCCAGAGATCCCAGTGCTGTCGGTGGTGGATTTGGGCATGATCCGTGGGGTGGAGTTGAATGAACAACAAGAAATTATTGTTCGATTGACACCAACTTATAGCGGTTGTCCAGCTACTGACCTGTTAAAAGCACAGATTGTCGAAGCACTGACAGCAGAAGATTTGATCCCTGCAAAAGTCATCATTGATCTATCAGAAGCATGGACCACGGACTGGATGTCGGACGCAGGTAAACAGAAACTGCAAGCCTATGGCATTGCGCCACCAGAAGGTACGGCACAGCAATGCGGAACGCATGTACATCTGAGCGATGGTGTGGTTTGTCCCCATTGCAAAAGTCGTAAAACCCGACTGTTAACCGAGTTCGGCTCCACCGCTTGCAAAGCCTTGTACAAATGTCAGGACTGCCTTGAACCCTTTGATTATTTTAAATGTATTTAAAGTCTTGGATAAGGAAATCAGCCATGAGCCAATTTATTCCATTAAAAGTAAAAACAATTACACCACAGACCGATCAGGCGATTTGCATTGCCTTTGATCTGGCCGTAGAACAACAGGAACAGTTTCAATTTCAGCCAGGGCAGCATCTCACCATTCGCCATTTAACCGAAGCTGGGGAAATTCGCCGATGCTATTCAATCTGTAGTTATGCGCCAAAAGAAGACATCAGCATTGCGGTGAAAAAGATTGAGCAGGGCCAATTTTCCAACTGGGCCAATGAACATTTAAAAGTAGGTGATGTGCTGGAAGTCATGCCACCGCAAGGGGTGTTTTTTCAGAAAGCGGCGCGAACTGGCGGTCAGGCGTATTTAGGTATTGCTGCGGGCAGTGGTATTACACCGATTCTGTCAATTATCAAACAGGTGCTGTTCGAGCAAGACTCGGCGAATTTTACCTTGTTATATGGCAACCGTTCATGGAAACAGACCATGTTTTCCGAGCAGATCATGGACCTGAAAGACCAGTTTAAAGAACGTTTTCAGCTCATCAATATTTTCTCTCGGGAATTTAATGACAGCGAGTTGCTGAATGGCCGGATTGATGAAGACAAGCTCAAGCAGTTATTTGAACATGATGTGTTAGAACCAGACTTTGATCATGTATTCGCCTGTGGTCCCGATGACATGATGGACACGGTTGAACGCCTGTTACCGGATTACGGGGTGGCTAAAGAGCGCATTCATACCGAACGTTTTAATACCGGGCATGTCCGTAAACGGTCAGCGGAAGCTGATGCCAATCGTAAGGAAGAAAAAGTCAATATCGTACTCGATGGACGAGAGTTGATTGTTGCCGTCGGGCAAGAAGATGAAAGTATTCTGGATGCTGCCTTACGTGCAGGTGCAGATTTGCCTTATGCCTGCAAAGGTGGCGTCTGCGCAACCTGTCGCTGCAAGGTACTGTCAGGTGAAGTAGATATGTTCTTGAATTATAGCCTTGAACAGGATGAGGTGGAAAAAGGCTATGTGCTGAGCTGCCAGACCTTACCCAAAGGCGCGAATGTGCGTTTGAGCTTTGATGAGTAGAGAAACAGCGATGCAAACATTGATTCAGGTTGAAACGCCGCTTGAGGGTGTCATGCTGTTGAGCCTAAACCGTCCAGAAAAACGTAATGCCTTGAATAATGCCACCTTACAGCATCTATGTGATTTGCTGGAACAGGCTGAACACGATGCTCAAGTGAAAGTGGTTGTGTTAACCGGCAATAGCAGTTGCTTTGCGGCTGGAGCAGACCTGAGCGAGTTGGCGGCAATGGATGCGGTGTCTTTACAACTCGATATTCGTCCAAAGCTGTGGCAAAAAATTGACAGTTTTAGCAAACCTATCATTGCGGCAGTGAATGGTTATGCCTTGGGTGCAGGTTTTGAACTGGTTCTACATTCGGACATGGTGATTTGTGGAGATAATGCCAAATTTGCCTTGCCGGAAATTGGTTTAGGCATGTTACCCGGTGCGGGCGGAACACAGCGTTTAGCCCGTCTGGTGGGACAGCAACTGACCATGCGCTGGGCCATGACGGGTGAAATGATCCCAGCTCAGCAGGCACAGCAACATGGCATCTGTAGTGAAGTGGTCCCGGCTGCGCTCACCGTGGAATATGCCATTCAACTGGCAAGCAAGATTGCCAAACAGGCGCCTTTGGCAATTCGGGTGATCAAGCAATCGATCAAAAGTATCCATGAAACCACATTAAGTCAGGGCCTGAAATCCGAACGGCAAAACTTTGTCTGGTTGGCAGCCACCAAAGATCGAAATGAAGGCATTAATGCATTTTTTGAAAAAAGAAAACCAGTGTTTAGAGGTGAGTGATGGACTATAACAATATTATCGTGGAAGAAAAAAATGCGGTGGGTTACTTAACCTTTAACCGTCCACAGGCCTTGAATAGCTTTAATGTAGACATGCATCGAGAAGTCGCAGAAGTTTTGAATCTCTGGGCTAAAAAACCGGAGGTTCGCTGTATTGTGATCAGCGGTGAAGGCCGTGGTTTCTGCGCAGGACAGGATTTGGGTGATCGTGTGGTTGATCCAAATGCTGCGGCACCCGATCTGGGATATTCAATTGAAACTTACTATAACCCGCTGATTCGAACCCTTGTGAATATGCCGAAGCCGGTGATCTGCGCCGTAAATGGTGTAGCGGCGGGTGCCGGTGCAAATATCGCCTTGGCCTGTGACCTGGTGATTGCCGCCAAATCTGCCAACTTTGTGCAAGCCTTTTGCCGTTTAGGACTGGTACCTGATTCGGGTGGAACCTGGTTCCTGCCTCGCGCAGTCGGTCATGCACGTGCCATGGGACTGGCGTTGCTGGGTGATAAATTGCCTGCTGAAACCGCCAAAGAATGGGGCATGATCTGGGATGTCGCTGAAGATAGCGAATTAAAAAGCAAGGTCACAGTGCTGGCGGAACGTCTTGCCAAGCAACCGACTTTTGGTCTGTCACTGATTAAAAAAGCGCTGCATCAATCCAGTAACCATAGTTTTGATGAACAGATGCATTTAGAACGCGATTTTCAGCGTATTGCTGGGCGTTCGGAAGATTATCGTGAAGGGGTTCAAGCCTTTATGAATAAGCGCGAGCCAAATTTTCAGGGGCGTTAAGCATGATGAGTTTCGATTTATCCCATGCCAAAATCGCCGTGATTGGCTCGGGGACCATGGGGATTGGTATTGCCCAGTTGGCGATGATCAATGGTCACGCTACGACTCTTTATGATCTTGATCGTGAAAAGGCTCAGCAGGCGGTTGATGGATTACATCAGACTTTTGCCAAACTGGTTGAAAAAGGCAAGATAACGCATGAGCAGGTTCAGCAAGCATGTTCCCGTCTAAGCATTGCCAACGGTATAGACGATTTAGCAGATGTGGATTTAGTGATTGAGGCCGTGGTTGAAAAACTGGATGTCAAGCAGGCATTGTTTCAACAGCTTGCAAGCATTTGTAGTGAACAGACTGTTTTTGCCACTAATACCTCTTCAATTTCAGTCACTGCGATTGCAGCAGGAATTCCAAAGCCTGAACGTGTGGTGGGTTTACATTTCTTCAATCCTGCACCAGTAATGAAGTTGGTCGAAATTGTCCAAGGTTTAAAAACGCCAGTTGCCTTATGTCAGGCCTTAAAAGCCTTGATGCTGGTTTGGAAAAAAATCCCGGTGCTGACCAAATCGACACCTGGTTTTATTGTGAACCGGATTGCCCGTCCATTTTATGCAGAAGCGTTTCGTGCCTTGCAAGAACAGGTCACCAGCTATGATCAACTGGACTATGCCTTAAAGCAGTGTGGTGGCTTTGCCATGGGGCCATGTGAGCTGACTGATCTGATTGGACAGGATGTAAATTTTTCTGTGACCCAAAGTGTTTATGAAGCATTCTTTTATGAGCCACGTTACCGCCCAAGCTTGATTCAGAAAGAACTGGTCGATGCGGGTGCATGGGGACGCAAGTCAAAACAAGGTTTTTATCACTATGATACAAGAAACCAGTATTCGACATTTCAACCTCAAGCCCTGAGTACCACACCTTTTCAAGCTCAGATACAGGTTAAAGGTACATGGTCTCAGTTACCCGAGCTACTCACACGTCTAGCGTTGAACAGTGGGATTGAGAGCGAAGAAGATGTCATCCAAATTGATGATATTGATCTACGTTTAAGTCAGGGTGAATCTGCCAACCTGAACTATCTAAGCCGTAAAACGGTATTGATGGACTGGCATCATGATTTTGTGCAGGCGCAAGCGGTGGTACTGAGTCATAACCCGTTGTGCCAAGCCGATGATCTGGCAAAAGTTGAGGCATTTTTTGCCCAATATCAGATTCATGTGATCTGGATTACAGACCATCCAGCATTATTAACTTTACGTACCCTTGTCTTGCTGATCAATGAAGCCTGTGAGGCCAGCCTGCACGGGATTGCCAGTATGGAAGATATTGATAATGCGATGCGATATGGTGTCAATTATCCTAAGGGACCGTATCAATGGATGATGCAATTGGGCGCGCAGTATGTGCTACAAACCCTCAATAATTTATATGACATCTATGGCGAAGAAAAATATCGTGCAAGTCTTTATCTCAAGCAATACGTGGCAAAGCAACAAAGCCTGGCGCTCGATGATTCAAAAGATTTAACCGCATGTGCATAAAGAGGAGTGATCATGGAAGACGTGTTAATTTGTGATTTTATTCGCACCCCGATTGGCCGCTATGCTGGTGCGCTCAGCTCGGTACGTACGGATGATCTTGCGGCATTGCCTATCAAACATTTAAAAGAAAAACATGCGCATCTGCCGTGGCAAGATTTAGATGAAGTCTATTTGGGCTGTGCCAATCAGGCGGGTGAAGATAACCGTAATGTGGCACGTATGGCAACCTTGTTGGCGGGATTACCAGAAGCGGTTCCTGCCATGACCGTGAATCGTCTTTGTGCTTCAGGGCTGGATGCCGTAGGTTTGGCGGCACGTTCGATTAAGGCTGGCGAATCACAATTTGTACTGGCGGGTGGGGTCGAGTCGATGAGTCGGGCACCTTTTGTGCAAGCCAAGCCAACCGAGGCTTTTGGTCGTAGCCCTGAAATCTTTGATACCACCATTGGCTGGCGTTTTATCAATAAAAAGATGAAAGCTGACTATGGGACGGACAGCATGCCTGAAACCGCTGAGCATGTGGCTGAAAAATACCAGATTAGTCGTCAGGATCAGGATGCATTTGCGCTTCGGAGTCAACAAAAAGTGGCTGCGGCACAACAAGCCGGCTTTTTTGAGGGTGAAATACTACCTGTTGAACTGGCCGATCGTAAAAAGAATATGACTGTCTTTTCACAGGATGAGCATCCCCGTGCCGATACCAGTCTGGAGAGCTTGGCAAAACTAAAAGCTCCATTCCGTAAAGAAGGTGGTTCGGTGACGGCGGGTAATGCATCGGGTGTCAACGATGGCTCGGCGTGTGTGTTGCTGACCAATCGTCAGTTTGCCGATACACATGGCTTAAAGCCGTTGGCACGTGTGGTGGCGATGAGCAGTGCCGGGGTTGAACCGAAATATATGGGTATTGGACCAGTGCCTGCAGTACAAAAATTGTTGAAACAAACGGGGCTCAGTCTGGACCAAATGGATGTGATTGAGCTGAACGAGGCTTTTGCCGCGCAATCTTTGGCCTGTATGCGTGAGTTAGGTCTTCAGGATGATGATACGCGTGTTAATCCGAATGGTGGGGCGATTGCACTCGGCCATCCGCTTGGGATGAGTGGCACGCGTTTGGTGATGACCGCCACCAGAGAACTGAAAAGACGCCAAGGTAAATACGCGCTTTGTACGATGTGTGTCGGTGTTGGGCAAGGTGTCGCCTTGATTTTAGAAAATATAGCTTAATTCAATTGAAACAAAACGGTTCGAATAATATAACGAAATAGGAGAGACGGCAGTGGATAGCCTCATCACAGAAGACGTAGAAAAAATGACGCTTGCGGAGTTGCGAGCGCTTCAAACCCAACGCTTAAAACAGACATTGACTTATGTTTATGCCAATAGTCCGGTCTATAAGAAAAAGTTTGATGATGCAGGCGTGCATCCAGATGATTTCGTGACACTGGATGATCTGGCCAAGTTTCCATTTACCACCAAACAGGATTTACGTGACAACTATCCCTTTGGCATGTTTGCAGTTCCGCAAGAGCAGATTGTTCGTTTACACGCATCTTCAGGCACGACAGGAAAGCCAACTGTAGTAGGGTATACCCAAAAGGATATCAATACCTGGTCGGATGTTGTGGCGCGTTGTTTGCGTATGGCGGGCTTGAGTGCCAAGGACATGATTCAGGTGGCGTATGGTTATGGCCTGTTTACGGGTGGTTTAGGTGCACATTATGGTGCTGAACGCTTGGGTGCCACCGTGATTCCAATGTCAGGCGGGCAGACCGAGAAACAGGTACAACTGATTCAGGACTTTAAACCCACGGCAATTATGGTCACGCCATCGTATTGCGTCAGCATTATTGAAAAGCTCGAGCAACAGTTAGGCAGTGCACGTAATACCTCGTTGAAGGTGGGCATTTTTGGGGCAGAACCCTGGTCGAAAGAGTTACGCCGAGAGATCGAAGAACGCCTGAATATCAAGGCACTGGATATTTATGGCCTGTCAGAAATTATGGGGCCAGGTGTCGCCATGCAATGCCTGGATGAAGGCGAAGGGCTGACCATATGGGAAGATCATTTTTATCCTGAAATCATCAATCCTGAAACTGGTGAAGTGTGTAAGGATGGCGAACTGGGTGAACTGGTATTTACCACCATTACCAAAGAAGGTTTGCCGATTATCCGTTACCGTACCCGTGATTTGACCCGTTTGCTGGCAGGCCAAAATCTGGCGATGCGCCGTATGGACAAGATCGTAGGACGTAGCGATGACATGCTGATTATTCGTGGTGTAAATGTATTCCCGACCCAGATTGAAGAACAGATTCTACAGGTTCCAAGTCTGGTACCAAACTACGAAATCCTGGTGGCAAAGAAAGGTCATATGGATACCTTGCACATTCGTACCGAGATGTGCCATAACTGCGACATGCAGGCGCAACAACTGGCTCAGCAACTGATGCAGCGGATTAAAACCATGATTGGTATTTCCGTGACAGTCGAAGTGGTGAATGAACTGACTTTGCCGCGCTCGGAAGGGAAGGCAAAACGGGTCATTGATATGCGTCAGATTGCTTAACATTATGATCATTCAGGGTATAGTATCGTCTATATCCTGAATCTAAACGCCAAGATAAACCTATGAGTGTAAAGTTACAGCAAATTATTGATTCGATCATCCAGAATGAAACCTTAAGTGGCACGTCTCTGATTACAACCATTTTTGGGGATTCAATCCTCCATCGTGGCGGTAATATCAGTCTTGCCAGCTTGATCCAGTTGATGGAGCTGTTCAACTTTAATGATCGTGCTGTCCGGACTTCGGTTTTTCGTCTGGTCAAAAATGAATGGTTGGGTTCGGATAAAATTGGTAGAACCAGTTTTTACCGGATTACAGATGCCAGCCGTTTCAAATACTTACAGGCTGAGCAACGGATTTATAATGACCAGATGAAAGAATGGGATCATGCTTGGGATCTGATCCTGATGTCGAGTCTGGATACCGACAATAAGGCTTTTCTCAAGAAAGAACTGGAATGGCTGGGCTTTGCCAATATTTCGACCAACCTGATGGCATACCCGGGTTCGAATCGACTGCAATTGCAAAAACTGCTGGTTGATCTCAACATGAGCGAGCAGGTGGTGGTGTTTAAGGCTGAGACCTTACAGTTGTTTAATAACTCGACTGACACCATCAGCCGGATGTTAGAGACCAACTGGCCGATTGATGAGCTGCGTCAACGTTATTTACAATTTCTGGATATGTTTCGGGAGATTGGCGCAATTTTGATGCAAGAGGATGAACGCATTGAACCAATTCAAGCCTTCCAGATACGGACCTTGCTGATTCATTATTATCGCCGGATTTTACTCAAAGATCCTGCTTTGCCGTTAGAGCTGTTATCGACAGACTGGCCTGCGGTCAAGGCACGAACTTTATCCATGAATATTTATAAAAAAGTCTTTGAAGCCGCAGATGAGTATTTCCTGTCGGTTGCGGCAACCTCGGAAGGGCCTATGCCCAATGCGACTGCACATTTTTGGCGGCGTTTTGGTGGCTTGAGCCAAAATAATGAGAGAGTGGCTGATGCCTTGTTACAGTATTGATGGAGTGATTCCTGTCGTTCATCCTGATGCATTTGTACATCCAACCGCTGTTTTAATTGGTGATGTCATCATTGAAGCCGGTGTCTATATTGGTCCTTTTGCTTCATTACGCGCTGATTTTGGCCGCATCCATATCAAGCAGAATGCCAATATCCAGGACAATTGTATCATTCATGGTTTTCCGCAAAGCGTCACCCTGATTGAAGAAATGGGACATATTGGTCATGCTACGACCTTGCATGGCTGCCGTATCGGCAAGAATGCCTTGATCGGCATGAACAGTGTGATACTGGATTATGCCGAGATTGGTGAAAACAGCATTATCGGTGCAAATAGTCTGGTAAAAACCAAGGATCACATTCCAGCCAATGTACTGGCCATGGGAAGTCCTGCCAAGGTTGTGCGTGATTTATCAGAACAGGAATGCGCATGGAAAATCAAAGGTACGCAAGAATATATCCAGCTGACACAGCGCTGTTTAGACAGCATGACCGAGGTTAAGCCTTTAACAGCCGATTCATCTGAACGTAAAACCTATCAGGATTTTCAGTCGGAGCATCAGATTAAACCCGGTACCTAATTGGCTTGAGTTTAAGGTATTCAGACATGGTTATTATCGGTGTCAGGGGATAGACTATGGGGTCGCATTCTAATTCAAATTATCTAAGCAGCTAGATGGAAATAGCCAGCCGAACATTTCTTTTAAATCACATTGCGTAACTCATTGGCAGTATTGCGCAGTAAAGGCAGAATTTGCTGAACCAGATACTCCTCTTGCACCCGATTGGTCTGCGACATGCAGTTAAGTGCCGCAATAGCTTGACCTTGAGCATTCAGTACTGGTACTGCAATTGCAATCACACCCAGCTCATGCTCTTCTTTCGATAAACAATAGTCCGAAAATGAGATGCTTTTCAGCACGTCTATAAACTTTGCTTCATCGATAATGGTGAAAGGTGTTAAACGCTTTAAGCTATAGCTTTTGACCCAATCGCGCTGAGCCTGCTCAGATAATGCTGCCAATAACACCTTTCCTGTCGAGGTTGCATGTGCAGGTAGGCGGTTGCCTAGATGCATGCCATAAGGACTGACCCGCAGGTTGTCATGTTGGGGAAGATAGCTACGGGCGATGGGCACCACTTCATTATCATCCAAAACGACCAAAGAAAAAGTCAAAGAAGTCTGGGCACATAAAAGATTGAGAAAAGACTGGGCAATTTTGGGTAGATGGGCAGAACTCAGATAAGAGCTGGAAAAACGTAATACCCGATGGGTCAACCAGAAATAATGCTCGTCGGTATCTAAATAGCCTAAGTATTTTAAGGTCTTTAAATGTCTACGTGCGGCTGTGCGGCTAATACCTGTCCGTTCTGCGACCTGTGTAACATTCAAACGTTGGCGATCAATACCAAAGGCTTCAAGCAAAGCCAGACCTTTGGCCAAACCCGCAATATAGTCTTCCTGACGAATACGTTCATGAGAACTCGGGTGCTCTAAAAAATCATCGGTAGAGGACATCCTTTCTTCCTTGTTATTTTGTATGTTTTGTCCGCTAATCGGACAAGTTGAATGATATACGGCTCTTTTCAATTTGCATACATCGTATCCCTCATTGAAAAGCAGTAGTTTAAAAGTCAGGAGATAACAAGGAAGATGTAATGGATATTTTAAAGACGCAAGTTGCAATTATCGGTTCTGGCCCAGCGGGTTTGTTACTGGGACAACTGTTATATAAGGCTGGGATTGAACATATCATTGTTGAGCAACGTAGTGCTGAATATGTCGCTTCACGCATACGTGCTGGCATTTTAGAGCAGGTATCGGTTGACTTACTGAAACAGGCAGGTGTCGATCAACATTTAAAAGAGAAAGGATTACCGCATTCAGGGATTGAGATCCTCACCAATGGGCAGAAACATCGTGTTGATTTGTCTGCACTGACAGGCGGTAAACAAGTCACGGTTTATGGACAGACCGAAGTTACCAAAGACCTGATGGCTGCGCGTGAAGCTGCACAGCTGACCTCATTTTATGAAGCGCAAAATGTGCAGGTGCACGGTTTTTATGATGCGCCAGACGTTCATTTTGACTATCAGGGCAAAGCTTTTCAAATTCAGTGTGATTTTATAGCCGGTTGCGATGGCTATCACGGTATTTGTCGAGCCAGTGTGCCTGAGGACAAGATCAAAACTTTTGAAAAAGTTTACCCATTTGGCTGGTTAGGTGTATTGGCCGATGTACCGCCAGTAGCAGATGAATTGATCTATGTACAGTCTGAACGTGGTTTCGCGTTATGTAGTATGCGTTCAGAAACCCGTAGCCGTTATTATTTACAGGTACCATTGACGGATCATGTCGAAGACTGGTCAGATGAGCGATTCTGGGAAGAATTGAAATGTCGTTTAGATCCTGAAAGCCGTCAACATTTAGTCACTGGTGCATCGATCGAAAAGAGTATTGCACCGTTGCGTAGTTTTGTGACCGAGCCGATGCGGTTTGGTAAAATGTTCTTAGCAGGAGATGCGGCGCATATTGTTCCGCCAACCGGGGCCAAGGGGCTTAATCTGGCGGCTTCGGATATTGCTTATCTATCGAGCGCGTTGATCGAGTATTACACGGAGGATTCGAGTCAGGGCATTGATGAATATTCGGAAAAATGTTTACAACGGGTCTGGAAGGCTGAGCGTTTTTCCTGGTGGATGACGCATTTGCTGCATCGTTTTGAAACCGAAAGCGAGTTTGACCATAAAATCAAGCAGGCTGAACTTAGTTATATTTTAGGCTCGACAGCGGGCAGAACCACTTTGGCAGAGAACTATGTAGGACTGCCATATGAAATTCAAAAAATGCCAGAAACCTGTGCTTAACAGCATAACTTTCTGATCAATAGAGATTAAAAAAGCCTGTGCATAAGAATGGACAGGCTTTCTATCATGTCACTGGAAATGATCGATCACGTAAATTGACGAATCATTTTACGGACATTGGTTTTTGCATCAATCACAGTCATAAAGGTGTAGGCACCAATGAATTTACGGCTAATGAACATAAACTCTTTCGGTGGAACCGAGAAATAGCGGGAGGCCATCGATTGCCCAGCCTGTTGCATCACACGACTATGCAACTGACTTTTTTTCCAGTCATAACGGTCCTGATCATCCATTATCCCCGCAGGCATATCTGGATTATTTTCTGGACAGCTAAAGGCTTCCGTGGCAATCAGGAACACATCTGCCATACCCGGTTTGACGCTTTCTGGCATACCATCAAAGAATTCATAACCCTTCATGGCTTTGACCATCGCGGTCTTGTCATGATCATAGCCAGCTTGAATCAGGTTGCGCGCCACAGTCAATAAATTATTGTCAAACTGACGAATTGCACCGAAGTCGAGTAAAACGATTTTATCGTTAACTTCATTGCCATCACCCAAACGAACCAGATAATTACCAAAGTTCGGATCGGTTTGCATTTCACCCCATTCAAATAATTCACGCACTGCAATTTCAAGAGAGGCTTCACCCAACTGGTTGCGGCGTTCTTGTGGAAGAGAAAGCATGACAGGACTATTTACCGGAACACCACGTTCAAAGGTCATGCAAAGTACTTTTTCAGCGCAGAATTCGTCCACAATTTGTGGAACGATATAACGCGGATCATCTTTCAAACGTTCAGCGAAACGACGTGTGGTTGCAGCTTCAATCGCATAATCCACTTCACGATGCATCATGTCACGGACTTCATCAAACCATTGATCAAACTCACGGGTTTGCGGGACCATCCGAGTCAGTTTCAGCATATTCTTAAACAGATTCATATCTGAGTCGATTGCTTCAGCCACACCCGGATACTGGATTTTAAGCACCAGTTCCTGCCCATCTGACTTTCGGGTCGCGCGATGAACCTGAGCCAGTGAAGCTGTGCCAATCGGTTCATGATCGATAGTTAAGTCGTCAAGTTTTGAACCTAACTGATCTTGCAAGTGTGCCTTGATTGCAGGCCAGGCAAGGGCTACGGTCTGATTATTCAGGGTATTTAATGCCTGGGTAATTTCTTCAGGCAAGAAATGCTCGCCATATAAGGCCATCATCTGGCCAATCTTGACGATTGAACCTTTAAGTTTGCCAATTTCAGAAACCAAATAATGCGCCTGTTCAGCCATGGCTTTTTTACGTTTCTTCTCTTTTTCTTCTTCACTGGAGAAAAGAGAAGTTGCACTTGCAGTTGCCCAACGTGTTCCAGCAAGTAAAGACGCTTTTGCGATAGATAAGCGACGATCCACCGAGGAGGTTTTTAGATTCTTAAGCTTATCGTTCTGATCTGACATGAAAGAAAAATCCTATGCTGAAATCGGAGGGTTGAAAGCCGAGTGATAAATTGTAGCGGATATTACCGCTTTTGAACGTATTAAAATAGTTCAATCTCTTGAATTATCAGTCTAAATTTGTGCAATAGGGTAATTGTCCATAAATAGCCTAAGTAGAATCTAGATTCATCTTTTGGCTTTCGTATACATATGTCCTAAATTTTAAACTGAATTTTTAAAGTTGCCCGTTTCATCAGTGCGGCTCGATGGGTATGAATATGTTTAACCAGCATCCGTTTAACCTGACTATGATGAAAACCGAGTGCGTAGGCTTTTACGATAATAATACTGGGTAGGGTAAAGAAAAAATACTTGGTGTCGTCTAAAGTTGCTTCTTTAAAAACATCTTCTTCAACGAGAAGATCTTTTAAAAACTGCTTTTCTGCTTGGACAGTAGAAGAGCTTTCATCGTCCCAATAATTCTGGCGCATTGCCATCAAATTATTATGCTTATAACTCATGAATTGTTTAAGCCTGTTCATTTCATCTTTAGCCAATATATGAGGTTGTTTCAAGATTTATCAAGAAGAGATTTATATCCAAAATAGCCTAAGCAAATTTAAACTTTTATTTTTAAAGTGCTACACTTATCCTACTTTTATTCCGAAAGCAAAAATACTGAATAGATATGACACCCGCTTGTAAATTACTGGAAAAAAATAAAATACCATTCTCAATTCATGAATATGAACATGATGTCAATGCAAAAAGTTTTGGACTGGAAGCCGCAGAAAAATTGAATCTCAAGGTTGAAGAAGTATTCAAAACCTTAATGGTGACAGATGAAAAAAATTATTTCATCGCCATTTTACCGGTCCATCATCAACTTAATCTGAAAAAAGTAGCAGCAGCAGTCGGTTGTAAGAAACTGCAAATGGCAAATCCAAAAGATGCTGAACGTTTAACCGGCTATCTGGTCGGCGGAATTAGTCCTCTCGGACAAAAGAAACGTCTTAAAACCGTGATCGATGCCACGGCGCAAAGTTTGGCGAAAATTTATGTCAGTGGGGGCAAAAGAGGACTGGATATTGGATTAAATCCTCAGGATCTAGCTCAATTACTGGGTGCTAAATTTGCTGATGTGCTTGATTTATAAAATATTAATATTTGGTGTCAAGGTTCTTTTTAATTTAAAAGCGATAGTTAAAAGCTAAAGATTGAAACAACGATAGATATCAGCAGATATCTATCGTATTTGATGTTGGAAATTACCATTTATGCGTATAAGAGACTTTCGCGGTTAGGCCACTCGCTAATAGGTGACTGGTGTTGTTGCTATTGCGCATCAGCTGGCTATAAAGCGGATAGTATTCACGATTGAACATATTCTCGATACCAATCGTCATCGTATCCTGTTTATTGATCGCAAAACTGCTGATTAAATCCGCTGTGGTATAGGATTTGATATCATAGCGTCCAAAGCCATTGTTACCATTGAGACGGTAGTCTTCTGCACCGAAATACGTCGCCTGAATACGGTTGGTCCAGGTATCGGTCGGGCTATAGGAAATATAGGCGGTCACTTTTAACGGCGGAATACGGAAACCTGTCATATCCTGTTCAGTATGACTATTTTGCGGTGTCTCACGTCCTTTCATCCAGGTCACACTCCCGCCAGCACCCCAGACTTTGGCATCTTCAAGATAATCCAGCGTCGCTTCTACACCAGTCACTTTTTCCTTGGTTCGGGTCAGAATTAACCCGTTGCCAAAGGATTGCACGCCACCCAGATCAGACGTGGAGTGGAATACGGCTAAGCTTGAGCTAAAATTATTGAAATTGCCATTCCAGCCGAGTTCATAATTATCCACTTTGATTGGTTTTAAAAATGACGAGCTTAAGTCAAAATTTTTTCCTGCGTTACGAATAACCACACCCACATCAGGTAACTGGAAACCTTGGTTAAATGAGGCATAAATTGAATGTTCGTCATTTGGTGAGAAAGTAAGATTGGCATTGTACAACCATGCATCCGCCTTTACTTTACCACCTTGGACGGTATAGGGAACGGATTCTTTGAGCTGGGATAACGGCACAAAGCTGTTAATTTTGGCAAAACTGTTCTCATAGCGTGTGCCAACTTCAGCCGACCATTGATCGTTAAAACGATGCTTCAACTGCACAAATCCACCTAGGCTCTGGGTAGTAAGTTCAGGTAAATAAATCAGCTTTCCAGTTTTGACGAATTCCAGCCCACCAGATTGATCATAGATATCTTGATCGAAAGTATCTAGCGGCATTTCACTCTTTTCACGGCTAAAATCACCACCCCAGACCAGTGAACTGTCACCCAGAAACTCAAGCGGCGTCGTGACGGTTAAGCGACTCCCGAGCACATTATTGTTTTGGTAGACCTGATCGACCTGTCCTCCGCGTGTGGGTACTTTACGCGCATCAAAGGGGGCAAAGCGGGTGAAAAAGTCGCGGTAATAAATCTGGGCATCGAGTTTATTGCCAAATAAATCTTTATGGCTATAGGTCAGATTATAAATCTGGTTTTCATTTTTATTCTGTTCTTTTAATTTCAATCCTTTGATTGCCTTGGCAGGAACACTGCCTGGGGGGAGTTGGGCAACGCTTGGATCAGAAGCATAGTCGGAATCCTGTTCGGCATTATAATAGTTTGCAGCCAGTTGTAGATACTGATTATCGTCCAAGTGATAGCCGAGTTTAGTACCGATACTATAGGCATCGGCATCAAACAGATCGCCCTGACTCGGTTCGGGTGCAATCCGTTTTCCTCTTGCATCATAGGGACTGCCAATTCTTTGATAGCCAAAATCCAGTGCATAATCGAAGTCATTCAGACTGCCTGAAAAATATTGATGAATATCGCCACTGAAGGCATCGGAACGGATATTGGTGAGCGGACTCTGTAAGCCGATCACGGTTTTAGCAGCAGGTTCACCGCCAGCCGCTTTAGTGGTAATTGAAATGGTACCACCCGCTGCGCCGCTGCCATAAATTGCATTACTGCCACGTATGACTTCAATGCTACTGATACTTTGCGGATCAATCGCAGAAAGTCCTCTGGATGTGTCCCGCGTTAAATTCATCGGCACGCCATCGACCAGAATCAGTGCATTACGTCCACGTAAGGTTTGCCCGAAATCGGTAATGGTGCGGCTTGAATCGGATAAGCCGGGGACTGCTTTAGCCAGCACAGTCGCGAGATTGCCTGATGAAGCATTTTTTAAAAGTTCAATTTGCTGTTCATCGAGTCGCGTGACTTGCTTGGCAGAAGAGGAGAGCTCATCGGAACGTGAGGCTTGCACGGTAATGGTCGGTAGTTGCTCTGGTTTTTCGCCAGAGAGAGTTGCTTCAGTGGAAGCCGCTGCAAAAGATGTATTGGAAAATAAAATGAATCCCCCGATCGACAAAAAGGGAATAATACGTTTCACATCTGCGTTTTTATCTAAGCTTTTATGGCGCTTCATCATCGTTCCTATGATCTCAGCCTGAGATTGTTTTTAAATTTTCGGCATTATAGGGGAGAGAATAGTGAACAGTGCAATAGGCGAAATCATCATTTTATTCTTTATCTTCATCAGGAAAAGCAAAGGGATCTGTGGAAGAGGTTTTTTGATAATACAGGCACATAAATGCATCATTTTGGGATGTATTTATCTAATTTGCTGTAATTTAAGGAATTTTAAAATCATAAAAAGCTATCAATATTGAGTGAATCATCATTTTATTAAATAAAAACGATTATTATCTTTTTGTATCTGATTTCGCATAAAGCAAATAAAAAGCAAATCATTTCAATGCATTGAATTGTTTTATAGCAGCAAAATGTAGAATTGAAAATATAAATGATAATAATTATCATTAGCTACATCTTAAATGGACCTAAGTTCCGTTCAGGATATGTTTATGGCCTAAAACATTTCGAAAAATAAATCAGATCTCTGGATAGAGGAAACAATCGGATGCAATCACTTGCCAATCGGTTGGCGATACAACATTTCGTCAACGCCTACACGCAAGAAACAGGCAAAGGTCACTTGCTTAATAAGAATCAGCAGAGTCCACATCAGCAAGCGTTTAGCCAAGGTTTGACGCTGTTAACCATTCCGATCCACTCCATTCAAGCACAATGCTATTTCCCGTTGGCCTATGTCAGTCGAGTCGGGCGACATCGCTTGGCCGATTTTCCGCAAATTATTGTTCATGGACAAAGTAGAACCTTCAGTCCCGTTGCCATTGTTGGCCTGTTACTGGAAGAACTGGTTTTTGAGTCCGAGCTTGCATTAGATGCCGCTTCTCTAATGGAAAAATGGATTCAGAGCCGTGATGCTTTACAGCAGTTTTTAGTCCAGCGTGAACATGACTTTGATGATCTGATCAAAGCAGGACAGAATTTCATTGAATCTGAACAGGCTTTAGTCCTTGGGCATAGCATGCATCCTGCACCAAAGAGCCGGACGGGTTTTGTACATGAGGACTGGTACAAGTTTTCTCCGGAAAATAAGGGACAAACTCAACTGCATTACTGGTTTGTGCATCAGGATTATATTGCTGAGGGTAGCGCGACTGATGAGGCTATTTCAGCCCAGCTTAAAAGCGCGTTGCAATGGTATTTATCTGAACAGGATCTTAAGCTGCTCAACACTCATACCGAGTATAAGTTACTGCCTTTACATCCTTGGCAGGCACGTTATCTGCAAAGCAAGCCGTGGTTTGAGCGTTTGAAACAAACCGGACAGCTGATTGATCTGGGTTTACGTGGCTGGCAATTTGCACCGACCACTTCCATTCGAACACTGGCAAGTTTTAATGCGCCGTGGATGGTGAAACCGTCACTGTCGGTGATGATTACCAATTCAATCCGTGTCAATCTGGCAAAAGAATGTCACCGTGGTGAACTGACCCATCGTTTATGGCACAGTGAGTTTGGGCAGAATATCTTAAAAAACTGCCCAACTCTGAAAGCGGTCAATGATCCTGCATGGATGGCTTTGCAAATTGATGGTGAAGTGGTCAATGAAAGTATCTGTATTTTCCGTGATCAGCCTTTTAGTCCACAACAGCAAGTCACCTGTATTGCCTCATTGTGTCAGGACCATCCGGGCAAGGCTTTAAATCGTTTTAATGCGCTTTTCGCAAATATTGCCAAAGCACATCCTGAAATGGATCTTTCAGAGATTGCTCTGGACTGGTTTAACCGCTTCCTTGAGGTAAGTTTGCAGCCGTTGATGTATCTCTATCATCGTTACGGAATGGCATTCGAATCGCATCAGCAAAATGTGCTGCTGGAAATGGAGAATTATTTTCCCAAAACCTTATGGTTACGTGACAATCAGGGCTTCTACTATATTGAAGAGTTTGCCACTGAAATTTTAAAGGCCTTACCTGAGCTAAAAGAAAAGGCATTTGCAGTGGGGCCGAAAGATTTCGTTGATGAGCGTTTCAGCTATTATTTCTTTGGCAATACCTTATTCGGCATTATTAATGCGATTGGTGCAACGGGTCATATAAGCGAAGATGTGCTGCTTGAGCATTTAAAAGTGTTCTTGCAGGATTTATTGCAGCAGTATCCTGACAGCACCTTGTTACAAGGCTTGTTGTTTAATGAAACCTTGCCATATAAAGGTAATTTGCTGACACGCTTGCATGAGCTGGATGAATTGATTGCGCCTGTTGAGCATCAATCTGTGTATGTGCAATTGCAAAATCCGCTGTTTATTGAGCAGAAGGATGTGAGCTATGCTTGATTTTATCGGCATTGGCTTGGGGCCTTTTAATTTAAGTCTGGCCAGTTTGCTGCAAAACAAAAGTGACCTTCAATATCGCTTTTTTGAGCAGAAAGATGGCTTTGACTGGCATGCGGGCATGCAGCTACCCCATGCTTTACTACAAGTTCCGTTTATGGCGGATCTGGTCAGTCTGGTTGAGCCGACCAGTCCTTATAGTTTTCTTAACTATTTAAAACATCAGCAACGTTTATATAAGTTTTACTTCCGTGAAAACTTATATATTCCACGTCAGGAATATAACCATTATTGTCAGTGGGTGGTGCAGCAGCTCGAGCATATCCGCTTCAACAGCCGTGTTCTGGATGTGCAACCGATCAAGGGCGGTTTTGAGGTCGAAGTTCTGGCGAATGGTGAACAGCAGCGCTACCAGACACGTCAATTGGTACTGGGAATCGGTACAGTTCCGCATTTACCTGAAAGTTTGCAGCAGGCCTATCCAAAAACAAAGCAATGCTTACATTCGGCTGAATATTTAAAGCAATGTCCTGCGCAGTTAAAAGGCAATGTGGTGTTGATTGGTTCAGGCCAGTCCGCGGCAGAAATTTTTATTGACCTGTTTGATCGTCAATATGCGCAAGGCAAAGCCACGCCTGATTTCCATTTGCATTGGCTGACACGCTCTGCGGGTTTTTTCCCGATGGAGAATACGCCATTAGGACTAGAGCATTTTAGTCCTGACTATATGCAGTATTTCTATCATTTACCTGCAGGATTAAAGGCTACATTACCTGCGCAGCAAGCCAATCTGTATAAAGGCATCAGCAGTAAAACGATTCGTGATATTTACGAACGGCTGTATCACCGGAGTATCGGTGGTCAGCAGACTGATGTGACCTTGGCTGGACATCACCAGTTGCAACATGCGGAAGTGCTGGAAAACCAGAAAATTCGTTTGCGTTTCGAGCACCAGCAGCAGGGCGAGCATTATGTACTGGATGCAGATAGTGTCATCGCGGCCACAGGTTATCGTTATCCTAAACCTGCTTTCTTGGAAAACCTGCAAAATTTGATTCGCTTGGATCAAACCGGGCGTTGGCAAGTTAGTGCCGATTTTGAGGTGAACTATCAGGGCGATGGACGGATTTTCCTGCAAAATATGGAAGTTTTCCATCATGGTGTCGGGACACCAGATCTGGGTTTGGGCGCGCATCGGGCTGCTACCATTGCCAATCAGTTATTAGGTGAAGAGCTGTTTAAGCTGGATCAGGCCCAGTCTTATCAGCAATTTGGTGTGGCACCTGCTGCACAGTCAGATCAACCTGTGCGAAATCCTGTACAACTGGCCGATTCAGGCTTAACCCGTGTTATGCATAAATCCGGTCAGCTTCGGCATACTTCTCCCGCTTTTTATGCACAAGTAAAGTTGTCAGAGCACATTGACTAAGGTCAACAGAGGAATCGCACATATGGAACGGTCTTCTGTACCCATCAATCAGGCGGCACACGTGGGCTTGCAGCGTTATGTTTTACTCACAGTCATGCTAGGTACCGGTACCGTCAGTTTAAACAACAGTAGTTTTAATCCCGCCATACCTCAACTGATGCAGTATTTCCAGATTGGTGAAGTCTGGGCAAGTTGGGTGGTGGTCGCATTTTTACTGGCGATGAGTATCAGCTTGCCACTGGCGGGGTATTTCAGCCAGCGTTTTGGCAAAAGAAAAACTTATCTAACGGCGTTGTTATGTTTTGCCTTGGCATCAACACTCGGCGGCTTATTCAACCAGTTTGAGTCAGTCCTGATTGCAAGAGCGCTGCAAGGTTTTTGTAGTGGCCTGATGATCCCATTGTCACTCGGTCTGATTTTTTCAGTCACGCCGAGTGAACAACGGGGTGGGACCACAGGGCTATGGGGCGCCATGATCATGCTGACTTTGGCGATTGGGCCGATGTTAGGCGCACTGATTCTGGTCTGGCTCGACTGGCAGGCTTTATTCTTTATTAACCTGCCTGTTGCCTGTATCGCATTATGGTTGGGATATCTGTACCTGCCTAAAGAACAAGGCGATATCAACCAGTCTTTTGACTGGATCGGTTTTGGTTGCCTCAGTCTGAGCATTATTTTGTTATTAGGTACTTTGAGTCAGATTCATCGACTTGAAGATGTCGCACAGCCAGTCTATGGGTTATTACTTGCATTGAGCGTTTTAACATTCTGGCTATTCGCCAGAAGGCAGAAAAATCAGACCAGTCCATTGATTGAGCCGGCATTGTTTGCGGCAACAGGTTTTCGATTCAGTTTGATGATCTGTGTGGCGCAAACGGTGGGCCTGTTTATTGGCATGTTGCTGGTGCCGTTGTGGATTCAGCAGAGTTTGCAACTTAGCCCACTCTGGACAGGGTTTGCCTTGATGAGTAGTGCCTTGGTGACTGGTTTATGCAGCCAGCCTGCAGGTAAATATCTCGATCGTTACGGCGCCGCAAAAATTATGAGTCTGGGCTTACTCATTACCGCATTGGCTTTTGCCTTGCTGGCATGGGCACCGGTCAAAAATGTCTGGTTCATTATCTTCTGCATGATGTTGCATGGTCTGGGTATGGGACTGTCCTATATGCCATCGACCACGGCAGGGCTCAACAGCTTACGTCAGCAACAACAGCATCTGGTTACTCAGGCGGCGGCCTTAAACAATCTGTTCCGTCGGATCTTTGCCGCAGTTGCCGTGGTACTGGCTGCCTTGTATCTGCAATTACATCAGGATCTTTTGCACACCACTCCTGATACCGCACTGGATTCATTTAAGGGCATTCAGGACATCTTTATTTTTTGTACGGTCCTGATCCTGTGCGCTTTGCCCTATGCATGGCGCTTTCCAGATCAACACAAAATCAATGAATTCAATAATTAGGAAGACAAATATGGGACAATTACATCCAGTTTTATCAAATACACATATGCTTCAAAATACCTTTCAAGCCTGGCAACAACCACAACCGGAGCAGGCCAAACAGGTTGAACAACGGGTGATCAAGCAACTGTTACAAGCTTTGATTTTTGAAGAAATTATTTGCGCTGAGCATGATGGTGAAAATTTTGTGATTCAGGTACAGGATCGCCAACAGCAAGCGGTTCAGTATATTGCCAAAGGGCAACGCCAATACAGCTATAAGCTGGTGCGACTGGCGCGTGATCAGGAGGTACTTCGTCAGGATGCTCAGGGCAATACACAACCAGCACGTCTAAATCAGGTCATTGATGAGATCCTGCGCTCGATTGCTGACGCTGCCAAAGTCGAAGATTTTATTTTTGAATTAAAGCGTACCTATATTCATGACCTGCAATCACAGGTCTGTTTTGAAAACTACAGCTTGCCTGCAATTCAGTATCCATACGATATTCTGGAATCTTATTTGATGGATGGGCATCCCTATCATCCATGTTACAAATCCCGGGTTGGTTTTAGTCTGCAAGACAATGTCCGTTATGGGGTGGAGTTTGCCCAGCCGATGGCATTGGTCTGGTTAGCCGTACACCGGAAGCTGGTTGCGCAAAACCATTCCAGTCACCTTGAAACAGAGGCATTTTTTAAAGAACAATTGAATGAAGCTGACTTTATCCAGTTTCAGCAACAACTGGACAAGCAAACTCAAAACGCCGCTGAATATGTCTGGATTCCCGTCCATCCTTGGCAATGGGAAAATCACTTGATTTCAATTTTTGCACAAGAAATTGCCGATCAGGACATCATTTATTTAGGGCATAGTCATGACCGTTATCTGGCCCAGCAGTCATTGCGAACCGTCACCAATTTACAGCATCCGGAAAAACCGTATATCAAGCTTTCCATGAGCTTGACCAATACTTCAAGTTCACGTGTGCTGGCAAAACATACCGTGATGAACGGGCCCATCATTACCGACTGGCTGCAACGCCTGATTGATCACAGTGAAACGGCGCAACAGCTGGATTTTGCGGTATTGCGTGAGGTTTACGGTCTGAGTGTAGATTTTACCCGTTTACCGGCTTCGCATGCCCAACAGGCCTATGGCACCATTGGTTGTTTATGGCGTGAAAGCGTGCATCAATATTTACGTGAAGGGGAAGATGCGATTCCACTGAATGGGGTGAGCCATATTCAAAAAGATGGACAGGCCCTGATTGCACCGTGGTTAAAACACTACGGAGTTGAGCAATGGACACGTCAATTGTTGAAAGTGGTCATTACGCCATTGATCCATTTGCTATTTGCCGAAGGGATTGCGACGGAATCGCATGGGCAAAATATTATTCTGGTGCATCAACAAGGTTGGCCAACCCGTGTATTGCTCAAGGATTTCCATGATGGCGTACGTTATAGCCCGTCACATCTGGCTCATCCGGAACTGGCACCTGAACTGGATCAGTTGCCGCCTGAACATGCCAAAACCAATAGCATGTCCTTTATCTTGACGGATGATCTGGACGGGATTCGTGACTTTAGTTGCGCCTGCCTGTTCTTTGTGGCCTTGACTGATATTGCGATTTTCCTCAATCAGACTTATTCAGTTGCAGAACAGGATTTCTGGCAGTGGGCTGCCGAAGTCATTCTGGACTATCAACAACAACATCCTGAACATCATCAACGCTATCAAATCTTTGATGTCTTTGCCGAAAAGTTACGGATTGAATCATTAACCAAACGCCGTTTGTTTGGTGATGGTCGTATGCAGATCAAGTTTGTTGATAACCCATTGGCGCCGTTTAAAGCGCAGGCGAAGTGAGGTTATTGATGAATGCACTTCAACCTGTCTATCAATTGACTGACAGAACCATTTTACAAGACTTTGTAAATGCTTTACTGGTGGAAGCCCTGATTCCTGAACAGTATATTGTGGATGATTCAACCGCACAGTCCAAACTGGATGTATTCGATTTTGACTTAAAACAGCAGTTTAATCATAGGCCTGAGCAGCAGTACGTGGTACTGTTGCCTGAGCAAACATCACACTATTGTGTTGTTTTCGCTGTACAGTCAGGCATTACCCAAGCGTGGTCTTTTGCGGCCGAGTCGGAAATTTTACGAATTACAGCAGGCAATCAGCACACGCAAGTTCACCCGATTGAATTCTTTGAGCTGTTTGAATGTCTGCAACAGATCGGACTGTTTCAACATTGTCAGGCCGACAAGCTGCAGGTCTTTTCTGAGCAAATCCAGAAATGTTTAACACAATATCGTTTGTTGCAACAGCATCAAGTCGATGCCCATGATCTGATTCATCAAAGCCCGGCGCAGGTATTTCGTATTTTAGAGCAATATGCGGGCTATCGGGATCGGCCATATCATCCTTTATCTAAGTTAAAGGAAGGGCTGAGCCAACAGGAGTATCTGCAATATTGTCCTGAATTTGCACAGGAACTGAGGATTCATTGGGTAGCAGTGCATAAAGACAAAATGATGTTTGGTGCGGGTGTCGAGGATATTTTTACCCAGCAGCCGAGCCAGATTTTCATTAACCGTGCCGAACGCTATCAACTGAAACAGGAAATGTTCCAGCGTGGTTTAAGTGAAACGCATATCGCCATGCCTGTGCATCCGTGGCAATTCCAGCATTTATTTCAGCAATTCTTTGCTGAGGATATAGCGTCAGGCATCTGTCAGCCTTTGAATTTTGTCTCAACAGGCATGTATGCCAGCGCTTCGATGCGTAGTCTTTTGTCTGAGGATATTCCACAGCAAAGCCTGAAACTTCCGATTGGCATCAAGGCATTGGGATCTCTGCGTTTTCTGCCGATTGTAAAAATGATTAATGGCGAAAAAAACCAGAAATTATTGCAGCAGGCACAGCAAAAAGATCCAGTTCTGCAGCAAAAATTATGGCTGTGTGAGGAGACGCAATGGTGGTCTTATTTGCCGGAACAACAAGATGATCGAAGTGCGGATAATGAATGGCTATTTGTAGAGAAGCCGACTCATCTGGCCGCTCAACGCCGTTATATTCCAGCTGAACTGTTGCAACAGCCTTATCAACTGATTCCGATGGCCAGTCTAGGACATATTATTCCAGGGCAACCTGCGGTTTTTGATTATATTTTACAGCTGCAGCAGCTGGAAAATCATCCGGAACATGTGCTTGAGCAATTTGCCCAATTATGTGCCTGCTTCTTTGAGGTGAATTTACGCCTGTTCCGTCTCGGCTTGATGGGCGAAATTCATGGTCAGAACCTGTGTCTGGTGCTTAAACATGGTCAATTTGAAGGCCTGATGTTCAGAGATCACGATTCATTGCGTATTTATCTGCCGTGGCTGCTGCACAATGGTCTGGATGACCCGGACTACTTAAGCCCGCATGATTTCAGGAATACGCTTTATCACGACTCGGTTGAAGCCTTGCTGTTTTATATCCAGACGCTGGGTATTCAAATCAATTTAGGCTGCATAGTCGAGGCACTGGCAAAATATTATCAGATTGCAGCAGATCAACTCTGGCATGTCTTGGCTGAACAGTTACAGCAGGTACTAAACAGTCTGGATATTGAACCTGAAATTCTAAGTCAGTTACAGGCCTTACTGTTTGAGTCACCAAACTGGCCTTATAAACAGTTGATCCGGCCTTTGCTTGAGCAGGATACCCGTATTGGTAGTATGCCGTCAGGAATCGGAGAGACCCGAAACCCGCTTTGGCATGTTTTAGCTCGATCCGCATAAACTGCAATGAAGATGTGTCGCCATTTTCAAGCAGAGTTGGAAACTTCTTTTTCAGTGCTGCAACAGCATCTGAAGCTGGAAATACACTGTTCCAACCAGCAGGCCATCACACTTGCTGACCTGTTCGACGACTCGATCTGTCAGCAGGTGCTGCAGGATTTTGCGACACGTATTCATGCCACGAACCAGAGATGTGCCACCTCATTATTTATCAAATACTGGGCCACGCTGTGGGTGTTGCCTTTTATGTACTGTCAGGCTGCATCGCTTCCTTTTGTGAAATGGCAACCTTCGATCTTTATCGTAGAGCTACCTGAAAAATGGAACTGGGAGCGACGAATCCAACTGACTGATTCAGCGAGTTACGCCTGCCATAGCATGTCTCTGCCGGAGCTTGATGCCATGTTGCTACAGTTCAATGGCCTGTTACAGCAGTTTGCCCGCGTAGGGCGTGTGTCGTATGCCTTGCTCTGGGAAAATGTTACTGTGCGCATGCTGCAGTTTTATCGTTCCTTAGCGCAGCAAGATTTAGACAATGACATGCGTATCCGGTTGCAACAGCAACAACAGCTGTTAAAAGCAAAATCGGCACAAAGTTTTAACCTGCCGGAAAATCCCTTTCTCAAGTTATGCAATAACTGGCATCCCGAATACAACACCTATATGCGACAAAAGTGCTGCTTCTATTTTCAACTAGAGGAAGCCAGTGGGGAGTTATGCCGAAATTGCCCCTTGCAGCTGAAAAAAACAACAGAGATGAAATCATGAATCAAGTTATCCAGCCCGAATTGCTGGTTCAAGCCTATAAAAACATTGCCACCTCGACCATCGGGCATGTGCTGGATCTGGGACATGTCCCACAGATTTTTCCGATGTCCCCACAACAGCATCTGGTGGGTCTGGTCAGGACCGTGCGCTTGCAATCCAAGAATGCCAGTCAGTTGCGACAGGTATTGCTGAGCTGCCGGCCCAATGAAGTACTGCTCATCGACGCCAGATATGATTTGCAACGGGCATGCTGGGGAGAGCAGAGAAGTGTCGCCGCGATTCATTGCGGTTTGGCTGGTGTGGTGGTGTTGGGCGCGGTCACGGACCGTCAGGCATTACTGCAGCTCAAATTGCCGGTTTTCGCTCAATCCGTGAGTTGTCTCACCACACGAAATGAAGGAGAAAGTCTGGTCGAAATGGATATCGGCATCGAGCTCAATCAGTTTACGGTGCAATCCGGTGATTTGCTGATTGGTGATGCAGATGGAATTTTTATCTTAAAACCAGACATGGCGGAAGCCTATCTGGAACAGTTCCAGCAGCTGGAGCAGGCAGAAAAAGACAGGAAAAACAATTTTTTTAAACAAGAGAGGAAAGAAGATTATTATTTTTAATAAAAATCATTCTCATTAAAAATTAAATTTAGTATGATGGCGTGCCTTTTGGATATTTTTTGAGTGATAGAAGGGCTCTGGAGAAAAGAGAAAATGAAAGTCAATAATGAGTTTAGGGCAAAACAAGTACTGTTTAAAATGACACCATGTTGCCTTGCTGTTCTGGCCATGTTTGCACAGCATGTCCATGCTGAAACTGCTGTATCGGGGGATATTGCAGTAAGCGCAGCGCCCACACAGAAGCCTGTTGCACAATTAGAAAAGATTGTCGTCACGGCAACGCGTACACCAAAAAATATTGCAGAAATTGCCGGTACGGTTCAGACCATTGACCGTCAGCAGATTACACAACAGGCAACCGCGGGACGTAAGGTTGCCGATGTTCTGGCACAGCTGGTACCGTCTTTGGCACCCAGCAGTGGGACCACCAGTAATTATGGTCAAACCATGCGTGGCCGCAATGTACTGGTCATGATTGATGGGGTATCACAAACCGGTTCACGTGATGTCTCCCGTCAGTTGAACAGTATTAGCCCAAGCATGATTGAGCGGATTGAAGTAATCTCTGGTGCAACCAGTATCTATGGTTCTGGCGCAACGGGCGGCATTATCAATATTATTACCAAACGTGCAGATACTTCAAAGCCACTCAGCTTTGAAAGTAAAGTGGGCATTACCTCTTCAGATACTTTCCGTGGGGATGGATTGGCGTATGAAGTTGGACAATCGGTATCGTTTAAACAGGGCAATGTTGATGGTTTCCTCGGGGCAAACTTTACCAGTCGTGGTTCTCAGTTTGATGGCGATGGTGACCGCATTTCTCTGAGTCCTTGGCAAGGCAGTACCATGGACAGCGATACGATTGATGTCAATGGACGTTTGAATGTTAATCTGACAGATCAGCAAAGCCTGAGCTTTGGTGCACAATACTATAAAGATAAGCAAGATACAGATTACGGCCCGGACTATTCATATTTGCCGACCACGGGTACAAGTAATGATATGGGGACACCAAGCTATAAAGCTATTAAAGGTTTGAAGCTGAGTAATCCGCTATTTACTGAACGCTATGCAGTAAATTCACAATATCAGAATCAAGATTTCCTAGGTCAGGTATTGAATGTGGAAGCCTACTATCGAAATGAAAAATCAAGATTTTTCCCGTATGGCTTAACCACTAAATCAGTTAAGACGGTAAACCAGTCGCAATCTGAAATCGAAGTTGCAGGCCTGCGTTCGACCATGCAAACAGACTTTAATATTGCTGATCGAGCGCTGAAATTAACCTATGGTATTGATTATGATTGGGAAAAAGACAAGCAATATATTGATATTCTGGCAACCGAATATCCTTATTTAGTCTATACCCCCACAGGTCAGCGTAAAGGTTATGGGCCAAACACCGAGATCCAGAATATTGGTGCTTTTGCCCAAGGTGACTATGCTATTAATGATCAGTTGAATATTCAGGCCGGTGTTCGCTATCAATATATTCAAGCAGATACTGACGCATATATTCCAAGCCGTGAGTCGAACATGGTGCCAGCAGGTTCGACCCATGATGATAAACCGCTATTTAATTTAGGTGCGGTGTATAAACTGAATGATGCACAGCAAGTCTATGCAAACTTCTCACAAGGTTTTAGCTTCCCGGATGTGCAACGCATGCTGCGTGATGTGTCGACCTTTACGGTTTCAACTTCGAACTTGCAACCCATTACGGTGAACAGTTATGAGTTGGGATGGCGTTTAAATCAGGATGATGGTTTAAATCTGGGTTTAACAGGATTCTATAATAGCTCTGATAAAACTGTTCAGTTTAATAACCGGGCAGCTAAAATTGTCGATACGGACCAGCGTGTTTATGGAGCGGAGGCCACTGTAAGTTATCCATTCATGGATAATTACAAAGTGGGCGGAACACTGGGCTATACCCGTGGTCAATATAAAGATGCTGCAAACCAGTGGCATGAACTTAATTCATTTGCTGTCGCGCCAGTAAAAGGGACTTTATTTGCTGAATGGGACAACGATGAAGGTTATGGATTGCGTGTACAGATGCAGGCCATTAAAGGCAGCAACAAGGCTTATAATGATGATCGTGACTTAGCTGCGCGTGCTAATGCCAGTCAAGACGATGCATTTAAAGCGGCTGTGAAGGCTGATGCCAATACCGCTGCAAAAATTAAGGGCTACGCCACTATGGATGTATTGGGACATGTGCCTGCCGGAAAAGGTCGTGTAGATTTTGGTGTATATAATGTTTGGGGACTTCAATACGAGACAGTATTTGCTCAGCAAGCAGCTGTTTCAAACGGGAATCCATTATTGGCGATCCCAGCGGAAGGCCGGACCTATGGTTTAAGTTATACCATCAGCTATTAATTGGAACATCGGAAGAAATATCTGTGCATATGCAGATATTTCTTCATTTTATTTTGGCTTTTACAGATCAAGGCAATACCGATGCGCCGTACAGAACAACAAGAACCTTTTAACTTAACTTATCGCAGCGTTTTTTTCATCTGCCTGGCTGCCTATTGTTATAGTTCCTGGCTCAGTCTGGTTTTAACGGATTGGCTTCCTTTTGCCAAAGCTGAAAATGTCTATTTTGCAGTTTTTCTCAGTTTCATCTTTTTTATCTTTTACGTGATATTGACCAGTGCAATCGTGTCTAGACGCTGGTTCTGGATCATCAATAGCTCAGGCATCTTATTACTGGCAAGCTACTGGCTCATGCGCAAGTGGGGAATCGGTTAAGATGAATTTTCGTCAAATACAGGCCATTCTGCATCGCTGGTTTGGCATTATGGTGTTATGGGTCATCTTTTTTATTTTCTTAACCGGGTCGATTGCCTATTTTCGTACAGAAATTAATGTCTGGGCACAACCTGAGGCGCTCAGCCAGATTCAGAGCCTACCGACTCCCCAGACTTCGGCACAAACGGCATTTAACTATCTCAAACAGCACGCCGCTGATGCAAAAAGATGGCGTGTGACCGTTGCTAGTGAACGTATGCCGGTCAATTTACTGCAATGGCAGGATCAGACAGGCAAACACCAACAATTACAAAATCCCGTGACAGGAGAATTACTCCATCCCGTACGTCAGACCTTGGCGGGCGATTTCTTTTTTAAATTGCATTACACCCTATATCCATTGCCGAGCAAGATCGGCAGTTTCATCGTGGCAATTGTCGCCCTGATCTTATTAATCAGTTTAATTACCGGGGTGATCACGCATAAAAAGATCGTTAAAGAATTTTTTGCGTTTCGTGCTTTTAAAGGCCAGCGTTCCTTGCTTGATCTGCATCATATAACGGGAGTGATTACCTTTCCTTTTTATCTGGTGATGGCATTTACCGGGCTACTGATTTTATTTTATCTGGTGTTACCGTGGGGACTATCCAAACATTATGCGCAAGACGGTATACCCCAGTTCTATAATGAGATGCAGTTTATAAAGTTGGCAAAACCGCAACCATATTCATCTCAGGGCAACATGCAGCCATTTGAACGCTTTATTCAACAATTGCCCGCGCAGGCACAAACAGGCGCAATACTCGATAAATTTGAAGTACAGAAACCCAATACGCCAGAGGCGATGATCACCTTTGATTATAATTATAAAAATATTATTACCTTAAATACGCCACAATATATTTTTGCAGCCCATACTGCCGAGCCACTGGCTCAACCCAGAAACTTATCTGCCATTGCTCAACTGGCTTCATCTTCTTACGGAATTCATCTGGGTTATTTCGCCTCGTACTGGATGCGTTTGATCCTGTCGGTGATGGGGATTATGGGATGTGTAATGTTGGCCGCAGGTGCCTTGCTGTGGCAGAAAAAACGCATGAAAGAAGCGCATGCTTTTAGCTATAAGCTGGTCCAGCATCTCAACTTTTTTACTTTCCTTGGGCTGCCGCTGGCCTGTGCCAGTTATCTATTGGCAGGACGACTGTTACCTGTCGCATTTGAACCGCGGGGGAGTTATGAAGTTTCTTCCTTTTATCTCACTTGGCTGTTGAGTTTGCTTATCAGTCTGCTGCTGCGTACCCGAATGGCTATGTTACTGGTATTGGCAATGACAGCGGCGGTTCTGTTCTTGATTCCTCTCAGTAGTTTTGTGATGGTACCAGAGGCTGCTTTATGGCAGAGTCTCAAGCATTCGCGTTGGTCACTGGCTGGGGTAGATTTGGTGTTGCTCGTGATGGGTGGCCTTTATCTCGGTGCAATTCATTTTTATCTGTCCAGATTTAAACCTGCAGGAGTCTCAACATGAGTTTTGCAGCACTTTGCTGGGCCTTGGTTGCTTTTATACAAGGTTGCATGCTGAGTCAGTATGGACAGAAGCAACTGCAATATGCCTGGTTGAATGCAACCAGGAGAAAGTTGTTGGGTTTTTCGGCCATTATTTTTCTAGCATGCTCTTTGGGACTGAACTGTTGGTCTGAAGGCAGCTCGGTTGGGCCACTCAGCTGGGTATTTGTGATCTTACCCGCAGCCTTCTTTTTGCAGGTGCTGGGTTTTTATCTGTTTAGAAAATACTTTGTACAGATCTGGTGCTGTGCAATGCTGGCTGCGCTTATTTTTACTTTAACTGGCAATTAAAGGTGTGGCGTATTGAATGGCTGAGGGCTATTTAACGATTTTTTACTGGGTTCAGTTCATTAACAAAAAACAAGAAAAACAATGGTTGTTGTCTTAATAAAATTGATTATCATTATCATCTAATATTAAAGGCAAGGAATATCTGCATGCTTACATTGTCACAAAAACTTCCTGATTATTTTGAGTATTATGAAGACGGGACACAATATTACCTACGCCAGGTTCAATATCCGCAGGATATTCCTTTATTGCACCAATGGATGCATGAACCACATGTGATTCCACAGTGGCAACTGAACAAGACTGAACTTGAGCTGCAGGTCTACTTTGACAAAATGCTGGCCGATGACCATCAACGCTTACTGATTGTCGGCGTCGATGGGAAGGATGTGGGTTATACCGAAATTTATGAAGGGAAGCGTGATCGTTTAGGTCGTTACTATGAAGGTGATGATAATGATCTGGGCTGGCATTTACTGTTCGGAGATAAGTCGGTTTTTGGTAAAGGCTTTTTAAGACCAACTATCCGTCTATTGAGTTTCTATATTTTTGAAAATTCGCCTGCACACAAAATTGTAGGGGAGCCAGACCACACGGTAAAACCTTATGCAGCGGTTGTTGCTGATCTTTGTTATGAAAGTCAGCGCCTCATCCCGATGCCTGAAAAAACAGCCATGCTCTATTACTGTTTTAGAGAAACGTTTTATGATAAGTTTGGCGAGTATTATACCGCCTCAAAACAACAGCATAGCCTGCAGCAGTCTCAAGATTTAAGCCTGACTTAAACTGAATTTAAGCGTTAAATTGAAAATAAGCCTCAACGGATGTTGAGGTTTTTTTATGTGGAAAACATCATTTCAAAAATAAATAATATATTGATATATAAAATTAAAGAGTGTTTTTGATGAATAAAACAACATATTGTTATTTGCTGAATTTACGAATATCATAACTAAATTACGAATAAAGTAATAATGGGTTGAAAAATTATAGTTAAAGCAACATGGAGAAGGAATCACCATGAAAGAAGTTGCATTAAATGATTTGATTGACCAGCAACGTGTCGGACCTTATCAAAAATTTATTCTATTTACCTGCTTATTGTTGCTGATCATGGATGGCTATGACATTCAGGCCATGGCCTATGCCGCGCCGATGATTATCGAGGCGTGGGGTGTCGAAAAAACCATGTTGGGTGTGGTGTTTAGCGCCAGTTTGTTTGGATTGTTTGTGGGTTCATTTGTTTTAAGTTCGCTATCGGACCGGTTTGGCCGCCGTCCGGTCTTGTTGATCTCAACGTTAGTATTCTCTGTACTGATGTTATGGACACCCCATGTTGCCAATATTGAACAACTTGCGGTCATACGGTTTATTACGGGCATTTTCTTAGGCGGCATCATGCCGAATGCCATGGCCTATAGCTCTGAAATTGTGCCCAATAAATATCGTATTTTGACCATGATGGTGATTTCTTGTGGTTATACCGTCGGTGCCATGCTGGGAGGAGGGATTTCCGCTTTACTTACGCCCATAGGCGGATGGCAGGCCATTTTCTATTTTGGCGGTATTATTCCGCTGGTCATCTTCTTTATCATGCTATTTAAGTTACCAGAATCATTGTATTTCTTAGGCGAAAATAAAAAGAATGAGCAAACGATTCTATTCTGGCTTAAGAAGTTTTATCCGGCATTGGAACTCAATACAGCAACTCAAATAATTGGCAATATCGGCCCTAAAATCAAAAAATCACCTTTGGAATTATTTAAAAATAAGCGTGCTTTTTTTACCTACTCGATCTGGGTGATCAGTATCTTGAATATGATCAGTCTGTATTTCCTTGCCAACTGGTTACCGACCTTATCCAAAGAGTCAGGACTCTCCTTGAATCATGCCCTGATGATTGGTTCAACCTTGCAACTGGGCGGGACCATTGGCAGTATTGTGATGGGCTTAAAAATTGACAAGATCGGTTTCTATAAGGTTTTAGTTCCAGCCTTTCTGGTCGCTGCTGTCAGTGTGGCCTTGATTGGTTATTCGGTTACTCATATTGCCTTGCTCTATGTGGTTATTTTCATTGCCGGCTTTGCGATTGTCGGCGGACAACCCGCCATTAATGCCTTGTCTGCCAGCTATTATCCAGTTTCATTGCGCACTACAGGTGTGGGCTGGAGTATTGGTATTGCCCGTTTAGGCTCAGTGATCGGGCCTTTATTCGGTGGATATCTGGCTAAATCACTGATCATTACTCATTTATTTGTCATTGCAGCCGTTCCATCTGTCTGTGTGATTGTGATGTTACTGGTTCAAGCCAAATATCGGGTAGAGGGCTGAATTTTGAGGCCGCCAGGTGCGGCTTTTTATTTCCCCAACTGAATCCAGTTGTCTAGAACAGAGGTAAATCTTTATCATTTATAAGCAATATTCAACGTTCTGTATCTCATGGTTGAGTGGTGATTGTTTTGATGGATGTCATCTTATAAAACAAGGTGAGTAAAAAACGATCATCATTTTGTAGCGGATGCAAGTAATCTTTACAAATTTAGTCAACAATACGCCGAAAAAAATAACTTTAGGTTGATTTTTGATCAAATTTATTTCATTTGTTTACCATCGCCAATTTGTCATGTTTTTTTGGTTAACCTAAGGAACGCAAGAACAAAACAAAGGAGTAAAGATGCTGATTTTTCACGATTATCCTGTTCAGGGAGCACTTTTTGATATGGATGGCACAATGTTTGATACTGAGCGATTACGCTTTCAGACATTGAAACAGGCCTCTCAAGAGCTCATTGGACAGGAATTTTCCGATGAATATTTAATGCAGTGTCTTGGACTCAGTGCACAAACAGCCGAACAACTTGCCCAAAGTTTTTATGGTGAAGATGTTCCGTATAAAGCCATCCGAAAACGAGCAGATGAACTCGAACTGGAATCGGTTCGCCATAATGGTGTACCTATTAAGAAAGGTCTGATTCAGGTACTGGAACGACTACGCAAATCTGGCCTGCGTATGGCTGTAGCGACATCTAGTCGCCGGGCAATTGCCGAAGAATACCTGATCAATGCCAATGTTTATAAATTTTTTGATTTGTTGGTTTGTGGTGATGAAGTCGAAAAAGGCAAACCGCATCCTGAGATTTTTATCAAAGCCGCACAAAAATTAAATTTGCAGCCGCAACAATGTCTGATGTTTGAGGATTCGGAAAACGGGATCTGTTCAGCCTGTGATGCGGGCGGCATCACGATTTTATTTAAAGACATCAAAGAACCGAATGACAGCATGCTGGCCAAGGCAAATTTCTATTATCAGGATATGTATGAATGCCTGAATGCGCTGGACCAGTATATTCCTGAAATGGGCATGCCGCAGTTGCAAGAACCCTTTCCGCAAAGTATCAATCAACTCACTGTCGGGATTCATGGTTTTGGTGCCATTGGTGGCGGTTATATCGCACAGGTGCTGTCACATTGGGATGGGTTTACCCGACCCCAGCGTATTCTCGCTTCGACCAGAAACCGCCTATATCTGGAATCGGTCAACAGTTTCGGCAGTTACAGTATTCGTTATGGACAATCCTCTTATGATGAACGGATTGAAAACCTGACGGTGATTGATGCTGACAATGAACAGCACATGCTGGAGATGTATATGCATTCTAGCCTGATCGCGCTGTGTTTGCCTGAACAGGCCATTGCATCTGAAGCCAGAACAATTGCGAGGGGGTTGTTGGCACGCTTCATGTCGCAAGATACGCAGCAGCATGAGCCGATTACCTTTTTGATTATTCTGAATAAAGTCTGTGCAAAATATCTGGTCCTGAAAAATATCCGTGAAGCTTTGCTTGAAATTACCGATGAGGATATCGCAGAGCACATCCTCAGTGAGCACTATTTTTGCGATACCGTGGTCAACCGAATGGTTGCCAAGCTTTCCGATCAAGCCCTGTATCGTCAGCTGAATATCAAGCATCGTTTATTCAAACAATACCAATCTGACCTGAATGAAGAAGCCATCGAGCTTTCAGATGAAACTGCACTAACCGAGAAACAGGAACAGCAAATGACTGACTGTTTATCGGATATGCGTGGACAGTTTCAGGCGGGGCAGTTTTTGCAGAATATGGATCTGATCCTGTTCCATAGCGAAACCGATATGCCGATTTATGTGGAAAACCGTAGTCCGATCTTGAGTAAAATGCGGCAAATGATTCTGGTAGAGCAAATTTCTGATATCCAGATCATTAAAAACCGCTTATGGAACGGCTGCCATGCCATGACCGCCTGGTATGCCAGCATGCATGGTCATGACATGATCGGGATTGCACTGGCAGATGCCAAGATCAAGAAATATGTAGAACAGCTGGTTGAGGAAGTCAAACTCGGTTTAGCCAATATTGTGCCCAATCAGGCCAAAGAGCTGGACCGGATGGCGGAAAGTTTTCTGCATTCTTGCCGCTCCGCCTATAAAGATACCTGTGAACGGGTGGCACGTGATCCGCTCAGAAAACTAAGCTTTAATGAGCGCGTATTCGGTAGTCTCGAAAATCATATCCAGCAGCAATTGCCTTATCAAAAGATTGTGCAAGGTGCAATCTATGGATATGTCTATGCCTTAAAACAGCTAGAAATTGAGGAGTTGGAGATTGTGCAGCATATTGGTAAAAATATTGAAATGATGGATATTAATACCAGTCAAAAGAAAGCAGTATTAGATATGCTGTATCAAGGTATTCAGGCAGAATTGCATGACTATACCTTTAGCTATGATCTAAATGAAAACCAAGCCAAGTCTGCGCTGGTTTAGCATTGCAATCCATAGACAAGCCAAGATCGTGAGCGCTAACACAGCTTTAAACCTATAAAGTTGTGTTAGCTTTACGGCGCTAGCTTTGTCAAGTTGAACGTTGGGCCAGATCATTTAACTGACCGCGTATGCAGATATGCTTGATTGACGTTATTCCTAATAAAAACTGTGACAATATTGAAAGAGATGCACAAGTATTCCATTTTTTCCTAAGCTTATGTTTTAATCCTAAAATCTATATTCTTGACTGCATATTGTTGTGTTATTGCAATCCGCTACCCAAATGTGTCCGACCATAGTTCGGGATTATCCTGAATGGCATCTGGGACGTTCAGACTATGCACTTTGGTATATTGAAGTTGATCAGCCCGAGCTGATTCAATATTTAGATGAAATTCAAACCCGATTTTCAGACCTGCTTCTGCCAAAACAACAACGTCAATATCATATTACCTTATTCGTCTGCGGTTTCTTGCAGCCTGCTGTTAAACAATACGATGACGATTTTCAGATACAACAATTACAACAGCAGATTAAACTGCTTGAAGGATTACCGCTCACAGCTTTTGAGCTAGAAATCACACGGACCGATAGCTTTAGCAGTGCTTTGTTCTCACAGATCCAAGATCAGCAGGGCGTACTGGGCCAAATTCGTCAACAATTTGCTCAAGTCTCCGCAGAGATCGCAGCACCTGAATATTGTCCGCATATTACTTTAGGTTTGTATCGTGAAGCATGGCCGAGTGATAGGGTATTGCAGCGGATACTACAACTTCCGCTCAAAAGCATCAAGATTCAGGTCAAAAAACTGACTTTCGGCTATTATAAGGCACAGATTTTACAAGGATTACTGTATCCTTATCAGCAAATTGAACTAGGTTAGATATGTTGCAACTGATTTTAGGTGGGGCACGCTCAGGTAAAAGTCGTTTGGCAGAACAAATCGCCAAAGATTCGGGGTTAACCGTCATTTATATGGCGACGGCGCAAGCCTTCGATGAAGAAATGCAGCAGCGGATTGCCCATCATCAACAACAACGTCCTTATCATTGGCAAGTGCTTGAAGAACCGATTTATCTGGCAGATCGACTCTTGCAATGCGATCAAGCCAATCAGCTGATTTTGGTCGATTGCTTGACTTTGTGGCTCAGTAATCTGTTATTGGCTGAAGACCCAGCCTTGCAGCAACAACAGATGCAAAAACTATTCGAGGTCTTACCGCAACTCCACTCGCAAATTATTCTGGTCAGTAATGAAACCGGGCTTGGGGTCGTACCGATGGGAGAAATCAGCCGCCGTTTTGTCGATGAAGCAGGGCGTCTGCATCAGACCTTGGGGCAACTTGCCAATAAAGTCATGTTTTGTGTGGCAGGCTTTCCAATGATTTTAAAAGATGAGAAATAACATGACTGAACAAGCACAATGGTTTTTAGCTGCAGTACAACAACCAGATTTAGATGCCAAACAACGAGCTGAACAACGTCAACTGCAATTGACCAAACCTACCGGGGCGCTAGGGCAACTTGAGCAGCTTGCCATTCAATTGGCAAGCTTACAGGGCACAGTATATCCACAGATTCAACAGCCTTGGATTACGATTTTTGCAGGCGATCATGGGGTTGTTGCTGAAAATATTTCGGCTTATCCGCAAGCGGTAACCCGTCAGATGCTGCAAAATTTTGCTTCCGGCGGTGCAGCCATCAATGTCATTGCCAAGCACCATCATGCACATTTACAAGTGGTGGATTGTGGTACGGTGGGTGAGGTCTATGATTATGTCGGTGTTGAGCGCCATTGTATTCGTGCAGGCACTGCCAATTTTGCCCAGCAGGCTGCAATGACGGAACAAGAATGCTTAGCAGCGTTGCAACTGGGCAAAGATAGCGTTGACCGCGCCAAAGCACAAGCTGCCGATATTTTTATTGCAGGTGAAATGGGGATTGGTAATACCTGTTCAGCTTCAGCACTGGCCTGTTTATTGTTGAATGAAGATGCTGCTCAATTGACGGGTGTGGGTACAGGCATTACGAATCAACAGTTGCAACATAAAATCTCGGTCATTGACCAGGCGGTGAAGCGGCATCAAGTAAATGTTGCCGATGATGCTTTAAAAATCTTGGCTGTAGTTGGTGGTCTGGAAATTGCTGCAATGACGGGGGCTTATATCCGTTGTGCACAACTTGGTTTGCCAATCGTGGTGGATGGTTTCATCAGCTCGGTTGCCGCTTTATGCGCGGTACGCATCCAACCGCAAAGTCACGCATGGATGTTATTTGGACATCAATCGGCTGAATATGGTCATCAGCGTGTGCTAAAAGCCTTAGAGGCTCAGCCTATTTTAAATATGAATTTGCGTCTTGGCGAAGGTAGCGGTGCAGGAGCTGCATTGTCGATGCTGCAACTGGCTTGCGTATTGCATAACCAAATGGCAACTTTTGCTGAAGCTGCTGTAACAGGTGATAAAGTTGCACCTTGATTTACTGCGGCATGGTGAAACCACACTGAGCCATACCTTGCGAGGGCATCTCGATGATGCCTTGACCGAACATGGTTGGTTGCAAATGCAATCCACCATTCAGCAGTATCTCGATGCTCAGATACACTGGGATGTAATTATCAGCTCGCCCTTGCAACGCTGCCAAAACTTTGCGGCAGCATTCGCCCAAAAACTCGAATTGCCCTTATTACTCAATGCTGAAATCAAGGAAATGTATTTTGGTGATTGGGAAGGCAGGTCCACTCAAACCATTTATGAAAATGAGCCTGAGTTATTGGCTAATTTCTGGCAATTTCCAACGCAATATCATGCCCCGAATGGGGAGTCGTTGCATCAATTCCAGCAACGTGTCTTGCATGGTTTTAATAAAATTTATGTTCAAATGCAGCAACACAACTGGAACAAGGCATTGATTGTGACACATGGCGGGGTGATTAAGTTGCTGACTTGTCTGGCCCGTGAGCAAAAGCTGGATGACCTATTAACCATGCCCGCAGAGTTAGGCAAACTGTATGCTTTAAATCTAACTCAGGTTGACGCTCAACTTCATTTTTGTGAACGTACAGCAATTTAGCAGCGATTCCTTCTTATTGCATTTCCAAGATCTGCCTGGATGATGTAATCGAACTGTCATTGCCACTGCCTATGATACAGGACAATTTCTTGAGCAATAAACCGATCATCCATGAAGATATTATTAAAAAGCAGTATGTTATGCGTGAGCATTTTATTGGCAGCCTGCAATAACGATGACCAGCAACACAACCCGACATTCCCTGAAACCAGTATCCCATCAAAATATTATCAAACTAAAACCCCTTATCAGCCTCAGCAAGACCTAAACAAATACGAAGCGATTCCACCAGGCTTTCAGCCGGTATTTACAGAACTGGTGGCTCGTCATGGTTCACGCGGTTTATC
Organism: Acinetobacter calcoaceticus; assembly: GCF_051947995.1. Classification (GTDB taxonomy): domain Bacteria; phylum Pseudomonadota; class Gammaproteobacteria; order Pseudomonadales; family Moraxellaceae; genus Acinetobacter. The sequence goes on along the minus strand of NZ_JBLVVH010000003.1, from coordinate 395,002 downwards.
CAGCATGAAATATGATTTAGCACTCTATAACCTGTGGAAACAGGCCAAAGCTGAACAGGCACTCACGCCTTTGGGCGAAAAGCTGGGCGCAGATTTGGAAAGCATGATGAAAGCCAATATTTTGCTGGGTTATGGGGTAGAGGGCATTCGTCAGTTTGGCTATGGTAACGAATCCATGACCGGTATTCAGGAGCATCGTGGAATTGCAGATCGTTTATTAAAACGCTTACCCGATCTATTTAAAGCTGCCTCGACCCAACCTGCTTCAATTTTAGTGCAAAGTTCAGGTGTAGACCGTGCGGTGGACAGTGCAAAGTTCTTTACCGCTGAACTGATTCAACAGCAACCACAATTAAAGACCCACATCACCCCAATTTCATACACCAGTTTAGCCAGTAGCAACGTGCCATCGATTGAAGATGGTGGCGTGGACCGTTTTAAACTTTATTTTCATAGTTTGAATAAAGATCAAGATTTAGCACATCCTTTATCAGCACAACAACAGGCCATTTACGATGCCAGTCAGGCGTATCAGCATTTTGAAGAAGAGGATGCAGATCTGGTCAATAAGTTAAATGAACTTGCGAAAAATAGTCGTGCTGAACAAGTGGCAAAGAGCGTATTGAATCCATTGTTCAAAGCAGAATTTATTCAAAAACTGGGAAGCACAGGCTATGTGTTTAGTAATACTGGTTCATATAGCGTCACTTCGCCTAAAGGTGAAATCATCACTGAAAAAGGTAAGGGCAAAAACAGTATTGCCAGTGCCGTGGATGCAGCTGCTTACCTGTATGAGTTATATTCAATATCAGGTGGCATGAAAACCGAATTGAAAGGTGTAGATTTTGATCGGTATATGCCTGTAGATGCAGCAAAATTTTATGCTGAATTTAACGATGCCAATGATTTTTATAGCAAAGGGCCAAGTTTTACCGAATCGAAGAATGTCACCAGTGCAATTGCGCAAGGCCTAAAGCAGGACTTATTTAAACAAGTCGATGCGATTGTGGATCAGCAGAAAGCACATCGTGCGGTATTACGTTTTGCCCATGCCGAAATTATCATTCCATTGGCGACCAGTTTAGAGTTGCACAATATGATGCAACCTTTGCCTTTACGTCAAACCTATAGCTACCACAGCAGTACTTGGCGAGGTGAGGTGGTGTCACCCATGGCAGCGAATCTACAATGGGATATTTATCAAGACAAGCAAGGCACAACCTTGGTGAAAATGTTCTATAACGAGAAAGAAACCTTGTTTAAGTCGAGTTGTAACTATGCACGTTATAGCAACAACAGTTTTTATTATGATTATTTGAAGCTCAAACAATGTTATCAAATTCAATAATCTAAGATATTCGGTCTTTTCATTTGGGAATCGCTTGCTATTCCCAATTTTATTTCTTCATAATTCAGGCATGATAAACCCGTTGTCATTGAGAGGTTGCATGACGCCTTTTTGGATTGCCTTGCAGTTTTTGACTGTTTTACCCATTGAACTCAAAACGATGCCAAGCGCAAAGCAGAATGCTCAGGCCATGCTGTTTTATCCTTTGGTGGGTGTATTACTTGGACTCATTTTGTTTGCATCTGCCATGTTACTGGCAAAGCTTCCCATCATCTTGAGTGCAGCACTGATTCTCGTACTCTGGATTTGGCTGACAGGGGGCTTACATCTGGATGGTTTAGCGGATACGGCAGATGCATGGGTGGGTGGATTTGGTGATCCTAAACGAACCTTGAACATCATGAAAGACCCTGCATGCGGCCCAATCGGGGTGCTGAGTTTAGTTGTGGTCTGCTTGCTAAAATTTGTGGCCTTATACGTTTTGCTTGAACAACAACTGGCTGCTTTTTTAATTGTCTTGCCCATGCTTGGGCGCAGTGTGCCGCTGTTTTTATTCCTCACCACACCTTATGTCCGTGCTCAAGGCTTAGGCCGTTCAATGACAGATTTCATGCCAAAAAAGCGACTTTGGATGGTTTTTGTCATTACAATTGCATTGCTTTGTATGTTTAAATGGCTTGGGTTAATTGCCTTGCTGGTTTTTTTAGTGATGCTCTTTTATATGCGATCATTATTTATTAAACGAATCGGCGGGATTACAGGGGATACTGTAGGCGCTGCAATTGAGCTGGCTGAAACGGGCGTGCTCCTCAGTACTGTGATAGCCTCGTTCTATATCATTTAAAAAATTACTTGCCTGAGATGGCGTGATCCTGCCTAAAAAAGAAGGATCACTTGAGTAATATTAGCTTTTACGCAATTGAACCCGGAAACCCAACACAGCGAGTAAGGCAACCAGTGCCGCGATCGTGCCCAAGATGATATCCCGAAGCGTCTTATCTATCGGCAACCATGTCCATTTATGCAAATAAGCAAAACTAAAGCCTTCCAAAGCATCCTGTTGCGTGACCTGAGCTGCAATCACACCGCTGCTCGGTTCAATATACAGTCTGAGTTGATTCTCTAACCGAGTTTCAACCTTGATCACGGGCAAGCGTTTGTTGATAAACCCATATTCTCCACCAAAACTTGTCACCCATGAGGCCTGTTGAACCTGTTCTGGTTGTAAAGCTAAATAGCTAGCAGCTAATTGTTTAGTTTGTTTAAGAATATCAATTGGTTTGCCATTACCTACATCGACAAACTGAATCGCGGGAGCTGCTGTATGAGATGCGTGATGATCATGCACTTTGCTTGCCGCCGTCATGCTGCCTTGTAAAGGGCTTGGTCCAATGGCTTGAATCATCCATGCAGCACGAGTATGTGTCTGGCTAAAGGTGATTGGAACCAGATCCAGACGTTGAATAGGCTGCTGAGTGACCTGTTGCCATGCTTCGGTACTTAGATCAGCTGTATGAAAAACAGGTTGAATGTTTTTAATATCGGGCTTTTTTTGCCAGATATGATAGAAACCACTGAGCACCCAAAGCAGAATAAAGACACTTAAACTGATACCTAAATAGCGATGTAGGAAGCGGACCGGTTTTTGCCCTAGACGGTGATTGTGCCGATTATGAATCTTAAAGAATAGGCCAATGCCCATAAAAATCATGCACAGTATGCCAATCAAGGCGATCTGCATGAGAATAGCTTGGCCTGTCCAGGCCTGATCACCCCAAGTCCAGGTATGACCTAAGCGGAAGATTTTTGCCATCCACATCTTTTGATCATTAGACAGCGTAGCCAGTCGTGCTTGTGAAGGGTCTACATAGGCACGTAAACCATTTTGAAAATCAACACGCCAAACAGGTAGTAATCGATTCACGCTCGGATAATCATCACTAAATCCAGTGATCAGCTGACTGGATACAATTTCCTGTTGAGAGAGACCTGTATACCAGCGTGCCAAACGCTTGGCATCTTGTTGTTCCGCATCACTCAGCAATTGGCCGGTCTGACTATCATAGTATTCCGCCATCTTTCGATTGGGCTGTAATATGCGATAGGCAATCTGCTGAGCTTCTAATTCAATCACCTGTAAGGCTGAAAATTGCGATATGTGATGTTGCTTCAGAACATCAGTTGCTGCTAGGGCGTGTGTTAAATCCAGTTGTTGAGGTGGCGGCATTCGTTTTACAGGCTGGGGTTGTGTGGCACTCATGATTGGATGCAACACACCTGTTAAAGACCAGAGTAAAACGAGAATGCCCAACACCATCCCAAAACTACGGTGCAATGACAGTAGTTTTTTCAGTTGTTTGGCATTCATTGCTTATTTCCCAAAATGGTAACTAAAACCTAATAAATAGGTGCGTGGTGCAGCCGGGGTATAACTGACCTGGTTATTACTAAATGAGGTACTTTCCGCATAATGCTGATCTGTGGTATTCAGGATTTGCCCATAGATTTCATAAGCATTTTTACGGTAGTTAGCACGTAGATTCAGCAAAGTATGGCCATCATACCTTTCCGTGTTGGCATCATTGATCCAGTAAGCGCCGACATAAACCGCTTCTGCAGAAAGTAATAGCTCAGGTATGGGCTTGATCTGGTATTCAAGCGTACCAAATGTTTTCGGCGCACTTGGCATGGTGTTGCCGCTATAATCTAAAACACTCGACGGTTGAAACTGCTGATACTCATGTTTGGCCACACTGCCTGAGAGCTTTAAGCGCTGATCATATAAATCACTGAGCTTCCAGGTTCCTCCAATTTCAATTCCCTGATGTAAGGTTTTACCTGTGTTGCGTGGCTCGCGTGTGTTATCTGGCTTGGTATAGCTCATCACTTCATCTTTGCCTTCTAAGCGATATAAGGTGATTTCACCGTCTAAGCGATCATCCAGTAATTTAAAGCGCAGACCTGCATCAATATTATTAAATGTGGCTTCTTTCAGGTCCGGTGTGACCAGATTCGCCCCGTATAAACTGCTGACTTCGGGTGGTACAAAACCTTGTGACCAATTGCTATAAAGGTCAATCGCAGGCGTCAGGTTCCAGACAAAACCGAGTTGAGGACTGGCCTTATGAAAATTGCGTTTTTCATTCGGTGCGCCCGTGGTTTTTGACGGAGTTAATTTGTTTTCATAGTCATAACTGATCCAGTCATAGCGTGCACCACCGACGAGATTTAAAGTCGGTAAAACTTGCCAATTGGCTTGTGCATAGACCGCCTGATTATTGACGTCTACATTAAAGTCACGTAAGCGCTGGCGTTGTTGATAACCGGTATAGACCAAGCTATTCGGATCACGAAATACTTGGATATCATTGGTTCTGGCTTGGTTGGGTGAATGGTCAGCCATCACCCCAACAATCTGTTTGACCTGATCAAATGTCGCTGAATGCTGCGCATTTAAACCATAAGACTGAAAGGCGTTATAGGTGGTTTGTCCGCTATAAGTACCCGTCGGTTTGCCATTTTTAACATCGGTACGGATGTTATAACTTGGATTCTGTTCGGTAGTATTGTCTCGATAATACAAGGTGACTTGGCTTTGTTGCTGATCATTCCATTGATGGTTAATTTGAGAAGAAAGCCGCGTAGCATCCACTTCACGATAGGTAAAGGTTTGGTAGCTGTATCCTGGGCGTTTGCGATAATCATCCAGATTTAAGCTACCGGTCATATCCGCTTTTAAATGGTTATAGCTGAAGATATTTTTGATTTGGGTGGCATCTGAGATGCGCCAGTCATGTCTGAGCGTCACACTCTGTTTATTGCTTTCAGCATGGTCTTGCCAGCTATCGCCACGATCACTGGCATAGGCTGAAACTCTTAAACCATGCTCACCCCAGTCGCTATCAAAGGTATTGGATGCACCGACATCGACACGGCGATATCCCTCAGAACTGGCGCTGATACCAAAATCGGCCGTGGGCGTAGCACTTGGAGCTTTGGTGAGAAAATTAAGGGTTCCGCCAATCGCATTGCTGCCATATAAGCTACTGGCCGGGCCGCGTAAAATTTCGATGCTATCAATGCCCGCCAGATTCACTTCATATAAGGCATTGTGGTTAAACACACCCACGGGGCGAATCGAGACACCATCTTCTAGATATTGATAAACGGCTGCTGTGGTTATCGGTTGGCGAATGGACATCATATGCTGTTCATTGCCCAAGTCGTTCATTAACACACCTGGAGTTTGATTCAGCACCTGTCCAATAAAGGTTGCATGTTTATCTTCGATGTTCTTGCTGTTCATTTTACTAATCGCAGCCGGGGTATTATTAATCGATTCACCTTCACGACTTGCGGTCACCACAATGGTGGCTAAGGTTTCGGGTGTATCAGACGGTGCAGTTTCAGCAAAAACCGCGGAACTATAGCCAACAGACAGGCACGCAGCCGCTAATACAGACAAACGGAATTGAGTATTCATGTTGAACTCTATAAAAAGCAATAACTAAGGACGTACACCCGTTTATTGGCGGGGCACGAAGTAAAATTTGCGATTTATAAAGCCAGTGGTGGGGCTTGTTTGATTGGAAAAATATAGAAGATACGGGCAATGTGCAGATCTTCTGTCCAAGAATGGCACAGGCAGCGAACGCGACTGAACCAAGCCAGTAGAAATATAATAATGAATGCAATCAGCGGGACGATCGCAGCGGCATCGAGGCCATGGGAACATAAAGGACAATGCTTCATGATCTGGCTTGCCAGTGCAAAAACTTGCTGTGCATATTCACTCAGTTGGGCATGTTTGGCATGCTGGAGCTGCGGTCCATGATGCATGTCGTGCATGCTCTGTTGATGATGACCGGAATGGGTTTGAGAGATCAACGAGACATTTTGTATTTCTGTGACCTGACAATGGCTTGGCATTGCATAAAGTGCAGGTACGACGCCTGTATGGACCATCGTTGGTAAGAAGATATGCCAGAGTAAACATAGCAAAGTGACCGCGCCAAAATAGGCACGCCACTTAAGCAAATGTTGACGAAAACTGGACTTCATATCAGCGATACGTCGTAGGAGAAATGTGGCTGCAGTATAATGAAAATAAGAGCTTAGTTCAAAACATATCCGTGTAGTTCAAAACAAAAAACAGGCTCATAAGAGCCTGTTTTACATCTATTTAAACATTAACGATTAGGTAAAACATCTTTTAATGCTTCATGCATTTCGAGTAGGGCTTTTTCTGTAGTTTCCCAGTCAATACAGCCATCAGTCACTGATTTACCGTATTCAAGGTCAGATAGGTTTTCAGGAATATCCTGACGCCCACCTTTTAAGTGACTTTCAACCATAATGCCAACAATGGATTTGTTACCATCCAGAATTTGCTCTGTAATGTTTTTCAACACCAACGGCTGTAAGTACGGGTCTTTATTTGAATTGGCATGGCTGGTATCAATCATGATCTTGTTGCTGACTTTGGCTTTTGCCAACGCTGCTTCAGCTTCTGCAACTGAAGTGGCATCATAGTTCGGCTTGCCGTTACCACCACGTAATACCACGTGTGCATAAGGGTTACCTTTGGTATTGATAATCGCAACCTGACCATTTTCATTCAGGCCCAAGAAGCTGTGACCATGTTTAACTGACTGCATCGCATTGGTTGCAACGGTTAAGCCGCCATCAGTACCATTTTTGAAGCCGACAGGAGATGAAAGACCTGAAGACATTTCACGGTGAGTCTGGCTTTCAGTGGTACGTGCGCCAATCGCAGACCATGAAATCAAGTCTTGATAATATTGCGGTGAGTTCGGATCAAGTGCTTCAGTGGCACATGGCAGACCTTTTTCATTCAAATCAATCAATAATCCACGACCAATATGCAAGCCTTTTTCAATATTGAAAGAGTCATTCATGTCAGGGTCATTAATTAAACCCTTCCAGCCCACAGTAGTACGCGGTTTTTCAAAATAAACACGCATCACTAGATATAAAGTGTCTTTTACTTTTTCGCTAAGAACCTTAAGGCGATCAGCATATTCATGTGCAGCTTTAGGATCGTGGATTGAGCATGGGCCAATCACGACAAACAAACGTTTGTCATTGCCATCTAAAATGTTGCGTACAGTTGCACGTCCTTGTAACACAGTTTGAGACGCAGCCTCAGATAATGGAAGATCAGCTTTCAATTCTGCGGGTGTAATCAGCGTTTGAATGCTTTTAATATTTACATCATCGATATCGGGCTGAGAAACTGGATTTGACTGTAGAGTATTCATTGCTGTCACAAATTCAATCGAAAAAAGAGGTTATTTTGTCTGCGAATATAGCATGAAATGCCGACCGGTTAACTAGCAATAACGATAATTTATGCAGAAAGCAGAGGCATTTGTTCGCTTAAACAATTGTTGTTGAATGACTTGTCTGCTGTACAACGACAGCCTGATGCGTCTCAACTGGCTTCGGTTTGGCTTTTACCGGGTTCACAATAAAGTTCACGCCCAAAGCAAATAAGGTAATCCCTAAAATTTTACGAATCAGTCTTTCTGGCATACGTGAGCTGATGAGTGTACCGACAATAATGGCAGGGATAGAACCGACCAATAACCACATCAACAAGCTAAAGTCGACATTACCGGATGACATGTGGCTAAGGCCTGCAACAGCGGTCAGTAATACCGCATGAACCACGTCTGAACCAATGATACGGATCATGGGTAAATTCGGGAACATCAGGACCAATGCCATGATACCAAAGGCGCCTGCGCCCACAGATGACAGGGTAACAAAAATACCCAACACGATTCCCATGATGACAATGTAATGACGTTTGTGTTGCAAAGCATGTTGCTCGCTTTCCATATTTGCTTGCTCACGGTTACGGAAACGGTCAAACAGCTTTTCAATTTGTGCCCGGAAAACAATAGAAATACCTGTCAGGGTCAACATAAAACCCAAGACCATGGTCAGCACAGCTTTATAATGCGTTGATTGGCTTAAGTAATGTTCGAGTACCCAAGACGTCGCAAATGATGCAGGAATACTGCCTAAGGCAAGCCAGAGGACAATAGGCCAGACAATATTCAGTTTTTTGGCATGAACGACTGAACCGCAGAATTTAGAGATTGAGGCATAAAGTAGATCGGTACCAATGGCAATATGAGGTTCGATCTTAAACAGGCTAATCAGGATAGGGGTCATGAGTGAACCACCACCGACACCCGTAATACCGACACAGAAGCCAACCAATACCCCAGCCATAATAAATTCTATAGGACCAAACATCGACAATATGCCTAATTATGCAAAAATCAGCATATCTTATGCTTTTTTGAGATAACTCGTTGTGATGAATAATGATTTGCTTATGCAAAAAAAAGCTAAAGAAACCTAATTTTCTGGTTTTTTAAGCCATCTTTATGCTGATCAGCTTGCAATCTGAACTGCGAGTGGTTTATTTTGAGACTTATACACGGATTGTATATTTGATCATTTCGCTTATGTCTATTTTCATTCGAAGTCTCATTTCATTGCTGCTTGCTATGGGTTTGATCACCAATAGCTATGCAATGGTTGTGTCTATGAATGAAGTAAATCAACCTGTCGTAGAACACGTCATTTCAAATCACGATGCAATGTCAGATTGTGAAATGTCTAGGATGACGAAGCATGACCGTATGGACAGTGGCAAAATGGATACATCACACTGTCAAAAGAGTCTGTGCTGTGTTGCTGCAACATTTGAATACAGTCATCATTCCATTGAACGAAGCATACAATCCATTAAAACAGCAAATTCAGCCTATGTAGATCAATTGACTTTAGGCATTTATCAGTTACCTTATCGTCCTCCAAATCATGTCCTGTTTGTATAAATTCAAATTTCTTATTTTTATTTCAAGGACATGACCATGTTTAATATTAAAACCGTATTGCTTTCAACACTATTATTGGCCACGACTGTACCTGCTTTTGCTGCAAGTGATTGCTGTAAAGAAAAACAGGCCACCACAAAAAAAGAGTGCTGTGAAAAAAAGATGAAATGTTGTGGTGACAAAGACAAAACGGCTGCTCAGGAAGAGCATAGCCATCACGGGCATTAATTTTTAGCCATAACGCTATCCTTGGCAAAAGTTAAGGATAGCTGTTGTATCAAGATTATTTGAATTTTTTAGTCGGTTTAAGCTCATTAACCCACAACACCAGTAAAAAAGTGACGGGGGTCGCGAAGATCCACCAACTGATAAAGCCAATTGAACTGCCATAGGTAAAGCAGAGCAAACTACCTGCAGTCAAGAAGCAGGCATAAGCTAAAGTTTTCAACTGTGTTTTAAAGCGTATGAAAGCTTGTTGTTTGGCTTTAGTGATTTGCTTGGCGCTACATTTATACAGCAACAACATCCCGATGAGGGTCAATACAAGGCTCAACAGAATCATGCGTTGACCTCTTGCTGCTTCGCCAACTTGGTCTTGATTTTCTGGGCAGATTTGGCTTGAATCGGCTGAATATTTCTAAAAATAAACATGGCAAATAGGGCACAGACCAGTAGGAATAAGTCAATCCGTAGAAATAGCCAGTAACTTGGCCAATCCGTAATGAGCTGGTGATTGATTAGATAAATCAGGTTATAGATTGGTAGAAGCAAGGCCACTAATCCAAACATGAAAATCTGTGATTTCCATAAATATTGCTTTTGGGTGAATAAGGCGATGATAAAGCTTAATACCCACACGCTAAAAAACGTATAAATTTCATAATTGGGGGTGGTTTCGCTCACCTGTAAAAAGCGATTGGCAAATAGATAGCCCAGCATTGCAGTTGGAAGACCGACAAAAGCTGCAATATTTAAGCGGTCCACCAGATAGTAGCCAACATGGAATTGATCCGATTTATTTTGAATCTGACGTTTTAAGCTCCATAACAATAGGCCAGACGCAATCATCAAACAGCCCAAAATACCTGAACAGAAGAAAGCAAAGCGTAATAACGGTTGTGCAAACGTCGCCATATGCAGGCCATAAACACCCGCGCTTAAGGTCGCAACTGCACTTTCATTTCGGGTATTGGCCAATATCTTACCCTGTCCATCAAAGGTAATTTGTGCCTGATTCAAGGTAATCGAACGATCTTCCAATTGTTTAAAGGTAATGATGGCCTGGTCTGTATTTGGATTTTTGACCTCGATGGATGCTAAGGCTTGATCTCCCCATTGTTGTTTTACTTGTTTTAATAAAGTGCCAATCGGCAACATCTCCGCCTTTTGCGGTTCAGCTTGATGAGGCGTGCTTTTTTCCGTGGTTCGAATCTCGGTAAAGTATTGAAAAGGATTGTCTGGATAAAGTTTCTGCATGCCCCACGGCAGATACAGATAAAAGAAAATCGCCAATCCGGTAAAGGTAATGGTCAGGAAAAAGGGCAGTGCCAGTACCGAACACACATTGTGAAAGTCCAGCCAGGAACGTTGCGATTTAAAGGTTCTGAGGGTAAAGAAATCGGTAAAGATTTTTTTATGGGTAATGATGCCAGAGACCAAAGCGATCAGCATAATAAAGGCAGCAAGACAGGCAATCAGCCGTCCAGCCATGATAGGAACGCCATACAGTTGAAAATGGAAGTTATAAAAGAAATCGCCGCCTTGGGTAGCCGACAATTTTAACTCTTGCCCGGTATTGGCATCCAGACTACGGCTTTCGTAAGCCCCACTGGCTTGTTGCCAGTACATTTTATTGACCGGTTCTTCGTGATTGGCCACCTTGAGATACCATGATTTGGCATCTCCCGCATGCGTTTGCAGATAATTGGCTGCTGTAGTGATGGCGGTATCCTGATTGACTTGAACCTGCGCCAGTTGCGGTTGCATCCATAAATTAATCTGGTGACGATAGTACGAACTTGTTCCCATTAAAAAAATAGCAAACAAAAGCCAGCCAAAAATCAGACCCGTCCACGCATGTAACCATGCCATTGATTGGCGAACACCTTTATTTTGCATTTTTAATTTAAACCCACAGATAAGCCAAACATGGCGCCGGTCAACACCAGACTGGTCAAGCTGAGTTTCAACAGCGAATGTGCGCAAAAACTCAGAATGATAAAGGCCAGATAAAACAGAATCGAAATAAATGCGGCTAGATAGATTGCTTCTGCCTTGTCTAATATGTGGCTCAATAATGAGCCGAGTCCAAGGCTTAAATACATCATGCACAGATAACCCACTACAAAGCTCAGTACAAAGCGATAAAAAATGCCCAGTCGGTAGACAAGTGAAACAGATGCAGATTTAGCCATAACGGGTCTTGAAGCAAAAGGAGAGAGAAATAAATCACATATGGAAATGATTCTTGTTTATATTAAGTCTTCGTTCAATCTCAATCAATTCTTCATTCATCGTAAATCTAGATTGTGTTTTTAATAATAAATGCCATCTTAGATCAGAATTGATTTTCACCAATCATGAACAATTTGCATGGTTTGGGGTGATTCGATGTAAAATCATTCTGTTAGAATCATTTAAACATTTCTGTGGGGCGTGGGTCTTGTTAAAGCAAAAACTAAAAATTGGTATCGTGGTGGGGGAAGTTTCTGGAGATACTCTAGGCGTGAAACTCATGCGCAGTTTTCGCGAACAAGGCATCGATGTCGAATTTGAAGGAATTGGCGGCCCACAAATGATTGCAGAGGGTTTCCATAGTTATTATCCCATGGAAATCCTGTCAGTCATGGGAATTGTGGAAGTTCTCAAAGACCTGAAAAAATTATTTGCTGTGCGTGATGGTCTGGTCGAACGCTGGAGCGAGCATCCGGTTGATATATTTATTGGTATCGATGCCCCAGATTTTAATTTGCGTTTATCCAAAACCATTAAAGAAAAGAATTTACCGATAAAAACCGTGCAATATGTCAGTCCATCGGTGTGGGCATGGCGTCAAGGCCGTGTACATGGCATTAAACGCAGTGTTGATCTGGTCCTATGTTTATTTCCATTTGAAAAAACCTTTTATGAAAATTATGAGGTTGCCGCTGCGTTCGTCGGGCATCCTTTGGCGAAACAATTACCGTTAAAAAATCCGATTACAGAAGCCAAACATCAACTGGGATTATCGGCCCATAGCACCCATATTGCATTATTACCCGGTAGCCGCCGTGGTGAGATTGAACGATTACTGCCGCTACTGACGGGTGCTGCGGAAATCCTGCACCGAAAGCATCCTGAGCTCGAGTTTTTAATTCCTGCAATTAATGATGCGCGCAAGCATCAGATTGAACAGGGCATTCAAAATCTGGATGCGAGCCTGAAAGCTAAAATTCATGTGCTGGAAAATAGCGACGCAGAATCCAAGATTGGCCGTATGGTCATGAATGCCAGTGATATCGTGGCATTGGCTTCTGGGACGGCAACACTTGAAGCAATGCTATTGCACCGTCCAATGGTGACTTTTTATAAGTTAAATTGGCTGACCTATATCATTGCCAAATTCCTGGTCAAGATTCCCTATTATTCTTTGCCCAACATTATTGCCGGCAAAAAAGTGATTGAGGAGCTAATTCAGGCCGACGCAACACCTCAGCATTTAGCCACTGAAATTGAACGTCTTATGGATCATGAAACGGCGCATATTCAGATGATGCAACATTTAAGCATGCATAAGCAGTTGATCTCGGGTAATACCGAGGATCCGGTACAGGCAATTTTGAACTGTTTAAAAACTGGATAAAGAAAAAAGGTGGCTATTAAGCCACCTTTTTATGATTCGGATTATGCGCGAAGAATCAGCTCATAGCCTGTATACTTACGGATATTGATCACTCCAATATCCATTAATAAATACTGGCCTTTAATGCCTTGCAACACACCACGAATTTTAGGCGTTTTATCCAGATTCAGCGATTTAATCTTTTCAGGATAAGCTTCGACTGGATAAATAAATTCCTGCTGTTTTTCGTTTTCCAAAAATTCCAGATTTTCATTGAATTCAAGATTCTGGTTAAACTCTTCACGAATGCTCTGAATCTTTGGTGCAAACTCTTCCAGAATCTGATCACGTTTTTCAATCAGGTTTAAGGGTTCAGCTTCACCTTTCAGTAGTTTACGCCAGTCGGTTTTATCTGCAATCTGGGTACCAAACAAGGTTTCCAGATGACCAGACAGGCGGCGCGATCCGACTTTTAAAATCGGTAGCGCCTGAGTTGCACCCTGATCCAGCCAGCGAGTCGGCATGTTGACGATACGGGTGATACCGATTTTCAAGGCGCTAGAGTTGGCCAAATAGACAATATGCGGCTGAAAGCAAACGCTATGGGCAAATTCATCTTCACGGCAGGTGCCTAAATGATAATGGCAGGTTTCTGGCTTCATAATGCACAGGTCGCATTCGGCCTTGGTTTTAAAACATTTAAAACAATGTCCTTGTGAATAAGACTTCGGTGTTTTTGAGCCGCACGAGGTACAAAAGATATTTCCGGTCCATTCGATCTCGATTTCCTGTCCTAACACAAATGGCAGGTCAGTTTCTGTACGATCTAATATAAATTTATATTCAACATTTGCCTTGCTTGTTGATTGATCAGTTACACTATGCGTTTTGAGCGCTGCATGCATTTTATGACAAATGCCTTGTAGTTCCATGAATAAACTCTCATCTTTCTCAATCAAGGGTTGCAGTTATGGCTGAACAAAATGTCATCACTTCTATGCTAGACGATTTATCTCAAGAACAGCCCATTCATACTGCACTTTGTATCGGTCAACAGATTGACCAAAATGCTTCAATTCAATGGCATTATTTTAACGTAACTGACTTTTTAAGTCTGCCATTTACGCAACGTTATGATTTAGGTTTTGTATTATTTGATACAGAAGAAATGCAATATCTGACTGAAACGCAAAAAGTACAGCTGTTGGTGAAATTACGTGACCTGATGGCAAAGCGAATCGTGGTGGTGAGCAAGCGTGAAGATGAAAAGCTGTTACGTTCGCTCGGGTTTACCCAGCTGATTGATAAGACGACGCATGATAGTGACTTTGCACTGTGGCAGTTTAATATTTTGACTTATAAACATGTGCCGGACTGGTTCAATTCCAAATTCTGGGCCAATCCGGAAAACTGGGATAAATTCCGCTGGTAAATGACCAAAGCTGAACTTTCAATCCGATTGATATTTCAGACCAAAGATCAGCGGCAAAGCCTTGCAAAATTTAACAATTTATCTTTGTGCTGTATTTTCAAAGCAGCGTATGCTTTTGGGATAAATAATTCCAAAAGGAACGTTTAGGTTATGACAGATTTAACCAATATTGTTGAAATTTTAGCGAAACAAGCTTTAGGCGGTGGTCAGCAACAGTCAGGTCAGGCTGGTGGTTTAGGTGGAATTTTAGGTTCGGTACTCGGTCAACTGGGTGGACAACAGCAGAATACGCAAAATCAGCAAGGGGGCCTAGGCGGTATTTTAGGTTCGGTGCTGGGGCAACTGGGCGGTGCGTCAGGTTCAACCCAAAGCAATGCAAATGCGGGTGGTAATACCGCACAAACTTTATTGATTGCCGTATTACCTCTGGTTTTAGCCTGGATTCAAAAACAAGGTGGCTTACAAGGTGCCCTGGATAAGTTGAAAAATGCCGGTCTAAGCAATCAGGTACAAAGCTGGGTCGATCCACAACAGCAAAATGCCGAAGATGTTCCTGCGCAGAATATTCAAAGCTTATTTGATGATCAGGATGTCGAGCAGGTTGCTCAGCAAACCCAAGCGCCTAAACAGGCAATTTACGGTGCGATCGCTTCGGTTCTACCACAAGTGATTGATTCATTGACGCCTCAAGGCAGCAATACCAACCCTCAAGAAGCCAATCAGGATATTCAGCAAGTGCTGAATCTGGTCAGTGGTTTTTTAAAGAAATAATTTTTCCTTCAAAAAAGCCTGCTTGATCTAAGCAGGCTTTTTTCTGGCTCAATGTTGATGAGTCCAGCTTCTATATCCAGTCAAAAATGGCTTAGTTTGAAATAAATGATGAATGACATTGCTGCTCTGAACTTCCAGTCGCGAATGTGGGGCCATATACTGAGCTTGGTTCAGGGAACAGTTTGAGCAGTAAAGTATAAAGGAGTGCTGCCAGTACAATACTAATGGGTAGACTGAGATCCAGACCATTGAATAAATGCCCCCAGATCCCAATAAACTGATCCGGTAAATGCACAAAGCATAAGCCAATCAGGGCACTTGGAATCCATGCAATGATGCCACGCCAGTTCCAGCCATGATGAAACCAATAGGCACCGCCTTTTATACCAGTTGCAAATACATGTAAATCATCATTTTTATAATAACCTCGACGCGATATAAATCCGATAATCATAATGATGATCCATGGACTGGTACACACCACAATCAGCGTGGCAAAAGTCATGACGCTTTGAGTCAGATTCGCTGCAAAACGGCCTATAAAAATAAACAGGATCGAGAGTAAGCCAACACAGATGGTCGCTTTAACACGGCTCAGTGTTTTTGGAAAAATACTCGACATATCCAAACCTGTACCATAGAGCGCTGTGGTGCCTGTAGATAAGCCGCCAATCAGTGCAATCAGACATAAGGGGATAAAATACCAGGCCGGTGCAATCTGAATCAGCCCGCCAATGTAATTATTCTGCTGCATAAACATCGGTGCATGAGTTGCGACAATGGTGGCTGTCATAAGACCAAATAAAAAGGGAATAAGGGTTGCAAGCTGAGAAGCAAAAACTGCGACCATGATTTTGTGTGACGGAGTCTCTTGAGGGATATAACGTGACCAGCCACCCAAAAAAGTTCCAAAGGAAATGGGATTGCTAAATGCAATCAATGATGCACCAATAAAGGCAGCCCAAAATCCAGCTTGTCCCAATTGGATTTTTCCTGCATAGGCTGAATCGAATTGTTGAGAAAAAGCAAAAATACCTAAAAAGAACAGTAAGCTTGAGGCAATCACCGCAATTCGGTTTACCAGTAGCATGAAGCGAAAACCATAGATACAGATTACCAGGACCAGTAAGGCAAAACCACTATAGACCAGCGCATAAAGCCAGTTACTTTGAGAAGAACGATCCAACAAGCGTTGGGTGGCTCCAATCAGCGCGTCACCAGAGCTCCAGACCGACAGTGAAAAAAATGCAATCGCGGTAAGTAAGGACAGGAATGAACCGACAATTCTACCATGCACACCAAAATGGGCAGCTGAGGCTACGGCATTATTGGTTCCGGTACGCGCACCAAAAATTCCCATGGGTGCTAAGATACATGCGCCCAATACAACGCCACATAAAATTGCGAATAAACCGGCCTGAAATGAAAGACCCAGCATAATCGGGAAACTTCCTAACACACAGGTCGAGAAGGTATTGGCACCGCCAAAACTCAGGCGGAACAGGTCGAATGGTGTCGCCGTACGGGCATATGCGGGTATTTCTTCGATACCAAAGCTTTCAATGTGTGTAACTGATTTAGAATTCTGTTTATGCATATTGTTTTTCCTGCTTTATCTAAGGAACTTCCTTGTTCCTAAAATTTATTATTTAGGCGGCATCTCTTGAAACCTGCTGTTCCTGAGTCGATAAAGAGCTACGCAATTGCTTCTTCCTGAGATGTGTAATGCCACAAATACCTATCAGAGAAAGCAAGGATAAAAAACTGAACAAAAGTGCCAAGGGTAACCATTCACCGGCATAACATTGTGCCAGCAAAGTTCCGATCAGGGGCGTTGTCCCGCTGGTAAGTGCAGCAATCATTTGATAAGAAATGGAAATACCGGAATAGCGTACCTGTGCAGGAAAAGCTTCAGCCATAAAACCTGCTACAACGGAATAGAGCGAAGACAACGTAATCACGGCCAGGGTAATCCCTAAAACGATCAGGTAAATATTTTTGGTACTGACCAGCATGAACATGGGATAAGGAACGGCGATACATAAAATGGCCGCCCAGAACAAAAAACGATGCGAACCAATTTTGCTGGCATACCAGGCAGCGATAGGCATGGCCATAAATTCAAATACAGTTACCCAAAATAAGGCATCCAGAATGGTTGGGCGACTGATACCGATGTATTGAGTGACATAGGTAATCATAAAGGTATTGGTAAAAAAGAAACCTGCTGTGCCGATCGTAATCGAGAGCCCTGCAAAAAGTACCTGAGGCCAGTAATGTTTGAGCAACTCCTTGATGGGAAATTTTACAACTTCCTGTTTTTCCTGCATTTGCTTAAATTCAGGAGATTCTTCAACACCTAAACGTATTGCAAGGCCGATCAACATAAAAACGAAACTGAGCAGAAACGGAATTCGCCATCCCCAGGCGAATAAATCCTTTTCATCTAACGAAGTAATGGCCCGAAAAACCAGAAGGCAAAGAATCAGGCCCGCAGGGCTGCCCATTTGAGCAAAAGAAGCAAAAAAGGTTTTCTTGTGTGCAGGTGCATGCTCACTGGCCATTAATACTGCGCCGCCCCATTCACCACCGACGGATAAACCTTGCAGAAACCGGAGCACAATCAACAGTATCGGTGCCCAGATGCCAATACTGTTATAACTCGGTATGAGACCAATTCCTGTCGTGGCCAATCCCATTAAGAGCATTGTAAATAACAACATTTTTTTACGACCAAACTTATCGCCTAAATGCCCAAAAATGAGTGCTGCAACAGGCCGTGCAACAAACCCTACGGCAAAAGTTGCAAAAGCAGCCAATGTACCAGTCACAGGATCAGTTTGAGGAAAAAATACGATACCGAGTACCAGTGCTGCAGCAGTGGCATATACATAGAAATCATAAAACTCGACAGTTGTACCGATGAAAGCTGCCGCTGCAGCCCGTCTTGATTGTTCTACCTTCATCCGTTCAGATCCTTGAATATTCCTTTACTTTGTTCTTACCTTTTGAGAAACAGTTATTTATGTGTTTTTACTCCCGGTAAAACACATAACATTTCATAGAGTAGATTGGCGCCTAATAGAGAGGTATTGCCCGTCGTGTCATAAGGTGGAGAGACTTCAACCAGGTCACAACCCACCAGGTCTAAACCTTGGCAACCGCGCACAATTTCCATGGCTTGGATGGTGGTCAAGCCGCCAATTTCAGGTGTGCCTGTACCAGGTGCCCATGCAGGATCAATCCCGTCAATATCAAAGGAGAGATAGACCGGCCCGCCATCGACTTGCTGTCTGACTTCTTCCATCAACGGTGCAAGTGATTTGTGCCAGCATTCTTCGGCCTGTACCACGCGAAAACCTTGACGTCTGCTCCAGTTAAAATCATCTGCACTATAGCCTTGAGCACGTAAACCAATCTGGACAACGCGCTGGCAATCGAGTAAGCCTTCTTCGGCTGCACGGCGGAAGGTGGTGCCATGCGCGACTTTTTCGCCAAACATTTCATCATTGACATCGGCATGCGCATCAATATGAACGAGGCCAACAGGGCCATGCTTTTTATAGATAGATCTGAGAATCGGTAAGGTCAGGGTATGATCGCCGCCAAGTGTCAGCGGGATAATCGGATGCGCCAGAATACGATCATAATGTTCTTCAATAATGCGTACGGCTTCAGCCAGATTAAAGGTATTAATCGCAACATCCCCCAGATCGGCGACATTTAACGACTCAAAGGGGGCTGCACCTGTCGCCATGTTATATGGACGAATCATGACGGACTCAGCACGGATTTGACGTGGGCCAAAACGGGTACCTGACCGTAATGAGGTCCCGATATCGAGAGGAATGCCGATAAAAGCTGCATCGAGGTCTGCAAGACCTGCATCATTGTCTACCACGGGCAGACGGAGCATTGAGGCAATCCCCCCGAAACGAGGCATTTCATTTCCACCGAGCGGTTGATTTAACGTCTTGTTCATATATTTCTCCTTTTTCTTATTTATTCACCACCCGCAAACCGGGTTAAATCGTATTTTTAAAAAACTTAGTTCAGATTTTTCTAAACTAATCTGATCATGGATGTTTTAAAATAAGGCGAGGAAATAAGGAAAAATATGATGGAAGACGTGGCCTATTCTGATATTAAATTAATTCGGATTTTTGTCAGTGTGGTAAGGAATAAAGGCTTTGCAAATGCCCAGCAGGAGCTGAATCTATCTACCTCTGCGATTAGTACTTATATGACCCAGCTCGAACAGATGGTGGGTTTTAAATTATGTGAACGGGGACGAGGCGGCTTTTCATTAACACAAAAAGGAGAGATGTTTTTACAGGAGGCTAAACGTATCCTGCATGAACTGGAGAACTTTTCCCGACACACGGCGCAGATTAAAGGAGAGTTAACCGGAACGCTGCGAATCGGCATGTTGGATTCTATGGTAACCGATCAGAATATTCCTCTGGATCAGATGATTAGCCAGTTTTCAAAGCAATATCCGCAGATCTATATCAAAATCCAGGTGCAGTCGCCGTATGAGTTGCAAATGGGGATTCTGGAAAACCGTTTTGATGTTGCAATTGGTTCTTTTTTTATGAAAATGAATGGGGTCATGTATCAGCCTCTACATAAAGAGCAACAATGGTTATTTTGCAGTGATCAACATCCCATGTTCGGACAACAGAACCTGACTGCGGATGTCATTCGACAAGGAAAAATGGTCAGCCGGGGCTATTGGAGCCATACAGAGTTAGCAAAACAGGGATTTAAGCATTCATTTGCGACGGTTGACTCAATGGAAGCTCAACTTATTTTAATTTTATCCGGACAATATATCGGTTACTTACCTGAACATTTTGCCCAGCACTGGGTGGAACAAAAACGTTTAAAAGTTTTACTACCCGCAACGTTTGGTTATAGCGCGCCATTCTCGCTTATTTTTAGACGGGGTAGAACACAGGAGCAAGTGATTCAGAATTTTCGTAAAGTAGTAAAAAACTTTTTTAATGAACAGCCTGTCCGGTCCAAAAAATAAAAGGGCAGATCATTTGATTGCCCTTTTATTCAAGATGAAGGAATTAACTTCAGATTAGAAGTTATATTCCATACCTAAACCGATGGTTGTCTTCTTATCATCTTTCACTAACCAATCACGTTTTTGCTGGCCAACAACACCGTAGAAACGAGCTTGTTTGTTGATTTGATAGTCTGCACCGATACCATAAAGATCTTGTTTACGATCATCACGGCCATCAACCTCTGTTTTAGCAGAGATGTATTCTGCTTTTAACTTAACAGGTGTAGAAGGAATGACATAAGCTGCAGTTACGCCAAATGCATTTTCTTTTAAGCCTTTGTATGAAGCAGCAGGTGTGCCTGCAACAACAGTATCATCGGTCGGTTTGGCAGTTTGCCACAAGCCCCCGAATACCAGACCTTCAACACCCGCTGGCGCTAAGTCAACTGAACCTGTTACGCGGATTGCATCAGAGTAAACACTATTGTCACCGCTTAGATCGCTATATGCATTATATTTAGAAGCAACACCAAAGTTACCTGCAACAGCTGCCGCTAGACCATAGTCTTTGTTTTCATAGGTAAGAGATGTTGAAACACCATCGCCAAATCCATCACGGCTGCCTTTCTGGCCTTTCGCATCATTTTTAACTGCTGAAGATTCTTCACCTTGCTGGAACATGATGTTGAATGCCAGGCCAGCCAGTAATTTCTTGTCAGTTTCAAAACCGATTACGTTCTTTAAACGATCTTCACCAGCAAGAACTTTGGTCATATCAAGTTCAGTGTGATCGTTAAAAATGTCTTGGTTATTGCCTGCAGCAGTTTTCAGGTAAGAGTCGAATTGACCTACTTTTAAGGTACCAATACCATCAGCCTTAAGACCTAGAAAACGGTTACGCATACCCCAATCTGCATCCGAACCAGAACCGTCAGCTGAAACACCCCATTCTGCCAAATAAACTGCTGATAATTTCTCAGTCAGTTTTTCTTCACCTTTTACACCGATACGAGAAGCATTTGAGTTTACTTTAGTAACGCTTTCGTCTTTAAAGCCATTTTTATCAATTTGATCCAAAGTCACATTGAGCTTACCATACAATGTTGGTGCTGCTTGCGCTGCATTCATGGCTAAAGTTGCTACAGTAGCAGCAAGAAGCAATTTTTTCATTGAGATTTCTCCAAAACACTTTTTTGTAAATGGCCGATGCCTTAGTTACTGTTATAAGCTTGCTTGTGTACATAAAGTTACACAGCTCACTGACTTGTATGCAGTATCGGTAAACTTTGTGACAGAGAAGTGAAAGAAAAATGACAGTTTGATGACGATTCATATTTGGTAATAATTATATTTCTTATTTATTTTTAAAGAGTTAGAAAATAAAAAAACGGAGTAACAACTCCGTTTTAGGCAAAACAGTCGCTTAAAGAGCAGCTTTGATCTTTTCAGCGAATGCTTTAATTTTTTCCTGATCACCCATTTGTGCAGCATGGCGACCCAGCTCATGCACAGAACTTGGAATCAGGTGAAAATGAACGTGAGGCACGGTTTGACCCGCTGCAGCGCCAGAAAGTTGCATCAGGACAATACCTTCAACATCCAATGCTTTTTCGATCGCGCGTGCAACTTTTTGTACAACTTGAATCGTATAAGCGGCTGCTTCTGCAGGCAAGTCGAGTAGAGTGACAGCAGGTGTTTTTGGAATAACTAAAGCATGACCATCAGCTTGAGGCATGATATCCATGAATGCGAGTACCTGATCATCTTCATAGATTTTGATTGCAGGCAATTCACCACGCAAGATACGTGCGAAAATATTTTGGTCATCGTATGCCATGATTCATCCTTAAATAGGGAGTATATGCTTTAACAGTAAAAATTCGGTCTGTTTGAATTGATCAAGCGTAAAGCGGAGCGCTGAGCACTCCGCAACAATCTGCTTATTTACAGTTGAGCTCTTTTTGGCGAGCCTTGATATCATCTAGACGTTGTTGCTCTTTATCAGAGAACTTTGGCTTAGTGGTATGACAGTTTTCGTTACCATATTTTGCCTTGGCATCAGCATCTTTAAAACAGAATCCTTTAGATGCATAGATGAGGTTATAGTCATCTTGTAACTTTTTACATTCTTGTTCTGGGGTTGCAGCGTGTACACTAACACCTGTAAGGGTCATTAGGCCTGCAAAAACTGCAACTGTTAACTTATTCATGAGGTGTTCCTCTAATCAAAAAGGTATAAACCAGTGCTGTATGAAGATAGATCCATACAGCTATTGGTCGCTACGTATATACCAATATAAGGTTTCTTAATAAAATTTCAATAAAACTCTATTATTTGAGTGTAATTTTACTCCACAATTTATCCTTATATTTTCAAAAATCATTTTACATCAATAACTTATGTATAATTTCATATAAAACAAATGATTATATAGACTTCTATTGTATACTATCCAGCTTAATTAACTCCTATGTCATTCTTTTTATACCACTATTTATAAAATTTCTCTGCTTTTAGATATTAACAATTCTCCTCCTAAACATTGGAAAGATGATTTATTCTGAACCGTGTTTACAGGACAAAATCAAAAAATTGTACTTTTTCCAAATACTAAAACTATCTGCTTATATAGATAAAATAGAATTGATTTACCCTTACTCAAGAATCTAAAACATAAGCTGGAAAAAGAATAATAAATTTTAAAAAAAGGCCCGATCTATTCATAAAAGTTGAGTTTTATAACAAATGAATATTGAGAAGAGGGGGTATTAAATATGCAATATTTTTAAACGACATTTATCTGACATGATTTCTCTACTCAAAGGCTGGGAGACCACAGCCCTTGAATGAATAAATCGTAAATAAAGGTGTGACACTGCCAGATGGATATGGCTTAAACACCATTATATTGAGCATTATGAAAATCGATACATTGTTCTTTGCTATAGCGCATCGTTTGGCTATTGGCATTTCGCTTTATGGCACGTTGATAATTAATAATTTTCTTCAAATTACCTTTAAGCCATTTGATTGCTAGTTCATCGGGGGTAATCGGACGAGGGTCACTGACAGATGTATCCTTGACCAGAACGGAATGCCAATCAAAAGGAGCGGCTTGCATGCCACCAAAAAATTCAGTATCAAATTCAGGTGTGTAATTTAATGAAACTTTAAGCAGATAGATTTTAGGACCTAAACGGACATTGTAAAACCCATTTATATCTTTGCCCATATATTGGGCGAAAGGGGTTGTATAGCGTTGTTTTTGCATCACATCATGCTCCACAAAATATGTTTTTTGCGCGGTATGAGTTCTGGAAGTGGTGCTTTACTAAAAGATCAATTCGGGAGAGAGCAACATATTGGGGGAACTCACCCTATTTATATGGTGACAAGCTGATCATATTTACAGCATTTTAAAGTGTTAATACGTCATAACTTGTCGGGTAGATGTGATTTAATTTATAGAAAATTGCCGGAACAATGCATTCACGTTGTAGAGATAAATAAAAAAAGAATCTGTTTTATCTGATTGAAATAAAATAAAAAAAATTTAATTTTTAGGATTAAATAAATCTTATGTATCTATTCATAGGAGATAATGATGGCATAATCATTAAAATTAAAACGCGACTAAACCCTCAATTTCATCAAGAAATTAAAAAATGCTGACATATATTAGAAATAACTTTCCTATTTTTATACTGCTCGTCATTGTTGCTGCTGGAATGGGTTCTTCTTTTTTCACCGGTCGATGGATTCTGGCCCCCACATTAGGAGAAGTGGATAGTAAGTGCTATGGTGTAGATGTTCCGCAAACGATTGAGTATTCTAAAGTACTTTATTTCTGTTCATGTATTCATACCATTGCCATTGAAAATAAAGCAGAAAAGTATCGATACTGCACGGATCACATAGAAAAATAATGCAATAGCGCTTAGGCCATGAAATGATTGGCTGGATAGCGAAGAGGGGAATAAAAAAATAAAGCGGTCCTGTCACTCGACTAGAGAGTCAAGTTTTATATTATGTAGTTAAACTTTAAAATAATTGGCTTACTTCCATATTTTTGTTGATATACGTCACACTTTGTTCTATATTCGCGTTGTTGTTTCATTATAACTAAACAACAATAACCCTCATTCAGCGCAAAAGAATAAAGGGCAAGCTCACTCCCCAGGAGTGGGCTTTTTTATTGATCAAAATAGACTAGAATAGTGGGATGAAAAGATCCCGCCCTAAGCCTGAACTTGCTACTCCAGCCTGGAGCACAGAACAAGATTGTTTTCTGATTGAGAACAGCACTTTGCCTATTGAGTTGTTAATGTTAAATCTACCTTTTTCGGAAGACGAGATTCGGGTACGTAAAACTGTGCTTGGACTGGTTCGCAGACAAAGACAGATGCATCGACTGTGAAATAAATATTTAATTTATCAGTAATTTTTATTCTTTTGTGATATAAAAGGTCTTTATCAGGGGATTGATATGGCAATTATCACATTAAGAGATATCGAGGCAAATAAGAACATCAGGGTCAAAGCGATTGTTGATCCAAGTGTAAAACTTGATGCCGATGGTAAATTTGAAATTATTAAAAATATCAAATGGATATTTGAAGAGACGGAGCGCGAAGTTCCGGTAGAATTTCATGACACCTTGAAGAATGCCAAACTTGATCAATATGTCGGTTTGCAATATGTGATAATCAAGATTGAATGATTACACATTTCCTTAGGTGTGTTAATGAAGAAATAGGCAGATAAAAAAACCGAAGTTATTTGTCAGGATAAAGGTTTTACTGAACTGCACAGCTCAGGCTCATAGTGAGCAGACTTATATAGCAGATATAGTGACTATAGGTTTATATAAGAACTCAATAAAACCATGCAAGATCAACAGGCACAATAGCTTTCGATTCATCAGGCGCTTAGGCGTCTTTTTTATTGCTCATCAATACATTTTGAAGCATTGGTTACACAAATCGTGCTTGTTCACTGTTGAATATCACTATCAATTATTCAAGCATAAAACGGTCTATTTAAATAAAGGATACAGGTCATGATCGATGAAAATAAGCCTTTAAATTTTGATGATGATAATCAAGCGCTAGATTTTGAAGATGAAGAATTCATTGATGATAAAAAAGAGGATGAGTTATACAACAGTATTACCAAAGATGGTTCGAGTGTAGATCCTGCAGATGATGGTGAAAAGCATATTCGACCTGAAGATGGTGACCCGATTGAAGTTGAAGAATGAATAAGCCCGCTTCAGCGGGTTTTTCATTGAGTAAGTAACATAAATAAAGCAGGCTCTGGATGTTATCAATGATAGGGTGAGTTGTGAGTACATCATTGAAATGGTTGAAGGATAGCGATAGAGCGCAGCATGAAGACGTTTTTTAATTTTTTACATAGGATGATCGGCGCTAGAACAGTTCCACCTCGGCAGCATGCAGCAACTAACCATTCAAATATTGCTACGGCTGTTGATGTAGATGAATTAATCGCAGTGGCGGTCGATCAGGATCATTCGGTGAAAAGCATAAGCCCGCTGGGAATTAATTTAATCACTAGTTTCGAAGACTTGAAACTAGCAGCTTATGATGATGGAACAGGGACATGGACCATTGGTTTTGGTACAACGGTTTATCCTGATGGTATTCGGGTAAAACAAGGCGATCACTGTACTGTAGAGCAGGCAAAATCTTTTTTTCAACATGATTTAAAGCGTTTTCAGGCCGGTGTAAATAATGCGGTGCGGGTAGTGCTATCTCAAAATCAATTTGATGCTTTGGTTTCCCTAAGTTATAATATCGGTCAAAATGCATTTAACAACTCCACACTGCTCAAGTGTTTAAATGCTGGAAACTACCAAGCCGCAGCAGACCAGTTTCTGGTATGGAATAAAGGGGGAGGTCAAATTCTCAAAGGATTGGTTCGCCGCCGTGAAGTGGAAAGAGCACTCTTCCTTAAGCGGTAAAATCAATTTTTACAGCATCGGAGTTAAATAATGCGGGTGAATCTATAATTTCTCCCAAAACATGACATATTCTTTGCAATTGGTAGCTGTATCTATCGCTTCATTTAAAATTTTAAAGCCATTGGATTGATAAAACTTCACACTGTTTTGATTTTCTTGATATACGTTTAATTGTAGACGGTTTCTCATTTCTTGAGCGTAAGTTACCAGTTGTCTGCCGATGCCTTTGTCCTGATGGCCAGGTGATACAAAAATTGCTGCAATGGCATCGTCTAGCAATGCAATAAATCCATAAATATTATTTTCATCTTCAGCGAGATAAACCTCAGACATCGGCAAATAGATGTCTTGCATTTTGTCTATATTCCTTTGCCAATAGCTCGCAGGAATAAAGTGATGCGCTTTTATTGAAGCTTCCAGCCATATTTTTGTTAATTCATTAAAATCATTGGAGCTTGCTTTTCGAATACGGTACAACGGATTACCTCTGCTAAAAGATATAAAAGGCTTTTTAGCATAACATAGCTTGAGAAAATGCAATTTAATGTCGTTAAAAAAGCCCTCAATAGGGCTTTATAGAATAAGTATTAATGGGTGGTGATTTTCATCAATACAACACCAAACACGATTGAAGCTGCAGCCAAAAGACGTAACAAGCCCATCGGTTCATTTAAAAAGAATATCCCAATCAGGAATGCGCCGACGGCACCAATTCCCACCCATACTGTATAGGCAGTACCCAATGGCAGTGATTTCATGGCTACGGCGAGCAGACCAAAACTGAGAATCATAAAAACAATGGTGATGATGCTTGGTGTCAGTTTCGTAAAACCTTCAGACATTTTCATGGAATATGCCCAAACGATTTCGAAAATACCAGCTAAAATTAGATAAGCCCAAGCCATTGCAGACACCTCTTTATTAATGTTTTTTAGGTCGTCCTAAAGCTTAAAAAAATGAAAAAGAGGTCGTCCCCTTTGCTTTATATAAACATTTCTAACCGAATGCTTCAATTCATGTTAAGTAAAAAATTGTTTTTATTAGTTAAATGGCATCCTTGATTAGGGATACCATCTAACTGGAAAAATTAGATTTATTTAAGAGACATAAGCCTGTACATCGTACTCAGGTTCACCTGCCAGAACAGCTACAAATTTCTCTACGGTTTCAGCAGTTAACAGATAAGGGTTAAATTCTTCTAAATGATATTTCATGAAGAAATCAGTAATGTTTTGATTGATTGGTGAAAATTTCATAGACCATTGAGAGAATAATTTATCTTTACATTCAATATAATAGAGAATTTCACAATTGATATGGCGCTCATCTTTGACAATCTTACTGTAAAAAAGGTCATCAATGATGGCTTTCGGACCTTCCAGACATTGCACAAAATAGCCATGACCATAATATAAAACACCTGTAATATCATGGCGATAATTAAAATCTATCGCTTCATCAAGGATTTCAATCAAATTCATTTTTAAGTTTGAGTCAATGTTCTTAATTTTACTCACGTATAAAAGTCTGACAGACTCCATGATTGATATGCTCATTTTTGAATGGATGAATATTTCTTATATAGAAAAAACAAAGGTTTGTATAGTTTGTTATGTAATAGGGCGCATTCTTTTGTAATCGGAAATTAACAAGCAAAATCTGGTCTACGGCATATGAAATGATGAGATCTGTTAGACCATGGAATTATGAGTCCGCTGCTGTAAGTTGCCTGCGATTATAGACTGTGCTCATAACTTTATTTTAACCAGACGGTGAATTGTGAGTGTTGGTAAGAAGGATTGAATGATTAAAAATAATACGTGGAATAACTTTAATGTCGAAGCACTAATTATCGTCGATGTGCAACATGCTTTTGTATCAGGTGCAGAAGCCGTACCAGCATCTGAGCGATTGATTGCTTCAATTGGTATTTTAATTGCTAAAGCTAGAGCTGCAAATGCTCCCTTGATCTTCTTGCAAAATGACGGAGAAGTTGAGGCTGTAGATGAGCCTTATCAAGCGGGTTGGGAGTTATTTTTTGCTCCTCAGCCTCATGAGTTCGTGGTACGAAAAAGTGAGGATAATGGTTTTGATGGAACATCACTCCAGCATATTCTAGATAAGCTTAAAGTTCAGTCTTTCGCCATATGTGGTGTTTTATCAGAAATGTGTGTGGCTGCAACAGCACGTGCTGCTTTAGCACGAGGTTATGCAGTATTGTTACCCCATGATGCCCATGCCACCTATGATGTTCCCGCAGGCCCAGGATCGGAAGCTGTACCAGCTGCTATGGCAGCCAGGGCAGCAGAATGGTCGCTGGGTGATGAGATTGTGATTTGTGCATCAGTGGATGAGGTCGGTTTTATCAAAAGCAACGATTATTAAACATAAGCAGATGAAAAAATTAAAATTTACAGATTATCATTCGTCCACTTATTGACTCTTTAAAGTCAATATCACTCAATAGCTTACACATTCTTATTTTGCATATGCTTTTTTTATGACTACTGTACCTGCCATAAAGTCATGAATAGCCCGTTTTCTTTTATTAAAAAGTAAAACAATAAATTCACTCCACCACCAAATTTGGCTTAGGGTACTCACCAAGCTATACCAAGCTGGATATAAAAGAAGAATGTATTTAGCTCGATCAGTAAAACCTGCATTTAAGTATATTTCTGGATCAGCATATTTCAATGCAATAAGTTGAGCTATAACTGCGATCAAAGAAAGACAGATCTCGACGGAAGATCTTAATAAAGCTTGTCTAAGGTTAATCTGAGTTCCATCAGGACATGTGATTTTTATACCAACCGCCATTTTTCCGAGAGTAGCTCCAAATCGGTAATGGAAGTAAATGACATAAGCAGAAAATAATAAGCTTGAAACAACTAATGTGATCATTGAGCTGGTTATCGATATACTTTGAATAAGGTGGACGATAAACATTAGAGGAATCATTAATAGTGAGTCCATAATAGCAGCGGCTAGACGTTTCCAAAATCCTGCATAGACTTTGTGATTGTCTATTTCAATTGGTAAAAAAACCATTTTCCCCTCAAAAGAATATTATAAGTTAATATGAGAAATTATAATTAAATCAATATTTTTTAATAGACTTGCTTTGATATTAAGCAATACGTTTATCTAAAAAACCGCTCTTTCGAGCGGTTCTAAAGATTCTCTTATTTCAGCGTAATTTTACTCCATGATTCATACAGTTTTGCTGCTGCGGAGAAGTCACTATTTGGCTCCGCAGTTAAATTTGCTGTTTGAATCAGGCTCTGTGTTAAAGCGAGTAGAGGGGCTGGTAATTTGGCATCCTTAACCAGATCCAGTGCAATTCCTGTATCTTTCGCCAGTAAGGGTAGACCAAACGTCACTGGGAATTCACGGCTCAGTACGCGTTGCGGGAAAATATTTTCGGTCACAAAGCTTTTGCCACTCGATGCATTTACACAATTCAATGCCGCATCCAGATTCACGCCATGCGCTTTTAAGGTACTGAAACCTTCGGTCACTGACCATAAATTTACGGCAAGCAGCATATTATTAATGGCTTTTACCGCAAACCCGGCGCCAGGTTCACCGACGTGCTGAATCAATTTACCTAATGCTGCCATTGCAGGATAAGCACGTTCAAAAGCCTCCACATCGCCACCGACCATAAAGGTCAAGGTTGCATTTTCAGCACCGACTGTTTGACCACTGACAGGTGCATCCAGAAAATCAACATTTTGTGCTTTTAACTTTTCCACCAGACGGCGGGCTGAATCCGGTACACCGCTGGTACAATCAATCCAGATTGAACCTGATTTAATCGCAACGCCTTCAATTAACTGTTCAACGTCATCGCTGGTGGGTAAACAGGAAAAGATAATATCGGCCTGTACTGCCTGAGCAAGTTCTACTGCCGTGGTGCCATACTCTGCTGCATGTTGTTCTGCCTTGCTAAAATTTCGGTTCCAGACCAGAACTTTCTCAAAATATTTAGGAAGATGCGCTGCCATGCGATATCCCATAGCGCCTAAACCGATGAATGCAACAGATTGAGTCATACTTTACCTTTTTATTTGCGTCGATCGTTCGGCTAACCATGTGGTTAAAGTTGGCCAGAACTCAATAGAACTGTTTTGACTGGACATTAAACCTAAGTGCCCACCAGGGATAAGAGTAAACGTGACATCTTGACTGCTTGTCAACTGGGTTAGAGGAAATGCAGACTCGGAAGTCACCAGTTGATCGCCTTTGCCTGCACCGACAAGAAGTGAACAATCAATGTTTTTAAGTTCAATGGTTTTGTTCTTGAGGCGAATTGCACCATGCTTCAAAGGATTCTGTAGCCACACATTGAACAGCATGTCCTGATTCACACCACCTGGATAATCAATCATATTATTTAAGAAGTGGCTGAGGGTGGCATCTTCCTGTACCAGTTTCAAATTATCCAGATTTTTCAATAACTGGATATTGCCATCAATCCAGCCTTTAGGATCAAGCAGTTTGAAGCCAAGTGAGTTAAGGAAGCCCGGTGAGTGGATCATCAGTTTGGGTAAGCGATTATAGATATAGTCTTTAATGGTTGGATTGCGGTTAGTGAGATATGCCAGTGTCTTGTAGAGCTTGCCGATATAGCCTGATGCATAGCTATCGATCGGGCTGCCTAAAACCACAAGATTTTTCACTGCACTCGGTTGATGACGTGCGGTGTAAAGCGTGACAAAAATGCCTGCCATACTCCAGCCGTGTAACGAAATTTTTTCAGATTGTGCATGTTGTTGAATGGCTTCAATACATTTTGGAATAAACTTATCAATAAAAGATAGAAAGTTAATCTGATAGTTTTTATAAGTAAGTTTGCCCCAATCAATCAGATAAACATCAAAACCGCTATCCTGAAAATGTTTGACCAAAGAACGGTAAGGATACAGGTCATAGATATCCATATTAATCGCTAAGGGTGCAACAAAAACCAGCGGTTCCTTATAACGCTTATTCTCTGAAGCGTAGAAACGGACACGGGTTTGTTTGAATTGGGCAATCACTTGATAGGGCGTTGATTGGGACAAAACCAGTTTGTCTGCATCGAATACACGCATAGCCAGATGTTTAAAATTTATTTTTTGCTGTTCCACAAGCGATTTCATCTTAGAAAGTCTCGTCATGAGTCAAGATTGCACGAAGTCTAAGCGATAATTTCATCTTACGCCTTGACCTTAAATACCTTAGGCGATCAAAATATTGGCACATTTCGACATTATGATCATAAGGCATACAAAACGATGAATCCAAGCGATGATTTAGAATACCAACTAGAAACACTGGCAATTCGCACAGGGCATGATCGTACCTCTGAAGGTGAACATAGTGAGCCAATCTTTCTGACCTCATCATTTGTGTGCGACAGTGCGGCTGATGCTGCTGCAAAATTTTCTGGACAAATCGAAGGGAATACCTATTCACGTTATACCAATCCTACGGTTCAGGCCTTTGAAAAGCGTCTAGCAGTTTTGGATGGTGCAGAACGTGCGGTTGCGACCAGTTCCGGTATGGCAGCAGTCCATGCAATGTGTATGGCCTATTTAAAGGCGGGTGATCATGTCATCTGTTCTCGTGCCGTGTTTGGTTCAATCATTGCCTTATTTGAAAAATATGTCGCGAAATTTGCGGTTGAAGTGACTTTTGTTGATCTGGGTGATCTTGAGGGCTGGAAACAGGCGATTCGTCCAAATACCCGTATCCTGTTTATCGAAACGCCGTCGAACCCATTGGCACAAGTGGGCGATATGCAGGCGATTGCTGATATTGCCCATGCCAATGGTGCTTTATTTGCCGTCGATAACTGTTTCTGTACCCCAGTTTTACAGCAGCCCATCAAGTTTGGTGCGGATTTAGTGCTTTACTCAGCAACCAAATATATCGATGGTCAGGGCCGTGCGCTGGGTGGTGCAGTGGTCGGTAAGCATGACTTGCTTGAAGAAGTAAACGGTGTGATCCGTACTTTGGGTAATTCTATGAGTCCATTTAATGCATGGATCTTCTTGAAAGGCCTTGAAACACTGAGCATCCGTATGAAAGCCCATTGTGAGAGTGCGCAGAAACTGGCTGAATGGTTACATCAGCACGAAAAAGTGGAAAAAGTCTATTACGCAGGCTTACCTGATCATCCGGGACATGAACTCGCGAAAAAACAACAAAAAGGTTTTGGCGGTGTCGTATCCTTTGTGGTGAAAGGTGAACGTGAAGGCGCATGGACGGTGATCGATAAAACGCGCTTCTTGTCGATTACCAGTAATCTGGGTGACGTTAAGTCAACAATTACACATCCAGCAACCACCTCACATGGTAGAATGTCGGCAGAAGCTAAACAAGCTGCAGGAATTGAAGAAGGTTTAATTCGTGTGTCTGTTGGTTTAGAAGACATTGATGATATTATTCGCGACTTATCACGCGGTTTAGATTTAATTTAACGAGAGAAACTTATGAACATTAATATGCTCATGCAGCAAGCTCAGCGCATGCAAAAAGATATGGAAACTAATCTTAAAAAAGCCAAAGAAGAGCTTGCAAATACTGAAGTTCATGCGGAAGCAGGCGGTGGTTTAGTTAAAGTAACCATGACGTGCCGTAATGTCGTTAAGCGTATCGAAATTAGTCCTGACCTGTTACAAGACGAAGCAGACATGATTGAAGATTTGATTGCTGCGGCAATGAATGATGCTGCACGTCAGGCAGAAGCAATTTCAGAAGAAAAACTTCAAGGTGCCAACTCAGGTATGGGCTTACCACCAGGTTTATCTGGCTTATTCTAATTGAGTATTCCTCAAGCACTCGATCCGGGTGCTTGGGGAATCTTTTTTTCTACAAATAATCGAGTTAATTAGTGTTTAGTGAACGATTTGAACAACTGGTTCAAGCATTACGTATTCTGCCGAGTGTTGGTCCAAAATCAGCACAGCGTATGGCATTGCATTTATTAATGAAAAATCGCGAAGGTGCTTTTGCACTGTCTTATGCTTTACATGAAGCTTCCAGCCATATTCATGAATGTCGTATCTGTCACTCTTTAACAGAACATGATGTCTGTGATATTTGTGCTTCGGTAGAACGTGATGAGCAATTGCTTTGTGTAGTTGAATCACCAGCAGATGTTATGGCGATTGAGCAAAGTGGCAGTTTCCGCGGTAAATATCATGTTCTAGGCGGACATTTGTCACCTTTAGATGGAATTGGTCCGGAAGAAATCGGGATTCCTTACCTGATTCAGCGTTTGAGCGAAGGACAGATTCAGGAAGTCATTCTGGCGACCAATGCGACAGTAGAAGGGCAAGCAACTGCACATTATCTGGTTGAAGCGACCAAGCATTTACCGATTCATATGACCCGAATTGCACAAGGCGTACCTCAAGGTGGTGAGCTGGAATATGTCGATAGCCATACCTTAAGTCAGGCTGTGCATAACCGTATGCGCATGAAATAACAGTCTCATTGGGCATTTTCTTATATTTATTTTAAATTCATGCTGTTAATTTAAACAAATAATTAAATTTTACATTTTGTCTAACATTATCGTAGATCTATTTGCGATGATTTGTGGCACTATGAGCTGGCGAAAAGGATTTTCGTTTTTTGATGAAAGGGAGAGAGGAGTAATTTCATGTTTTATATGTGGAATACCAATTAAATTTTTTTGTATTTTGTTTTAGTTAAGCAATGGCTGATCCTAGACAGCTCTATTGCGTATGGTTCTATATTATTTTACTTGAGCACACATGTTTCAGTTTATCCAGCAGCAACAAGATTTAGCTGTTCTCCTAAGCCAGATGGAACAGTGTTCTGTCTATGCACTTGATACCGAATTTATCAAGGTCGATACCTTATATCCCAAACTTGGTGTTTGCCAAATTAATTTAAATGGCCAGATTCTGTTACTTGATGGCGCTGCGCTGGATCTGACCTATTTCTGGCCAAAGATTTTTGCTGCACAACAAAATATCTTTCATGCCTGCGGTGAAGACATTGACCTGATTTATCATTATGCAGATCAGAAGCCATTAAATAATGTGTTTGATACCCAGATTGCAATGGCTTTTCTGGGGCATGGTCTACAAGTCAGTTATCAGAATGCATTAAAAACCTGTCTCAATATCGATATTGAAAAAGACCAGACCCGTTCTGACTGGTTGGCAAGACCGCTGTCACAAGAGCAAATGAGTTACGCGGCAAATGATGTTCTTTATCTGACCAAGCTGGCGGATACGTTGAAAAATGACCTGAAAGTGAAAGGGCTGTATCAATACGTACTGGAAGACTGTCAGAATCTCACCAAAGAGATTGCAACGGAAACACCACTGCCAGAACTTTATACCGACATTGGTAACTACCGTCATTCACGCCGTGAGTTAATGCAATTGCAGCAGTTGAGCATCTGGCGAGAACAGATTACCAAGGCATTGAATCAGCCCCGTAGCTTTATTCTTCGCAACGGTACCATGATTGATCTGGTGGAAAAGAACCCGCGGAATACCTTCCAACTTGCCAAGATTAAAGATATACGTCCGAATGTGGTACGTGAGCATGGTAAAACCATTCTGGACTTGCTGAAATTTTTGCCGCCTGAACATGAATGGCCTTTACGTATGGCTCGGCCGATCAAGAATAATTCAAAAGAAGTTGCGCCGAAGATAGATGCTTTAATTGCTAATGTCGTGCTTCAGACCGGAATCCCGAAAGAAGTATTACTGCGTAAGAAATGGATGAATGCCATCTATGAGCATGTGGTATTCCATCGGGATGAGCAAAGCTTGCCGAGTTATTTAACGGGCTGGCGTTATGAGCTGCTGACTCAACCCTTGATTGCCTTACTCCGGGAAGATATTGATTATCTGGCAGCACAAATGAAAATTGCCCGTTAGAATTATGAGAAAGAGCTAAGTCATTAGCTCTTTTTTTTGGCCTTGATGATCAGCATCATGGGCCGTCTTCGTTCATCTTGCCAGCCCATCTTTTCCATCATTGCATCGCTAGGCAGTGGTTCAATCAGGGCGGTGATTTCAAAACCTGCTTTGAGTAAAGCCATGACATGGGTTTCGATAGTGCGGTGATATTTCACCACATGGGTACCCAGGAACTGTGTTTCTCTTTGACCTTCTTCAAAATAATGGTCCACAGGCCAATATAGTGGCTGTTTCTCATGACTATAAATCCAGTCTTGCTGTGCACGTGAGGTGAAAACCGGGTGTTCGACGGAATAATAGAGTTTACCGTGTGGGACGAGCAGTTGAGCAGCTTTTTCGAATACAGCATCCAGATCTTGAACGTAATGCAAGGCCAGTGAACTGATGATCAGGTCAAATGATGCTGCTTCAGCGCTAAAATTTTCAATCGAACTATGTTGGTAAACCACATTTTTTGCTGTATTTAACTGACGTGCTTTTTCTAGCATTTTAGTGGATAAATCAATCCCAGTCACAGAACTTGCACCTTGTTCGGCAGCATATTGACAATGCCAGCCATAGCCGCAGCCCAAGTCCAAAACGGTTTTATTGTTTAACTCTGGTAGGTGTGCTTTAAATGCGGACCATTCACCAGCAGCGTGCAAGCCATATACCGAACGAGGCATTTTTGAATATTCAGTAAAAAATACAGGATCATCATATTTGTTTTGTTGCATGGCTGTTCCACCCAAAAATCAGTGTTTGATTATGGCATTCTAAGACACGGCATGGAAATAAAGGCTAAGGTGGCGAAAGAAAAAAGTCGACTCTGGCGTTAACAATCCTTAATGTATCCATTTTTATTTTCATGTATGCTGTCTTTGATTGTTAATAGATGTGAGTAAACATGCACTGCGATATTTATAGATCGAGCAAAAAAGATGAAATGTATATGTACATTGCTCGTCCAAATTATCCTGATGACAAGGAACAAGAGAACCCGTTTGAAGGTGTTCCAGAAAGCGTTTTACAGGCCTTCGGCAAAGCCACCTTTGTGATGCATTTAGAACTTCATAATGAGCGAAAACTTGCACGTGCCAACGTTTTACATGTTTTAGATTCATTGAATACCAAAGGCTTTTTTATTCAAATGCCGCCTGAAGGACTCATCAATCCAAATGCGGTAGAACCAGAGGGCTTACGCGGTGCTTGAAACTTTAACAGCAATCTGGTCGAACATTCTCTCGGTACTGGATCAGTTTCCTGAAGAAAATGTCGCGATCATTGTTTATGTTACAGGGACGCTCATTGCATTGTGGTGCTGGTATCGTTTGATGTCACGTCTGCCCAATCCAGTCGGTGGAATCCTGTGGATCGTGGCTTTTGCTGTTCTTGCAACGCCAACGATTTCAGAAGGTCCGAATTCAGCCCTTGCCCCTGCAATTTTTGGTCTGATCTTTGGTGTGCTGACGAAAGAGCATGTCTTGATCTGGTCGAATCTATCATTGATTTTATTCGTCATTGGTACAGGGTTACTGATTGGCTTCTGCTGGTCAAAATACACGGCAAATAAAACTGCACGTTCAGTTTAGATACTAAGTTAAATATAGAAAAATAAGGTTTTTAAATGTCTGCTGATACACAACACTTCGCGGGTACAGATCAATATATCGCGACCGATAGCTTAAAACTTGCGGTGAAAGCTGCACGTGCCCTACAAAAACCATTGCTGGTCAAAGGTGAGCCGGGTACAGGTAAAACCTTGCTTGCAGAACAAGTGGCTGCCAGTCTGGGTTTAAAGCTGATTACCTGGCATATCAAATCGACCACCAAAGCCCAGCAAGGTTTGTATGAGTATGATGCGGTGTCGCGATTACGTGATAGCCAGTTAGGTGATGATCGTGTCTATGACATTAAAAACTATATCAAGCCGGGTAAATTGTGGGAAGCATTTACTAGCGAAGAGCGTTGTGTATTGTTAATTGATGAAATTGACAAGGCAGATATTGAGTTCCCGAATGACTTGTTGCATGAACTCGACAAAATGTCGTTTTATGTCTATGAGACAGGCGAAACCATTACTGCCACACAACGCCCGATTGTCATTATTACCTCGAATAATGAGAAGGAATTGCCAGATGCTTT
Source organism: Acinetobacter calcoaceticus (assembly GCF_051947995.1). GTDB lineage: Bacteria > Pseudomonadota > Gammaproteobacteria > Pseudomonadales > Moraxellaceae > Acinetobacter. The sequence goes on along the minus strand of NZ_JBLVVH010000003.1, from coordinate 357,672 downwards.
CTTGCGTCGTTGTTTCTTCCATTATATCGAATTCCCTGATGAAGCGACCATGCGCGACATCATTGCAGTCCATTTTCCGAATATCTCCAATACACTGGTCAGTGAAGCATTGCAGGTGTTCTTTAAATTACGTGAAATCCCGAATTTGAAGAAGCCACCATCAACTTCAGAGCTGATTGACTGGTTAAGCTTGTTGATGGCGGATGATATGCCGGAAGATGTATTGCGTAATCATGACAAATCGAAAGCGATTCCACCATTATATGGTGCCTTGATCAAGAATGAACAAGATGTGCAATTACTTGAACGTTTAGCCTTTATGTCACGTCGTTAAGAGTACTGAGCAATGTTTGTGCGACTGTTTTACACCTTACGCAAATATGGCGTACCGGTCACGACACGTGAGCTCATTGATCTCAATCAGGCAGTAGCTTCAGGTCTTGTGTTTGCAGATCAGGACGAGTTCTATCAGTTAGCGAAAACGGTTTTAGTCAAAGATGAACGCTTCTTTGACAAGTTCGATCGAGCCATGAAAGATTACTTTGATGGGATCGAAACCTTTGATCTGGATGAATTGCTGAAACAGGTTCACAAGTTACCGAAAGACTGGTTTGATCTTGAACTGCTGGAAAAGCATCTGACGCCTGAACAACGTGCGGAATTACAAAAAGCCGGTTCTCTGGAAGAACTGATGAAAATGCTGGAAGAGCGTTTGCGTGAACAGCATAAGAAACATCAGGGCGGCAACCGTATGGTTGGCACAGGTGGTACTTCACCTTTTGGCGCCTTTGGTGATCATCCTGAAGGTGTTCGCATCGGTGGGCCTGGGCGTAAACGTTCGGCGGTGAAAGTGTGGGAACAGCGTAAATACCAGAATCTGGATGATGATCAGGTGCTGGGAACCCGCCAGATGCAAATAGCCTTGCGTCGCTTACGCAAGTTTGCCCGTCAAGGGGCTGCTGAAGAGCTAGATGTGGATGGCACCATCCGTGAAACCGCCAAACAGGGCATTCTGGATGTACAACTGGTGCCTGAGCGTCGTAACCGCATTAAAGTGTTAATGCTGTTTGATGTTGGCGGTTCGATGGATGCTTATATTGCTGAATGTGAAAAGCTGTTCAGTGCGGCCAAATCCGAGTTTAAAACCCTCGAATACTTCTATTTCCATAACTGCCTGTATGACTATGTCTGGAAAGACAACCATCGCCGTAGCGCAACCCGTATGAATACCTGGGATCTGTTCCATACCTATGGCCGTGATTATCGTGTGATTGTGGTGGGTGATGCCAGTATGGCGCCGTATGAGTTAAAGTCGGTCGGTGGCTCGGTTGAGTATATGAATGATGAAGCCGGTGAAGTCTGGCTAAGACGTTTACGTCAGCATTTCGATAAAACTGCATGGTTGAATCCCGAAGTGGAAGGCTATTGGCATTACACCCAGACCATTCACTGGATTAAAGATATTTTTGAAAATCATATGTTTCCAATGACCCTGAAAGGCATTGAAGACATGACACGCTATTTATCGCGTTAAAATTTTTATATCAAAACTTTATAAGAACAGGAAAATACATGGAACATCAAATAAATGGCGTTGCATTGCCTAATGAGGCGGGTTTCTTTGGAAATTTTGGCGGTCAGTTCATTCCACCTCACTTAAAAGAGGCGATGGACGAGATCAATGCGGCTTATGAAGAGATTCGCCATACGGCCGAGTTTCAGGATGGTCTGGATACCGATAAGCACTCTGCAACGCTGACCTTGGGTAAGCCGGGGCAGATTCATGGTATGGCGTGTTATGTACTGGAAGATGCCAACGGCGAGCCATTGCCAGTACATTCGATTGCATCAGGTCTGGATTATCCAGGTGTCGGTCCACAACATAGTTACCTGAAAGAGCTGGGCCGTGTGCAATATGAAACGGCGACGGATCAAGAATGTCTTGATGCATTTATGACACTTTCACGTGTGGAAGGGATTGTACCGGCACTGGAAAGTTCACATGCCGTGGCATGGGCTTTACGTGAAGCACCTAAAATGGATAAGAACATCAAGATTGTGGTCAACCTTTCGGGTCGTGGCGATAAAGACTCGGACTATGTGGCAGAAAAGCTAGGCCTATAAGTTCTGACTGAATATCTCATGTTAATAGACCGCTTCTTGTAGAGAGGCGGTTTTTTTATTGTTAAATCAATCTTAATCCCGTTAGAATAAAGCGTTTTGCAATTAGCACTTTTGGAGACGCCTAAGTGGAGCGACCGACAATCAGCCCTGAACATTTACAAGAAGCGGCTGAAAACCTAGTAACCATTCGAGATTTTATCCGTTTTGGGGTAACCGCAATGCGTCAATATGACGCACACTTAGGTCAAGGGACTCAGGACTATTTTGCCGAGAGTGCTGCATTGGTACTACAAACATTGTCACTTGAGTGGAAAGCGGATGCTGAGATTCTTGATGCGAAGTTACTGCCAAGTGAAAAAGCGGAATTCCTGAGCTTATTGGAACGTCGTATCAATGACCGTATTCCAACCTCATATTTATTAAATCTGGCGTATTTCTTCAATAAGCCATTTTATGTCGATGAACGCGTGCTGATTCCACGTTCACCAATTGCCGAGTTGATTGAACAGCGTTTTGCACCATACTGCCTCGATGAGAATGGTCGTATGCTGGAAGCGTTAAACAACTTACCAGAAAGTAAAAATCCAAAAACACCGCAACGTATTCTGGATATGTGTACGGGTTCAGGTTGTATCGCGATTGCCTTGGCTTATGCTTATCCGGATGCCGAAGTTGATGCAACGGATATCTCCAAAGAAGCGTTGGAAGTGGCTTCAATTAATACAGAGCATCATGATAAGCAATATCAGGTGGCTTTGCTTGAATCAGATTTATTCTCGAAAATTCCTGCTGAAAATCAATACGACCTGATCGTGAGCAATCCTCCATATGTCGATGCCGAAGATATGGCGGATTTGCCGGAAGAGTTCTTGCATGAGCCTGAACTCGCGCTTGCTGCGGGTCAGGATGGTCTGGATCTGGTTCGTAAAATGCTTGCTCAGGCGGCTGATTATCTAACGGAAGATGGCTTGATTGTGATTGAAGTGGGTAATTCTGAATGGGCAATGCGCCAGAACTTCAACACCGTTGACTTCCATTGGCTGACTTTCCAGAAAGGTGGTTCTGGTATTTTTGCTTTAACTGCTGAACAATGCCGTCGTTATAAAGAATTATTTCAGCAATCCATTCAAAATTAAGAGGCGATAAAACATGGCAGGGAATAGTATTGGGCAACTGTTTCGAGTAACAACCTGTGGTGAGTCACATGGTGTTGGCTTGATGGCAATTGTCGATGGGGTGCCACCTGGTCTTGAGCTTTGTGAAGCCGATTTGCAAAAAGATCTTGATCGCCGTAAACCGGGAACATCAAAGTTTGCGACGCAACGAAAAGAACCGGATCAGGTTGAGATTATCTCGGGTGTGTTTGAAGGTAAAACCACAGGCACATCGATCGGTTTGTTGATCCGGAACACCGATCAGAAATCCAAAGACTACGGCAATATTGCCCAAACATTCCGTCCGGGCCATGCGGACTATACCTATACGCAAAAATACGGCTTCCGTGACTATCGTGGCGGTGGTCGTTCAAGTGCGCGTGAAACTGCAATGCGTGTTGCTGCGGGTGCGATTGCCAAGAAATATCTTGCTGAAAAGTTTGGTATTGATATTCGTGGACATGTCACACAAATTGGTAATGAAGTTGCAGAAAAACTGGATTGGGCAGAAGTTCCGAATAATCCGTTCTTCTGTGGTGATGTAGATGCCGTTCCGCGTTTTGAACAGCTGGTAACCGCTTTACGTGAGCAAGGCACCAGTTGTGGTGCCAAACTTGAAATCGTGGCTGAAAAAGTACCTGTGGGTTGGGGCGAACCTGTATTTGATCGTTTAGATGCAGATATTGCCCATGCCATGATGAGTATCAATGCGGTTAAAGGCGTTGAGATTGGCGACGGCTTTGCAGTTGCCGGGCAGTTTGGTCATGAAACCCGTGATGAGCTGACGACAGACGGTTTCCTTGCCAATCATGCTGGCGGTATCTTGGGGGGAATTTCCAGTGGACAGACTATCCGTGTTGCGATTGCATTAAAACCGACTGCAAGTATTACCACGCCAGGAAAGACCATTACCATTGATCGTGAAAATACGGATGTATTGACCAAAGGTCGTCATGATCCGTGTGTGGGTGTACGTGCAACGCCGATTGCTGAAGCGATGCTGGCGATTGTATTAATGGATCATTTTTTAAGACATCGAGCTCAAAATGCCGATGTAGTTGCTCCATTTAAACCAATCGAACCCTAATATAAAAAGATTAAGCCACACAAATAATTTATTATATGTGTGGCTTAAGTCTCATTATCATTCAGTTTAAAATTAAAGTAATTTAACCTGTATTTAATAATATATATCCATTATAAAGTTTCAGAAATTATATTATTTGTTGACGCAATATGATATTGATTGCGACCATTACTTTTCGCGATATATAACGCATGATCCGCTTGTGCAATAAATTCTGACAGACTATCTCCAATTTTCGGCATCATGGTGGCAACACCAACACTGATGGTCACATATTTGGAAACCTGACTTTTGGGATGGGCAATCCCGATATTATTGATGATTTCCATCAACCGCTTAACCTGTACCAGTGCCTGCTCGCGATCAGTCATGGCAAAGAGTAGCAGGAACTCTTCTCCACCATAACGCGCTGCCAGATCACCACTGCGTGAGGCGATAGAGCCGAGCATGATTGCAATGCGCCGTAAACACTGATCACCTTGGATATGCCCCAGAGTATCGTTATAGAGCTTAAAGAAATCGATATCGATCATCATGATGGTGATTGGCATGCTGTGGCGCGTGGCACGTTTCCATTCATTCTCCAGCACCTCATCAAGATAGCGGCGATTGGCCAGACCAGTTAAGGCATCCTGTTGAGACAGAATCGAAAGCTGCTGCGCCTGTCGCATCAGTTCTAAACGGTTGAGTTCGATCATGCAGTTTTGCAGATAGTTTTCACGGTGTTGCCGATCAGTTGCATAGGCAAGCGCCATACCCAGAAAACTACTGAAGGTATAGGTACGGTTCAGGAAGGTCCAGTCGATGGCACCACTGAGCCATGTACTAGCAATAATCCCGATCAAACCGCCGACCCAGCCCGCAATAATTGCCGTATAGAAACGCATTCCGACGAAACCGTAGATGATCACCACGGCATACATCATGGCGGCATGGAACAGAACGTTGTTTTGCCCTTGCTCGAGTACGTTAATGATCGTAAATGAAATAGCCACGGCGCCCATGGAACCGATACAGACATAGTGATCAAACCATTTATTCATCATGGGCAGGAAAGACAGCATCCATGCCAAGGTAATAATGATCCCAACCCAGCCATAGGTTGCCATCCAGGTGATCCGCAGGTCTGTCGGTAGTACCTGATAGATACCGAAGCTTAGAAACAGATATAAACCTAAAATAATAGGGGCGCGATAACGGAACTCATGCGCAGCCTCATTTCTGTACTGATCACGATAGATCACTTCTAATTCTTTAGGAAACCAAACTAAATTTAGCCCGCGAGAAATTAACAAGTCGATTTGTTCTTGTCCCAATATATTGGAAGCTTTCAACTTCATCTTATCTCTCACCACTCCCAAAAATGTTCTTATAAATGTCAAAATAGGGATTATTTTTTTACTACGTTACACTGATTTAAAAGGAATGTGTATTAGATTATAAAAAAATATTAATTTTTAAATAATAAGCATTGCCTAATATAATGATTCAAGTTTAAATTAGATTCAAGAAATAAAAAGCTGTTACAAATTAAACGGCAATCGATTGTATCTTGCGGGTATTGAGCTACAATTTATAAAAAAGCATCGATCATGGTCAATGATTGAATTAAGTCATACGAAATAGGATGCATCGCAATGACTGCTATGAATCAATATGGAACAAAACTAGAAATCACACCTCACTCCGAATGGGCGCAACAGTTCTGGGATGACCTGTTACCTTCAAAAGAAAGAGTGAGCAAACATCCACTATTCAGGGATATGGCCAATGGTTCATTAAGTCTGGAATGTTTTCGTTCGGCCTTATTGAATTTCTATCCTTTGGTGGCCCATTTTCCGTCCTATATGGCCGGATCATTGGCAAAAGCGACGTCATTTGAACTGGATGGCGTGACTGAAACCAGAGACTGGCTGATCCAGAATATCAAGGTGGAAGAACGGCATTTAAACTGGTATCAGGACTGGGCGGGGGGCTTTGGTCTGACAGTTGAGATGTTGAATCAAGTAAAGCCACCTGTGGCCATGAACGCAGTCAATCACTTTTTGTGGGATGTTAACTTCCGGGGAACACTGGCCGAAAGTATTGCAGCAACCAATCTTGCGATTGAATGGGCAACAGGCGACTGGACCATTCAGGTGTATAAGGGGATTCAGGCATACACTCAACATCCGGAAGTCAATATCAACAAGCATTCTTTAGCGTGGTTAAGAGCGCATGCCCATTATGATGATTTGCATCCCTATGAAGCGATGGAGCTGATTAAACGGCTATGCGATAAAGACCCTGTACTACAGCAAAAGGCTTTTCTGGCTGCTCAGGAAGGTCTGGCCTATTATGAGTTGGCTTTGGATGAGTGCTATAAGTTACAGCATAAGAATTAAAGGCTGTTGAGTATTCAGTTTTTATAAATGATGGATATCCAGAAGTGGAACCTCCTCGGTTTTGCCTACAACCGAGGAGATAAAAGTCATGCTTCGAGGGGAAGTCTTAAACCATTGCGGGGTCACTGACCGAATCTTCACCTGTTTCGACTCGACCCGCAAAGCGGCGATAGAACTTGACTTCCTGTGTGCAGGTTACAGCGAAGTCGTACCAGTGTCCGGTATCAGCCAAGTCCCAGTGTTGAGTTGAGCTCTGTCCTGCTTTTAAGACGATTTTGAGTGCAGGGTCAGTGCGATATGCCACAGGGCTAATCACTAGTTCAATATCCTGCGCTCCCGAGTTGTTCAGGTCGACATAGACATTGCCATTGGCAATATCATAGCAAACTCGAATTTCGGGATTGATGCGTAAATCCTGATTACGATTCAGGTCGCCTTTGAAATGTCGATGAAAGCCATTGGGTCCCAGCACCCACAAATCATATCGACCTTGATTGTCTTTTTGTGCATTCCAAACATCATCCAGACTTTTGCCTGCTTCTACAATATAACGGCGTGGAACCCGATTTAAATTTAATGTGTCGTAGACATGAAAGACCGCACCTTGGCTGCCTGTATTTGAAAATAGCAGCTTGACCGTTCCATCATTCAGGCAACGTGCACTGGTATGTAATTCATAAGGCAGTGCTTTAGAACGACGAATACCGCTGGCCTGAATCGGCAATTGCAAATTGCTCGGAATAGGTACATTAGGTAGTTTCTGTTGTGCATCACGGAGTTGATCGGCTTGCTCTCTGGTTTGTTTGCCGTTGAGTTGGGGTAACACATCTTCATTCGGCGTTTTAAAGTTAAATGCGGAACTGAGATCACCACACATGGCTCGGCGATACGGACTGATATTGGTTTCTTTAACACCAAAACGTTTTTCCAGAAACATCAATACCGAGGTATGGTCAAATACTTGAGAGTTCACAATTCCCCCACGACTCCAGGGTGAAATCACAAACAGGGGAACACGAGGACCCGGCCCATACACCCCTTTGTCTTTTTCAGGCTGGCTAGTACTGCCCAGTGGAGCATCATGCACATAGTATTCATGACGCATATCGGCGTGGCTTAGCGTTGATTTACCAGCATACGTGTTATCCGCTTGCAATGTCGGTGCGGATGGAGAGGGAACGTGGTCAAAATAACCATCATTTTCATCAAAATTGATCAGGAATACGGTTTTACTCCACACTTCAGGCACGGCGGTTAACGCATCTAAGATTTCCTGAATAAACCAGGAGCCTTGTACTGGGCTTGAAGGTCCTGGATGTTCACAATAAATGGACGGGGCATTGATCCAAGACACCTGCGGCAAATTGCCAGTTTTAATATCATTTTTAAATGCATTCAGGAACTCTTCAGGCGTATTACCCGGCAAGGTATTGGCAATGCCTTTATACAGTGGATTTTTGGCATTATCCGTGTTTGCATCATAGGCTTTGTACGGCAATTTTTGTGCGGCCTTGTTATAAGGACGATTGGGTGCGCCACCACTGGAAACCGGATAGCCAGAATCAATATTGGCTTTTCTAAAGGTGCGGAATGCACCTAACATGTTATCGCCCCATTCATCGGGCATATTTTGATAACAAATCCAGTTGATGCCCGCTTCTTCTAAACGTTCCGCATAGGTTTTCCATGTGTAACCGACATCAACCGTTTTGGGATCACCATCAATCCAGTCCCATTCATTATTCACAAATGCGGTACTGGTTGGCACTGCACCATTGGTTCCGGTCAAATGGAACGAACGATTGGCATCTGTGCCGGTATGCATGGAACAATGATAAGCATCACAAATCGTAAACGCATTGGCCAAGGCAAATTGGTAAGGAATTTCCTGTTCCTTAAAATAACCCATGGCATAGTCCGTTTTATAGCTTGGCCAGTTGGTCATACGACCATTGTCCCATGCTTTCTGGCTATCCACCCAAGTATGGTGGGTGCCGGGTGCACGTTGGGCATTATTGCTGGAGCCATCTAAATGGAATGGAGTTAACAGTGCACCATTACTACGTTGTTGCTGCCAAACTGTACGACCATTCGGCAAAGGAATGGTGAGGCGATCAGCAAAGCCCCGAACCCCTTTCAGTGTGCCAAAATAATGGTCGAATGAGCGATTTTCCTGCATCAGGATCACCACATGCTCAACGTCCTGAATCGTTCCAGTTTTATTGTTGGCCGGAATCGCTAGCGCTTTTTGAATACTTGCCGGAAAAGTGGTTAAAGCGGCAGCACCAAAACCTGTTTTAAGTGTGTTTGCTAAAAATTGACGGCGGTTAATCACGCGATTTCCTCTTATTGTTTTTATGGTTATGGTGCACAGCGCATCACAGGTTTTTTGGTATTATCAGGTTTCACTGCAACCTGATCGTCATTTGAATCATTACAGGCGGTGAGTGCCAATAGCACGGGAACAATAGCGAGGTAGGAGAGCCATCGTTTCATTTTTTTTAACATCTGCTTCATCCAGAATAAAGATGTCAACACTCTAGGCAGTGCTGATGACAGCATGGTGTCATCTAGATGAAGATTCCTTGACGTTTCATCGTTATATGAATGAGGAAAAGAAGATGGAGCATGTGAATTTAGGTGGGGAAAATTACTCCCCCATCTAAAGCGATAGGGTTTTGATCAATGCCAGCCAGATTGATGGACAGGAACTGGCTTTGACTGTTCATGGAGAGCTGAATTTTTGAATTAAAGCGGATGCATCTTGTCATCAAAATTTTCGAGTATTGGAAATTCAAGCGGCTGTAGCGTATCGAGATGAGACACATAGTGCTCAAAATCGATTAGCAATTTTTGTCGGGCTTCGTTGCTGATATAGGATACGTGATAAGCGATAAAGGGCGGTAACACTTCAAACCCGGCATAAGCCAATGTCCCACGCTGGATCGGTGCCAGATAATGTTCAATCGGCCCATGAATGGCGTTTTCACCAAACATATGCTCACGACCACCCAGCGTTAAGCACAGCATGGCTTTTTTCCCACGCATGCCGCCGTGGTTGTAAAAACGTTTTCCGCCATAAAATAGTCCTGATACAAATACACGATCAATCCAGCCCTTTAAGATGGCGGGAACGGAAGTCCAGTACAAAGGAAAGCTCAATATTAGCAGGTCTGCACGTTGTACTTTTTCAAGTTCGGTCTGGATATCCGGTGAAAATTGCTGATGCTTGAAGGCATGACGCTGTTCCAAGGCATAATTTAGGTAATCAGGCTGGTTTAAGCTTTCAAAATCATCTTGAGAAGCCACAGGGTTAAAATTCATGGCATACAGGTCAGAAAGTTCAACGCGATGGCCGAGTTTTTCAAATGTTTCCTGTGCTTTATTCTTTAAGGCTGAGGTAAACGATAAGTTTTCTGGATGGGCATGAACAATCAGTATATTCATTGGTAAGTCACATTCATAAACACATTTTAGATAAATGAACTATGCCGAAAAGCTTAAAACTGGCATAGTTCATAAGCTGCCAATATTTACCATTTCACGCCAATTTATCCCTAAGTCACGGAACAAGAATGAATCCAGAATTACCCGGAAGCTACGTCAACTTATTGGTTGATGTCGTAGGAAAATGGAATGTTTCACCTCAGCAAATGCTGGCTGGTACTGGCATTCAGGTCCAAAAACTGGATGCGCCATTTTGGTATGTTGACCTGAATATCTTTAATTACTTACTAGAGAAAGCAGCGACATTAACTAGGGAACCTGCAATCAGTTTATATCTTGCCCGAGACATGCGGGTGTCTTGCTATGGCAATGTAGGAATAGCGGCGACCACAGCACATACCTTAGGAGATGCGATCGAGATTTTAGAGCAATTTATTGGTTTACATTGTGCCGTTTTTAAACCTCGGCTTAGGATTGACGGTGAGAGGGTGCATTTATATTTTGCTCAGCCTTTATCTCAGGAGCGATTAAATCAACATGCCACTTGTTTTCTGATATTTGGATTTGGACAAATTCTGCAAAATCTGGCTCAAGTTAATCTGGAAATTGATTATAAATTTCAGCAAGACCAGCCTGATTTTTATAAAAGAATCCATCCGGACAAGAACTTAAACGTGGCGTTCTCTGCTGAAGCGGATTGCCTGACTTTTAAGCAAGAATACTTATATTTACCCCTCAAAAATGCAGATGCCATGCTTGCACGTTTAAGCAGACAACAGTGCCTGCAGGATGCACAGAAACTGGCACAAAATAGGATGGATAAGGATCGTCTGGATGCTGTCATTAAAGCCATGATTTATGATGAACATGAGGGCTTTTTATCGATCAAACAAGTTGCAGGGAAACTGCATATCTCAGAAAGATCATTACAACGGCAATTGGGGCAGCAGCAAACAACGTTTCAGATGCTATTGGCTGAAGTGCGTAGAGAGCATGCCGAGTATTTACTAAAACACTCAAAGCTTTCCATTCAAGAGGTGGCAGATCGTTTGGGCTATGCTGATATTTCTCATTTTTCACGTGCATTTAAACGCTGGACCAATGTGACGCCTAGGTTCTATCGGGAAGTAAATAAAGTGCTTTAACTTCCATTTAGGTTATAACAAGTGGTTAAGATCGTATAGAGATGGCTAAGCCACCTCTCTTATCAACCTTAGTTTATAAATTTGTCGGGTAGAAGGTAGAGGATTTTTCTATACGAAGACTATGAGATTACAAGAAGGGGATCACCACTTTTATTGGAGTTATAACGAAGGAATTAAGAACTCTCTTGTTTGTTAAAAATAATTTAATGGCTTGTATAGGATGAGCTAAAAAATTAAAGTGTAGAAAAACTACTTTCTTATGTATTTATGGTATCTCGTCGAAAACTTCCATCTTTAAATGCCTTACGTGCGTTTGAAACAGCGGGGAGAAAGTTAAGTTTTCGCGCTGCTGCTGATGAATTGGGGGTTACTCAAGGTGCGATTGCTCAGCAAGTTCGAGCATTGGAAGATCATCTAAAGGTTACTCTATTTCAGCGACTTCCTCGGGGACTGTCTTTGACTCCGGAAGGAACAAAGTATCTGGTCGATATAACTCGAGCCTTCGATATTCTTACTGAATCAACAGAATCATTATTAGACCAGCCTGATCGTGTCACTATAAGTGTGACACCAACGTTTGCGACTAAAATATTGATTCCTCGATTAGGTGATTTACATGATGTACTACCGGATATCAATTTATGTACACTTGCAACCGAGGCTGTATCCGACTTTGATCGTGATCAAGTTGATATCGCGATAAGGCTCACCCAAAAATCATTTCCAGAACATCTCGAAACACAATTATTGTTTCATCAAGAGCTTATTGCTGTAGCCAGTCCTGATTTTGTTAGGGATGTAACGCTTCCTCTGAAACTTGAACAGTTGATAAGCATGCCATTGCTACACGATGCCCATGATCATTGGCCGAATTTTCTGAATACTCATGTGAAGTTATCTGGAGCTGTATTTAATCAAACCACGCTAGCATTAGATGCAGCTTTGACAGGGCAAGGTGTTGCTTTAGCATGTCGAGCATTTGTGGATGCTGATATTAAGTCAGGAAAACTCGTACAAGTAATTTCAGAAATAAAAACAGTCGAGCCCAGTTATTATCTGGTCAGAAAAAAAATCTCACATTCGAATAGCACAGTCGATAAAGTTTGGCAGTGGTGTATAGAATATTTAGGGACTGAGCAAAAATAGAAAACTTATACTTATCAGTATGATGAGATATCTTTTAATTTTAAAGGGATAATATGAAAGTAATTTATCCCTTCCAATTTTTTTTAAAGTCACTATACAGAGCGAGTTAAGCCGCCATCTACTCGGATATTTTGTCCTGTGATATAAGCTGCACCATCAGATGCAAGAAAAGCAACTGTAGCGGCAATCTCTTCTGTTGAACCATATCGTTTCATTGGAACACTGTCAGCGCGTTCATCTGTTTTTGGCAGGCTATCAATCCATCCAGGTAAAACATTGTTAATACGAATATTATCAACAGCATATGTGTCTGCACAAATCTTCGTAAAAGCTGCTAATCCAGAACGGGCAACGGCAGATGTTGGAAAGAGTGAACTAGGCTCAAATGTCCATGCACTGGAAATATTTACAATCACGCCGTGTTTTTGTTGTTGCATGATCGGAATCACTAAACGGGTAGGGCGTACAGCATTGAGAAAATAAGTATCTATACCATCATGCCAATCTTGATCTGTTAATTCTAAAATTCCTTTGCGTGGGCCATGCCCAGCACTGTTGACTAAAACATCGATACGCCCCCAACGATCCAGTGTTTCATTAATCAGGCGTTGAATATCTTCTATTGATTGATTAGATCCAGTAATACCCAAGCCATTCAGTTGATTCGCGAGAATTTCACCTTTGCCTGATGAAGATAAAATTGCAACTTTGTATCCATCTGCTGCTAGTTTTTTTGCAACAGCTGCGCCCATACCACTTCCTGCAGCCGTAACAATAGCGACTTTCTCAGTCATGATTTTTACCTCTTCATGTCATTAGGAATATGAAAGAATTAACTAACTTTTAAAATAATATTAAAGTTCAACAGTGTGCTGAGCAAACGATAAATTTTCCTTAAAGGCAGTAGAAAATCTATAGGCTTGATCCGTAATCGAATCAAGTTAAAAAAGGGATATCCTAAAAAACAAGCGAAACAGGTTTAAATTAAATGGGCTATATCAAAGGTATAGAAAGATTTTTAGGTATTATTTTTCATACTAAGCCCATAGGATGATAGGATTGTATTTCATTTAAACAAGCTCAAGTTACGCAGATAAGAACGATGTGTAATCCTGAATATGTGTGGTACGTAAAAATCGTAACGATGACTTAACACTTGGATCTATACAAAAACATCTAATTTCAATTTTGCGACTTAAACCTTCAAAGCCACCGTAATAATCCAATAACTCATCCAAAATGTCAGCAAGTTTTTTGCCATGTAGAGGGTCACTGGAGGCATTCATAATAGATCAACTATATTTGGGGAGACCATCATTATAACCTGAGCTCGTTGAAAAATGAGAGGGTTAGTATTTAAGCGTCATTTACATAGAAAATTACAGCTTATCTTTCTATTGATGTGTACTGAAATAGCAGGAGACATTCACTTGGGAGACTCAAGTCAGCCGACTTGAAAAGACCTCTGCCATTTGATTTAGTGTCTTAATCTAATCTAGGCCTTTGTTTTTATGGAATGAGAACTCGAGCTCAGCAACGTGAATTATGATCGTAGAGATTCATGTTGCTGAGCTGTAGCTACAAACAATTCAGGCTAGAGTCTTTAGATATTATATTTAACATAATATACATTATGCGAAATAATATTAATTTATTAAGACCACGACTTGTTCCTCACCAAAAACTAGTTTTGCAGCTTCTAATGTTCTTATACGCATCTAAATAAAACAGCGTAAACTTAAATGACTTAGAGTTTACGCCGTGATGTATCTTTTCAGTTTTTTCTATCTCAAGTTAAAAATTAACAGTCCATGACAGCTGTGCTGTACGTGGCTCACCTAGGAATAAATAATCATCCCCAAGAAAATTGCCGACATCGCGCCAGTATTTTTTATTGAATATATTGTCTACATTCAATCTCAGTGTATTGTCATAACCATAGGCATGAAAATTATACGCTGCGCCAGCATCAAATACGTTATAACCTGAAACCTTCACTGTACCGGTTTTATTGGCATATTTACTGCTGCTGTACTGCATACCTGCCAATAAACGTAATCCATCAATTTGTGGCACTTGATACGATAAGTGGCTGGCAAAACGTACATTTGGTACATTTTGAGTCTGATGTCCTTTATATTCAGCTACTTGAACATCTGTGAGTCGTGAACGTGTCAATGCCAGACTTGAGGTAATATCCAGATTGTCACTTAAACGGCCTTGTAAGCCGAGTTCTAATCCCAGGTTGTGCTGTTCACCTTCAGCCACATAGTTATTGGCTGCATTGGTATATTGATTGTCCTGTTTTAAATCAAATATTGCTGCGGTAAAAAGTAAATCCTGCCATTGTTGTTTAATACCCAGTTCATATTGAGCTGAATGGATTGGCGCTAGCGTTACAGAGGCATTGTCGGCAAACCATGGCGCTTGACCACCATCGCTTAAACCTTTGGCATAAGACGCATATAAATGCGTGCGTTCCCAAGGCTGATACATCACTGCAACTTGTGGTAAAAAACGATTAAAATCGGTCTCCCGAATGCGGGAACCATTTGTTTGATAAGCATTTTCATCTAAATGTAGCAGTTTTCCACCCGCTAAAACTGACCACGCTGCATTGAAATCGATCTGGTCAATCATCGTTAATGCGGTTTGCTGGCTTTGTAAGGATTTATAGTGATTACCCAAACGCTTATCAGTGGGTTGATACGCTAGGCTATCCTGATAAATATTGCCTGAACCCACCATTTCATTTATTGGATCATATTGCGAATGACGTTTAGCTGTGTGTGACAATTCTGCACTGAGGTTGTGTAGCCATGCACCAGTCTTAAATTTACCGTTTATGCCTGCCTTAAACTGATTAGTCAGATAGCTGTCATCCGGGTTACGGAAGTCATAAATATCGTAATTACCATTCGGATCAAAAGTATTACCTTGCGTCTGACAAGTTTCACTATAACACCCCCAGGCAAAGGATGAATAATCATCGACCACCACACGACTTTGCGAAGCACTTAAATGCGACGTCCAGCTATCATTGATCTGATAAGTATATTTTAATCCGGTATTTAAGCTGTCACTGCTTATAGGTTTACTCCAGCTTTGATAACCCAGTAAACGATCCCATTTCACACCATCGGGTACGGCGTTGCCACCCAATAATTGATAACCTGGTACAGAACGCTGACGCTGATGCTGTGATTCAAGATCAAATTCGAGCTTGGAACGATCAGAGATGTTCCAGTCTAAAGCGACGGAGCCAAATAAACGACGTCCATTGGCATGTTCAACATACGGATGAATTTCTTCACTGGCCAGATTAATCCGGTAACCCAATTGTTGCTGCTCACCCAATAGTCCACCCAGATCTGTTGCGATACGATAGCCACCTTCACTATCGACACCCACGGTCACTGACCGTATATCTTTAGGCCGTTTAGTGACGTAATTGACCACACCACCGGGTGTTGACATGCCACTTTGAATCGCACTGATTCCTTTCAGGATTTCGACCTGTTGTTTATTTTCAAGCGCTACATTCTGCTCACCGCGAATCACATTGCCATTGAGCAAATAACTTGAACCCAGATTCAGGGCAAAACCACGCATCACAAAGTTTGGATAATAGCCAATCGGTGCATAGCCGTCCCCTACTGCTGCATCATTCTTTACCACATCGGTGAGTGTTTTTGCATGTTGATCTGCAATACGTTCAGCCGTAATGTTACTGATTGATGCAGGTATTTCAGCCAGATCGTGTTGATTAAAACCGGTTAAATTGACTTTTGGGTGATAATACGCATTTTCTGCGGCCTGAGCATTGACTGTAATGGTGGCAAGCCGAGTGGCTTCACTTTCAGTTTCGGCCTGTGCCACTGTGGAAATCAGTCCTAGACAGGAAAATGAGCCAACTGCCAGTAACGCTGTTTGTAGACGAGAAAATGGAAAGGTTTTCACAGTATTTGCCGAGTCCTAAAAATTAATTTTACAGTCCGAATTTGCGGCACGAGTATTCACAATTTCTTTCGATTGGACAAGCATATTTTCCATCTATCTACGACTTTTTCATATTTAGCCGACAAATTGAATTTAACTAATGATCCAAAGGCCTTATTTATATAAAATCAGTTCTGCCGTTGAAAACTCATCTCCAAGTTTGTCCATGATTTGTTCAAGCAAAGTGTTGATTTCAGGATTACTGTAGGGATGCATATTCCCGTTAAAGGTTTCTCGCACATTACAATTAATTCTATGTTTAAGTAGCTTATAGATACTTTTATTGCGACCAAACAGGATTCTTTGAATCAGGTGATGCTTTTCCAGATCGGACAGGACTCTGTAAATGGTGCCTATTTTGAGACCACTCTGTTTATTGGCAATCATATAGATATCATCTGCGGTAAGACCGTTATGTTGCGCAAGGACTTCGAGTACAGAAACTCGGGCAACGGTTGGCGTTAAGCCTTTATTGATTAATAATTTTGCGTACATAAAAAAACCTGTCAATTAAAATAATAACAACAATATTTTTATAAAAATAAATAACTTGGAATTAAGTAAATGTTTAAAAATTGAAGTAAAGAATGCCTTGAAAATGATTTCTCAAGGCATCTAGTTGCGGTCAATATTCAAAATCAGAAGGTATAGGTCACACCAACATAATAATTACGTCCCAGTTCTTTTTCATTGAATTTAATTCCCGCATTTTTGCCTTTTTCTTCCAAATCGACATCGGTCAGGTTACGGATGCCTGCTCGTACAGTCACTGCGGGATCTACTTTGGCTGAGAGACCAAGATTGACCAAGGTATAATCAGGTAATTTTTTCTGGTTAATGACCTGATCACCGATATAACTTGCACCCGCAGTTAGAGTTAACCATTCAAGCGGTTTTAAATTAAGATTGGTATTGGCTTGCAGACGTGGACGTTCATCCAGGCGTTTATGTGTTTCACTGTTTTTAGCATCAAGATAAGTAGTATTGGCATCGACAGAAAGCATAGGCAATAAATCAGCCTGTGCTGCTAGCTCTATCCCTTTGATTTTGACCCGCCCTAAATTGACCCAAGCAGCGCCCGTGGGGCTGGATTCACCGTTCGGATCAACGCTATAGCGAATATCCCGACTAATCATATCCTTAATTTCATTCTGGAATACGGTGACACTACCGTTCCAGCTTGATTTACGGATGGATGCACTCATTTCATAGTTGTCGCTGGTTTCTGGCTCGAGGTTTGGATTCCCCCATAAGGTACACCCTCCTCCACAACTGACAATGCCATAATCTTTGGTCATTTGTGCCAGAGACGGCGCCTTAAAGGCTTGCCCATAACCGCCCTTAACGACAATATCATACGGTAACTGATAAACCAGATAGGCTTTTGGACTGAAATGGTGACCAAATACCTCATGATCATCATAACGGCCAGACAAGGATAAGGTCAGCGGATCGGTGATATGGATGTCATCCTGTACAAACACCGAAGATGTGCCGACTGAAGCCTTACCCGAGTTTTGATAGCTTATGTCGTCTTTGACTTCCTGATGATTGTATTCAATACCCGCAACAACGCCGTGAAGACTGACATTAAAATTACTATAGGCACGCAAGTTGGTATTATTTTCTTTCAAAGTACGATGCGTGGGCTCATCAAAATCTGAATCATAGTCTTTAATTTCACTATTTTCCTGTTGCGCTGAAACGGTGGTTTTCCCCCAGCTCCAGTCACCACGATGTGTTAGTCCAACGGAATGGCGTTCAATCTCCTGACTGGCAAAGCCCTCATTTAAACGACCAGTAGCTGGATAGTACTGATAATCGGTCTGACCATACGGACGTTTATCCTTGTTATATCCTAAGTCAAGATCAAGATCTTGCTGATCATTGAGCTCATAGCTCAGGGTTGAGCGTAAGTTCTGGGTTTTCTTACCTTCAATATAATAGGCTGGCGTGGCTTGTTTGCCTTGTGAGAACCAGGCATCACGGTCATATTGCTCTGCTGAAACCGATAAACCCAGTTTGTCGGTCAATGCACCAGATGCAGAGCCGCCCAAGCGATATTGCTGCTTTCCTGCACCGCGGTCGACCAGATGATATTCAGCATTGATTGCCCCCTGCCACTCATCCGTTGGCTTTTTGGTAATGATGTTAATTACACCACCAATCGCATCCGAACCATAGAGCGCAGACATTGGACCTCGAATCACTTCTACCCGCTCAATACTGGACAATGGAATCGAGCTAATATCCAGATCGGCATCGCGCCATAAGGCACCTGTAGAAGAAATACGTTTGCCATTGACCAGAATCAAGGTATATACCCCGTTTGATTCACGTACCCCACGGATGGTCAGTTTCTCGCGGCCCCCGCCATTATAATTTTGTACCCCGACGGTTTTACCCAAGACTTCCGCCAGACTATTTGCCGCGGATTGTTCGATCTGTTGTTTACTGACCACTGTGATTGAAGCAGGCGCCGTATCAGGGCTCTCCTCTGCCAGACTGGCAGTGACCACGATCGTGGGTAAGGTTGTGTCTGCTTGCTCGGTCTGATGCTGTTCTGCCCATACTGCAAACGGCGTCAAGGCTGCAATTGCAAGCACTAATTTGTTCTTTGCCAAGACCATGTTGTCGCATCCTCATTATTAATAACAATTTTCATTTGTTAGTTGTTATCATTTATAAAGTTTGCGCATCATAGCCATTTATTAATCTTCATTCAATAGTTGAAATTAATAATCATTCTTATTTGTAGCTTTGTTTATCATTGACCATTTGAATCGAGGGGTCTTCCCCTATTGTTTAACTTGTGTTTTAGTCGGTAAAAATAATGCTCCTCCATTTTTTACTTATCCATTTGTTTTGTATGGAGATTGTGGTTTTTATACTGTGTGCTTAGTCTGACGCCAGTGTATCGCATTGCTAAATGTGCGGTTGAGTGATACGAATATCGCGTGCTATGGGCAAACTAAACCACAATGAGGATGCTTTATAACTTTCATTATTTTTTTATCGCTTAAAGCTCTTTTTCTTGTTTTAATCTGAATTTGACTGAAATCATGAACCAAAAATAAAATGGCTTTAGCCAACGACTATGACCCATTATCCAAATTTTATGAGAAACTGAATGGATTCGAATCAAATTCAAGACCTTGTTAAGCATTATCCGATTGTGAAAGATCTGATTGAACTGAAAGAGACAGTCTGGTTTAATCCATCATTCACTACGCTCGAGCAAGGCTTACCCTATGTCGGGTTAACACAAGCGGATATTGATGATGCGCGTGACCGCTTACAACGTTTTGCACCCTACCTCATGGCCGTATTTCCAGAAACCCGTGTCAGCCATGGCATTATCGAATCGGAGCTAAGCGCCATTCCAGAGATGCAGCAATCGCTTGAAATGCACTTCGAGCAAAAAATTGCAGGCAAACTCTGGTTGAAAAAAGACAGCCATTTGCCTATTTCAGGATCAATTAAAGCACGTGGAGGCATTTATGAAGTGCTTTTCCGCGCGGAGCAGCTCGCGTTACAAGCCAATCTACTCAGTCTTGACGATGATTATGCCAAACTGAATAGTGCGGAATTTAGAGTCTTTTTTAGTCAATACAGCATCGCGGTAGGCTCAACGGGTAATCTTGGGCTCTCCATTGGCATCATGAGTGCAAAGCTCGGCTTTGATGTCACGGTGCATATGTCAGCCGATGCACGACAATGGAAAAAAGACAAGTTACGTGCTCATGGCGTAACCGTGATTGAGTACGAACAAGACTACGGCATTGCGGTGCAAGAAGGCCGGAAAGCAGCGCAAAAAAATCCGAACTGCTTTTTTATTGATGACGAAAATTCTAAGACCCTGTTCCTGGGCTATGCCGTTGCGGGTGAACGCTTAAAGAAACAGCTGGATCAACAGCGGATTCGCGTGGATCAGGACCATCCCCTCTTTGTTTATTTGCCTTGCGGTGTCGGTGGCGGGCCTGGTGGTGTAGCCTTTGGCCTGAAAATGGCGTTTGGCGATCACGTCCATTGTATTTTTGCCGAACCTACCCATTCCCCGTGTATGTTATTGGGCGTTGCCACCGGTTTACATGATGAAATTTCGGTTCAGGATATTGGGATTGATAATATTACGGCGGCAGATGGTCTCGCCGTGGGACGTGCGTCAGGCTTTGTCGGCCGTGCCATGCAACGATTGTTAGATGGTTTTTATACACTGGATGATCAAACCATGTATCGCTTGCTCGCAATGCTCAACCAGTCCGAAAATCTGAAACTTGAACCGTCTGCACTTGCAGGTATGCTCGGGCCAGTTTTAGTCAGTAAGTATCAAGATTATAAGAATCTACATCAATTGACTGAACAGCAGTTACAGCACGCCACTCATATTGTATGGGGAACAGGTGGTGGCATGGTACCCGCAGAAGAAATGCAAAATTATCTGGCAAAGGCTTAAAGCCCTTTACTTAGGCTCAAACAGCGCGACAAAAGCCGTGCTGTTGGAACCCTGATATGATCTATTTAAATGAATTAAAAACTATATTTAAAGGCAAGCGATATAAAGTCTCTATCATCAATGGTACTAAACTCATTTGAGCCAAAAAAGTTTTGATAGATTACTTCTGCCGAATATTTTTGTCGAAAGTTGGCTGAGATTGCCGCCGCCAGACTCATTTGCCCTTGCTGAAAGTTCTGGCTATAGCCAGATAGATCATGGCGGAAAGTTAAACTGGGGCTAATTACTGTTGCAGGTAAAAGGTCTTGATAACTTAATGCCGCGCGTAGGCGATAACCATAGGACCATTCACTAAAAAAACCGTCTTTATTGCAATAACGTTCATTCAAACGGTCAATTGCTCCATTAGGCAGGTTTGCTGTGCCATAAGGTGTACACTTAAAGTTTCCTGTTTCCGAATCATAAGCGCCTGTTGATAGTTCACTGCGGCCAAAAACCCCAACCCGCCCAAAACGATGATTGCCAATATTGGCGATATGATTCACAGCAAATTCAGCGCTCCAAGACAAGCGATTTGCTTTTAAAATATCTGTCATAGAATCACTGGCACCGATGGAGAATTGTGTGACAGGCAGCCGTACATAACCTTGCAAATACTCTCCCAATTCTGCAGCAACACCCACAGGTTTGAGCGGAGTTTCTTTGGAGAGCACCTGAGCATAGACAATATCAGTTCCATTCAGCTGTAAGGGTTGATTGGGCTTGTAGTTTAATTCACCAAATAGCTGCGTTGTGCCTACCTTTCCACTCAGGCTTAGACCATACATTTTGATATTTTCAGGATAAATAGAGAAAAACCGTGCTGTTTTAAAGTTCTCAACGCCAGTTGCAGTCACGGCGGTCCCATCGAAGTTTGCATTACGATGATGATAATTGGCGAAATAAACACCCAATTCAGCTTGATTCAGGCTCGATAAATTTCGCTTTAGCGCAATACCATATTGCCCACTGTCTTTTGCATAATGACTGGCTGAGCGAGGAATATAGGTTTGCGCCTTGGCAGCAGTTTCCGTTAATTTATCCCCCGGTGTCACGGTTAGCATAATTGGGCCACAATTTTCCGGAACAAAATCCGAAATCGCAAAAAAGGTCCCGCAACCATCCACCACAGAAGGCCTAAACTTGAATTGATAGAATCCTTCTAATTTTAAGTCAGGCTGAATCGCGGCTTCAAAAGACAACATCTCGACCGGAATAACGCGTTCTTTGGCTTCACTGGCAGGTCGATTGATGGCAGCAAAATCAAAGGCGCTGACTGAGTTCAAGCCATTTTGGAAAAATTGGGATTTGCCCCAATTCAAGCGATGTTTACCCAGTTTCAGGTTGAGAGACTGCCTGGAATCAAATTCGATATTTTTCCAGAGATAGGCATCCCATAGTTCAATCCCCTTAAACTTAACCAGACCAGGCCACTCAGCATCATCGAAAGGTTTTAAATCACCTTCCCTAGTTTCATAGGCATGGTCATACCAGTATTTGGCGCTCAATACCGCACCTTGCTGTACCCCATTTAAACGGAATTCGGTTAAACCTTTAACGATTTGTGAAATGGTATCACCACGATTGAAGTTGGCACGTCCATCATCACCGTTAATATCTACACTCAAGCCATTTTTACCCATATGATTGGCATCGGGTTTATATAACAATGCGGCTGATGGCGCTTGGGTACTCCAGCTGGCCCCCAGAGCAATCGTGGTATTGCTTTCTAAACTCCAGTCTTCATTGATTTTATAAGGGGATGCTGAAGCATCTGACAGTGAACATAGCAGTCCTAACAGCATTGCTGCCTGAGCTAAAACAGCAGTGGTGAGTTGTACATTTGAATCTTTAACATGACAAACCATACCATCTCCATATCGATATGATGTATGAATAATTGACGCCTGATCCATTCAGTCAAATGGAATAAGTTCAGGCCGTTTTTTTTGTTTTAAGCAAATGGGGGTAAAACCTTACCTTGCGATGGGGGGTGATGCATTAAGGCATGCTGTACTTAGATGTGAAATCAAAAAAAGTCGCCAAATCCGGTTTGGAGAGTTGATCTATACATCATCGATTAGGCAATCAGGCTTGGTTGATTAACCTGCCCATCCAATTGCTGAATTAACTGTTCTGCCTGAGGCCAAGGACCAAACCCGGATGCAGGATTGAGATGTCCGACGGCACCTAGATTGATGAATACACTGCCCCAGGTTTTCGCCATTGCCGCCACTGCATTAAAATGGGCTAGTGGATCATTAACACTAGCAGCGACAATACTTGGAAATGGCAGCACTTGATCGGGCAATGGCGACCATCCTGCTTCTCTGAGTGTTTTGGGTGCTGGATAATGTTCTGGCCAAACGTCATTCAAGTCAGGTGGCGTCACCAGCAATGCCCCTTGAATAGCGTGTTGATATCGTGCGGCCCAATGTACCGCCATCAGTACTCCTGCACTGTGTGCCACCAGAATCACTGGACCCTGTATTTTTTCCAGTTCAGCCTGTATTGCAGCCACACGTTTTGCACAGTTGAGCTTATCTTCTTGCAAAGGTAGTACTGAACGAACCTTGGTTAAACGTGTTTCCAGAATAGTTTGCCAATGCGAAGCCACATGGTCACGCAAACCGGGGATAATCAAAACCGTCGCTTGTGTTTGTATTTTTTCCATCTCTACACCTATCAACCCTTCTTTTAATAAAAATAACGAGGATGTATCACGTCATATTCAACATAGAGGGACAGTAGAGCGTCTGATATACATGGCGCGACAGCCACTTTTCATTTGATGACAAGGCGATTGAAACGATCTCATATATATCAATATGCTTTGCAGAAAAAGTCGCTTCAAAAACAATAATCATCATGCCAACATGGATTTATGTAAGCCTTGGTACTTTTCGAAACACCGTATTTTAGTTATAAATAAAGCATAACTAGGAAGGTTATTTTTAAAATTTGGGAGATCAGCATGGTGCCTCTTGCCCACACTGCTGTGCTTAAAAATTATTTAGATGTCAGCCAGCAATTAGAACTGAATCCATATCAGCTTTTGTCTGATGCAGGCATTTATCCTGCACAGCTACAAGACAGTACGCAGCGTATACCAGTCGATAAAGCCGTGGCATTGCTGGAACAGTCAGCACAATTGAGTGGTTGCGAATCCTTCGGTTTGCATATGGCAGAACAACGCCAACTCGCAGATTTTGGAGAGCTGAGTTTATTGTTGAGTTATCAGCACACCTTGCGTGATGGTTTATCCACCATTGTGCAGTATCGAAACCTGATCAACAATGCACTGGAAATGTATATCGAAGAAGTCGGTCATACCGTCATTATTCGGGTAGAAGTGATTACGGCATCGACAGAATACAGCCGCCAAGCCATTGAACTTGCTTTAGGCATCACCCATCGTTTCTGCGCAGCTTTATTGCAAAAATGGCAGCCGTTAAGCATTCATTTTACCCATGATGCTCCGCATGATACGGCCATGCACCAACGGATGTTTGGTTGCTCGCTTGAGTTTGGCAGCGAATTTAACGGTATTGTTTGCAATGCAACGGAGCTGGATAAAACCAACCCCCATGCCAATACCACGATGCTGGCACATGCCAAACGTTTTCTTGAAACGGATCTATTGCATCGGGAAAGTGAATCTTCGATTATTTTTGATATTCGTAAAAGTATTCATCTGCTTCTGCCTATGGGGCGTGCCACCATTGATCAGGTCGCCCATACCCATGGCGTCAATGTCCGTACCTTGCAGCGCCGTCTGGAAGCAGCACATACCAACTTCAGTGTGTTGATCAATGATGTGCGTCGCAATCTGGTTTTCCGCTATCTCAAAAACCTGAATTATTCGCTTGGACAAGTTTCGGATATTTTAGGCTATTCGATGCCAAGTTCGTTTACCCGCTGGTTTAGCAGTGAATTTGGTATGTCACCCACCACTTGGCGTAATAACAATAAGACGGTTATAAAATCCTAATCATAAGACTTTGAGATCGAAGCTGATTTAATCATCTTTGATCTCAAAAGTCGTATGTTGCTGAGATAGTAGTCTCTAGAACATCCAATGCATCAATAGTAAAACCAGCACGACCAGAAAAATGGTTTCACCAAGCATCAGCAAAATTGGCTTGATTCCAACAGAAGCCAGCTCCTTCAATTGTGTTTTCATGCCTAAAGCACTAATTGCAATCACCAAACACCATTTCGATAATTCATTCACCCCTTGCTGCAGCATACTTGGAACCCAACCGGTGCTGTTGATACAGGCAAGCATTAAAAAACCGACCGCGAACCAAGGCAATAAAGGTGGATGTTTTCCTGTCGCATCTCCACCTTGCATACGTGTAATCATGGCTGCGCAGATAATGACAGGCAATAACATGGCAACCCGCATCAATTTGACCACGGTTGCAGTATCCCCTGTTTCTGACGACATGCTATATCCTGCCCCTACAACTTGAGCAACATCATGGATGGTTGCCCCTAAAAATACCCCTGCCTGCTGTGGTGATAGTTCAAGCCACCGTGCAATCATCGGATAGACAATCATCGCCAGTGTCGACAATGCAGAAACCCCAATCACGGTGAATAGCGTGGCTTTCTCTTTTTGGGGATGTTGCGGAAATGCAGCAGATAAGGCCAAGGCTGCTGATGCACCACAGATTGCGGTTGCACCGCCTGTCAGCATTCCGAAAAGTTTTTTGAAACCCAGAATTTTAGCCGTTATCACGGAAACCGAAATCGTCACGATCACCAATGTGATCACCAGTACAATCGGTTGCCACCCCAAAGCGGTAATTTGTCCTAGCGTAATCCGCATCCCCAGCAAGGCAATCCCGATACGTAACACTGTTCGTGCCGTAAATTCGATGCCTGCCTTACATTGACTTTCACTGGAAAGAAAGTTCAAGCCCATTCCTAAGAGCAAAGCAAATAACATCACGGGTGCACCATAATGCTCTGATAAAAAACAGGCTGCAGCTGCGACAACGCTACTGACAATGAAGCCTGGTATCAACTCACGAGTGCGCAGACGAAAATCCATGAATTTAGTCATTGTTTTCTCCTGAACCGATCAGGATAAATAGCTGTTCTGCATCGACTTCAACTGGATATGCCGCCACTTTTAAATGCTTCGAATTCAACATATATCCTGTCGCCAGATCGAAAATCAAACCATGGGCACAACAACGGATTGCTTGTCCTTCTAATTTGCCAGAAAATAAAGAAGCACCTTGATGCGGACAGCGATCCTCAATCGCATAAAATCGTGTACCGATATGAAACAGTGCAATATTCTTTCCCTCAATTTGCAGAAAGGCTCTTGCACCTGATGCCGGGATTTTTTCTTGTGGAACCTGAAAACGAACAGTCATTGTATTTATCCCTGTACCACCAAGGCCTCTAACATGGCCTGATAAAGCACATCGATCGAATGCGCACCAGCCAAGGTCAGATAACCATCAAAAATAAAATAAGGTACGCCGTTTGCCCCTGTATAGGTCGATTGAATCGCTGGATTGCACTCCGTCCATCCACGACCTTGTTCATTAACCGAATATCCAGATTGCTTGAGGATCCTTTTCAGCACAGCGCTATCCCCAAGGTTTTCACCTGCCTCGAAATAGGCAGCAAAAAGTTGTTCCAGTAAATGCTCGGCTTGCTGTGCTGTTCCCAGCTTAAAAACGTTTTGAAACATATGATGGGCTTGGGCGGTATTTGGCATCCATTGGATCTTTTCAAAATGCAGTTCGACACCAACCGTCTTGGCAGCCTGACGAACTTGGGTTTGCCGTTGTTTTACCGCCTCCAGACTGCCCAATCGTTTTTGATAAAACTGTTTGAAATCGACACCCTCGACCGGAATCTCAGGAAGCAACTGCATACTGTGCCAGTGCACATTCACCTCAACCTCTGGATCACTCTGTTGCAATTGCGCAATTGCAGCCTGTAACTGACGTTTGCCGATCAGACACCAAGGACAAATAAAATCAAAAAAGACATCAATATTTAATTCACGCATCATCATTTTTCTTCCGTATTACATGAACGGGTGCTTTCGAGACCGGGTAAAATTGCCTGATCAGTCAGCCGTGCAATATCTTGCTGATAGTGTTTTTTGGCATAGAGAAATACGGCTGCCGCAACAATGCTGATCAACGGCATCAATTGAAAAGCGGGATGAAGGCCAATCACGTCGGAGAGCTTGCCGATAACCAGAGGACCAAGTGCCAGTCCCAACAGATTATTGGCCAAGGTTAAGGTGGCAAAAGCGGTACTGTGGACGCTGTTATGGGTCAGATTGGCCACCATTGCGCTGGATGGTCCATTGGTTCCCAGTGCAATAAACATTCCCATGCAAATCATCAGCAATTGAGATTTTCCAGCAGGCAATGCAAACGCCGTCGAAAGCAGTAAACAGCTCCCGATACAGTAAGCAATCGCTAAACTAACCTTACGATCGGGGCTGTTTTGACCAAAGCGATCACTGAGCATGCCGCATAGAATGCTCCCGACCGCACTGCACAGTACAATCACGGCGGCCAGCACACCTGCAGAATCGGTATTCATACCGTAATAACGATTTAAATAACTCGGCATCCAGACAATGACCGTGCCGCCAACAAACAGTTGAAAGCCACTGCCGATATAAGTTGCGATTACGGATCGACTGGAATAAATACTTCTTAAGCATTGTCTGCTTTGTTGCTGTTTCTGGGCGTTAAGAGGTATTTTTCTGGTGATACCCACTCTTTTTTCTTTCACTACCATGGGATAAAGCAAGGCCAAGATCAAACCAAACAAGGCCATGCCACCAAAAGCCCAGCGCCAGCCAAAGTGCTCAGCCATCACACCGCCCAGTGCCATGCCGAGAAATGAGCCGAATACCCCACCTGCCATAAAAGCACTGGCTAGCGTGGCTCTCATTTCGCGGGGAAAAATCGCCACCACCACAGCAATGCCAACGCTGCCATAAGCAGCCTCGCCAACACCGACCATAAAACGAGCCACAAACATTTGCTGATAGTTCTCAGCAACAGCACAACCCAAGGTCGCCAGACTCCATAGCACCGCCATAATGACCAGGCTTTTCACGCGTCCAAAGCGGTCCGCCAGCAAGGATAAGGGCAAGGTTAAAATACCCACCATCAGGGCCACAATGCCGCTTAATAAGCCAAGTTGGCTATCGGTCAGGGCCCATTCTGTTTTAATCAGTGGAAATACGGCATTCAGCACTTGCCGAGACATATAGTCTGAAATCAACAAGCCAAATGTCAGCGCAAATACCAGCCACGCATAACGGCGTGGTACGCCGATTGAGGTATCGACATGATCCGTATGTACGGTATATGGATGAGCACCCATAGGGACCTCCTTGTTGTATTGTTATCATTTCTATTTTTAATTGCAGTACGTGGCTTGCCGCGTACTGCATTTATTGTGTGGTTCAATCCATTGTTGTTCAGGCTTAAGGGCGCTGAGGTACACCTTTTTGTTTTGGCTGACGGTTGGGTGACATTCCATTGGCCTGCAAGGTTTCTTCAATACTTTGATATTGCACTCCAATCCGGTAGATTTCTCGTGCCTCTGGGCCTGTTGCCACTTCACGGCCTAATTCATGTGCAATACGTACGGTTTGCTGGATTTGTTGTACCGACGAGAAACGCTGACCACGATGATCGATAATGGTATCTTCATTACCGACCCGTGCATGAAAGCCCATCGCCATCGACATGGTATTGAATGGCAATACATTTTTAAGCAATGATTCCGAAGTCAGTGTGCAACCATCAGGGACACGGTGAATAAAATTAAAGAAGTTAAATGGATTGGGTCCATCGAATCCGCCACCAATGCCGATCCAGGTCAAATTTAATGGCCCCATATAGAGTCCTTTACGTACCATCCGTTCCAGGGTCTCTAAACCATGCATTCCGGTCAGCTGGAAATGCGGTTGAATATTATTTTGGCAAAGGCGTTTTAAATGTTCTGCTACCCACGCTGGTCCTGCCGGAACGGTCATTTCAGCATAAGCTTCCTGAATTGCAGGATGTGCCAATGATGTGCCTTCCAGATATTCCGGATAGAGCAACTCCATGATGTTCATTTGCGTGGTGTTAATTGCGACCGTGACCTGATCTGGTTTTGGTGTTAATTCAGCCAGCATATGACGGGTATCGTCACTCAACCATAAAGCCGCCTCACCTTCACTTTCAGGTGCAAAGGAGATCGAGCCACCTACTTGAATAATCATATCGGGAACAGCTTCGCGTACTCCGGCAATAAGTTCATTAAACTTGGACAACCGTTTGGAACCTTTACCGTCCAGTTCGCGTACATGCAAATGCAGCACTGTAGCGCCTGCCTCATAGCATTCCACCGCTTTCTGGATCTGCTCATCCATGGTCACCGGAATATCTTCCGGAAAGTCCTCTGGCATCCACTCGGGGCCATATGGCGCAACGGTAATGACCACTTTTTCCATATTTTCCGGGTGCAAAGAATCGTCAAAGAATTGCATGTGCATCTCCTGTTGGTATTTTATAAAACGGTATTGAATTAAAAAGTTTGGATCTAAAATTTAATAGGTTGCATCACCGACGATACCTGCCCGTTCCATTTTGCGATGACACGGCGGGTAATCCATCACGGCATAATGTTGGGTACTACGATTATCCCAAATGGCGATGCTATTCGGCTCCCAACTCCAGCGCACCTGATATTCAGGAATTGCTGCCTGAGTAATTAAGTAACGGAGTAAATCTCCAGCGCCCGGATTGGCATCCTGCCCAAAACGCACGCGATCTTTAGTGTGGTAGTTACTAAAATGGGTGGTGAATGCATTGACGTAGAGAATTTTCTCGCCTGTCTCAGGATGCGTTCGTACCACAGGATGCTCGGCGTCGGGAAACTGTGCCTTTAATGCCAGACGTTTTTCGATAGGCATGGCAGCCCCAAAACTGGCTTCGATACTGTGATAGGCACGTAAATGTGCGATTTTTTCCTTAATATCGTCAGGCAGATTTTCATAGGCCATGACCATATTGGTCCACATGGTATCGCCGCCAACGGGTGGGCATTCCACACACCGTAATACACAGCCCATCGGTGGGATTTTGCGCCAGCTGGCATCGCTATGCCATGCATTTTCATACCGATCAATCGGACTGTCAGGATGCTTGTAAATTTGTACCAAACCCGGGTGATCAGGATGACTACCCACCGCAGGATGATCCTCCAATGCCCCAAAGCGCTCGGCAAAAGCCACATGTTCAGCCCGTGTCATCTGCTGGTTACGCAAGAACACTACCCGATGTTTCAGCAATTGTGTCCGGATCTCAGTGAATAATCCATCATCATGAATCGCATCGGCTAAGTGGACACCACGTAGTTCTGCACCAATATTGCAAGTCAACTGTTCAATTTGCATCAGAAATCCCTTCAAATTACAAAAATGGATGAGCCTATGGTTTTGCGTGCTTCCAGATCACGATGTGCTTGTACGGCATCCTCAAGCGCATAGCGATGGTTAATCTCGATCTTGATGCGACCGCTGCTGACATGATCAAACAGCTCCTTGGCCAAGGCTCTTTTTTCTTCTGGATCTGCAATGTAATCGGCCAAAGCAGGACGAGTGATAAACAATGAACCTTTCATTGCCAGTAACACAGGATTAAAGTCAGGAATTGGCCCTGATGCTGTACCCACGCAAACCAACAAGCCCCGGCGTTTGAGGGAGTCTAATGAGGCCATAAAGGTATTTTTGCCCACACTATCGAAGACCACATTGACCCCGATGCCCTCGGTCAACTCACGCACCCGCTCAGCCACATTTTCATGGCTATAATTAATCACATGATCACAACCATAGGCACGTGCCACGGCTGCTTTTTCATCCGTAGAGGTGGTTCCGATCACGGTTAAGCCCAACAGTTTGGCCCACTGCGAAACGATTAGCCCCACACCACCTGCGGCTGCATGTAATAAAATGCAATCACCAGCTTTAAAGTCATATATCCGACGCATCAGGTAGGCTGCGGTTAAACCACGCATGGTCATTGCAGCCGCAGTTTCACAGGAAATATCGTCAGGGAGTTTGATTAAGGCATCAGCAGCAATAAGCCGTTCGGTGCTATAAGCGCCAAGCGTATTCAGAAACCCGGTATAGGTGACGCGATCGCCCACCACAAAATCGGTTACGCCGTCACCCACTGCTTCGATAATGCCGGATGCTTCGACACCAATGCCATTCGGCAAGGGAATCGGATAAGTGCCATCGCGGAAATAGGTATCAGCATAATTGAGGCCCACTGCTACGTGGCGTAGGCGTACTTGACCCACCGCAGGTGCACCGACTTCGATGTCCTCATAGCGCATTACTTCGGGTGTGCCTGTTCCATAGAACCGTATCGCTTTATTCAACGTCATTTTTCTATCCATCTTGTATTTTTATTCAGTGCCGAAGCAACATGACTCAAAAATACAATACTCAGGAGAGCGTCGACTTTACTTAACACGACACACCTATCACCTTTGGCGACAAATTGATTTTTTAATTGCGGTTTGATTCGGGCTAAAGACGGAAGTCGATACAAATATTATTTTATTTCTTCTTAATGCAGCGCTTGAGCGCAAATCGTTTTTATACAGATTCATCTGATGAAAAGACGTAGATAGAGCAGAACTTAGTCACTTATTGCAAAGCACATACCTGTTCTGCTCTATCTACACTTCACTGTGGGTAGCAGGATAAACTGCATAAGTCTTTCAACTTAAATCATGTGTTTTCGGCAATTAAGCTGAATGCTTTGGCCGTGTTGCTACCCAGCACAGCACGGAACCGATACAGACCATGGCTGCACCTTGCCAGAACGACAAGGAAAGAGCGGTTTGTAAAACAAGGGCTGCCAGTGCCGCTGAAAATACGGGAATAAAGTAAGACGCACCCGCAAGCAATGTGACATTGCCATGTAGAATCCCGACGTTCCATGCGGCATAGCCAAAGCCCATTGCAGCAGCAGCGAGGACAAGATAAATCAGGGTATGTAGATCAAATTGCATCGGTTCGGCACCCGTAAGCACATATTTGACCCATAATGCTGTTGCCGTGAGCATAAAGAATAGCGTAACACCATTGTTACCATTGGCAATTCTGGCGGTGACAGTACAATATGCAGCCCAGATTAACGCACCCATAAAAGCCAGACCATAGCTTAACGGATTATCTTGAATATTGGCTGTGATACTGGCGAAATCAAGCCCCTGATCACCTCCAAGTACCCAGCAGATTCCAATAAGGGCAAGGACAAAACCAGGAACAATCAGTAAATTTGATTTTTGATGATTAAACAGGATGGCACAGACCATGGTCAGTGCTGGCCATAGGTAGTTCACCATACCGACTTCAATGGCCTGCTGACTGGTATTGGCATAACCAATGGATAAGGCCAGACAAAGTTCATAGGACACAAACAGTAAACTGCCCCAGAACAGGTAGGCGCGCGGAAATTCGCGTAGCTTGGGAAATCCGAAACTCAATAATAAAAACACCGAAGCCACACTATAAATCATGGCTGCTCCACCCGTTGCGCCCAGACTTTCACTGACACCACGAATTAGTCCGACAATCGAACTCCATAACAGCACTGCAATAAGCCCTATTAGGGTTGCATTTCTTTGGCTTATCATCCACTTAATCACTTATCAAATTGAATATTCTGATCAGGAAGAACCCAATATTGATTCTTCCTCTGAATATTGGAGTTTATAAGGATTCACTTTTTAGCATGACTCGTCCGTTTTGCACAGGAATGACGTTGAATTGCTTAAATTCTATCGATCATTTGCTATGAATTTATGGTCGCACCCGCAGTCACATTGACAATTGTGGCGGTCATTGCACTGGCATGATCAGAGGCCAGAAATGTCACCGTTTCGGCAATTTGAGCCAGTGTCGGCAATCGTTTTAACATGGTACTTTGCGCAGCACCATTCAACCATTCATCCAGGGTGATGCCCATGGCTTGTGCTTTTAAGCTAAATAACTCGCGCGTATAAGAGCCTGCCTGAGCCGCATCCGCAATGGCATGGGAACGTACCCCAAGCACCCGAATATTCTTTGGACCCAGTTCACTGGCGAGCGCTTTGATAAATGCTTCGCTGCCTGCACAACCGACAATATGCCCCAAATGACCCGGAATCGCCATTGCGCCAGAGGGTGCGATGATACTCATCATTGAACCGGTCGTCTTTATTCCCATATAGGGAACCACGGCTTTTGCAATATTAAATTGTGCAGCAAGAAAAGGTGTGATGCCCTGCATAAATTCATGCTGGGTGAGTGCTGAAAGTTCCTTGCCTTGGTTATGCATAAAACTGGTGGCATTGATCACAACATCGATGCCCCCCGTTAGCTCAGCCAGCTGTTTTATCGCTGTTTGGGTCACTTCCTCATCTAGCACGTCCACAATAAAAGTTTTTACTCGACCTTCTACGTTATGAATATGTGCTACAACCTGATCCAGTTTGTGCTGGTGTCGGGCGCCCAAATAGACAAAAGCACCTTCTCGGGCCAAGGCCTGAGCGATTGCATGGCCCACTGCGCCACTTCCTCCAAAAATCACAGCAATTTTATTTTTAACTAACATGAATATGCTGCCTGTATTTTTTATTGATTGTTAATTGTACGCTTTTTTTAGCAGGCTCAAGCTATTCCCAATTGTTTTTTGTTTAAAGTGTTTTGGGACAATAGAAAACCTCCAATATGACTTAGCGGTTTTCTATTCTCAATCAGGTTAAGGTGTCAGAATGACTTTACGACATTCTTGTTCCCTGTTATCGAAGATACGATAACCTTCAGCTGCATCTTCTAGCTTCATCCGGTGGGTAATAATCGCTTCAGGCGCAAGTCTACCGTCCTCAATCAATTCTAAGAGTTGAGGTAAAAAATGATGGACATGGGTTTGTCCCATTTTAAAAGTGAGGCCTTTGTCAAAGGCATCGCCAAATAAGAAGCCATGAATAGGTCCTGCATATACTCCCGGTACACTGACCACACCGCCACGGCGTACAGCAGCAATACATTGGCGTAGTACCACACCACTGGAACCTTCCAGTTTTAGATTGGTCAACAGCGTTTCAATCACACTTCCCTTTGCCTCAAATCCAATCGCATCAATCACGGCATCAACACCACGATAATTGTCGGTATGCTGGATAATATATTCGGCAGCATTGACCGCTTCAAAATCGACAGGAATGGCACCATACGCTTCTGCGGCATATTGCAGTCGATATTGATTATGATCAACCATGAAGATCTTTTCTGCGCCGAGCATTTTGGCGCAGGCTGCACTAAGCAGACCTACCGGTCCTGCCCCATAGATAGCCAGCGTGGAACCTTTGCTGACTTTTGCATTGCTTACTGCCTGCCATGCGGTGGGTAAAATATCGGTAAGAAAAAGCACTTTTTCATCGGACAATGAACCCGGTACTTTGAATGGTCCTGCATTGGCCTTAGGTACGCGGACATATTCTGCCTGCCCACCGGGAATGCCGCCATAGAGATGGCTATAGCCAAATAATGCAGCACCTGAAGGCATCTGCTTTTTGTTGACGATCGCACCTCGACCGGTATTGGTGGTTTCACAGGCTGCAGTCAGGTTTAACTGGCAAAAGAAACACTCTCCACAGGCAATTACGAAAGGAACAATGACTCGATCTCCCTTTTTGACCTGAGTGACGGCCGAACCCACCTCTTCAACAATGCCCATGAATTCATGACCAAAAATATCACCCTGCTCGGTTTGAGGAATCTTTCCCCGATAGAGATGTAGGTCCGAGCCGCAAATTGCCGTTGCCGTGACTCGTAAAATAATATCGTCAGCTTCCTGAATCACCGGATCTGCTACCGTTTCGACTCGGACATCCTCAGCACCGTGGTATGTAAGGGCACGCATGGCTACTCCTTTAATTTTTAATCTGTCACTTGATTATGGGCAGTGATTCTTTACGGTTTGCAACGATTGTTAGCGCTCACGTAAGCCCTATTGTGAATATGCAAAAGGATTGAGCCCCTTTGTAACCAGACATGAAAAAGTTGAGAAACCGCTGGAATGATCTGCAATCAAACTGGATGGGAGAAGAATAAAAAATGCCAGTTCATATAAACTGGCATAATCAAAATGGTGAAAATATGTTAGCGCTGGAATGATCTGCTTTTTGTAAAAATCAATGTAAATCAATCAAAGCGCTGTGTGCTAAAAGAAATTAATAATGGTCTGGATCACCAGCGCATTAATAATATCGACAAAAAATGCTCCAGTAAGTGGAATGATTAAAAAGGCTTTATGTGAAGGCCCATAGCTATTGGTAACTGCCTGAATATTGGCAATTGCCGTAGGGGTGGCGCCGAGATTAACACCACATTGCCCTGCACAGAGAACTGCTGCATCGTAGTTTTTACCCATAATTTTAAAGGTGACAAAAAACAGGTAAAGTGCCAGAAACAAGGTTTGTGCAATCAGGATAATCAGCAATGGACCTGCAAGACCGGCAAGTTGCCAGAGTTGTAACGACATTAAGGCCATCGACAGGAATAATGCTAAAGAGGCATTACCAAATACGTCAATACAGCGGTCAAACAGCTTGATATTAAAGACATACTCTAGCGTGTTACGTAAGAACACGCCACAGCCCAAGGCCCAGACGAAGGTCGGTAATTCAAACCAGTAGCCTTTGGCAAAGTCAGTCATAAAATTGGCAAAGAAAATACACAGTGCAAACATACCCAGCGTCTTTACAGCATCGTCCGCCGTAATAAGCCGGGTTTTTTCCGGGTATTCAAATGGTGCCGTTTCATTGGCCGGTGGCGCTTCAGTGCGTTGCTGGGTCGGAGCAATTTCTTCAGCCAATTGATAGCGACGGATCAAGAATTTGGCAACGGGTCCCCCCATCATGCCCCCAATGACCAACCCAAAAGTCGCACTTGCCATGCCCAAAACTACCGCGCCCTGAATGTCGTATTCATTTTCGAATATGCTGCCCCATGCACTTGCTGTACCGTGACCACCCGTTAAGGTTACCGATCCAGTAATCAGGCCAATCAATGGATCAAGTCCTAAAGCCGTTGCCAGACTAATCCCTAAAATATTTTGTAAGACCACAAAAGTGACTACACAGAACATGAAAACAATTAACGTTTTGCCGCCCTCTTTTAGCTTTGACAGGCTGGCACTCAAGCCGACTGAAGTAAAAAACACCAGCATGAAACTACGCTGAATGTCAGTGTTAAAGTTGACCGTAACATCAAGTTTTGTGAAGAGAAAGTAAGTGATGATTGCCGCTACAAGTCCCCCAATTACAGGTTCAGGCATATTGTAGCGTTTTAAAATACTCACTTTATTTACCAGGAAATAACCGATAAAAAGTACAAAGACTGCAACGACAATCGTACCAAAGATGTCAATATCAAAATTCATTGTTCACCAAATCAAAAACCTTGAGCAATGGAGCTGGCGAAGGAAACCCTTGCCATAAAGATAAAGCGAGCGATGGTAAAGCAATTAACCCGGTTTGTTTGTTACGCTTAGTAATTATCAGACATTTTTTTAATTAAAAAAATTGATATAAATACAATGATTTAATAACTTTAAAAATTACGAACGGAGAAAATTTTAAATCCATTCATAAAATATGCTTTTTTCTGGCAGTTTCTGTAATTGCATTATCATCATGAGATAATTTTCGAAAGCTACCCTCATTTAGAAAGTTTTAAGCTTATTTGCTTCACCCGATATCCGCCGTTTCAATTTTTTTAGTCTCATGCGCTTAGCATTAACGACCAAAACGTAACGCAGAGATGCAATCCAAATACAAAAATGCTCTGATGAATGAGGTGATAATGATCAACACTGAAAGCATATTTTTTAGTCAATTTGAGGCGAAGGTATGTGTGCGAATTATCGACCTATCCATAAAAGTCGGACTCACTTATTGGATTTATTTGAGCCGACATTTGACTATAAAATGGATATCTATCCTGAAGATCTTGGTCCAATCCTGATTTCGCCAGAACAAAAAATAGAATGGCGCGCTGCCCGTTTTGGACTTGTTCCTTTTTGGGCCAAGGATCTAAAGGCCGTTCAGAGTACTTATAATGCACGTGTCGAGACAGTAGCTGACAAAAAAAGTTTCAAACATGCCTGGAATAAAAATCAATTTGCCTTGGTACCTGTCGAGGTTATTTTTGAGCCGAAATATATTGATGGTCAAGCCCAGTGGTATGGCATCTATCGTCAGGACAAAAAGCCATTTACAGTCGCCGCCATATATGAATATGCAAGCGTAGCAGGTCAGGAAATTCTTTCCATGAGTATGCTGACGATCAATGCGGATACCCACCCTTTAATGAACCAGTTTCATTCGCCTGAACATGAAAAAAGATCGGTAGTTATCATTTCTGAAGGACATCGTCTGGACTGGCTGAATGCAGATCATACACAGGCAACTGAACTCATCCTTGAATTTTCGCCAGATGAATTTACTGCTGCACCAAAAGCTAAAATTGATAATTTCTATCCCTGAATGCATTAACTTTTCTTCAGAAAACCTGATTCTTGTGGCATTTCTTCGGTGTAGTAAATTGCATCACTAAAAATGCATCACGATTCAAGATAATCATCATGCCTCTTTCATTTAAATGTGGCCCATAATCATTGTTTTTATTTGGCAAAATCGCATGTTGCGTTTTGTTAAAAATGTAAATTTATAACATTTGGTTAAATAGCATAACTATATATTTTTTAATGAATTATTTTAATTCTGAATTGTAATTTTTGATCAAAAAATAAGCATTTGTAGGTAATCTCTTACAAACGTGTAAGCCAAAAACCTATTCTTCAACTGTTTGATTTTTTTAATAATTAATTCGGTACATTTAAGCGCTCTTTACTATTCAATAGAAAGCTGAATATTAATGAAGAGATCCCGTAAAATAAAAAAGGCATCTTTATTAATATAACAAATCTGAATAATAGAAAAGAATCTCAAATAATGTCTAAATATGTACCATCTTTCCTCTGGTTTCAGAGGAAAGATTTTTAAATTAACTTCAGGATAGGAAATAGAATATGTTTATTGCAAAAAATATCTTTGTCTTTTTACTATCAATGTTAGCGTTGTGCCTATTAATTATTTTCTTCAATTATATAGGCTTAAACGAAACAGTTAATCTAGTACTCTCCTCTATTCTGTTTGGTGTGTTTATTACCTGGTATTTCAAAGGCACAGAATTATGTCTGGCCTTATTTAGTTTCTTCTATTGTGCCATGCTGATTATTAGTCAGAGTCTGGAAGTAATCATGATGTTTATGACTTCCGTTGCTGTCTATTTACTGATGGCCAAAGTATTGCCGAAACTCAAAACAGTGAATATCAGGTTAAGAACCAAACAGCTTAGAATGGATTAACGCCGCGATTAACCATGCCAACTTTCTTGCCAATGGGTAACGTGGTTTGTTCTGCAAGCAGTAGTTCACTAAGAAAAGTATCTAGACTTGTCTGGTCGAGACAGCTCGGATTAAAGCTATTTTCTCCCAAGCTCAGAAAGAAACTTTCAATATTGGTATTTCGTTGTACATATTTCATTGACCAGCGTTTAAAGGTCGATTGGTCAATGGAATGTGTATTGAGATGCTTGACTTCAAGATGCCTAGCATCGGTTTTTATTTTTTCAAATAAGCTTTCAACAATCTGCTGCTCCCCCTCTAGGCATTGGAAAAAGGCATTATCAGCATAGTACAGGACCCCATAGATAAAATGTTGAGTATTGAAATCCCGGGCTTCGGTAAGGATGTCGCGTAAATCTTGCAGCAAATCGTCGCTATTTTCATTGCGTTTGCTGGCATAACACAGTCGTATATTCATAAAGATTTCCGCAAACTATGAAAGTTCTTTTGTTCATTATAATTTTTAAAACTATCATATATTTACAGAATCAAGAAAACTTTAATTTTTTATTTTCCGATTTGCTTTTTAAAGGGTTTAATTAATTTGACCCTAAAAGCAGTTTAGAGTTGTTTTAAAAAATGCGACAAGCCTTGGGGTGCACGTCCTTGCAGCCGACTGCTGGTGGTGACTCGAACCAGATTACTCCAGGTGATCTTGCAGCATTGGGTCATAAATTTTTGAATTAATGACACATCCTCATGACATGGGATTGGCTCAAAACCGCCTGCTTGAAGATAAGCGTCTACACTAAAGCTTAGATTCGCGCCATGAATATGTTGATGGTCCATACTGTCTTGATAATGCGCCAGATATTTCTGCTGTTGTGGTAGGGACAAGGGATTGAGATCATCCAGCACTACGATTCCACAAATTGCATCTGTGGGCTGATGTTGCATCTGACGTAATAGCCAGTCTGGATTGACGATGGTATCGGCATCAGTACAAGCGATCCAGGTCACACCTTGATGAATCAGATGCCGAATACCCAGATCTCTGGCCTTGCCCACACAGGCATAGTCGCATTCAATCCAGTTTACCTGATGGGATTCGACCATCAAGCGGGAGTGATCCGTGCAGCTGTCTAAAACCACCAAAATCTCGACCCGATCATGACCTATGTGTTGTATAGCCTGTTGAATCGATTGTAAACAGGCAGATAAATGCTGTTCTTCATTATGGGCAGGAATCACGATACCGATTTTCATATTAACCCCTGCTGTTTGGCCAGAGATGAAGGATTTACCGTCCAGATATCAATGAAGAAATCAGGATCAGTCAGGCTTAAATAATGAGTGAAAGACAAAGATTGTTTTAAATGATCATGGACCTGAAAGGCATCGAGCTCAAAATCCTGAATGGCGTGACGCCAGTGACAACACAGGATTTCACCTTGTGGGGTTAAGCTGTCTTTGAGTTGATCTATTAGCGCATGTAATTCAGTGCGGGATAAGTAATAAGCCACTTCACTGATAACGATCAGGTCAAATTTCTGTTCAGGAAAATGTTCAGGTATTTTTTGCTGTTGAACGCTCACATGTTTTAAATGCTGTAAACGCTGGGTAGCCCAGTCAACAGCATGTGCAGAAACATCTACACATAATAGCTGATCGGCACGTTGGGCCAGATACTGGCTTAAATGACCATTGGAACAGCCGATTTCCAGTACGTTGGAATAATGTTTTTGAGTAAGGAGCGCCAGACAAATCTGCCTTTTACGCGCCTCATACCAATGACGATCATAGCCCCAAGGATCATTATTGTGATGATATAAGGCTTCGAAATATTGACTAGAATCATTCACAAAGATAAACCTCCCAAGGCATCAATAAACGTTCGATGATTGCTGGAGTTAAAACCGCAGCGTTGCCAGTACTTTCATCTGCTTCAATCTGACTTTTGAATTGCATAATGGCCTGACGTTTTTTGATTAATTGCGGCTCGGTTAAAGCGTAAGCGCTGGCCTGTTGCCAGTTGATACGCGGATCGAACGGTTGCGCCCAGTGCCATGCCCAGATCAGCACATGGAAATATGAGAGCTCATGCGCTAAGGCAAATGTCTGTACTGTTTTTCCGACTGCTTCATGATCGGGATGTCCATCCTGTGCATAGCTACAAATCAGGATGTCTTCGGCTTGAACCAGCTTGTCTAATGCTTGCCACAGCTGCCCTGTATGCAAATGGATCTGTCCATCGGGTAAATTTAAGGCAATCCGATCAGCATATTCAGAAACCTCTAAACGGTCTAAAGCAGCCAAACTCTCTTGTGGACGGATACGATTTAACTGATCTGGACTGTATTTGCTTGAATGCGGATGGCTTTGGGTACCATTACTAACCGCGACAATCACCAGACGACAATTCAAGCGAATCAACTGTTGCATCAAACCGCCACACCCAAGTATTTCATCATCCGGATGCGGCGCCACAATCACAATTCGTTTCGATTGAAATTTTTCAAGGTTGAGCGGCGATAGCGGGTGTTGCTTAAATGCTGATAGCCATTGTTCTCTACAGGTGCCTTGCCCTTCAATAATACGATCCTCAACTAAAGGATGCTTTAGAGTTGCCATGACATGTGCTCCTCTAAACATCGTTCAGCAATTTGCTCATCATCAAACGCCGCATGACTTTGTCGAATAAATACAGGTAGATCGGCCATTAGACTGGCAAAGGTCGCTTGTTCACAAAAAGGCCGTGCGCCTAATGCTTTCCCTGTGCGTTCAATAACGGCGAGACAGCTTTGCTCTGTCTGCGCACGCAAGATTCGTACTTCCCGTTCATGACTAAGCTTGGGTTGGCTATCAATCAGTTGCGCGACATACTGGAAATATTGCCGGGTGACCGCAAGTTGACTTGCCAACTGGCCTAAATACATTGATTTAAAAGGGTTCGATGCGTTAAGACAACTTTGTTGCAATTCATCCATTAAACGTACGGCTGCGCCATACCAGCAAGCCGCGACACCTGCTGCGCCATGCCAGAAACCTGCCCGATCAAGGTAATCATTGGGACGACCAATGATTTTGACTGCTGTATCCTGAAAATTGACTCTGGCAGTCTGTGTCCCTTGCATTCCTACAGCTTGCCAATGGTCTAAATCCATGGTGATCGATGGTTGCGTAAGATCAATAATGCCGAGTTGAGATTGGCCTTGCTGATCTTTAAAACTGATTAATGCGTTCTGAATAAACTCGGCACCTGAACACCACGGTTTAACACCATGACACAGCCCATTTTGGACTTGTAATGGCGCCGGTCCACCCTCGGCAGCCCAGACGGCCCAAGGCTGCTCATCGATTTCATTTTCATAACCGAGTTCATGCAAAATGCTTAGGGCATCACAGTGTGACTCAAACAGCTTGGCTAAACTTAAGTCAAACCCCGCAATATGGGCAAAAACTTGCCAGCGCTGATAGGTCTGACCTGAAGCCGGTTCAGGCAACCTCCCAATAGCATGGATCAATTGTTGAAGCACAACTGGCCGTTGCTTAAATTTGTCTTCAGCTGAGGACTGCTCAAAGCGATTTAAAATGTCGAAAGTTGATCTTTTTATCGATATTTTACTATTCATTTTTAAAATATTAATTCAAGTCGGTTTATTTAAAAATAAATGAAAAATTCCGTTTAGTTAAATAGATGAATTGTAATAAAAAGATAATTGTTCGTAGTTATTTAATTATTTATTTCGTTTTGTTTCATTGTTTACTAAATAGCTTAGTTAGGTGAAGCTATAAAATCATCCTGTAAGGATTATTTAAAACCCAACATTTATGAGCAAATATGCAGTAGCTTAAAGACTTCCATGTTGTGATGTTTATAAAAGAGGTTGAAGAAATGAGTACTTTAAATATTCAAGATATTAAAAAACATTCAGATGTAATTGCTTCTTGTGGCACCAAAGTAGGAACAGTTGATCATCTCGAAGGTGATAGCCAACTGAAACTGACCCGTGATGAAAATGACCAACATCATCTGATCCCAACGGCATGGATTGGTGAAGTCAAAGATGACAAAGTGGTTCTGATTAAAAACTCAGAAGAAGTGAAGCAACAATGGCAAGCGATATAACCAAGTCGATGCTCTAAAGTATTTTTGTTTGCTCAAAAAACCTACTGCCTTGATGGGGAGTAGGTTTTTTATATTGATGATTTAACTCAAAGTATTGATACTCATCGATTATGAATACAGTGTGGCCTCTCCTAGTGCTCTGGTCTTGAATCTTCGGTGAAACCACATATATTGGGTCGGGTACATGCTGATCTGATTTTCAAGAATCAGATTTACCTTGGTTGCATCTGCAACTTCATCCAGACTTGGAAAATTCTGTAAAGGGGGTTCCAGCAATATATGATATTGAGGGTTGCGGATATCACCTGTACGATAGAAAAATAAAGGAATGGCCTGAACTTTCGAGATGTTCATAAGACGTCGGTGTGCCGTGAGAGTAGCCGCTTGAATATTAAAGAAAGGTGCCATCACGCCTTGTTTTAAACCAAAATCCTGATCTGGACTATACCAAATGGCACGTCCCTGTTTGAGATTGCCAATTAAACCTTTCATATCATTTTTGGAGATTTGGTTTTTATAAATGGTGGCACGTGACCGGCTGATTAACATATCCAGTAAGGGATTATTCTGCGGGCGGTACACCACATCAAGATCGAAGAAGCAGCTGCTGACATAGCCACCGGCATCCAATAAGGTGGTATGGGATCCCAATAAAAGAATTCCTCTGTCATCTGCTCGCGAAAGATGTTCTAAACCATGAATATGGATACGGTTTCTATACCATTTCGGGTTGTACCAGGCATTTAAGGCTTCGAATAAGCCAATCATCATATTGAAAAAAAC
Organism: Acinetobacter calcoaceticus; assembly: GCF_051947995.1. GTDB lineage: Bacteria > Pseudomonadota > Gammaproteobacteria > Pseudomonadales > Moraxellaceae > Acinetobacter. Next base: position 314,317 of record NZ_JBLVVH010000003.1, on the reverse strand, counting down.
TTGTTTTGCTTCAGCTTCTCTTTCTGATGCATTTTTATGCGGAAAGCATAATTCAAAATTTCTTAATGTGGTTTTACGTCTGGATTTTAACACCTTCCACGCCAGTTTTGATAAAGCGTCAGCGAGTCTCCATTGAATCGCCCACGGCAATATTGCAAATAACATTAAAATTGTAAGGGAAATCCATACTCCCCAATATCGGGGTAATAAAAATGACCAATAAAACTTTCCTGTTTCATGCTTTTGCTTTAAATCCATTTGTGAGTATTTTCTTAAGAAAAACTAAACAGCCTAGCACATATAAATATTTTATGTTGTATCTCGCTTACAATCACAACAATTTAATCAGATAAAAATCGATTTTATTAAAATAATACGAGAAAAGAATGAATAAATTGCTGATTAATATGTATTAATAAAATTTAGTGATGTAATATACGTAGTTTCTTTATTTTGTGACTTTAGTCTGCTTTACTGGTTTTATTTTTTATAAAATATTCGTTTAATATCCTATTCATATTTAAGTTAGAGATTTGATAAGAAAAAGGCGATAATTTCCAATCAATCATCGCCTTTTATATAAAAATAAAATTAAGATCAATGCAACATATTACCGAACAGGTTTCACCAGAATCTGATAAGCCAGAATCCCGCCGACCAAGCCCCAAAACGCTGAACCGATACCCAGTAAAGTGATGCCAGATGCGGTGAGAAGAAAACAGATTATCGCTGCATCGCGGCCCTGTTCATCTACTAATGATTGATGCAGACTGTTCATCAAGGTCGTTAATAACGCCAGTCCAGCCAGAATATGAATTAATACGTTTGGTAAGCCATTAAACAATATAAAAATTGCACCGCCAAAAATCCCGGCAATTAAGTAAAAAATACCGGCCCAAGTCGATGCAATATAACGTTTTGCCGGATTAGGATGAACATCAGGCGCCATACAAAGCGCTGCGGTAATGGCTGCAATACAGATACTAAAACCACCCCACGGCGCTAAAATGATTGCGGTTAGAGAGGTAAAGACCAGCAACATAGAGGTTTTAGGTGTATAACCACTGGCCTGCAAGATCGCAATACCCGGTGCATTTTGCGATGCCAGCGAAACGATAAAAAAAGGAATTCCGACACCAATCAATGTGGTCATGGTGAACTGCGGCTGGACAAAGGTAGGTAACGTGAAGACATTACCGGTCTGGGTAAAATGTAGGTCTCCGCTGATCCAGGCCACAATAATACCTGTAATCAGCGTTGCAATAATGGCATAGAGTGGAAACCAGCGTCGGGTCAATACAAACGCCGCCAACATGGCAAGACACAGGGTAAAATTGACCTGTAAGGCTTCAAATGTACTTAAACCAAAACGTAACAGGATGCCTGCCAGCATGGCAGAAGCAATCGAGCGTGGAATATAGTTCATGAGCTTGGCAAAAATACCTGTCGCGCCACATAACAGCATCAGACCTGAAGCAAAGATAAACACACCCACCACTTCATTAATACTGACTCCAGTCAGGCTAGTCGCAAGCAAGGCAATCCCGGGTGTCGACCACGCCGTTAAAATCGGAGTACGATAATAAAGTGACAATCCGATACTGGTGATGCCCATGCCGATACCCAGCATCATCAGCCAGCTTCCTGTTTGCGAAGCATCCAGTCCCGCCCTTTCCAGCGCCTGTAAAATAATGGCCAAAGAACTGGCATAGCCGACCAGCACTGCCACAAGCCCAGTCATAATCATGGCTGGTGAGGAAGACCTAAAAAATGCTAAGTTACGCATAGGACATACTTTACTGACGAATGAAGGTAGAGTGACTAAAGTATCATCGTCTGTTATAACGGACAATCATTTTATTCAAGAAGATGCCTATTTATGCAAGATATTCCACCCAATGTTGCTGAAGCTTTAAAAAGCTTGAGAACCGAGCGCGGTTTGAGTTTAAGCCAGACTGCTGAATTGACCGGTGTCAGTAAAGCAATGCTTGGTCAAATCGAGCTGGGCAAGTCGAGTCCGACGGTGGCAACGCTCTGGAAAATCGCGACCGGATTCAATGTTGCATTTTCGACTTTTCTTGAAGGTGGACAATCTCAAACACCACCGGAAATCCATCATTTCAGAGACTTACCTGTTTTTGAACAAGGTCATTCAGGCATGCGGGTCAGCCCCTTGATTGCTTTTGATGAGGAACTTCGCATGGATGTGCTAAAGATTGAATTACTGCCCGGTGCCAGCAGTGAATCCAGCCCGCATGAAGCAGGCGTGATTGAGCATATTATTGTGTTTACAGGCGTACTGCAGCTACAGCTTGAAGGGGTTAAACACACACTTTCAGCAGGAGAATCCATCCGCTTTCATGCCGATATTCCGCATACCTATGCCAATACGGGTGAGCAGAGTGTGATCATGCATAATGTTATTCACTATCCACGTCCTGCCCCTTAACCCCTTATCGGCAAGCGCATGCTTTTCTTTTATAGAATCTTGGTCAGATCTGACAGATGTTGAATGGTATAAGTAATATTCAGATTTTGTTCATTCTTGATTTGTTTGGGATTGTACCAGCAGGTTGGAATTTCACATGAAGAGGCACCCTTGATGTCTGCTTCTAGACTGTCCCCAATAAAAAGAATTTCTTCTTTGGCAATCTTACTTCTGGCCAAACAGGTCTGGAAAAAACGCTGATCAGGTTTTTCAAAACCGACATCATCAGACACATACAGGTCAGAGAAATGTGGCAATAAACCGGCTAAATGTAAACGCGCTTTTTGTTGATGCAAAATGCTATTTGAAGCGGCGAAGAGTTTATATTTTTGGCTCAAATATTGAATTGCTTCTGCAGCACCCTCTTCAAGCGTATGTTCTTTTGCCAGATTGCCTTGAAAAGTATCGCGAAAATGCTCGTGATTAATATCAACTTTCAAGGCACTAAAGAGTTCTTTAAAGCGGTTATTAATTACGTCCTGTACAGTAATTTCGCCTAACTTCTGTCTTTCCCATAAAAGATGGTTAATGTGTTTATAGGTCGAATAGGTCAGATCATCATGATGTAAATCAAATTCTCCGAAAGATTTCACAAATGCAGAGCGATTGGCGATGCTAAAATTCAGCAAGGTATCATCAATATCAAAGAAAATCGCTTTATACATCCTACTCTTCCTATCTGTTCATCCTAAATTGCCGCTATTTTATGATACCGATAAGTCAAAAGACAATGTGATGAAGGAATTATCCTGACTGTGTCATCGAGACCATTTCAGGCTGAAATAAAAAAGGAAACAGCAATGCTATTTCCTTTGATTGAGACAAGAAGTCGAAAAATTGTTTTTCCCTCATCCATTCTCAATAAGTCCAAATCAGCTCGTGACAACCTTGAAATTCTCTTTTTCTTCAGCTGAATGGATCGGTTTACGAAGTAAGATCAATGCTGAAATGGCTGCCAATAAAATCATCGGAATACTGGATGCAATCACCACAATTTCACTTTGCCCTGTTCCCAGTAAATAACCCGCAACTAATGGACCAGAAAACGCACCTATCCTGCCAATTGCAACAGCAGCACCGACGCCGGTTCCCCGCATTTCTGTTGGATAATACTTGGCTGCCAAGGTATATAGAATTGACTGGCAACCAATCACAAACATACCGCATCCTGTCGCAAATAAGGTAAAGCTAAACGCGCTATTAGAATAAGCCAGTCCAATCAGTGAGAGTAAAATACCGCTATAGACACTTGCAACAATCACGAACTTATTCAACCGATCCAGCATAAAACCTAAAATGAGCACGCCCACTGATCCACCCAGATTAAAGCCAATCTGGATATAACTGGCCTGTTCTTTATTGAGGCCTAAGCCTGAAATTAAAGTCGGTAACCAGTTCTGGAATAGCGCTAATACCAGAAGTGTGCCGAAGAAACTCAACCACAAACTCGAGGTAATCAGCACACGAGGCTTTGCAAATAAAACAGTTACCAGACTTTTACGGTTTGCCGGGCTGTTTGCTGTTTTATTCAGATACGCTTTGGATTCAGGTAAAAAGAAAATCAGAACGGGTACAAGTAATAAAGGTGCGATGCCACCGAAATAAAAGATATGCCGCCACTCATGATCAGCAGTGAGAGATAAAGCCACCACGGAGGTGAGAACGCCACCAATCGGCATGCCACAATACATGGCACTGACGGCAGTCGCTTTATATTTTTCACTCACAGCTTCAGACACCATGGTAATTACAATCGGTAGCGCCCCGCCCATGCCTAATCCGGTCAGAAATCTCACCAGAAGCAGGCTATTCAATTGTTGGGTAAAAGGTGTCAGTAAAGACATCAGGCCAAAGATCAGGATACAGCTAATAAATACTTTCTTGCGTCCCATCGAATCGGCGATCCTGCCTGCAATCATGGCTCCTGGGAAAGTGCCTAGCACTGCAGCACTAAATACCCAGCCCATTTCAGTACTGTTCAGTAGCATCTCCGCTTTCATTCTTGGTGCGGCAACGCCCATGGATTGCAAATCAAAGCCTTCAATAATGGCGAAAATAAAACATAAAACCAATGTCATGATCATGCCAATTTTTGATGACTGTGATGCGACTTCTGCATCCTTTATCATTCCTATCTTCCTTTTTGATTATTGGAATTTATAATCTCTTGTATACAATCCTTATGTTGGCATATTTTCAGAGAAAGCAAAAAAAAGACTAACAGAGCGGAAAAAGTTACGCAATATATAAAAAAATTATGGAATATGTAATTGGATAGCAGACAAAATTGAATGAATTTTGATCTTGCAGATTTGAGCTAGCTTTTTGAAAATGATCCAGTCATTTTCAGTCCAGAAGCTATTTAACAGCTTTCTGGACTGAAGTTTATTCATGTGCTCATAAATACAAGAATTAGAATTTTTGAGAAATACTGAATTTATAATCGCGGCCTGTGCCGGTCATATATTCACCCAGATACATCTTGTAGTCTCGATTAAACAGGTTATCAATCGACATATTTAAGCTAGGCCCTTTTGTCCCGATCGGTTGCCAGTCCACATAGACACCATGCAATGAATAACCCTTGGTTTTCGGCAGTGAAAATGAAGAGGCGGCGATAGATTTGTCATTGTCCGAAAGACTACGGTCTTGTGCCGCCACAAAAATCCCGCGCCAGCCCATTGTGAGGTGATGCTCAGGCACATTGACACCCAAAGTTGCCGTGGCCTTCCTTGGTGGAATATCCGTCATCCAGGTTTTCTGGTCAAACCATGGATTGACTGGGGAATTATCCCGTTGTCCGCGAATATAAGAATAGGTTAACCCGGTAAACCACATGGGCTGGTTATAGAAAATCTCGGCTTCATAGGCTTTGATGGTATAGTCATTCACATTCCGATAAAAACCGTGGTGATATTTTCCATTGCAGTCATTAATGCTGCCATTGCCACCGTTGGCCTTGTTTTCAGCTTGTGCTTTGCAGAACGTTGAAAGATTACGGAAGATTTCATCCGTTCCACGATTACGATGATAGGTCAGGCGAACTTGTAAATGGTCATCCTCTGCAAATACATCATCGAAGTTCATTTCATTGCCTAATCGAAGTGCCAGCATTTTTTCAGGTAATAAATAACGACTGGTGGATGGCACAGAGGTGATCGCTGATTGTACATAATATTGTTCATCGACACGCGGTGCACGCCAGGTTTTACTGATATTGGCGAACCAGGTCAGATCATCTGCCTGTTTCCATGCGAGTGCTAGGCGCGGCGACCAGCCGGTATAGGTTTTACTTGAATAATCATGTCCCGCTTCAGGGTCGTTATAGCGTGATGCACGGTTTGGTTTACCCGTGTTGGTAATATGGTCGTAGCGAATAGAAGGCGTAATGGTAAAATTATTGATCTGATATTGATCCTCTACAAAGGCACTCAGCATCTGCTGATCCCCAGCTGGCATATAATAGGGTTCATAATAACCAAAATTATAATCTGGCTTTTTCGAGTTGGTTTTATCGTAAATCAGGGAGTTCTGTTCCATTTTCTGATATTGCGCACCGAGCTTTAATTTATGTGAGCCGTATTCAGTCTCAAAATCACTGATATTACTGAGTTTAAAAGCCGTATTGGTATAAGTCACCCAGCTTTCATTGCCCAAGGTTGCAGCTGATCCATTCACACTGGGTAAGCGCTGGTCATGTTGATCTGTTTTGGAATAAGAGGCTGTGGCTTTGAGGTTGACATAGGGATTAGATGCAGGGTTTAACTCATATCCAATCGAGTAGCTGGTATCTTTCTGGTCACGGTAAACCAGTCGGCGTTTCCATGCCTCTTCATAGCCATATTTTTTAATATCGGCTTCGGTCGGCACGGCATCCTGATCACGCATGGCGGCAAAGGGTTCCCAGCCATCATGTCCACTCTGCATGGCATTGAAGCTGATTTTCTGACTCTCTGTCGGATGAAAATTCAGTTTAGCCAAGTAGGTATTTTGCTCTTGGGCGGAGTATAAAAATTTTGTGCCATCTGGACGTGTTACATCACCACTATCACGATTGGTGTAATAAAACATGCCATCGACCAGACCATTGTTGCTTTGTGCATAAACCGCACCGGTATAAGTATTTTGCTGGTTATTAGAAAAACGCGAATACTTTAAAAATGCACCGACCTGATTATCGCCTTCAAGCAGATCAGTCGCATCCTTGGTTTCAAGTGTTACTTTACCGCCAAAACCGCCATTGCCAACCTCAACATTATGCGGCCCTTTATCAACCGTAATTTTCTTTAAAATTTCGGGTTCAATAAACACCGAGCCCTGCCGGTATTTATCAAAACTTTTGACCGAGTCATCCAGGGTAATCGGAACATCCTCTACACCGCCCATCCCGAGAATATTAATGGTCTGCCCACCTGGTCTTGGGGAACCCGCTGATCCTACACTAGGCATATGATCCAGCAATTGCGCCACATTATTGGCTTGATAACGGTCAATCGCTTTCTGGTTTAATACACTCTGACCAAACTGGATGGTATCGTCTTTCTCTGCCTGCACCACAATCGGTGTCATCTGATAAATCTGGTTTTGGGCATTACTTTGGGACGACGTCTGGAGCGATTGATTTGATAATGAAGCGCTGCTTTCAGCAAGAGCTAATGGTTGCCCTGCAACGCTTTGTCCAGAGATTAAATTCATGGACAAAGCAATTGCACTGGTTAACAACAATGGTTTAGATACCATGCCCTGTGCAAGCGGCTGATTAAGATTTGATTCACCAAGACGTAGAATCTGTTTCTTGGGAAAACTTAGGGAGTGTGTCATTCAATTAAAAAAATGTTGCTTAATTGATAATAATTATCGTTTACATTTGTGATTTTGTAAATAAAATCATGCTGTTTTTCCATCAATTAAACTTTTTCTAATGCATCAATGATCGCTAATGCAGTGATACGGGCTGAAAATGGATTCTGTCCCGTAATCAGGTTGCCCTCCTGAACCACATTCGGCATAAATGGAATCAGTTTCTTTTCGTATTTCGCGCCGCGTTGTTTAGCGAGTTGTTCGGCATTATACGGCACTTTTTTTGCTACCCCAGCCAGTATTTCTTCACACCAGGCAAACCCCGTCAGCTTTTTACCCGCAATCAAGTATTGTCCATTTGCAAGCTGAACATTGAGCAATCCACAATAACCATGACAAACACTGGCAACGATGCCACCATGTTCATAAATATTGCTGGTGATCTGTTGCAGTTCAGGATTGTCTAAAAAATCCCACATCACGCCGTGCCCACCGGTGTAATAGATCACATCGTAATCTTGCCAGTTGATCTCGGCAGGTTTTTTGGTGGTTTCCAGCAACTGCATAAAGGCAGGATCATTTTTGCGCTTTAAAACAGATGCATCCGCGACGAAACGCTCCAGTGATTTGGGTTCAAGTGGAGAATGACCACCCAAAGGGCTCACAATATCTTGAATGTAATGATGCTTTTCAAACTCATCATAGGCATGGGTCAACTCGCCAAGCCATAAGCCGGTTGGACGATCAACTGTTTCATATTGAGCAATATTGGTTACCACATGCAGAATACGTTTAGACATTTTTCACCTCAAGGTTTCACATTATTTTTAGTCTTGCTTTTAATCCACTATAAGTCTAAAGTTAGCTTTAATGTCAAGAGGAAATCAGTAATGAATATTAGCGAATTATCAAAACAAAGCGGTTTAAGTACGCCTACGATTCGTTACTATGAACAGATCAAATTGTTACCCAAGGCAAAACGTAAATCTAACGGCTATCGTGAATATAGTGAAAATGATCTGAAACAATTATTCCTGATCCAGCAAGCACAGCAGGTTGGCTTTTCCCTGACAGAGATCAAGGCTTTTTTACCGTCGAATGTGACTTCTTGGGATCACGATATCCTGATCGGCTTGCTGGAAAGTAAAATTAAGGACATTGAAGCGCTAGAACAGAAACTGGCCATGAGTAAACACAATCTTCATATGATGATTACGGCGATTAATAACAAGCCGGATGAAATTACCTGTGAAGAAAATGCCCAACGCCTGCTCAATCTTTATTATACCGCTGATAAAGCTGAAAAATAATCATCATCTTTTCTAATGGTTTTTCACTGAGTAATGGATGAAAAGCTATTGACCTTAAAGCCCACTTCAAGCATAGGATCATTGACAGGTGATTGATGAGGAACCTGTCATGTTGCAACGTTGGAATCTTCAAAAGTGGTGGATCAGCATTCTGATGCTGATCTTTTCGGTTAACCCAGTCTTTGCTGCTGAACGTGGGCAAAATGTACACACCCAGTCCTTAGGCAAAATTCTGGTGGTGATGACCAACCATTCAGCTTACCCTACCCGTTCGGATCATACAGGCTTGTGGTTAACTGAACTTACCCATTTTTATGACATTGCCCAAGCCGCTGGTTATGACATGGATTTTGTCAGTCCGCAAGGTGGCGCAGTTCCACTGGATGAGCGTAGCTTAAAACCGATTTATATGGATAAATCTGCCAAAGCTCATTTAGCCGATCCTAAGTTTATGCAACGTTTAAACACCACGCTTGCCCCGAATGCGATTGATTCTTCCCGCTATAAGGCGATTTATTATACCGGCGGTCACGGCACCATGTGGGATTTTCCAAACAATGACGGCCTGAAAAAGATCAGTGAGCAGATTTACCAGCAAGGTGGCGTGGTCTCTGCTGTTTGTCATGGTGTAGGAGGCTTATTGTCACTACAGGACAAAAATGGCAAAGCTTTGATTGCAGGCCGAAGCGTGACCGGATTTGCCAATATTGAAGAAACCCTCTCAGGGATCAAGTCTCAAGTCCCATTCTCCTTGCAAGATAGTCTGGTTCAGCGCGGTGCACACTATAAACGGGCATTTGTTCCATTCAGTTCTTACGTAATTGTTGATGACCGCATTATTAGCGGACAAAATCCGCAGTCGAGTAAAGAAATTGCAGAAGCTGTAGTGAAACGTCTCGCTACTTTAAAATAAAATATCGCTTGCAAAGCCAGATTCTTGAATCTGGCTTTGTTAATATCCCCTCCCTTGTTCAGTGAACTGATATCTCCCTACTGATCCATTCCTCCCGTGCATGGCTTGAATAAAATCCTGCAAAAATGCTTGACCTTAAAGTGAGCTTTAATCTTAGCATCTCAAGTGTGAACAGGAGGAATCTCATGAATTTTAATTATCGTTATTTAAGTCGCTCTATCTCGGCGATAGCTGCAAGTGTGTTACTCAGCACTGCAACTTATGCCATTGAGCCGAAGCAACCTGCCATTACCACACAGGACACAGCGCAAACCACAGTGGTCGAATTCGGTCCGTACAAAGTCAATGTACCTAAAGGCGGTTATTACGATCGTTTTCGTATGAATCCGGATCTAGATGAAGTGGCAAAAGACCCAGCCGCTGGAAATATTGATTACTTCCGTACTATTCCTAAAAAACTGGTAGAAACACGTGTGGGTAAAGTCTGGTCACCGAATTTTTACTATCGGACCAGTAATGTGCAATTGTTGATGCTTGCCCCAATCGCAAAACTCAAAGCCAGGCTTCCTGCACCACTTGAACCTTTACAGCCTTTTCCTGGCTATGGTCTGGTTTCACTGACCTTCTTTTCTTATGCTGTGGGTGATGTTGATCCATACGACGAAGTTTCCGTTGCCATTGTGGTTCGTCAGCCCAGCGCACATCAATTCAATAGCACCGAACTATTGAGCTCGATGCGTAGTCATAAATACTATGGTCATGTACTGGCTTTACCTGTCGATACGGAAATAGCCCGTGTCCGCGGTGTCTATGGCTACCAGTTACCCAAATGGCTGACACCGATTGACCTGAATATTGGCAGTCAAACACTGAAAGCCCAGATTTTTAATACCGATGGCACCCCAGATCTAAGTCTCAGCGCAGCTTTGCCAAAAATTAAAACGGTGAAGCCACAGTCAAGAATTGAAACCAAGACCATGTATCAACTGGTCGACGGGAAATGGCACAGCACCTCGGTCCAATCAAATACACTGGCATTTGGACAAAAGTTATTTCCAAGGGATGTGCAACTAGTACGCAGCGGTGGCCCACTGACGAAACTTCTGGATGATTTAGGCGCAGCGAAGATTTTACGTCTGGATGTGGTGAAGGACGCCCAATTGGCGCTGAATATGCCTGTTGCTTATCCTGCCTTGGATCAGGTCAGTCTGCATAAAAAATAAATATATTCAGTGATTGGCACCCGCTTTCAGGCTGAAAGCGGGTGTTTTTTTATTTGAGTTAAGCTAGTTATGGTTCTAAGCAAAAAACAGACTTGAAAATCGCCGTTTTTAGTCCATGATTTTTCTTTAGTTTTAAGTCAAGGTAATCATTTTAGCCACGACTGTATAGGGTTGTAGCGCGTTTGGTTTGTCCTAATTGTCTGCCTATAGGGTGCAAAAAGAACAACAACTAAAAAAGCCAATGGCAGAGGTACTGTCATTGGCTTTAGTTTCAGGATGCAAACCATAACAACGTGTAGAAGCCGTATCTTTTAACAGGCTGCGGTATAGTGACGCATCCGGTTTTTATAGAGACGGGTGCGGCGTGTCATCGCAGCTTGTTGCAGAATTAATGCCCAGACTGGAGAAACTTTAGGATTCGGGCGTTTTCCAAGGCTGAGTTTACGCAACTGAAATTTTACTGTAGCCATATTGGCCAGAGATGCCAGCGTTTTGTTTTTCCAGTGGATAGGCTTTAATTCAGGCGCCGTATTCTGCCCTTGCTGCCACTGATGGGGGAGATTGGGCTCGATAGCCAAAGCAGTGGCAATCCCGACCATATCCACACCGCTTTCAATCACCTGTTCCGCCACCTGCTTACGGCGGATCCCCCCGGTGACCATCACGGGCATCTTGGCGACCTTACGGATCTCCTGTGCAAATTCCAGAAAATAGGCTTCACGTGCCAAGGTGCGCCCATCGCGTGCCTGACCTTGCATGGCTGGTGCTTCGTAGCTACCGCCAGACAGTTCGACCAGATCTACGGCCAGTTCATTTAGCATCTGCACCACTTGCTGCGCATCTTCGGCACTAAAACCGCCACGCTGGAAATCTGCCGAATTGAGTTTTACTGCAACAGTAAAGGTATCAGCAACCACGGCACGTACTGCTTTGACGATCTCGATCAGAATGCGTGCTCGATTTTCCAGAGAACCACCCCATTGATCCTGACGCTTGTTGCTCAGGGGAGAAAGGAACTGGCTGAGCAGATAACCATGCGCTGCGTGGATTTCAACGCCGGTAAAGCCCGCTTTTTCACCCAGACGTGCGGTATTGGCAAAGCGGTCAATCACCTCCTGAATCATGGCCTGATTCATTTCAATCGGTGTATTAAAACGATCTGACATTTTGCCAAGATCTAGTGCAATCGCTGAAGGTGCCCAAGTCTCCTGGCCTAAATTGGATTGCATCTGACGTCCCGGATGATTGATCTGCAACCACGCTTGTGCACCCTTGGAACGGCTGATTTGCGCCCAGCGTTTAAAGCTTTCCAGATGCTGTTCATCTTCCAGTACCACACCGCCGGGACCGGTCATGGCACGGCGATCGACCATCACATTACCGGTAATGATTAAACCAACGCCGCCATCCGCCCAGGCCTGATATAAACGCATCAGTTCTTCTGAAGGGGCATGATTGATATCTGCCATATTTTCTTCCATGGCAGCTTTGGCAATGCGGTTAGGAATCTCGGAACCATTCGGGAAAACCAGTTTTTCAAATACTTTCATTTTTGTGACCTCATTGAGTATGGATTTACTTTAAGATTAAAGCCAACTTTAATGTCAATAGTTTTATTAAATGGAATAATATATTTTTTATAAATTTTTTAGATTCAGATAATTAGGTTATAAAAAAATAGAGGCATCTAGGCCTCTATTTTAATAGTGTTGAATAAAGTGGATTATTGACGGATAAATGCCAGTAAATCAGGATTAATCACATCCGCATTCACGGTGAGCATACCGTGTGAGAAACCTTTATACGTCTTTAAAGTCCCGTTTTGCACCAATTTGGCAGATAATGCGCCCGAGTTTTCATAAGGTACCACCTGATCATCATCGCCATGCATCACCAGTACGGGCACTGAAATCTTTTTCAGATCTTCTGTAAAATCGGTCTGGGAAAAAGCCACGATGCCATCATAATGTGCTTTGGCGCCGCCCATCATGCCTTGGCGCCACCAGTTCCAGATCACAGGTTCAGATGGTTTGGCATCGGGGCGATTAAAACCATAAAAAGGACCGGCAGGCAAATCGTAATAAAATTGCGATCGGTTCTTGAATAACTGGTTTTGCAGGTCATCAAACACTTCTTTTGGTAAACCGTCAGGATTATTCGCTGTTTTTACCATAATGGGTGGTACAGCACTCACCAGCACAGCTTTGGCAACGTTTTCTTCACCATGACGCGCAATGTAATGCGCCACTTCCCCGCCTCCGGTGGAATGTCCGATATGAATAGCATTCTTGATGCCAAGATGTTGCACGACCGCAGCGACATCATCGGCATAATGATCCATATCATGTCCATCCCAAACCTGGCTGGAACGACCATGACCACGACGATCATGTGCGACCACACGGAAACCTTCGTTTAAAAAGAACAGTAACTGGGCATCCCAGTCATCAGAACTGAGTGGCCAGCCATGATGGAAAAAGAGGACCTGTGCATCGCGTGGACCCCAATCTTTATAAAAAATCTCTACACCATCTTTTGTCGTAACGTATGCCATCTTTGTTTCTCCTGTGTAAAATTTACACTGTCGAGTCATGATCTATGTTGTAATTTATGTCAGTAAAATCACATTATGTGCTGTGCTATCTCTACAGATAGTGACTCTATACTAAGATTAAAGTTCGCTTTAAGGTCAATAGATTTAGTCCTATTCTGATAATAAAAATGTAATTTTATAATTTAAGCATTACACACCAAAATAAAGATGAATGATTAAAATTCAAAAGCTTATTAAAATTCTATAATAATTAGCCAATGTTTTCGTTTACATACTTTCAACGAATCAAGCCTAGGTGTTTAAAAACCAAAATTTTAGTACTTGACTTTAAAGTTAGCTTTAATCTTATAGTGATCTCAGTTGAAAAGTGCTTTGGGTGGCATACAGGCATTTTGAATGACTCGATCAATCAAAGGTTAACCAATATGAACAGTGATAAACAGTTTACTGAAGTTGAGTTTGGCGCACACAGGGTAAGCGTTCCCAAAGGGGGCTATTATGACCGTTTTAGGATGAACCCGAACCTTGATGAAGTTGCTCAGGATCGTGCTGCCGGGAATATCGATTTTTTCCGCAAGATTCCAAAGAAACTTGTGGAATCGAGAGTTGGTCCGGTCTGGGCACCGAATTTTTATTATCGTAGCAGCAACGTGCAGGTTCTCATGCTTGCACCACTGAAGCAACTCAAAAAACAGCTACCTGCCCCTTTAGAACCGTTACACGCTTTGCCAGGTTATGGATTGGTTGCACTCACCTTCTTCCATTATTCTGTTTGTGATAACGATCCTTATAACGAAGTTTCGGTGGCAATAGTGGTGCGTAAACCAGAGGCACGTGGGCCACATATTTTAGAGCTGGCCAATGCGATTCGACAACGTCATTTTTATGCCCATGTATTGGCATTGCCTGTCGATACCGAGATTGCACGGGTTCGTGGCGTCTATGGCTATCAATTACCGAAATGGCGCACTGAAATTAATGTCGAGATTGACCCCGATCAAATTAATGCCAACCTGACCGATACCACAGGCAAGGTTGATCTCAGCCTGACTGCCGTGACACCTGTATTAAAGCAGGTGAAATCCGAATCCCGAATGTCTGAAGCGACCATGCTGCATCAAGTTGACGGCAAATGGCATCAAACGCTGGTGCAATCAAATCCCCTTTCATTGGCACAGCAGTTATTACCGAAAAAGGTCAAGCTGCTTCGTCATGGTGGGCCTTTAAGCCAGTTACTGGATCAGTTGGGTGCCTCCAAAATTCTTCGTCTGGATGTGGTGGAGGATGCTCAGGTTGTACTGAATTTGCCGAAACCTCTGGAAATCTTAAACAACTTAAAAATCAAGGAAAATGAACAATGACACAAAGCAATTATGATCTTGTGGTATTCGGTGCCACCAGTTTTGTCGGGCAGATCCTGACCCGATATCTGGCAGAATATTTTTCAACTCAGCAGGAGCAACTGCGCTGGGCAATTGCGGGTCGCTCTCAACAAAAATTACAAGAGGTTAAAAAGGGTTTAGGGGCTTTGGGTGAATCGTTGCCCATCCTGATCGCCGAAGCGAGCAATCAGGCTGAGCTAAACGCGTTGTGCGCACAGACACGTGTGGTGGTTTCAACAGTTGGTCCTTATGCGTTATATGGTGAACCGCTGATTCAGGCCTGTGTTAACAACGGTACAGATTATTGTGATCTGACCGGGGAAACCCAGTGGATCAAAAAAATGATCGAGAAATATGAATCTCAAGCCCAACAGTCTGGCGCCCGTATTGTGCATTGTTGTGGCTTTGATTCGGTTCCATCGGATATGGGAGTTTATTACTTACAGCAACAGGCACAAAAACAGTTTCATGCACCTGCGACCCAAGTCAGCATGCGGGTCAAGACCTTAAAAGGCGGTGCATCCGGCGGTACGGTTGCAAGTCTCATCAATGTCATTCAGGAAGCTGCAGCCGATCCTGCCCTGCGTAAAGATCTGGTTAATCCTTATGTGCTTTGCCCACCTGATCATGGCAACAGTCAAAGACAAATTTATATTAAAACCGCGAAATTTGATCCTGATTTTAATGCATGGATTGCGCCCTTCGTGATGGCGGCAGTCAATGAACGTGTCGTGCATCGTTCTAACGCTTTATCCGGCAATGCGTATGGCAGCAACTTTAGCTACAACGAAGCCATTTTAACTGGCGAAGGTTTGAAAGGACGTTTCAAAGCCTTAGGCGTTGTTTCTGGTTTAGGGGTATTTATGCTTGCGGCAGTGAGTAAACCGGTGAGTCAGCTCATGGAGCGTTATATGTTACCAAAACCTGGTGAAGGTCCGACACCACAACAGCAGCTTGCAGGACGTTTTGATTTACGTTTTGTCGGGAAAACCGAAGCAGGTCAAAGCCTCAAGATCAAAGTAACAGGTGATCGTGATCCAGGTTATGGCTCGACTGGAAAAATGTTGGGACAGGCTGCCTTGAGTCTTGCGCTTGATCATTACAAAGAAGGTCAAAAGACGGGGCGCTCAGGGGGCTTCTGGACACCAGCGACCATGTTTGATGCGCAGTTTATTCATCGTTTGACTAAGCATGCAGGACTTGCCTTTGAACAAATTTGAATGATCTTTCCTCCTTATAGGGAGATATTCCTCATTTTTAAACTTGAACATAAAGCGATTGAATCAAGTTCCCAATATGATCATTAAGGAAATAGCTACATGAAATGTATTACCTTTAACGGTTCGGGTGGTCCGGAAGTCATTACGGTCAGTGAAAGACCAATGCCTGAACTGACCGATGACGGTGTCTTAATTGAAGTGGTTGCTGCCGGAATTAATGGACCTGATGTCATGCAACGTCAGGGCTTATATGCACCGCCACCGGGTGTGACCGATATTCCTGGACTGGAAGTTTCGGGTATTGTCAAACAAGTGGGTAAATCGGTCAGCAAATTTAAAGCAGGTGACGAGGTCTGTGCATTGGTACCGGGCGGTGGCTATGCTGAATATGTGGTTGCCCATCAGGACAATGTGCTTTTTATTCCCGAAGGGCTGACTTTGGTAGAAGGCGGTATTTTGCTTGAAACCTTCATGACTGTCTGGTCGCATTTATTTCAGCATGCCAAATTTCGTCCGAATAGCTCGATCCTGATTCATGGCGGAACTTCCGGTATTGGCACGACAGCAACCATGTTGACCAGGGCATTTGGTGCTACACAAATTTTTACTACGGTTTCAAGTGAAGCTCATCAAAAAGCCAGTCTGGAACTCGGTGCGGATGTTGCCATTAATTATCATGAGAAGGATTTTGTTGAAGAAGTTAAAAAACATACGGATGGTAAAGGTGTAGACTTCGTACTGGATATTATTGCAGGTGATTATATCCAGCGAAATTATGAAGTTGCAGCGATGAATGGTACGATTTTACAAATTGGTGTCTTAAAAGGCCTGGCACAGAACCTCAATATTTTTCCGATGCTGGCAAAACGCCTTACCCATACTGGCGCAACTTTACGTTCACAGTCACCTGAGGCCAAAGCGGAAGTCATGTCAGCCTTGCAGGAAAAAGTCTGGCCTTTAATTACCCAAGGACAAATCAAACCCTTACTCTATGAATCTTTTGATCTGGAACAAACACGTCAGGCCCATGAACTTTTAAATCAGGGGCAACATGTGGGTAAGCTGGCATTAATCGTTAAAAAATAAAGGATAACAAGGCCTTGAAAAGAGCTAAATGCATTGCTTTTAGCTCTGAACACTACCCCAGCATTAAACGCTTTCTGGCAGCGAGATATTCTCTTTCAAGACGGTCAACCAGTTCGGCAACCGAAGTGGTTGCTTTGACTGCATTTAAACCTTGACCACATCCCCAGATATCTCGCCACGCTTTCACTTTATGCTGTGTACCATCTTCGCTAGAGGTACTAAAGTCCATGTCTTTTAAGTTACCTTCTGGCAGATTGGCTGGATCAAGCCCTGCTGCACGAATACTGGGGGCCAGATAGTTACCATGTACACCGGTAAACAGGTTGGAATAGACAATCTCATCTGAATTATGATCCACGATGGCCTGTTTGTATGCACGCGTTGCATTCGCTTCATGGGTTGCAATAAATGCAGAACCGATGTAACCGAAATCAGCGCCCATTGCTTGCGCCGCCAAAATGGCATCGCCTGTCGAAATTGCACCCGATAAGGCCAGAGGTCCATCAAACCATTCCCGGATTTCCTGAATCAATGGAAATGGATTTTTCACACCTGCATGTCCTCCTGCGCCGGCAGCCACCGCGATTAAGCCATCTGCGCCCTTTTCAATCGCCTTTTGGGCAAAGCGATTATTAATCACGTCATGCAAGACTACGCCCCCATAGCTATGCGTGGCCTCATTAATTTCGGTACGGGCGCCTAGAGAGGTAATCACAATCGGCACTTTATATTTAACAATCAGTTCCATGTCATGTTCGAGGCGATTATTACTTTTATGCACAATCTGGTTGATCGCAAATGGCGCCGCAGGACGGTCAGGATGTAAGGCATTGTGTTCCTCAATTCCATCAGTGATTTCCTTGAGCCATTCCTCCAGTTTTTCTGCAGGTCGTGCATTCAAAGCAGGCATTGAGCCTACCACACCCGCTTTACACTGGGCGAGCACCAGTTGCGGTGTACTGATGATAAATAATGGAGAGGCAATCACAGGAAGTCTGAGCTTGTTGAACACTGCTGGAATTTTTGACATGACTTCTACTCTTTTAACGATACATTATTATTTCCATAGACTCAGCCATTCATAATCATGAAGGCTTCGTTGTTGATTCAATTGATCATATCGGGACAGTAATTTTTATGCAACAAGTTGCATAGAATCAATTAATGAAATGATTTTATCAATCATATTGGAGCACCGGGAATGAAGCCCTTTCCCAAGCAAGTGACTCAGTTGCGCAAGCGTTATGATCGATAAAGATGTTATGCTTCAGCCATTTTTATATTTTTATTTATCTCCTGAGACGATGTTATGAGTATTACCACCCAAAAACTGCAACGTTTGCGCCTGGCTTCCATCCTCGAAGCGGTAACTTTATTACTTCTGTTTGTAGTTGCCATTCCTGTTAAATATGCTTTTGATCTGCCTGTGGCGACCAAAATTATGGGCCCAATCCATGGACTGGCTTTTCTTTTCTATTTGTGGAACCTGATCAGCACAGTTGCTATATGGTCGAAAACTGAATTACTCAGATTATTTATTCTGGCATTTATTCCTTTGGGCGGTTTCTTTAATGAAAAATATATCGCCCAGCGACAAGCCCATCTGAAATAGGACTAGATGCCCTGACATAAAAAAGGAAATCTTATGATTTCCTTTTTTATCATCCACAATAATTTTAGAATTATTGTTTATCGAGTGACTGGAGTAAGTAAATTACGGCATCACCTGCCAGTTGCATCGATTTTGGATCGACCTGCTCAAAGGTGTCACATGCTTTGTGGTAGCATGGCGCGAACTCAAGTTCATCGCCTTTCATTTGTTCATTAAACAAGATGACAGAGGTCACAGGCACTTTACCTAAAAATGGAGCCGTATCACTGGCGGTTAAGGTGGCGACATCCTCTTTAATTTTTAAATTTTTTGCTTTAAAAAATTCTTTGAGCATATTCTCCAAGGCTAAATCACCGCTATGGCTTGGTATACTGCGTAAACCATCGAGTAATGGCTTATAGTCCTGCTCCTGCATGCCACGCTCTTTTAACATTTTTTCCATTTCGTCCACAGATGACTTATCGCCATCTGCAATCAGGATTTCAGGATCTTTGGTGCCCACCATATCCACATTGATATAAGCCTTAATCGCCTTTAACTGATCAGCAGTCAGTTTTTTCACATAGGCTTGGGACCCTGCGATTCCTACTTCTTCCGAATCCCAGAATGCTAGATGAATGCTATGCTTGGGCTTTATGTTCTGTTGAGATAATTGTGCCATTAACTCAAGTAGCAAGGCGACGCCGGAGGCATTATCATTGATTCCAGGCCCCATTTTGACCGAGTCATAATGTGCCCCTAGTAGAATAATGTCTTGTTTCGATTCACCCGGAATCTCTACAATAATATTCTGCCCTTTGGTCTTTTCACGATTTTCGAAAGCCTGAACCTCTGTCGTAAAGCCTGCTTTCTTGGCGTGATCTAAAATATAATCTGCACTCGCCAAACCACCTTGCGTCCCCACTGCACGATTGCCACCATGCTGTTTGGCAATTTGTTCAAAAGCATGTAAATGCGTCATCATCTGCGCCGCATCCATTTTTAAACCAGATTGACTAACATCTTCAATTTTTTCTTTGGAATCTTGCTCGTTTTTTTGACAGCCACTGATTGCAAACATGCTACTTAATACACAAACAGCTAAAATTTTCTTTAAAAACATAAAATAAACGTAAACCGATTCTTATAAAGTCAGTCTAATACTAGGGTTGAGCACGCGGATTTGCCATTTCATTTTGTATCCTTGGCCGTTATTGATTGAGTCAGCTAGTAATTTCAAAAATGACAGGCAAAGCCCGTTTTCAATGCAACGGGCGATGTATTGCGGCTCTGGTTATTCTAGTGAAGATTTAAATTACTTAAAATCTGTTCCAAGACCTGCCCGATGGCTAAGAGTTGATGATCCGTATGCGGTAGTCCATCAATTTCTAGCCCTACAGGAAGTTGTGATTCTTTTCCTAAACCAATCGGTAGACTGAGACCAGGCAAGCCGATATTACTGCCCGGATCGGTATTGCGGATCAGTCTCTGGAACTGATCAATGGAACTGACATGCTCATCCACGAGTGGTGCCACAATTGGCGAGGTTGGAAAGATCAAGGCATCAAGTTGATGCTCCTGAAACACTACCTGGTAAAGCGCCAGCAGTTGTGGTCGAGCTTCCTGTATGGCTTTTTGATACAACGGTTGCACGGCTAACGATTGCCCCGTCTCATCCATGAGCATTTCCGGCAATATATTCTGCTGAAAGATATGTTTTACGTCTGGACTAGAAATCTGCTCGACCAGTGCTTCCAGACCGATATTGATCTGCTGGTGTTTTAAATAGTCAATCAGGTCATATTTACCTTCATAAATCACCAATGGGAATGAAATACGCTGGTTGAGTTGAGCTAAATCCAGCATATTTACGGGGACAATTTCGATACCTGCGGTTTTTAAGCAATGCAGTGCCGCATGTGACTGCTCATGGACATCCTCATCCAGATCCTCCCAAAAATAGCTATTGACTCCGAGCCTGATCGGTCGGGTCGGCAATGCAACAGGCTGAGCTGGTGGTGCAATCAACTGGTCCACCAGAATAATATCGGCCATGCAATGTGCCATCGGCCCCGCGGTGTCCCGTGTATGCGAAATCGGGGTAATATCTGCTTGATCATAGCGTCCAACCGTTGGGCGAAAGCCAACACAACCATTTAAGGCACTGGGCAATCGAACCGATGCACCTGTATCCGTCCCCATTGCAATCGGCACCATGCCTGCAGCGACCGCAACGGCACTGCCAGAAGAAGAACCACCCGCAATATGTAAAGGATTAACCGCATTACGCGTACCGATCACATCGTCAATATGCATTGCGGTATTATAACCCGTTACCCCGAATGCCAATTCATGCATATTGGCTTTGCCCACCACAATTGCACCTTGATCAATCAAGGCCTGAATCACGGGAGCCGTCGTTTTAGGCCGGAAATCAGTCAAAGCTGGCGTTCCTGCCGTATTCGGAAAACCAGCAACATGGATATTATCTTTCACCGCAAGCAATACGCCGATCAAGGCAGGGCAAGCTTTCCCATCCGCAATATGTTGATCCCAGAACTGGGCTCGTTCAAGGGCCGCTGCTTTATCGACATTAATAAAGGCATTTAAGCCTTGCTGCTGTTCAATCTGGTCAAAATGAAAATGGACGAGCTGTTCACAACTGACTTTGCGCTCACGTACCAAACGGCTAACTTGGTCAATACTGACTTTATTGAGTTGAATGATTTGGTCCGAATTTAGTTTTTTATTGATATTGAACATGGTGACTTAAAATCCATTTAAGTAATTGTTCTGCTAATTTAGTACAGATATAAAGTCACGCGATATCCTCAAAATTGAGGAGTTGATTGACAATGGATGAGCCGCGCCATTTCGGTACGATTATGGCAGCCCATTTTTTGCATGGCATTTTTAAGATGGGTCCTGACCGTGGTAAAACCAATCTCAAGTAAATTGGCAACCTGTTTATCGCTTAGTCCCTTCGTGACTAACATTACGACCTCCTGCTCGCGTGGCGTTAAAACATCAAAGCAAGATAAATCCATCGTTAAGGCTTGTGTCAGATAAGGTTCCAGTAGGTTTAATATCCTTTTCTCACGGTCACTGAACATGACCGAATCTTTGGCGCGCCAGATACGCAGGTCTCCAAGATCCATGCCATTTCGAACAAAATAAACATTCAGGCCATGATGGAGACCATAAGGCCGTAAAAACTCATTGTAGTAATCTGTTTTCTTGAGCGCGGTTGGAGAAATGATTTCATTCACAAAGGTGGGATGTTGTCGCTGGCGAAGCTGTGCCGTGATCGGATCATTGTGCTGCCAAATGGTGTCATATTCCAACATGGCTTTGGGATCAATTTGCCACATGATGCCTTTTTTAGACAAACATTGTTTTGCATCCCAGATATAGGATGCCGCAAAATCTGCACGTAACAAGGTTGCAATGTCTGCAATAAGGGTTTCGCGTAAGCTTTGCTGTCCTTTTCCCGAGCCTAATTTCCACAGTATTTCGGAAAAAAGACTAAACTCCGCTGGACTTAAATCCTGTTCTAAAAGCATGGCCTGCTACCTTTCTATCTTCCTGATACCTGTCCACGCTACAATCAAGCTGAACAGTAATTCCCTTTTGTTTATTTCGCTTTCCTCTATCTTTTATATGTCACGGAATCTTTATTTTCTACACTTTATTTTTTAATCGGGTTGCATGAGGCGTTTTGCCATACCAGCGTTTGTAGGCATGAATGAAACTGGCAGGCTCTGCATAACCCAACCATTCGGATATTTGCTCAATGGAGGTTTGGGTTAAAGACAGATAATAGTCTGCAAGAATTTTTCGTACCTCTTCCCTGATCTGTAGAAATGTTACCTGCTCTTGGGCCAAATAACGACGCAAGGTGCGTGAGTTTAAATGCAAGCGATCCGCAACCTCCTCCATCGACGGAATTTCACCTTTGTTATTCATCAAGACTTGCTGAACCTGATGGGTATATTTCTTTTGGGTTTGTCGTTTATCTAGCATCTGTCGGCATTGTTGTTCCGCAGCCTGTAACACCAGTTCATTGGCCATACTGAGTTTTTGGTCTATTTTTCCTGCATTTAACACAATCAGGTTTTTTAATGCACCAAATTTCGGGCTAATTCCAAATAGCTCAACATAAGCCTGAACTTCTCCATGAGCTTGAAATGAAAACATGACCTTTTGACAAAGTTGCTCCTGAATTAAATCGCGTTGCACGGTCATCAGTGCAGCCACATCTCGCTGAATAATAAACTGCCATAAATTTTGTGGGATCCCTTGATCCACGATGATCTCGATTTGGATATCGTGTGTATCCGGATGTTCTGATACCACAAACTGGCTAAATGCAAAGGACAAGGGAAAATAGGCCAAGGCAAAATTTAAGGCTTCACGAATATTGGCACTACTGATCAAAGCCAGTCCTAATGAACCAAAGGTGGTAAAGTGATAACGGGTTCCAATTTCCAGCCCGAGCAAAGGCCGATGTCCGAACAGCTCTACCAGATTACGGATCAGTTGCAATTCCTGTTGACCTGTCACCAGCATATTCGGATCAAGTAACTGGTGTTGCTCTATACCAGTTCCGGTCAGAATCTGACTATGACTAGTTCCGAGCTCTACGGCAAAATCAGCCATCAGGCGAACACTATGGATACTTCGTTCGTAAGTCCATAAGTATTTCAAGCGTCTTCTCCTTGTCCGCTAATCACAAGATTTTGTCCTGATCCATCCTCTAAATCAATGCACGAAACGATTATTCTGCATGTAATACATGATAATTTTTACTTGAGTCCGTTATGTCTAAACCACAATTATCTTCAAACAACAATATACGTATCGCCATTATTGGAACAGGCTTTGGTGGCTTAGGACTGGCGATTCAGCTCAAACTTGCTGGTTTTGAACAGTTTACCTTATTTGAAAAAGCCGGTGATGTGGGCGGTGTCTGGCGTGACAATACCTATCCCGGTGCTGCCTGCGATGTGCCTTCCCATCTATATTCTTTTTCCTTTGAGCAAGAACTGGGTTGGAAAAACCGTTATGGTTCCTCACAGGAAATTCATCAGTATTTGAAGCATTGCACAGAAAAATATCAGCTCTATCCACATATCCAGTTTAATACTGAAATTGCCAGCGCTGATTTTGATGCCACCCAAGGTGTCTGGCAGATCCAGAGCTTAACCGGAGAAAAATTTGAGGCAGAATTTCTGATTGCCGCGGTAGGTCAGCTCAATCGACCTGCTTATCCCAAAATTAAAGGGTTGGAGACTTTTAAGGGTAAGACTTTCCATTCGGCACGCTGGGATCATGACTACGATTTAAATAACAAACGTGTGGCAGTCATTGGGACTGGCGCCAGTGCGATCCAGTTTGTTCCTGAGATTGCCAAGCAAGTGGCACATTTAGATATTTATCAACGTTCTGCTCCTTATGTGATTCCTAAACCAGACCGAATTTATTCCAGTCTGGAACGCAAAGCATTTCAAAAGCTTCCGGTTTTGCAAAGCCTTGATCGCGTATTTCAATATAGTTATAACGAAATTCGCCTCAAGAGCTTTACCGCTACGCTGAATGAAATTCCATTAGCCGAATATATTTTCCAGCGACATATCCGTGCAGAAATTAAAGATCCGCATTTTCGCCACCGTCTGATGCCTGATTATCCGATTGGTTGCAAGCGTATCCTGATCTCCAATCACTGGTACCGCAGTCTGGTCCGCCCCAATGTCGAGGTTATTGATAGCGCGATTCAGCAAGTCACTGAAAATGGTATTGTCGATAAAGATGGCAAACACCGCGAAGTCGATACCATTATTTATGGAACAGGGTTTGCGGCAACCGAGTTTATGGCGCCCATGCAAATTACAGGACTGAATGGCAAAAGATTAAAAGACCAATGGGTTGATGGCGCCGAAGCGTATTTAGGCTTAACCGTTAGCGGCTTCCCGAATTTCTTTATGCTGTATGGTCCCAATACCAATCTTGGGCATAACTCCATTGTGTATATGATTGAAAGCCAAGTGAATTACATCTTAGATGCACTTCAAGCCCATATCCAAAATAATTTAGCCTTTACCGATCTGAAAGCTGAAATCCAAGTACAGTTTAATCAGGAAATTCAGGAACGGATGAAGTCCACCATGTGGTCGCAAGGTTGCACCAGCTGGTATCAAACTGCGACAGGAAAAAATACCAATAACTGGCCGGGTTTTACACTGGAATACCGTCAGCGCACTCGTCGTTTTGATCTGGAAAACTACACTCAGGTACAAAAGTCGGTTCAGCTACCAGAGCCAATAGTAGATCCGGTTAAACGAATCGCGGTTTAACCCCCTCATTAAAGGACTTCGTCTTTGGGTTGTCCTTAAATGAGATAAAGGATAATGCTTGAGTGAGTTTCAACTTCGTTTGCATTTTGCATAAAGTCTTAAAAGTTGATTAATCTGCTTGACCTTCCCATAATGTCAAGGTCTATGCTTTTAGCAATTGGATTATCTCTATAGGTCTATCTTATGGAAACGCAAACAAAAACATCATCTAATAATATGAATGTCAGCCTTCAGGTCGAAGGCATGACCTGTGCCAGTTGTGTGGGACGTGTCGAAACAGCACTCAAAAAAGTCGACGGCGTTCAGTCTGCATCAGTGAATCTAGCCACAGAACGTGCCGATATTACACTTGCCAAGCCCGTAGACCGACAAGTGCTGATTCAGGCCATTGAACGAACAGGTTATGATGTTCCTGCATCGACAGTAGAACTCTCTATTGAAGGCATGACCTGCGCTTCCTGCGTCAGTCGTGTCGAAAAAGCCTTAAATGCGGTGAATGGCGTAACCACTGCCAACGTCAATTTAGCAACAGAACGCGCCACGGTGACAGGTACAGCCAGTATTGAAAGCCTGATCGCCGCAATTGATAAGGCGGGTTACGATGCCAAAGCAATTCAGGCATCCATTCCGGATCAAAGTGAACAACTGGAGAAAAAAGATCAAGAACGAGCTGAACTCAAACGTGACCTGATTATTGCCATTATTTTAGCCTTACCCGTGTTTATCTTGGAAATGGGCTCACATTTGATACCGGGTGTGCATCAACTGATTGAACAAAGCATTGGAATGCAAAATAGTTGGTACTTACAATTCGTTCTAACCAGCTTAGTCCTGATTATTCCGGGGCGTCGTTTTTATCTTAAAGGGCTTCCCGCTTTAGTTCGTTTAGCACCCGATATGAACTCTTTGGTGGCAGTCGGTACACTGGCGGCTTATCTATTTTCACTGGTTGCAACCTTTGCACCAAAGTTACTGCCTGCGGGCACGGTCAATGTTTATTACGAAGCAGCCGCTGTGATTGTAGCCTTGATTCTACTCGGTCGTTTTCTCGAGGCAAAAGCCAAAGGACGTACTTCCGAAGCCATTCAGCGCTTGGTCAGCTTACAGGCCAAAGTTGCCCATGTTTCTCGTAATCATCAGTTTATTGATATTCCAATTGAGCAAGTGGTAACGGGTGATCTGGTTATCGTGAAACCGGGTGAACGAATTCCTGTCGATGGTGAAGTCATTGAAGGCCAAAGCTTTGTGGATGAATCGATGATTACGGGTGAACCGATTCCTGTTGAGAAAAACATTGGCAGCCAAGTGGTGGGTGGAACCATTAACCAGAACGGAACTTTAAGTTTTAAAGCCGTCGCTGTCGGTGGCGACACCATGCTGGCACAGATTATCCGTCTGGTCGAGCAGGCACAAGGTTCTAAAATGCCGATTCAAGCTGTGGTCGACAAAGTGACCTTATGGTTTGTACCCGCAGTGATGATTGCCGCTTTACTCACCTTCCTCGTATGGCTGATTTTTGGCCCATCACCTGCTTTAACTTTTGCACTGGTCAACGCCGTCGCCGTACTGATTATTGCCTGTCCATGTGCTATGGGCTTGGCAACCCCGACCTCGATTATGGTGGGTACCGGACGTGGTGCAGAACTGGGTATCCTGTTCCGTAAAGGTGAAGCACTACAGCTGTTAAAAGATGCTCACGTGGTTGCTGTTGATAAAACAGGCACTTTGACCGAAGGTCATCCCGTACTGACTGATTTTGAAGTGGCGTCGGGCTTTGAACGCAGAGATGTGCTCAGTCTTGTTGCCGCAGTGGAGTCACTGTCTGAACATCCAATTGCCAAAGCAATTGTCGATGCGGCAAAAAATGAAGGGCTGACCCTGCCTAAAGTTGATCGATTTGATTCAGTTACTGGAATGGGTGTCAATGCCACTGTAAATGAACGCCAAAACATCTATATCGGTGCAGACCGCTACATGATTCAACTTGGTCTGGATATCACCCCATTTTCCCATACGGCACAGCGTTTAGGGGATGAAGGGAAATCTCCACTTTATGTGGCAATTGATGGTGCTTTGGCAGGGATTATTGCAGTTGCCGATCCAATTAAAGACACCACACCTGCCGCCATTCAAGCACTACATCAACTGGGTCTAAAAGTGGCAATGATTACGGGTGATAATGCCCGCACTGCACATGCCATTGCCAAACAACTTGGGATTGATGAAGTGATTGCCGAAGTGCTACCTGAAGGTAAAGTCAATGCCGTGCAGGAACTGAAAGCAAAATATGGCAATATTGCCTTTGTGGGGGATGGAATCAATGATGCACCTGCATTGGCTCAAGCAGATGTCGGCCTTGCAATTGGCACTGGTACAGACGTAGCGATCGAGTCTGCGGATGTGGTATTGATGTCTGGGAACTTGCAAGGCGTGGCCAATGCAATTGCCTTGTCTAAGGCAACCATTGGTAATATTCACCAAAACCTGTTCTGGGCCTTTGCCTACAATACCCTATTGATACCAGTGGCTGCGGGTGTGTTATACCCTGCTTATGGCATCTTGATGTCACCGATTTTTGCTGCAGGTGCGATGGCACTTTCAAGTGTGTTTGTGCTGGGTAATGCGCTACGTTTACGTCGTTTTCAAGCGCCATCCGTGCATAAAGGCTAATGGAGAATCTTATGAATATTGGTAAAGTTTCTCAAGCTTCAGGTGTAACCGCCAAAATGATTCGTTATTACGAGCAAATTGGTTTAATTCCTGCGGCAGGACGCAGTAATGCAGGCTACCGTTCTTATTCAGACAATGACGTGGAACGTTTGAAATTTATCAAACGCAGTCGTGAACTGGGTTTCTCAGTCACGGAAATCACCGATTTACTGGATTTATGGAATAATCGCAATCGGCACTCTGCCGATGTAAAACAATTGGCTCAAGCACATATCCATAAATTGGAAGAGCGTATCCAAGACCTACAGCAAATGGCGCAAACCTTACAGAACTTGGTTGATTGCTGTGCGGGTGATAATCGTCCCGACTGTCCGATTCTGGAAGGATTAAAAGAACCTAGTCATGAAATGAAGGACATCCATCATCATAATGATCTGCTCTCACTTTCCCCACTCACTAGGCGCAAGTAGAACAGTATAAAAGGTGATCTTATGATCGCCTTTTATTTTTTAGAGGAATTTATCTCACAAAAAAAGCGGCTGTTTTAGCCGCTTTTGATTTACCCATAGAATTAACGAGGTGGAAAACCTGCTTCAGATAAAGCCTCGACCACTTGTTGTTGTGAGGCTGTCGTTTCAACCTTAACACTGCGCTTAGGCGGATCTGTAATCACTTTCGCATTTGCATCAACGGCCTGTATTGCACGAGTCACGCCACGTGCACAACCACCACAAGTCATATTTTCAACATGAAATTCCATCATAAAACTCCATTCGATTATTTAAGAACATAAACACACTATAAAGCTTCCCATAATGGTAAGGTCAAGCGTTTTACACATTAAAATAAACAATATTTCATCTAATCATTCCTTCTTTTCGGAAACATAATTGATCGTGTATTTGGGGATTTCTATTTCTAAAGACTGATCCTGAATATTAACCTGACAGGACAGTCTAGACTCTGGACTTAACCCCCAAGCACGATCAAGCAGGTCTGCTTCAACATCATCCATTTCCTGCAAACTTTCAAAGCCGTTTCGAATAATGACATGACAGGTGGTACAGGCTCCTGAAAGGTCACAGGCATGTTCAATTTCAATCCCATGATCGAGTAAAGTTCTACACAGGTTTGCGACCTTTTTAATGTCTAGAATACTGCCTTCTGGGCAGATTTTTTCATGCGGGAGCACGGTTATCTTCGGCATAATCGCTACCTTTCTATCTAATTACGAAAAGCTGTAATCCATAAAGGGCTGTTTAGATTCAGCCTTTTATGGATGGAACTATCAAATCAAGAATAAGATCGAAAGCTTTATAATAGATGCCGTTGTAACCAGGCATTGATCACTTTAATTTCAATATCTTGAGCCAAAATAATATTTTTTGCCAACATACGAACTTCTGAATCATAACAATATGTCAAGGCAACCTTGGCCATATCTATGACCACTTGATGATGTGGAATCATTCCACGCATAAAGTCGATGTCGGCATTGCCTGTGTAATTGATTTGCATATCAACATGCATACGGCTGGTTAGTTCCATATAAGCACGCGTAGAGAGGCTATAAATATCACTTGCATCATTTAGGTTAGGCGTTATTGCCGATTGTTGTTCACTCATTATTGTTTCCTTTCTATTCAGCAGCATCACATTCATTTCAGATGTGATTAACATGCTATATTGATGAAAATAAAGGAATTGACACCATCAATAGATCAGAGTTTCTATCTCCTGTGGCACAGTTACCTTTATGAAAGACACTGTAGTCCTTCCAATAATTGCAAGGTCAAGCCATCAATTGATTAAAATTTTGAGTGATTAAAAAACAAAGTTTTATCGGCCCTAAATAAAAAAGTGCATGATCAACATGCACTTTTTTAAAACGATACTTATGGTGTTTTAGCCATTTAAGCCAACTGCCTTAGCACGTGCTTTATGTAATTTTTTATAGCTGTCGATCAGACGTAAATGACGATCAAGCCCTTCGAGTTTCATACTGGTTGGGGTGAGACCATAGAAACGAACCGTGCCTTCAACAGAACCAATCACAGCATCCATACGCTCATTGCCAAACATACGGCGGAAATTGGTTTCGTAGTCTTCAAGCTCCATTTCATCATCGAGTAAGACTTCTAACACCACATTCATGCATTGATAGAACAAACCGCGTTCTACCGTGTTGGTATTGTATTGCAAGAAAGTCTCAACCAACTCTTTCGCTTCTTCAAACTGCTCTAAAGCAAGATAGATCAACAGTTTCAATTCAAGCAGGGTTAATTGTCCCCAGACCGTATTGTCATCGAACTCAATCCCGATCAAGGCGGTGATTTCGGTGTAATCATCTAGTTCGCATTCTTCTAAACGCTCAACCAAAGCTTCCAGTTGCGCGTTATCTAAACGATGTAGATTAAGAATATCTTCGCGGAATAAAATCGCTCTGTTGGTATTATCCCAAATCAGGTCTTCAACAAGATAAATTTCAGAATAATCAGGCACCAAGATACGGCATGCGGTTGCACCTAAGTGCTCATATACCGCCATGTAGACTTCTTTGCCCATTTCTTCAAGGATGCCAAACAATTCTGCTGCTTCTTCAGCATTTGAATTTTCACCTTCATTGGTGAAGTCCCACTCGACAAAGTCATAATCCGATTTGGCACTAAAGAAACGCCAAGAGACCAAGCCGCTTGAATCAATGAAGTGTTCAACAAAGTTGTTTGGTTCAGTGACTGCATTGCTTTGGAACGTCGGTTGCGGTAAATCGTTTAAACCTTCAAAACTACGGCCTTGCAACAATTCAGTCAAACTACGCTCTAATGCCACTTCAAAGCTTGGATGCGCACCAAATGAGGCAAATACACCGCCTGTACGTGGGTTCATTAAAGTCACACACATCACAGGGAATTGACCGCCTAACGATGCATCTTTCACAAGGACTGGGAAGCCTTGCTCTTCCAAACCTTGGATACCTGCCACAATACTTGGGTATTTCGCCAATACCTCTTGCGGCACATCGGGTAATGCAATTTCACCTTCCAGAATTTCACGTTTAACCGCACGTTCAAAAATTTCAGATAAGCATTGAACCTGAGCTTCTGCCAAGGTATTGCCCGCACTCATACCGTTACTGAGATATAAGTTCTCAATCAGGTTTGATGGGAAATAGACAATTTCATCATCAGATTGGCGTACAAATGGCAATGAACAAATACCTCGTTCCGTATTCCCTGAGTTGGTATCGTATAAATGCGTACCGAGTAACTCATCATCCGGGTTATAAATTTCGAGACAATATTCATCCAAAATTTCTTTTGGTAATTCGCCATTTGGACCCGGTTTAAACCACTTCTCATCTGGATAATGCACAAATTCTGCATTGGCAATGTCCTCACCCCAGAATTGATCGTTATAGAAGAAGTTACAGTTTAAACGTTCAATGAATTCACCTAAAGCCGATGCCAAAGCACTTTCTTTGGTTGAGCCTTTACCATTGGTAAAGCACATTGGCGATTGTGCATCTCGGATATGCAACGACCACACATTCGGTACGATATTGCGCCAAGATGCGATTTCAATCTTCATGCCTAGGCCTGCCAGAATCCCTGACATATTGGCAATCGTCTCTTCTAATGGCAGGTCTTTACCTGCAATATAGGTGCTGCTTTCTGAAGTCAAGCTTGGCATCAATAAGGCTTGTGCATCGGCATCAATGCTTTCAACCTCTTCGATTACAAACTCTGGACCGGTCTGGATCACTTTCTTGACAGTACAGCGATCAATTGAACGCAAGATGCCCTGACGGTCTTTTTCAGAAATGTCAGCTGGTAATTCGACCTGAATCTTAAAAATCTGTTTGTAGCGGTTTTCAGGATCAACAATATTGTTCTGAGATAAACGAATGTTGTCCGTTGGAATATCACGTGCGGCACAATACACTTTGACAAAATAAGCTGCACACAAAGCAGATGAAGCAAGGAAATAATCAAATGGGCCTGGTGCAGAACCATCGCCTTTATAACGAATCGGCTGATCGGCGATTACCGTAAAGTCATCAAACTTCGCCTCTTGTCGAAGATTGTCGAGATAATTAACCTTGATTTCCATGCGAGCACCTAAATATTCTTATGTGTTGCAAGCACATAAGATTGAAAATATTAATCTATAAGCCGGATCGTAACTAAGAAATAGACTTAAAAAGTGTGGCTAAGGTCATCTCGTCTCTTTATCTAAACACTGACCTTAGTAATGATGGGCGCTATTATAGAAGTATTTTGTGTAATTGATAACTTTTGTCTGTTTTTCTAGCCTATTTATGAACAATTAAGCGGGTTTTAGCATATTGATCAAAAGCTAGAGTTGCACGGCAAGCTCAACAAAGGCTTTTGCAGTCGGTGACATCTGCTGTTTATTCTTTACAGCCAAGCCAATAGAACGCTTGATATTGGGAGATAATGGGCGTTTGACCACATTGGGGTAAAGCGAAAGAATATTTGTGTCGAGTGCTAAATCTGCCACGATCGAAACGCCAGCCCCCTGATTGACCATATTTAAAATCGACAGGATTTGCGACAAGTTATATTTAATCTGTGGGGTGAGTTGTGCAGCTTTAAACAGTTCCATGACATGGTTTTGACTACCCGCACTGGTCATAATAAAAGGGTGATCAAGCAGCTCTTGTAATTGTACTGCTGGCTTTTGTGCGATCTCTAAATCGTTGGGCAATAAAGCAACAAAGATATCCTCTAGCAAAGCAAAACTATCAAAGCGGGTTTCAGGCAATACCACAAACCCAAGATCCACTTTGCGTTCATCTATCCACTGCAATATGTCTTTATCAGTTCCTTCCATCACCAGTACTTCAACCTCAGGATAGTGCTGCGCAAACTGTTTTAAAATCAGCGGGATCAGTACATTGGAAGAAGATGCTCCAAAGGACCCGATCCTCAAGGTTCCTGTTTTCAGACCTTTGAGATCCATCACTTCCTGCTGAATCATGTGAGCAACAGTCAGGATTTCATTCGCATAAGGCAGTAAGCGTTGCCCTGCAGCAGTCAGCTCGACTTCATTGTTATTTCGATAAAACAGCTGGGTGTGCCACTTCTTTTCCAACGCTTTAAGTGCATGCGAAATTGCTGACTGTGAAATATTCAGTTGTTGTGCCGTATGCGTAAAATTTTTTAGGTCCGCGAGCTTGGAAAATATTTCGAGTTGGGTCAGGGTCATCACAATGCATTCATGAGTAAAAGCTCATTTTACTATAAAAATAAATTAGTTTTACGATTTGATTCAATTCCATGTTGATTGAAAATTGCATGCGTCACTTCGCCATTGTGCTTTCTCGTTCCACTGTTTATTTGAAGCTGATCTGTGTTGCCTTAATGTGGGGGGGTACCTTCATTGCAGGACGGATTGTTACAGCAGAACTCTCTCCAGCCCTCTCTGCATTATTACGCTTTGGCTTCGCTGCCATCTTACTGGTGTTGATCTTGTTGAAAAGGACGGGAGGATTTCCTCATCTTTCTGCACAACAACATATCTTGGCCATCTTGATGGGATTGACGGGGGTATTTGCTTATAACTTATTTTTCTTTGCTGCCTTATCCAGAATTGAAGCAGGGCGAACTGCACTATTTGTCAGCTTATCCCCTATTTTAACGATTTTAGTCATGCGGATTTTCTTTCAGGAAAAGCTGGGTCGAATCAATTATTTAGGTGTCTGTCTCGCTTTACTCGGCACACTCATCGTGGTGAGCAAAGGTGAATTTTTTACTGCATTCACTCAATCTTTTGGCGCGGGTGAAATGATGATGTGCGGTGCGGTCTTGAGCTGGGTCATTTATACGATTTGTTTTAAACAGACCTCAGCCCCTGCTTTAACCATGACGACCTATTCGGTACTGTGGGGTACGTTTTTTCTCTTTATCATTCTTGTGCCTGAATTCATGCAACTTTCGATTGTACATATTTCTCTGCACAGTTGGTTGTCCATTATCTTCCTCGGCGTCTTTGGTACAGTTTTGGCTTTTATCTGGTATGCCGAAGCAATTCATCAAATTGGAGCATCTCGAACCATTATATTTAATAATCTGGTGCCTGTATTTGCAGTCTTACTGGCATTTCTGATTTTGAATGAACCGGTCACCTGGTCTATGCTGATGGGTGGCAGTCTAAGTTTTATTGGGGTTATTTTAACCAATAAACAAAAAAAGAGAGCGATAAAAGTTGCAATAAAAACTTAGCCTCTTAGCTAAGTTTTTATTGACAATTGTCTATTTTGTGCGCAATACTTAGCTCTATGGCTAAGTATGATTCTAAACTCGATATGTTATTCAGTGCTCTCAGTGATCCAACGCGTAGAGATATCTTAACGCAACTGTCTTTTGGGGCAGCATCGATCACCGAACTGGCTGAACAACATGACATGGCCCTGCCATCTTTTCTAAAACATTTAAATAAATTAGAACAAGCAGGACTTATTCATTCAGAAAAAAATGGACGAATCAGAACTTGTGCTCTGACACCCGAAGCTTTCACCCCCATGCAAAATTGGTTAAGTGAGCAACAGGCAATATGGGAACAAAGACTCAATCAATTTGATCGTTATGCACTCGAATTAAAAAGGAAAAGAGAAAATGAAACTAGATCCAAAGACTGATTTAAAACTGGAAAGAGTGATTGATGTTCCGCGTGAGCTAGTCTGGGAATGCTGGACTACACCTGAACATATCAAACACTTCTTTATTCCTCGCCCCCACTCGATTAAAGCCTGTGAAATTGATTTACGAGTCGGCGGAAAATTCAATACCATCTTTGATGTTGATGGTAATGAAATCAAAAATGAAGGGGTTTATCTGGAAGTGATTGATGGCAAGAAATTGGTCTTTACCGATACTTATACTGAGGACTGGAAACCTGCTGAAAATCCATTCATGACCGCAATTCTGTTGCTTGAAGATGCAGGCGATGGTGCAACCAAATATACCGCAATTGCCAGACACCGTACTGCTGAAACTCGTCAACAACACGAAGACATGGGCTTCTTTGAAGGTTGGGGAACGGTGATTGATCAACTGGTTGAGTACGCTAAAGGACTAAAAGCCTAGTCTATTTGCACATAAAAAATTCCTCAGAGCTTAATTCGCTTGAGGAATTTTTTATTGCTCCAATCAAATTCGCCCAACTTCTAAATACGGGATCAAGTTCTTATCAAAGTTTGGACGTGGATCCCCCTGAAAACTAATAAAACCATGCATGCCTGTTAAGCGTTCACCTTTATAAAACTGATTCAGCTGAAAACGTGGATCTTGATGCGATAAGGTAAAGCTCACGATTCCCACACCGCGTTGCTTAGAGCGCTTCTGCGCATCTTCAAGCATCAAATGATGCAGTGCTAACTGTTGTGGGTGACACAACAGGCTGTGTAACACATGATATCTCACCGAGTCGCCAAGTTTCGGCAATGGCATGCCTTTAGTCACTTTGGTCAGTAGATTATAGACTGGACGAAATAGGCCAATCGCTGGACTGTAATGCAGGATTTTGGTTTGTTTAACAGCATGTTGATCCCATAACCCAAACATTCCAACGAGTTTTCCATCTTGAAAGTAGAGTTGGAAGTCCGAAAGCTTCAAGCCGGTAAAATAGTGATGCCCTGCGTGTAATTCTTCAAAATTATAAGCCGGGATAAAATTATAGTGCTGCGACATTTCGGCAATAAACCTGTTCATTGATGCAATATGTTCAGGACGTGCCTCACACGATTTTATCCCGTTATTCGCTGTTGGGTTCTGGGTTATATTGTCTATGAATGTCTTGATTTTTCTGTTGCTTCCAAGATGCGTCAGCGTTAGTGTTTCAATCAATCCTTCATCATAATAATCAGGAATCCCTGTCTTGCCTGTTTGTATGGCTGCTCTTGCTGCATAGTTATCATTAAAAATAATCATCTGGCTAAAATCAGGTTCATGCAGCGTCTGCTTGACATGCGCCCCCAATACTTTGACTAAGGATTTGCCACGATAGTTTGGATCGACACGCAAATCACTGGCATAGCGAACATTCTGTATTGTCTTCTCGACATAGCATGGGCGATGACCATTGCTATAACAGGCGACATTCTTTTGATTTTCAGTATCTTCAATCACAACATGTAGCTTATGTCGATACAAAAGATCTGAAGCCCTAAAATAACTCGGTTCACGCTGAAAACTGATTTGCACGCCTTTGGTGGTCATTGGCACGGCAATCAATGCACGTAAGGCCTGATCGTCAGCCAAGGTTGCTTCACGGGTAATCAAGCTGTTGTCAGTTGATATCGGTGGATTTTTTTTCATTCATTATTCACCTGTGTTGTCATCTGGTTCGGCACCAGCTGATTTAATTGTCCCATCTGATCAAGGAGCTGATAGACAAATACCACTTCGTCCTGTTCATTGACCGTTTTTTGGGTCTGTACATCTAAGAGTTTTTGTTCGGTATTGAGCAGATCAAAGGTGGTTTTGGTGCCTAAGTCGAACTCTTTTCGGGTGTAGACAAATGCAATCGATGCTGCATCTATGGCATTTTGAAGCGCCTCTTTATTTTGTCGAATGCTTTGCAGTTGTGCATATGTAGTCCGTACACGTTGATTTAAATCAAGCTCAAGCGTACGGATCTTTTGCTTAGCCAGATCGACATCTGCCTGCGCTTTCCTTGTATTGGCCCGATTCAGGCCATCATCAAACAAAGGCACATTTAGTTGTACGCCCACCATGTAATTGTTACTTTCAGAACCGATATAACTTGCCTCATGCTGTTTGCCTGCTCGACTGGTCAACATGACTGTCGGCCAGAGTTCCCGTTTGGTTAGGGCATATTGTTTCTCGGCAGCCTGTTTTTCATATTTGCTACGCATCAGTGCAGGATGATTGCTGGTTCGTGCTAAAATCTCATCCACACGATTAGGAATTGCAGGCAATTGCTTGATTGCAACAAGATTCTCTGCAGTGAGGCCGGTAATTTGATAAAACTGTGCCTCGCTCACCGTAAGATTGGATTGAGCCTGTGTAATATCAGCTTGGCCCTGGGCCACTTGTGCCAAAACCTGAGCCAGATCGGCACGGGTAATCATGCCCACATCAAAACGCCGTTGTGATTCATAGAGCGAGCGCTGCAGATTCGACATGGTCTTTTTCCGTAGCTCTAAAATCGCTTTCTTTTTTAACACATCCGTATAAACCATCACCGTATTCAGGATGGTTTCCGATCTTTGGTCAGATAAACCCTGTGCCTGTGCAGATAACTGGTTCTTCGCTACTTCAACGCCCAAACTATGCCGTCCAGAAGTATAGACGGGATAGTCCAGCTGTAATTGCAGACTTCGGCCTTTGCGGTTGCCTTCGGTTGGAAACATGACCTGAGCAGGTGTTTCCACCCGCTCATAATCAAGTTGACCGACCAGATTGACTTTTAAGCCATCCCGTTGTTTAGCCTGTTCAAGCATTGCAGTGGATTGACTGACACTTAAACGGCTGACTTCGAGTTGACTTTCATGCCTTAAACTTGCGGACAAAGCCTCATCTAAAGTCATGGCAGCCACCGGATTTGAAGCGGATAGCATTCCTATACACAGTACAAGATGCATAGGCTTTAAAAACGGCTTACTAAATTGCGTCTTCCCTTTCTTCATAGTTGTTCCAAACTATTCAGGGTAATTTTCTTTAATGGTTCCGGCTTGATATTGCCTTCAATAATGCCGTCAAACATGACCAGTTTTTTATAGGCGTTCCAGCCATTATTGGCCTGACGAATCTGAGGCTGATCCAACTGACCCAGATTGCGAGCAAGTTCATAATGAAAATTCTGACGCAAGATATTATCGATATATTCATCGTTAATGCTGTGATGAATTTCCCCTTCAAATAGGACGCAATAAAAGGGTTTGACCTGCTGCTCGGTATCAATCGCCAGCAACGAGATTGCTTTAGAGTCGGTTTCGTTTAGTTGTGAAAGCAGTTGCTGTGCTGTTTCCGGAGCAAGCTTTTCACCGACCAGATCGACACCAAAACGGCGTCCCTGAAACTCAAAACAAGGAATCTGTTGCAGAAAACCTGTCACACGCAAACAATCATCAAGACAATAACGGAGTAAACCATTCCCCGATGTGATGATTGGACTTACCACATCACCCGCTTTAAGTTGCCATGACGGGATAATCTGGCCCTGCTTTTCCCCCTCAAGGTATTCAAACTCATAAAAATGACTCTGATAAGCAAGCGGATATTGATCGTTATACGGAATGGTCACCACACCTTCAGTCGCCCACAAGCCTTTGCCCTCGAACTGCACCGCTGGAAGACGTTGTTGCAATTTTTCAGCCCAGGCTCTAGAGCCAGCGGTATCCCAACTTGAAACCAGACTTAATTTTGGCCAAAGTTGCTTAAAATCGATGTGCTCGCCATTCGAGCTGTTGATCAAGGCCTGTGCACTTTCAGGGCTATAAGGTGGAGTGACCTCTTTAAGTGAAATTTGGCGACTTCCCCATAATCCACTTTCGAGCACTTCAATTACTTGCTGTTGCAATGCTTCCAGACGTTCCAGCAATTGTAGTGCAAAGGTTGGGCTCCAAACCGAGATCATTGCCAGATTTCGGTTAGCCACCAGATAACAAAGCGTCGCAAACAATGCATCATCGGCATTTGCAGCAAAAGCCACATTACTTGGAACAGCTTGAGTAAACTTTGATAAGATCCGTTTACCCATGCCTAATAATGCACTGTCATCATTCAGATTTTTGTCTTTTAAAACTTCACGCTGGCTTTCTGGCAACCAAGACACAGACCAATAGTGAGTTCCTTCGCGCAATTGAGGACACTTGCGGTACATACTTGCTAACCAGGGAGCAATGGCATGATCGAGTTCATCTAAAAACAGTTTAGTATAAGGAATAAACTTAATCTGTTCACTTGAACCACTGGTTGGCTGAAAACGCACCAGCTTACTACTGGAAAGCGCAAGCTTTTGTTCACGATAGCGTTGGATATCTTCTCGCCAGGCACCGTAACGCGTAGCTGGAAATGATTTTACAAACTGTTCATAGTTTTGCACTTTTTTATCTTTAGCAAAGGTTGAGGTCTGTAAAATCGAATGCAAAATTTGACGTTGTGTTGCTTCTAATGCATTAAACTGTTTTGTAAAGCTTCTATCAGACGCATCACACCATTGTTTTAAAATAAGATGCGAGCCTATAGTCAACCATTCAGCGGGTTTCATTGGATGGCCTCTCTACGGTTGGTTTTAGAGATTGAAAGCGCCTCACATTTACCTTTGCTGACCGGCTTTCTCATCAACTTCACTGGAAAACGGGCAATATCTTTCCAGCCCATACGTCCGATGCATGGGAGTTCTGTACCAATAGTCCAGGTCGGATTTTTCTGCTCAAAGAAATCAATATTCGGGTTCTTTTCTCTCATTTCAGCGGTGATCGGGGCGATTTCACCTTTTAACGGTTGATAATCCTCACCAAAATTTAATAATCCTGCTTCTTTATCATAATATTCGCCAAAGAAGTTTTCACAGTAATGTTCAATCACCGAGGCGAGATGCTGATTTTCATCTTTGATATTTGGATAATATACATAATAGTTATTGGCAAGTAACAAATAGGTTTTATAGCCCTTGGAAATCAGTAACCAATATAGCTCATTAAATGGATATCTGATTCTTAACTTGATCATCAGTTTGAGCATGGTGCTTTGAAGGGAGCGCGTTCCCCAAAACTCTCTTAAAATAACGGTATCGCCACTAAATAAAACGGTATAGTCCTTACCATTTAGATAAAAATGTTGCACAACAACAGTAGAGAAACCAACAATTTCATTTGTCTCTGTATTAAAAACCAAGATTGCTCCGCTTTTCTTTTTAAAGTCATCTACAAAAATAGAGAATCTGGTGTTGTCATAATATTGTTCATAAATCGAGTACATCACTTTTAAGCGATCAAGATCGATTTGCTCTTTTTCAAAATATTGACCATAGGTACGTTCTTTCTGGTTAAATTTTGAAATTAGTTTATATGTTGTATTAATCATAATACTTAACCTTCCACATTTAGATACGCGAGTTCCCCTACCTCATACGGAGGTATTAAAAACTCATATAAATGTTGTTTTTATAAAGGGATCTTTTTTATATAAGCCCTATTGTTTTTCATTGTTTAAACTTACCCTCTGTTTTTGGATTTCTACATATTCATTTTTTTCCCCCGATCCATAAATATGGTTAAAAAAGCAGTCACAAACATAATGATTGCGAGCATACGTAATAAATCATTAAAACTTGATGTCAGCGCCTGATAATGAATGTCTCGATAAATCACGCTCAACGCGATTTGCTGTGCGTTTGAACCAACCTCCTGATATTGCGCCGTAAGCTGATCCAGTCTTTCGATGAAGATCCAGTTCTGGGGATTCATATACTGATTAATTTGAGTGACATGTAATGCGGTCAGCCAATCCAGTGAAGAATTAATCAGCGCCAATCCCACTGCTCCGCCAATATTACGCATCAGGTTATAAATCCCGCTGGCATCAGCAACTTTACTCAACGGTAAAGTACTCATGGCTAGGTGTGAAACCACAATCAGGCAGATCATCAGACCAATGCCACGATAAATTTGCGGCCAGAACATAAAGTCATAGTCGCTGTGAATGCTGAGATGGGAATTCAGCCATACACCAAAGCCCGCCAGCATCATGCCAACGAATACCGTTTTGCGGGTATCAAAATTAGGAATCAGCCAGGCAAGGAATGGAGCAAAAAAGAACATCACCACGCCGGTGACCATCATGACGTGACCAATCTGGCTACTGTTCATTTCTCTTACCTGCCCAAGAAAAACAGGAATCATATAACCCAAGCCATACAGTGCCATGCCGATCACAAAGGTCGTAATCGCACTGAGGGTAAAGTTCTTGTTCTTGAATACGCTTAAATCGAGTAAAGGCTTAGGCTGAGTAAAGCTTCTGGAGAAGAAAATCATGCCACCGATCAGGCAGACCATAAAGGCGATACGAACACCCGAATCGGCAAGCCATTCATGCCGGGCACCTTCATCCAGAAAATACTCAAGTCCGCCCAGAAACATCGCCATACCGAGCAGGCTTAACCAGTCCATGCTCTTGATCAGTGAGTAATTGGCTCGGTCAATATTAGGGCCTGAGTAAATCACTGTGGCAATAATAATCCCGGGAATGATATTGATCAGAAACATCCAGTGCCAGGAGAAATTATTGGTAAGCCAGCCCCCAATGGTTGGGCCAATCGCTGGCCCAAGAGTACTGACCATTCCAAAGGTCACCAACGGTAATGAACGTTTTGCTTCAGGGAACAATAGGTATAACGCTGTCATTGAAGTTGGAATCATGCCACCGCCCATAAAACCCTGAATAGCCCGGAAGAGCAGCAAACTTTCCAGATTCCACGCCAGTGCACAGAGTAAGGAACTGATGGTAAATCCAACCGCACAAAGAGTGTAATAGACACGGGTCGAAAGTACGCGCGAGACAATACTGGACATCGGAATTGCAATAATCTCTGCAATCAAATAAACCGTTTGAACCCAAGTCACTTCATAACGGCTTGCACTCATACCCGCCTGAACTTCGTTTAAAGAACTGGCGACGATCTGAATATCAAGGATTGCCATAAAGTTACCAAAAATCATGGCAGCGAAAATGGCCCATGCCGTTTTCCGGGGAAATTTCCACTCATTTTCAACAGCCTGATTCATCACTTACACCTAATTTATGCTTAAGTTCGGAGATCAACGGTCGCGCTGACCGACATGCCAGGCTTAATGAGATCGATGTGCGGGCTTGAATTGATGCTGATGCGTACCGGAATACGTTGTACGACTTTGTTAAAATTCCCTGTTGCATTGTCAGGTGGCATCAACGAAAAAGTTGCCCCTGATGCTGGTGAAAAACTTTCGATTTTCCCGGTATAGGTCAGGCTGGGATAGGCATCTATTTTGAGTTTAACCTGCTGGCCAATATGCATTTTTTCTATTTGTGTTTCTTTAAAGTTGGCCTGCACATATAAGCTTTTTTCAGGAATAATTGCCATCAAACGCGTTTGCGGCGAGACACGCGATCCCTTCTGGATTGCAAGGCTACCGACTTTACCAGACACAGGACTGACCACTTTGGATGAAGCAAGATCAATCTGATAAAGATCAAGGCTGGCATTGGCATTTTCAATGTCGGCTAAAATCTGAGCCCGACTCGCCTGCAAGCTGCCCAGTTGAGCTTCAGCTGCATTGACAGCGGCTTGCGCCTTGCTTAGTTGTGCCTGTGCCGTCAAATATTGGGACTGGATGCCTTCAAAGTTTTGTCGGGTAATCACGCCATCTTTTAACAAGTCTTGATAGCGATCAAAATCTTTTTTCAAGCGCGACAGGTCAGCTTGTGCTGCAATAACACCACTATTTGCTTCACTAATGGATGACTGGGCTGATTTTTCATTTTGTTGCTGCACTCCCAGTGCTGCTTGTTTTAAAGTCACCATAGAGCGGGCTTGATCATAACGGGCCTGATAGTCACGATGATCCAGTATCGCCAAGGTTTCACCTTTCTTAACCGCCTGATTATCCTTAATGATCAATTCAATCACTTCACCCGATATTTTTGGCATCACCCAGGTTACGTCAGCCTGAACATAGGCATTATCGGTAGCCTGATAATATCGATATACAAAAAAATAATATATAATGCCGATGAGGAGTAATAACAGAAGCACACTAAAAACAGCCCATGTTATTTTTTTTCGACTTTGGAAATTAGTGTCAGTTTCTAGCTGAGCGACGTTATCCATATTCATTCCGCTTATTTGTAATACTCAGTTTTTTATTTACGCCACCAAAATACTGGTGTCTTTTTTGCGCAACTTTTCACGTGGTTTTATTCAATAAATCGTCACAGTGTAAAAATTGCTGCAAATTATCATTCTTAAGTCAAATAAATATCATTGACCGTTTCGACATACATTTTTTCTATTTCTGCCAGTAGACAGGATCTTATAAAAACTATATTTAAAATTTATGTAATTGTAAGTTTGACCCACTTTATCTTCATAAATTTGCTTTTTAAAATAGATCTATAATATTGTTAATCCTATATATATTATTTTTAATTTTTTTGCTAGAAATTTTCATGATTAACAAAAAAGGACATCTCTTTTGTTTGTTTTATATACACAACCTGCTTTTGGTAACAAAATAAATATAACGTTATAAAAATGTAAACAAGGATATTAAAGTGCTTTATCTCTTACTCTTTTTTTCTTTAGTTTTAATAAACTGTCATCTATTTGACAAATTTATGATTACAAAGTAAATAAACTATTTAAGCTATATAAATGATTAGAATTCATAACATAAAGATATTAATTTATTATTTGGTCTTAATCGTAAATTGCTTTATTTGTGAACCGGTTCATTAAAACAATTGAATTATGCAAAGTATATCAATAAATCTGTTTAAAATTTGATAGCTTCATAAGAGATAATATATAAGTTTTTTTAATATAATTTTAACTAAAAGGAAAAAATAGTTATGGATTCTGGATTGATCACTCTTTTCTTGCCAATCGCACTCGCCATCGTCATGGCTGGTTTGGGGCTGGAACTCACCTTAAAAGATTTTGCTCGCGTCACCAAACACCCCAAAGCCGTTATCATTGCCCTGTTTTGCCAGTTGGTTTTACTGGTCGGGATTGCTTTCCTGATTTGTAAACTACTGACGCTTCCTCCGCTACTTGCTGTTGGTTTAATGCTGCTGGCTGCCTCACCTGGTGGATCGACTGCGAACCTGTTCAGTTACTTATATAAAGGCGATATTGCTTTAAACATCAGTTTAACCGCCATTAATGCACTGGTAGCGGCCCTGTTCTTACCTTTTATTGTCAACTTCGCCATTTTGCACTTTATGAATGAAGGACAGCATGTGGGTCTACAGTTTTCTAAGATTCTCCAGGTTTTTCTGATTATCTTGGTACCTGTGGCAATCGGTATGCTGGTTCGTCATTTTGCGCCGCATATCGCAGAAAAGTTAAATCGTCCTGTACGTATTTTTGCAATTGTTTTCCTGCTTATGATCATTCTGGTAGCGATTTTTAATGAACGGGCTAATTTGTTAGCTTATTTGGGGCAAATCGGTTTCGCCACCGCTTTATTCTGTGCAATCAGCTTGGCGGTTGGTTATTTTGTACCACGTTTCTTTGGGATCAGTTCATATCAAGCCCGTGCCTGTGCATTTGAAATCGGGATTCATAACAGTACCCTTGCAATGACGATTGCACTTACAATTATGGCCAGTACAACGATCGCAATGCCAGCCGCAGTTTATTCTATTTTTATGTACATCTTCGCTACATTCTTTGGCATTTTGATTACCCGCTTTGGTCCAGCAGTGACTGAGAAATCTTAAATATTTGTTTTATCGTCAATAGCGTATGACTGATTTTCAGTGATACGCTATTTTTATTATGCCATTTCTAGCTGTCGTCGAAGCGCTTGTCCTGACCACGCCTTGGGCGATGTTTCAGCCTGTTTAATCAATTGAATCAATTTGGTATTGACTGGCGCTTTCAAATTGAGTTGTTGTGCTAAACGAACAACCTCCCCATTAATCCAGTCAATTTCAGTGCTTCGCCCTGCCATGAGATCATCGGCCATCGATGAACGTGCCAGTGGATCAATGGCTAACATTTTCTTACTCACCACATTAAATATAAAATCTGGCAGGCTTAATACCCTAGGAATAATCTGGGCTGGCAAGGCCGTCAGTTGGGCAGGTTTGATCCCTGCAATTTTAAGCAGTTTTAACGTTTCCAGCTGTGCCATTGCCAGACATTGACGATATCCTCGAATAGAAAGCTGTTGCTTTAAAGGAAGTTGTGACAAGGCATTCACTTAATTATTCAGATTAAGAATTAACTTGGCCCATTGTACTGCCTGCATATCAGATGCAAGTTTGAGTTCCAATCCAGTGGTTTTAAATGCACTTATCAATTCATGCATTGGCTCGTGCTGCTGGGTATATAGAGTCCCTTCTGTACCTTGATGAAACCTACCATTTCCCAAAGCCGCGACATTAAAAGGAATCATGCCAGCCAGAACGGTCTGATCTGGCAGG
The DNA here is from genome assembly GCF_051947995.1 of Acinetobacter calcoaceticus. GTDB lineage: Bacteria > Pseudomonadota > Gammaproteobacteria > Pseudomonadales > Moraxellaceae > Acinetobacter. The sequence continues at coordinate 269,550 of NZ_JBLVVH010000003.1, read as the reverse complement.
ATTTTTTTTAAGATATCCGCATTCGCCAAGCCGTTTTGAAAACTGATCATCAAGGTCTTATTTGCTAAAACGGTACGTAATTCATGCGCAACTTGCTCAGTGGCAGCCGATTTAACACAGACAAAAATAATATCTGCTTGCGCTGCAAGCTGTGGATCATCACTCATTTGCAACTGTTCTGCTGCAATGGTGTGTTGATACCCAAGATAATCCGAAACGGTCAGGCCATATTGTTGTAATTGCTGGCGAATTTTGGGGCGGACAATCAACTGGACATTGCCTCCTGCAGCGACCAGTCGACCAGCCAGATAACAACCAATATTACCCGCACCATAAATACATATTTTCATTTAACATCCTGTTCAGTTCACATCCATGTGAGTGACTTTAACCTTAAGTCATAATAGAGATTGTCAGTAAATTGACAATTGATACAGCTATGTAGATTTAAAAGTTAAAAAAGCCCAACATTAGATGTCAGGCTTTTATGTTTATCTCACGCAATCAACGTAGCTCTAGATCAGCCAATAAAGTCGTTGCTGCCAATTTGCCTAAGTTGTTTGAAGCCAGCGGACTATCGCCCGTCAGTAATTTTCGGTCCTGGTGCACCTGACCTGTAATTCCTGTGTTTAAGATTTTAACGCCAAGTTTTTCCAGATTTTCACCGACCAGCCACGGCAGTTGCCCTGGCATATAACCGATATCAATATTCGCGCCTTTATCTAGGGAATCAGGGAAAACACAAAGCTGATAGTCTTTGAAAATATAGTCTTGTGGATTTTCATCAACCGCTGCGGCAAGTAAGGCTGCTGGTCCATGACATAGCGTAATTACATATTTATCGTTGGCAACGGCCCACTTTAATAATGCTTTGACTTCGGTGCTTTGTGGAATCTTCGCCAATACACCATGTCCACCTGGGATGAAAATACCTGCATAAGGTGAATCAGCGCTTAAGGCTTGCTCGAGTACATCAGCAAGTTTTAAGGGTGCCTTGAGCTGTTTCTCATATTTTTTATAGGTGTCTAGTACCACTTGTTCTTCGTTGGGCATCGCCCACATTTCCAGCTTAACCGGATTGCCTGACAGTGTCGCCACGTCAAAGGCAAAACCTGCATTATCCAGATGGAACATAGGCAATAGCATTTCCACTGGGTGATTGCCGGTAGAAAAGAATTTTTCATTTTGCATCAAGATATAACGTTCGTCTGTCGCGATCATCAAAATCTTTTTATCGCCCTGATACGGCTGTGAATAGGTTGTACCATCATAATCCGTTTTAGTAGAAGTATACTGACTCAATGAATACGGCGATGGAAAGAATGCGTTATCTTCTGCACGATCTGGTGTTGGGTTACGATCATCGGTATTTGTTGTCATTTCAAGTTTCCTCATTGCATCGTTTTATTGATATTCATACTGCTGCAGTAACCTGCCATACTCAAGTGTTGAGTACGAACAGGCATGGAATGAATATAATCAGGCAAATTAAGACTTAATTTCGAGTACCACCTTGCCAGTATGCTGACTGCTTTCTAAACACTGATGTGCCTGCGCGACATCTTCAAAAGCGAAAATTTTATAGATGATTGGCTTACATTGCCCTGCTTCAATCAAAGGCCAGACAAACTGTTCAAGATCCTGAGTAATTTTAGCCTTTTCTTGATTGGTTCTGGCACGCATGGTTGAGCCAGTGACCACTGCACGTTTCAGCATTAATTCCTGTATATCAAAGCCGTCAACTTTACGGCCGCCCATAAAGCCAATAATCACCAGTCGACCATCACGCTTTAACAATCTCAGGTTTTGGTTGAAGTAAGACGCACCGATAATATCCAGAATCACATCTACGCCCTGCCCATCAGTCAGCGCCAAAACTTCTTTTTCAAAATCCTGCGTTTTGTAGTTAATGACCTGAGACACAGAGGATAACTTTTCAACTTTGTCATCACTCCCCACCGTGGAAAAGTTTTTAATACCCATGGCATGACACAAGCTGATTGCGGTTGAACCAATCCCACTGGCACCGCCATGAATCAGCACGGTTTCATCTGTCTTTAATTGACCAATCTGGAACAGATTCGCCCAGACGGTGAAATAAGTTTCGGGAATTGCAGCGGCCTCAACAAAATTGAGATTTTTTGGAATCTTCAAGCTTTGATTTGCGGGTACGGCACAATATTCAGCATAGCCACCGCCGTTGGTGAGTGCACAGACTTTATCACCTACTTTAAACTGAGTGACTTGAGCACCTACCTGTGCGACCACTCCTGATACTTCCAGTCCGGGAATAGGCGTAACACCTTTGGGCATCGGATATAAACCTTGGCGCTGTAAAATATCCGGTCGGTTAATTCCAGTTGCGTAGACTTCAATCAGGATTTCATCTGCTGTAATTTCTGGGCGTGCTCCCTCGGCAAGCTGTAACACTTCAGGGCCGCCTGCTTGAGTAATTTCGATATATTTCATTTGTTCTACGCTATTTTGATTCATCTGATCATGACTCCGTTTCAGTATTCGATTCAGCATGTTTGGGCGGAAAACCAAACTGCTTTTTAAATTCTCGGCTAAATTGAGAAGAGCTCTGATAACCAACAGCATAAGCTGCCTGAGCCACACTTTGGTCTGCGTTTTGCAACAATTGTTTTGCCTTATGCAAACGGACGACTTTTAAATATTGCAACGGCGAATGTTGTGTCACCTGTTTGAAGGCTTTATGAAATGCAGAAGTGCTCATATTGGCTTGCTCTGCCAGCATGTCTACAGTGAGCTTTTCTGTAAAATGGTGCTGGATATATTCGCAAATTTTATAAATGGGTCTGAGATTGCCTTGTGCCACCAAACCTTTTAAGGCATCTGCACCTGCATGTTGTATCACTCGATAAAGCAATTCTCGTTTAATCTGCTCGCCTAAAACCAGCACATCCTGTTCCGAGGTCAATGTCTGTAATAAACGATTCAGCACACTCGAAATGGCCTGATCATATTCGATCACACTCATTCCTGTGGTGAGTGGCTTAAACTGGTAATTCTCGAAATAGGTTTTTGCAAGTAGCTCATTCACAGTGTCTGCTTCCAGTTTCATGCTAATCGCAATCATCGGGGCTGCTGCACTGGCAATAGTGTCACAATCGAAAGGCATTGACACCGAGACAATCAGACATTGACCTTGTTGAAAGGAATAGGTTTCAGTACCGATATAACCGCGCTTTTGGCCTTGTAAAACAAATACTAGGGTTGGTTCCTGCAATACCGCGATCGGTGGCGTATTGTGGTCTACGCGCATCAGCACAATGCCGTCAATGGCTGTGGCAAAAAAGCCTTCTTTCTGCACCAGTTTTAGAAATGAGTTGATCAGTGTTTGGTCATTCATCATGTGTCATCTGATGATTGGAAATGTGATTTTTATTATTAAATAGCAAACAGATAAAAACTGTTAGTTTTATGCAGAATTAGGCATGGAAAAGAGAGTTTTGTGAACTCCTGCAATCAGGGTCAAATTATTGTGAACTAATGTCTATGACTTATCCAAATCATTATCTTTTATTGTCAGAAAAGATTATAGAAAAAAAGAATAGTAATGTTACAAACAATCCTACTCCAAAACTTATTATAATTGTTTCTAGGTTAAAAAACTCCATCAATACACCATGTGTTCCCCAGGGGCCATCAAACCCACGATTATTTGATCGTCTTCCTAATACTCCAATAATACAAAACCCTATACTTGAAAGAAAAAAAATACTTAGAGAAACTTTCCATAATTTAAATTTTGAAAGTAATGCTACTAGAGCCATACCTAGTATTGTAACTATGGATGCTATCAAAGCATATTTCCAGTTATCCACAAAAACCCCTTTTAAACAATTGATTAATTACTTAATTTTATGCGTTATTGGCTTTTAAAAAATTACCAATTTCACCATCACAAATTATTATTTCTATCCATTTCTAAAAGTGTTCTAAGTCTAAAAATTTCTGAAATTAACTTTGGGATATCTTGTTTTGCATTTGCAATAAAATCCTGATCGGCAATAGTTGCTCCTTTTAATTCAATATCATCACTACCCGTCATAATAAAATTAGATCCAGACTCATGATCTCTGCCCTCTACATAGGAGACCCATGGTCCTTGAGAAGTTTTTGAGCAAAGCTCTAATATGTGTTCTAAATTTTCTTTTGATAATTCTTCCATGTCAGCTCCCTAAGTGCTTGTGCCTTCCTATCTTTATTGCCATCATAATGAAAAAATTTGATATGTTATTCGATAATTTAGTTTAGCTTCATCATATAAATACGGATACCCCAGTACATATAAAAAACAATATAAACCTAATAAAACTGACTCGAATCCAACATCTGTAGAGTAATTTTTTTCACTTCATCACGACTTTGCATGATATGCGCTTCAATCGCGCTGATCGCTTGCTCTGTTTGTCTCTCAAAAATAAAACCTAATATTTTTTGATGCTCCTGATAAGTCGCTTCAACCCGATAATCCTTAGAAAAATCCAGACGGCGGATAATCCGAATCCGTTCACTCAAATCACGATGAATCCTTGCCATTTCATTGTTTCCCGAAGCACGGACCAAGGCACAATGAAAATCTTCATCCTGCTGAGACAACTGTTTAATGTCCTTTAAATACTCGGAAGGTTGTATCAACCACAGTGCTTTTAATACCGACAACTCAACTGAATGATGGTGATCCATCTGACAGAGTTTTCGAATTGAATCCTTTTCCAAAACAATCCGCACATCATACAATTCTTCATAATAACGAAAATTGAGCGGTCGAATCTGCCAACCGCTCCGAAAGCTCACATCGACATAGCCTTCTTGCTGCAGGCGATATAAGGCTTGTCGGATGGGGGTACGACTCACCTCATAGGCCTTAGCAACTTCAGACTCAGTGAAGCGTTCACCTGGCATCAACTTGAAATCAAAGATGTCATTCTTGATGCGTTGGTAAACCAGCTCAGACAAATTGTCTGAGCTTTTTGTTGTTATTTTTGTTTCTTTCATTCAACCTTATTCCATATATACCAATGGTTCACCACTGTGTACGGTTTGTCCGGCCCTACAGATAATGGCTTTGACGATGCCATCTTCTTCCGCATAAACCGGCAGTTCCATTTTCATGGCTTCAATAATAGCAATAGTCTCTCCTTTTTTGATCTCTTGGCCATGTTCAACAAAAATTTTCCAGATATTGCCGGTCATTGATGCATTTAAAGCAGAAAGATGGCTGTAGTCGGCCTGACTGGCTTGTTCTACCTGCTGTTCAGGTTGTGCAGCAAACTCTTCTTTCCAGCGGCTGACTTCAGTACTAAAAGCCTGTTGCTGTTTTTCTTTAAACGCGGCAATGCTTTCTGCTTCATTCTCCAGGAACCGTACATAGTCAGCATAGTCGAACTCGGTTTCCTCAATCTGGATTTGGGCACGGCCATTTTCAAAATCTGCACGCCATTGATTGAGTTCCGCTTCAGTGACAGGGAAATATTTAATCTGGTCAAAGAACTGCAAGAACCATTGTTTATCACCAAATTGCTTATTCTTTTTAAACTTGTTCCAGATCGGCAGCGTTCGCCCAATCAACTGATAACCGCCCGGTGAGTCCATGCCATAAATACACATGTACATCCCACCAATCCCTACGGTATCTTCTGCGGTAAAGGTCCGTGCAGGGTTGTACTTGGAGCTGAGCAAACGATGACGGGGATCGATTGGCACAGCACAAGGTGCTGTCAGATAAACATCCCCTAAACCCAAGACCAGATAGTTAGCATCAAAAATGATATCTTTGACTTCATCACGATGTGCTAGACCATTAATACGTTGGATAAAATCAACATTATTCGGCAACCACGGCGCTTTGGCGCAGACACTTTCCTGATAGCGTTCCACTGCACCTAAAGTTGCACTGTCTTCAAATGCCATTGGTAAATGCACAATACGCGATGGAATCTTAAGCTGGCTTAAATCCCCCATTTGCTCTTCAAGTTTAAGCAATTGTTGAATCAGCTCGGCTTGAGTAATCACCAGACCATCATATTTAATCTGTAGTGAACGTACACCGGGTGACAGTTCTAAAACTCCAGCAAGATTGGCAGCGCGAATCATTTGAATCAATTGGTGTACACGTAAACGTAACGCCAAATCTAAAACGTTTTCACCGTATTCGAGCAAGATATAGCTATCTCCTGCTTGGCGATAAACCGTTTTTGGCGATAATTCTGTTTGTTCACGTTGTGCCAGAATGGTGGTAAAGACATCTTGAGCTGGCTCAATGGTTTCAACGACTTTGGCAGCGGCGGCAAAGTTCTGGATATTGTCAATTTGCTTACGTTCTAGCTCGTTGGCCTGCTCGACTGTAATTGGATAAAAACGGATTTTATCATCAGCTTTCAACTGGCCTACTTTCCACAGTTCTGCTTTGGCAATGGTCACTGGACACACGAAACCGCCAAGGCTAGGACCATCTTTTGCCAAAATCACAGGGAAATCGCCGGTAAAGTTGATCGCACCAATTGCATATTCACAATCATGCACGTTGGATGGATGTAGACCTGCTTCACCGCCATTTTCTCTTGCCCAGCTCGGTGTCGGACCTGAAAGTCTGACGCCTAAACGATTTGAATTAAAGTGAACAGTCCATTCAGAGGCAAAAAATTCTTCTACATATTCAGGTTTAAAGAAATCAGGCGCGCCGTGTGGTCCATACAGCACTGCAATTTCCCATTCATTGCTATATTCAGGAATGAGGTCTTTGGATAAGGCTTGAGGCTCATCAATCGCAAGCGGTAATTCCACACTGGCCAGTTGTGCATCAACCATTTTGATCATGTCGCCAACACGTAAAGTACGTCCTGCATGACCACCGAAATTGCCCAATGCGAAGGTTGAACGGCTACCCAAATATAGGGGGACATCCAGGCCATCACGTACCGCCAAGTATGTACGGCAACCTGATGCCACCTGTCCTATTTTTAAGGTCTGGCCTGCTTTGACTTTAATCGGTTGCCAAAAGGTAATATGTTGATCATCCAGTACAGCTGTACAACTTGCACCTGTTAATGCAATGGTGGTATCGGCATGGAACTTCAAGCTTGGCCCCACCAAGGTAAATTCAAAACCTGCTGCTTTAGCATCATTGCCGACAATACGGTTGGCAAGTTGGAATGCATAATCATCCATAGGACCTGATGGCGGCACACCAATATCCCAATAGCCTGTTCGTCCCGGATAATCTTGAATTGAACTCAATGTACCTGCTTGAATCACTTCAATGACTTTTGGTGAATAATCAAAATCATCCAGCATGCGTGTCCAGATTTGCATGGATTCAAAACGTTGGTCTGAGACAATCGCGCGTGCATAATCCAGATTGGTGCTGATACCATTTAAACGGGTTTCAGCCAGAACTGTTTTTAATTTTTCGATTGCAGTAGCACGATTTTCAGCATGCACAATAATCTTGGCAATCATTGGATCGAAATACTGGGAAATTTCAGTCCCTGTTTTCACCCAAGTATCCACACGAATGCCTTCTGGGAATGATACTTCGGTAAGCACACCCGGGCTTGGCTGGAAATTTTTAACAGGATCTTCAGCATAGACACGAACTTCAATCGCAGCACCTTGCGGTTGGATATTGCTGAGATAGTCCCAATCCAAGGCATCACCTGCTGCCACTTTAAGCATACACTCGATTAAGTCGAGACCTGTCACCATTTCCGTTACCGGATGCTCGACCTGTAAACGGGTATTTACCTCAAGGAAATAAAATTCATCCCGCTTGGCATCATAAATAAACTCAACCGTTCCTGCACTGCGATAATTGACGGAACGACCCAGTTCAACTGCAGCTTGATGTAGTTTTTTACGTGTTGCTTCAGGCAAGTTCGCTGCTGGGGTTTCCTCAACCACTTTCTGGTTACGACGTTGCAATGAGCAATCACGCTCACCAAATGCGACTACTTGACCTTTGCCATCGCCAAAAATCTGTACTTCGACATGACGTGCCTGATCAATAAAGCATTCAATAAACACACCTGCATCTTTAAAGAACTGCTCACCCAGGCGTTTTACACTTTCATACGCTTCAGTTAATGCCTGCGGGGAGTCACAACGGGTTAAACCGATCCCGCCACCACCTGCAGTGCTTTTGAGCATGATTGGATAGCCAATCCGTTCAGCAGCTGACAATGCTTCTTCAAGGCTATCAAGCAGTCCTGTGCCCGGTGTCATTGGAACATTCGCCGCCGCGGCCAATTCACGTGCGCGATGTTTTAGGCCAAACTCCAGAATCTGTTCTGCGGTTGGGCCCATAAAGGCAATGTTGTTTTCTTCACACGCACGGGCAAACTCGGCACTTTCGGATAAAAAACCATAACCCGGAAAAATCGCTTCTGCCCCTGTTTGTTGAGCAGCTTGAATCAATTTTTCGATACTTAAATAGGTATCGGCAGGTTTTAAACCTTCCAGCGCAATGGCAATATCGGCATCCTGCACATGTTGCGCATAACGATCGCTGTCTGAATAAACCGCCACACTGGTGATGCCTAATTTTTTCAGTGTTCGAATTGCCCGAACAGCAATTTCACCACGGTTTGCAATAAGTACAGTCTTAAACATGATGATTTCCCCTAAAAATTAATTGGCGGTATTGGCGAGTTGCTGATCTGCTTGACTGTTCCGATGCTGGATATATGCTCTCCAGCCGCCAAAATGGCTGATATTCTCGGCATCGCCTAAGCCATAGGGTTCACAAATAAAGCCTTTAACCCAACGACCATCCTCTAGTTCGACATTACCCATGCCCAATGGGGTTGGAATTTCTGCCACAAACTCACCGAAGCGTGCTGTAGGTACATCCCAAAGCTCGACAATGATGCTTTGCCCATCTTGCTGACGAGCCAAACCCGGTTTTGGTGGAACTGTGCCATTCAATGCATACAGTGCATAATCTTGAGACGTCTTGGTGGTTTCGACATGCACTGCACCACGCGTGGTGAGTTGGAAATTCAATGGCATCCCGGTTAGATGAGCCCCTACAACTGCGACCCGAATATGGTGAGGAGAAAGTAAAGTTGGGGTATTTGTAGATAAAGGCTTATCTAAAGCACCGAGTTTCAGTGCCAGATAGTTCTGCCAGGCTTTGCCGAAGTGCACCAGCGCTGCGTCATGCCAAGCCGGTGCAATCAAGGTGATACCAAAGGGTAAATTGTCTGCTCTAAAGCCCGCAGGTAATGCCAAGGCACTTAAATCAGCGAGGTTGGTGAAATTGGTATAAGTCCCGAAATGCGCGTTATATTCAATCGGGTGCTGCTGCATTTGTTCAATGCGATAAATCGTCGGTGACGTTGGCACGATCAAGGCATCAAACTCAGCCAAGCTCATTTGAATTTTTCGGCTTAAGTCCTGCTTTAAATATTCAGCATTGTAGGCATCCACTGCAGAATTTTTTTCACCTTGTTGAATGATTTCTAAAACGGTCGGGTCAAAATCAGCCGCATTGGTTTTGAGTAGACTGGCAGCCGCAGCGGTACGCTCTGCCACCCAGGGGCCTTGATAAAGTTGTGCTGCAAGTTGCTCAAAAGCAGAAAAATCAATCGGTGTGATTTCTGCATTTAAACTTTCCAGTAACTGGATGGTGTGTTGAAAGGCTTTCTCTGACAGCTCGTCACCAAAGAAGTTCAATTTATTCGGAATGGCAAATTTCAATTTGCTGGAAAAACGTGCAGGTACATTTTTCGGGTGCTCACGTGAATAGCTATCGAAAGCGTCATAGGCTTCGGCCTGATTCGCAACCAATTCTGCATCAGAAACCGTTAATGCAAAAATAGAAATACAATCAATGCTTTTTACCGCAGGTAATAAACCCCGATTGGAAAAACGACCTTTGGTTGGTTTTAAACCGACAATATTATTGAAGGCTGCTGGCACGCGCCCAGATCCCGCAGTGTCGGTTCCTAAAGAAAATGGTACCCAACCTCTTGCCACGACACTGGCAGACCCCGAGCTTGAACCACCACTGACATATTCAGGTTTAAAACTATTTGGCACCGCCCCAAATGGTGAACGTGTGCCAACCAGACCTGTGGCAAATTGGTCAAGGTTAGTTTTCCCAATGACAATGGCACCGGCCTGTTTCAGTAAACGAACCGTCTCGGCATCTTGTGTTGCAACAGTATTCAATGCCTTACATGCTGCTGTAGTAACAAATCCGGCCACATCAATATTGTCTTTGACGGCAAACGGAACCCCGTATAACGGAAATTGTTTATGCAAATGGTCAGCATCTTGAGCCCGTTGCGTTAATGACTGAATCTGTTGTTCCAATAGTTCTGGGCTGACAACAGAAATCCAGGCAACATCATGAGGATCAATTGCTGCAACCAGTTCTTTTAAAATATCCAGCTGAATTTCTTTGTTTAAATACGCGGCTTGCCATTCAGAAATTGTCCAGCCCAAAGTTTTTAGTTGATGCATTTTATGAATCCTATCTTGTATACAAGTTTGAATAGATAAATGCAGAAACTGTGCCAATTTTATTTTTATATATAAATTAAGTACTTAATATCTTATATAAACATGAGTGAACATCTAGGGTTTCGTTGTGGTGCTAAAAAATATGTTGTGCAAATCAATGTGCGCTATAAACCAGCAGATGATTAGAGAGAAAGCAAAAATTAAGGAAATTGTGGAATAAGGGGTGTTAATTTTTATGTTTATATAATTATTTATTTACTTTTAGATAGTGAGCTAAATCTTCAAACTCAGTTGCGACAGCCTGAATCGCTTGCTGCTCCATGGTTCTAAATTTTTTAAGTATCTCTTGCCCTAATTCAGTCACCACTGCACCACCACCATGCGTTCCGCCTGTTTGGGTATCGACCAGATGAGAATGAAAGCATTGATTCATGGTGTCCACCAATTGCCATGCACGGCGATAACTCATCTGCATAGATTTTGCCGCCTGGGAAATTGAGCCTGTACGCTGGATCGCTTCAAGTAGCTCCGCTTTACCGGGGCCAAAAGCAATCTGTTCTTCTGAAAAAATCCGGACATGCAATTTTAAACGTGGTTTTGACATCATGATCCACCTAAGATTTGATGATGCATTTCACATCATCAAATCCCGTCATTTAAAATTAGAAATGAATTACCGTGCGAATTGACTTACCTTCATGCATTAAGTCAAAGGCTTCATTAATATCGTCTAACGGCATGGTATGCGTTACGAATGGTGCCAGCTCAATCTCACCCTTCATTGCATCTTCCACCATTTTTGGTAATTGGCTACGGCCTTTTACACCACCAAAAGCGGTTCCCATCCATTTACGGCCTGTCACTAATTGGAATGGACGGGTTGAGATTTCCTGACCTGCACCTGCAACCCCGATAATCACGGATTGTCCCCAACCGCGATGTGCGCATTCCAGTGCAGAACGCATGACATTGGTGTTGCCGATACATTCAAAAGAATGATCCACACCCCAACCGGTCATTTCAACAATCACTTGTTGAATAGGCTGTTCATAATCTTTTGGATTAAGGAAATCGGTTGCACCAAACTGTTTTGCCAATTCAAACTTATCAGGATTGGTATCAATTACAATAATGCGGCCAGCTTTGGCTTGACGTGCACCTTGTACCACAGCAAGGCCGATACCACCTAAACCAAACACAGCAACACTGTCGCCCTCTTGGACTTTCGCCGTATTATGTACTGCGCCAATACCAGTGGTCACACCACAACCCAATAAGCACACTTGCTCATGGTTGGCTTCCGGATTGATTTTTGCCAGAGACACTTCTGCAACCACGGTATATTCACTAAATGTTGAACAACCCATATAGTGATAAATCGGTTGTCCATTATAAGAGAAACGCGTGGTACCATCTGGCATCACACCTTTACCTTGGGTGGCACGTACTGCTACGCATAAATTGGTTTTACCCGATTTACAGAATAAGCATTCTTTACACTCGGCGGTATACAGCGGAATCACATGGTCGCCGACTCCAACACTGGTCACCCCCTCACCGACCTGAACCACAACTCCAGCACCTTCATGCCCCAGCACTGCCGGAAAAACACCTTCCGGATCATCACCTGATAAGGTGAAGGCATCTGTATGGCAGACCCCCGTATGGGAAATTTTAATCAGGACTTCACCTGCTTTAGGTGGTTCAACATCAAGCTCTACGATTTGTAATGGTTCGCCTGCGGCAAAAGCAACAGCTGCACGAGATTTAATCACAATGACACTCCTGAATTTTACTTTAAATAAGATTTAAGAATTTTACTGACTTGAATGAGCTCTTGACTGCGTTGTAACTCCGAAGATTCGCCAACAACCAGAGTATCTTTAAGGTGAATTTCGAGAAGTTCAGTCATCAAACCATTTAATGCACCACGAACAGCACAGATTTGCTGCAAAATATCAGCACATTCTGTGTCATTTTCCAAAGCACGTTCTACACTTTGAACTTGACCTTGGATACGTCTTACACGTGTGAGAATCTTTTTTTTGTCCTCTAATTGTTTAGGCATAATGTCGACCACATTAAATCTAAAAATATACTATACACCAGTATAGTAAATTGATTCAATGTATATGAGACGAAATGCTCTAGAGCGGTTATACCGGGGAATAATTTAGATAGATTAAAGAAAGTAAGTGATTGATTATATTGATAATTACATTTAACCCTTGGAACTAAATATTAATTAGATATATAAAAAAATCAATCACCTGCACATTACTGTCGGATCCACACGCTTGATCAATAAAATGATAAACAATTCATACCATTTTAAGATAATGACACTTGTTATTATGGTTGGAATGGGGGGCTGTTCTTTGCCACCCAATCAGAATCATGATCGGAGTAACTCCTTGAACACGAAAACAAAGTGGATGAATGATCCACAAGCCGATCTTAATATTGAAAAAGGTTTAACCGCATTTTTAGCTTTGGATGATGCCTTTTTAAGTATTGCCTCTCGAATTCATTTAATTCGAAATGCCAAGCATCAACTTGATTTACAATATTATATCTGGAATGACGATGCGATCGGCAACATGATGTTGTATGAGTTGCTCAAAGCAGCTGATCGCGGGGTAAAAGTCCGTTTATTGATTGATGATCAGAATGGCATAAAATTAGATAAAACCTTAAAAGCCCTCGCCCAACATCCAAATTTTGAAATCCGTATTTTCAATCCTTACAAGTTTAGGCATTTACGCTTTATTGATTATGTTTTTAGACTAAAACAGATTAATCATCGGATGCACAATAAACTTACGATTGCCGATCACTCCATTGCGGTAACTGGTGGTCGAAATATCAGTAGTGAATATTTTGAAGCCAGTGACCAGTTTCAGTTTAGCGACATGGACATTTTGTTCTATGGTAAAGCAGTCGATCGTGCGGAACAGGTTTTCGATGAATTCTGGTCAAATAAACTCAGTTACTCAACAGAGCAATTAATAGGTACGGGTTCGCCCCAGCAACTTGAGGATTTAAGAAATAGCTATAAAGCATTAGATCAGGTTGATACCCCGACCGAAGATAAACTCGAAGCCGCCCAAGATTATCTAAAGCTACGTCTACAAAACTATCCAATTCAATGGGCAAAAGCGCATTTTGTGGCTGATCATCCGAGTAAGGCCTTAGGAAAAGCCAAAGATCAGCAGCTTTTATATGCTCAAGTTCTGAAAATTATGGGTAAACCTGAACAACATATGGAATTGGTCTCTGCTTATTTTGTACCGACTCAACAAGGAACTGCCTACCTCAATCAACTCTCTAAAGACGGGATAAAAGTACGTGTCCTGACCAATAGTCTGGTTGCCAATGATGTCGCCGTAGTGCATTCTTTTTATAGTCAATACCGAAAACCACTTTTACAAAGTGGTGTGCAACTGTATGAGTTTAAACCGAATATTGAACGTAAAAAACGAACTTGGTATGAAATTGCGACTGGGAGCGTCATCCCGGTGAAAGGCAAGAATCGCTCAAGTCTGCACGCCAAATTTTTTGATGTCGATGGAAAGGTGTTTATTGGTTCATTTAACTTTGATCCGCGCTCTGCGCATTTAAACACTGAAGTTGGTTTAGTGGTTGAATCTGACCATTTACAAGACCAGATTACGGCCATGCTGAATCAGCATTTGCTACAAGTGGCCTATCAGCTCAAATTAGATCAGAACGGCAATATCGTCTGGTATGAACATAAGCCAAATGGTGAAGTGGTTGAGCATCATCATGACCCTGAAAGCACCAGATTCCAGCGCTTTACCATGCACGTTGTGTCTTATTTTCCAGTTGAATGGATGATGTAACGAAGCTTGTTTAATTAAACCCAATTGATCTCAAATAAACATAGCCCTTCTATCTCTAACGGCATCTTGATTTGTGTAAAAGATGCCTGTTCAAGTGCATTCACATGTTCTTGTCTAGTCATATAAAGCTGATCATTTTGCATTGCATGTGCTGCACACAAATGATCACATACTAAATAATGGCCTTGGGGTTTTAACAAGGTTTTTGCGATTTTATGAAAATCGGTTGCATAGCGTTTATGTCGCAACTCGTGTAATGCTTGATGGATAATGATCAGATCATATTGCTGAGTAAAAGTATTTTGCCAACCAGTCTCTTTAAAATTTCCAACAATATAGGTTGCCCGAGCTCTTTCAGTATTATTAAGTTTTTCTTGTGCCAGTTGATGCATTGCTTCTGAAAAATCGAAAGCGGTATATCGAAGATCAGCAAGTTGTGAGAGCAAATGTTGAGCTAAGAATCCAGGTCCAGAACCAAGTTCCAATACATGACATTGTCCAGATACATGCTGTCTAATTAGGTTGACATAATATTCAAAGAAATCCTTTCGCCACGGCCACTTTATATTCGCCGTTTCTTGCCATTCCAAAGCATCAGCGAAAATTCTTAAATCAATTGGGCTTTCAACATCCCTCATTTATTTCCCTTTTTATATAATTAAATTAAACCAATTTGTTTAAAAAATTGCTGATAGACCTCTGCTTTCTTTTCTAATGCTAAAGGATAGGCTCGTGATGAAGACGGTAATCGATATAAATTCAACTCCCGATCGAGATGTTTAACCTGTACAGATTGACCAATCAGCGGTTTGACCGGCTGATCGGGGAAATGCTGCATCAATGTATCTGTGGCCTTATCTCCCGTAGTCATGATGGTATGACACAGCGGAATCTGTTCTAGTAACTTTGATAAATCTGTGGGTGTAACGATTTCTAAAAATTTATCCGATGCATTGCCTTGTAAGCGTTTTATCTGATACGCCGTATCAAATATTCCAATACCGATTTGAGTCAGAAAATCACGGATCTGTTGCTCTTTAAAATTTTTATTGGGTAAATCTAAAAAGTGATTTTTATCTTGAAAGAAAACAAGACCAAATATCCGCCACATGTCATTTTGAAGGTTTGGATAGTAGAAATCCATTTTCCAGCGGTTTTGTGGAGGTGGAAAACTGCCGAGCATCAATAGCTTGGCATTGAATGGTAGAAACGGTTGCAATGGATGTGTTTCTATTTCTATATCAGTCATTTATATAAAGAGCCAAATTTTAAAATTAGTGAGAAATTTTGCTTATTCTATCGAATTTTCTATTTTTTTGCTTGGAGCTTTTGTTAGTCAAGCTTTGAGTTTGCCGATATGGACAGCAATAAATTGAGCAAAATTCAGTTGCTAAGATCTACAAAAATCACAAAAAGCATTTTTTAGGCTTGGCAAACTTATATTAAATCAGGCTCATGTGAGTTTTAAACGATATGGAGCAATCGAAGAGCTATAAGTTAAAAACATAAGTCAATGGGATAAATTATTAATGAACAGCAATTACAAATCATAATCATCAAAAGAAAAGCCCACTGACCGTGGGCTTTTTCTGTTATTACTTCGCTGAATTAACACCAACTACAAATTGACTGCAGTTTGAACCTTCTGATGCATTGGCTAAGTTCTTTTCAGAGAATTCAAATTTTGAGGCAACCGATGCATAATCTTTCTTTAAGCTTTGGCCAGTTAACTCACCTAGTTGTTTAACTTGTTCAGGTTTTAAAATTTCATGTTCAACAGCCTGATTAACGATTACACATGCAGTAGTCATTGCATCATAGCGTGCAGCAGTTTTAGAGTAGCCAAAAGAGCCAAAAATACCGCCAATAATTAAACCAATAATTACTGAAAAAATTACATGCATTTTATTCATATTAAATTACCAAAATTTAGCTAAGCTTGAGTTCAACACGTGTATTGAAGTCATCACGTCGCATTCAAAAAATAAAAAATAAACTAAGTAAATGAAATAAAAAAGGCACATTTCTTAAGTAATGTACCTTTCTTTTAATCATGTAAAATTTATTGAGAACATCAATAATCTGTGCTTAGTTTTGGTTAGAATAACCTCATACCGTTGACAGAAAAAGTTAGGAACTATCAATTTTATTGATAGTTAAATGGCTTACTCCGAGCAAATACTGAGGAACGCATGAGCTCGATACAATTACCCTAATTACACCAATATGCATCGACAAAGCAGGTCTCTTGCTTAAATATCATGCATGATGCATCAAGAAAAAAGAAATATAATATCGCAATACGATAATTTAAAACAAAAATATGGTTTAAAATTGATATTATTTAAATTAATTATCATATTTTAGTAATATCCCTACATTTAATTACCTTTTCGCTGTAACTTTTTACATTCAGTTCATGTCCTTTTCACCTAGTATTCTTACTGTTTTTTTTACTGAAATGGTGTGAAATGACTGCTATGAATAACTATAGCTATCAAGCAGATATATTAGGTGAAGGCTATCAGCAATTGAGCTTAAATCTTCCAGATGACTATGATGGAAAAGTAATCGCAACCCCCATTCGTAAAAAAGCCACAATAGCGACACAGAAAGCTGTTTTATATATTCATGGTTTCGCTGATTATTATTTTCAAAAAGAAATGGCAGAACAGTTCAACCAGCAAGGTTATAACTTCTATGCACTCGATCTCAGAAAATATGGCCGTTCAAAACTCCCCCACCAAAAACTTTTCTATGTAAGAGATTTACTTGAATATGAAGAGGAAATTCATAAAGCTCTTGAGATTATACAATAAGAAAATCACAATCAACTTTTGCTTGCTGGACATTCTACCGGCGGTCTCATTGCAACACTTTATGCAGCTCACCATCCAAAGCATCCTTTAATTAAAGCATTGTGGGCCAATAGCCCGTTTTATGATTTCTATAAAAATAAAATTGAAAAGATCATAGGAATCCCGCTACTCAGTAAAGTTGGAAAATATTTGCCTTCCGTCAAAATTCCTGGCGGTTTAAATCAGTGGTATACCCCAAGCTTACACCAAAACTTTTATGGTGAATGGGACTTCAATTTAGAATGGAAACCTGAAGATCTTCCTGTTGTGCAGCTAGGTTTTATTCGTGCTATACACAAGGCACAAAAAGAGATTCATAAAGGTGTACGCTTAAATGTACCAACTCTGATCATGCACTCCCAACAGTCTGCACAGCCTCGAAAATGGGGAATTGAAGCTCAACAAAGCGATATTATTCTCAATGTGAATGATATGGTACGAAATGCAAAAAAAATGAAGGGTGACGTAAAAACTTTGGCTATAAAAAACGGTTTACATGATCTGGTACTGTCTAAACCTCCTGTTAGAGAAGAAGTTTATAAAAACCTTTTCTTATGGCTTCACCATAAAATTTCATAATTGAAACGTTTTGATTTTTATAAAAATGCCAATTTCTATAAATTGGCATTTGCTTTACTATCATTCTTATTAGCGCGTAAGCCATCCATGACTGCAATAATAAAGTCACCCGCTTAATATATCTGAGCTCGAATTTTAACAAAGACACAGCAATCCGACTCCGAAGTTACAACCTGAAATTGATATACTTTTCCAGTTTTGTTTAGGTGAATCGTATGTCTCTAGAGCGTTTAAATTTAAGTTTATTTCATTCATTAAATGCCTCAGAAGTTGCTTCTGACTGGACTATAAAAGCAGCTATTTTTATTGCTAATGATTTGTTTTATATCGTTGTTCTTATTTTTCTCATCACCTGGTTTAAGGGTGGACTAAATGTAAAAAAACAACTTATAAAAGCAACATTTTTTACTTTATTGGCTTTCATTATTGGCAAAATAATTTCTAGTTATTTTTACCACCCACGACCTTTTGTTATGGAAATTGGGAGAACATTGATTGACCATGCACCAAGCGGATCCTTCCCTAGTAGCCATATGCTCTTTTTCAGTACGATTGCCTTTTCATTTTTGTTCTCAAAACGAAGAATTGGTTTATTCTTCTTGGCCTTAGCCTGGTTGGTCGCATGGTCTAGAATTTATTTGGGTGTTCATTTTCCTCTGGATATGCTAGGCGCATTTACATTAGCATTCTTACTTAACCTTGTAGGTATGCCTTTGTGGAAAGAGTATGGAAGATTTGTCATTAACCCACTCATAAATCTATATAATTTTGCCTTCTCAAAACTATTAAAAAAGGGCTATATTCGTTAAGTTATTTGAAACATAACGAATCATATTTTTATAAAGTTGGAGTACCAAGCCCTTCTTAAGGGCTTGGTCATCTTATCTAGAAACGATACCCCACACCGACATAAGTAATCAGCGGATCAATATCAATTTTTGTTGTAGCATGGATGAGCTTATTCCCTGTATTTTTGTTAATCACATTAATTGTTGCTTCGTTATTAAGTTTTGCATAAGAGACTGAACCTACACCAAACCAGGAATCGTTAAAATCGTAAGTAAAACCAACTGAAACAATTGGTGCAATCGCATCATCAGCATCAACTCTAACGGTCATATCACCACTCGAAACTTTTCGGTCTAAGGCTGCTCCTCCTTTTCCATCTAATACGTTTTGAATCATATGACCTGCAGAAATCAAATCGGACCGGATACCTTCATTAAGCTTGATCTGATTAAAATGGGCATACATCAGACCGGCACCTATATATGGTCTGAATTTATCTACTCCACTTGTGCCAAACTGATATTGTGCTTCTATTGCTGGTGTCCACGCGCGAACGGTAGCTGCTTTAGATTTATTACCTAAATTTGTAATAGGAACGGATTGACCTAAAGTAATGCCATCAGGGAATAGAATCTTTACAATTTCATTTGGGGAAACTGCTAATCCACTTAAAGGTGCTGAAATTTCTCCCTTTCCTTTAATATCAACTTTTGGTGGAACTCCCCCAATGAGTTGTAATGACACTTTATCATTCAAATAATAGTTGAACATTAATCCTAGAGTATCGACATCATCAACTTCTAGACCAGCATCATTCTGTCGCCAGTTTTCTAATCCATAAATATTAGCACTACCAGCAACTTCAGGCAGGATATTACCATTTCCATCAGTTAAGATTGCTGTCATGGATGGGTCTTTTAATGCAAACTCCAAGAATTCTTTTTGATTAAAGGTTTCACCTCCTAAATCCGTTCCCATCGCATTAGGGTCTACTGAGTTTAAAAAGCTAGTCGTAGAGATACTTCCGACTTTTGTAACTGTTCCATTCTTAACATTGGTATTGATATTGAATGGATTCGCCTTTCCTTGGGGCATGACATGTAACCAGCCTGCCGAGACTGAGAACCGTTTAAACTCCTGAGCATAAGTTAGATGGGTTAAAGATATTAAAGTTGATGCGATTAAAATTTTTGTTGCTGTTTTTTTCATTTTATTTCATCCTGAAATTCCACATTACCTGATTTAGTAATATGTTTTTTGAATATAAACATAAATATTTTTTTATCAAACAATAAATTTTACTTACAGATGAAAGGTGACTAATCACTCATTTTTTGTGATGGACTTAACAATAAATGTGTGATTTGCACATTTTTTTTATTGAGTGGAGGTCTTATGTGTGAAGAGCTTAATGAAGAACGTGATATGTGTATTGTTGCTACGCCTATGTACATTACAACCAGACAATAAGTAAAAAGCAGCTAACTAAATAGATAATTCAATAATGAGCAACAGTAACCCCTAGGTTTTAGTTTCAGGAGAATAAATACGATTCTTAAGCCAATGGTATCCCGTGCCCTTGATAATAAGATGCTCTTCTCGTACTCCCTGTACTTTAGAAAAGTAAAAAAGCCAACCCTTAGAGGTTGGCTTTTTAATCTAAATAAAATCACTATTTAATACATAAAGTTATAATACTGATGATCTTAAAGCATCTATTTGTCTTTTGATATCGTTAGGTCATGAATTAATAAACAAACCGCAAACCTTTTCAAATTCTTTCTTAACTTTTTCTGTTTATTCAAAAAGTTAAATTCAAACCTTTGAATAAGCCTGATGTAAAAGCCTATTTTTAAATAGGAAATTTGAATTTAGCAAAATGCTATCTGCAGGTTTGATTATTCAAGATAACGCTACCTAAAGTCTCCCCAACTTTATTCTTATAGAAGACCTCAACTTTATGGTCATTAACTCCCATGTATTTAGCGTTATAAAGTTCTTTACACCAGACCTGAGAACTTTCCTTGGTACTTATAAAATTAGCTAAATCTTTTTCTTCAGCTTCCGATATATCTACAGCAGGGCTAAATGTTACTGAAGAATAGTATGGTGTTGTGGATGCCGATGTTATTTTTACTAATTCATTTGATTTATAAGTCAATGAATTTGAAACTTTTTCTGTTGATTTTTTAAAATACTCGGTCGCGCGGTCAAGATCGATAAACTTAAAATCTTGTCCGATAATCCCGAGTTCTTTTAACTCATCATCAGTATTCGCTGTTACATTAAAACTCAAGGCTAATAGCATTGAAGCAATTAAAATTCTTGTCATAAAACACCCCTTTATTATGCTGGTAATTTATCAAAAGGCTAATACGAAGTCATTAAAAAAATGCATATAGAGAAGTTATTTATAAAAAATTATCTGTCTAATAGAACATAAATTTTGGATTACCAATATTTGTTTAAATCACTTTATAGCACTTCTATTTGAATATTCTGTAAGTATTTGGATATTTTAGAAATATTGTTTTTTATAAAATACCCTCAATCTTATGAAGGTATTTTATAGCATAATTAAAATGAATGTTGAGCGGCTCTCTACACAGTAGCTTGCTAGCTTTCAAACATTCCTGCATTTTTTTACGCATTAAATTGGGTTTGAGTCATCTCCCCCAGATAACAAATTGACATGGCAAACAAGTTCACTGGCTGCGATGAAGGATCACTTTGCTTAATCCATTCAGCCCCAATTGCATTCAATTCATTCAGTTTTGTTTTGGAAACCGGAGGCAGAAATGATTCTAATGGCAGTTGAATGTTAAAACTTCTTGTATTTCCGTTATTACTGGCATCATTAAAAGTATAACCAATCAAATACCAGTGATATTTTTGTTCAGACATTTGTTATTCTCAAGTTTAATCATTGAGATATTTTTATACCACAAAAAACCAGAAATACTGTTCAAAAATCAATCGATTGAATGTTTTTTTGTCATACAAATAAAGCTCTCAAAAACCAGCATCTGATCAGTGGATGATCTGTTTTTATTCAACATCATCCACTGCCATAGGAGTTAGTAAGTAGATTGAAGCAAACCTTTCTCTCTCAATATTGGCATAACATGATCCCTAAAATATGGGAACTCCTGGGTATAGTTTAAAAATGATAAGGTGCTTCCAGAGAATCCTGTGTGTTTTAGAGAAATCAATCCGTCCGCAACCTGCTTTGGTGTGCCCACCAGTGGAAAACCGCCGTGGCCAACGACGATACGTTGACGCAATCCTTCAAATAAGTCAGGTGGAAACGATTTACAGAATGAAAATAAAGTATCTATTAAATGTTGAACCGCACCATGATCTGCATTATTCAGCTGTCGCTCCCATTCAGCGTGGGCTTCTTGCTCTGTAGGGCGACAAATCACATGTGAAAAGGTCAACACTTTAATGTTTCTATCAAGTGCTTCAGCTTCTTTTTTTAGTTCTTTAATTTCAGTCTTGGAACGTTCAAGATCTGATGCAGGTGTAAATAAAAAATCTGAATTTTTAACTGCGAATTCACGGCCTTCTTTAGAGCCTGCCGCATTAAATATCGGTGGATTCGGTATCAAATTCGGTTTTCCATAAGTACCTTTAGTCTGAAAAAAAGTCCCATTCCAGTCAAATGGTTCAGAACTTTGCCAAGTTTTTTTAACCAATCTGTACCATTCATCGGCATAATCATATCGTGTTGCATGGTCATCCGGTAGCTGCAATCCCATTGCATCGTATTCTGGCTTATTCCAACCTGCCACAATATTCAGCCCGACCCGGTGCCCACTGATTTGAGCCATTGTTGCAATTTGCTTGGCAACAACTATTGGATGATTTAGCGCACTATGTAATGTAGCAAATACCTGGATTTTATTGGTTTTAGCTAATAAGGCCGATGTCCAGGTCACAGTTTCCAACACCGTACCATGAAAGTCTTTTTCGCCGCCGTGTCCAATAAATCGCGCAGCAGAGAGTAAAAAATCGATACCGGCTTCATCCGCCATTTGTGCCAGTTCCAGATTTTTGGCCCAACTGGCATCCCAACCATCTTCCAGCGTAGAAGCAGTGAGACCACCTGAACAATTAGAGGCAAAAATACCCAATTTAAAATTATCAGATAAATTAAAATCATGTTGAGACATATTCTTTCCTATTTTTAATGTAAATGAAGAAATTGAAATCTTTAAATTGTTTATTTATCAAGTAAGAGTCATATCTTAACGCGTATTTTATTTTTTAAAATTATGTGAAATATAATGTAATATAAATATTCTGCACAAAGCTCGCGTATATCCTTTCTAAATATTTTACTGGCTCAATGTTAGAGCCAGGTTAACAAGTCTGGATTCTTCGATTTGATAAATTGATGTTCATTCATACTGAGAAGCTGAAGCTCTCCATTATTCAGTTTTAATGTCGTCACACTCGTATTGGCAATGGACCAGCTTAGCGCAAAAGTGCGTTGTACACTCAGCTCAAGTAATTTTCCGATAATCACGGAAATGACGCCTCCGGAAGTGAATACGATAGCTTCTTTAGGCTGCTGTTCTGCCAATTCTGTGCATAAAGTATGTAATGCCTGATCTACTCTGGTTTTAAAAATAGGCCATGCTTCATCGTACTCATGATGAAATGCTTCATCGGCCCATCGCTCAATCGCCTTATCAAAAATTTGTGCCAGATAAGCTCTTGGATCAACTTCTTTAAAGATTTCCTGCTTTAATAGTTCTGGCTGAGAAAATCTGGGTTCATAAAGTGAAAAGACCTGTTGATGATTGAATTCATTCCATAATCCATCGGTCTTGTACAATGCCTGAGGAAAACACTCACGTAGGGAAATCTGTGTAGTTTGCTGGTGACGGTTCATACTTCCTGAAACGATAAAAGGCTGTTCAGTAAAAATATTCTTAAAATATTGACCCAAAAGTTTCGCTTGTGCTTCACCATTTTCTGACAGCTCATCATAATTAGTTTTGCCAAATGAAGCCTGGCCATGTCTGACTAAATAGATGGTGGTCATTTTTATATCCTAACTGCTACAAGTTCCAAAATAAGAGCTAGTTTTAACATAGCCCTTTCATAAAGTACAAAATTTTTGTTTTGAGATTTTGTTGCTGTTTGCTGGAGCAAGTATTTTAGAATTTATATTTACTTAGGCTATTTTGAGTATAAACATCAAGATGACGCTGCTGCTACCTTTTCAATACCTTAGGATTTAAAATAATTTAACGGGAGTTTTAAATAACGAATTCCATTGGCTTCTGGTTCCGGAAAACGCCCCGCATCCATGTTGATTTGAATTGCAGGCAAGATCAGCTTAGGCATAGATAAGGTTGCATCACGGGCCTGTCGCATATGCACGAAGTCCGGTTTCAGAGTTGTAGCATTTAAATGTATGTTGGATTGTTTTTGAGCTTGAATACTGGTTTCACAAACATACGCCTCTCTTCCTTCGGGTTTATAGTCATGACAAAGAAAAACCCGGGTCTGTTCAGGTAATTGATAAAGTTTTTGTATCGAATCAAATAACTGGTCTGCACTGCCTTTAGGGAAATCACAACGTGCTGTACCATAATCAGGCATAAACAGGGTATCACCGATAAAGATGGCATTCCCTATCACATAGCTCAAGCATGCCGGTGTATGACCTGGCGTTGGAATATTATATGCCTCTAACTGCCCAATCTTGAAAGATTCATTATCCTTAAATAGATGATCAAATATTTGTTGGGAATTAAAATACTTTATATCAAGATGATAGATCGCACTGAAAGTCTCCTGAACGACGGCAATTTTCTCACTCATGGCAATCTTTCCGCCAATTTGTGACTTTAAATATTGTGAAGCGGTTAAATGGTCCGCATGTACGTGCGTTTCCAGTATCCATTGTACTTGAAGGGCATGATGCCGAATATAAGCAATGATTTCATCCGCATGTGTAGTGGAAGTTGTCGCAGAAGCCGCATCATAATCCAGCACACTATCAATAATTGCGCAATCATGGGTTAGTGGATCACTGACAACATAGCTAAAGGTATGACTATTTTCATCAAAAAAAGCTTTAACTTGTGGATTTGACATTATTACTCTCCTCTCGATTTAGCCCAAAGACGATGAATAAACATACCCGTTAACATGGCAATGATGAAATACCAGATTTGTGTATAACCAAGTCCAATTAAAGTGACCGCTGGTGCTGGACAAATACCTGCAATACCCCATCCCATACCAAATAAAACAGCACCGGTAATGAGCTTTTTATCAATCTGATGATTCTGTGGTAATACAATGGTTTCACCTAGGAGGGTTTTAGGCTGACGGATTGCTTTTTGAAATGGAATAAATGCCACAGCAATTGCACCTATCATTACAAACATCAAACTGATGTCCCAATCACCAGAGATATCTAAGAAGCTTAATACTTTAGCCGGATTTGACATTCCCGAAATAATCAAACCTAAAGCAAATACACTGCCAAAGATAAAGGCAAATAAGTTTTTCATTATATTGCTCCTAAAATATGGCGTGCGACATAGACCGTCACCATTCCCGTACACATGAATATAAGGGTTGCAACAATTGAGCGTATTGATAAACGGCTAATTCCGCAAATCCCATGACCGCTAGTACAACCTGAACCTAGACGCGTACCAAAACCTACCAGTAAACCTGCTGCAATCAACGCGAATGGAGAAGAATCCAAGATGATCTTTGGTTGTACGAATAATTGATAAAGGAATGGCGTAATAGTTAAACCCATTAAGAACCAGAAAGCCGAACTTCCAATAAAGGATTTCGGTTGTAAGAGTTGGGCAATTAAGCCACTAATGCCAGCAATACGGCCGTTTATATACAAATAACCGACTACAGCTAATCCAATCAGTGCACCACCAATCAAAGCTAAAAGCATACTGGTCATTTCCCTCTCACAATACAATATATATAATTATAATATATTATTTTAAATATTAACTCAAACTAAAAAGGCTTAACTACTTTATGTAATTAAGCCTTCTCTACGCGCTCAAATAAAGCTTAACGCACTAGCTCTTCAATACCGATCAATTTAGGTAACTTTTCAATGACTTTATTTAGCTCAGCATTTGCTGGTGAAATACAGCCCGTGTAGTGGCTCAATTTGGTTACCGTGCCATCAGCCTGTTTCCATGAAAAATAAGCACTTTGCTGATCAGTTGCAGTTTCTTCGCAACCTGTTGTTTTAACATTTGCACCAGTTGCAGGACGATAAGTCTTAAGCTCTTGCTGAAGCTTTTTATAAACAGAAGGATCAACTGTTAAATCCTGAGTTCCAGTCACTTTAGTGTATTGTTTACCATCAAAATGAACAGCACCCTCAGGTGTAATCTCAACAGAATAGATTGGGCATGCACCAAAGCAAGGACTGGTTGAATAACGAATGGTTTCTTGTGCAGTTTCTTGCGGCTGTTGAGGAGTCGTTGCGCAGCCAACTAGAGAAAAAGTAAAAAGGCCCGCAAGTAATAATTTTTTCATTTATTGATCCATTGTTAAGTATGTTGTTCAAATTTAACAAATCGTCAGTTTTTTGTCATTCAGGTTAATGTAAAAAAACAGTAAACTTCACTAAAATTTGCTTAGGCTATTTATAAAAAAGCCTTAAAAATTCGTAATGTTATCTTAAAAAATTTAGATAGAAGCAGGGATTTGAGCTTGCAGAATCAGTCGTGCCAGTTCCAGATCATCGGCATAGGTAATTTTAATATTATCCGATCGTCCCTGTACCACTTGTACCGGTTCTTTCACATATTCCAAAGCGCTGGCTTCATCTGTAATCACAATATGATCGGCCAGAGCCTGTTCAATGGCATTCTTTAGCACACCTAGTCTTGCCATTTGTGGAGTTTGTGCTTGCCATAACATCTCACGGCTTACCGTTTTCTCGATCTGATTTTGCTGCCCGACCTGCTTTAATGTATCGCGGACAGGAATAGCCAGAATTGCACTTTGATTTGAATGCTGTGCTGAATCCACCAGACGAGTTAAGCAATCAGAAGTAACACATGGACGTGCTGCATCATGAACCAGAACCCAGTCATTTGCATCTGCAATTTCAGATAAGTAAATCAAGGCATTCAACACAGAATGGACACGCTCTGCACCACCCTCGCAGAAATGTAGCTTATCTTTGTGTTGAAATGAAAGCGTCCCGGCAAAATTATCTTGTTGGCCAATGGCCAGTACACAACCTGCCAAGTCTAATGTATTGAGACGATTAACGGTATGCTCAAGTACAGTATGGTTTTGAATATACTGATATTGTTTTAATTCAGTTTTGGAAAAACGACTGCCCGAACCTGCTGCTGGTACAATCGCCCACAGCTTAGTCAGGGTTTTCATTGGTTGCAGTATCTTCTTTTGCGTTTGGATCAATATAAATCGGTTTGTAATGGGTACTAATCGTACTCATTTGTACAAAGGTTTCATTCGGTTTAATTAAACCTAAGTCTAAACGGGCATGCTCTTCAATCGCTTCGCTGCCATTTTTCAAATCAAAAACTTCAGCCGCCAGAATACGATTACGTTCTTTTAACTCAGTATTAATTTCAGCTTGCTGACTGATTTGCTGAGTTAAGGCTTGGTGAGGGAAATAGCCACCCTCACCTAACCAAAACTGGTACTGTAAGCTTGCAACCAAAACGACTGCAAGCAACAGAATCAATTTACTCGAGGTCGATCGAAATATCTCTAACATGAAAAAGCCCCTACATCCTTCTGAAAGGAAGATCATCTGCGAATTCTATAGGATTATGAATTTGCAGAGTTTCTCTCTTTTGTAAAGAAAGATGATCAGAAGTTCTCAACATAGATAATTTGACCTTATTTTAGACCTTTGAATTCAGCTTTACCGCGATAAGCTGCTTTCGTTAACTCTTCAATACGAAGCAATTGGTTATATTTCGCCACACGGTCAGAACGGCATAGAGAACCGGTCTTGATTTGACCTGCTGCGGTACCCACTGCCAAGTCAGCAATAGTCGAATCTTCAGTTTCACCTGAACGGTGTGAAATTACAGTGCTATAGCCATTTGCTTTCGCAAGGTAAATCGCATCTAAAGTTTCAGTCAATGTACCGATCTGGTTATATTTGATCAGAATCGAGTTACCTACTTTCTCATCAATACCACGTTGTAAAATCTTAGGATTAGTTACGAATAGATCGTCGCCAACCAACTGGATCTTATCGCCAAGGATTGAAGTTAAGTAGCTCCAGCCTTCCCAGTCAGATTCATCCAGACCATCTTCAATTGAGATGATTGGATATTGATTTGCAAGGCCAGCCAAGTAATCAGCAAACTGATGGCTTGTGAATGCACGATTGCCTTCGCCTTCTAAAACATATTGACCGTTTTTGTAGAATTCTGAAGATGCGCAGTCTAAAGCAAGCATCATGTCTGAACCAGCTTTATAACCAGTCAATTCAATCGCTTGTAAAATAACTTGAATCGCTTCTTCGTTAGAACGCAAGTTAGGTGCAAAACCACCTTCATCACCCACCGCAGTGTTCAAACCTTGTTTCTTTAAAACTGATTTTAAAGAATGGAATACTTCAGCGCCCGCACGCAATGCTTCAGCAAATGAGGTAAAGCCTACTGGCTCAATCATAAACTCTTGAATATCAACCGTGTTGTCCGCATGCTCACCACCGTTCAAGATGTTCATCATTGGAACAGGCATGGTCAAGATGGTTTGGCCACGAAGATCAGCGATGTATTGGAAAAGAGGAAGTTTCTTTTCTTCAGCAGCAGCACGTGCAGCAGCCAATGACACAGCCAAAGTTGCGTTAGCACCTAATTTCTCTTTGTTTTCAGTGCCATCAAGCGCGATCATTGTGTTATCAATGTCTTTTTGCTCGAAAACTGATTTACCCAACAAAGCATCACGAATCAAGGTATTTACGTTATTAACTGCTGTACGAACGCCTTTACCTAAGTAACGTGATTTATCACCGTCACGAAGTTCTAAAGCTTCACGAGAACCAGTTGAAGCACCAGATGGTGCACATGCACGACCAACAACCCCAGATTCTAAAATTACGTCTGCTTCGATGGTTGGGTTACCACGAGAGTCCAAAATTTCACGTGCACGGATGTCAACGATTTGGCTCATGAACAATTCCTCTGTTGAATGAATAACAAGATGCAGATTATTGCATCAGTGGGTGTCTAACTTTTTGAATCCTTTAACTAAAGTATCCAATTCTTTTAATTGTGCCAAGAATGGCTCAAGCTGAGATAAACGCAATGCACATGGTCCATCACATTTTGCAATTTCCGGTTCCGGATGCGCTTCCAGGAATAAACCTGCTAAACCTGTTGCCATACCCGAACGTGCTAAAGTTGTGATTTGCGCACGACGACCACCCGCAGAATCAGCACGTCCGCCTGGTGTTTGTAAAGCATGGGTCACGTCAAAGAATACAGGCACATTCATTTCTTTCATGATGTCAAAGCCAAGCATGTCTACAATCAGGTTATTGTAGCCAAATGCAGAGCCACGCTCACAAAGAATGAGTTTGTCATTCCCGGCTTCCAGACATTTATGCAGGATGTGACGCATTTCATGTGGGGCTAAGAACTGTGCTTTTTTGATATTGATAATGGCTTGTGTTTTTGCCATTGCTTCAACAAGGTCAGTCTGACGACTAAGGAAGGCAGGAAGCTGGATAATGTCCGCGACTTCAGCTACAGGCGCTGCCTGGTAAGGTTCATGGACATCGGTAATGATTGGTACATTAAAATGCTTTTTAATCTCAGCCAACCATTCGATGCCCTTTTCCAGACCAGGACCACGAAATGAATTCAAGCTCGAACGATTTGCCTTGTCAAAGCTTGCCTTGAACACGTAAGGAATATCTAAGCGTTTGCAAATATCAACATACGTTTCAGCAATTTCAAATGCTAAATCTTTCGACTCAAGTACGTTCATTCCGCCAAATAATACAAATGGCAAATGATTTGCCATTTGTATATCGCCTAAACGTACAACTTCTTGTGGTTTTAATTGTGACATTTAAACTTTCCCAGTTTATTTAAAAACTCAGTATTTACTTCTGGTGCTGATTTTTAGCAGCCCCGATAAAACTAGCAAATAATGGGTGTCCATCACGTGGTGAACTTGTAAATTCCGGGTGGAATTGTACAGCAATAAACCAAGGATGTTCAGGAATTTCTACAGTTTCAACTAAATGTTGTACAGATGAATAACCTGAAATTTTCATACCAGCTTGTTCTAGTGCCGGAATAAAACGGTCGTTCATTTCATAACGATGACGGTGACGTTCAGTAATTTCAGCTTTGCCATAGACTTCACGGGTCTTGGTGCCTTCAACCAATTCAGATTTTTGTGCACCTAAACGCATGGTACCGCCCAAGTCAGACTCAAGGCTACGTTGCTGTAATTCACCACGTTCATCTAACCATTCAGTGATTAAACCAATGAGTGGATATTTAGTTGAACGGTTAAATTCAGTTGAACTTGCTTCTGGCATCGCTGCAACGTTACGTGCATATTCAATCACGGCCAATTGCATACCTAAACAGATGCCAAGGAATGGAATCTTGTTTTCACGTGCATACTGAATCGCTTTCATCTTGCCTTCAGTACCGCGCTCACCAAAACCACCTGGTACCAAGATCGCATCAGCCGTACTTAAAACGCTAATGTCTTGCTGTTCAAGCTCTTCAGCATTGACATAATCAATCTGAACTTTAACGCGGTTCTGGATACCTGCATGTAGAAGTGCTTCATTCACAGATTTATAAGCATCTGGAAGTTCTACATATTTACCGACCATCGCAACACGTACGGTATATTCTGGGTTCAGTAATGCTTCAACTACATTATCCCAGTCTTCAAGATTTGCTTCTGGAAGATCATTGAAACCAAAACGTTCACAAATCAAGTCATCAACATTCTGTTCATAGAAAGTACGTGGAATTTGATAAATTGTTTTAGCATCTTTACATACCACAACGGCACGCGCTTCAACATTGGTAAACAATGCAATTTTACGTTTAGTATCAACATCGACATCGTATTCGGTACGGCAGATCAGGATATCTGGCTGAATACCGATTGAAAGAAGTTCTTTCACAGAATGCTGGGTTGGCTTGGTTTTCAATTCAGCAGCAGATTTGATATACGGTAATAACGTCAAATGCATGAGCATTGTGCGTTTATGACCCAACTCAACCATAAGCTGACGGACTGATTCCATAAATGGAAGTGATTCGATATCACCAACAGTACCACCAATCTCAACGATCGCAACGTCGTAACCTTCACCTGCGCGAAGTACGCGTTCTTTAATGTTATCTGTAATATGTGGAATAACTTGAACAGTACCACCAAGGTAGTCACCACGACGTTCTTTGTTCAAAACGTCCTGATATACACGACCGCTAGTAAAGTTATTCAGTTTGGTCATTTTCGCACGACGTAAGAAACGTTCGTAATATCCCAAATCTAAGTCAGTTTCAGCACCATCCTCTGTGACGAAAACTTCACCATGCTGAAATGGACTCATGGTACCTGGATCGACATTAATGTATGGATCCATTTTTACCATAGTGACTTTTAAGCCACGAGCTTCCAAAAGTGCAGCAACAGAAGCAGCAGAAATACCTTTACCTAGTGATGAAACCACACCACCAGTGACAAAAATAAAATGGGTCATTGAGTTTCTCGTACAATCGAGCCGAAATCGGCCTACAATGTTGGGCAATTTTACTGTACTCTGCCCCTATAAAGCAAAGTCAAACCGCATCAATTCAAAGAACTATAAACAACTGGTTATTCTATCAGCATTTTCGATAAAAATTTACGGAATTTGTCGATTTTTCATACTTAAATTACGTTTAATCCTTCAATTCCATCCTCAAGCTTGTTAAAAACCGGTTTTCAAATCCCAGTAAATGCACTATCAGACGGATGATAATTTGCAAGCAATTATAAAATATAAACAAACTCAACAAAGCATAGGGATTTCTTCATCTACTTTTACTGTTATAATTGTGGCTGTCCTTATTTAATATGTTGTTTTAGCAATGGCAAATAAAAAACTTTTAATTTGTGCAGCACTGGCGACGGGTCTTTTATTAACTGCTTGTGTGAAAAAAGAAGAACCTAAAAACGAAGAGCAGCAAGAACAGACAACGACTGAAACTCAAACTCAGCCACAACCTGAACCTGAGAAAATCCAAGAGTTTGAATCGCTAGAAAGTGTTGACAAGCAAGAAGCTCCAGCGGCTGCAGTTGAAACAACGCGCGAAGAAACAGCAAATACCACGACTGAAATCCGTCGTGAAGTTCGTCCTGCTCAGACTGAAACACCTGCTGCAACCGAGACACCACGTACTGAACAACCTAAACCAGCCAAGACAGAGCAGCCAAAAGCTGAGCAACCTGTAAAAACCGAACCAAAACCAGCGAAAGTAGAACAGCCTAAAGCTGAACAAACTGCAAAAGCACCAAAATCATCAACACCAGCGCAAAGTGAAGATGATGCAGTTGCCGCTGCAATTGCTGCTGCTACGCCTGCATTAAACAACTAATGTTTTAATGGCTCGTTGTAAAAAGCCATGAGCTGACTCAATTGCAGCTCATGGCTTTTTTATTTCCATACGATTAATAATTCTTAAAAAAATCAGCCATCAAACGTGAAGCCCACGATTTCACACTCAACGTTTCATAGAAGCCGCAATGGCTGCCTTTCTTGGTGGTGACCACCGCTATATTTTCCATCTGCTGTATGGCTTCTTTATACGGCTCCAGATTCTTGATTGAGCATACTGGATCATCTTCGGCATTCAAAATCATCAATGGAATTTTGATATTTTCAAAAACATAGATCGGGTTGATGGCCTGACAATAACTTTGGTAATCCTGAAATCCCGCCATTTCAAAATATTCTTTCTCAAACTCTTCCAAACTGGTGGTTGTCAGCACTCTTTCTACAGAAGCAAGTTGATTCCATGTGTTCTGGTAGGGATAGATAAAATACTTAAAAAGCTTCTTGGTCATCATCTTGCTATAAAACGGATGAACATTCTTAAAGCCAATTTCTGTATTATAGCCTGGACACATTGCAAAGGCTGCTTTGAACGGTGTATCTGCACCTTGTTCACCTAAATAGCGCACTAACAAACCGGTACCCGCAGAAGAACCAACGGCATATAAGTCTGACTGCGGAAATAAGCCTTGAATATGAGCCAGTTGTTCTTTTAGATCACTGGTCGAACCAAATAGTGAAATGCGTGGCACAGGCATCGGTAACCCCGCATGGCCACGGCGCAAACACAGCGCAATTCTCCATCCAGTATATTCATGCAGGTCTTTGACCAGTTCGCGCATACTCTCAGGTGTACCGGTTATGGTATGCATGATGACAACCGTCGGCGTATCTGCCGGTAAATCATAGCCATACCATGCAATTGCTGTTACCCCACCATCCTGCATATGCAATTGCTCGATTCGATCATATTCGAGTTTGACCATCTTTTTACGGATCACATCAAAATACAGCAGATGGAGATGTGTATTGGTCAGCCACGGTGTTGGACGATATTTTTGCTTTAATTGCGGTAATTTTTCCAGAACATCTTTAATTTTCCCTTTCGGGTCATAATACATTTTCGGCTGTTCAGCACCGAGTACCGTATCAAAGAGTTCTGAACCTAAAACTTTGATTTTATCTAAAGCTGATATACCCATATCTAGTACCGCCTCTAATGATGAGTAAATGTTTGTCGCACTAAAGTAGCGACCTGTTGTCCCCAGATGGCATAAATTTCTTTGCCAGGATGAAAACCATCGCTGGCCATTGGCAGATTCATCGCCTGAAAAGTTTCTACATCATATTGAATGAAATGAAATTGTGGCTGCGGCGCCAGCCATTGTTGTAATACTTGATTCATCTGTTCTGCATATTGTCCAAATAACCAGGCCAAAGGATTCGGCAAGGCTGGAAAATGCTGCATCGGTGGTACACCAGACACAATAATAAGCTTGGGCTGAAACTGTTGTTGGATATAACTAAAAAGTTGTTTTTGCTGTTTCAACCAAGACTTTGCCGAAGTCAGTTTGGTGACGTCATTGACACCCATTGAGGTGACGATTACATCATAACATTGCTGATCTAACTGTTGTACTGTTTGGTAAACTTGTGCAGTGGTATCGCCTGTTTTTGCTTGCAGTTTCCATTGTAAGCGATATTCATTTTGCAACTCGGAAATGATGGCGCCCGATAAAGCGTGTTGTTGGGTTTCCACTCCCACGCCAGCAGCAGCTGAATCTCCGATAATCAGCAGAGACAATGGCTTGCCTTGGCCAATAATACCTTCGCGCGCGCCATCGGCCTCTAAAAGTCGTGGTGTATTTTTGCGAACTTTCCTACCCTGAATGAGTAATACAGGCAATAAAGCCAAAGTTGAAAATTTTAACCACATTTTAAATCTCTGACGACTACTTAGGCTATTTTTAGCGCTTTAGTTGGGTTGATACTTCGCAAATCTTGCGCCCATCTTTTCTGCCAATGCCGCCAAACCGCTCATTGGACGAATCATCACTTCAAAATCAATGATTTTTCCTTGCGCATTAAAGCGAATCATATCAATACCCTTAAGCGATTTCCCGCTGACATTGGCACTAAATTCCAATACCACATTCTCACCATTTTCGGTATAAAATTCACGATGATAGGTAAAGTCTTCAAAAACCTGAATCACATTGGTCAGAATAAAAAAGACCACATGTTTGCCTTCATAAGGTTTATAAGCAACGGGTGAACGAAATACCACATCTTCCGCAAGCAAGTCATTCAAGCCGGATAAATCGCCAGCTTGAATCATTTCATGCCAGATCGCTAAGGCTTGTTTCGTTGTTTCAAGTGTCATTGTTATTTTTCCTTCCTATCTAAAAGTGAAGGAGCATTTCCTCTAGTGAGAAAATGCTCCTTTCTACCTTATAAAACGGCTGCTAATTCAGCACCTTGACGAATTGCACGTTTTGCATCTAGCTCACCAGCTTCTTTTGCACCACCAATCAGATGAACATTTTTACCATCGGCTTTAAGTTGATCGAACATTGCGGTATAGGATTCCTGACCGGCACAAATCACCACATTGTCCACTTCAAGCACTCGGCTCTGACCATCGACGGTAATATGTAGACCTTGGTCATCTACCTTGTCGTAGCTCGCTCCCGCAATCATTTTCACATCACGATGTTTTAAGCCCGTACGATGAATCCAGCCCGTGGTTTTACCTAAACCTGCACCCACCGATGCTGTCTTACGTTGTAATAAGTAAATTTCACGTTCTGACTTTTCCAACTCAGCTACTTTTAATCCGCCGACATGCTGGTAAGTTGTATCAATTCCCCACTCTGCATAGAACTTTTCAGGGTTTAAGCTGCCACTATCTCCTTCGTGAGTTAGGTATTCTGCAGTATCAAAACCAATACCCCCCGCACCAATAATGGCAACACGCTTACCGACAGGTACACGCTCTTTTAAAACCTGGATATAGCTCAACACTTTTGGATGATCAATACCTTCGAATTGTAATTGACGCGGTGTTACACCTGTTGCAATCACGATATCATCATAGTTCGCCTGGCTTAGCTCTTCGTAAGTGGCTGTATGATTCAGCACTAACTCAATATTCGGCTGTAATTCAATCTGGCGTTTGAAGTAACGTAAGGTTTCGTAGAACTCTTCTTTACCCGGAATGGTTTTGGCGATATTAAATTGGCCACCAATCTGATTGCTGGCATCAAAGACTTTCACTTTATGGCCACGACTGGCTGCATATACCGCAAAGCTCAGGCCAGCTGGACCAGCACCAATTACGGCAATATTCTTGCCTGCATGGGTTTCTTTAAAAATCAGTTCTGTTTCATAACACGCACGCGGGTTGACTAAACATGTCGCAATCTTCATAGAGAAGATATGATCTAAACAGGCTTGGTTACAACCGATACAGGTATTGATCTCATCGCTACGACCTTCACTGGCCTTTAATACGAACTCAGGATCGGCCAGCATTGGACGTGCCATAGACACCATATCTGCATGACCAGAGGCCAATACATGTTCCGCCATTTCAGGCGTATTGATACGGTTTGAAGTAATCAAAGGAACTGAAACTTCACCTTTGAGCTTTTCAGTCACCCATGTAAATGCTGCACGCGGTACTTTGGTTGCAATGGTGGGAATACGCGCTTCGTGCCAGCCAATACCTGTATTGATAATGGTTGCACCGGCTTTTTCAATTTCTTTCGCCAGTTGAATCACTTCTTCCAGCGTTGAACCACCTTCAACCAGATCCAGCATCGACAAGCGATAAATAATGATGAAGTTCTCACCGACCAACGCACGGGTCCGCTTTACGATTTCAATTGGAAAACGAATACGGTTTTCATAACTACCGCCCCATTCGTCATCACGATGGTTAGTACGGGCCGCAATAAATTCATTGATCAGATAACCTTCCGAGCCCATAATTTCAACCCCATCATAGCCTGCATATTGGGCAAGCTTGGCACAGTTGGCAAAGTCATCAATGGTTTGCTGCACTTCGGCTGAAGTGAGGGCTTTGGGTTTAATCGGGTTAATTGGCGCCTGAATCGCAGAAGGTGCCACAATCTCAGGCTGATAAGAATAACGGCCGGTATGTAAAATCTGCATGGCAATCTTACCGCCCGCCTCATGCACAGCCTGGGTAATCACTTTATGTTTGTCTGCTTCGGCAATACTATCGAGCTTAGACGCATGGGCAAAGGTTAAACCAGCATCATTTGGCGAAATCCCGCCAGTGACAATCAATCCAACATCCCCTTTGGCACGTTCTGCATAGAATGCAGCCATACGCTCATAACCTTGTGGTGCTTCTTCCAGGCCAACATGCATAGACCCCATAAGCACACGGTTTTTTAAAGTGGTAAAGCCCAAATCAAGTGGCTTTAATAAATGTGGATAAGCTGACATGTTTTCTCCTTTGGCTCGCATTCTGCTTGCTAATGCAACTTGTTGCATAAAGTTATAAACAAGATTTGATTTTTATGCAACATATTGCATAATTCTGATGAGTCATTTTTTTATTATGGAACATCATGTCACTCGCCCATGTTTTATTGACCAGCCTATTAGAGAAACCGAGTACAGGTTTTGAACTGGCTCGTCGCTTTGACCGTTCAATGGGCTTCTTTTGGAATGCGACTCATCAGCAAATCTATCGTGAACTCAATGGTATGCTGAAAAAAGGATGGATTTCGACATTAGAAGAACAAGCTGCAAATAGCCGAAAAAAGACCTATCAAGTGGAACAACTGGGTAGAATACAACTGGCTGCATGGATTGAACAACAAAGTGAACCCGCTCAATTGCGCGATGATCTTATGGTCAGATTAAGGGCTGAAGCTCAACTGGGTGGCAATACCATTTTGCCGGAGCTGGAACGCCATTTATCGCTCCATAAGGAAAAATTAAGCCTTTATCAAGCCATTCATGATAAAGATTTTAGCAATAGCCAACCTACCAGCCGTGTATTGTTCATCCATAAAATGATTCTTGAACTTGGTATCATTACAGAAACTGAGTGGATAAAATGGCTGGAACAGATGATCCCTCAACTGAGAAAGTTTGAGGAAGCAAACGAGATTGGAGAACAATAATGCCATTTTATAGCATGCCGGATCAGGAAAAATTATTTGTACGACGTGTCGGTGAAGGTGAACCTGTACTGGTGTTGTCAGGTTTGGGCATGCAAAGCTGGCAATGGCTTCCTTTCTTATTTGCCAATCGCAAACAATATGAATTTATCATTCCAGACTGGCGCGGTTTTGGGGGCTCAAAACATTGTGCGATTCCGGATCTGGATGCAATTTCGAGCCACTGGAATGATATCAATAGCCTCATCCAGCAATTAAAACTGGATCAGTTTATCCTAATGGGCTATTCCATGGGGGCGACCACAGCCATGCACGGCATGAAGCATGGTAATTTGGCCGAGAAACTTAAAGCCTATTTACATATTGACCAAACGCCAAAGATCTCTGTCGATGACTCCTGGCAATATGGTTTATTCGGTGAAAAGCATCCTCAATTTAAAAGTCTCCTGCTTGATATTCAAACCTTGTTGCTTGAATATAAATACGTACAGAAGCTTGAAGATTTGCCGAATGATATTCGCTATAAGCTGGTGAGCTTATGGGGTGCGTTTATTGAACTACAAGGCAGTAATAACTATAGTCCGAAAATTTTCAAACTGGCGCTCAATCGTCCTTTCTTACAAAAATATTTACTTCCGATTCAACGCCTGGATTACTTGCTTTGGTATGTAGAAAACTATCTTAACCATGATGAAGATTATCGCGACGCAATTCGTCAGTTAAATTGCCCGACGACCTTCTTTATTGGTCGTGAATCTACCCTGTATCCAGAAACGGGACAAACCCTGATCGCAGAGAGCTTGTCAAATGCGACAGCGGTTTATTTCGAACGCTCTGGGCATACACCTCTGATTACCGAACCAAGAAAGTTTAGTCAGGAAATTGGTCATTTTCTTGCCGCTCATTCCATTCAGGCAGCTTAAATTGAGCTGAATAAAAAAGCCAGTCTGATGACTGGCTTTTTCACTTTAGTTTTTATGGCGCATTTGTTCAGCCACATCCAACAACACGTGTGCTGTTTTATCCCAACCTAGGCAACCATCCGTAACCGACTGACCATACGTCATATCACAGGAAATTTTTTGATTACCATCCACCAGATGACTCTCAATCATCACACCGCGTACTTTCGATTCAGCACGCTCTGCAATAATTTCCTGCAAGACTTGGGGTTGTTTTAGCGGATCTTTGGCACTATTGCCATGACTACAATCAATCACCAATGCTGGCAAATGCTTATGTTTGAAATGCATTGCCTGAATTGATGCCAGATCATAATTAGTGCCATGATTTGAACCACGTAAAATCAGATGTGGTAATGGATTACCCTTACTATGCAGAATCGCAGGTAGACCTTGTTGTGTCATACCGAGAAATTGATGCCCGTTCATCGCAGACTGAATGGCATCTAAGGCGATCTGGATCGAGCCATCGGTGCCATTTTTAAAGCCAATACTGTATGGCATGTGGCTGGCAATTTCACGGTGAATTTGTGATTCGCTGGTACGTGCACCAATTGCACCCCAAGCCAGCAAGTCATCAAAGTAACCTGTCGCCATTGGACTTAAGATTTCACTGGCAATCGGCAAGCCTTTTTCCACCAGTTGCAAATAAAGCGCACGGGACTTTTCTAGGCCCAGTTGCAAATCTGATGATCCATCTAAATTTGGATCGTATAAAAAACCCTTCCAGCCTACCGTGGTGCGTGGTTTTTCAATATAGGCACGCATCACCAGAAAAATCTGATCTTTGACTTGTTCTTGGAGTTGTTGCAGTCGATCAGCATATTCGAGTACTGCGACAGGGTCATGAATCGAGCAAGGCCCGGTAATCACCATTAGGCGATGATCTTGTCCTGATAAAATATTTTGAATCGTTTGACGATGTTTTGAAATTTGCTGCGCTAAATTAGCAGACAAGGGATACTGCGCTTTGAGTTGTGATGGCAAGCTAAGCATTGATTCTTTTGTGTGTGTTTGTGGTTGTGTCAAAGCAGTATTTAAAGCATTCATTTTTCAATTCCTTTGGACTGGCCTTCTTCGCAGTCCTTTTCATTTATTTGAGCAAGTGTGATCTAAGCGATGTTGATTTTTTTGCAAAGTAAAACCAGGTGATCTTGCTAAAATATGAATAATTAAATGTGTACATGCTATTTCTCCTAAAATGATGATTGTTAAAGCATAAAAAAACCTGATCGGTGTTGCCGATCAGGTATTAACTGGTTGGGCAACCCTTTTTGCTGCCCGAAACGCATCAGGCAACGATTAATATTGCCAAAAATAAAAGTATGCGTTTGTGTTTACAGTATGCTTTAACATGTTTATTTCAAATATCTAAAAAACTGTGTCTAAGTATTAAATTACGCACTATTTCAGCATTTGACAAGCATTTTTTATGTTTTTTTAATCAGCACTTCAAAATCCTGAAATTTGACCTTTACTCACTTAACTCATAGAATAGATGAAAAATACAGCAACCCGAGATTACGCCAATGAAGTAAGTCCTATTTTTATCATCAAAATCCCTTTTTATTTTTGATGTGCAAAATAGACTTATCTATCATTTAGCAACATTCCTAAAATTATCTATATTTCTCTATTTTGCATATCCTGTTTATGAGGTTTCTTATGACTCAGCAGGCATGTATCGTTTCAAATCTATCGCTTGAATTGGCGCAGCACAAACTCTTCGATCAGCTCTCATTCCAGCTTCCCTTAAATCAGTTTTGCGGATTGATTGGACGTAATGGTCAAGGTAAGTCAGTATTGATGTCCCTGCTTCAGGGATACTCGAATGAACTCGCTTTTTCAGGTCAAATTTCATGGCAATGCCCACATCAGCATCTTGCTCAGCTTCAGCGTGTACAAGCCCATACCATTGCTCAAGCGTTAGATATTGAAGATTTATATCAGTGCTTTGAACGGATTCAGCAAGGTACGGCTTCATTCTCCGATTATGATCAAGTTGAACAGCTCTGGCATTTACCCACCGAATGGCAACAACTGCTAGAAAGTGCAGCATTACCTACTGCACTGGATACACCGACTCAACACTTGAGTGAAGGCCAGAAAACCAAGCTTGCGCTTTGTCGGTTATTTCTTCTTAAAGATCATTATCTTCTTCTAGATGAACCGAGTAATCATTTAGATACTCAGGGACGACAATGGTTGATTGAGCAAATGGCACAACACCCTACTGGCGGTTTAATTATCAGTCATGATCGACAGTTGCTGTCTCATGTGCAGGGTATTTTTGCCTTAAATCAATTAGGGCTACATTACTATGGTGGCAATTATGCACTCTATCAGCAGCAGCATCAGCGACAAGTCGAAGCATTGTCAAATGCAGTGCAGCAAGAAAAACGCGAATTAAAACAGCTAAAAGAGCAACAGCATCAGAGTCAGATGAAAGCACAAAAGCGTAAAAAAACAGG
This sequence comes from Acinetobacter calcoaceticus, assembly GCF_051947995.1. Lineage (GTDB taxonomy): Bacteria > Pseudomonadota > Gammaproteobacteria > Pseudomonadales > Moraxellaceae > Acinetobacter. Next base: position 228,793 of record NZ_JBLVVH010000003.1, on the reverse strand, counting down.
TGAAAAGTTAAGAGCCTCAGGTTCTCAAGCTCCGATCTTATTGGATGCCAAGAAAGAACAGTCGGAGCAATCGCTTTCACACCTGCGCAAACAGCAGAGTAAACAGCTTGCAGATGCTAAAGATGAGCTGCAGCAAAAACAAACGCAACTGGAACACCTTAAATCCCAGTCTTTTGAGTTTACTCAAACGACAGGTAAATCAGGTGAAATCTTACGTTGTCAGCAATTGCAACTGGCTTACGCAAAGACCAAACCTATTGATCTGGCTCTATCAACGGGTGAAAAATTACATCTATGTGGTGCAAACGGTACGGGCAAATCCACTTTACTCAAAACCCTTCAAGGCTTAATCCCGCCACTTGCAGGAGAAATTTATTGCAAAGCAAGTGTTGTCTACCTGGATCAGAATCTTTCTTTACTCAATGAAAATCTATCTGCCGTTGAATATTTATGTGGTATAGATTCAAATCTGACCGAACAACAGGCCCGTACCCTATTAGGCAACCTACAAATCCGTAGAGATAAAGCCCTGAGCCCTTTAACAACATTGAGCGGTGGAGAACGTTTGAAAGTGGCATTACTGGCGCTAAAGCAACAAGCGGTTGAGTTGTTGCTTCTCGATGAACCAGAGAACCATCTCGATATTGAGTCTCGTGAACTACTGGCTCAAGCGATTCACTCTTTTAATGGCGCTGTGATACTGGTGTCGCACGATGAAAGCTTTGTTGCAGAATGCGGAATCCATGCAAACTATGTACTCCGTTAACTCACATAAGACTTAAGATCAGCATGGTGATCATTTACACCATGTTGATCATTTAATGAACCAAACCTTGCGGCTGTAAAATAATCAGGCAGGCGCCACACACAACAACGATCCCACCGAGAACATCCCAACGTGTCAGCATGACCTGGTCAACATAGCGCAACCACATCAAAGCCGTAAAAATGTAGATCCCGCCATAAGCCGCATAAATACGTCCCGATGCAGCCGGATGTAAGGTTAGCAGCCAAACAAATACAGCCAGACTTAAGGCCGTAGGAATCCATAACCAATGTGACTTTCCTTGATTCAAAATCAAAGAAGGAAAATAGCAACCTAAGATTTCAGCAATTGCTGTGACGAAAAATAACCCAAATACTTTAAGTACTTGGGTTATTGAGAATGAAATTTCAAACATTAAGCAGGTTCAGCACTCGGATTGATATGATCTTCAAATACTTCCAGTTTTAAACCGACTTCTTTGCCATTTTCTGTTTTCACAGAAACCGCAACGTTTCCGCCATGCTCAGCAAGCTCACCAAACAGGATCATCTCAGCAAGCGGCTTTTTCAGATGTTCCTGAATCAGACGTTGCATTGGACGAGCACCCATCAGACGGTCATAACCGTTGGTTGATAACCAGTCACGTGCACTTTGATCGACATCCAGCACCACCTGTTTCTCATCCAGTTGCGCTTGCAACTCGGTTAAGAACTTATCGACCACTGAATCAATAATCGTGGTTGGAAGTGCTTTAAATTGAATTACGCCATCTAAACGGTTACGGAATTCAGGTGAGAATGCACGTTTCATCGCATCCTGATTGTCTGAACTATGATCTTGTTCAGTAAAGCCAATGCTGGCACGGACAATACTTTCAGCACCAATATTGGTGGTTAAAACAATAATCACATTTCTGAAATCAGACTTTCGACCATTGTTATCGGTCAAAGCACCATGGTCCATGATTTGCAACAGCAAGTTGAATACATCTGGATGCGCTTTTTCGATCTCATCAAGCAAGAGCACGCAATGCGGATTTTTATGAATCGCATCAGTCAGCAAACCACCTTGATCATAGCCAACATAGCCCGGAGGTGCACCGATCAAACGGGAAACCGCATGACGTTCCATATATTCCGACATATCGAAACGAACCAGTTCGACACCTAACAGCTTGGCAAGCTGTTTGGTAACCTCAGTTTTACCTACCCCTGTTGGGCCAGCAAAAACAAAACTACCCACTGGTTTATCTGGCGCTTTCAAGCCTGCACGAGATAATTTGATCGCAGATGAAAGTGCCGTAATAGCTTCATCCTGCCCAAACACCACACGTTTCAGATCACGTTCCAGATTCTCAAGCACGGACTTATCATCTTTAGAAACCGTTTTCGGTGGAATACGGGCAATCTTGGAGACAATGTCCTCGATATTTTCAACAGAGATGGTAGTACCATCTACTTCCGCTTTTAGACGACGTTGCGCACCTGCTTCGTCAATCACGTCAATCGCCTTGTCTGGCAAGAAACGGTCATTGATAAATTTCGCAGACAACTCAACAGCCGCAACTAACGCTTTATCATCGTATTCCACATGATGGAAATCTTCGAACTTGTTTTTCAAGCCACGTAAAATTTCAATCGTTTCATTAATACTTGGTTCATTCACGTCAATTTTCTGGAAACGACGGGACAATGCATGATCTTTTTCAAATACCTGACGATATTCCTGGAAAGTAGTTGAACCAATACAACGTAAGCTACCATTTGCTAATGCAGGCTTGATCAGATTCGAAGCATCCATGGTACTGCCCATGCTCGAACCAGCACCAATGATCATATGAATTTCATCAATGAATAAAATCGCATTTGGATTCTTTTTCAAAGCATTCAACAATTGTTTTAAACGCTTTTCAAAGTCACCGCGATACTTGGTACCTGCGACCAGTGCACCGATATCCAGACTATAGACTTCCGCATTTGCCAATGGTTTTGGTGCCTTACCATTCACGATTAACCAAGCCAGCCCCTCAGCAATTGAGGTTTTACCGACACCTGGATCACCAACTAAAAGCGGGTTGTTTTTACGACGGCGACATAAAATTTGTGCCGCACGCTCAATCTCTTTTTCACGTCCAATTAAAGGATCTGTTTTACCCTTTTGAGCTTCCACATTTAGGTTAAGGGTATATTGCTCCAATGGGCCTGCATTGGCAGATGCCGCATTTTCACCTTCAATATCTTCAACTTCTTCCTCAACCTGAATCTCATCTTTACGTGTGCCATGAGATAAGTATTGAGTCAGCGTCAGACGGTTAATTTGATGACGTTTAAGTAAATAAACGGCAAAAGAATCTCGTTCCGAATACATTGCAACCAGAACATCCGCGCCTTCAACGGTACGATCGCCGCCGCTTGACTGAACATGGAAAATAGCGCGTTGCAGAATTCGATCAAAACTCTCTGTCGGATGAGGCGCCTGTTCACTATTATCACCAAGTTTCGGGGTATGTTGCTCTACATATTCCTCTAATTCTTTACGCAAAGTAACGATATCAGCACCACAGGCTTTTAACGCATTTACGGCCGAATCATTATCCAGCAAGGCAAGCAACAAGTGTTCAACTGTCAGAAACTCATGTCTCTTTTGACGAGCCATGCTAACAGCCAAACGTAACGATACTTCTAATTGACGACTGAGCATGTAACCCCCTTATATCTTGGGCTCTATCAAAAAAAGAGCTATCTTTTAATGAAAAAGCGAATTATTAACTTGATCCGCTGAGCTTCTGTAAACGTGGTTGAATCTACATCTACAACTCTCTTTGCTTCATAATCTACTGTTAGCATTAGTTGACTATACTGGTCAAGTTTCAAAACAAAGTATTGTTGTAAAAATTCAATTACAAAGTGAATAAAACCCGCCTATTTGTCCAAATATTAATCAAAACAGGTAGGTTTGTTTAATAAATAACAAAAATTAATATTCAAAGAAAATTTTCAGATATTAAATATGGCTCAAAACGATTCAATCTATTTCTTTAACATTTTCGGTAATCAATAATATACAAAGAGTGCAATTAAAAATATTTTGAAAAGCGTTAAAAACACCTCTCAAAATAGTGACATTTTGCTTAATGCTGTTACTCATAACATAGCCATACTATGGCGCAAGGTCTTGCGCATGAGGAATATATCCCTTAAAAAACCTTCGCTTTTCTTAACGTCTGCACTCACAGCGTAGCTCTTCGTCTTGCACTCGGACAAAGCGTTGCTTTGTTTATCCTCGCTCAGGTTCGATCTGGCATAACAATGGATGGCCTTGCGCGCGGGCATAGTTATTCACCTGATTGGCTTTGGTTTCGGCGATATCTCTTGGATAAATGCCTGCTGTTCCCTTACCTTCGTAGTGAACAGTCAGCATGACCTGACTGGCCTGATCAAAGTCCATACCAAAATAACTTTGTAGAACTTCAATGACAAAGTCCATCGGTGTGTAATCATCATTCATTAAAACTACCGCATATAATGGCGGACGTTTTAATTCAGGTGGGGCTGTTTGCACAACCACTTCACCTTCATGATCTTCCTGCGAATCACTTAAACGTGGATTTAAGTGCCAATCGACATAACCTGATTGATGAAAAGAGTTTTTCACTTCACTTAAATTCATTTGACGCTTGTATCTTCGCATATCCAGTTCTTAATCTAAAAAATTATTGAGCATTCGCTTCGGCTTGAGGAATTTCTGACACAAAAGCAGAACTTACATCTACAGGCTTACCACGTTGCCAGCTAAAACGTTTAATGATCGGTGTACCTGATCCGGTTAAGCGCACTTCAATAAATTGAGGTGTAAAGCCTTTTGGCATGGTCCAACGACCAGTTAAACGCTCAAAATCTTCAAAGTTGAAGTTTTTATCTTCTAAAGGTACCACTAGAACTTCAGTGTCCTTAATCAGACGTAATTCGACTGAACCTGAAGCACGGCGTTTGTTCGGGCTAACCTGAACAAGATCAATCTGATACTCATACGCATTTTCAGGTAATGACTTAATTGCCATATTCTGAATCGTTAAACTTACACCACCACGTTGTCTGAGGATTTCACGATAAATCGCATTCATTCCCTCAAACTGGGCTTTATCTGCATTGGCCTGATTCACAGATTTGAATAGGTCATCTGCGTTGCCTACCGCCATATCACGCTCTTGTACAGCTGCATTTAGGCTCTTACTCACAGCATCCAAAGCGGTCTTCTGTTTCTGAACAACATCTACCAATTGTTCCGCATCTGCATCGTAACCAACAACGGTTAAACCCTGACGGTGTCCGACAGTATAACCCAGCATAAAACTACTACCGATCAGAACGGTAGCACCAATAATCAAAGGTAAATTCGTTTTTAAAAACTTATTTTTTTCAACGGAACTGTCTGGTGAAGTAGTCGGTTCAACGTTTTCCATCATCATCTCTATCGTTATGATTTGCATCAAAGCACACATTAAAATCGAAATTTAAATGTGTGTGAAGTAAAAAAGCGTTTTTTATGGTAATAAACCAATACCTTCTAAGCCAGCAGCCTCATCAAAACCGAACATGAGGTTCATATTTTGAATCGCCTGACCCGCTGCACCCTTCACTAAATTATCTTGCGCTACCAACACAATCAGCTTATTCGGTTGCGGGCGATAAAGCGCAATTCTGAGCTCATTCGCACCACGAACGCTACGAGTTTCCGGTGAACTATTCGCAGGCATCATATCGACAAAGCGTTCATCTTTATAGAAATCTTCATAAAGCTTCTGCAAGTCTGTTTGCTGACCCTGTTCATTTAAATCCACATAAATCGTGCTCAACATGCCACGAATCATCGGAACCAGATGAGGCACAAATATTAACTGATCAAACTGACCTTTTTGTCCTGAAATATTTTCCAGTGCTTCAACAATTTCTGGATGATGACGATGTCCAGCAACACCATAAGCCTTGAAATTATCTGCATTTTCACTGTAGATCATACCTAGACTGGCTTTACGACCCGCACCGGATACACCCGATTTTGCATCTACAATGATACTTTGAGTATTGATTAGTTGCGTTGCCGATTTTAACAATGGCGCCAAACCTAATTGTACTGTAGTTGGATAACAGCCAGGATTACCAATCACTTGCGCCTGTTTGATCTTTTCGCGGTTTAATTCAGTTAAACCATAGACAGAGTCTTTTAAAATCGCTGGACAGCTATGTTGCATGCCATACCATTTCTCAAATTGCTCAAGATTTTGCAAGCGAAAATCAGCTGCCAAATCAATTACTTTAGTACCAGCAGCGGTTAAGGCTTCTGCATGCTGCATGGCAACACCATGCGGCGTTGCGAAAAACACCACATCACATTGTTTTAACTGTTCTAAATCCAGATCTGAAAACTCAAGTGTCGTATGACCACGTAAACTTGGGAACATATCAGCAACGCGCTTTCCTGCTTCTGTACGAGAAGTGAGAATACGAACTTGAACCTGTGAATGTCTAAGTAATAGACGTAATAGTTCAACCCCTGTGTATCCAGTTCCACCAACAATACCAACAGAAATCACGTGTGACACCTCTAGCTTTCATTTAGGCCAGTAGTATGGCAGTTTGCCCTGTTTTACACAATCTTCAAGTCTCTAACTTTTAAGAAAATAAATACCTGCTATCTAGGAAATTTATGCAGTTATCTTCTGTTTATATTTTTATGAACCCATAATTAAAGACAAATCAATTTTGTTTTATTAAAAATGATTTCACCATTGGTCAAGAAATACTATTGTTTCCGTGAGGGATTCGAATAGAATAAAAAAACATTGCGGTAATAATAAATTTCATGGATGCAAAATTTTGGAGAGCTGGAATGCCTTCTTTGATACAAAAACAAAGATTAAATCGCTATATTTGCTTGGGACTTAGTACACTACTATTAAGTTCAACATTAGTCGGTTGCGGAAGTGGTGAAAGTGAAGCTCCTCCTCCGACAGAGAATCCAACAACACCAACGCCTAGCCCAAGAACCCTGAATGTTAAAGTTCCTGTTGAGATGCGTAATATAATCATTAAAGTGTATGACAATACAGAGAACACTTTAATTTTAGAGCAGAAAGCCAATACCACCACCAATCTTGCACTTACCTTACCTCAGAATATTCAAAACCGCATTTACAGGATAGAACTATCTACCCAACCTTCTGCGCTTATTTATAATCCCTTATCTGGTCAATACAACAATATTTCTACCACATTAAACGCCTTAATCGAGATTAACCTCAACTCAACAAGCACGCAGACTGCTTTTATTAATCCAAGCTCTGAAGCGATTTATCAAAGAGCACTTGTTCGCTCTGGGTATCTTCCAACCGATGCCGAAATTAATCCCAAAGGAATTAGTAGCCTACACATTAAGCTGGCTTCAAATGATGTAAATACAGCCTTATTAAGTGCCTTTAATAGTATTGACCTGCCTAATTTAAGTCCTGCCTATTCCCTCAGCAGTTTTACAATTCAAGATGTCGCTGATTTTCCTTCACTTTACACCCATGTCTTTTTTAGTTTTGGTTATATCCAGCAATGGGCTAATACTTTTCCAACCAACTTCTTTACGGAGTTTACAAAAAATCTGGCAATTGACTTAAGAGATGGTCAACTTGATGCAAAAAAACTTCGAGGCGATAAAACAGCTTTAAAAACTCTTGTCTCTACTGCACCAGAAAATATCGATCCAGCTCAAAATACGCTGTTAAAGATCGCGGCAAACCAAAAAATAGTTCGGGATGAATATGGTGCATCTCTAAAAGAATCAACCCTACAACTGGCGAAGAACTACCAACAGAATTCAATCAATCCATCAGGCTATAATTTATTAGAACAAAAAGTTTATGCTTTTGATCCTCAAGTAGAGTCTAACGATTCATTCCGCGTTTCTGGTGCTGGAGATTATCGCCGCGCAGTTGGTTTTGTTGATACAACAGCAACCTGTAATGGCTCTGCTTATCCATGTAAGCAAGGCTTAACAGGAATTAATCTGGTGAACGTGAATTTGCCTTCTATCGAATATCTGATTGGTCATTATGAAGATGGTAATGATTGCCAGCTCAATATTCGGGCAAATGGTGTACTTGAACTGATTAAAGGCTCTCAAACTTATCGCTCAACACTTGATGCGGACAGTACCGACAACTTGTTACAGGTCAATAAAACAACTCACGAATATCTTTTAAATAGTAGTTCATCGCAACCCACCAACACCACCTTCCAATATAATTTTATTCAGATCCAAATCAAAGCCAATCAGGTAGTCAGTGCAAGTGCTGGGCTTGACAATCGTAAAGCTCCAGATCAACTGCAAACAACACAATTACAATGTAGTTTTTAAACCACTTAGCGTATAAATCAAGGTACTGGAATTTTGGTTCTAGTGCCTTTTTAAAATAATATAAAGAAAATCAAAATATAATTTTAACCAAACCTTAACATTTTATTATTACTATCCATTTCAACTAATATTTAGGTTGAAATTAAGTGAAACTTAAACCATTACTTTTACCTGCCCTTATTTCATTACTTGTTGGTTGCGGTAGCGACAATGATTCCGCTAATAATAACCAGCCTGCCCCACAACCCAAACCACCAACGACTGAACCTCCTATTTCTTCTCCAAACCCACAGCCTGGAGAGTTATTAGAACCAGGTGCAAACGGTGATATTCGTCAGTTCGGTGGTGCAACCCGCTTAAAACAAGAGCGCACACAAGCATTAAAAAATTCTTTAAGTGACAAGACCGTAAAAAATATTATTCTCTTTATTGGCGATGGAACCAGTGATTCCGAGATTACCTCAGCCAGAAATTATGCCGAAGGCGCTGCGGGTTATTTTAAAGGTTTAGATGTTCTCCCTTTTACAGGAAGTTATACCACGTATGCACTGGATAAGAACGGTGCGATTGATTACGTCACAGACTCTGCAGCTTCTGCAACTGCATGGGCTTCAGGGGTTAAAACCTATAACAATGCACTGAGTGTAGACATCTATCAAAAACAACATGCAACTATTCTGGAACTTGCCAAGAAAGCTGGTTTTGCGACGGGAAATGTCACCACCACAGAGTTACAAGATGCAACGCCTGCTGCCTTGGTTTCCCATATCAGCTCACGTAAATGTTATGGACCAAATGAAACCAGCAAACGCTGTCCTGAAAGTGCGCTTGAGAAAGGTGGATTAGGCTCAATTACCGAACAGCTTTTAACAACTCGAGCAGACGTGACTTTAGGCGGCGGTAAGAAAACATTCTATGAAGTAGCAAAAGCAGGTCCTTTCCAAGGCAAGACCTTATTTGAACGCGCGAAATTAGAAAACTACCGTATCGTCGAAGACCTCAACGCGTTAAAAGCAGTTGATCGTGCCAATCAAAACCAACCTTTACTCGGTTTATTTGCAGATGGAAATCTTCCTGTGATCTGGACAGGTCCAGCAACTCAATTGAATGGACATAAAAAGGAAGCGGAAAGTTGTAGAGATAATGCTGAATTTAGTGCTTCTACACCCCGCTTGGCTCAAATGACTGAAAAAGCCATTGAGTTACTTCAACCCAACCCTAAGGGTTTCTTCTTACAGGTTGAAAGCGGTTCAATTGACAAAAGAAATCACGCTGCTGATCCATGCGGTCAAATTGGTGAAACCGTACAACTCGATGAAGCGATTCAGGTTGCCTTAAAATTTGCAAAACAACATGGCGACACTCTGATTATTGTCACAGGTGACCATGCGCATACCAGCCAGATCATTCCTGTGGATGGTGACAGCCCTGGCCAAACAGCAGCACTTAAAACCAAAGATGGTGTCGCAATGGCAATCAATTATGGCACTGCACCTGAAGGTAAAAGCCAGCATCATACCGGCGCCCAAGTTCGTACAGCCGCTTATGGTCCGCGTGCGGCCAATGTATCAGGCTTACTCGATCAAACTGATTTATTCTTCATTATGAGAGATGCTTTAGGCATTAAATAGTTTTAAGGACAGCAGTCTTTCGAGGCTGCTGTCATTTACATGAAAGCGATCATGTTAAAACTGTTACATTTATCCAGATGCTATACTCAAAATAATCATGTTATTTCACTTTATTCATGTCTTTAAAATATCAAATTCCGACCTTACTGGTTTATTCCAGAGTCATACTCGGTTTTCTCATCGTCGCAGTGACTTTATTTCAACCTGAATTTTATCCGGTCTATACCGTTATTTTTCTTAGCCTTGGTCTGCTTAGCGATATCTTTGACGGCATGCTTGCCCGACATCTCGGGGTTTCAACTGAACGCTTGCGCCGACTTGATTCTAATGTTGATCAAGTCTTTTTTATTTGTGCAATCGTTTCGATTTACCTACAACAGCCGGCTTTTTTCCAACAACAACTCTATCCAATCATTATTTTAGTTGCATCTGAAATGGCGATTTATGTGGTCAGTTTCATTAAATTTCGCAAGGAAGTTGCCACCCATAGTCTGGGCGCCAAAATTTGGACTTTATTTTTATTTGCACTGTTGGTGCAAGTGACGCTAACAGGACAATCCCACATTCTGTTCCTGATCGTGTTCTGGCTAGGAATTCTGACCCGTGCAGAAATCATTGCTATCATTCTTGTGCTGAAACACTGGCAGAATGATGTTCCAAACCTTAAACAGGCTTGGCGTATCCGAAAAGGTTTAGCCGTACAACATAACCGCTTTTTTAACGGTTAGTCCTTTTTATAATACCAACTCGGTAATTGAATTTGCTTCAACTGCTGACGATGCACAAGATAATTTGGATCATATTTGGCAACTTCATTCCAGAACGCCGCGCTATGGTCAAAATGTCTGGTATGTGCCAATTCGTGTACGCACACCGCCCTGACATTATGTTCAGGCATGAGTGCCAATGCGGCACTGAGCATAATGTCATGTTTGGAGCTACAACTACCCCAGCGGGTTTTCGGATTCCGAATATTACAGGATTGATAAGCCAAGCCGATTTCCCGACTGACCTGATCCAGATAATCAGGTAAAAACTCCTTGGCATAGGCCATGACAGCCGCCTGTAACGCTTTCTCCGGCGCCGTAGCTCGTATAAAGATGGTTTGCTGTTCCCAATCAAACTTAAAAATATGTCGTTGTGTTTGTCGAATGATCTGAAACGGTTGAGAATGAGAAAATAATGAAAGTTGCTCGGGAAAATCTACATTCTGACTAAATTGTTTTTGTTGTCTGCCCCAAGTTTCAACCAGCCATTGCTCAGAATGAGTCAAAAACTGCTGGATCTGTTTTTTACTACAAAATAGTGGAACCGTTAAACGAATACCTGTGGGTTCCACACGCAAGCGCAGATTTCTCGCCCTTGCATGTCGAACCACTTTAATTTCAGGTAATAAGGTTTCTAAAGAAACTGCCTGCATTATTGTGCAGTACGCTCTTCGATACCATTATTGGTTGCAACAATCGCAATACTCGCTGCATTGAGTGCAAAGATACCATTCGTGACCACCCCAGGAATATCGTTAATTGTTTTTTCCAGCTCAAGTGCATTAAGAATGTTTAAGTTAAATACATCCAGAATCACATTACCGTTATCCGTCACCACGCCTTCACGGTAAACCGGATCACCGCCTAAAGCGACGATTTTACGTGCTACAGCAGAACGTGCCATTGGAATCACTTCAACAGGAAGTGGAAAATCACGACCTAACTGATCGACCCATTTTGAATCATCAACAATACATACAAATTTCTTTGCGATCGACGCAACGATTTTTTCGCGGGTTAAGGCAGCACCACCACCTTTGATCATATGCATATGGCGATCAATTTCATCAGCACCATCTACGTAGGCATCCAGACCACCTACAGAGTTCATATCAACCACTTCGATGCCGAGCTTCTGCAAACGCTCAGCTGTTGCATTCGAACTGGCAACGGCCGCCTCTAATTGCAATTCAGGCAATAAATCAATTAAAAAATTAACGGTACTTCCTGTTCCTACGCCCAAAATGCCGCCTTTAGGCAAATGTTTCAAAGCTGCTTTTGCCGCAGCTTGTTTTTTTTCATCTTGGGTTGCATATAGACTCATGACTTCACTCAACTATTTTGACATTTGCTGCAAGAAAACAGCGCAAATGCACGGGGGTTTGCTACAATGATCATCTATTTTAAACTGTTATAGGGAAGAAGAACATGCTGTCTCGTGTGGTACGACAAATTTTACAAGCAACGGTTTACGATGTTGCAATTGAAACACCGCTTGAAGCAGCTCCACGAATTAGTCAAAAAATTAATAATAACATTCGATTTAAACGTGAAGACTTACAACCCGTGTTCTCTTTCAAGCTCCGCGGTGCATATAACCGTATTAGCCAGTTACCTAAAGATCAGCTTGACCGTGGTGTGATCTGCGCATCGGCAGGTAACCATGCACAAGGCGTGGCATTGTCTGGAAAAAAATTAGGTATTCCTGCGATTATCGTCATGCCAAGCACCACACCTGATATTAAAGTTCAGGCAGTTAAACGCTTAGGCGGTCAAGTGGTGTTATACGGCGATAGCTTCGATGTTGCCAATAAATATGCAAAACAACGTGCAGAAGATGAAGGACTGGTTTTCATCCCGCCTTATGACGATGAACTAGTGATTGCCGGTCAAGGCACCATTGCCAATGAATTGCTGCGCCAATGGCGTGATGTTGAATATGTTTTCGTTGCTGTTGGCGGCGGTGGTCTGATTGCAGGTGTTGCAGCCTATCTCGGTGAAGTCGCGCCACACGTTAAAGTCATCGGCGTTGAATACGAAGAGTCGGCATGTTTAAAAGCTGCCCTAGAATCCAATGAACGTGTGATATTACCGCATGTGGGTTTATTTGCCGACGGTACGGCAGTTGCTCAAATTGGTGAATTGCCATTTGATGTGATCCGTTTACGAAAGTCGGATAATTCAGGTCCAATCGTTGAACCAGATATCGTAACGGTCGATACAGATGAAATCTGTGCTGCCATTAAAGACACCTATGATGAAAATCGTAGTATCGTCGAACCGTCTGGTGCCATGGCCTTGGCGGGGATCAAGAAATATGTTGCAGAGCATCAATTGACCGGTAAAAACATGGTCTCGATTGTATGCGGCGCCAACATGAACTTTGACCGTTTACGTTATATTGCAGAACGGACCGAGTTAGGTGAACGCCGTGAAGCCATTTATGCCGTGACCATTCCTGAACAAAAAGGTGCATTCCTGCAGTTCTGTCGCGCCCTTCAAGGTCGTAATATTACCGAATTCAACTATCGTGCCAGCTCAAGCAATCTGGCTCAAGTCTTTGTCGGCATCAGCCTCAAAGGTGGTGAAACCGAACGCCATGAAATTCATGAGATGTTGAAACAGCAATATGAAGTCGATGATCTGTCTGATGATGAAGTGGCAAAACTGCATATCCGTTATCTGATTGGCGGTCATGCCAATATTGAAAATGAGCGTCTGTTCCGTGTTGAGTTCCCGGAACGTCCAGGTGCACTACTTACCTTCCTTGAGCGCTTGGGGCCAACCCATAACATTACCCTGTTCCATTACCGAAATCACGGTGCCGCAGAAGGTCGTGTGCTGGTCGGCCTGGAAGCTACGGATGCCAAACAGAATCCCGATGGTCTGATTGAAACACTGGAACAGATCACTTATCCATATGCTGAAATCAGCAACAACATTGGTTATCAGCGTTTCCTTAAATAATCACCTTCAATAGTTAAAGCCGGCTTGATGTCGGCTTTATTTTTTCGTCCCTGTTAATGGGTTGCGAGACGACAACACAAAATCATTACAAACGGAAAATCATTCCATTTTAAAATGAACAAAAAGACATTTTTATCATTTAGTTAAGGACAGTTATGGCACAGTTTGCAGTCATTGGTTTAGGTAGTTTCGGGGCAACTGTTGCATTAGAGCTCACCAAACTAAATCATGATGTCATCGGAATTGATACCATCAAGCGCAATGTGGAAAATCTGGCGGATCGTATTACACATGCAGTGATTGCCGATGCCACAGATGAGCATGTTCTGGAAGAACTGAATATACAAAATTGCGATGCCGTGGTTGTTGCGATTGGTGAAGATATTGAGGCCAGCATTCTTTGCGTACTCAACCTGAAGAATTTAGGTGTTGAAAAGATTCTAGTTAAAGCCAAGACTAAGGCCCATCATACGATTCTTTCCCATTTAAATATCAGTAAGATTATTCATCCAGAAGAAGACATGGGGGTCCGTGTTGCTCAGGCATTAAACTATCCAATGGTGAGCCGCTATATGGCACTGGATGACGATCATTATATTGTCAAAGTTCCAGTCAATGAAAAGCTCAACAATGTCAATTTATCAGGGATTTTGAAGCAAGAGCCCAATATCAAACTGTTATTACTTAAACGCGACCAGCAGATTTTTTATGACACTGATCCAAATTTTACCTTAAAAACGGATGATGTACTGATTTTGGAAGGTTCGCTTAGCCATCTCAGAAAACTTTCAGGATGTTTCGCATAACATGGCATTGAAAATAAACTCCCAAAAAATTTTTAACCTGAGTCCACCTTCTTTGCTGGCGATCGGTTTTTTAAGTTTTATCATCATCGGGACATTATTACTCAAATTACCGATTGCCAATAAAGGCAATTTGAGCTGGATGGATGCCTTATTTACTGCAACATCAGCGGTGACCATTACCGGCTTGTCCGTAGTGAATCTAAATGAGTCATTCAATCATTTTGGGCAGTTTGTTATCCTGTTATTGATCCAATCAGGCGGCTTGGGCTTTATGACCTTCGCCATACTGGCAGCGTTAAGCCTGGCACCCAAGTTAGGTCTTAAACAGCAAATGATGGCACAGGACAGCCTTGGTCAAACCAGCCTGTCTAAAGTCACTTTTGTCGCCAAAGGCGTGGTGTTATATACCCTACTGTTTGAGCTGATTGGTGTTGTGATCTTAACTGCCTCGTTTGCACCGATGTACGGATTTGCCCGTGGCCTTTATTACGCTATCTTTTACAGCGTGTCTGCCTTTAATAATGCTGGCTTTTCCCTATTCGATAACAGCCTGATCAACTTTCAGGGGCACTACCTGATCTGTCTAACCATTAGCCTGCTGTATACCTTAGGTGGAATTGGTTTTCTGGTACTGATCGATGTTAAACAGAACAAACGCTGGAGTAAACTTACACCAAACAGCAAACTCATCCTGAGTACCATTGCGATTCTGAATCTGGTCGCATTTATCCTGATCTGGTTATTAGAATCCAACAATCCGCTGACACTCGGCTCGATGAGTTTAGGTGAGCAAGCCATGAATGCCTGGTTTCAGGCTACTGTTCCCCGATCTTCTGGATTTAACACCATCGATACCGGCGCGATGGAACATAGTACAGCCTTGCTGACCATGTTATTGATGTTTATTGGGGGTGGCTCTCTGAGTACTGCAGGTGGCATTAAAGTCGGTACGTTTGTGATCCTGTTGCTGTGCGTGCTTTCTTTTTTACGGCGTAACGAAGAAATCCGGATCTTTAATCATTCCGTTTCAGCAGAAACAACCTATAAAGCACTTGCTGTGACGGCAATTACAGGCATGCTGGTCTTTGTAGGTTGCTTTATCATTTTTCTGCTTGAACCGAAACTGGATGTACTGGACCTGATGTTTGAAGTGGTTTCTGCCGCCTGTACTGTCGGTTTATCGCGTGGTGCCACAAGCCAGTTACATGACGGCAGTCTGTTTGTACTGAGTCTATTGATGTTTACAGGTCGACTGGGGCCTTTAACCCTTGCCTATTTGATTGCAACACCGAAAAAGAGCCGTTTAAAACACGCCAATGCCAATATTCAGATTGGATAAGAATGAGGAGCAGGCTGCTCAATCACCACCACCTGCTGGCAAATGCCATCAGCCTGGCGTTGTTGTTCAAATACGGCTTTAGACATCACATCAAAATGATCACAGAAACTGACTTCCTGTTCATCAATGGAATAAAGCAAGGACTGATTGCCCACTCCTTGCAAGGTGTCATAAAACGCAACCACAAAATGACCGCGTTCAAAAGCGTGCTGTATCTCAGCATAGGTTAAAGCAGCTTCGACAGGAATGCCAAGACGTTCTGCCTCTGCATAACACTGCTTTTCATTTTCATCGATATTGGGATCAGGTGCACTATAAAAAGAGACGGTATAACCTAATTTTTTCATTGCCACAGCCAGCGCAATCGTGAATGTGCCGTCTTTACGATCGTGACCACACAACTGGATCAGGTCAGCAATATCAATATGAGTTTGATATTGCTTTAAGATGAGCCACAGTGCAAACACACCACAATTCGCTTCAAGCTGTAATAATGGTTCTGGAATGTGCAAACTCATTTAGTACCAGTTCATTAAAGATACCCCCAAGCCTACATAAGTTGCTCGGTGATTATAATCAATCAGACTTTCGCCATAACCATCAAATATTTGAAAATGTCCCCGTAATTTGTCTTTAATCGGGAACGCCCAGTCAAACTGCACCGCACCATGTGAACGATCACCTCCTTTTAAGGAGTGACGCAGCATCAGAGAGAAATCATTATCACCCTTACGGTAAAATGCAGTTAAATCGCCACGACCGATATAATCTTTAATATCCGGATTATTGTCATCTTTGGCATCTTCTTCTACACGATACCAAGGACGCAACATGAGTGCGAAGTTATCTTTTTCAAAACCAAGATTAAAAATCACACGGTTCCAGCTACGCGATAACGGATCAGAACGACCATTGGACTGGTGATTCAAGGTCACCCCAAGCAAACGGGCATTCAGACCTAAAACTTCATAGTTGGTTCTAAACATCAAGCTTGCTTCAGGCTCATAGTTGGTCTCACGGAATGGTCGTGACTCATCCGAGTTATAGACTTGCCAGCGTGATGATTGGGTATAACCTAACCACAGATCACCATTATCGCCAAAGATGTTTTCCCAAGCCTTGGTTTTGAATGAGATCTGAAACTTGGCTTCACTTGAAGTCAACTCCTGCTTGTCTTTGACCGTATTTTGAGGGTTTGGACTGCTCGGAAACTCATTCTTGTCACTGGTCCAGAATACAGGCAACAGATAAACCGGTTGATAGGCACGGATATTCCACACCCCTAACTTACTTTCTTCTGACAGTTCCCAACGACGATCCAGCAAAGAGACATTAGGATCAAATTTTGGTGCGGCACCTAACAGATGCAAGTCACTGACCTTTTGAACCACCTTATCTTTCAAAGACTCAGGTTTGGCTGGCTCATTTGACTCCACCGCAGGCACGGCAGCTGCAACAATTGGCGCGGCATCGGTCTGAACTTGAGTTGGAATAATGGTGGGTGCTTTAAAAAGTCGGTCATAACAAGCCAGACGTTCAGCATTTGCAGCTAAAGCCACACACGCATCTACAGTTGCAGGACTTGTCGGTGCTGTCGATTCAGCATGCGACAACGACGTAGTTAAAGAGCCAAGTATCGCAAGGATACTCAGCTCCAGATAACTACGTTCAAAAGATTTGAACGCCATAAAATTCTCCAATTTTTCTTTTAATTGACTTGCTTGATGCTAAATCCAAGTTTCTGCAATTCTTCACGTTTCGCAAATGGCGCAACTACTGCTTTTACAGGTTTTTGAGCCAATAAGTACTGTTTGGCAACACGTTGCAAATCGTCCAGATTCACGTTTAACAAGCGTTCACGCAAAATCTTACGGAATTTTGGCGTACGTGCATGTAGCAATGCATAGCATGCTGTAATCGCCTCACCCGCCGGAGAACCTGGCTTATCCATACTTGCAACTAAGCCCAGAATTGCTTCTTCAAGTTGATGTGGCTGTTGCTCGGTATTGATTAACCATTGCACACTGGCTTCAAAATCATTAAACGTTTCAGCTAAGCGTGGATCGCGGTAGCTATAGAAACGGAACGAACATGCGTTACCATCATAGCTTGCACCACCGCCATACGCACCGCCTTTTTCACGAATGGCGCTATGCAGGAAACCATTGCGTAAATAAGCAGCCAACACCATCAACGGTGCTGCATCAGGATGCGCCACATCTACCGCCTGATAAGCAGAGGCACAGAATTGGACATTGGCTTGAATCAACCAGGCTTCATCGTCTGAAGAATTGACATGTTCAACTGATGTTAAACTCACAGGTGCCTGATCAACAGCCAGTTTATCCCAGACAGTTTGTACTTCTTCAACCAAACGGTCTGATTGGTGTTCTTCACATACCACTAAGAATTGTTTAGGCGCTTGCAGCAACTTGCGGTGAATCGCCTGTAATTCACGAATCAACGCCTGATAAGCCGTCTCGTCCTGATCAATTTTGGTCACCAAGTCACTGAGCCAGTTTAATGCACCCAATCCTGTATTGTGATAATCACGGCGCGCCAAGGCACTCATTTGTCGAGATGCAGCCTGCATCGCATAGCTATGACCAGAGCCAGACAAACGTGATTGCCAACGGGTTTTACGTTGTTGCAGTAATTCAATAATGCGATCTTTCTCATCGAAACGGAGCTGCTCAAAAGCGAGTTTCAATAATTGAATGGCATCCAGCTTTTGTGTCAGCGATTTCGTGGTTAAGGTGAGCCATGCACTGATCCGGTCTTTGTCATCGACCTTACTGCGCAAAGAAGCGCCCATACCCAAACCGCCACTCACGGCTGTTTGAAGCTGCTGGAATTGAAGATAATCATATTCACCTGCACCTACCTCACCCATCAGAATAGACAGCAAGTTGAAGTAAGGTGATTCAACAATCTCATCCGGAATCTGAATCAGGACTTGTTGATAGTAAATCCCATTGGTGCCCGCATGATATAGGTTTAATGGTGTATCCAGACCATTACAGATAATTTCACGCAACTGACCTTGAACAATCTGCAACTCGGCAGGGACATCTTCCAGACCGACTTTTGGTAGTAGTTCAAGATTATCCGGGGTGTCCTGACGCTGTTTTAATGCTGCGGTTTTTTCTTCAATCTCGATTTTCTGTGCATCGGTTAAAGTTGCAGTAATCTCAGCCAAACGCGCCTGTTCTGCCTGTTGCTCTTTCAACGATTTGGTTGCATCCGGAACCAAGGTCATTTGTACACGGTGCGGATTATCCAACAAGTGCGTTTGAATCAGGTTTGATAACCACATCGGGTCTTTCAACTCTTCTTTCACTTGTTCAATCGCAGAATCGACATCCCAGACATGTACCGGATCACTATGGTGAATGGCACTGCCCAATCCATTTAAAATCAGGCTTAAACCATATGGTGTACCATCGCCATTAATTTCTCGTTGATGTAATTCGATTTGATGCAGAATGGCATCGACAAAATCAGTATCAACTGGCTTGGAAGCCACCTCTTTCAGAATATCCAGAATGCCATTTTTAAAAGTTTCTGCATGTTCAGCATTTGAACCTTGAACACCACAATAGAAGGTCATTTCAAAATTGCTGTCATCAACGCCCATTAAAGGACCTGTTGATTGTGCATAACCACAGGTTTCCAGATAGTGACGTAATGGCGAAGCCGAATTTTCTAATAAAATCCCTTCAACCAGACGCATCCCTAGGCGTAGTTTGGTATCGCTGGTTTCAGGCAACAACCATGACATCACATGGTAGGTTTTATCTTTTAGGTCTTCACTATCAACCGCATAGCTTTCAGTCACTTCGACCGGAGCCGTTAAACGCTTCTCAGGTTTTGAGTATAAAGTTGTACCTTGAGAAAATTTATGTAATGCCAACGTCTCAAACTGTTCTTGCAGGTCATATGCACTTTGGTTACCAAAGGTCATGAATACTGCATTACTTGGGTGATAATGGGTTTTATAGAAATCGACCAACTGTTCATAGCTTAAATCTGGAATGTCTTTTGGATCACCACCAGAGTTATAGTGATAGGTTGTTTCCGGGAACAAATGATGCGCAAGTTGATGATACAGCTGATCTGTTGGAGAGCTCATCGCGCCTTTCATTTCATTAAAAACCACACCTTTGTAAACTGCCTGATCATTTTCAAGCTCAATGCGGATCCCTTCCTGAGCAAAGTCTAAAGGGTTCAGATTGGCAGCAAATGCGGCATCCAGATATACAGACAGTAAGTTTTGAAAGTCTTTTTTGTTTTGAGTCGCGAATGGATAAGCGGTCCAGTCTGCCGCCGTAAAAGCATTCATGAACGTATTGAGTGAACGGCGGATCATCAGGAAAAACGGATCACGTACCGGAAACTTCTCAGAACCACATAACGCAGTGTGTTCTAAAATATGTGCCGTTCCTTTTGAATCCATGGGCTGGGTTCGAAATGCAACTAGGAACACATTTTCATCATGATTGGTAGCCAAGTGATAATGAACAGCACCAGTCACTTTATGCTTATATTCTGAAACTTGAATATCGAGTGCTTCTACATGGTGTTGACGTAATAGCTGAAACGCGGGATGAATAGTTTGAGTAATGCTTTCAGTAACATCTACAGTCATGTGATCTCCAATTTATCTCTATTAAATCATTACAATTGATTATAGAGAGTCTACCGAAGAATACGTATCGATATCCATGTAAATTACTCTATTTTTGTAGAAAAATTCAGCGGCTAAACACAACCCAGTTGATTAAAAAATTTTCCAAAAATGAAGAGGTCCTCAATACATACATTCATAGCCAATACATTGAGAGGAATTAGCTGCATTTTTAGTATCGCCAACAAACCAATCTGCTCAGAATAAATTTGGGCATATCCCCCACACCTTTTCAATAAAAATCAGGATGAATCTAAAAATGGTATAATTCTCCAATTCCCTCAGCTAGATCAAAAGGTGCCTGATTAATGCCACCTACTGCAATCAAAACAATATCTCTAGATCCTAAATAATGCCGTTGCATGTTACTGAAAACCATTTTCATGCATTTCTAAGTCGTGCTGATGCCTTGTTAAAACCCGAATGCTTTGCCTTTGTACAATTCAACTGGCTTATTTAGTTGAATAGTCAGCAATCAAATCCATTTCCTTCTTAAATGCAGGAAAACGTCCATGTCTTTATCCTGAATTTTTTTCAACAAACTATTGTAATCCTGAGCATTGGTGTAAACTTTGCTTTTTGATTTTTACTGTGATGACAAACATGGCAACTGTTGATCTTTTTGCAATTGGTAATGCACTCATTGACCAGGAATTTAAGGTTTCAAATGAGTTTCTAACGCAACAAGGATTGCCAAAAGGCACAATGCATTTGGCCGATGGCGAAACACAGGCAAATTTATATCAAAAATTACAAGCGACCCAAAGCTATAAAGGCCAAGCCAGTGGTGGTTCAGCGGCGAATACCAGCGTTGCTTTTAGTGCTTTAGGCGGTACAGCCTTTTATGGTTGCCGTGTCGGCAACGATGAACTAGGCTCGATCTATTTAACCGGTTTAAACGAAGCAGGTATCCAAACAGCGACCCAATCTATCAGTGAAGGCGTTACAGGCACCTGTATGGTACTGATTAGCCCGGATTCTGAACGTACCATGCAGACTTATCTTGGTATTACTGCTGAACTGACCGCTGAACAAATTGACTTTGAACCGTTAAAAACGGCGAAATGGTTGTATATTGAAGGTTATTTATCTACAAGTGATTCTGCACGCGTCGCAGTAAAGCAGGCACGCGCGCTGGCTAAAGCACACGGTGTTAAAATTGCCCTTTCACTTTCTGATCCGGCTATGGTGCAATATGCTCGCTCAGGGTTAGAAGAACTTTTAGATGATGGTGTGGACTTGTTGTTCTGTAACGAACAGGAAGCATTGATGTTCACCAATACTGAAAATCTTGAAGCTGCAATCGAGATGCTAAAATTAAAAAACCAGCACCTTGTGATCACACAAGGTGCCAAAGGTGCAGTAATTGTAGATGCAGCCCATCAGTTCCATGTCAATGGCCGTGCAGTTGAAGCCGTCGATACCAATGGTGCAGGCGATGCATTCTCCGGTGCTTTCTTGTATGCAATTAATGCCGGTTTAAGCTTGGAAGCAGCTGCTCAACTTGCTATTTTAATCTCTAGCGAAGTTGTTGCACAATTCGGCCCACGTTTGAGTGTCGACCATTACGCAGAACTCTTGGAACAATTTAAAAAAGCTCAACAGGAATGTGCTTAACATGGAAAAGATTTGCATGACTGAAGAAGTCCCTGAGCGTGAGTCTCGTGCATACGATACGATGAAAGGGACAACGATTTTTATTACTCAAAAAGATGGCAGTTTTTATGCCTATCAGAATGTTTGTCCGCATTTGCAAACAGAACTTGAGTTTTTAGAAAACCAGTTTCTGGATCAAGACCGCGAATATATCCAATGCTCTACCCATGGCGCGTTATTCTCTGTTGAGACTGGCGAATGTCTTTCAGGCCCGTGTCTGGGTGAATTCCTTGAAAAAGTAAATCTGGAAGTTCATTCGGATGGTGGTATCTATATTGATTGATGCTTAAATCATGAATTCTGCAATGACTGAGTTTTTTCTCAACTACTACCTGATGCCATTTCATATGAGCGTCGTGGCTTTGATCATACTCAGTATTGCAGAAACCATTGGTATTTTTATTGGTTTGCGTCCAAGCCACCTGGTCAAGAAGCTGGCTCCGGAGTGGCTACTGAACTCACCTTTGCTGGATGTAAAGTTTTCCAAATATCTGATTTTTGTTTTCTTGCTTATCAACTTTAGTTTTGCCGGCTACTTTCTTGAACTGTCGTTTTTTGCTTTGCAGCACTACTTCATTTCACCCTATTATTTATTTGTTCCGGCCTTAATCATCGATATTTTCTTTACCGTCTTTATGATTCACTGCCTGGACCAGGTGATCAAGCCGAAAGTGATTCATACCCATACCAATTTGGTTGGACGTCTAGCAACCATTTCGACAGGCAATGCACGTCCGGGCTTTTCAGCTCAGGCGCGTGTGCGCGATGAGTTTGGACAACTGTACTATGTACAAGTTGAACCTGAATACGGCGAACTCGAATTACAATCACAAGTGCTGCTCATCAGCCAAAAATCAAATTCCCACTACCTTGCCAAGAAGATCTCACTTTCAAATAATTTATTCACTCCAGATTAAATTGCTGTATAAATCAGCTACTTTTTGTTCAAAATCCTAAAATTTACATATTGTTACAAATATATTGGATAAAAGTTTTAGATTTTGCTCTTCCTTTATTGTTGTTTTCATGATCTCACTAACACAAAAAATACATCAGTGACACCCGTCACATTTTTTAGAATAATCTTTACCTATACACTAGGTTTTGTATTGAATTCATTGTGAAAATTATTTAATTATGTAAACAAGATTATAAGTCGCTGTATATATTATAAATTTTATATTCATACCATTTTAGTTGGTTTAATATTTATTTAATTCAGTATAAACCCTATCTTTTTAATCAGATTTAAAAATATAAATACAACCGTTTTGATCAGATTTAAAAATCAATCCATATCATTTTAGTTGGTTAATTAAATTATTTTAAATAAAATAATCTATATATTTGATTTATAACAAATATTTTATATAAAATTATTTAAAAACCTCAAAGGTTTATTTTCAATGAATTTTATTTAATAATGTTTTACATCTTCTTTAAATATGAGGCCAGGTTCTATGAACACGCGTTCTCAAGACCCTAATCGGCGGCTCATCCGAGAAATCACGATTATTCTTATTATTAAAGTTGCTCTTCTCATGGTGATTAAACACATATGGTTTGATGCCCCAACGATTCCAAAAGATTTTAACAATGAAGTTGCCGAGCGTATTGCTGGTGACATGTCCAAAACTCAGGAGACACGTTGATGATTTCTGAAAGCGTGGTCGATCTTTCGCGGTTCCAATTCGCAATGACCGCAATGTATCACTTTCTTTTCGTCCCTCTAACTTTAGGTCTGGCTTTTATTCTTGCCATTATGGAAACCACATATGTGATTTCTGGCAAGGAGATCTATAAGGACATGACCAAATTCTGGGGGAAACTCTTCGGGATTAACTTTGCCCTAGGTGTAACCACTGGTTTAACCATGGAATTCCAGTTTGGAACCAACTGGGCCTATTATTCCCACTATGTAGGCGATATTTTCGGGGCACCACTTGCCATTGAAGGTTTGATGGCCTTCTTCCTTGAATCCACCTTTATCGGTTTGTTCTTCTTCGGCTGGGATCGCCTGTCTAAAGTCCAGCATTTAGGCGTGACGTGGTTAGTTGCAATTGGCTCGAATATGTCTGCCTTGTGGATTCTGATCGCAAACGGTTGGATGCAAAACCCGGTCGGTGCTGCATTTAACTACGAAACCATGCGTATGGAACTGGTTGACTTCGGTGCATTGATCTTCAACCCTGTTGCTCAGGTGAAGTTTGTACACACGGTTTCTGCAGGTTATGTTACAGGTGCGATCTTCGTTCTGGCGATCTCAAGCTATTATCTATTAAAGAAACGTGACTTGCCGTTTGCACGTCGTTCATTCGCGATTGCTGCCATCTTCGGTTTAGCGTCAACACTTTCTGTAATTTTGCTTGGTGATGAGTCTGGTTATGAACTCGGTGATGTTCAAAAAACCAAACTTGCCGCAATCGAAGCAGAATGGCATACCGAACCGGCACCTGCTGCATTTACCTTATTTGGTCTCCCAAATCAGCAGGAAATGCGTACCGACTATGCGATTAAGATTCCTTATGTGATGGGGATTATTGCTACACGTTCTACAGACAAAGAAGTGACTGGTTTACGTGACTTGATGAAAGAACATGAAGTGCGTATCCGTAACGGTATGGTGGCTTATAGCGAGTTAGAAAAACTTCGCGCGGGTGACCGTTCGCCAGACTTATTGGCTTCATTTGAGAAAAATCAAAAAGACTTAGGTTATGGCCTGTTATTGAAAAAATATGCGCCAAATGTAGTTGATGCAACTGAAGAACATATTCAGGCAGCAACTAAAGATACTATTCCAAATGTCGCTGCTCTCTTCTTCTCCTTCCGTGCGATGGTGGCTTCAGGCTTCCTCATGCTGTTGTTATTCCTTTTAGCAACCTGGTCAGTAGCAAAACGCAACGCCGAAGATAAACCTTGGTTACTCAAATTTGCTTTGTTTGCTCTCCCTCTCCCATGGATTGCAGCTCAAACAGGTTGGTATGTGGCTGAAGGCGGTCGTCAACCGTGGTCAATTGGTGAAATCTTGCCAACACATCTGTCTGCTTCAAGTATCAGTACAGGCGATGTATGGGGTTCAATTATTGCGCTGGCTGCGTTCTATACCGTACTGCTGATTATCGAAATGTACTTAATGATCAAATTTGCGCGTTTAGGTCCAAGTTCTTTACATACTGGTAAATATCACTTCGAAAAACTCGAAGCAAAAGCTGGGGAGGCTCAGTCATGATCGAATATGAACTCCTAAAAATTATCTGGTGGGTATTGGTTGGTGTTCTGCTGATTGGCTTTGCCCTCACCGACGGTTTCGATATGGGCTCAATGGCACTCATGCCATTCGTAGGTAAAACTGATTCTGAACGCCGTGCTGCAATCAATACGATTGCCCCACACTGGGACGGCAACCAGGTCTGGTTCATTACCGCTGGTGGTGCATTATTTGCAGCTTGGCCAATGGTTTATGCCGTTGCCTTCTCGGGAATGTATTGGGCCTTGCTACTGGTTCTATTTGCCCTGTTCCTGCGACCCGTCGGATTTGACTATCGCTCTAAATTAGAGAATACCCAATGGCGTACTTCTTGGGACTGGGGCTTGTGTATCGGTGGTGCAGTGCCTGCACTGGTGTTTGGTGTGGCATTCGGCAACTTGTTCCTCGGCGTACCCTTTAGTCTGGATGACACCTTACGTTCACAATATACCGGTAGCTTCTTTGCCCTATTAAATCCCTTTGCACTGATTTGCGGTATTGTCAGCTTAGCAATGCTATGTGCACACGGCGGGGCCTGGTTGATGCTACGTACTGATGGCGATTTACATAACCGTTCTGCCAAAGCAACACAAATTATGGCAATTGCCTTCCTTGTATGCTTCTTGGCTGCGGGTGCATGGTTATACTTCGGCAATATCTCTGGTTATAGCTATGCGACTGCGGTGAATACCAATGCTGCGCTGAATCCGCTTGCCAAAGAAGTGGTGACCAATGCCAATCATGGCTGGTTCAATAACTATGCAACCTATCCAATAACTATGGCTGCACCTATTGTTGCAATTTTAGGTGCCTTATTGGTCATCATTAGTGCAGGCAAACATAAAGCGGCTGCAAGTTTTACAGGGACAAGCTTAATGATTGTCGGCGCAATCCTGACTGCCGGTTTTGCATTATTTCCCTTCTTGTTACCATCAAGCATTGATCCAACATCAAGCTTGACCATGTGGGATGCTGTTTCCAGTCATAAAACCCTCGGGGTAATGACGGTTGCTGCATGTATCTTCGTACCTCTCATTTTGATCTATACCTCTTGGTCGTATTACAAAATGTGGGGCGTCATCACCAACAAACACATTGAAGAAAACTCACATAGTTTGTATTAATCAGGAGATGTGACATGTGGTATTTTGCATGGATTCTAGGCATTTTGATGGCATGTTTCGCAGGTGTACTCAGTGCACTGTACATCGAACATCATCAAAATTTAGATGAGGAATAATAAAATGGCTGAAGCAATGACAACACCGAAGAATCGTAAAGCGCAAGTGCTTGCAATGACCATTTCGTTTTTGTTGGCATTGCCCCTTGCTGCTATTTTACTGGTCCATCCATCACTGATGCTGGATGCTAACGGACACTATAATCATAGCCTGCTGATGCTGGTAATGATTGGAATCTCCGGTGGCTTCGTGCATGGTGTTGGATTTGTGCCAAGATTCTGGTTATGGAAATGGTTATTTAGCCCTTATATCGCTTGGCCCTTGATGGTTCTCGGGTACTTTATCTGGTTAGGCCAGTAAGTTATTTTCCATTCCCATACTTTCAAAAAAGGCTGCCAGATTTGGTGGCCTTTTTTAGTTTACGGATTAGACTGAAAACAAAAAACAATTTCGTCGAACTTAAAGGCTTCAGTCTACTTTATTTGGCAGTGGAGTTAGATCAATATTAGCTGTATGCTGACTATGCGCCTGGCATACGTCATACCAATGCAATTACAAAGTCATAACTATGTGGTGATATAGCACTACTCTTTTATGTTTATTGCTTGTGCTTTATATAACCGTGAATTGGATCAGCCAAAGCTGTAGCTCAATCGTGCTTAGCCATTGCGCTTGTTTTATTGCTGGCAACTATTCTTGCCTATTTGTTTCCAATCCAAGGACTTTGGTATTTAACAGGTCATTTGAATTGATATGATTACAGTCTTCTTTTCTTATGTGTTTTCACATACTTATCAACAAGCAAAAAGATCGAGCATTAAGTACACCTGTAGGTTTAACCTGACCTAGTCAAAAAAAGGATCAGCTAGCTCTGAAAAAAGTCAGGTTTAACGTATTCGCCAGTCTTAAGAAAAAAGCTCTCTAAGTATTTTCACAGGCATAAAAAAAGCCGATGATATCATCGGCCTTTTTATTGATATAAGATTTAGTTGCTTTGACCAGCTAACCAGGCCATGAACTTTTGGCGCTCAGCTTTCGATGCTTTTTGCCATAATTCTGCCATTTGCTGATCTGTAGTCTTGGTGGTACCCACTTGAGCTACTGTAGTGACAGCAACAGGTGCCGTTGCAACAACCGCTGTCTGTGTGGTGGTACCTGAATAAACAGGCGCTGGTTGATTGACCACATTGTTTTTATTCTTTTGGGTTAAATCCAGAGTACGGCTTAAAAAATTATTGCCAGAGAACCATGGCTGCGCTTCATTATTCGCACCCGTTTGTTGGACCACGAGCTTTTTATTTTGATCATATAAAGCAACTGTAGGCTGGTCAGCATATTTTTTGGCTGCTTCAAAATCTTTAGGCGCGTTGATCAGAGCTAAAGTATAAGATTGGTTGTCCTGAAGGTTCGGCGCTTGAATAGTAACCACACCCGACTTAATGATGTCATGCTCACCATTTAAATGCTCAAAATATTCACGATAACGAACATTGACAACCAAATTCCCCGGATCAACCTGATAGTTATTTTTCTTTGAAGGAATTAATCCGTTATTCACTTCTTGACCATTTACTGCAAGAATCACGATTTCTTCAGGTGCAGTGATTGTGACTGCTGAAAAAACTGAACTACTTAATAATAACCCGAAAGCAGCGACACCAACTCTTAAAGACATTAGACTCTTCTCGTTATAAACAATTTATGAAACCGTATGCACTATGCAATGCGATTATGACGATTTTATGACAAAAATTAAAACTGTCTATTGCAACAATTCAGCTTTTTTAAGAAATATATAGCATAAAACCAGCAAAAGGAATTACCCCAACCTAAGACTTTGTTATATAAAAAAATATTTTACAACCTCTGAGCTACAGCAAAACCTTAACTCCACCAAATTTATTCTTTCACTTCGCTCTGCTCTTGTGAAATTTTAAATTCAAAAACTGAATGGTTTCAGAACGTCATCATGTTGTTCAGTTAATTCATCAACTTCTTCGGAAATTTCCACTCTACGTCACAGGTTAACATCATAAAAACATGACTGCCATGCGTTTGATCTAGCCCTTAACCTGTAAAATACTGAACAATAGTTTTTAAACTTAATTCGGGTTCACGAAGTAAAATAGAAATATAAGTACTGCCAGCATGATGCTGGCAACAAGCAAATAAAAATCTACCGTATTAAAGCTTTTCAAAAACTTAAAAATATTCATAATTATCAACCTCTTTTTATTAAAATTTTTATAACAGATTAAATGTAACAATTCATAATCAGGTTGTAATTATAGTGTTTAAATGATTGCTGCATTGTAAACTCGACATCTTGCTTCGTTTATTCACTCAATATTGAAAAAACCACCCGAGGGTGGCTTTATCTTATTAGCAAGCATGTTCAATGGGGATTAATAAAATAAAAATATACAATCAGCGTTAGGAGCAGGATACTTACAAGGATGAGATAGGCACCAATGGTATTAAAACTTTTTAAAAATTTGATAATATTCATAATTTTCAACCCCTTGAAAATAAATTAAAGTACCACAAAAAGTAGAACTTTTAAGCTATTTTTTACCAAATAGTCAAAATTATCAATTTAATTGCTTAGTTTTGCTTTCATTTTTGACTTATGCAGCCGTCACCTCATCTAGGTAAAAATTGACATTCGCCCATGCTGAGCAACTGCTAAATTCAATATCAGCATTAAACTAGCGATCAATTCTGAAATCACCTGCTCATCAAAAGAAAAAAGCGAGACTCCAATAGATTAGAGCTCGCTTTAGGGATCGGGCGAAGGCATCACAGCATCTACCTTAACGCTCAATCAATAGATAGTTTTAATCTCCGATAGGAATTGAGAGTCTCAGCTGGTCACTTCTACGCGCTATAGGTGAAGGACTGTATTTTACAATTTTTTGTTGGTAGTCCCGATTTGAAATTACTCCTCTATTACGCGCTTTTTCTAAGGAGCTGAGTTGTTGGCCCTGACCATACGCATCTAAAGCCCCATAATGTCTATGCTCGAGATAATACTGGGCCCTATCATGCGGACTCATGTTAGCGGTATTTGATTGGAGCTCATATAAACTTTCTAGATCTTGAGTGCGTTGATTGATTTGATCCTGTTCTTGCTGTTTCAATGACTCAAAAAAATCGACCTGCTGTTCGTTTTTGAGCTCCAATTGGGCGTCCTCCTTCTGCAACACCAATATAGACTGAGGTTTAGCCAATAAATCATCAGCACTAAACACCGAACCAGAAGCAACCGTACTTATAGAAAGAATTAATATTTTTTTCACCACGTCCACCCAATAAAAAAACACAAATAAAGACAAGTGTATATTTTACACTTTTCACGCAATTTTTCAAATTTAACATTATAAAACAAAAACTTATAATTAATTAAGCAATTCATAACCGTATATTGAAATCACTAAAAATCGATCATTTCAGCGCTTCAGGCTCATCATGTTCACGGGAATTCAGCCATAGATTTATTTTTTAATACCTTAAGCTCAGGACTTGCGGGCGTTATTATCTTAAAAAAATTTAAGCCAAGCATCTAAAAGTGATTGAAATAGCTCGTTTTAAATATTTTTTAATAATTTAATTAACATAAGTTCATCATTACTAGATTGATAAAACAAATAGCTCACAAACCGAAACCCGCAACTTTTTTATTTTCAGGGATATTGAAAAAACAAATGTTAGGAGAGTGTCACGATGAACAACCTGAATAGCGAATACCAAGAGCTTAATCAATTACTTAAAGGCATCAAGTTTGCCATGATCACCTTTATTTCTGATAAAGGTCATTTACACTCTGTTCCAATGACGACACAAGATACTGATTTTAATGGAATCGTATGGTTTTTAGGTTCTAAAAGTTCTGAACTAGTGAAAAATATTCCGCTAAATAACCAAGTCAATTTAGGATATAGCAATATATCAAATAATGATTATGTTTCGATTAATGGTATCGCTGAGTGTGTCGTCGATCCAGCGATTCTTGATCAGATCTGGTCTCCTGCTTATGAAGCATTCTTTGAACATGGCAAATCGGATCCTGATATTCAACTGATTCGTGTCATCTGCAACGGCGCTCAATACTGGAAAGGTTCAGGTACAGTCGCAACCCTATTCAAACTTGCTAAAGCATCTGTAACAGGTGAATCTGAAGAATTGGGTACTACCAAAAATATTTCCCTGTAAATTTAATAAACATTTTTATAAGATGGCACCAGATTTGTCTTTTCTCAATGAAATGCACTTCTAACAGTGCATGAGTTTAAAAAGAAATTTTTACTCCAATAAAAAAGAGCACCTAAGGTGCTCTTTTTTACTACACAATCTTCACTTAGTTAAAAGTTTTAAAGCGTGCTGCATCATCCATATATGTTTTTTCACCCGCAGCAGCTTCGATAGAACCGAATACAAGCTGAGCGCGTAATTTCCAGTTTGCAGGGATCTCGAAAGTTTCTGCAACTTCTGCATCAATAATTGGATTGTAATGCTGTAATGACGCACCAACACCAATTTCAGATAAAGCCGTCCAGGTTGCAAACTGAGCGATTGCACTTGAATGTTCAGACCATACTGGGAAGTTGTCTGCATACAAAGCAAATTGTTCTTGTAAACCTTTTACAACATCTTGGTCTTCATAGAATAATGCTGTACCAAAACCTGCTGCAAAGCTATCAATTTTCGCGCTTGTATTTGCGAAAGCTTCTGCTGGAACCATTTTACGTAAAGTTTCACGTACGATTTCCCAGAATTTTGCATGTGATTCACCATATAAAGTCACAACACGTGAAGTTTGTGAGTTGAATGATGACGGGCTTTGTTTTACAGCTTCACGGATCGTTTCTTCAATTGTTGCCTGGTCTACTGTCAAGTTTTTGCCAATCGCATAAATTGTACGGCGTGATTTAATACTATTTAAGAAGTTGCTCATCTTGTTATTCCTACCTTGTGCCCTGAGGCGTTATCTTGGATTGAATGTAGTGTATAACGACATATTTTTTAGGAATAGTCTAAAAAACATGACAGATCGTTTTATTTTTGAAACAATTAAAATCCTCTTGCATTAATCCGCTTCTGTGCTCGCTTCTTCTGCCTCAACCACAGGAACCACCCAGTCTTTTGACATCATTTTGTATTTCTTCTGTCCTGCTTGATCCAGTTGCTTAAGTAAATAAGACATCCTTAAATAATGCTGTGCATCCAGATCTCCCTGTTCGGCTGCCTTAAAATACCATTGATGGGCTTTATTATTATCTTTCTGCACACCTCGCCCATGCTCATACATCACCCCCAAATTATATTGCGCATTACTATCTCCTTGATTGGCTGCGCGTTGATACCACTCAAAAGCCTTTTTATGATCCTGTGCGATCCCTTTGCCATTTTCATACATCCAGGCTAAATTATTCTGAGCGTTAACATTTCCTTGATCGGCGGCCATAAGATACCAATGTACTGCTTTAGCATTATCTTGTTCAACTCCGTCGCCATCCGCATACATCGTCGCTAAAGAATATTGTGCTTCAACATTGCCCTGTTCAGCATTTTCTGTGAGAACTTTTATTGCTGCAGTATCCGTAGCCGCAAAGACGGAATTGATGCCCCAACTCGCTGTTAAGAGGATAAGAACGATAGGTTTTAATAATATTTTCACGTAAATACCTTTTTTAGATTTAATAATTTTTAAAAATGTCTTTTTCTACACAAAATAAAAGCCGACGAATCGGCTTTTATTACATGTTAATAAACGATTTATTTATCTGTTTCAAATAAAGCAGCAACGAATGATTTCGCCGAGAATGGACGTAAATCATCAATCTTCTCACCTACACCAATATAGCGAATCGGCACATGAGTACGGCTTGCAATATTGAACAGGACGCCACCTTTTGCTGTGCCATCCAGTTTGGTAATGGTGATTCCGGTGAGACCAACAGCCTCATCAAACAGCTGTACCTGATTAATCGCATTTTGTCCTGTGCCGGCATCGACAATCAGCATGATTTCATGCGGTGCGGTTGCATCGATCTTTTGCATGACACGTTTTACTTTTTTCAACTCTTCCATCAGGTTAGCTTTGTTTTGCAAACGCCCGGCAGTATCTGCAATCAATACATCAATACCTTTGGCACGCGCACTTTCAAAAGCATCAAAGATCACTGAAGCACTGTCAGCACCATGGCCTTGCGCGACGACTGGAATGTCATTACGCTCACCCCAGATTTGCAATTGTTCAGTTGCTGCTGCACGGAATGTATCACCCGCAGCCAACATGACTTTCTTGCCTTCACCCTGTAAACGCTTCGCCAGTTTACCAATGGTTGTGGTTTTGCCTACGCCGTTTACACCCACCATTAAAATCACATAGGGTGATTTATTCGGATCAATATGTAGCGGTTTAACACGGGGTGCCAATAAAGCAACCAATTCTTCCTGAAGCGCCTTGTACAAAGCATGTGAATAAATCAAATCGCCACGTGCAGTACGTTCAGTCAAATTCGCAATAATCGTTTTAGTCGCATCAACACCAATATCTGCAACTAAAAGTTGTTCTTCAACTTCTTCCAGTAATTCATCATCGATTTCTTTGCCCCCAATCAGAATGTTGACCATACCATCCGTAAAACTACGACGGGTTTTCGTCAAACCATCTTTCATACGACCAAAGAAACCTGTTGATTTGGCTTCTTCTTCAACAATTGCTACAGGTTGCTCTGCTACGGGTGCTGCTACAGGTAGTTCAACCGTCTGCTGTACAGCTGGCTCTATAATGGGAACATCGACAGCAGGTAAACTTGGTAATGTGACATCGTCATCACCGATGTCAGCATTTATCAAGAATTTATTTTGCATATTCGATTGCTGTTGCATGTCGATTCCTTGAGAGTAAAGCAGCTTTTAAAAATGGGGCCAGTCTAGCATAAATCGCTTTCGTTTTCCCGAATAAGGCAATGCATTCATTTGTAATGGAAGTGAGTCGCTTAAAACTCATTCATCATCTTTCGTCATTGCCGGATATTGTCTAATCCGGTTGGATTCAAATTGATAAGCATTTAATAACTTTAAATAATCTATACGACGAATTGGCGTTTGCTCTAGAACATCATGTGCCATATGTTGGGTTCTTGGATGGCTGGCCTGATGAGCAAACTGAACCACCTGCTGATATTGCAATGAATTGACTGGACGTAATAATGCGTTATACGCAAGTATAAAAATAGACAAAATAATAATACCGACCAAAATATTATAAAACTGGTCGAGTTTAAATCCTAATCTGGATTGCATCACTTTATGTTTAGAAAGTATAGACAACATAACCTACCTCGAATTAGAGGTAGTGTATGTCTCTGATTCGCTTAGGACAAGTACAACGTTCAATAAGTCACAATTCCACAACTTATTGAACGTGCAAACAACTTTAGCCGCAATTAACTGACCAGCGAACGAACAAAAGCAAAGTACAGAATAAATGCAATTATGACGAGGACGATGAAAATCGCAAACATGCCGACTCCACTTTCTGCATCAGCAGGATGCAAATCATCGTCGTCTGCAATATTCTTCAACTCTCCATCATAAATTTTATAAAAACGGTCTTTCTGCTCAGGGCTCAAATGACTAGCAAAGTCATACACCCGCTTACGCTGAGCCAGACAATAATCACCTAGATGAATTTCCTGATGAAAGATCGCCTCATCCAGTAATTTACGGTGATGATGAGCAAGCGCAATGATTTGGCTTTCCAATGGAGGAACATCAACATTCACACCATCAATGACATTTGACATGTTATTCTCCTTTTCTCTTATTCTCACTTTGATTCTACTTAAAATTATTTGTGGTAAATGTTTAATCGTGTAAGCTTTTATTTACGCAAAATTGCTGAATATATTTGACAATTCCATCAATTTGTCATATTACTTTAATAATTCTAAGTTAAAGTAGCTTAAATTCAAAGTAGAGTAACTTTGAATAGAATTTGCGGTAATCATAATTAAAATAAGGAGTTATTATATGATTCAACATTTTACACACCATGAACTAGAGCATCTATATGCAAATGCGGTCAATACAATTCAATCGCAAAAAAACTTCCAAGATGCAGTAAAAGAGCTTGAGGAAGTTGCTAAAGCAGGCCACGGTAAAGCGGCATTATTTTTAGCAGAATTGTATTATCAAGGCTTCCGAGTAGAACGCGATTCCCTGAAAGCCCAGTATTGGCAGAAGATGGCCACCCTTCAAGCTTAAAGAAACGTCCTTGCGCTATATCAAAGCTTTCATCGCTTTGATTTGCTCAGGTGGCGTTTTTTTAATGCCTGATCAACTATAATTCTTATCACGAGCTCCACTTTTTCACTCACATTGCTTAAAAACATAATCTATTCAATAAAGTTTCCGAATAACACATTAAAAAACAATTCTATTCTATACAATATCTTAGATTGAAAATTCCAAGAACATACCACTCAATTTTCTAAGCACCTACAATATTTGCTTACGATTTTAGTCAATTGTTAAACATAAATGACATCTAGATTTCTTATAATGAACCATAAGTTTAAGAATATTAGTTCAATAACATGTATCGCT
Source organism: Acinetobacter calcoaceticus (assembly GCF_051947995.1). GTDB lineage: Bacteria > Pseudomonadota > Gammaproteobacteria > Pseudomonadales > Moraxellaceae > Acinetobacter. Next base: position 193,726 of record NZ_JBLVVH010000003.1, on the reverse strand, counting down.
TTAAGCATTTTCAGCCGGTTTCACGAGAGTTGATGATTAAAATTTCAATTCTAAAAACAATGATGTACTGTGGTGCGCTCTGGGGCCTTTACCATGAAGGTTGGGCAATCAAATCAGATCAGGACGGTCACGTCTTCCCTTTCTGGCTCAATGGTGTACAAGCCCATCGTTATGCCAAGGCCAACTGGAAACACTACACACCACGGAAAATTACCCCCAAGGATTTTCATGAGTCACTGCTTCCCACATTAACCCGCTTACAGGTTGAACCCGCATTATTCAATTCATCACATCGTAAATTTAAGCTGTCAACACAGCAGATGCAGCATTTCTTTTTTATGTCACGTGAAGCAGTTATACCTGCTTAAAACATGATTCTGCCGCAATGATGACTTTTTGAGCATTTATGCGCAAAAGTTATCATTGGAATGAAATTAGCGCTTTGCAATTAAAAAAAATACCGTTAAGTTAAATGAAAATGACAATACAACACAGGTGGATAAATAATGACAATCGTTGCTCAAGTCATCAAGAATAAAGCAGTACAATCAATTTTTACAATTTCACCGAATGCGACTGTACTTGAAGCAATTAAGATCATGGCCGATAAAGGGGTCGGTGCACTGGTGGTTGCTGAAGATGAAAAAGTTGTTGGCATTTTCTCCGAACGTGACTACACACGTAAAATTGCCTTAATGGAACGTTCTTCAAATAACACGCCTGTTGCAGACATTATGACATCAAAAGTCGTCTCTGTAGGTTTGAACCATACGGTAGAAGAATGTCTGAACCTCATGACTGACCGCCATTTACGCCATCTACCTGTACTGGATCAGGAAAAGCTGGTTGGTTTTATTTCGATTGGGGATCTGGTAAAAGCAGCCATGGACGATCAACGTATTCTGATTGAACAACTTCAACAATATATTTCTGGTTGATTTCAATCAAAAATAAAAAAGGGCAAATGATTTGCCCTTTTTTTATGAATATTGCCTAGTTAAGCTTTGAGAAAATTCTGGATGGCAGGCACCAGACGTTTAAGCAATTCATCTGCCTGTGCCTGTGTCATATTCAAAGGAGGTAGTAGACGTACCACAGAACCCGCAGTCACGTTAATAATCAACTGATATTGATCGCGTGCAATGGCAACCAGCTCAGCACAGTCTTTTGGCAATTGAATCCCGATCATCATCCCGAAACCACGCACCTGTACATGATGATCTGCCAATTGTGCGCTTAACTGATCAACAATATACGCCCCTACGGTTGCCGCATTTTCAACAGCATTCTCTTTTTCCAGCGTATCCAGCACTGTGTAAACCACACGTGAACCCAATACCGTACCGCCATAGGTTGAACCATGACTGCCTGCACCAAGCAAGCCTACCGCTTTACCTTGGGTCATCACAGCACCTACAGGAAAGCCATTCCCCAAACCTTTTGCCGTGGTCATGACATCAGGAATAATATTGGTATGCTGATAAGCAAAATATTTACCGGTACGGCCATTCCCTGTCTGGATCTCATCCAGCATCATCAGCCAGTTATGCTGATTACATAAAGCACGTACCTCTTCCAGGTAGCTAAAGCCTTGCGGTGCAGTATTTACCCCACCTTCACCTTGAATAGGTTCGATTAGGATTGCCACAATGTCAGGATGATGAATGGCTGCTTCCTGAATCGCCTCAACATCACCAAATGGTACACGAACAAAACCGTCTACCAAGGGGGCAAAACCTTCCTGTACTTTCTTGTTACCTGTTGCAGATAAGGTTGCCAAGGTACGGCCATGGAAAGATTGTTCAGCAACTAAAATTTTAGGATTGGCAATACCTTGTTGCGATCCGAACTTACGCGCAATTTTAATCGCGCCTTCATTGGATTCCGCCCCACTATTGGAGAAGAAGATTTCCTGCATTCCAGAAACTTCAGCCAGTTTCTGTGCTGCCGCCGTTTGCCAAGGAATTTCAAATAAATTACTGGTATGAACCAGAGTTGCAGCCTGTTCAGCGATCGCCTCAGCGATCACCGGATGGGAATGTCCTAATCCACATACCGCAATCCCGGTTAATGCATCTAAATACTCGGTTCCATCTGCGGTATATAAATGCGCCCCTCGCCCTCGTACAAAGCTGATCGCCTGGCGACCATAGGTCGCCATAAGATGTGTGGGTTGATCAGGTTGCACGGGAGCAAGAGTGATATTAGTCATAACAAACTCAATCTATCAGTAGTTGTAGTGGAAAAAGTTATATAAGCAAAAACTTGCATAGATTGAAAGCTTAAAGTCACTTTTATACAAGAAAAATCTTTTGCAATCCTCCGCCACGCTTTTTTTTAGGTATAATGCAGGTAGATTAGTAGAGGATCTATCTATGACGGAACAAGCGCGTGATACAGTAGCGTTAATTCGTGATCAAATTGCGAAACACCCTGTTTTACTTTACATGAAAGGCACTCCACAATTCCCGCAATGTGGTTTTTCTGCTCGTGCAGTAGAAGCACTTAGCCAAATTGGTCGTCCATTTGCCTATGTAAATATCTTGGAAAATCAAGATATTCGTGCAACTTTGCCGCAAATTGCAAACTGGCCTACTTTCCCACAACTTTGGGTCAATGGCGAGCTGATTGGCGGTAGCGATATTATGCTTGAAATGTTCCAGAATGGTGAGTTAAAGCCATTGGTTGAACAGTACAGCCCAGCGCCTGAAGCATAAGCTATAAAGAAAAAGCCAATCAAATGATTGGCTTTTTTATTGTGAGTTGTTTAGTTTTGACTAAAGCCTACATAGCGAAATAAGCCTTCTACACCTAGATCCGCTTTAAAAATTTTCATCTCAGGATAATTTGCCTGACTCACCGTAGCAAAAATATTCATATTCGGATCTTCATGAATTTCATCAACCGATTGTGACAAAACCTCGTCGAAACGATCCGCGATAAACTCAAAGCCTAAATCCATGGCCATAAATAAGGTATGTTCACAGGGTTGGATATACTGTTCCTGTTCCCAGTCTAAAACAGCATGCTGACAAAACGGGCAAGTAATATTTTGAGTCGCATCGGCAATGTGAATAAGTTGATATGACATAATAATAAAGCATCAAAAATTTCATCCAGTTTAAAAGAATATGATGCCCGAATCTATCTTCTATACTTTTGAATGAGAGGATTTCAATCATGGCAACACTTGAACAGGCAATTTCACTTGCTGCACAGCGGCATGCAGGCCAAGTGGATAAAGCCAATGCCCCCTATATTCTGCATCCATTAAGAGTTATGCTCAACGTGCCAGATATAGAGCACAAAATCGTTGCCGTTTTACACGATATTTTAGAAGACACCACAACCACGACAGATGAGCTATATGCGCTTGGTTTTCCCAAGCATCTGATCGAAGCGATTGTTGCCCTGACAAAACAGCAGGGAGAATCGAGAATACAGGCAGCACAGCGAACCCTACGTAATCCTATCGCACGTGTTGTGAAATTGGCTGATCTCACCGACAATATGGACTTATCACGGATTCAGTCTCCGACAATGAAAGATTTTGAACGATTGAAAGAATATCAACAGGTTCGAGATATCTTATTATCCCAAAATGTTTAATAATTGCATTTATAATGTTTTAACCTGAACACAATAAGCTGGAGTTTATAGCGTAATGCTAACGGATTTAGATGATTTTTATTGCTTTGCGCTGGTGGTTGAACACGGCGGTTTTAGTGCAGCAGAACGTGCAACCGATATTCCTAAATCTAAACTCAGTCGTCGGGTATACAACCTGGAAGAGCAACTTGGGGTACGCCTGATTCAGCGTAGTTCGCGTCATTTTGCAGTGACCGATATCGGGATGGATGTATACCGCCATGCACAAGTCATGATGAATGCTGCACAAGCAGCGCATGATGTGGTCAATCATCTAAGTAGTCAGCCACGCGGTGTGATCAAAGTCAGTGTACCTGTCGATATCGCCCAGAACCAGATGGCAAAAATCCTGCCGGCTTTCTTGAAAAAATATCCTGAAGTACGTGTTCAGATGATGGTGAGCAATCGCCGCGTAGACGTTATTAATGAAGGAATTGATCTGGCCTTACGGGTACGCTCTAAACTGGATGATGATCCTAATCTGGTGCTCAGACAGTTTGAAGCGATTGAACAACGGCTTTTTGCCAGTCAGGCTTATTTAAATGAGTTTGGCAATCTCACCACACCAGAACAGCTCCCTGAACATCGAATTATCAGCATGGCTGAAGATCATCTTGATCAGCAATTTCTGTTAACAGGTCCAGATCAGCAGCAGAAAAAGATTAAGGTCAACCCGGTCATTATGGGGTCAAATCTTTTGATGCTGGCCGAGCTGGCAACACAAAATTGTGGAATTGCGTTATTACCTGACAGCATTGCACAAGACTTTGTCAAAACAGGACAGCTGGTGACCGTACTACCAGAATGGACCGCTCCACATGGTATTTTCCATGCAGTCTATCCATCCCGTCGTGGCCTATTACCCGCTGTACGTGTCTTTATTGACTATCTGGTTGAGCAACTCACCCAATGTTCAACAAAGAAAAGGCTCGGTTGATATCCGGGCCTTTTCGACATCACAACAATAATTAAACGGCTGGATAATGCCCCGTACCTTCCGGCCACGGGGTAAGTAATTCAAAACCATCATCCGTTACGGCAACCATATGTTCCCATTGCGCTGACAGTGATTTGTCTTTGGTGACCACCGTCCAGCCATCATTTAGCTCTTTGACATGGGGCTTACCTGCATTGACCATCGGTTCGATAGTAAAGACCATGCCTTTTTTCAGGATCATACCCTGACCCTTTTGTCCATAATGTAAAATATTGGGCTGTTCATGATAGATACGGCCAATACCATGCCCACAATATTCTCGAACAATGCTGTAGCCTGCATTTTGGGCAACCGTCTGGATCGCATGCCCAATATCACCTAATGTTGCACCCGGTTTGACGGTATGGATACCAGCCAACATGGCTGCATAGGTCGTTTCAACCAGTTTCTTGGCTTCAGGGCTTGGTTCGCCAACAAAATACATGCGACTGGTATCCCCAAAGTAACCATCTTTAATCACCGCTACATCGATATTCAAGATGTCACCGTCCTGCAAAATCTTTTTCGCAGAAGGGATCGCATGACACACTTCTTCATTGACAGAAATACAGGTTGTCTTGGTAAAACCGTGATAGCCAACATTGGCTGGAATCACCTGCAAGGTATTCACGATATAATCATTGCAGATATCATCTAAATATTCAGTTGAAACACCCGGTTTAATATACGCACCGATCATTTCTAACACTTGTGCCGCCAAACGACCTGAGATTCTTAATTTCTCAAGATCTTGTTCAGTTTTAATGGTCACAGTAGAAGCTCTCATTCGAGATTTTCCTTATTCATCTATCAGATTAATTTCACATGCAAGCAAAAAGATTAGGGCTGCATAAAATATTTCAATAGTTGTACGCCCTTGTATGCAAATCTTCAATCTTTTTAAGACTAAAAGACCGCTTTTGTTTTACATTTAATTTCGATTGATGTTATAGAAAAAAGATATCAATACTTTTATTTTCCAAGTTTTAAAAACCTTTTCAATGCATTAGCTTTACCAAGGCTAATTATATGATTTTAATAATTTCTTTTTAGTCAAAAAACAAGCAATTTTCACATAAATTAGTTTCAAAAGAACGCTTTTTTATTCTAGAATTTGCACTTTTATTTTATGCCTCCCTCTTTATGAATCAACTTCGTACAGGAGATATCATTGCTTTAGGGTTTATGACCTTTGCGTTATTTATTGGCGCAGGCAATATTATCTTTCCTCCAATTGTTGCTCAGCAGGCTGGTGAACATGTTTGGCTTGCCGCTTTCGGTTTCTTAATCACCGCAGTTGGTTTACCTGTGATTACGATCATGGCTTTATCTCGCATGAAAGGCTCGATCGAAATCATCAGTTCTCCACTTGGCCGTTTCTTTAGCTTACTGCTCACCATTGCTTGCTACCTGACTGTAGGACCACTATTCGCGACACCTCGTACAGCTACCGTTTCTTATGAAATTGGCTTTGCACCGTATTTTGGTACTTCAAGTAGCAGCCTCTTTATCTATAGTATTGTTTATTTTGCTTTTGTGACTGCGGTTTCCCTATACCCAAACAAATTGCTCGATACTGTAGGCCATGTACTGGCACCTTTAAAAATTATCGCACTCGCAATTTTAGGTATTGCTGCTTTTGCCATTCCTACAGGTCTTATTTCACCTGCAGTGAATAACTATGTCAGCAGCCCAGTCTCTGAAGGTTTCGTCAGTGGCTATCTCACCATGGATACCTTAGGTGCGTTAGTATTCGGTATTGTGATTATTCAAGCGATTCAATCTCGTGGTGTCACAGATAGCAAGCTCATTACCAAATATGCGATTATCGCAAGTTTAATTGCCGGCGTAGGACTGACCCTGGTCTATGTCAGCTTGTTTAAACTTGGTTTAGGTAGTCACGAAGTTGCGCCTGATGCAGCCAATGGTGCCATTATCCTACATGCCTATGTACAGCATGCATTTGGTGATTACGGCTCTTACTTCCTTACCTGCCTGATTTTCCTTGCCTGTATGGTCACTGCGATTGGACTGACCTGTGCTTGTGCAGAATATTTCAATGAATTAACCGGTTTATCTTATAAATTGCTTGTTTTCATTCTCACTGGCTTCTCGTTATTAATTTCCAATCTGGGTTTAACCAAACTGATTGCCTTCTCTGTACCTGTACTTAGTGCCATTTATCCGCCAGCAATTGTTGTGATCATGCTTAGCTTTTTCTGGAAACGCTGGAATAATCCATCTCTGGTCGTTGGGTCAGTAACGGCTATTGCGTTCCTTTTCGGTGTGGTTGAAGCAATTAAGGCTGCCGGCTTTACAGCTCAACTTCCAGCATTTATCCAGCATTTACCTTTAAATGAACAAAACCTTGCATGGTTACTCCCATCCTTGACTGTTCTGGTAATTGCGATTGTGATTGATCGAGCGATAGCTCAGAAGAAGTAAAATGATTTGTCGTTAGAATGATGTTTTACCCAAACATGATTTTAGCTATGCAAAAGATGTTCTTTTACCCAATGTTCATTTTTTGTTTACGACAAATCTTTCTTTTCTGTTCTGATCAAGGATAAGGAAAAGTTACTTATTCTATTGATATTGCGAGAGTAGAGATTTTTCGATAAAGTGATATCACTCACTTTATATACACCCTACAAATATTTCATAATGTAAAAATACTAAGCAATATTTAACTAAAAAATACCATAAATCAATATAAAAAATACTTTAAACCTTTATAAATCAATACATTCAAAAATTTATTTTCAAAATCACCCTTTTTGCTCTTGAAATACTCAGAAAATACCAGTACAACTTAAAAAACAATTCAGACAAAAACGCATGGTTTTGTCGTCACAACAAGGAGGGATGGAGATGTTATCAATACATTTCAACAAGCAAGTCTTCATTAACGCTCTGAAGGCAAATGATACAATAGTATATGCAACCACAACGCTTGCCTTAATGGTCACGTTGTTATTCCAAGGCACAATTAAAGGTAATTTAAAACCCGAATATTTTGCATATGCATTGATTGTCTCTGTTGCCTTTTGTATGTGGGCGATCGTCGATCGAAAGTTTCGACAGTTAAGCGTAGCGCGCCAAAAAAATTCTCTAGGGAGAATGGATGAGTAATCATCCATTTTTTTTAATTTAAAAACTTTGCAATTGTTCCAAATAACAACACTGTTGTAGCGCCTAACTCGACAATAATTAAACTTATCATCATCAACGTCATACACCACGCTGGCAAATTCAACCGCCCCACTTTATGCGGTTGCTTAAATTGATTGGTCGTATCTTTTAATAAACCATGCAAGATATAAATCAGAATCGACATCGCAAAAAAGAATAAATTCGCAACAACACAAAATAAAACAAGCTGATCAGATAAAACCGTGAAATAGCCAAGTGCAGCTAAAATCAGGCTTGCAGAAGCATATAACAGACTACTGCGATGAGCGATATCCACATAATAATGTGCTCTGGCCAGTTCAGACTGTCTGATTTGATAGTATTTCCAGACACCGGTCAACATCCCTACCCACAAAAAAATCCCACTAAATACAATTGCAAGTTGCGTTGCTGGATTTAAAAACATCTTATTTTTCCTGTTCTCTATGATTTCTTTTCTGCGCTTATCTTACATAAAATTTGACTTTTAAGTCATTTTTTAATCAGGTTTCTTTTGGGAACTTATGTACAGTATAGATATAAATACATCAGAGTGTTTTCTCCATGAATAGCGTTGAATCTTTTTGGATCAGTTGTAAAGATGGCTATCAACTTGCTGCCCAGTTCTATGCAACCGAAAGTACTGATAAGCCCTACCCGATTTTGATCTGCCCGGCGACTGGTATCACCAAAAATTTTTATCATGCATTTGCTCAATGGCTGAATCAACAAGGTTATCCAGTATTGAGTTTTGATTTCCGCGGAATTGGGGAATCCTTACACGGTGCGTTAAAAGACTCCACCGCAAGCATTAATGACTGGGGAATTTATGATATTCCTGCTGCAATTGAAGCATTATTGAATCGTACGCAAGCGGAAAAAGTCATTATTGTTGGTCATAGTGCCGGAGGACAACTGCTTGGCATCGCATCAAATTATCATAAGGTTGCCAAAGTATTAGCAATTGCGGGCTCAACAGGCCATGTAAAAGGTCTCAAAGGTAAAACCAAAGTACTTGCACCGCTGATGTTCAATGTCATTTTCCCGGTTTCGAGCTTTGTTAAAGGTTATGGTGCAACTCAATTTATCGGGATGGGAGAAAACCTACCTAAAAATGTTGCTAAGCAATGGGCTGAGTTTTGTAGTAAGCCAGGTTATGTGATGAATGCCATAGGAAAAAGCATCTTCGAGGATTATCATCAGCAAATTCAATGCCCTATCACATCATTCTGGGCAACGGATGATGAAATTGCCACACACAGCAATGTCAAAGATTTACTTCGCTTATATCCGAATGCAGAAACGAAATTAATTGAACTGAATCCGCAACAGCTCGGTTATAAGCAGATTGGACACATGCTCATGTTCAAGAAATCTCATCAGAAAATCTGGCCAATACTAGAAAATGAATTAAGGATTTAACCTAATTCAATAATATCCAAACAGTACAACTTGTTTACCTTTGTGCATCTCAACCTGTAATCCGGTTTAGATGCATTTTTTTATTGCTTTACCAAGTTAAAAGCCTCCCCCAATCGTTAACAAAAATTCATCATTTTATAAATTCACCAGAAAAGTGTGACAAAGAATGTATTTATTCATCTTTTAAAAAGAAATGCATATGCTACTTTTTTAACCGACCGATCAAATCAAACATATGTATTCGCTATTTATTTAAGCTTTATTTATTTTATAAATATATTGATTTTGTATATTTATGACATTTTAGACAGAAATTTTTATAAAAATGTCACGTCAAAATTCGTATTTTTTTTCTACAATACGATTATTCTATAAAGCTGCAGAGATGCATAAATGTAGAACTCCCTTTAGGGTTAGACGACTGGATAGTTCATCTTTAATAGCTGATTTATGTGAATTTTATGATGACTTCTCTATTCAGAACAAAGATAATTTACAGATTATCTTTGGGCAAAGATGTTAAAAATGGAATGTTAAAAAAATCAGGAAAAGGATTTTTATTAACAGGCAAATTGTAGACATTTCATGGAATCTAAGAGCTAAATTGGATTAGCTCCTTGTGCAAGCATAGGAAATAAGTAATGCCAAAAAAATATGCGCGTTTTTTACCTACAGCCGATTCATTTAATCTAGAAGACTTCCCTTTTTACTGGATTTCTCAAGTAAATGCTCAGTATGTCCAAAACATCGACAATGTACTGAAAAAGTACGGTCTAGACAATTCACGTCGCCGCATTTTAATTGCACTGCACGTTAAACCTCATGCCAGCGTATCTGAACTTTCTGAGATGGTCATTTCAAAAATGTCGACCACGACCAAGATCGTATATCGCCTCAAAGATGAAGGTTATATTGATACTTATTCGTGCAAGGAAGATGGGCGCATCACTCGTGTTCATCTAACTGAAAAAGGGCAGGAAATGATTACCAAGATCAATGATCTGACCGCGATAATCCTAGAACAGTCTTTTGACGGTTTAACGCCTTTACAAATCGAGAAGACCATGGAAATCCTGCGTCATATGTTTAAAAATCTTGCACGTTAATACAATGATAAAAGATAAAAAAGGCTTCCATCGTGAAGCCTTTTTTAATTTAAAAATTAAAAATCAAACATGTTTAACTGTGGTGTGACTTTCTCTATTTTTGCCTTTGGTACATGTAAACACTCGAACTCTTCCACAGGGAAACCTTGCATAAAATCATAAAGCAAATGCGGCTGCTTTAAGCTTAACCATTCATCTAAGCGCTCATGCGGAATCACCACGACCGATCGTTTGACATCGCCCGGTTCATGAAAATCCTTCATCATCGGATGGTCTATGGCGTTCATGGTCAGCATGGTGGCCGAACGGATCACCTGGTCATTCAGCTTTCTGATCTCATATAAAGCCGCAATAAAAAAAGTCTTTCCGTCTTTGCGACGGACCGCCCAGCGTTGCGGCTTATTATCAATATACTTGCTTTCATAAAACTCGGTCACTGGAATGACGCCGAACTTACATTTAGAGGCAGCTTCCAGAAAACTTGGTTTTTGAAACAATGTTTCATGTCGGGCATTATAGGTATGCTTGGAAATATTGGTATCTTCCGACCATTTCGGCACCAAACCAAATAACACCTCACGCCATTCATAGCCGTGGTCCGATTTAAATAGCAACGGGGTTTTATAGCTCGGATAGACCTCTTCCACATATTCAAATGGAATCGGAGGCAAGCCCAACTGCAGAGCTTGTTCAATGGTCAAAGGTTTATAATTGGCACACATGACTGTTATATGGGTTTAATTCGCAAAATTTAAAGTTAAAAAAAGGAGGTCTATTCACCTCCCGTTTTTATGAAAGCGTTTATCCAAATAACTTTTTCATTTTTGCACTTAAGCCATGAATAAAGCGATGCTTGGCATTGGCTTTATCGCTGGTTAAAAAATTGATCTGGATTGATTGACGTTGTCCTTCATAAGGCACATAGCCATGCCAGCCATTATCGGTGACTTTAAAGGCAACTAATGTACCAGGGCCCGCATCAATCTCAGCCACATAGTCATCCATGTTCTTTTCATCATTCAAGATACGTAGACGGCCTGTAGGCGCATCCCAAGATTCATTTAAATAAATCAGGATAGTCAACAGTTTGGTTTTTGAATCCGAATGAATCCGGCCATCTTTTTGACGTGAATAACCACGTAACGTGATCATCATCGGATGTTCCATCACATCCACATCAAATTTTTCAGTTAAAATCTGGCGGAATTCTTTGGTATCTAATGATTTTAAGAAACGATCAAAATTAGGCTTAATTTCAACATCTTCAATGTTATAGCTTCCACCTTGTTCAATCTTTGGAAAATCCTGAATCACAGCTTTCACTTCGCTGTCTACAATTGAATTTTCCACTACAAAGTAAGGATATGGCGTAGTTGAAACCTGCGCCTGTTTTAAAGCATCTAATTTTAGAATTTGTGACATCGCTATGATTCGGCTAAATGATCAAACTGCGATAATTATAACAAATATTTCAGTGCTAATCTGTTTAATCCTGTTTTTAACAGTATTTGATCCTTGCCCAAACGAAACAAGTAGAAAGTGCGTTTTTCTAAATTGCAGGTATAAAAAAAGCCTCCGAAGAGGCTTCTTTATTCAGATGAAATTAATCACCGGTATAACCTTTTAATTTTAAACGTGCTGCATGTAGTAATGGCTCTGTATAACCCGATGGCTGCTCTGCACCTTTGAAGATCAGGTCAGACGCTGCCTGGAATGCAATACCATCAAAATTTGGCGCCATTGGTGTATAAAGTGGATCATTGGCATTTTGCTGATCTACAATCACAGCCATGCGCTTAAGCACTTCTTCAACCTGTTCACGCGTTACGATCCCGTGACGCAACCAGTTTGCAACGTGTTGAGATGAAATACGTAATGTTGCACGGTCTTCCATCAAGCCTACATTGTTGATATCTGGCACTTTAGAACAGCCAACACCTAAATCGACCCAGCGAACTACATAACCCAAGATACCTTGACAGTTATTTTCAAGTTCGTTGTTTAACTCTTCTGCAGTCCAGTTGGTTTCTGCTGCAAACGGCGGTGTTAACAAGTCATCTAAAGACAACATGTTTTCAGCAGCCAATTCGTCTTGGCGTGCTTTTACATTGATCTGGTGATAATGCAAGGCATGTAGTACCGCACCTGTTGGAGATGGAACCCATGCACACGATGCACCCGCATTTGGATGCGCAGTTTTGGTTGCCAACATATCTTTCATGCTGTCTGGTTTTGGCCACATGCCTTTACCAATTTGCGCTTTGCCTTGTAAACCACATGCCAAACCTATGGCAACGTTACGGTTTTCATAAGCAGCAATCCATTTTTGTGTTTTAACTGCTTCTTTACGAACAACCGGTGCAGCTTCCATAGAGGTATGGATTTCATCACCCGTCCGGTCCATAAAGCCCGTGTTGATGAAGATGGTGCGGTCTTTTGCAGCAGCAATACAGTTCTTCAGGTTGACAGAAGTACGGCGTTCTTCATCCATAATCCCGATTTTGAGCGATTTTTCTGGTAAACCAATCGCTTGTTCAGCACGTTCAAACAATTCAACGGCAAATGCAACTTCTTCTGGACCATGCATTTTAGGCTTAACGATATACATTGAGCCTTTACGAGAGTTTTTATTCTCGTTTTGACCACGAATATCCGCAACGGTAAGTAACGGCGTGATTAATGCATCCATGATGCCTTCAAACACTTCTTCGCCATCTACAAGGATCGCAGGGTTTGTCATCAAATGTCCAACATTACGGAGCAACATCAATGAACGACCATGTAAAGTGGTTGTACCACCAATCAGGTTTTGAACGGTACGGTCTTTATTTAAGGCACGGGTAATGGTTTTACCATTTTTCTCGATTGACTCTTGCAAGTCACCTTTCATCAAGCCTAACCAGTTACGGTAGCCTTCAACTTTCTCTTCTGCATCAACCGCAGCAACCGAGTCTTCCAAATCCTGAATCGTGGTTACGGCAGCCTCAAGGGTTAAGTCTTTGACACCCGCAGCATCAGTTTTACCCACTGGGCTATTGGCATCAATCTCAATAATTACATGTAAGCCATTATTTAATAAAACGATTTCTGCAGGAGCAGCAGCATCGCCATTAAAGCCAACAAATTGAGATGGATGCGCCAAAGCAGTGGTTGAACCATCTTTTAAAGTCACTGCCAAAGCGTTGTTTACCACTGCATATTGGGTTGCATCTGCATGTGAACCTTGTGCCAATGGGAAAGTCTGGTTTAAGAAGTCCTTAGCAAAAGCGATAACCTTGTCACCACGTACCGGGTTATAGCCCTTACCTTTTTCTGCGCCGCCCTCTTCAGAGATGACATCTGTACCGTAAAGCGCATCATATAAAGAACCCCAACGCGCATTCGCTGCGTTTAGGCAGTAACGTGCATTACGTACAGGTACCACCAATTGTGGGCCTGCAAGTAAAGCAATTTCTTCATCTACATTTTCAGTGCTGACCTTAAAGTCTGCAACTTCAGGTACCAGGTAACCAATTTCGGTCAAGAATGCTTTATAAGCATTAAGTTCAAATTTATTATTACGATGCCATTCATCAATCTTCGCTTGAAGATCATCACGCTTAGCCAGTAATGCCTTGTTCTTTGGGCTAAGGTCGACAACGACTTGCTCGAAGTTTTTCCAGTAAGTTTCACTCTCTAAACCAGTCCCTGGTAAAGCTTCATTTTCGATGAAATCATAAAGTTCTTTAGCAATCGCTAGCTTGCCTTTTTGAATACGTACAGTCATTGTCTTTCCTGATGGTGCTAACTTTTTATAACAAGAATTCTAGTATACTGATTTATACTAGCCTGAATAGTAATATCACATTCCTAAATAGTAAGCATTTTCCCTATTAGACGTATTGACAAATAAGATTTTTTATATTTATCAAAATATCAAATACAGATAATTTTCTTTTTAGTTATGCAACATACTCCCTTTTCAAACTCATCTAGTTATAACAAAATTCAATCAGGAATAAAGCGTTATGCACATAACTTTATAAAAAAAGGCATTCCGAAGAATGCCTTTTTGATTTATGAGGTCTGTGCAACCTGAATCTGCCGATGCTCCGAATGCAGATAATCATCCGATTGCATTTCCAGTAAACGTGAACGCGTCCGTTCAATTTCAAATGCCAGTTTCTCACCTTCATACAAATCAATGATTGAATCTTCAGAAGTAAGAATCAGTTTTACGCCACGGTCATAGAATTCATCGACCAGATAAATAAAACGGCGTGTTCCTTCAGACAGGAAATCGGTCAAATGCGGAACGTTACTCACCAACACGGTGTTGTAAATGTTGGCAATTTCAATAAAGTCGGCCGGACTACGCGGTTTAAAACATAGTTCCGAGAATTCACACCACAATACATCTTCAGTATGGCCTAAAGTCTCTACTACACGATTATTGATCATGATTGGAGAATTTGATTGCGCCTGGGTTTGGGTCAATGCTTTAAAACGCCCTGCTAACCATGCTTGAGCATCATCGGTTAATGGATACTTGAACAGTTGCGCTTGTTTCAAGACGCGTAAACGATAATCCACACCGGCATCAACGTTTAAGACTACGCAGTTTTTCTTGACCAGCTCAATGGTTGGCAAGAATCGGTCACGATGAATCCCGTTCTTATACAAGCCATCCGGCGCAATATTTGAAGTTGCAACCAGCGTAATGCCACGTTCAAATAGCTTCTGGAACAAATCGCTCAGGATCATTGCATCAGTAACGTTCGATACGAAAAATTCGTCAAAGCAAATTACAACAGCATCTTTATAAATCTGATCCGCAACCAAATCTAAAGGATTTCGTTGACCTGAAAGCTTATTCAACTCTTTGTGGACATGTTGCATAAAGTGATGGAAGTGCATACGCATTTTACGGCGGAATGGAACAGATTCATAAAACTGATCCATCAACCACGTTTTGCCACGACCTACACCACCCCACATATAAACGCCTTTCGGATAGGTTTGACGACGGAAACGTCGAAACGCTTTCTTGGAAGCCTTATAACGGGTGAGTAACTCTTTCCATACTCGGTCTAACTCTCGCACAGCCTGAGCTTGTGCTTCATCTGGCATGAATTGTCCTGACTCAAGTGCTTGAGTATAACGCTCAGCAGGTGACGTTGGGATAAATGCAGTGCTATGTGAGTCTGGTTTAGAATTTGACATAAGGTGTTATTGCAATTTTAATTGGTGAAAATTATATCGAACATTCTGTTCAATGACATTAGATTTTAGGCTTAATTATCATGGAGTTTAAACATCATAATGTACCATTTTTAATCATTTAATGATTCCGGTTGTATTGTCTTGGACTCAGTCCAAACCATCTTTTAAAGGCATGATTGAACGCTGCAGGTTCAGAATAACCCAACATTTCAGCCACCTGTTCAATCGAGTATGAACTGTTTTCGATGAATTTTATTGCCTTCTGTTGAATCAGCTTTTCACGAATTTCCTTATAACTGGTCTGCATTTGCTGCAATTGATGCCTTAACGTGCGCTCAGGAATATGCAAGGCACAGGCCGTTTCCGCCATCGTCGGAATGACGCCGTTTTGCATTTCCAGATAATCCTTCACATACTCCACCACGGTTAATTTCAGACTGGCACTTTTTTCTAGATTTTGAATATCCGCTAGGCATTTTTCTTCATAAATGCGATAGGTCAATACATCAGCAGAGGGAATTTTAATGTTCAGTATTTGGGTATTTTCTAATATGAAAGCAGCCTCTCTGCATCCAAATTTGACATCCTGCCCATAATAATCCTGATACGCTGCAAACAAATTTAAGTCTTTCGGACGGGTAAATGGCAATTCGATCCGGATATTCGGGATCTCCAGCCCCATCATTTTAAAAATATCTTGTAAGAACTTATAGGTCCCTGAAATTTCACATTGCGCACGCAATTGCCCTAAATGCGTATTCAGGTCAACCGGCTGATAGAACAGATAAATAAAATCTTCTTTAATTTCGAGATGTAAAGAACCAAACAAATGGGTTAATTGCTGAAACTGCACACCATTCAACAATGCCTTATGTACGGTTTCACTGGTCACCAACAGCATCAGGAATGGTCCATAACCGGCCAGCGCATAATGCTGCCCGATGAACAGACCTTGTTCAGGTGAAATATCCTGACTAATATGTTGCAAGATATCCCATTCGATCTCATCAGGAATAATTGAACCTGGATCTAAGGCATCGGCGTGTATACCCATGTTGGCTAAACGTGCATCCACATCAATGCCGACATGACGCATGCCCTGAATCAAATACATCAATCCGAGGATAGATCTCTTCATAGTTCCTAATGCAGTTCTCAAAACTTTAATGTTTTACTATAAAAACCTGAGCAAATGAATTGCCGAAATGGTCAAGTTTTACGTCGGTACAATCATATTTAATCTCGATAAAACCGTTAAACTGGCACAAAATTTAGCTGTACAGGATATACGCTATGGGTAATGTAACCAAAAATGCGATTCAAAAAACAAAAGTGGCAATTATTGGTGCAGGTTTTGGTGGTTTAGCGATGGCCATTCGCCTGTTGCAAAGTCAAATCCATGATTTTGTAATTTTAGAAAAAACCAATGACGTCGGTGGTACATGGCGTGAAAACCAATATCCGGGGGCAGCATGCGATGTGCAGTCACATATGTATTCCCTGTCTTTTGCGCCAAAAACCGACTGGTCAAAACGTTATGCAGAAGCAGATGAAATTTTTACCTATATTCAGGACATCACAGCACAATATCAATTAAAAGACTATTGCAAATTCGGACATGAAGTGACCAAAGCCGAGTTTGATGAAAACCGCAATATCTGGACCTTGGACTTTAAAGATCAGGCCACCCTCGAAGCGCAATTTGTGATCTTTGCTTCTGGCCCGTTGCATGTTCCGCAAATTCCTCATGTCAAAGGCATTGAAAACTTTAAGGGCAAAGTGTTCCATTCGTCTCAATGGGATCACGATTATGATTTAACAGGTAAATCCGTTGCATCTATTGGCACAGGTGGTAGTGCCATTCAGTACATTCCAGAAATCGCACCCGAAGTTAAGCAGCTCTATGTATTACAACGTACTGCTGCCTGGGTCATTCCGCGTGATGAACGTAAATACTCACAGCTCAGCAAAAGACTTTTTAAAGCGTCGAATATTTATCGTCAGATTCACAGAACCCGCCTGTACTGGACCAATGAATCTCGTGTTGTACCGATTGTGCAGCCACAAATCATGAAATACGGCCAAAAACTGGCAGAAGCTTTTATCCGTTTCCAGGTCAAGGATAAAGAACTGGCGAAAAAACTGACCCCAGATTTTGTCATGGGCTGTAAACGTATTCTGATTTCTAATAAATACTTCCCGACCTTTAACCGTGACAATGTTGAACTGGTGACGGATGCTATTCAGGAAATTACAGCGAACGGCATTATCACTAAAGATGGCAAAGAACGCCAAATTGATTGCCTAATTTATGGTACGGGCTTCATTACCGATCCACGTATTTATTTAAAGCATTTCAACTGTATTGGTCGTAATGGCATTGAACTGAAACAGGCATGGAAAGATGGTGCGGAAAGCTATTATGGTATCAGCACCAAAAATTTCCCGAATTTGTTCCAGTTACTTGGACCCAATACCATTCTTGGTCATAACTCTGTAATTTTCATGATCGAATCACAAGTGAACTATATTCTGCAACTGATTCAGACCGTCGATCAAACCAAGACCCAAGCTGTCGAAATCAAGCATGATGTTCAGGATCAGTTCAATGAACGTGTACAAGAGCAACTGAAAGGTACGGTCTGGCAAGCGGGTGGCTGTAGCAGTTGGTATCAAGCTGCTGATGGCAAAAACTTTTCATTATGGCCTACCTATACCTGGAGATACTGGCTAGAGACACGCAAAGTAAACGTGGCTGATTATAATTTTATCAGCAGCTCAACTGATGCTAAATCCAATGCTGCATAAATAGTAAAGAGTTAAAAAGCCCTTGATTGTCTCATGGGCTTTTTTATTTCCGAATGATACAACGACTTACACCTCCTACTTGTCCTCTTAATTTCTTTATCATTTCCAATTTAAAACTTCATTTCTTTTTATAAGCAAAAGCGGAAAAATCATGCTAAGATTTTAACTACCTACCGTTAGGTAGTTAAATAATGTCTGTTCACTTTCTTTCTGTCCTAGAGTCTACAAGATATGCAATCTGCTCCGCCAATCTCTAAAATCAGTTGGTCTTTGTTACTACTGCTGTCCTTATTTACCGCCTTAGATGCACTGGCAATTGATATTTATTTACCTGCATTTCCACTACTTGCCGAAAGCTTTGCAACCACACCCGGACATATCCAGCTCACTCTATCGGTGTTTCTGATTGGTCTTGCCATCGGTCAAGGGATTTATGGGCCTTTGCTGGACCGTTTTGGTCGACGCAAACCGTTGCTGACTGGTATTGCAATCTTTATTTTGGGATCTTTACTGGCTGCAATTGCGCCGTCGATTGAATGGTTACTGGCTGCCCGATTCCTACAGGCCATAGGCGCATCGGCAGGATTAGTGGTACCCCGAGCAATTATTTCCGATGTATGTGATGCGCAAAGCAGTGCCAAAAACTTTTCGATCCTGATGCAAGTGATGATGATCATTCCCATCATTGCACCTTTATTCGGTAGCTTTATTCTTCGATTCGGATCATGGACGCTTATTTTCTATATATTGGCCGTACTCGGTATGCTCTTATGGCTATGGGGCAATTACGCCATACCCGAAACCTTAAAACCTGAGTATCGTCAGCCACTCCAGCTCGGCACCATCAGAACCAGCTATCAGACATTGAGCTTAAATAGGCGCTTTATGGCTTATACCCTTGCAGGTGGTTCCATTTTGGGTGCTTTCTTTGTTTACCTGAGCCAGTCTCCTTTTATTTTTATTCAACATTATCATATTCATAATGAAACATTTAGTACCTTATTTGCGGCCAATGCCATTGGACTAATCATTCTTGGACAGGTTTCAATCCTGCTCTTAAAACGCTGGTCGGCTCAACGCTTACTGGTTCTCGGTATGTGTATATTCAGTGGAGCTAGCTTGGCGCTCTTATTGAGTGTGTCTTTTTATGAGTTAAGCTTATGGCAATACATTGTACTTCTGGGACTGAGTATCTGGTCTACAGGATTTATCTTTGGTAATGTCACCGCACTGACCATGCAACAAAGCCCGCAGCATTTGACTGGCGCAGCATCATCCTTGATGGGCTTACTTCAATATGCGCTTGCGTCACTGATTGGTTTTATGGTGAGTTTGATCGAGGTTAATATCAGCCTGCTTCCGGCGAGTTTATTCATCTGTAGCAGCATCGCACTAGGCTTATCTATTTTTGCCGCTTCAGGACAACGGGCTAGTTTTCCTGTCGTAGAAGCTGAATAACGATATTCAACGGTATCAGTACCTTTTAAATTCGGGTACTGATCAATACATTCAATGCCTTTAAGATGGCATCCAAACGAAGTCGAAACTTTTCTCGACCGCCATAGATCAATTCACTTTGCAAGGCATCCACAAAACTCATGCATACCCGAGCAAGGGTCTGAGCGTCAAGTTGATGCTGATTTTTAACCACTTCAGAATTCTGAATCGCTTGCCAAAATAGCTGTTCCAAATCAGCCATGAATAGGTGCATCGGCTCAATCACCTGATCATATAAATGCACGGGTGGACTGATCAAGGCATTCATCCAGAACTGAACCGCATAAGACGCGTTAAAGCGCTGTTCGATACTGATAAAATAATCATACAATTGCTGCTGAAGCTGTTCCCCACCTTGCAAGACCGTTTGGGCATAGCCCAGCTCTTCTTCAATCATGATCGGAATCAGGCTAAGATAAAGTTCATCCTTATTCTTGAAATGGGCATAAATTGAAGGTTTCTTGATGCCAACATCGGTTGCAATTTCATTCAATGACGTGGCTGCAAAGCCCTGTTTTGCAAAACGTTGTAATGCATATTTTTGAATCTTGGCTGCTGTCACAAATCATCTACCTCTAGTACTGATAAAAGTATATTTCACCTGATGTGATATGCATAGATGAATCAGCGCATTCAATCTACATATTCCAATAGCATAAGAATTCCGGAAGCTTCACACGCCCAAACTTTCTTGATCAAATGATATATAAAACTACCCAAGTATAAGATTTCCCTGCATAATAAATCAGCACTGTAAACGCTCTGATCGTATGACCTCTTTTGTTCTGATTTTCCAAATTTTTGTTTGTATTAGCTTAGGCTATTTTATAGCACCGCATTTATCTCAATCCCTAAAGAAATTTGTATTTAGAATTCTTCCCTATTTTTCTTATATTTTACTGGTCAGTGTTGCCTTTGAACTCACGCAAGCACTCAACCATATTCCAAATCCAGCCGCAATCTTGCCACCAGCAGTACTCATTGCATTCACTACGTCAATTGGTTCTTTTTTCATTTGTTTAATGACTTATAAGCTGATTGATCGGCAAAGTGTGCAAGGGAAAATCTCACTCCATCTGTTTCTCAATGCACTAAAGAATATTGGCAAAGCCTTTATGGCCTTGGCGGTCGGGATTGGCTTGGGGATGCTCATTCAAAGCTTAGAGCTGCAGATCACCTTTAATAGCTGGTATTTATTACTGATCTTTATTTTCTTGATTGGCGTTGAGCTGGCCTTTACTCAATTCGATCGTAGCTGGTTAAGCTGGAAAATTTTACTGGTGCCCGTGGCTGCATTCATCGGATCTTGTCTGGCAGCAATTGTGAATTATTTTATTTTATCGAATCATTACAGCCTGAATGAAGTCATGGCCCTAGCACAAGGTTATGGCTGGTATTCAATGTCTGGGATTTTATTTACCGAACTGCACTCGGCCAAACTGGGAGGGATTGCCCTGTTAACCGATTTATTTAGGGAAATTTTTGCAATTTTATTGATGTATTGTCTAGGTTGGCGCTTTCCACGCTCGGCGATTTCCAGTGCAGGTGCGACTTCAATGGATGTGACGCTTGCGATGGTAAAACAGTCATGTGGCACACATTATGTCCCACATGCCATGATGAGCGGATTGATTCTATCGCTGCTCGCACCACTCTTGATCAGTTTATTTCTCAGTATAACCTTTTAAACTTCGACTTCATTAAATCGAAGCCAAAATTGATTTCAACATCTCAGTCGGTTTTTCCGCTTTGGTGATTGGACGACCAATCACTAAATGCGTTGAACCATCCAGCATGGCCTGTTTTGGGGTCACAATACGTTTTTGGTCGTCTGCATTTGAACCCTCTGGACGAATACCCGGTGTAACCAAAGCAAACTGCTGACCTAACAGATCACGAAGGATTTTCGCTTCTTGGGCTGAACACACCACACCATCCAGTCCACTTTCCTGCGTAAGTTTGGCTAAACGCTTCACCTGTTCAACCGGCTCGATATCCAGACCGATATCACGTAAATCTTCACGTCCCATTGAGGTTAAAACAGTTACTGCAATCAGTTGAGTCTGATAGTTACCTGCTTTCAATCGCTCAACACAGGTTTCCATCATCTTGCGGCCGCCTGAAGCATGCACATTGACCATCCATACCCCTAAGTCGGCAGCAGCACATACCGCTTGAGCGGTGGTATTTGGAATATCATGGAATTTTAAATCAAGAAAAACGTCAAAACCTTTGTCTTGCAAGTTCTTCACAATTGATGGGCCTTCATGAGTAAAAAGCTCTTTGCCAACTTTTACACGGCAAAGTGACGGATCAAGCTGATCAACAATTGTTAAGGCGTCATATTGGCTTTTTGCGTCTAGGGCAACAATAATACTCACGAATCTAGTTCCATCACATAAAAATCAGTTAATTATAAAGTGATTCCCCCCATGAACAAAGTAACAATCTACGCATAATGCAAAAAAGACTTTCTAGCATAGGGAAATCATCACTATCTTTGCTCAGAGATCAGGATTGCTCTTGTATCCGCTTGTAAAGCTTCAAAGATATGCGGTTGATCGGCAGGATAGCAAATGTAATCCCCTTCATTAAGCAAGATGGGCTCGGAAATTAAGCCGACTCTGGCCTGACCTTTCATAATCACAATATGTTCAATACTGCCAATCGGATGAGGCTGACTACAGCGCGGTTCACCAGGCTGGGTGGTGAGCATATACACATCACGTCGGGCCCCAGTTGGGCAATTGGCCAATAGAATAGCCTGATAATGAGCAATTTCAGATGAAACGGATGGCCCTTCACCAAAACGTATGACCTGCGTTTGGGCAATATTACTTTCCATTAACTTTGCAAATGGAATATCCAAAGCCACACACAAGGCCCATAACGTTTCCAGACTAGGATTGCCTTGTGCGGCTTCCAATTGCGATAAGGTTGATTTGGCTATACCCGCCCGACGTGCGACCTCAGCCAACGACAATCCTGCTTTTTGTCTCTCTCTTTGCAATCCTTTTGCAACAATTTCAATTGGCAACGCCATAATCCACCATAAAAAACGAATGTTCGTTTTGACGAACGATATAAGATTGATCTATTATAACGTACGGTCGTTTGATATAGAAAATAAAGATGCAAGATAAAGAACGCTATAACTTAATCA
Organism: Acinetobacter calcoaceticus; assembly: GCF_051947995.1. GTDB lineage: Bacteria > Pseudomonadota > Gammaproteobacteria > Pseudomonadales > Moraxellaceae > Acinetobacter. The sequence goes on along the minus strand of NZ_JBLVVH010000003.1, from coordinate 170,733 downwards.
AAGCCATCATTCTCATCTCAGTCGCAACAGGAATTGTCGGGATTTCTCTTGGATCAGTTGCAGCCAGTTTTGACTTGCCCATGTGGATTCCTCTCGCGCTTTCCTTAACGGTACTGGCTGGCGCAGCGGAATTTACTTTTATTGGCATGATTGCAACAGGAGCCAATCCCGTATTTGCCGCATTCACAGGCATACTCATCAATTTGCGTCATTTACCTTTTGGATTATCTGTCGCAACCTTTATTGAGAAGAATGTCTATCACTTTATTGCCTGCCATATCATGAATGATGAAAGTGTCATGTTCGGGCTAAGTCAGCAGGAACCACATTTAAAGAAATGGGCTTACTGGATGTGTGGCGTAGGTATCAGCATACTTTGGCCCCTCGGCGTGTTCACCGGTTATCTACTGAGCAAAAACATCCCGGATATTTATGTATTTGGTATTGATGCAGCATTCCCGGCCATTCTTTTTGCCTTGATCCTGCCCATGCTCAAGAATAAGACCACACGAAATCGGGTATTTCTGGGCACCTCCCTTTCCCTAGCTGCTATTCCCTTACTTCCCACAGGCCTTCCTGTTTTAGTGTCTATGCTTGGTTTAATGTTAGGTCGGAAAACAAAATGAAATACAGTGAGAATTATATATTTATCGGCGTTGTTGTACTTGCTCTAGGGACCTATCTGATCCGTTATTCAGGCTTTTATCTGGCAAATCGCATCGAAATTAAAGAACATCATAAGCAATTACTGGCAGATTCTGCCTGTGTTTTGCTGTTCACCTTAGCGGTATTCAATACCCTTTTTACTGAAACCCATTTTAGCGGAATCAGCAAAATAATCGGTGTTTCGGTTGCGATCATTTTTGCATGGAAAAAATATTCACTTATTGTCGTTATTTTAGTGGCGATGCTCATTACAGCTATGCTGAGATATTTCGGATTTCCATAAAACAAAAAAAAAGCTCTTTAATCCAATAAAGAGCTTTTTAATACCTTACACAATCATGAAGATTTTATAAGGCTTGCAATATAAAAATTATAACGGAGTACGAGTTTGACTTTCCGGATTAATATCCAGAACTGTTTTCTCATGTCTTACACTTGCAGCAGCTTCTGCGGCAGCTTGCTGTGCAAGTTGAATTTGCTCTTTACGCAGATGGTCAATATCTTTGCGTAAACGCTTAATTTCCCAACTGGTTTGGAAAACGCGGAAAACCTGTACGCCAAGAAGCAGACCGACAACAACACCTAAGACTAACGTCAATAAAAGTAATAACCCCAAACGCATTGCTGGAACTTGAGTAAATAATAAGTCTACTTGTAACTCAGCCGGGTTTTGAAGTACCAAAGCAAGTGAATAACCAAAAATGGCAACGAGTAATGCAATTAAGATATAACGCATAAAGACCTCAATACTTATTCAGCAGATTCGTTTACTGCATCACGAAGTGCCTTACCAGGTTTAAAGTGTGGAACTGCTTTTGCTGCAACATCAACCGACTTACCTGTTTTAGGGTTACGACCCAAACGTGGTTCACGGTGATGTAATGCAAAACTACCAAAACCACGAATCTCAATACGATCGCCGCTTGAAAGCGCTTCAATCATTTGATCAATCATGATCTTAACTGCATCTTCAACTAAAGGTTCAGCCAAGTGTGGGTTTTTAAGCGCAATCCGTTCAATTAAATCAGATTTATTAAGTGCTTCAGTAGTCATTGATGACCTCTTTAATTATCGCTACTTTCCAATGTTTTTAATAATAACCTGTTTAAATACAAAACGGTAGCGCAGTACATGATTACTACGCTACCGTTTACAGTATTTTTGTATAAAAAAGTACGTCTCTGTTACAAGAAACGTACTTTTTAACAAATTACTTCATTTGAGCTTTAATTAAGTCACCAATAGTCTTAGGACCATTGCTTTCTGCAGCTTGAGTTGCAGCAGCTTGGCGAGCATTGTTCACAGCTTCTTTCTCTTCAGCTTCGTCTTTCGCTTTGATAGACAAGTTGATAGAGCGAGATTTGCGATCAACGTTGATGATCTTCGCTTCAACTTCTTGACCAACTTCTAGGAATTTAGTCGCATCTTCAACGCGGTCACGGTTGATTTCAGAAGCTTTAAGTGTTGCTTCGATGTCATCAGCTAATTTAACTGTAGCACCTTTAGCATCAACAGCAGTTACAGTACCTTTAACTAAAGCACCGCGCTCATTCGCAGCCAAGAAGTCATTGAATGGATCGCTGTTTAATTGCTTGATACCAAGGCTGATACGGTTACCTTCAGCGTCTACAGACAAGATAACTGCTTCAACTGTGTCGCCTTTCTTGTAACGACGAATCGCTTCTTCGCCTTGTTCGTTCCAAGAAATATCAGACAAGTGAACTAAACCGTCGATACCACCGTTTAAGCCGATGAAGATACCGAAGTCAGTGATTGACTTGATTGTACCAGAAACTTTTTCGCCTTTTTCATGCGCTTTAGCAAACTCTTCCCATGGGTTAGCACGAGTTTGTTTGATACCCAATGAAATACGACGACGTTCTTCGTCAACTTCAAGAACCATAACATCAACTTCGTCACCGATCTGAACAACTTTAGATGGGTGGATGTTTTTGTTCGTGTGGTCCATTTCTGAAACGTGTACTAAGCCTTCAACGCCTTCAGCGATTTCAGCGAAGCAACCGTAGTCAGTTAAGTTAGTTACACGTGCTTTAACGATAGAACCTTTAGGGTAACGGCTCATGATCGCTAACCATGGATCTTCACCTAATTGCTTAAGGCCTAAAGATACGCGGTTACGCTCGCGGTCAAACTTAAGTACTTTAACTGTAACTTCTTGACCAACTTCAACAACTTCTGAAGGGTGCTTGATACGCTTCCAAGCCATATCTGTGATATGTAGAAGACCATCAATACCACCAAGATCAACGAACGCGCCGTAATCAGTAAGGTTCTTGATCGTACCTGTAACTGTTTGACCTTCTTCAAGTTGAGCAAGTAATGCTTCACGGTCAGCTGAAGATTCAGCTTCCATAACTGCACGACGAGATACAACAACGTTGTTACGTTTAGCATCAAGTTTGATTACTTTGAACTCTAACTCTTTACCTTCAAGGTGAGTAGTGTCACGGATAGGACGAGTGTCAACTAAAGAACCCGGTAAGAACGCACGTACAGGACCGATGTCAACAGTGAAACCGCCTTTAACCTTACCAGAGATAACACCAGTAACGATTTCGCCGTCTTCAAAGATTTTCTCAAGTTTAGTCCAAGTTTCAGCACGTTTCGCTTTTTCACGTGATAAAACTGTTTGACCCATACCGTTGTCAAGCGCTTCAACAACTACGTCAACAGTATCGCCAACTTGAACTTCAAGTTCACGTTGTTCATTTAAAAATTCAGCACGGTCAACAACGCCTTCAGATTTAAGGCCAGTGTCAACAGTAACCCAGTCAGAATCGATACTAACAACAGTACCTTGGATGACTGCACCCTTTTCAACGTTGAGGTTTAATTCACTTTCTTCAAAGAGGGCTGCAAAAGATTCGGTCATGATATACCTGATAAAGTCCGCGGTCTTGGATCAGACAAGGCCGGTTTAGTTAAGTTGTTACATTGTCCAAAAAATCTGATCAAGCAATGCTTCAACTGAAAATAAAATGGTCTATCTATTGAATACGGCTATCGATATAGTCCACCATTAACTGAAACACTTCATCGATGCCTATTGTAGAACTATCAATGACATACGCGCCTTCAGCTGGCTTGAGCGGAGCAACTGTTCGCTCCATATCTCTTTTATCTCTAGCCTGTATGTTAGATAAAATGTCGCTTATTTTAGCATCAAGACCCATACCCTGCAACTGTTTTACACGGCGCGCTGCACGAGATTCAGCCGATGCGGTCAAATAAATCTTGGCTTGGGCTTCTGGAAAAATCGAAGTCGCCATATCACGACCATCAGCCACCAGACCAGGTGGCTGGATAAATGCACGCTGACGTTCGAATAAAGCTTTTCTCAACTCCGGAACAGCCGCAACTCTAGAAGCATATTCACCAACCTGCTCTGTACGAATGGTATTGGTGACATCAACCCCTTCCAGAAGGACAAGTGTTGCTGCTGGTGTAGACTTAAATTCAATATCGAGCTGGGTGGCATATTTAACACACTGCTCCAGCTGGGTATCCAGTTGATCGAGTAAGCCATGTTGAAACAAAGACAGCCCAAGTAAACGATATAACGCACCAGAGTCTAATAAGCTAAAACCATAATGTGCGGCAATTTTTGCAGCCAATGTGCCTTTACCAGAACCACTTGGACCATCAATCGTAATAATATGAACTGTCATTCCCATCTCTTATGAAGCAACTGATTTGGCTAATTTTGAAAAACCTAGTGTAATCGCTGCTTTGAGTTGTGCAAGAACTAATTTACTTACAAAAGGTGCTTTTGCTGTAAATTCAATCTTATAAGTGACTAAAGTCACAAAAGGTGTGATTTCTTTAAAGTCAATTTGCCCTAAATGGTGTTTTACCAGCGGATTGTTGATCAATTTGTATTCAATGCGTTTATTCTCTTCCAATAACGTGATTTCTTCTTGTAGCGGTTTAATCGGCCCAAATCCCATGCGGCGAATTGAACCAATCCCGTCAGGACGTTCTGGATCAGCCGAATCTTTCACACGAACCACCTGTAATGGCGCAAATGCCTTGTTATAGGTGGCATGTTTTGACAACAAGTCAAAAACCTCAGAGATCGGTGCATTGAATTCTTTTTTTATCGTGATTGCATTACGCATAACTTCGCCTTTTGATTTTACCCAAAAACATTGGAGGCTTAGTGTGCCACAACTCATGAGACATTTTTAATCATTTAAGGACGTTTTTGACGAACGGATTTTCTTCTTTTCACTTCGTCTTTGTTTGAAAAAATCACTCAGCTGCAAGGAACATTGCGCTTGCAAACATCCTTGTTCAAAAACAAATTTATGATTGTAATAACCACTTTCAAGCAATTGCCGCGCACTCACCAGAGAACCTGCTTTGGGTTCAGTTGTAGCAAAAACGACCCGCTTCACCCGTGCATGCACCAATGCTCCCACACACATTGTGCATGGTTCAAGTGTGACGTAAAGGGTTGTATCTTCCGGTAGCCGATAGTTATTCAATGCCTGACAAGCTGCACGCAACGCCTGTATTTCCGCATGTGCAGTGGGATCTGAAAGTTTAATCGGTGCATTATAGCCCGCACCAATGACCTGATCATCACTGACAAGAACGGCACCAACAGGAATTTCTCCCTGTGATGCCGCTAATGCAGCCTGCTCATAGGCAAGCTGCATCCAGTATTCATCATTATGATTTTCTACAGTCATAGCAACTTAAGCAATCACGCCATAGTGCTTTAATAACGCATTCCAGCTCTCAATATTGGTTACAGGTGCGCAATCGCCCAAGATTCCCTTAAGCGTTAACTGTTCTGTTGCTTTCCATTCAGGAGACAAGTCTTTGTCTACCAGACGGGCACGCACACCTTCAACAAAATCAGGGTGACGGATTTTCCACTCAGAAATTTGCGCTTCCAATGCAAACACTTCATCCCATGCATGACCCTGTTTACCCCATTGCCATAATAACCAGGTAATCGCCGCCGTACTTGGTGAACCTTTTTGCAGGTTTTCACTGGCCTGACGTAACCAGTCACTACTTGCATCACTGAGGCCAATAATTGATTGATAGTCATATTCAAAGCTCTGACCACGACAAACGCTATGAATCACATCAATGGAATTTTGCAACGGCCCCGCAGCCACAGGACGATGTAAACTGTTCAAGGTATCATCAATGGCACGGAAAGCACCCGCTGGATAATGGTTCCAGTCGACATTTAATACTTTTTGCAGCACATTATCACGTTGTGCTTCGCAGATATGCGTCGCCCAACCCACACTGAACGCACCTGCTGCAGTCATGATAGAACCGGTTAGACCTGTAAACAAACCGATTTGACCACGGTCAGCCAGGAAACGGCTTGCACCGACATCTGGATATAAACCAATATTGATTTCAGGCATTGCCAGACGCGAATATGGCGTCACCAAACGGAATGGCGCTGCCATAAACAAGCCCAGCCCACCACCCATCACATAACCTTCGCCCCAAACCACGATGGGTTTCGCATAATTATGTAACAGTAAGTCCAGTGCATATTCTTGCTGGAAAAACTGGTTTGCTGTTTCCACTTCCTTATTAATAACGAGCTGACGTAATTTACGCACATCCCCGCCTGCACAGAATGCTTTTGGCGTGGTCGAATCGAACCAGATCGCTTTAACACTTTCATCTTCATGAAAATGCTCAAATACTTTCAGCAGAGCACTTACAATCGGCTCATCTAAAGCATGCAGTGATTTAGGGCGATTAAGACGAATGATTCGCCAACCATTTTTTGCATGCTCAATAACTAAATCAGGATGATAGCTATTTAAATCGGGAGAAGTCATTATGCGTCCAATTGCCAGTCTATAGGCTCAATGCCATGTTGTTTCAAATATTGATTGGTTTTAGAAAATACTTTGCAGCCAAAGAAACCACCACGGTTTGCAGCAAGTGGTGATGGGTGAGCTGCACTGAGCACAAGATGCTTGTTACGATCAATACGTTGTCCTTTACGCTGTGCATAAGCGCCCCATAAAATAAACACGATATGTTCACGCTGCTCGTTCAATACATCAATGACTGCATCGGTAAAGTCTTCCCATCCCTGTTTTTGATGTGAAGTTGGCTGTCCTGCCGCGACCGTAAGTACACTGTTGAGCAATAACACACCTTGTGCTGCCCATTTACTCAAGTCACCATGACGAGAAACAGGCACACCCAGATCGGTATTTAATTCGTGAAAAATATTACGCAAAGATGGAGGTAATGCAACCCCTCTTTGCACGGAAAAACTTAAACCATTGGCCTGATTCGGTCCATGATAAGGATCTTGTCCCAGAATCACGACCTTCACTGCATTTAATGGTGTGGTATTTAATGCATTAAAGATCTGTTTGCTTGGTGGATAGATGACTCTTTCTGCAAGCTTTTCTTGCTGTAAAAACTCACGCAAATTATCCATTTTAGGACTCAGAAGAAACTCTGACAATGAGATTTTCCAAGACTCGTCCAACTGAACCTTATTAAGTTTGTCCTGTTGCTGTTCAGTAAAATGCATCAACATTCCTTGAAATAAATTCTTTTATTTAAGTGAAAGATACTTAAATATTAACTTGTAATTCTACATTCGGATTCTGGAATTTTGTTCCTTTTTTCAGGTTTTCATACATCTGAATATCACTCCATTCAGCCTGTATCTGCTCTGAAAACACAATCTGTTCCAGACTCAATTCACCCATTTGTGCATTTTCAATATCTTCCTGAAAACTCTGTGCATAGCCCGTATCAGTTTCATGAACAATCACTGAATACACTTCAACATCCCCTTCACCATTCTGGGTCACAGTTGAATTGAGCACTTGCTGGGCGAGATAGAAAAAGATACGCGAAAACTGTTCTGCTGAAGGTGAAACAGGTAAGGAAATCCAGCGCGCACTGAATGTCTTACATGCATCAATATAAGCAGGATCATCTTTCTGCCAGAAACAGATGGCATGATCGAAGCTATCATATAGCTCCTTGATAACGCCTTTAAGTAAGCCGAAATCATAGACCATCTGCCCATGATCCAGCTTTGACGCTTTTAATAATAATTCAACTTTATAACTATGCCCATGAATCGAACGCTTACAACGATCCGATGTACAGTTACGTACAATATGAGCATTCTCAAATTTAAACAATTTACGAATTAACATGCACCAAGCTAATCTTTATCTGCAAACGGATTTTATTATAAAGCAAAAAAACATGGATTGGGATTGATTTTAAACCTTGTCACCATTTGACAAATCAATCTACACATTTATTGGAAAGGTGAAAGACTTCTTGAATAAACAGTCACTTGCTTATCTTTACGTGCCAAAGCACTGGTAAACTGACGTTTCCGTTCGCTTAAAACCACTTCAATCTGTGCCGTAAAAAAGTTGGATTTACTGTCTAGTAAAGCTGTTGCATCGGCTTTGTTTGCTTCATCTATTCCAGAAAAAACACTTAATTGCCATAAATCATCCACATTATTGAAATAGGTCAGGTTGGCCTGTTTGGTTTTTAATGCTTGTTCAAGTGCTTTGACATCAATCTTTGGATCAATACTGGCCAATAACAGTGCTGGTGCTGTATTCATATTGACCTTGGTGTACTCCGGTAATGCCGTGACATAAGCTTTAATCAAATCATAATTTTTACCTTCAAAGCCTCTGACCAGTTTCAACTCTTCCACACTATGAAACTTGGTATTTGGTGTCAGATAAGCGGGATCCAAGCCCTGATAATAATTACTTTCCGCACCCATCGCACCTGTGGTTTCATCATCAACATCTTGCCAGTCAATCACGGCCTGGCTGAGCTCTGCGGGCAGACCAACCCGTTGTAGCAGCTTTTCAAACCAGCGTCTCGAAGCCTCGTCTACTTGGGTTCCATCTGCCTTGACCAGATTATTCAGGTTAAATTTGCCCGACTCATCGACTAAACGCCCCGCAACATAGCCATCATCCACAGGAAATGGCGGCATCGGCTTGGCCCAGTTTTCCTGTAAATGATCAATACTTTCACCATTATCACTGTCCTGAATCAGCAATTCCGAAAAAAATGCTTCTGCACTTTTAGCATACAGTAAGGACTGGTTCTGACGCATCAAATAGCCGGTATTCTCGGCAGTATTGGTCTGTCGTTTGGCAATAGTTGCCGCCAGAATCGTGGCCAAGGCCACCATCACCAGAATGGTTAACAATGCGATACCATGTTGAGATGAGTGATTTTTCATGGCATTACTGACCGCCCACATCTGAAGTATTATTTAACAGACTATATATCCACTCATAATCGGTCCCTGCAACCGTCAACTGAATTTTGATACCGCGAGGTAATCTCTTCAATTCAGCAATATTACTTGGATCACTATTTTCAGGCCATTGCGTCAATTCTTGCGGGTTCAATACCGTCAGCTTAAATTGGTCGACATTTTCCAGCAAAGTACTTGAAACAGGTTGTACACGATTGGGAATATTCAGATTCGAATATTTCAGGCGATAGACTTTCTTTTGGGCAGCATCATAGCGGTATTCAATACGCTCGTAAGGAGACAAACCCTGTTTCAATGGATCAGAAACACCTGCCTTGCTAAATGCAAAGTGCTGATCATTCAACACCAGCGCTGCCTGCAACTGTCGATCATCATTAGCAGTTAAAGGAATCATCTGCAGACTATCTCTTAGCACCTGCTGATAGGCGTCCTGCAAGGCAAATAAATGCATTTCATGTTCGGCATTGCGATCTTTGACTTTTAATAGATAGTCAAAAACTTTCCAGCCCAGCATCGAAAGTACTGCAAAGATTGCAATGGCAACCAATAATTCGACCAGGGTAAATGCACGTGTGTATTTCATTGTGTTCTGGCCTTCGCAGGATAGTTAAAGAACACAAGATTGGTAATGCCCGCTTCGACCTTGCCTTGTTCATTATTAAATAAGCTGACTTGCAACTCGATCCGCTGGATCTTCGGGCTAATCGTCGATTGTGCTTTTTTATCAATTTGCCACGTTTCACCTTGAGATGTGACTTGCTTGGATTGCGTACCCTCCAGCCACTCCTGGTTCATTTCCATCATCGCCACTTCATTCATCGCTACAAATTGTGCTTTGGTTCTTAAAATGGCATTCGATGTTGACTGGGTGTATTGCATTGCAACCTTGGTTAACGCAATTGCTGCAACTGCGAAGATCGCCAGCGCCACCATCACTTCAAGTAAGGTAAATCCTGAAGCAGGTCTCCGCCGAGCAACGCTCGGCCCTGCTGCAAGACCGAAAGCTATGCTTGAGGTGCGAGGTTTCTGCCCTGCTGCAAGACCGAAAACTATGCTTGAGGTGCGAGATTTGTGTTCTGTTGAAAACCGAAAAGCTATGCTTGAGTTGTAAGCTTTCTGTGCTTTCACAAGACAACAAGCATTTTCTGGAAGACCTGTTACAGACTTAATTTTCATTGACCTTACCCAAATGATCCAGCTCTAACTCATGTCCAATCGGCTGTTGCTCATAATAAAACTGGATTCGAACAGGTTTCGCTTCACCGTTTCCAAACCAGATGAGTTGAGGAGCCTTACCCCCCAGTAAATCTTCATTTTTGGCTTTGTTATAACTTGCTGTATCTAAACTTTGAATCGTTAAAGAAACATTATTGGGCAATTGACGGGTCTTAAATTCTTTATAGAGTTGCCAGGTGCGATCAGCCTGCTGAATCTGTTCACGGCTCTGGTCATGATATTCAAACAAGTTATAACTAAAAGGTGCGACATCTGTTGCATTTTGAGTATTTAAGGCAAAGACTTTGGCCTGATCAGTCGCTTCCTTATTGATTTTCTTCAGATCAAGAATAAACATCTCTCGGGCTTGCATGGCCCTGCGCTGATCAACGCCGCCGATATTCAAAACCACGAGAGATGCCATAATCGTCATAATCACAATCACCACCATCACCTCAATCAAGGTAAAGGCTTTTTGCGAATGCTGTGGTGATCTCATACGCTTTTCAACTATGCAAGAACAGGTTCAACCAGCTTCGGCAATGCCAAAGCCTGTTCAATATAAGCAACACGTAAAGTGTCTCGAGAACCTAAATAGCGCTGATAAAAACTCGAATTCAGAATCACCGCTGCACCATAGGTCAAAGACCAGATTGAAGCCAGATAATCACGTGTCGTCATGGTACTGTTTATATCCAGTAAATAACTTTCGGTCATACGGATAATGATACGCAGACGCTGTCTACGCACTTTATATAATTCACTGAATAATAATTGAATGCCTTGTCCAGTAGTAGAAAGCCGCTCTTCGATCTGATGGAAGAGCGCAGTACGCTCCGGATGATGTAAATGGTGCAACATAAAGAAAGCCAGATGTTCAGGAAATGCTTTTTCGGTATCCTGAATCATTTCCAGCAACATGCGCTCATTACGAATAATCAGCAACATATAGAGTTCATCTTTACTTTGAAAGTGCTTATATAACGTGCCCTTTGCAAGATCCAGCTCGGCAGCCAACGCATCCAGCGTCATGCCTGCCTCACCATTTTCTAATAGGAGTTGCTCCGCGATTTGAAAAATTAATACTTCTCGTGCTCTAAACTGAGCTTGACGATCCATTTTCACGTAATAACTCTCTTTCCTAGTACAACAAAAACCGTTTATTTCAAATTTAAGAGATTTTCAAAATTTTGTGTTGTAATCATGCCAATCTCTTCAACCGATTTATCATATACATCGCTTAATGCTTTTGCTACAAAAGGAACATATTTCGGTTCATTGCTTTTACCGCGATAAGGCACTGGCGCTAAGTAAGGACTATCCGTTTCAATCAAAAGACGATCAAGCGGCACTTGCTTTGCCACATCACGCAAGTCCTGCGCATTTTTAAAAGAAACAATCCCGGAGAAAGAAATATAATAACCACAATCCAGAACAGCTTTTGCTGTTTCCCAATCCTCGGTAAAACAATGCAAAATACCATGTGTAGACTGCTCTGCACGAATAATATCAATGGTATCGTGCTTGGCTGCACGGGTATGCACAACCACAGGCTTTTTCACGATTTTTGAAGCTTCAATGTGTCGCGCAAAGCAACGTTTCTGTTCTTCAACAAAATCCGTACTGTGATAATAGTCCAGACCGGTTTCACCCAAAGCCCACACTTTATCGGACTGAGCCAGATTGACCAGATAGTCTGTTGTTGCACGCGCCATGATCTGTTCGTCCTCACAAGGATGAACACCCACCGAATAGCCAACGTCTTCATGTCGTGCAGCAATTTCTGCCAGCTTGACATGATCTTCAAGATCAACTGAAATTCCCATGAATTTCGATACACCGGCAAGACGGGCTTGTTCCAGTGCCTGATCCAAGTCGCCTTGATAAGGACTTAAATCCAGCATGGTTAAATGGCAATGCGTATCAACAAACACTCTTCTATCCTATTTACTTCATTACTACATGGTATAACTTGGACGGTCCAAACCTTTGGATCCAGCCAGTAATTTCTCAGCTTCATTTTTATAATACACGCCTTTTTCACCTGCGAGCTGTATGGCAAAACCTTGTGGCTTAAAATGCGTCTGTTTATGCGAAATCCAGATGACTTTTCCGGTTAATGGAATCTTTTGGGCTTGTTCCGGCAGTGTTGCCAGTACAAAAACCTCCTGTCCCATTTTTACTGCCTGCTTGGTCGGCACAAATAAACCGCCACCTTGGACAAAAGGCATATAACTGGCTTGTAAGGTCGCTTTATCTGGAATATTGACCTGTATAATTCCGCCCATCATTTGTGGTTGCATAACTTTCCCCTGTTCAATACTGAATGATCAAAATACAGAACGTGTACTGCGATTTATCTATAAAACTTCAAACGATATTTATCGAATTTATAGCTTCATCTTTCATCTTCGTTCATTTAATATGTATACGTCTTTTATGACTGAATTATAGAAAACAATCCAGTAAACAACAAATGATGTTTAGGAAAATTATGTTTAAATACATAAAATGAAACTTATTTACTGCATTCCGAATCATGCACGCGATTGTTTTAGAATAGATGACAATTGAAAAGAAATGACAAGAAACTTAAGCACCTGATTAAAAAAACCGCTGTGATCAGCGGTTTTCAATTCAATCATGCAAAAATAGATTTGTTTATTTTTCCGTACACTTATAATCAAAGTCTAACTTACTGATCATTTGATCAGTATTTCTGGCAATAACAGAAATATTATTGGCTCCAGCTTCAATATAGAATTTACCACTGAACTGATTTACGCCCGAACCTCGGGCATGATTAAAAGAATAGCTATACACACATTCATAAGCCTGTGATCCCGCATTGGATGCATTAATCTGAAAAGATGTTCCATTCACATTTGAAACGAACTTGGGTTCAGCCATCGCTATGCTGGGTAAAAGCACAAATGACAACGCAATCGCCATAGATTTGATTTTCATCTCTATATTCCTTATTTTTTAATATTATTGTGAAGTATTTCACATTTTATATTCTTTTTTGATCAAGGATTAAAGAGCAATCTACACTTTAGATACAATTTTTACACAAACACAAAAAATCAGGGAACAGCTTATTTTCTATAAGCCCTTTCCCTGTTTTGTAGACTTAAGCATGAGTAAAGCAGGTTAAGAATCAGGCAACATTCATCAATTGGATGAATAATTCATCCATCACCAGCTGTGTTTGAACATTCTGCTCAACCATGCGTTTTTTCTGTTGCAAGTCGGAATAAATTGCAAAGAGCTGCTCAAGGTTATAACACTCACCCAGCTGACTAAAATCCAGATCATCATTCTTAAGTGACTGATTGAGTTTCAAACTCACCAAATCCCCCAGCAGATATTCAAACATGGTCAAAAACTCAGAAAAACTGAGCTCTTTAGACCACTTATTTGAGTAATGCAAAGGCATGTTTTTTTCCGCAACCAACTTCAGCCAGTCGGCAAGAAAGAGGTTACGTTTCTGCAGCCAGTCACTTTTTTCAATTTCAATCGCGGTCAGTGGCATATCATTGGCAAGATTCAATAACAAGGCCACTTGGCTCGATGAAATTTCCGGGATCTGCTGCTTTACGAAAGTCTGGGCCTCTTCAATGCTTAAACGATCCAGCGCAAAGTGTTGTAAACGGCTGCGTATGGTGGCAGGTAATTTCAGATAATGATCTGCCAGCAAAATCAGCACCACACGCTCGCCAGGTTCTTCCAGTGTTTTCAATAAAGCATTTGCCGAAGCCGTGTTTAAGGCTTCAGCTGGTTCAATGACCACAACACGCCAGCCTTCCCCTGTTTGTTGCACAAAAGGAAGTAAGTCGCGTATTTTCTCAATCTTGATTTTTGCGTTTTGTTTTTTATTTTCTTCGTCTGTGGTGATATGTACATAATTCGGATGTGTATCCGATTTCAGCCACTGACAACTGCTACATTCACCACAAGCCGCTTGTGGCTGCTTATTTAAACAAAGCACCCAAGCGACAAAACGTTCTGCAAACTCTTTTTTGGCGCAGCCTTGTTTGCCATAAAAGAGTAGCCCGTGACCAAGATTAGGAAATCGTGTACTGAGCAATTCCCATGTCTGTGCATGCCAGGGGTAAAGTGTCTGTGTGTGTGTATCGACCATCATCTTATTCAAATGCACTCACAGGTAGAGTATTGAGACGATCTAAATCCGCCTGTGTGTCTACGCCCGGGGGTAAATTCGCTTCTGCGACATCAATGGCAATACGATGGCCATTTTCCAAAACCCGTAATTGCTCAAGACTTTCCAGCTTTTCCAGATTGCCCTGTTCCCACGTCACATATTCTTGTAATAATTTCACACGGTAAGCATATAAACCTAAATGGCGAAATGCCTGAGTATGCAATGTAGATACGGCTTGCTTGGCGCCATCACGATCATAAGGAATGGTCGCGCGACTGAAATAAAGCGCCTCATTACGCTTATTCATCACCACTTTGACGATGCTGTCACGTTGAAATTCATCTAATTGATGAATCGGTTCACACAAAGTAGACATTGAGCATTGCGGATGATCAAGTAAAAGCTGTGTGACCTGTTGTACCAATTGAGCTGGCAATAAAGGTTCATCCCCTTGTACATTGACAATCACATCATCTGCTGCCCACCCCTTAATCCGCGCAACTTCGCTTAAACGATCAGTACCAGAGGGGTGTTCAGGATTGGTTAGAACCACATCTACGCCTTCTGCCTGACAGACTGCTGCAATACGCGGATCGTCTGTTGCAACACATAAATCATCAAAACCAGCAACTTTTTTAGCCTGATCCACCACACGCAAAATCATCGGTCGGCCATGAATCAGGAGTAATGGTTTTCCTGGCAAACGAGAGCTCGCAAAACGAGCAGGAATAACAATATGCTTCATGATAGATCTCTAAAAAAGTTGAATCCCGACCTGTTTTAATTGCTGCTTTAACAGCTCATAACAGTCAGGCGATAATACGGCTTCGACGGGGACCACCCAGATCGGAATATTGAATTCAGGATGTTGCTTTAATAATGCCTTAAACTTTACAGCATCTTTTTCAGTGGTAATGATCGCATCGGGATTATCAAAGCTTAGATCAGCGATTTCATAATCATGATGATCGGGAAATTCATGCGCCTGATACTGATCAACCCCGAGCTTATTCAATGTCTGGTAAAACCGTTGGGGAAAACCAATACCGACCACCGCATTAAAATACTGTTTTGGCTCAAACCAAGGTGTATTCATATGAGGATTTAGCAGATAAGGCTGACCCACTTCCAGATGCATATTCTGCCGAGGTTGTGCCGCTTTGGTATGTTCAATCACCGTACTATGGTTTAGGCGTGATTTAGGTTCTCTTAAATAACCTTCCGGCAACAGTTTCTCATTCCCCAGACCGCGATTCTGATCCAGCACAATCCATTCTATATCGCGGGCTAAAGCCCAATGCTGTAAACCATCATCACTAATAATCAGATCAAGCTGCTCATTTTGCAGTAAGAGTTCAATTGCAGCCTGTCGATTGGGACCAACAGCCATAGGTACCTGAGTCGACTGGACAATCAGACAAGGTTCATCGCCAGCAATATCCGGTTCTGATGTTTGACTGACCAAAAGCGGAAATGGGCCTTCAGCCCCATAGCCCCGACTGATCACGCCGACCCGGACTCCCTGTTGTTGTAAGTGCTTCACCAACTGAATCAGCAAAGGGGTTTTACCACTACCACCAACTGTGATATTGCCAATGACCATGACCGGAACAGGAGCTTTATAGACTTTTTTCAGACCCTTTTGATAAAGCGCCTGATTGGTACAGAAACCCAATCGATATAACCATGACAGTGGGCGCAACACCACCAACCATGAAGCCTGTTCATTCCAAGCATCCTGTATACGTTGCGCCATCGACATGCTTAGTCTTCCTCAAAATTGCGTTGATGTAATTGATAATACATACCATGCTTGGCCAACAGCTCAGCGTGGGTACCTTGCTCAATAATCTGGCCTTTGTCCATCACCACAATCAGATCGGCATTTTCCACGGTGGATAAACGATGGGCAATCACAATCGTGGTACGACCCTGCATTGCCTCATCAAATGCTTGCTGGATAAAATATTCAGATTCATTATCCAGTGCACTGGTTGCCTCATCAAGAATCAAGATTGGCGAATCTTTAAGAATGGCACGGGCAATCGCAATACGTTGACGCTGACCACCAGAAAGGTTTAAGCCCTGCGCACCCAGAATGGTGTCATAGCCTTGTGGCAGATTCATGATGAAGTCATGGGCATAGGCTGCTTTTGCTGCCGCAATCACCTGTTCATCACTTGAATCTTGTAATTGACCATACGCAATATTGTCGCGTACCGAGCGGTTAAATAGTACAACCTGCTGATTCACTGTGGCAATTTGAGAGCGTAAATAAGCCAGCTCAATTTCTTTGACCGCAATGCCATCATAATAAATCTGACCTTCGCTCAACTCTTGAAAACGTGGCAACATATTGACCAGCGAGGTCTTACCTGCGCCTGAACGCCCCACCAGTGCGACTGTTTGTCCCGCCTTGATGGTTAAAGACAAATCTTTAATTGCATGGGTACCATCTTCATAACGTAAGTTGGCATGATCAAATTGAATATTGCCTTTTAAAACTGGCTTCAACTGACCATTATTCACTTCTTCAGGTAAATCCAATAACTCAAATACCGAGTGTGCTGCAGCCAGACCACGTTGCAATTTTTCATTGATATCGGTCAAATTCTTGACAGGTTTAGAGATCAAACCCGCAGCGGTAATGAATGAAATGAACTCACCCGCAGAGGTATCGCCAAACACCTGTGGACGGAGTGCCAACCAGAGAATGATTGCCATCGCCATCGACAACAACAGCTGAATGATTGGACTGTTAATATTTTGTACCACGACCATTTTCAGGCCGCGACGTAAGTTTTCTTCAGATGACTTATAAAAGCGCTTCTGCTCAAACGCTTCACCAGTAAAGCTCTTCACTACCGAGTTTGCAGTAATGGTTTCTTGTACCACATGGTTGACATCACCCATGGTATTTTGCACCTGAATCGAGAGCTTACGCATCTTTTTCGATGCGATTCTGACCAAAATACCAATAAACGGCATGAAAACCACGATACATAGGGTTAAACGCCAGTTGGTATAGAGTAGATAACTCAATAGGCCAATCACAATCAAACCGTCTTTAATCAAAGTCTGCAAAGACTCAGAAGATGCTGCGGTAAGCTGCTCAACGTTATACATCAGCTTTGCGCTGATATGACCGGCACTGTTATCGAGATAATACTGAGCTGGCAGTCTTAAAAGCTTTGCATAAACTTCCTGACGAATGCTGAATACCAGACTACGGGAAATCACCGCCGAGAAATATCCACCGAGGAACAAACCTACGCCACGGAAGAACATGAGCAAGACAATCAGCGCAGGAAACCAGTCCAGATTCTCTCGACTACCATTTTGAATTGCATCGATAATGTATTTCAGCAACTTTGCCACAGAGACTTCTGTGGCAGCATTGATACCAAAACCAAGCAAGACAAATAAGGCAACGCCCCAATAAGATTTTAAATATGATATTAAGCGGACATAAACCTTAAAATCTTGATTCACTCAGTAAAACCTCTAGTTGGAACTTTAGTGCTGATATTGACGTTGACGAAGCCGAGCTGACCAGCCACATCCATCACCCGAATCACGTCTTGATGAGTGGCTTTTGCATCAGCAGCAATAATAAACATCAAATCGCGACGATCTTGTGCCACCTGCTTGATGGCCGTACTTAAATCAGCAATATCTTTACTGGATAATGCCTGACCATTCACAGAATAATGCCCTGTGGAGTCTACCATGATTTCAATTTTATGATCGAACTGTTTAGGCGGAACCCCTTGCGCATCAGGCAGTGTCAGATTTATACGACTTTGCTGACTAAAAGTCGTGGATAATAATAAAAACACCAAAATAAATAACAAACAGTCAATCATTGGTGTCAAATTAATATGAATATCTTCAACTTGAGAACGTTTAAATTTCATGATGCCACCTCGGCTCAGCTTGCGCGACGGTGTTCTTGTAAAGGAGACGCTTTTTTATAGAAAAGCGCAGCATGAAACAAAGTCGATTGCTGTTCCAGCTCTGCAATATATTCATGCACGACACGTTGAAAATAACGATAGGCAATCATGGCAGGAATCGCAATCAGCATCCCCACTGCGGTCGTAATCAAGGCTTTTGAAATGCCGGGCATCATCATGCTGGCATTGCCCGCAGAGCCCACATCAATCACAAGGAAAGATTCGATAATTCCCAGCACCGTACCCAGCAAACCCAGCAAAGGTGCAATTGCACTTAAAGTCCCAAGAAAATTAATATTTTTTTCGAGTGCGCCGATTTCTTGTGAAGCAGTTGCTTCCATTTGCGCACGTGCAAATTGTTCACCTTGTGCCTGATGATCATAACCTGCTTTTAAAATGCGTCCGAGTGGACTTTTTAAAGCTCCATCTTGCTCAAGCTGGGCAATTACCGTGTCAGCATCTGTTGCATTAACCAGTAAGGCCTGAGGTAAAACTTGTGATCGCTTTAAACGAATATATCGTTCAATCGTAATCGCAACCGTAAAAATTGATGACAGAATAAGGGGCAGCATTAACCAGCCACCCGCTTTCACAAGTTCCCACATATTATTCCCCAATAATATTTAAAATATAAAAGGACGTATCCTAAATATTAGTTAGGCAAACAAATATTGAGGATTCCATCCAACTCATCCAATGAGTGATAGTGAATGACCATTTTTCCTTTACCTTTCTGGTTATGGTCAATTTTGACATTTGCTCCGAAACGCTCTGAGAGTTTCTGTGTCAATTGTTCAATGTCAGGAGAAAGCTGCGCCTTTTCCTTTTCAGGTTTTGGTTCACTCCACTCACGTACTAACTGTTCAGTTTGACGTACCGACAAGCCTTTTTCAATCACGATTTGCGCCACTGAAATCTGGTCTTTGGTTTTTAACGCAAGAATGGCACGTGCATGTCCCATATCAATTTGACCCTGTTGCATCAGGTCTTTAATCGGATCTGCGAGGCTTAAAAGACGTAATAAATTACTGACCGTGGTACGCGCCTTGCCGACGGTATCAGCGATTTCCTGATGACTTAAACCAAACTCGTCATGGAAACGCTGTAAGGCCATTGCCTGATCAATCGGATTTAAATCCTGACGCTGAATGTTTTCAATTAACGCTAAAGCAATGGCAACCTGATCATTCAGATCACGGACAATTGCAGGAATTTCAGTCAGTCCTGCCAACTGGGCAGCGCGCCAACGACGCTCACCCGCAATAATTTCGTATGGATGCTGTTCATCCTCAACAGGACGAATCACAATCGGCTGCATGACACCATGTTTTTCAATCGATGCTGCAAGCTCTTGTAAGTCTTGTTCATGAATAAAGCGACGTGGCTGATATTCACCACGCTTTAATAAATTGACATCAATCTGCTTGAGTTGACCATGGTCCAAGGCCTGTGCTTCAAGTTGCAATTTCTCTTTCTGAATTGAACCTAATAGCGCATCTAAACCACGACCTTTAGCCAATCCGCGTTTTTTGATGCTCATACAGCACTTCCTTTTTTCACTTTACTTTTCTTCAATATTTCTGCAGCGAGATTCAAATATGAAACTGCGCCTTTAGAACTTTTCTCAAAATAGATCACAGGTAAACCATGAGCTGGTGCTTCCGCCAAACGGATATTCCGCGGAATCACGGTCTCGTATAGCTTTTTACCAAAATATTGCTCTAACTCGGCAGAGACATCACGTGTCAATGCATTACGAGCGTCATACATGGTACGTAATACCCCTACAATTTCCAAGTTTGGATTCAGGGCTTTTTGTATACGGTCAATGGTTTGTGTCAGGTCAGCCAAGCCTTCCAGTGCATAGTACTCACATTGCATTGGAATAATCACGCCATTCACGGCAGCCAAAGCATTGACCGTAATCAAACTTAAGCTTGGTGCGCAATCAACAATAATATAATCAAAAGCAGAAGCGACTTCTTGCAGTGCATTTTTCAGAATAAATTCACGCCCTTCCTGCTCTGCAATGGCCAGTTCTACCCCAGCAAGTTCACGGTTTGCACCTAAAACCTTATAACCGACTTCTGCTTTTTGAATCGCAGTTTCAATCGGCACTTCACCCAGCAACACATCTGTCACCGAGTACAGTAAATCATTCTTTTGAATGCCAGACCCCATGGTGGCATTCCCTTGTGAGTCCATATCAACCAACAAGACACGTTTTTTTAAGATCGCCAAAGAGGCAGCAAGATTGACTGCTGTCGTGGTTTTCCCTACACCACCTTTTTGGTTTGCAATCGCAATAATTTGAGCCATGATTACCCTTAATATTTTTATTGAATACGTTGAAGTAAAAGTAAATGACGTTGTTCATCTAATCTCGGGACACGAAGTTCAATGATCTTACATGAATACTCATTTTTCATTTGCTCAATTTCATCAGCTGGAATCAAGCCTTTCATTGCAGCAATAATACTCTGCTCATGCATATATGGTTGTGCTGCATCGACAAAGTCAGTCAAAGACGCAAATGCGCGACTTGTAATGACATCGAACTGACCAAGCTCACCAATACTATCTTCATTTTCAACACGTGTCTGAACGGCAATGACATTTTGCAGTTTCAAATCAGCAATAAACTGCTTCAGGAACCGGATCTTTTTCCCGTTCGAATCCAGCAGCACGCAAGAACGTTCTGGCTGACATAATGCAATGATCATGCCCGGCATTCCACCGCCAGTCCCTACATCTAATAAACGACCTTGAGGTAAATCATTCAAGATACTTAAGCTATCTAATAAATGTTTAACCAGCATTTCTTTCGGGTCACGAATCGCCGTTAAATTATAGGCCTTATTCCACAGCACCAGCGCATCTTGATATTTCAATAAGAGTGTTAGGGCGTCCTCACTCAGGTTCAGACCCAGAGCTTGACTACCTTGCTTTAATTCTTGAAAAAAAGGATGCATAACAGTGCAACATCTCGATAAATTTGCTGTGCAGTATACCGATTTCTGATACAAGGCACAGTAGGACTTGTTGAACGATTATGCAGTTAATCATTTACAGACATGATAAACTGCACAATCCATTAAGTTTTTGTCTTTTCTTAGGCAAATCCAAGATAGACAAAGCAATTTTTATTATGCAAACGCACCTTGCTTGATCTGCTGATCAAGCTGCTCTAGACGCTCAGGTGTCCCGACATCGACCCAGATCGCCTGCATCTTTTCTGCTGAAACGTGCTGCTGTTGCATCGCCTGTTTCAACAACGGTGCCAATGGCCGCTTGCCATGCTCTAGCCCAGTAAACATGTGCGGTGCTATAACAGCCACACCACTATAAGTTAAGGCTTCCCCTAACTGCTCTTGCTCAAAAGTATAAGCCAAATCATTGGCCAGGATGAAGTCTCCTTTTGGATGTTGAGGCGGGTTTTCGACCAAGACCAAATGCGCTTGCTTCTCTCCTAACCGAACATTCAGTAATGACGAAAAGTCCATGGTGGTCCAGACATCACCATTCACCAGAATGAACGGCTCATCACCCAATAATGGCAAGGCATTGATGATACCGCCCGCTGTTTCCAGCCCTTCACCTTCGTGTGACCACAAGATTGTCACACCAAATTGAAAACCATCTCCTAGGGCGGCCACCAACTTATCACCTAACCACGCGGTATTAATCACAATTTCGGTGACACCAATCTTCTGCAGTTTTTCAATATGCCAGACAATCAGCGGTTTTCCGCCCACTTCCAGCAAAGGCTTCGGCGTATGCAACGTCAGTGGACGCATGCGATTACCTAAGCCTGCGGCAAGAATCATCGCTTTCATTATGCTGCAACCTCATAATCACCGTATTTGGCAATAAACTTAGGCATCACCACATCACGGATAAATTGCATAAACTCATTCAACTCATCATAGCCTTGGCTTTCTTCAAGCAAGTACCACATTACACGTGGTAAATCTTTTAAATAGCCTGATTTACCATCACGTTCAAACAGACGTACAAAAATGCCTAAAATCTTGATATGACGCTGAATCGCCATCAGGTCGGCATCACGTTTAAACTGCTCAAAACTACGATTTTCTTTGGCAGAAGCTGGCAACAAGTTATAGAACACTTCAAACCATTGATACACACGTTCAGCATTCCACTGTACATAGGCATCACGGGTAATCGAAATCAGATCATACGTATCCGCACCAACCACCGCATCTTGAAAATCAATCACACCCAGTTCCTGTTCACCTTCAATTTTCATCAGATTACGACTGTGAAAATCACGATGTACAATCACTTGTGGCTGTTGAGTCGCTTCAATTGCCAGAAAGTCAAACGCTTGCTCAATGGTTTCTAGCTGCTGCTCTGTTGGTTGAATATTTAATGAAGGCAACATCCATTCTGTCAGCAAACGCATTTCTGTCATGAGCTTTTCATAAGAATAAGCCGGTAAATGAGCCTGCCCATCCACCTGTTGCAGTTCAATCAACTGTTTAAAGCTTTGCGCATAGTACTCATCTACTGTCTTATCATTCAGTAATGTTGATAGCACCACATCACCAAAATCTTCCAGAAGCAATAAACCCAATGTCAGGTCTTTAGCAACGATATGCGGAACACGCACACCATTTTTGTCAAAGAACTCATCGATATTTACAAATGGTGCACAATCTTCTTTTTCAGGCGGCGCGTCCATGAGCATATATGTTTTGTTTTGTAACTTAATTCGCGCATAACGACGAAAGCTTGCATCTCCTGCTAAAAAGTTGATCTCGAACTGATCAGATTGGAGAGTGGCTTGAAGCCAAGTTTGTATCAATTGTTCACGTTGTGTATTCATTTGCAATAAAATCTAAAACTAGCTGAGATTTTGAAAGCTTAAGTGTAGCCACTTATCAACTTTTTCTCTATGATGCGACAATAATTAATTGTGAATTAGCGTACTGGTTAATGAGACAATGAAACATCAGTTTAAATTTAATCCTTTAGCAACAGCTATTTTGACACTCTTGTGCGGCGGCTCGATTCAATCCAGTTTCGCGGCACCAGCTGATGCTGTCTCTACGCTTGACAACAAACAGCTCAAAGCAGCCATTCGAAATCAAGGACAGCAAGATCAGGAAAGTTATCCTGGAGAAAGTTTTTTCCAGCAATATTACGTAGACAAATCTGCACCAGAAGCACAATTGCGCGACAACCGCTATTTAAGCTCCTCTTTTTGCCAAGGCACTTGGGTTACGCCGATTAATCCCGAAACCAAGGCAGGCGATGCAAGTACAACCACCTCCGTGATTACAGCGGATTATGGACATTATAATCCAGCAGGTGACTCTGTTTTGCAGGGTAACGTAGTCATTGATCAAGAAGGTCGCACTATTCGTGCCGACCAAGTTACGATTGACTCGACCCAAACGCATGCCAATGCCGAAGGCCGTGTACAACTTGCGCAATCTGGCCTGCTCACCCAAAGTGATGCGATTGACTATAATTTAAAGACCCAGACTGGGGATTTAAATAACAGTTTCTATATCTCCGAACAACAACATGCACATGGTCATGCCACCCAGATCAAACGTGCCAATGAGAATCTGGTGATCTTTAAAGATGCGAGTTATACCGCATGTCCACCAGAACAAAAACCTGCATGGAAAATTCAGGCCAAAGAAATTGAGTTAAATCAGGATACAGGTCGTGGTGTGACCCGTGGTACAAAATTTTACGTAAAAGATGTACCCGTCCTTGCCGTCCCGTATTTCAACTTTCCAATCGATGACCGCCGCACCACAGGTTTACTCAGCCCAAACTTTGGCTATAGTAATGATGGTGGCGCTCAACTTGCTGCACCGGTTTATCTCAACCTTGCACCGAATTACGACCTTACGCTTACGCCAAGCTTTATGAGTAAACGTGGTGCCAAATTAGATGCCGAATTCCGCTATATGACTGAAAACTTCGGTTCAGGTCGTATTTGGGGTGGTTATATTGCTCAAGATAATCAATATGATGACCAGGACCGTGAAGACCTGCATTTTCTTCACAACTGGAGAATTAACGATCAATGGTCAACCAATCTGGAATATAACTACGCATCAGATAAAGACTATTTCTCAGATTTCAATAACAACCCCAACACTCGTACAGATCTAAATTTACGTCGTGCCTGGGAACTCAATTATGGCAATGGCATCCCAGGTCTTAGAGCGCAATTAAAAGTTGAAGACTTCCAGACACTGGATAAAACCATTAAAGATGCAGATAAACCTTACGCGCGATTGCCACAATTCTTATTAAATTATGTCACTGGTGATCCACAAGGTCTTCAGTATGAATTTAATAACGATACCGCATACTTCAAGAAATCAATTGAAGATGGTTCTGCACTAGAATCCAGTGGTACCCGTATCTATAACCAGTTTGCTGTTCGATACAACTACCTGACCCCATCATGGTTCTATGTGGTACCAGAAGTTTCTGTTCGTAGCATCAATACCTTCTTCGACCAGGATTCAAAAGAAGGTCGCGGATTATCATCTTCAGATGATTTAGAAAAATCAGTTGTTGTTCCTCAGTTCACACTTGCTACAGGGATGACCTTTGAAAAAGACGGCAAGTATCTACAAAGCATTTCACCCCGTGCTTTTTATGCTTATTCACCGTATAAAAAACAGGATGATCATCCAAACTTTGACTCAACTTCTGCGTCAATTAACTATGATCAATTATTTAACCCTTACCGTTTCTATGGTCATGACCGCTTAGATGACAACAACTTCCTGTCACTAGGGGTCACTTATAGCCTTTTAGATACTGAAGGTTTAGAACGCATTAAAGCCAGTGTCGGACAAAGTTATTATTTTAGTGATCGTCGTGTCAGCCTAAATGAAAAACTGGATGAGTTTGATACCCAACGCCGTACCGGCCCTATCGTCAGCCTGTCTAGCCAGCTCAACCAGAACGTTACGATCAGCTCAAATGCCGCCTGGATGTCAAATGGTGACAATGCCCAACGCGATTTCCAAGCTTACTACACAGGTGATAAAGGCAATCTATATAACTTAGGTTATTTCTATCGCAAAGAGATTACCGATCGTCAAGATTCATATGACCAAGTGGTTGCATCCTTTATACAACCTGTAAAAGACAATTGGCGTATTATGGGGCATGCTCAATACGACATCGACAACAACGTGATGCGTGAATATTTACTTGGCGTAAATTATGAATCTTGTTGTTGGGCTGTGTCAGTCTATGGCCGTTCTTACTATAACGATCTGGATGATCCAAATACTCCGGGAGTTCGTAAAAAGAATGCGGTTATGGCTGAATTCACACTAAAAGGTCTTGGTGCTTTAAACAATAAGCTCGCTTCACTTCTGGAGAATAGAGTTTTAGGTTTCAACAAAATTAATCAATCTTGGACACAACGTTAATGAAGATAAAACCTTTTCAACATATCTTTAGAGCCACTGTTCTCGCTGCCCTAATTTCTTCATCAATGCAAAGCTTTGCTCAACCAACGGATGAGGTTGTTGCAATTGTGGATAATAGTGTCATTCTTAAAAGTGATTTAGAACAAGGTGTTGCTGAAACAGAACATCAATTAAAAGCACAAAACAAAACAGTTCCACCGCAACAATACTTGCAAATGCAGGTTTTAGACCAGCTGATTGTCCGTCAAGCCCAGCTTGAACAGGTTAAGCGTTACGGTATTAAAGCGGATGAAAAAACCTTAAATGCTGCAGTGCTGAAAGTTGCAAATCAATCTGGCGCCAACTCACTCGAAGCGTTTCAGCAAAAGTTAGACGCTATCGCGCCTGGGACTTATGAAAACTTGCGTAATCGTGTTGCAGAAGATCTTGCAATTGGCCGCTTACGCCAACAGCAAGTCATGTCACGTATCAAGATTAGTGATCATGATGTTGAAAACTTCCTGAAATCTCCAGAAGGTCAAGCTGCACTCGGTACACAGGTTCACGTGATCCATATGCGTATTTCTGGCGATAATACCAATGAGGTTCAACAAATTGCTCAACAGGTCAAACAATCACTGTCAACCAGTGATGACCCTAAAGCCATCAGCAGCAAACTTTCGACCGGTGCTGTAAAAGTCGATGGTCTTGATATGGGCTTCCGTTCATTATCAGAGATTCCGACAGAACTCGCAGCACGTATCACGCCACTTCAAGTAGGACAAACAACCGAACTGATCAACGTACGTGATGGCATACACGTATTAAAGTTACTTGAACGTAAACAGAATGATCAAAAAGCACTGGTTCCACAATATCAGACGCGTCACATTCTGATTCAGCCTTCTGAAGTAGTGAGTCTGGATCGTGCCAAGCAAATGATTGATAGCCTATACAAACGTGCTAAAGCCGGTGATGATTTCGCAACCTTGGCCGCAACCTATTCAAATGATACAGGTTCAGCACGTGATGGTGGTAGCTTAGGTTGGGTTAGTCCTGGTGTAATGGTGCCTGAATTTGAAAAAGTCATGAAGGAAACTCCTGTTGGTCAAGTCAGCCAACCGTTCCAGAGCCAATTCGGCTGGCATATCCTTCAAGTAACAGACACTCGCCAACAAGACATGACCAAAGAAGTGCAAGAACGTATGGCACGTCAAATTCTGGGTGAACGTCAGTTTGATACTGAAGTCGACAGCTGGATGCGTGAACTTCGCGCCAATGCCTATGTCGAAATCAAAGACGCCAATCTAGACTCTAAAGCTCAGCAAAAAAAGTAAGCTAAGCTCAGGTAGAATGCCAGCCGCGTGCTGGCATTTTATTTTTGCAAAAAAAGGACATAAAAAATAGCGGCACTGGCCGCTATTTTTTTATGCGTTACAAATGAATTATTTGTAACGATCAACCATTTTCTCTAAAGAAATTGGACGAATCTTGTCTGCATGCCCTGCGGTACCAAATGCTTCGTAACGCGCAACACAGATTTCTTTCATTGCTTCAACAGTTTCGCCAAAGAATTTACGTGGATCAAATTCACTTGGTTTTTCTGCCATCATACGACGCATTGCACCCGTAGAAGCCAAACGTAAATCGGTGTCAATATTAATCTTACGCACACCATGTTTAATCGCTTCAACCAGCTGATCTACAGGCACACCATAAGTTTCTTTAATATCACCACCGTACTGGTTAATCACAGCTAACCATTCTTGCGGCACAGAACTTGAACCATGCATTACAAGATGCGTGTTTGGCAATGCAGCATGAATTTCTTTGATACGGTCAATTGCAAGAATATCGCCTGTAGGCGGACGAGTAAACTTATATGCACCGTGTGAAGTACCAACAGCAATTGCTAAAGCATCGACATTGGTATCTGCCACGAACTGGGTCGCTTCTTCAACAGAAGTCAGTAATTGAGAATGATCGAGTACGCCTTCAGCGCCTACACCATCTTCCTCACCTGCCATACCGGTTTCAAGGCTACCCAGGCAACCAATCTCACCTTCAACAGAAACACCACAAGCATGCGCCATTGCAACCACGCGACGGGTTACATCAACGTTATAATCATAGGTTGTTGGTGTCTTACCATCTGCACCCAATGAACCATCCATCATCACTGAGCTGAAGCCCAACTGGATCGAACGTTGGCAAACATCTGGACTTGTACCATGATCTTGATGCATTACCACTGGAATATGTGGCCACTCTTCAATTGCAGCTAAAATAAGGTGACGTAAGAAAGGCGCACCTGCATATTTACGCGCACCAGCCGAAGCTTGCACGATTACAGGTGAATTTGTTGCATCCGCAGCGAGCATGATTGCACGCATTTGTTCTAAGTTGTTTACGTTAAACGCTGGTACGCCGTAGTTATATTCTGCAGCGTGATCCAAGAGCTGGCGCATTGAGATTAGAGCCATAATATCCTCCCAGGTAATGCGCCATATTCTACATGTTGATTTATTTCAATTCAGCAACTAATCACAGGAATTATAAAAAAATCTTTAGTCTTTTGTGTAATTTGGGTAGTAAATCTTACTAAATAATCAAAAAGGCCAAATCACGGAATGATTTGGCCTTTTTTTAGAAGCAATCTTTTGGTCTTAATCAAACATATTAAGACTTAGCAATACCCTTCTAAACGCGTTAAAGGCAATTTCTTACCAATCGCTTTTTCAATTTCAGGCAAATAGAAAGCATCATCTTCCGACAGGAAGCTGATACTCACGCCTTGTGCACCCGCACGACCTGTACGCCCGATACGATGAACATAATCATCCGACTGTTCAGGCAGGGTAAAATTAATCACATGCGAAACACCATCGACATGGATGCCACGACCTGCGACATCGGTCGCGATCATGATATTGTTCTTACCTTGCTTGAATTGATCCAGCATCTTCAGACGCTTATCTTGTGCGATTTCACCCGATAACATACCAACACGATAACCATCACGCTTTAAATGATCATACAAACGACGCACCTGATCACGACGGTTAGCAAAGATCATCACTTTATCAATCGGTTCTTCGCGCAGGATTTCTTGCAAGAGCTTGTATTTATCTTCTTTCGCAACCACATAAACACGTTGCTCAACATCGTTATTGGTCTTTTGCTCAGGCTCGATTTCTACAGTTACAGGCTCAAACAACCATTGACGTGCAAGATTAAGCACATCATAGCTAAATGTCGCAGAGAACATCAGGGTTTGACGCTGCTCTTTAAACGGTGAAAAACGAACAATTCTCTTCACTGACGGGATAAAGCCCATATCGAGCAAACGATCCGCTTCGTCAATCACCAAGAATTCAATTTTGTCTAACCAGACTTCTTTTTGCTCGACAAAATCAATTAAACGACCTGGTGTGGCCACAATAATATCGACAAAATTACGGTCCAACATTTTCTTTTGTTTATCAAAATCCACACCACCCAACAAAGTGACCAGATGCAAATTTGAAAATTTCGTTAATGCTTGTGCATCACTTTCGATCTGTAACGCTAACTCTCGAGTTGGCGCTAAAATTAACGCACGTGGCTCACCACGAAAACGCTGTTCTTGAACCGGATTATTTAACAGATCGTTGATCACGCTAATCAAGAAGGCAGCAGTTTTACCCGTACCCGTTTGCGCCCGACCAATGGCATCATGCCCTGCTAATGTATATTTTAAAACCTTCTGCTGAATTGGGGTCATTTTTGTAAAACCCAAAGCATCAATCGCTTTCTTCAACTGCGGATGTAAATTTAAGGTTTCAAAACCAGATGTCATATATGCTCTCGAACCATCAATGACCAAAAGAAAGTGGCTATTATAAACAAAAACGCCCCAAATTACATTGGAGCGTTTTTATATTGCGTTAAGGCAACAAATTAGTCTAAAGGCTGAACGTTTTCAGCTTGGAAACCTTTTTGTCCTTGAACAACACTGAATTCTACACGTTGGCCGTCACGTAAAGAACGGTGGCCATCGCCCATAATTGCGCGGAAATGAACGAATACGTCATCACCACCATTACGCTGAATAAAACCAAAGCCTTTAGTGTCGTTAAACCACTTTACTACGCCTTGTTCACGAGCTGTCATAAGTCAATCCTCAGATATTGAAAGATAAGGACCTTCCGGTGTTGCAAACAGCAGAGCCAACAAGGTTTTAAAATATTTATAATTTTAAAGCTTGTAATCATTCTGTAAAACTATCAACAATTTCCGGTTACATCCATTTGTTATAGGGTTTATTACATTAATGTTGTATTAAACTCTTCCTAAAACGCATCGAGCTTATCACGGGTTTATGACAATTAATAGGATTATTTTTAGTTATTTCCATTGGTTCTATCTGTTTTTTTCAATAATTTAGCTGTTTTTTTAATGGAATTTTTCTCACAAAAATTACGCGAAAATTTGTTAAGATGCGTTTGAATGAAACAATTTAAATGATTATGACTGGTATACCGAATTCCCCTGAAATTATTGATGCACTGGGACAACCCTGCCCAATGCCGCTACTGATGTTAAAACGTGCTTTAAAAAAATCGGACGGCTCAAAACAATTTTTATTGAAATCATCTGATCCGCATAGTGAAATTGATGTAACACGATATTGCCAAATTCAGCAACTTCAGTGCCAGACACAAAAAATTTCGGATAATGAATTTCACTATTTAATTGAATCTATGTAATTCTTTGCTAAACTCTTGGTAAAGATAAAATAGTTTACTTTACATTTCTATACTCAAATTTCCTTAGTGATGAAGAACATTCGCATTAAGATGAAATTGTTGACTTAAATATCATCCTATAAGGAGACTCCATGACTACTGACAGCAGCAATCAATTGATGCCCCTGTCATTGTCTGCGCCAGGCGTAAATCTTGGTGCATATATCAGTACTGTCAATCAAATTCCAATTCTAACGGCCGAGCAGGAAAAAGAACTTGCTGAGCGTTATTATTATGACCAAGACCTTGATGCTGCCAAACTGCTGGTAATGTCACACCTCCGCTTTGTCGTACATATTGCACGTAGCTATGCAGGTTACGGATTGCCACAAGGCGATCTCATTCAAGAAGGTAACCTTGGACTCATGAAAGCGGTAAAACGCTTCGATCCAAATATGGGTGTTCGCTTAGTTTCTTTTGCCGTGCACTGGATTAAAGCCGAGATTCACGAATATGTGATTCGTAACTGGCGTATCGTCAAAATTGCAACCACCAAGGCGCAACGTAAACTGTTCTTTAACTTACGTAGCCTCAAGAAATCAAGCAAACGATTAACACTGGAAGAGGCTCAATCGATTGCCAACGATTTAAATGTAACACCAGAACAGGTGTTAGAAATGGAAGGTCGCTTAACCGCTTATGATGCTGCATTTGAGGCACAAGGCGACGATGATGACGATACCCCGCATACAGCGCCTGCATTGTATCTTGAAGATAACCGTTATGATCCGGCTCGCCTGGTCGAAGAGGAAGATTACGAAGAGCAAAGCACTTCTGCCTTGCATGAAGCGATGGATCAGCTTGATGATCGCTCTCGTAATATTTTACAGCGCCGCTGGTTAGATGATGACAAATCCACTTTGCATGAGCTGGCTGCAGAATACAACGTTTCAGCAGAACGTATTCGCCAGCTAGAAAAAAATGCCATGGAAAAAATCAAAACCGCCATGTCTGCGAGTTAAGATTAAATCAAACACAAGGGCTTTCATGCCCTTTTGTTTTATCTAGCTTTGTTTAAACACACGAATATGTTAACTTTGTTCATCAAGTTTCTAGTTCCATTCTCATTATGTGGATAGCAGTCTCGGCGCTTAATCTTGCGCTTGCAGTGATGTTAGGCGCTTTCGGTGCCCATGGCCTCAAATCTTTTGCCACACCAGATCAACTGGCTTGGTGGAATACAGCAACCCAGTACTTTTTCTATCATGCGATTGGGTTACTGATTTTAGGTGTCCTACATAAAACCACTGCAACATTCCCGATAAAAATTCCTTATATTTTGATCCAAATTGGCATCATCTTTTTCTGTGGTTCGTTGTACATTATGGCGCTTGGTTTGCCTAGAATCTTAGGTGCCATCACCCCAATTGGCGGTGCATTTATGATCGCGGGCTGGGTCATGCTCGCATGGCAAGCGATCAAGCATGCGAAATAAGGATTTATCATGCATATCTATTTAAACGGCGAGTCAACAGACACGTCTTGTGAAAATCTGCAGCAACTCATTCAAAGCCTGACGCTTGAAGGCAAACGTTTTGCTGTAGAAAAGAACCAACAGATTATTCCGAAAAGTAGACTTGAGCAGACATTGATTGCTCCTGAAGATCGTATTGAAATTATTCAAGCTGTTGGTGGCGGCTAATTGGCTAAAAATGGAGTAAGCCCATGCAAGATTCCCCTTTAATTATCGGTTCTCGTACTTTTCAATCACGTTTATTGGTTGGAACTGGTAAATATAAAGATTTAAATGAAACCGACTTAGCCATTCAAGCAAGTGGTGCAGAAATTGTCACCGTTGCGATTCGTCGTGTGAATATCGGACAACATGCCGATCAGCCGAATCTGCTTTCAGTGATTCCACCAGAGAAATACACCATTCTACCGAATACTGCTGGCTGTTTTGATGCAGATAGTGCAATTCGTACCTGTATGCTGGCTCGTGAGCTACTTGATGGTCACAATCTGGTAAAACTGGAAGTGCTCGGTGATGAAAAAACCTTGTACCCTAATGTGACAGCAACGCTTAAAGCAGCGCAGACCTTGATTGATGATGGTTTTGAAATCATGGTCTATACCTCGGATGATCCGATTGTTGCGCAAGAACTTGAAAGCATGGGTTGTGTTGCAATCATGCCTTTGGGCAGTTTGATTGGTTCAGGTCTCGGTATTTTGAATCCACATACCATTTCTATCATCAAAGAAAACGCTAAAGTTCCTGTGCTGGTGGATGCTGGTGTGGGTACTGCCAGTGATGCTGCCATTGCAATGGAACTTGGCTGTGACGGCGTACTGATGAACACGGCGATTGCTGCGGCTCAAAATCCAATTTTAATGGCTTCTGCCATGAAAAAAGCCGTTGAAGCAGGTCGTGAAGCGTTTTTAGCGGGTCGTATGCCGCGTAAGCGTATGGCCAATGCCAGCTCGCCTGAAACGGGTTATTTCTTTAAGTAAGAAAAGAAAAAGCAAAGGGAGCTATTTGCTCCCTTTTTTAATCGCCAAAAAACTCATTTCTTTCTAGCATTTTAATGCTATCTGTAATGAACTTTTTATATCATTCACAATATATTTTGGTGCAAGGATAAACAAAAGCATTTCAGCCCAATACGGCTCACTCTTAGCATACACTTCCATCGATAATTTTTTCATTAATTGGCAATAATCATGATAAGCAATGCGGTGAGTTTTATAGTTCACAGGACCATCAAACAAATTAAAAATCGTATTAAGTTCATATTGAGTTATATCAGCATTCCTTCCAATCGGCTGAGGATAAAATTCTTTTAATGTGGAATATTTAAATAACAACCAGTTTAAAGAATAAATGACTCTGGAATCATAAACTGCATAAGCCCGATGATCCATAAAGGATGCGACTTTTGATAAAGAAGAGATCACTGAAAAAGTAGTTCTTGTTAAAGCACCTTTTGTAAGTTCACTTTCAAATTTAAGCAATAACAGGTCATTTTTAGGATTTTGCTTAAAAGAACGTATGCCTCCCCACTCTTGAATCAACCAGTACCGACCAGCTAAATCGTCTGAATTCAATAAAGAATTGAAATTATGTTTTAAATAAATATTTTGCTCAAATATGGAGGCAAGATGCACGGGGACTGGTAATGGATTACTTTCTGGCAACTCCCATATAAAATATTTTTCTAACGGATGCTGTTTCGCTAGCTCTTTCAATGTTTGAATTAGCTGGTCCATGATTCTCTCAATTCTAAATGTTTAATATTCGATTTAAATTTTGCTTCGCTTTTTGCTCAAAATTCTGTTGAAAATATTCCGTTTGATACAGCGGTTCAGTCTGATAAAAATGTGCGAGAACTTCTTTTCGTTTAATGGAGTAAACATCTGGATCTACCCAAGCATATTCCTGCTGGATCTGCTGTTCATATTCCGCAAAACGCTGTGGTCCTGCCGCTAAAATTGCTAAATCAATATCCAGTAAAAATTGTAAATCTAGCTCATCCGTTGCTTCATGCTCTTGCGTCGCAATAATCCA
The DNA here is from genome assembly GCF_051947995.1 of Acinetobacter calcoaceticus. Lineage (GTDB taxonomy): Bacteria > Pseudomonadota > Gammaproteobacteria > Pseudomonadales > Moraxellaceae > Acinetobacter. Next base: position 136,719 of record NZ_JBLVVH010000003.1, on the reverse strand, counting down.
GCGCTTTATCTTTTCAACAATCTCAACAGATAGGTCCTGAGCCATATATCGTCCAAACAGCTCCGCACTTTTTAGCTCATTATCTTTTGCTTGCGGATCATAGATCGCATCATGAAACCAGAGTGCTAACTCAACTGAATAAGCATCACTTAAGTCAGGTCGAATTGAATCAAGTAAAACCAGACATTCATACAAGTGCTGAAGCGTATGATAAGCCCGCTGCTTTTCACTATAGGCAGCAATCAACTTGTTAAAAATTTTCTGCGGTTCAGAAAAGTGATAATGCCGATGCAGCTCAAACCATGATTTTTCTAGTGTGGATAAATACTGCTGCATTGCTAAGCCTCATTGGATTTCTTTATTCAGCCACTTTGCCAATGATTCAGCATCTTTACGCTCAAGAAAGAGCTGATACAAAGTACAGGAACCAAACTCATGTTTCAGTTCCTGTTGACGGACAGGATGATTACCAAACCGGAACCGTCGAGTACCATCCGTATCTAAAGGCAATGCATACACCCCATAACTCCGAGGTTCTGTCAGATGCCCTTTGATTCGGACTTGATCAGACGATATCGCGTGTTTTAATAAATGTTGTTTGGTTAACATCCCACCCTGCCCGAGGCAAATCTAAGCTGCGTGCTGTTCATCTCGTTTAAAGACCAATTCTTTATCCGATGAACTTTCAGCATCAAAGTAATACCCTTCACTATCAAATGCTTTTAATTGTTCTACTTGGCTTAATTTATTTTCAATCAAGTATCTCGCCATTAGCCCACGCGCTTTTTTCGCATAGAAACTAATGACTTTGTATTTTCCGTTTTTCTGATCCAAGAATACTGGCTTGATGATTTCTGCCTGAATTTTCTTTTCATTCACAGATTTATAATATTCGTCAGAGGCCAAATTTACCAATACTTTTGCATCAATTTCAGCTAAATCCCGGTTAATTTGATCGGTGATAATACTGCCCCAGAATTCATATAGATTATGACCACGGCTATTTTTTAGTTTAGTTCCCATTTCCAAACGGTACGGCATCATCAAATCCAATGGACGTAATAACCCATAAAGGCCAGACAACATACGCAAATGCTGCTGTGCAAAATCAATATCCTGATCGTTTAAGTGATAAGCATCTAAACCGGTATACACATCGCCTTTAAATGCAAACAAGGCTTGACGTGCATTGGAAAAATCAAAATTTGCATTCCAGTCACGGAAACGTTCTACATTCAAGGTGGCGATTTTCTCGCTCACGGTCATTAACGATGCGATTTCACTCGCAGAAAGCTTGCGACATACATCAATCAACTGCTGTGATTGTTCTAATAAACGTGGCTGAGTATATGTATCTGTAGGTAAAGCCGTTGTGTAATCAAGTGTTTTCGCTGGAGAAATTAAAGCAAGCATAATCAATCAAAAAATAAATTTAACTTGATGAAACTATAACAGTTGATAATTTTTAATGCCAATTCGTGTTTTCATTCTTCATTATCGGTAAAATAGTGGATTCTTCCATTATCCATTGCGTATCTTATGTCTGAGCAATTATTCATCCAGGGTCCTGTTGGTCAAATTGAAATGTTTGTCGATCAACCTCAAGGTGAAGTCACAGGTTTTGCTGTGGTCTGCCATCCACATCCCTTGCAAGGTGGAACACCAAATCATAAAGTCCCTGTACTGCTGGCTCAGATTTTTAATGAAATGGGCTGTGTCGTATATCGCCCTAGCTTCCGTGGTTTAGCTGGCAGTGAAGGCACCCATGATCAGGGACACGGCGAAACGGATGACATTATGACTGTAATTGAATATGCACGTGCAAAACATGCAGGTTTAACCTTCTATGCGGGTGGTTTCAGCTTCGGTTCTCATGTATTGGCAAAATGCCAAGCCCAACTCAGCGAAGAATTACGTCCCAAACAACTGGTGTTATGTGGCTTACCTACGGGTTCAGTCGTCGATTTACGTCATTACAAGACCCCGGCTATCGACGGCGATATCCTGTTTGTTCATGGCGAGCAAGATGATATTACCCTGCTCTCAGATATGATCGCGTGGGCAAAACCACAAAAACATCCGATCACGATTTTGCCAGGCGCCAACCATTTCTTTACCGGTTATCTTAAACAATTGCGTCAAGTGATTGCCCGTTTTTTAAAACTGTAGACTTAACAACAAATTACTAAGAAAAATATACGTGTTTTGAATCCAATGTCTGTTATATCAGTAGAGATGTACAGACATGGGGTTCTTTAATAATGAAATTCAATAAAAAACAGGGACTTTTTTTAAAGCAAACCATTGAACAATGGCAGCAACAAGGCACGATTACGCCCGATGTGGCCAATAAGTTAAAGCATAGCTTTTCGATTCGTCCATTTGACTGGGAACGAATGGCAAAATACTCATTCTGGATTGCAATGATTTGTACCGTGATTGCCATCGCTGCAATGACTGCCGATCAGTTCTTGATGGAGCTGATTGAAAAAATCTTTATCGATTCCAAGATTATCCCATGTCTGATTTTTGCTGTGGTGGCGGCCGGCTTTTATGGCTTTGCCTATCGTCGACGTAGAACCAAACCTCAGCATCAATTTAGCAATGAAGCGATTATTTTCGCAGGCGTACTGTCTACCGCAGCCTCCGTCGCCTATTTCGGACAAGCGATTGATACAGGCAGCGGTCATTTTTCTTTGTTATTTCTGCTCTCCACTCTTATTTATGCAGCACTTGCGTTCTGGTTCCCCTCAAAACTGATCTGGGTATTCTCGCTGCTTGCACTCGGTTCTTGGTTTGGGACGGAAACTGGCTATATGTCAGGTTGGGGTGTCTATTACCTCGGTATGAACTTCCCGTTACGCTTTGTCTTTTTTGGCGGTGCCCTGATTGGTTTAAGCCTGCTATTTAAACGCTATGCATATTTTAGAGACTTCGCCCATTCAACCTATGTCATGGGCCTGCTGTATCTATTTATTGCCCTATGGATTCTCTCAATTTTTGGCAATTATGGTGACTTAGGGAGTTGGTATAGCGTCAAGCAATATGAGTTGTTACATTGGGGCGTGCTATTCGCGTTTATTGCCATCATCGCAATTGTCTATGGTTTAAAACACGATGATGCCACCTCACGCGGTTTTGGTATCACTTTCCTATTTATTAACCTCTACACCAAGTATTTTGAGTTCTTCTGGAATGGCATACACAAAGCTATTTTCTTTATCTTGCTCGCTGCATCTTTCTGGTGGATTGGCCGACATGCCGAAAAACTTTGGAACTTAGAGTTTCTAGCCAACCAATCCAAAATAAAGAAAAATCATCCAGCTGAATGATTACTGAAAGTTACGCCAACTCAAGCCAAACCGAGCCAAATACTTTTTGACCCGGTCGCTGTCATTGGTGGTGTTACGTTGCTGGCGTGAAGCAGCAAACAGTTGGCGTCCAGCATCTGCCATCGATTTGGCATGTTCACAGACTTGTAGCACGCCACGCAGCTGAATCTGATCAAATTCATCAATCTCGCTTAACTGGGTTTGATCTAAATATTTGAGGAGAATATCGATATCTTTAGATTGGTTTTCTGTGGTTTGAATCGACCACAGTTGCTTTAAACGCTGAATCTCTTTTTCCACCGTTTCCGAACGAATCAACTCACCACTGGATAATGTCGCTAATCGGGTCACGCTGGCGGTTAAATCACGGAAATTCCCCTGCCAAGATGCTTCTTTAGACTTGGCAAATTTCAAATACACATCAAGTGCATCACGTTGAAAACGTAATTGTCGTTGATGATTCGCTGCAAAACGCTGCAACTCAAACTCAATATTCGGGGCAATATCTTCAATTCGATCTTTAAGATTCGGTAAAAAGAAAGTCCATGTATTCAATCGTGCCCACAAATCTTCTCGGAAACGACCTGCTTGCACTTCGGCTCTTAGGTCTTTATTTGTCCCTGCAATCAGTTGAAAATCGGCCTGAACCTCTTTATCACTTCCCACAGGAAAGAAGGATTTATCCTCAAGCGCTTTAAGTAACATCGCTTGCTCATCTAGCCCAAGCTCACCAATTTCATCCAGAAATAAAATACCCTGATCAGCACTTTTTAATAAACCTGTTCGTGAAGCCGCTGCACCTGTAAATGCCCCCTTGATATGCCCAAACAAACTCGACATGGCACTATCACCACGAAGCGTCGCACAGTTCACATCAATAAAACGCCCACTCAAATGAAACTTGTCTTTCTTTAACTGAAAGATTTGTTTGGCTAAATGCGATTTACCTACACCTGTGGCACCCATAATCAAAATCGGTGCACTAGAACGTGTCGCCACCAACTCAACCTCGGTGATCAATTGATTAAATTCGTGGTTATAAGTTGAAATATTGGCTTTTAACTGTTGCCAGTTTTGTTGCTGTTCATCTTCAAAACGTTGCTTGAGCACATCATAACGTGACAAGTCCAGATCGATGACGCGGTATTCACCTTCTGGTGTTTTTTGTTGGTTGGGTGCACTTTGAATTAACTTGGCTGGTAGGTAATTGGCATCGACCAATAGATACCAACAGATTTGCGCAACATGAGTACCTGTGGTGATATGCAAAAGATAGTTATTGTTTTCCGTATCAAAAGGATAACTTTTCACAAAGTCATACAGCGCACCATAGACCTCGGCAAAATCCCAAGGATCACGAATACTGACACGCTGGCCTGAGACAGTGGTCGATGGTGATAGCTGCTGGGCATCTTCAGCAATAAATTTAACTAGATTATGGTGTTGCCGATCATGCAACAGTACCAGTTCATCCACCATCAGATCTTCATGCATCAGAAGGCTCAAGGTTGGACGCCAGCGTTGCCAGCGGTCAGGACGCTTTCCCTGATCTAAAGTAGAGCCGACAAAGCCAATCACGACAGTTTTCTTTGCATTCAGCATAATTTCTATAATATTTTATATATGACTATCATATACAATACGCATTTCAATGATAAATTCCAACAATATGCTTCATTTTACTTTTTTAGGCACCTCTTCTGGTGTACCCACACTCACACGCAACGTCTCTGGCCTAGCTATCCGTAACAGCAAGAATAAAGACTGGATACTGGTTGATGCTGGTGAAGGTACACAGCATCGTATTCAACAGGCCAAACTTTCATTGCAAAGCCTAATTGCCATCTGTATTACCCATGTGCACGGCGATCATTGTTATGGATTGGTTGGCTTATTGGCCAGTGCAGGTATGAATGCACGCACTGCAGCTTTAACCATTATCGCGCCCAAAGAAATTCAACAATGGATTGAGGTTACAGCACAATTAACGGATTTACATTTGCCCTATCCACTCAACTTTATCGATGTGAATGAAGCAACTCAGCTTCTACCGTTAACCGATGAACTCTCGATTCAAGCTCATCCACTGAATCACCGCGTACCCAGTTTTGCATTTAGTATTATTGCGCAATACACCCAAAAGAAACTAGATACACAGGCTTTAGTTCAACTCGGCGTACCCAAAGGTAAAGCTTGGGGAGACTTACAACAAGGTCAAGATATTCAGTTTAATCAACAAACGTTGAAAGCAACTGATTTCACTCAAATCCAGACGCAACGCATACATGCCCTCGTGGGTGGAGATAATGATCGTCCTGAGCTATTGGAAAAAGCCTGCCAAGATGCCCAACTCCTTATTCATGAAAGCACCTACACCCAAGCTGTTTTAGATAAAGTGGGCTCAGGCCCCATGCATAGTTCTGCAAAGAGAGTTGCAGAATTTGCTCAACAGCAAGGGCTAAGTAATCTGATCTTGACGCACTTTAGTCCACGCCATCAGGACGATGCCGGGCAACAAGCAATTGCTGAAGAAGTTAGAAAATTCTATCAAGGCAACTTCTACTTAGCTCATGATTTTGATCAATTTAGCTTAGATGATACAGGTCAGCTTACTAAAATTGAAAAAACTTAATAAGTTTGCAGTATGTGAAGAACTAGATAAAACTCATAATAACATATATATCTTTTAGGATACTTTTATATCTTAATAAATATAAAAAATTTACTAAAACCAAGCCTTGATTACAGCTTAAAAGATATTTAAAAATTTTATTTTAATTATTTATCAATAAGTTAATAATTATAAAAATTAAATTTAAAAAAGTTGGCACAGTCACTGCAATAGTATAGACACACAACATCATTGGGATCTTGTGAATATCACCTGCCTGCAAACGCTTGGCAGGCAGGCTTTGAAAGGAAAATGAAAATGTCTGTCGTTGAACAAATCAACCAACAAGCTCAATTTGAACAAGAACAGCAACAACGTGCTTATCAAGTTTTAAAAAATGAAACGAGTATGCCGGTAAAAATGTGGACCAATGGTGTGCTTGTTGATGACAACTCCAAACAACAATTACTACAAACCGCACAAATGCCGTTTATTTATAAATGGATGGCCGTAATGCCTGACGTTCATTTTGGTTTAGGCGCAACCATCGGAAGCGTGATTCCAACTAAAGGTGCGATTATCCCAGCTGCAGTCGGTGTTGATATTGGCTGTGGGATGATGGCGACGCGTACCAGCTTAACCGCGTCAGATTTACCCGATAATTTACATGCATTACGGACTGAACTGGAACGTTTGATTCCGCACGGAATGACCAAACGTGGACGAGATAAAGGTTCTTGGGAAACTCCGCCTGAAATGGTAGATCAGGCCTGGGCTGATTTAGTGGCAGACTTTGAATTGATCTGTGCAAAGCATCCTCGCCTAAAAAATACCAATAACCGTAAGCAGTTGGGAACGTTAGGAACAGGAAATCACTTTGTTGAAGTCTGTTTAGATGAACATGACCATGTCTGGATTATGTTGCACTCAGGTTCTCGCGGTGTTGGTAATGCCATCGGTAATCATTTTATTGAGCTGGCGCGTAAAGATATGCAAAAGCATTTTATTAACTTACCCAACAAAGATTTGGCATATTTAGTCGAAGGTACTGAGCATTTTGATGATTATTGGTTTGCTGTCGGTTGGGCACAACGCTTTGCCATGAAAAACCGTGAAATCATGATGCAGTCTGCGATTAAAGCTTTAGCGACGATTATCTCAAAACCGTTCCAAGCACGCTTGGAAGCCGTGAATTGCCACCATAATTACGTGGAAAAGGAACAGCATTACGGCGAAGAAGTGATGGTTACCCGTAAAGGCGCTGTACGGGCACGTTTGGGAGAATATGGAATTATTCCAGGGTCAATGGGAGCCAAGTCTTTTATTGTTCGTGGGCTTGGAAATCAGGAATCGTTCTGTTCATGTTCGCATGGTGCAGGTCGTGTGATGAGCCGTGCTGAAGCAAAACGACGCTTTACCGTAGAAGATCAGATTGCGCAGACTGAAGGTGTTGAATGTCGCAAAGATGCAGCCGTGATTGATGAGATTCCATCGGCGTATAAACCAATTGAAGATGTGATGAAAGCACAACAGGATTTGGTTGAAGTGGTGTATACATTAAGACAAGTGGTTTGTGTTAAGGGTTAATCATGAAAAAGGATTGTTTAGATATTCGAAGCTATAGAATCAGGGCAAATGCAGAAGAGCATATCGTGCTCCCTGAGCAATCCTATTTCATCATCTTGGTTGTGAATGCTGAACAAATCCTACCTGAATGGCGTAATTGGATTTGCGATCAGATTGTCTATTCAAAACGATGCATTCAAGCAATGGTGATAGGACATGAATGCTCTATTTGGGATGATATCCTAGATGAAACCTATCTAGGTTTTTATAACTATCAACCACCAGTCAATCATTGCTTCATGACAACTTGGCATGAAAATGAAACTTTAGAAGATATTACCGAATTCGCAAAATTTAGTATGCAATTGGAAGATGTTTCAAGCTTAGTTATTGTACATATTGAATAGAAGGTAAATAAAATGAAACTCGCAGAAGCATTGTTACTTCGAAGCGATCAACAAAAAAAGCTCGCTTCATTAAAACAGCGGATCAACGCCAATGTCTTGGTACAAGATGGTGATGAACCGAGCGAAAATCCAAATGAACTGATCAAACAGGTATTTGCTTTAACCCAAGAAAGTAATCAGTTGATTTGTCGTATTCATTTGACCAATGCGCAAGCCAAGTTGGAGGATGGAAAAATATTGCTGTCCCTATTAAGCTTGCGTGATAGTTATGCTGAACAGCATAAGATTCTCGTTGATGCGATTGCCAATACGCATCGTGAGCCTGATCGTTATAGCTCACGTGAGATTAAATGGAAGAAAGTTATCCCTGTTTCCAGCTTGCAAAAACAAGCCGATGATATCAGCGCGAAACTACGTGATTTAAATATCAAGATACAGGCAGCCAATTGGCAGATTGATTTAGTTGAGTAAATAACAAATTTTGTGAATCTAGTTCACAATCACAGTTTGGGCATACTGGGCGAGTACAAGATCCTGCGTTACTCCGATCTGAGGGATTGAAAATAATTCAGGCGGCTATGACAGCATGTGAGCCGTGTATCAATCTTCACTGATTAGGCTCAGCACCATGTACCTAGCAAAGCTTTGCCGAAAGCAAATTCACACGTTACTTCGCATTACCATGTACTGACAGTATGTTCATTAAATTACAAAATAAGGAAAATAGAAGTGAATAAAGCTTTGGCGAATATGCCAGCAGCCATCCAGATTGATGGTTCACAAGGTGAAGGTGGAGGACAGATTTTAAGAACTGCCCTTGCTCTTTCGATGATTACGGGTCAGGCATTTGAATTAATCAACATTCGTGCTGGGCGTAAAAAACCAGGCTTAATGCGTCAGCATCTGGTCTGTGTACAGGCATCTCAACACATCAGCCAAGCCTATGTGGAAGGTGCTGAACTCCATAGCCAGCGTTTGTACTTCGCACCACAGCATGTACAAAGTGGAAAATACCAATTTCAGATTGGTTCGGCAGGAAGTACGACACTGGTTTTACAAACCCTCTTACCGGCTTTGTTATTACAAAATGAAGCCAGTGAATTGACTATTTCTGGTGGCACTCACAACCCGCTTGCGCCAACGGCAGATTTTATCGAGCAGTGCTTTTTGCCTGCATTAGAAAAACTTGGAATAGCGGTCGAGTTTAAGTTAAATAAAGCAGGCTTCTTCCCGATTGGTGCTGGTGAAATTCAAATCAAGATTCAGCCTTGGCAACATCGAAACAAGTTAAATTTATTAGATCGTGGTGCTTTGCAAACAACAAAAGCTTTTGCGGCAGTACTCAACCTTTCCGAAGAGGCGCAAATTGCACAACGGGAACTGGCAACGTTAAATAAAAGACTAAAACTGGATACGCAACAGCAATTTTATTTAAACGGCATTAGCCAAGGTAATACGGTTTATGTCAAAGTTGAACATCAGCATCACATCCAGCTATTTACTGCTTTAGGTGAAATGCGCAAAAGTGCAGAACAGATTGCCAATCATTTGGCGGAAAAGGTGAAGCAATATATCGCTTCTCAAGCGGCGGTGGATGAATATTTAGCAGATCAATTGTTACTACCTTTAGCATTGGGACAAGGGGGTGAATTTACCGCACAATGTATTAGCGAACATACCCGTACACAATCAGCGATGATTGAAAAATTTATTGATTGTGGAATTGAATTTATCGAACTCGATCAAAACCTGTTTCAGGTCAAAGTAAACGTAGAATAGTGAATATTAAATATGAAAGAACATACTCAAATAAGCAAATTTTTAAGCCTGATATTACGACATAAGCCTGAACAAATTGGACTTCAACTTGATCAAGAAGGTTGGGCAAAAATTGCTGAGCTCATTGAAGCTGCACAACAACACAATGTTCCTCTAGATGAAGCATTACTCTAAGTCATCGTAGAACAAAATGATAAAAAACGCTTCCAAATCTCAGAAGATGGTTTGATGATCAGAGCTGTGCAAGGCCACTCAACAAATACGGTACAACGGCAAATGATTGCGCTTGAGCCACCACAATATTTATATCATGGCACAGCGAGTCGATTTATAGATTCAATTCAGACGCAAGGCCTAATCGCTGGACAGCGCCATTATGTGCATCTAAGTGAAAATAAAGAAACGGCTTTGAATGTAGGCGAACGCTATGGTAAGCCTGTGCTATTCTTAATTAACACACTACAAATGTATAAAGATGGCTTTGAGTTTCATCAGGCAGAAAATGGTGTTTGGCTAACAATACATGTACCAACACAATATTTATCATTGATTGATCAGACCAAGACAGGATCATTGGTCTGATCTGATTACAACATTAAATTAAGCTACACTCTCTAAAGCCGTCACCAACAACTTCCAGCATTTCTCTACCGTATCTACTTTAACCCGTTCACCAGGCGCATGCGCCCCTTGAATATCCGGGCCAAAAGACACCATTTGTAAATTAGGATAATGTTCCGCAATAATGCCGCACTCCAAGCCCGCATGAATCACTTTCAAGTTCGGTTCAATTTCAAATGCGCTCTGATAAGCCTGTTGTAGGCATTTCAATGCAGCCGATTCTGGATTCGGTGTCCAACCTGAGACTAATGGCGTTAATTCAGATTGTATCTGGAAATTGGCAAAGTGTTGTTGAATATTCTGTGCAAAGACTAATGCCTGCTGATTTACCATCGAACGAACCATAATCAAGCTTTTTGCTTCGTCTTTAGTCAGTTTGACCACACCAATATTATTCGAGGTTTCAACCACATCGGGTAAAGCACTACTCCACTGTGCAATACCATAAGGACATGTTGCCAATGCCTGCAACCAAGCTTGTTGTTGATGCAGCGCAATCACTTCATTTATCTGGTTGGCATTTTGCTGTACGCTGAGCTGTAGCTGATCATCAATACCCTGTAATTTTTGTTGCCATTCAGCTTGTGTTAATGCAATCGCTTGTTCTAAGTCAGCCAGTTGTTCAGTTTCAATTGCAATCGTCGCCACTGCTTCACGCGGGATAGCATTACGCGCTGTTCCACCGACAAATTCAACCAGTCGACCATTGGATTGTGCCAAATAATCATTGAGGAAATGGGCTAGAATGACATTAGCATTACCACGCCCCAGATGAATATCAACACCAGAGTGTCCACCTTTTAATCCTGATACCAGCACATCTACATAAATTAAATTAGCGGGTGCTGTTTCATATTCAAGTGGCTGTCCTACTTCTAGGTCAATACTCCCAGCACAGCCAAGATAGAGTTCGCCCCATTCCTCTGTATCGATATTAAATAACCATTGTCCAGTTAAAACGCCTGTCTCAAGTAAACGGGCACCGCTCATTCCCGCCTCTTCATCAATAGTGAGTAGGACTTCAATCGGACCATGCGCAATATCATTTGATTCCAGGACTGCTAACGCCAGTGCAACTCCAATGCCATTATCGGCACCCAATGTGGTATTTTCAGCAATCAGCCAGCCATCTTTTAATACAGGTCGAATGGGATCTTTGAAGAAATCATGTTGGGTTCCGCGATTTGCCTGAGTCACCATATCTAAATGGCCTTGCAAAATCACACCAGCCACCTGTTCTTTACCCGCAGTTGCCGCTTTGCGAATAATCAGATTACCAATATCATCGACATAAGTTTGGAGGTTACGCTGTTTCGCCCAATCTTTTAGATGTTGTCTGAGTTGTTGTTCATGTTTGGAAGGTCGAGGAATCGTACATAAGGTCTCGAAATGTTGCCAGACCACTTGCGGAGATAATTTAGAAAAATCGACCTGTATCATGCACCTATACTCTCAAATAAAGCGTTTAAATCAATATACACCATACACCTAAACGGCGATGATGTTAAATCACTTCATTTAAGATTGTATTCGTAAAACTATCTTAGCTTTTCCACACAAACTGGGAAAAGCTATGTTCTGCTTTTAAGCTATTTTCCACGGCTTGGGCTAATTGACGAATAATACTTTGGGTCTCAATACGCTCAAACCAAGCTTGTTCTTGCTGTGGATTGGCTGAGATTTCACAAAGAATATGCCCTTCGGTATCCTGTTGCGAACATAAAATCGAAAGCGGCAATTGGTGATTGTCGATACATACTTCAATTTTTTCATGTTCATGACGAATATGCTGTGCATCGAAGCCATATTGTTCTAATTGTTTATACAACAATGCCGCCACGTATTCTTGCGTGATATAGCATTCATTCGGTGGATGATCGACCACTCCATGTTTTGGGCAATCTGCGATAAATTGCAAGGTTTTCATGCTATTCCCTCTATTTTTATATTTTAGCGCTGTACCACAACCCAAATCCAACGCATATACTCTGAATTATTATATATACAATTGTCTATAAACGATTAGCTGATTGTCTTAGTTGTATTGTTAAATTGATAAAATTCGACCCGATTAGATATGTACATCAGCAAAGTCATCATTTTAAGTATTTAAACGCTGAGTGAAGGTATTTAACAAATTCTTTTTAGCGATAAACACATAAAAAAAGCAGCATTCAACCGTCTTAAGATGAATGCTGCTTTACTCAAATCAGATTACTGATTGACTACACTTAAATCCAATCCTGCCGAATTTGCAAGCTCGGTAAAGGTTGGGAAACTTGTCGCTACTGTTTCGGTCCCATGAATGGTGATTTCACCTGAAGTACGTAGACCCGCCATACTAAAACTCATGGCAATACGATGATCATGATGTGATTCAATTTCACCACCTGTAAAGATCGGTGACCAGTCTCCAGACTTACCTTTACCTTCGATGATAATACCATCTTCGGTTGGGGTACAGTCGATCCCCATGATTTTTAAGCCATCTGCCATCACCTGAATACGGTCAGATTCTTTGACGCGAAGCTCAGCAGCACCCGTCAACACGGTTTGACCTTCTGCACATGCAGCAGCAATGAACAATGCCGGGAATTCATCAATGGCTAAAGGTACTTGATCTTCTGGCATGTGAATGCCTTTCAGGGTTCTTGAACCTTTGATATGAATATCTGCAATCGGCTCACCACCTGCGATACGTTCATTCTCAACCGTCAGGTCAGCACCCATTTTCTTGAGGATTTCGATCACCCCTGTGCGCGTCGGGTTAATCCCAACCGCTTCCAGCACCACATCGGCACCTTCGGTAATCGCAGCACCGACCATAAAGAAAGCAGCTGACGAAATATCCGAAGGCACCTGAATATCAGTACCCACTAATTTGCCACCACCGACAAGCGAGATTTTATTACCTTCAGTTTTTACATCATAACCAAAGGCACGTAACATACGTTCAGTATGATCACGGGTTGGTTCTGGTTCAGTCACCGACGTTTCACCTTCAGCCCATAAACCAGCCAATAAAATACCTGATTTCACCTGAGCTGACGCCATCGGTAAATCGTATTGAATTCCTTTAAGTGCCTGACTGCCGGTAATACTCACAGGTGGCGTACCTTTCTCACCTGTGGTCTGGATGAGTGCACCCATTTCACGAAGTGGCTTGGCAATACGCTCCATTGGACGTTTAGACAATGACGCATCACCCGTCATGACTGAATCAAACTTCTGTGCAGACAGCATGCCAGACAACAAACGCATACTGGTGCCCGAGTTGCCCATATACAAAGCACTTGCTGGCGCTTTTAAACCTTGCATGCCCACACCATGAATAGTGACTTCACCATTCTTCGGCCCTTCGATGCTCACGCCCATATCACGGAAAGCCTGCAAAGTCGCGAGTGCATCTTCACCTTCCAGAAAGCCGGTCACATGGGTAGTGCCTTCCGCAATCGCACCAAACATAATCGAGCGATGTGACACAGATTTGTCACCCGGTACGGTAAATTTACCTGTAAATGTTTTCTTTCCCGGTAAAATGCTAAATTGCTGTGTCACCTTGTTTTTCTCCATCAAAGGTTTTTTGGCTAACATATGATTAAAATGTTGGCGTGCTGCCTGCGCGTGGCCCAATAGCCCCATCAACGCTTGCGAATCTTCCTGTTCAATCAATTTCTTTAAAACGGATAATTGCTGTTCAAAGCCATTAACCGCATTCAAAATTGCGGTTTTATTGGCAAAGAAAATGTCATGCCACATCTGCGGATCACTGGCTGCAATGCGAGAGAAGTCTCGAAAACCACCGGCTGCATAACGGAAAATATCTAGATTATCTTCACGATTTGCCAGTTGTTCCACCAGATTGAATGCCATTAAATGCGGTAAATGACTGGTATGCGCCAACACTTCATCATGTTTAGCAACATCCATGCAAATCACTTCTGCTTTTGCCGCAGACCAGAGTTGAATCAGTTTTTCAACCGCCCACGCTGCACTGGTCTGCAGTGGCGTTAGAATCACTTTGTGATTGACGAATAAATCAACTTTACCTGCATGTACCCCAGTATGCTCAGCACCTGCAATCGGATGCCCTGGTACAAAACCAACCGGTAGCTTTTCACCAAATACAGCTTTTGCCGCTTCAACCACATTGCCTTTGGTACTACCGACATCGGTAATGATGACATTGTCTGCAAGATAAGGCTTGATCTGTTCCAGCACTTTTTGTGTCGCACGAACAGGTAATGCTAAAACAATTAAATCTGCACCCTGAACTGCTTCTTCTGGTGTTGCATAACCGTGTTGAATAAGACCGAGTGCCTTAGCATCTTCTAATGTTTTTTTTGAGCGTGTTGAAGCCACAATTTGAGCTGCAAGTTGTTCTGCCACAATCACACGAGCAAGACTCGACCCAATCAGTCCAAGCCCAATAAATGCAACTTTCTTAAATAATGGTTGAGACATAAAACATATTTGCCTAATGAGACGACTTTGATATGGATAGATACCGAAGTCATCTATCCATACGATAAAACGGGATTATAAAACAGCGATTGGATACGAACCGAGTACGCGTAACTCTTTCACCATTGGACGGATTTCTTCCAATGCCGCTGCAACATTTTCCTGACCGATATGTCCTTCTAAATCAATAAAGAACACATAAGCCCATTTCTCAGGCAATGCTGGACGTGTTTCAATACTGGTCAAGCTGATTTGATGCTTGGCAAATGGCGCAAGAATTTCCAGTAATGCCCCTGCACGATCATGCGCAGAGATCAATAACGAGGTCTTGTCATTACCGCTTTGAGGAATCTTCTCACGCCCAATCACAAGGAAACGTGTGGTATTTTCAGGATTATCTTCAATATTGCTATGTAAAATCTCAAGATTGTACATGCTGGCCGCAATATCAGAGGCAATCGCAGCAGAATGCCATTCGTTACGGATACGGCGTGCCGCTTCTGCATTTGAGTTCAGTGCAACACGCTCAACGCCCGGATAATGTGCATCTAACCATTTACGACATTGAGCCAGGGTTTGCTGATGCGCATAAATCTGTTTAATACTGTCTTTACGGGTATTTTCAGACACCAGGAACTGGTGATGAATACGAAGTTCAACTTCACCAATCACATTGACAGTCGATGCTTTAAAGCAATCCAGGGTATGGTTCACAATCCCTTCAGATGAGTTTTCTACAGGAACAACACCATAGTGCGCGCTGCCTGCTTCAACTTCACGAAACACTTCATCAATGGTCGGTAATGGACGTACAACCGCATCTTTACCAAAATGCTTTAACACCGCAGAATGGGTATATGTCCCTTCTGGCCCTAAGAATGCAATGCTTTGTGGTGCTTCAAGCGCCAAACATGCCGACATGATTTCACGGAATAAACGTGCCATGGTTGCATCAGACAAAGGGCCCTGATTACGCTCCATGACTTTACGCAGCACTTGCGCTTCACGTTCCGGACGATAAAACAGTGGATTTTCTTCGGATGCAAATTTCGCTTTAGCTACCGCTTCTGCCAGTGTCGCACGGCGGTTGAGTAACTCTTGGATTTGTTGATCAACACTATCAATATCGTTACGAATTTGTTCTAAATTAAGTGAATTCGATGTGTTTTGTCCATCGTTTACCATTGAATGCAGCCTCAGCAAAATCATCTATAAGAATGGATTACAATCTATCTATGAATCGATTATCCGAGCTAGAGTATAACAATACTTTTAGGCATTAAACACGCTGAGTTTTAACTCTTTTTCTGATTAAACTTTATTGATAATGATTTTCATTATATATTACTCATCAAAATTTTGATGGGTGTAAATAAAGTGATGTTTAAACATCTTGGGATTTTGACTTTTTCTCTGCTCATGGCAACACCACTGGCTTTTGCTCAACCCAATACCTCCAGTTCGAATAAAGCGCCTCTCAAAGCACAGACCAATATTCAGCAAAGCTTTGTAATAGCATCCAAATATACAAAACATGATTATCTGATCCAGATCTCGGTTCCTGCTGGTGAAGCTCCAAAGGAAGGTTTTCCTGTGCTGTATGTACTGGATGGTAATGCCGCATTTGATAGTGCCGCCAATATCGCTAAATCTGTGGGTGGTGGAGCCAATCGTTTAGGTCTGAGTCCGGTCGCCATTGTTGCGATTGGTTATCCTAAACAAAGCACTTTTGATGTAGAAAAGCGTGCTTTAGACTATACACCTCAGACATTGGCTGAGTTCCAAAAGCAAGCCAAGTACACTTATGGTGGTGCAGACCAATTTATTCAATTTATAGAAAAAGAGCTAAAGCCTGCGATTCAAACCAAAATTAAAGTCAATTCACAGCAACAGAGTTTATTTGGGCACTCCTTTGGTGGACTGTTTGTTTTACACACTTTCTTTAGCCAACCACACATGTTCCAGCGTTATATTGCCGCCAGCCCTTCACTTTGGTTTGATGATTATGCGCTGCTCAACAAACAAAAGAATTGGTTAAACAATAAAGCAAATCGTGCTCAAGAGATCATGCTGATGACCACAGTGGGTACACATGAACATGGACGAAGCCCAACACCAGATGCTGAATCCTTGCAAAAGCAGAACAACTTCTTTCAAAACTTTAATCAGCAACGTTCAAAGCATTTCTTGTTCTGGAATTACCGCCATCCTGCCGAACAGCATCTCACCAATATGTATGCCAGCTTGCCCAAAGCGATTATGTTGGCAGGTTGTCAGCCGCAAAGTTGTTCAAATCTATTTGATGAACCAACGCCATAACATCTTGAATAAACACAGCTGAATTGAAGCGGACGATTCTCTCCGCTTAAATTCAGACCTTTTGATAAGATAGATTGGCTATACTGCGAAAAGATGTCATAACAATAGTTAATAGAATGAATAAGATTTCCATCTTAGGTTTATTGAGTCTAATCACTATCGGTTTAACTGCATGTGGTGGCTGCCCTATGATTGCAGGTTGCAATGGCACCGACCGATCGCCTTACTTTATCACCCCAATAAGCAATCAGGTGCGTGGAATACATGTCCCGTCTCAAACCAAACTGACTTATCAATCACAACACTTTAGACAGACGCATCAGCAAACTCATGCCTTAAAAGAACAGAACTTAACAGGCATCACCTTGCCTAAAAATACTGCAATCCTTTGGTGAGGTATGCCGGTTGATAAGTTTTTTCAATTTTCAAATCCCGAAATGAAAGGTTTTCGCGTCTACCCTGCAATGGGATTTAAATCAGAACAATCGAATGTGTTCTTAAATTTATGGAAAAGTTGTGAAAGTGATTTAAGTATTTACTTAAAAAACCCAAATGATTGGTCATTTAAGCCATCTAATATGGAAATAAGAGGCTGTAGCCGCTTTCAACAACGCAGTGAATATACGGAAGATATTTTTCGGCAAGATGAAGCCGATGAGTTTCTGAGAAAAATTAATCAAGCCTTACAGCAATTGCCTCAACAACAAAATTATCCGGTTCTTCGTCGATCGAAAAAATCGTAAAAACAAAACAGCCCGCTTTCAAGCAGGCTGTTTGACGAGATGAATGCGGATTAAGCTTTACCGATAATGCCACGCGCCACAATTTCTTTCATGATTTCGTTGGTTCCACCATAAATACGCTGGATACGTGCATCAACGAAGAAACGTGAAATCGGGTATTCAGTCATATAACCATAACCACCAAATAACTGAAGCAAGTTATCTGCAACTTTCATTTGCATATCAGTACTGAAGCTCTTCAATGCCGCAGCAGTTTCTACATCCAGTTTACCTTCGTTATATAGCTCAACGTTTTGGTTATAGAAAGCAGCAGTTGCCAACTCATCAATCTTCGCTTGTGCCAAGACGAAACGGGTATTCTGGAATTGTGAAATTGCCTGACCAAAGGCCTGACGCTCTTTGACATACGCCGTTGCCAAGTCAATTGCACCACGAATTGCGCCTAAAGCGGTAGCTGCAATCGCAGTACGTTCACGTGGAAGCTCCTGCATCAAATAAGCAAACCCTTGCCCTGCTTGACCCAGTAATTGATTTTTCGGCACTTTGACATTATCAAAGAACAACTCTGAAGTATCTTGTGAATGTAAACCGATTTTGTCGAGGTTAGTGCCCTTTTTAAAGCCTTCCAGATGTGTATCCACCAACATCAATGACACACCTTTGGCACGTGCTTGGGGATCAGTTTTCACGGCAAGCACCACTAAATCAGCATGTTGACCGTTTGAAATAAAGGTTTTCGAGCCATTTAACACATAGTGATCATCTTGCAAAATGGCACTAGTACGCATCGCCTGTAAATCTGAGCCAGCACCCGGTTCAGTCATACCAATGGCACCAACCACTTCACCTGATACCATTTTTGGCAACCAGTACTGTTTTTGTTCTTCTGTTGCAATGTGCTGGATATAAGGTGCAGCGATTTCAGAGTGGCATGAAATTGCGGTTGATAATGCACAGTAACCCGCACGCGCCGACTCTTCGACCAACATGAGTGAATAATGGGTTGGCACACCATAACCGCCGTATTCTTCCGGGACATCGACACACAAGAATCCATTTTCGCCCAACGCCGTCCATACTGAACGTGGCATGATGCCTTCGCGTTCCCATTGGTCATAATGCGGTGCAATCTGCTCGCTCATAAAGCGCTTAAAGTTATCACGGAAGAGTTCCAAATCTGCATCGTAAGCTAACATCATTATTTCCTTTCGCTTTCTTTGTTCTTAAAAATTCGTTCGCAGTCATGCTAATAACTTTTAGATAGGATGTCATGTCCCGTTTACATCAAATCACTAGACTGATTCGGTCAATAATTTTGTTTGCATCTTGTTTCTTTAAACCACAGTTGCTTATTGATTAAACAGCTTGCTGGTTTTTTTATGCTACCTGACCCGATTTTATGTCATATTGATCTCATTCTCAGTGACAACCCTCAATACAGCCATGAACACAAAACGAAATATCTATAAAACCGCAGAACATCCATTTGCTCAATATGTTCGTATTTTGGGTAAAGGTAAAACTGGTTCACGTTCGCTGAGTTATGAAGAGGCCTATCACGCTTTTAGCATGATCTTGCAAGATGAAGTACTGGATGTGCAGTTGGGTGCATTCTTGATGTTGTTACGTGTTAAAGAAGAATCCGTTGATGAACTGGCAGGTTTTGTTCAAGCCACGCTTGATCAACTGAATTTTCAGCCACTTGAGGTCGATCTGGACTGGTCGTCTTATGCAGGCAAACGTAAACACTATCCTTGGTTCTTATTGGCAGCACTCACTTTAGCGCATCATGGTTATAAAATTGTGATGCACGGTGCATCGGGCCATACCATTAACCGTGTTTATACTGAGCAAGTTTTGCAATACTTAGGCTATTCTATTTGCCAAAATGAACAGGATGTCCGTGAGCAACTTGAACAGCACAACTTTGCCTATCTGCCACTGGAAGCAATTTCACCAATTTTAAGTGACCTGATTTCACTGCGAAATGTGATGGGATTACGCTCTCCGATTCACACACTGGCACGCCTGATTAATCCCTTTAATGCCAAAGCCACTTTACAAGCGATCTTCCACCCTGCTTATCGTACTTCACATCAACAAACGGCTTTTCGATTGGGCTATCAAAATAGTGCGGTGATTAAGGGTGAAGGTGGTGAGTTTGAACGTAATCCTGATGCTAAAACTTTAATTTGCGGGATTAAAAATGGTGAGTTGTACGAATACGAACTTCCAAAGCTAACACCTGACCGTAGTCCGATTGAAGAAGAACTGAATCTGGCTGTATTTAAAGCAGTCTGGCTGGGTGAGCAGACGCATGAATATGGTGAATTGGCAGTCGTTGAAACCATGGGAATTGCGTTGTATACCATGGGTGCTGTGAATAGTTATGATGAAGCGATGGATAAAGCCAAAACACTATGGGAAAAGCGTCTGAACTAAGTCAAAATGGCGATTTCAAGTAAAAGAAATCGCCATTCATTGAATAAAATATACAGACTATTTTATAAATTTTTCGATTCAAGGATTGAATCTCTCGTAATCACAATAGAATCAGCAATAACTTTACTTTTTTTGAAAAGCCCCCCAACAACAAGCCGGCACGAAAGATTATCTGTTAATAACCCCTCAATCTGCGTCTTCCTGAGGCAGGTATTCATGGATTCATCTTCACAGACTTTAAAAGAACCCGATGAAATATACATCCCATGTTCAACATGCTCTTCATCAATCGAAACAGATCCGATGACGACATAATCTTGTATTGGCGTGCATCTAAAATGTGAATATTTATAGTTTCCCTGAACATAAAAATGGCGAAGGCTTCTTTCAGCCCCCATATTAAATGTAAAAAGATCACCACTCATCCCGCTGATTTGAGAAGCAGTTAATTTGTCTAAATGAACATGTTGAACAATTTCATCATCTCCTGCCATATATGGGTCACAGGCTGAAATGAATAAGCAAAAAAATAACGTTAAGTATTTTTTATTATTCTTCGTCATACAATTTGTAAGAACCTTCCAATTAACACTCAGAGTCGATTAATCACTAGTCTTATAAAAAATGCCCCGATCATCGGAGCATTCTAATCATTCAATTCATCTTAAACAAAACGAATCGGCTTAAATTCAGGTTCATTTTTGTGATGGTCATCATCACACTCTTCACCATCTTTTTTGGTACCACGGTCAATATAACCACTGCGCTGTTCTTTTGGTAAATTTTCCATTTCCCAGGCATACACAGCCTGCATACAGGTTTCACGCTGTTCTTTGGTGAGTGCAACGCCATTTGGCCATTTACCAATTTCAACAGCAGTACGAAGACGCTCAACAATTTCAGGATTTAAAATAGCGAGCATTTGTTCAATATTCATGAGTCATCCTGTTGAAAAGATTCAAAATCTTGATTCCACCCTAATTTGGTACGGCATGCCATATAAAAGTCATAACCTGGTGGATGTAATAAGCTTAGTTTAAACGGATGTTTGCGGATATGCACCGTGTCACCTACATTTAATGCAACACTATGTTGACCATCGGCACTCACCATCGGCAGAACACGATTTTCACGGATGGTAATCTTGATTTCACTTTGTCCACCCACCACGATCGGACGTGATGATAAGGTGTGCGGATGCATCGGCACCAGCGCGATCGCATCCATACTAGGGTGCAAAATCGGCCCTCCGCCTGAAAGTGCATACGCCGTTGAACCCGTTGGGGTTGAAACAATCAGACCATCACTGTGCTGACGATAGACATATTGTCCATCAATGTTCAGCTCAAAATCGATCATATGCACCGATTTACCTGAGTGCAACACTACATCATTCAATGCAATCGCATCATAAATGGTTTCACCATTGGTACGCACTTCCATTTCCAGTAAGAAACGGCGGTCCAGCTGAAACTGGCCTTGTAACACCTGATCCAGTTTGAAAATGGCTTCGGCTGGCTTAATATCGGTTAAAAAACCGAGTCTCCCCCGGTTAATGCCGAGCACAGGCGTACTATAGCGTACTAAAGCACGTGCAGCATGGAGCAATGAACCATCACCGCCCACCACAATCACTAAATCAACGACTTCACCCAGCAAGTTACGGCTCACGGTCTGACCATGACTATAGGGAACAAGTTTTGCTGTTTCCTGATCAAAAACGGGGTTTAAGCCTAAACTGATCAAATGATCATGAATTAAACATAACGTTTCTACTACAGAATACTTGTCTGGTCGTCCAATGAGACCAATATTTCGAAAGGATTTATGTGAAATTTGCACGAATAATTCAGCTCCGTTGCGGTTACTGGCTATCATATCATTAACAGCTAATGTTGCGTTGATGATTGATTAAAAAGTATAAAAATGTCTATCCGTTGCTTTTTTAAACCTTTAATGTCAACACATGCTTAAACTTTTTATTGCATGTTGCTATTTATTCACAGTTTTATGATTGCAAAATGACAATAAGCTATCGCATCATTACCGTCATTGTTTTGGTTTTAACGCAAATCTATGAAGTTTGAACGTGGTATTGGTTTTCTAGCACTCATTTTCTCAATGTTAGTGATAGGTGTCTTTGTTGCTTTTAGTATCTATCTGATCCGATTGGATAATATTATTCGTGACAAGTTTGAAGGTCAGCGTTGGGACATCCCTGCCAAGGTGTTTGCTCGCCCATTGGAAATCTACGCCAATGCACCGATTACCCAGGATAATTTTACCCAAGAGTTAAAATTACTGGGATATAAGAATACGGCGAACTACGACAAGTCGGGTAGCTATGTGGTTCAGGGCAACCAGATGTATGTGCATACCCGTGGTTTCGACTACGGTGATAGTACCGAACCTGAACAGGTGCTGGAACTGGCCTTTGCCAATGGCGAAGTCAGTGAAGTGCGCTCTACCAAACCCTCAAATACAGGGATTGCTCGCTTAGAACCTTTATTGATCGGTGGTATCTATCCGCAACATAATGAAGACCGCGTTCTCATTAAACTGAATAAAGTACCTGAAACCCTGATCGAAGCCTTGATCTCGACGGAAGACCGTAACTTCTATCACCATCATGGTCTTTCAATCCGTGGTACTGCACGTGCTGTCGTCAGTAATGTGACGGGTGGGCGTCGCCAAGGGGGTTCAACCTTAACCCAGCAATTGGTCAAGAATTTCTATCTATCACCGGAAAAGACGCTGAAACGTAAGGTCAATGAAGCCCTCATGGCGCTATTGATTGAATTACATTACAGCAAAGACGAGATTCTGGAAGCTTACTTAAATGAGGTGAATCTGGGTCAAAATGGTAGCTATTCGATTAATGGTTACGGTCTGGCATCACAATTTTACTTCGGTCTACCATTGCGTGAACTGAATATTTCCCAACAGGCCTTTCTGGTTGGTCTGGTTCAAGGCCCTTCTCTGTATAACCCTTGGCGTAATCCTGAATCTGCGAAGAAACGTCGTGATGTTGTCTTAAACAACATGAAAGTGATGGGCTATTTGACTGATGCTGAATATGAAGATGAAATTGCCCGTCCATTAAATGTGGTCAGCAAGCCAACCTTAGGCCCTGCTAAATTCCCTGATTTCCTGGATATTGTGCGTCGCCAACTCCGCACGGAGTATCAAGAAAGTGATATTACCAATCAAGGCCTGAGAATTTTCACAACCCTTGATCCAATCGCACAGACTCAGGTGCAGAACGCATTTAAGAGTACTGTTAGCCGTTTAGCCAATGCTAATCCGGGCCGTTTAAGAAACCTGCAAGGTGCGGTACTGGTTGCCCATCCTGAAAATGGTGAACTGGTTGCAGCCGTAGGTTCAACACAGGACTTTACCGGATTTAACCGTGCGCTTGATGCCAAACGCCAAGTCGGTTCTTTGCTTAAACCGATCATTTACCTGAATGCAATCGAATCAGGCCGATACACCTGGGCCAGCCCGATTGAAGACAGTGCCGTCAATATTCCAATTGATGGTGATAAGAGCTGGACCCCGAAAAACTATAGCGGTGGTGAGCATGGTGTTGTACCAATGCAACAAGCTCTAGCCAACTCATACAACTTATCCACTGTCCGTTTAGGCAATGAATTTGGTTTATCTGCGTTCAGCAATAAATTAAGACAGTTTGGTGTCACTTCAGATATTCCGGCCTACCCTTCGATCTATCTGGGCGCAGTGAATATGTCACCGATGGAAGTCTTGAGCATCTATAGCAACTTTGCCACCGGTGGCTTTAAATATCCGCCTCGTTCGATCCGTACAGTGGTGGATGCCAAAGGACATTTGCTTGAGCGTTATGGCTTGAATGTACAACAGACCATTGACCCTGCCGCAGCCTATATCCTGAACTTTGGCCTACAACAGGTGATGCGTTCTGGCACAGGTCGCTCTGCCTATAACAGCTTACCTGAATCATTAAATCTGGCGGGTAAATCCGGGACCACCAATGACACCCGAGATTCATGGTTTGCAGGTTATTCAGGCAATCATGTTGCAGTGGTGTGGTTAGGTCTGGATGACAATAAAGTTACAGGTTTAACCGGCTCATCAGGTGCACTTCCAGTCTGGACCAGTGTGATGAAACAGCTTCGCCAAGAGCCTGTTAATCTGCGTCAAACTGATAATGTGCAATGGCAATGGATTGATAGCGCCAGCGGTGATTTGTCTGCTCAAGGCTGTGATGGCGCGATGTATATTCCTTTATTGCGTCAAACAGTGCCACGTCGTGCCACCTTATGTGGTCAGTCTCATTATGAAGTGGAACCAACCTATATTCCACAGACAGATGAAACACAGAGTGACGAGCATGAAGACAGCATTGGTAACTATATTCGTGACAGTGAAAACCAGATGGATAGTGATTTATCCAATCGTAGTCCTGCACGTGTAATTTCCAGTGGCAGCTATAACGGTAACGGTGAGAACTAAGCCTTAAAAGGATGATGGGACATGATCAAGAAAACAGCAGCGATTATCGGAATACTTATACTCGCAGGGTGTACCACGGCACCTGAAAAGGCGCCGACCAAGAATACGCCAACTCACCCGCAGAAGAAAGTGACTCAACCTTCTTCCGGGGTAAAAATTACGCCTTATGATCAAAAAGAGATTAAGCGTCAAAGCGTTCCTGTGGTTGTGCCGCAACAAAAGGTTCAACAAAAGTTTAATGATGGTAGCCAGTTACCTGCATTTAAAACCTTGATGCAAAAAACCCAGGTCGCTTATAAACAGCAGCAACTGGCAGAGGCGGAACGTTATGCTCTTCAGGCGCAACGTATCGCCCCACAGGCCACGGAAACCTATTTGTATCTGGCCATGATTGCCGATCAACGTAAAGAGTATGCCAATGCAGAAGCATTGGCCCGCCGTGGCTTAAGCTACGCACAAAGCAATGCCATGAAAAAGCAATTGTGGTTAATTATTCTGAAAGCCAGTGAAGCCCGCAATCATTCGGTGAAAGCTCAAGAAGCACGTAGAGCCCTTCAGGCACTCTAATCCTAGTCAATTACACTAAACTGACGGATCCCGGCAAGCCCATAAGCATGATGTTTTTGGGCTTGTTTCAATTCAGCCGGTGCAACGCCCCCTAAGGCAAAAACAGGAATATCACTGGTTCGGGCGAGTTCATCAAAACCCTCCCAGCCCAATTCCTTGGCTCCAGGATGCGTTTCAGTGGCCTGTACCGGACTTAGTAACACTGCATCACAACCAATATGATGCGCATGTTGCAAAGAGACCGCATCATGACAAGCTGCGATAAAGCGCTTCCCAACCACCAAGCCAGCTTTACTGAAATTCATCAACTGTGATTGCTTTAAATGAATGGTGGAGATTTTATCGCGTAATTCAGCATCCAGTTGCTGCCAGAGCTCGACATTGATCATCAATTTCTGTAATTGCGCATCGCTCAAGCTTAAAAGCTGCGACTGGATCTGATCAATATCAGCACAATCAGTACGCCAATATAAGAGCGCCTGTTGTTGTGGCAAGGCTTCAATCTGCCCACTGATCTTGATGAGATGAGGCCAGATCAAACGTTGTAGAATCGCATCATTGGCCTTTGGAAAATTTAACTCGGCCAGTTGCTCACGTTTATACCAGCCCCACGGTTGATGAATCAGATCAAGCAATTCATCTGGCACATAGGCATGGAATAAATGCAGATTTACAATAATATCGTCATACTCATGACGGATCACATCAAAAACATGCCAGTCCTTTAAACCGATGCCCACTTCCTCATAAATCTCACGGCGGCAAGCCTGCTCTGGTGTTTCACCTGCTTCAACTTTTCCACCTGGAAACTCATGTTTATTGCCCTGATGCTGGCTGGCCTGTCGCCAGCCGACCAATACTTTGGTTTTATGTAATAAAATTGCGATTGCAACATCAACTGTAGCTTTGGTCATAACAGACTAAAATCTCTCATCTTTTATCCAGATTTTAAGGTGTTTAAACACGAATTCACATGACTAAAAACAAAATTAATCACTGATTTTGTAAATTGTTAAAATTTCCGTTGACAGGTCTATTCGATAATGATTATCATTTAAAACATTAAAGAACACACCACGGAGCATAACAAATGAACGCACCATTCAACCTATTTACTCGTAGTACAGATGCAGCCCAATCATTGCCAATGTTGCATTCAAACAATCTTTTTGCCTTGGGACGCGAAATCCGCATTATGCATGCGGGTGAAGAATACCGTTTACGTCTAACCCGTAATAATCGCCTGATTTTAACGAAGTAATATAATAACAACCGCATAATAATAAACGTGGGAATAAGCAGTATGTCAGCGCATGCTGCTTTTTTTTATGTTGCTCATGAGAAAATTTATACAGGCAGCTGGATACTCACTTTCAGTCCGCCATAGCAGGATTGGGAAAACTTGATTTTGCCCTGATGCAATTCAATAATTTTTTTACAAATCGACAGGCCTAAACCGGAGCCCTGTGTTTTGGTACCTAAAGCGCGATAAAAACGTTCTCCCAATCGCTCTAATATATCGTTGTCTAAGCCTTGCCCTTCATTTTCGATCACAAGTTCTATTGCATCTTGTTGTTGCTTCAAACTGATATAAATCTGTCCTTGCTCAAGGCTATAGCGGATCGCATTATCAATTATATTGCGGACACAGGTAAATATCAGCTGTTGATTAGCATGCAGCATCTTGGGCTGTGCTGAGACATCCAGTTGTATTTGAATCTGCTTGTCCTGCACAAATAATGCCAAGGCTTGCATTGCCTCTTGTATCACCGTATTTAGGTCACACTGGGATTTCGGCAGATTATTCGCATGCTCAGGATCGAGACGCGCCAACAGCAGTAAATTTTCCAGCGTTTGAATGCCGCGATTGACATCTTGCTGCATCGGTACAAAATCACCCGCCCGTTCAGGATACTTACGTTGCAATAACTGCAATCGAAGCTGAATCGCAGACAAAGGCGAACGCAATTCATGAGAAGCATCCGCAGTAAAACGCTGTTCTGCTTGCAAGGATTGTTCGAGGCGCTGTAGCAGTCGATTGAGCTGCCCCAACATGGGCTGTAACTCTTTCAGCTCCACCTCTCCAGTTGATATCGGGCTCAAATCATCTGCATTCTTTGCTGAGATGTCTGAAGATAACTGATGGATTACCTTAAATTGCCGTTTAATCAGGAAATGCAACATGATCCATTGCATTAGCCATACCAGTAGCAAGATCAAGGTATAACCAGCGAAATGATTCAGCAAATCTTTAAAACGATCTCCTAGAGGCTGTAAAATCAGTACCTGCATATGCGCATGTTCATCATCTCCCGCATAGCTTCGCCATAACTGGCCCTGCTGCCAAATAATGCCATAATCACCATGGCTGGCTGTAATCAGGCTGTAATGCTGTGGATCAAGCTGAAAAGCTGCAGACTGGGTTAAAACTTGCTGCGAATTGCGCAACTGATATTGGATATCAAACTCATCACTTAGTCCATCAATCTGCTGTCCTGAGGGTTGGGTCAAGTCGGTCATCAACAACATATCTGAAATCTCGTCCATGATTTCATCTTGTACCTGCATGGTTTGATACACGGAAATCACGGCGAACAAAAGTAAGGCCACACCACCTGCAATGATTGAACTGACTAATGAGGTTTTAACCAGACGGGTTTGTAGTGACACCACTTTCATCCTATTCACCCTGATGCATGCGATAGCCTAGACCGCGAATGGTCTTGATATATTGCCCGCCAATCTTTTTACGAATCTGATAGATAAAGACCTCGATGGCATTACTTTCAATTTCATCACCCCATGCATACAGAGATTCTTCCAGTTGCTCCCGTGTCACAATATGTTCAGGTTTTTGCATCAGCTTATATAAAATCTGAAACTCTTTGGCAGTAAGATTCACCACTTTCCCCTCCTGAATCAGGGTTTTGGCTTGGGGATCAAGTTGTAAATTGGCAAAATGAAGATATTGGCTGGCTTGCGTCTGATGTTGACGTAACTGGGAACGAACCCGGGCAGATAACTCTTCCAGATTAAATGGCTTGACCAGATAGTCATTCGCCCCCAGATCCAGTCCTTCGACCCGATCATGGACGTGGTCTTTGGCTGTAATAAAAATCACGGGGGTTTTGCTATTTTGCCGGCGAATGCTTTTCAGAATTTCATCTCCTGAGGCTTGCGGTAAGCCCCGATCCAGCAGGATACAGTCATATTGATGCTGTTCGGCTGCCAGAATCGCATGATCGCCACGTTCTACCCAGTCAACGCTATAACCATCCATTTCCAGCCAGGCCTTGATACTTTCCGCCTGAGAGGCATCATCTTCAGCCAGTAAAATTCGCATTTAATCGCCCACTGTGTTGATCTTTCACATGATCTTAAAATAAATCATCAACAAAAAACCACATGATGATCATGTGGTTTTTTGTTGGTCCATCAATTTTTAAAATTGAACCTGATCGACATCTACTTCAACACGTTTCGCTGGCTTATAGTCGATGTCGATTTCACCAATTAAGGTCACTGGTGTTTTTGCTGATACCGGCTTACCTTGCCACAAGTCATCATCAATATCGACCGTCATTGAACCCGTCTGGTCGCTAAACTGATATTTCTCATCACCCGTTGCTTTGACCACATAACCTTTCAATTTGACTGGGCTATCATCTTTCAGGGTCAAAGCCTGTTTGACTGTGGTGATTTGTGTCGGCGCCAAGGCTTGCTGATTTACGGCAGTGGTATTGGCTACGGCAAAAGTAGTTGCGCCAACCAAGCCAGCAACAACTGCACATTTAGATAATAGGTTCATCTTGTTTCCCCTCATCGTGGTTTCATCATTTCGATGCAGTCATTAAAACAAACCAAGATGAGGTGAATCTGAAGATAACGCCGTAGCTTAATTTAATGGCACCACGCGCAATACTTCTTCTAAGGTGGTCACACCCTCAATCACTTTACGCGCACCCGCAATCCGCAAGGGCTCAACGCCTTCTTTTTTCGCTTGTGCTTTTAAATCATTGAGTGTGCCATGTGCACTAATCAGAGACTTGAGTTCCAGGCTAACCGGCATAAACTCGTAAATCCCGACTCGACCCTTATAGCCGGTGTGACGGCAAGCTTCACATCCCACCGCTTTATACATGCTGGTGGGCATGTCCATCATATAATCAAAGGTCAGATGTTCCCACTCTTGCTCGTTGATAGGCGTTTCCTGTTTACAATGCGGACAAAGGCGACGGACCAGACGTTGAGCCAGAACACCAAGAATTGTGGCAGCAGTCAGGAATGGTTGCACGCCTAGATCATGTAAACGCGTCAAACTGGACGGTGCATCATTGGTATGTAAGGTGGATAACACCAGATGCCCTGTTAATGCAGCCTGAATCGCCATATTTGCGGTGTCATGATCACGGATCTCCCCGACCATGATAATGTCAGGATCTTGACGCATTAAGGCACGCACGCCATCTGCAAAGCCTAACTCAATGTTTGGATTGACCTGCATCTGGTTAAAACTGGGCTCCAGCATTTCAATCGGGTCTTCAATGGTACAGACATTGACCTGTTCGGTTGCCAGCTGCTTTAAAGATGAATACAGCGTGGTGGTCTTACCCGAACCTGTTGGCCCTGTAACCAAAATGATGCCATGACTGTGTTGCGTCAGCTGCTGCCAGCTCTGCAATAAATGACCTTCAAAACCCAGTTGCTGGAAACTCCGCACCAATACTTCCGGATCGAAAATACGCATCACCAGCTTTTCACCGAAAGCAGTTGGCAAAGTCGAAAGACGTAATTCGGTTTCCTGTCCTTTCGGTGTCCGGGTTTTTAAGCGTCCATCCTGCGGTTTACGCTTTTCCGCCACATTCATGCGACCTAAAATTTTAATACGGGAAATCACCGCGGTCAGCGTATTCGCTGGCATGTTATAGATGGTATGCAGCACCCCATCAATACGGAAACGTACCTTGCCTTTGTCTTTGCGCGGCTCCAGATGAATATCACTGGCACCTTGCTCAAACGCAAATTGCAGCACCCAGTCCACCAGTTTGACAATATGCTGGTCATTGGCATCGGGATTCTGGGTATCCCCCAACTGTAATAAAGCCTCAACACCTTTATTTTCCCGGTCATGAATACTGGCATTTTGTGAGGAAGTAACCGCACGACTAACCTGATAATACTCAACAATATAACGTTGTAACTGTTCGGGATTTAACAGCACCTTTTCAATCTTTCTAGGGGCCAGACTACGTTCCAGATTGTTCAGCCATTCAGTTGTAAAGGGCTGATCGGTTCCAATCAGAATCCGGTCTGCGTGTACTTCTACCGCCAGAATATGATTTCTGGCTGCAAATTCCTGCGACATGACGCTGGTTAAAGCCGCAACATCGGCTTTAAGCGGATCAATGATAAATAATGGAAGATCAGCTTTCTCAGCCAGCCATTGACACAAACGATTCAGCGATAAGGTACTACCCACATTCAGCTGGTCTTTGAGGCCGAAATTGGCAATCCACTGTAAAGGATGCCATTTCAACTGATCCTTTTGCCGATGTGTGGTCTGTACCAGCAGTTTGTCCCGTTCCGTGATCCGGCCATCTTTGAGTAGCTGTTCCAGACACCAGGTCACATCGATCGTAAAAGAAAAGTTTGCGAATTTTGCCTGAGCTTGCATCACCGTCCATCCCCCATTTTCTTAACTAAATTTATATTTTTTAAAGTATTAACTCTGTTCAACTGCAACAACGGTAACATCCGTTTCACCAACCGTGAAACGTACATTCAATACTGCAAAGCGCATTCCATACACACGTTCAGCATCATTTTGATAGGCAGGTCGAGGATCTAAAGATAACACTTGTTCAAGTTCATCGAATATCTTTTTATGCAAAATCCCCAGCTTTAATAACTGCTGCTGTTGCTGTTGTGCATTTTCCGACCAAACGACCGTTTTACGCTGTGGCTGTTCTTGTGCATATCCACTCACAGCTTCGGTCACCGCATCCGAATAGTGGATATAAGGTTTGATATCCAAAATCGGGGTACCATCCAGCAAATCGCTGCCCGTGACATAGACCCGTACCGCTTTACCATGCTTTTCAACGCGTAAAAACTGTACCACCGATAAACCGATCGGAGATGGACGATACATGCTTCGGGTTGCAAAAACCCCTATTTTCTGGTTGCCTCCCAGTCTTGGCGGACGCACTTGTGCACGAAATTTAGGCATTTGATTCAAGGTGTTATCTGGATTTTTATTCTCATGGAACTGCCATAGCAGCCATAAGTGGCTAAACTCTTCGATACCTTCAAATGCCAGAATATCGCTATAAGCCGCCGTCATCTCTATATAAGACTCGACCTGCACCAGATTTGGCTGGCGTGGGATGCCGAATTTCTCACGATAAGGCGAACACATATGACCAATGATTGGCATCACTACAGAATTGTTCATCACTTTTTCTTATAAACACAATTAAATATATTCAGTTTATCGAGAATGATTTTAGATTAGAATAGCGATCTGTTTCTTTTAACTGTGATCGAGACCTTTAATGGCTGCTTTTAACGTTGAACGCATTACTCATGTTCACCACTGGAATGACACACTTTTCAGTTTTAAAACTACACGCGACGTCAGCTTACGTTTTAAAAATGGTCAGTTTGTAATGATCGGCCTTGAAGTGAATGGTAAGCCTTTGATGCGTGCTTATTCGATCGCCAGTGCGAATTATGAAGAAGAACTTGAATTCTTCTCTATTAAAGTACAAGACGGTCCATTAACTTCTATTTTACAAAAAGTACAAGTGGGCGACGAAATCCTTATTTCTAAAAAGCCTACAGGCACTTTGGTACACGACGATTTACTGCCAGGTAAAAACTTATATCTTTTATCTTCTGGTACAGGCCTTGCCCCATTCCTTTCTCTTCTTCGTGACCCGGAAACTTACGAGAAGTTTGAAAAAGTGATTATGGTGCACGGTACACGTTATGTATCTGAACTTGCCTACCAAGATTTAATCTTGAATGAACTTCCGAATCATGAATTCTTTGAAGAGTTAGGCATCAAAGACAAGTTGATCTACTATCCGACTGTGACACGTGAACCGTTCCACACCCAAGGTCGTGTAACTACGGCAATTGAGACTGGCGAGCTGTTTGAAAAAATTGGTTTACCTCGTTTTAACCGTGAAACTGACCGTGCCATGCTCTGTGGTAGCCCGGCGTTCCTGAAAGACGTCGCTGCGCTGCTGGATCAACACGGTTTGGTTGAATCACCACGTATGGGTGTCATGGGCGATTATGTGATTGAACGTGCCTTCGTCGAAAAATAATATTGCTTTATAAAAAGAACCGAGGATAAGTCCTCGGTTTTTTATTTTAAGTTTTATAAAAATGTAATTTTATTTATACAAAGATCATTATTTAGCCTAACTAAAATAATAAGCCATTATGCAGCATCTAAATGGATTAATCGCTCAATATAATACCAGCACTCTTCAATCTGGGCATGATCTTTATTTACTTTTGCATACGAGGTCATCCCGTCCAGAATATTAATATACATCGCTGTTAATACATGAGGCTGATAAACCTGTGCTTTTACAAACAGGTCCTCTACCAATGCCATTAACCACTCACGATATTCCATGATTGGGCGAATAATGGAAGGATACTGTTGTAAAATTTCTAATGACGCTTTTTGAAACATACAACCATGAAAATCATCCGAGTTAAACCAGCCAAGATGCCAAAAATAGACAGCTTTAATTTTACCTAAATAGTCATCTTGTGCCTTGAGGCTGATTTCTTTCTCGATAGACTCCCGAATGCTTTTATTCCTTCGGGACAAGCACTCTTCAATCAGGTTCTCTTTAGACGGGAAATACTTATAGAACGTCATTTTAGCAACGCCCGACTCACTGATAATTCGGTCCACACCTACAGAGCTGTAGTTATGACGGTTAAAAAGGTCTAGAGCCGTTGCAATAATATCTTCTTTTTTTGACATTTTATTATCCTTTTAGAATTCTATCAAAAAACTTAACGTATTATTAAGACATAGTTTACATGCTGGAAATTTCTGGCCACTATGTATGTTTATCTTATTTTAAGAGCATTATAGAAAAGTCAAATTTTCTTTATTGTTCCTCTTATAGGGTATGAAAAAAACGGCTTATACACAAGCTCATTTGTAAAAAAATCTTTCTATTTTTTAATTAAAAAAATATACCGTGAATTACTTCACCTTTATTTACAGTTAAGTTAAATAATAAGCTTTCTTGGCATTTTTTAGCCGGCTTAATAAATTGATTTCACAAAAAAATCATTTTATATTTAAATCATCCAATAAAAAGATGTTTGGTTGAAACAATAGTTATATTCATAATCAGCCAAAGAAAATCTAACTAAATAATTGGAAAAGCAATAATATTATTAATTCATCGAGTACAAGACTATGCCAAAAAAATTTGAAAACTTTAACAACCCGAGACAGAAAGCGATTGAGGGTATGAAAAACAGTATTTCTACGGATCTATGGAACAAGAACCTGGATTTTCTGAACAAACTACGAGCAGAAATTTCAAACCATCCTGTTTCACGGCATCCTGCCATTCAACTTTTAAATGACGGTGTAATTGACAAAGAGACTTTAAAACATATTCATCTTGAATATCGACATGCCATTGTGCAGGTATTTACCGATGCCTTGCTGATGGCTCAATTCCAGACCAAGCAGTTAGAACCACGTTTATTATCGGGTTCCAAAATGTTCCCGCGCTTTTTATTGAACCTGAACATTCTGGATGAGTTTGGTTTCCGTCCAGGTCTGGATCAGGAAGGTTATTATTCCGGCAACCCGGAATATGCACATTACCCATTATTTGAAGATGTGCTCAATGACTTTGATTTGACCCAGTCTGAGCGTAATGACTATCAACCATCACTGATTGCACAACGGGTACGTCATTATCTGGAAAATTCGTTTAACAGCTATCAGGCAGTTTCAGCTTTGCTCGCCGTTGCAGAAGAAGAAGTGATTTTATTCAGTCCTGCACTACGTCAGGCCACCAAAGCGGTCGGTTTTGATGTGGATAGTGGTTATTATTATGTCCATGGTGTTTCACATGATGCAACTGCCGAAGCGGCTGATGACGACCATGAAGATGATTTATGGTTTGTACTGGCACAGGCCTGCGTTGAATCTGAATACGATTCAATCCGTCAAATCTGTCTTGAATACTGTGATTTATGGGAACAGTTCTGGGATGAACAAATTGCTTACTACGGAACCTTCAAAAAACTTGCCTAATTTTCTCAGGAAAAGCCATGTCTAATTTTAGAGATGGCTTTTCTTTCAAGATAAAATATCAACTCCTGCACTATTCCACCTTTGGTATCCTATCCTCTGTCTTGTCTAATAAATGACAGCAATTTGCGGTATAATTCAACTTTATTCCCCTGTTTATACCCTGCAATGTTCTCTCAATTCGATATCAATTTAGTGGTACTGCTGGTCTTATTAGGTTGCGGTATCTTTAGCCAAAACACGGCGGTGACGGTAGCCGCAGCGTGTCTGATCCTGGTCAAACTCACCCCTTTAAACCAGTTTTTTCCTTATATTCAGAGCCACGGATTGAATATTGGTATCATTATTCTCACTATTGGCGTACTTGCACCGATTGCCAGTGGCAAGATCAGTGGCGAAAGCATTCTTAAATCATTTATCAGTATCAAATCTCTGGCGGCAATTGCCGTTGGCCTGCTGGTCGCATGGCTAGGCGGACGAGGTGTTAAGTTAATGAGTAATCAACCCGATGTGGTTGCCGGCCTTCTGATCGGTACAGTAGCAGGTGTCGCCTTGTTAAGAGGCGTTCCGGTTGGCCCACTGATTGCTGCTGGGATTTTGTCGCTACTGATCGGGAAATCTTAACGTCTATAACATCTGCCGGGTCATCTCATCAAAATAAAGGTAGCGCATAGCTACCTTTCATAATAAGACCTTGGATTAATTTTCATAATACACGGCACGCATCTTGGAAAACTTTTCCAATTGCTTGATAAAGCCTTCAAAATAGTTCTTCTCTTTATCTTCGACCCGATAACCCGCATACAGTGTACGTCTCAGACCTTCCGGAGCGACACAATCCAGACGGCGACTGACCACCCAACCTTTTTGCTCATATTCATTGACCACCCAATCCGGCAATGCCGCAATGCCGCGTCCACTTGCCACCAGCTGGATCAGCATTTGGGTCAGATCTGTAGTGCGGATGTGCTTCGGATAGACATTGGCTGGAATAAACAGATGCGCCATGATATCCAGACGATGCTTATCAACCGGATAAGTAATCAAGGTTTCTTCTGCCAGATCCTGCACGCTCACCTGCTCGGCACGTGCCAAAGGATGTGTGCTAGACAGAACCAAGCGTGATTCATATTTGAAAATTGGGAAATATTCAATTCCCTTCAATGCAATCGGATCTGCCGTGATCAATAGATCAAACTCGGCATTTTGCAGCAGTTCGTGAGGATTCGACTCAAACCCCGCAGCAAAGTCCAAATCTACATCCGGATACTGATGACGATACTGATTCAATAACGGCATCAACCAGTCAAAACAACTGTGACATTCTGAAGAAAAGATAATCCGTCCCGTCTGGCCGTGCACGATACGGGTAATATCAGTCTGTGCGATCTGAACTTGTGGCAATACATCATCTGCCAATTTGAGTAGACGTTCACCAACATTGGAGAAGCTGACAGGGCGACTACGGCGATTCACCACTTCTACCCCATACCAATGATCAAGTTCTTTTAACTGGTGAGAAATTGCAGACGGCGTCAGACATAAATCGGTAGCCGCAGCGACCAATGAACCATGTTCTCTTAGCGCAAGTAATGTTTTTAAATGACGAAGTTCTAGCACAACAAAAACCAAAATTGAATTTATTTCATCTTAACATAAAATTAATTAGCAAGCCTCAACATGAGCTTGATTTCAAGATTTTTCTGGTACGTGAAAGTCTCTCATATAAAAAATGTATTTTTTTAACAGAACTCACAAGCCTCATCTCAAGAGAAAAGTTCTTTGATAATCATATCTGTTTTTATGCTTTAAAATTTTTCAGCTCGAACTGAGAATATTTCAGTTAATTCAAACGTTTTGCCCATTTAAAACTTTTACAATATCAAATTATTTTTATAGACCATGTCGCCTATGACCCGTCAAAGTCAAAAGACGCTTGAACGCCAAAAACTGAGCTTACCCGAAGGACATGACAAGTTACTGCTGCACTCATGCTGCGCGCCATGTTCCGGTGAAGTTATGGAAACCCTGATTGAATCAGGAATCGACTTTTCGATCTTTTTTTATAATCCGAATATCCATCCAGTGAAGGAATACCTCATTCGTAAGGAAGAAAATATCCGTTTTGCCGAGAAACACAATATTCCGTTTATTGACTGTGATTACGATACCGACAACTGGTTTGCGCGCGCCAAAGGCATGGAGAATGAACCTGAAAAAGGCATTCGTTGCACCATGTGTTTTGATATGCGTTTTGAACGCACGGCGCTTTATGCCTATGAACACGGTTTTAGCCTGATCAGCAGTTCGCTGGGTATTTCGCGCTGGAAAAACATGCAGCAGATTAATGACTGTGGTCTACGTGCTGCCGCGCATTATCCGGACATTGAATATTGGGATTATAACTGGCGCAAACATGGCGGTGCAGTCCGCATGCTGGAAATCAGCAAACGTGAAGAGTTCTATCAACAGGAATATTGCGGCTGCGTCTATTCACTCAGAGATACTAACCGCTGGCGGATGAGCAATGGTCGCGACCGGATCCAACTGGGTGTGAAATTTTATAGTAACGCCATGGATGATGAATCCAGTCAATAACAAGGCAGTCGAAACAAAAAGGCTAATTCTAGTGAATTAGCCTTTTCACATCTTAATTTACAGCAACACTGATAATGCTGTAGAACTGATTGCCTGGCTTTTGTTTCGAATCTACCGTTTCACTGACTTCAATCAAGTATTCCGCTGCTTTCGGAAATAACAATTCAGCACTGCCATCCGTCGCCGTTTTCAAGCTGATTCCTTGCTTATCGGTCGCACCTTTAGCACGAATCACCACATCGGCATTGGCTAAAGCTTTATTGGCTTTCGATACTTTAATTTTTACTGCCTGATTGGCCTTTAACTCGTTTGGATGCGTTAAAAACTCAACCTGAATCGGTGCTGTGCTGGCCTGAACGGGTGTATGTTTTTCCTTACTGACATAAGTCAATAATGTCCATTCGCGCGTGATTTCAACTGGTTTGATATTCTTGCTTTTTAGATCGGCAGGAATCACAAAATCGCGCTCAGTTTTTGCAGGCGCTTTATCGGCCGGCATATCAAAAAACATCTTCCATTGTTTTTGATCCTGCACATACTTCAATGGATATGAAGCTTTGGTTTGCACCAGATAAGTCCCTGCTTCAGGCAGTTTCAAATCAAATACGGTCGCTGAGTCCAGTTTAGTATTCGCTTGAATGGTGGTTTTGGTATTATTCGGCGCAGTGATCTCAAATTTTGCATCTTTCAAGGCATATTCACTGTTTAAGGCTTCTTCTGCATAGCCAGAAATAATCGCCACTTGTGTTTGTTCAGTTGTATAGGCAATTGGTGCAACATAAGGTTCATGTGCAGCGCTATAGCCAGAAACAAGTAGCAATGAACTGATTAATAATTTTTTCATTTTTCCACCCCGTAAGTTGTCATTTAAAATGTATGACCTGCAGTATACACAAATGTAAACAATTATCATTAATATTATTATGATCATCTATTAACTTCACACCCTCTGCTGGCTATTTAGATTGCAACACCTCCATTTTTTTACGGTTTCACTAGCACCGTCACCGGTTACCAAGTCTTTACAAAATATGTCGTGATTGTTCAGAAGCCAGTGAAGCTTAACCCTATGCTTATTATTCGAGTTCTAACGATGGATTCATAATAATGAAGAAACTTTTTATTTTAACCACGCTCCTGCTTCCTTTAGCCCTCAGCGCCTGTAATGACGATTCAAATCCCGAGCAGGATTCTCAAAGCAGCAACGATACCCAGCAACAGCAAACTGAGCGTAATAAGTCACTGGTCACCACCTACTATGAAGGTGTATTTAAAGATAAAAAAGTTCGGGAGTTCTCTGAACGTTATATCGCCGAAAACTATATTCAACACAACCCCTATGTAGCCGATGGCAGACAACCCTTTATTGATTTTTTTGAGAACCGTCTGGCAGATAATCCAGAAGCGCAATACAACATTTTACGCACCATTGCCGAAGATGATCTGGTGCTATTACAGGTCAAGGGTAAACTGAATGCAGATACGCCGACCAATGCCGGTTTCGATCTGTATCGGGTTGAGAATGGCATCATTGTAGAGCACTGGGATGTCAATCAGGCTGTCCCAGAAAATGACCGAACCAAAGCCAATCCGGACGTGATGTTTGATGGCCCCAATAAAATGAATTTATCGCCTGCAGAAACCGCTGCCAATAAACAGCTGGTCACGGCTTTTGTTAAAGGTGCCTTTGAACAACATCAGGTCAGGGAGTTTTCCGACCGTTACCTGGCCGATCATTATATTCAGCACAATCCTTGGATTGGAGATGGTAAAGAGCCCTTTGTCTCCTTCTTTGAGCAGCTCTTCCAAAATGATCCTGCAGCACAATATGAAGTCAAACGGGTCATTGCTGAAGGTGATCTGGTGGCCGTGCACCTCCGCAGCAAGCAAAGTAATAAGCCAGAAAATGCGGGCTTTGATATTTTCCGGGTAGAAAATGGCAAAATTGTAGAACATTGGGATGCCAATCAGTCGGTTCCAGAAAACAGTGCCAATAGTAATACCATGTTCTAAGCCTCACCCACGCCACAACGCGATAACTCAGGATAAAGCTCATTCTCATAATGGGCTTTATTTAGGTGTTATTCCTCTACATCGCTACAATAGCTACCCTATTCATGCCGTGCTTAGCTTTTGTGCCGCTCCTTCTTAATTTTATTTGAAAATTCCACTTTCCTCTCTATCGGTTTTGACAGAGGTATGAAAAAATAATCCCTGCTCCAGATATTATTTTTTAGAGACTCATGACCTCTCCAAGTTCTCCCACACCCATAACATCCCACTATTCCTTATTTCTGGTGATTTTCTCACTCGCCGTCGGTAGTTTCTGTATTGGAACAACTGAATTTGTGGCGATGGGACTGATTCAGGAAATCGCCACTGATTTAAATGTCAGTGTCCCGCATGCAGGCTATTTTATTAGTGCTTATGCATTGGGCGTGATGGTCGGCGCGCCGATTATTGCCATCCTCGGCGCTAAGGTTCCACGTAAGACCTTATTGCTGGGCCTGATGCTGTTTTATGGTCTGGCCAATGCAGCGACAGCGTTTGCAACCACCCCCGAAGCCATGTTGCTGTCCCGCTTTATTGCCGGTTTTCCACACGGGGCTTACTTTGGTGTAGCGGCACTGGTTGCAGCTGAACTGGCAGGCAAACAACGCCGTGCCACGGCGATTGCCCAAGTGATGATGGGCTTAACCATTGCCAATGTGATTGGAGTACCGATTGCCACATGGTTGGGGCAACAATTTGGCTGGAAATCAGGTTTTGAATTTTCTGCCGTGATCGCCTTTATTACCCTGATTGGGGTCAGTTTATTTGTCCCGAATATTCCATTGCAAAAAACCGCGAGTATCAAGGCTGAACTGGCAGGTTTAAAGAATATCAATATGTGGCTGACCCTTGCCGTAGGTGCCATTGGTTTTGGGGGCATGTTCTCGGTATATAGCTATGTTTCTCCGATTCTCACCGAATATACCCATGCCAATATCAGTGTCGTGCCAATTGCTTTAGCGATTTGGGGCATAGGCATGGTCATCGGTGGCTTAGTTGCTGGCTGGCTGGCCGATAAAAACCTGTTTAAAACCATTATCGGGATTCTGATCAGCTCGGCCCTCGCCTTTGTAGCCGCCAGCTTTATGATGTCTCATCTGTATACCGCGATTGCAGCCTTATTCCTGATTGGTTTTACCGTGATTGGTCTCGGTGGTGCCTTACAGACCCATCTCATGGACATTGCGGGTGACGCACAAACGCTGGCAGCCTCCCTCAACCATTCGGCATTTAATCTCGCGAATGCTCTGGGTGCTTTTTTGGGCGGATGGGTTTTGAGTCATGATATGGGCTGGTTAGCACCGATCTGGGTCGGCTTTGTCTTAAGTCTGGGTGGTTTAGCCATTTTATTGATTGCCCTGGCGTATGCCCGCTATTCACAGAGCAATGAATCTGCTGTGTCTTAACAGCAGATTCCGCTATTGATATTAATGCATTAGCTTTGCAATTTGTCGATCATGCCATTTTGATAAGAATAACAAGGCCGTGATCGACCCGATCAGGGCAAAAAACATATCCGATTGTGTATCCCACTCATCCCCTTGTGTTCCAAGGAATTCTTCTGCACCCTGTCCCAATAACAATGCAGCAGCCCATTCAATCAGCTCATAACTGGCACTGATTGCCAGTACAATACAGATCACAATAAAGCTCAGCATCTTAGCTTTAGCTAAAATATGATTGCGAATCAGGATTTCACGCGCAACCATAGCAGGTACAAAGCCCTGCATAAAATGCCCGATCTTGTCGTATGGGTTACGATCCAAGCCAAACCATTGTGCAAGTTCAAAACCCAGCGGTACACGCGCATAGCTGTACGCCCCACCAACAATCAATACAATGGCATGCAAGAAAATAAGCCCATATAACAACGGACTGAGGGGAAAAGCTTTATGTGTTGCATACAATATCGGTATCACAATCAATACCGGTGTGACTTCAAGCCACCATGTGGTCCGGTCAAAAGGCTGAATTCCTGAAATGATCAATAAAAAGGCTAAAATCGCTGTGCCCAAATACAGTAAAGAAATACGCATCATCTTATAAGGTCGTGTTTATTTCCCTTTATCATATAAAAAACCCGAAGCAAACGCTTCGGGTTTGTTGTTATCAGGCGGACAGACTGGATTTTACTTCACCGCATCGGCCACTTCTTTCAGCATGGCTTTCATCCCATCCAGACCATTGTTCATCAAATACCAGTTACTCGAATCCAGATAGACAATGTTGCCATTTTTAGCCGCTTTAGTCTGGTTAATGATCTGGTTATTTAACACCTGTTTTGCACCTTGCTGATTTTCAGTAATGGCTGCACCACGGTCAATCACGAACAGGTAATCAGGATTTTTCTGGGCAATAAACTCATGTGACACCGCCATACCATGCAATCCCACCTTGATCGAAGGGTCTGCTGGGGTAAAACCATAGAGATCATGAATATTGCCAAAACGCGAACCTGGGCCATAGGCTGCAATCTTGCTGTTATTGACCAGAATCACCAATGCTGTTTTCCCTTTGGTCTTGGCTTTTAAGGCTGCGATCTCTTTTTCTAAAGTTTGCAATTGTTGCTTCGCTTCAGGCTTTTTGCCCACCATTTCAGCAATATTCAGGGTTTGCTGTTTAAACGAATTGAACTGGTCGTTGTAATCCACATCGACAAAGTAAGTCGGCGCAATCTGTTTGATCTGACCGACCAGGTTTTCCATGCGTCCACTCATCAGAATCAGTTCAGGTTGGCTGGCTGCAATTTTTTCCAGATTTGGCTCTTTGACTGTGCCAACATCCAGATATTGACCATTGCTGAAATTTTGCAAGACTTTCGGTAACGGCGTACCTTTTGGCAAGGCCACCACCTTATCATCCGCACCCAAAGCATGAATGGTATTTAGGGCACTGGTATCCAGCACTGCTATACGGGACACATTCGCAGGAATGCTAATCTGGCCGGCCTTGCTGTTAAAACTTAAGGTATCCTGTGTAGCAGCAGTATGACTGTCCTGATTTGCCGAAGGTGTACTGGAATTACCACATGCAGCCAAGGCTACACTTAACATCATGACTGGCAATGTTTTCTTGAAAAGCATAACAAGCTCCTAACTAATAAAATACAAACCTAATTTATGTTGCTGAACCTGCTGGATCGGAATATGGAAATCGAAAATATCTTGCAGAATACGTTCATCCATCAACTGTTGTGGATGCCCTTGATACAGCAACTCACCTTCTTTCATGGCAATGATGTGATCGGCATAGACAGAAGCAAAGTTAATGTCATGAATCACGACAATAATTGATTTGCCATGATTCTCGGCCAGATCTTTTAACACCCGCATAATCTGGGAAGAGTGCTTCATATCCAGATTGTTCAAGGGTTCATCCAGCAAGATATATTCGGTGTCCTGTGCCAGAATCATGGCGATATAGGCGCGTTGTCGCTGCCCACCCGACAATTCGCTGATTTGTCGGTGGCGTAAGGCATCCAGATCCATATAGGCAATGCAACGGTCAATCACTTGACGGTCATCTTCAGTCAGACGTCCTTGTGAATACGGGAACCGGCCAAAAGCGACCAGATCCTCGATACTGAGACGCAGCTCGGTATGGTTGGACTGCTTCAAGATCGCCAGTTTTTTGGCAATATCGGCACTTTTCATCTGTTGCAAGTCCTGACCATCCAGCAAAACCTGTCCCTGATCCGCTTCGATTAAACGACTCATCATCGAAAGCACGGTACTTTTGCCTGCACCATTCGGCCCAATAAATGCGGTAAATTGCCCTTTGGCAATATTCAGCGATAGGTCATTCACGACCCGCTG
Source organism: Acinetobacter calcoaceticus (assembly GCF_051947995.1). Classification (GTDB taxonomy): domain Bacteria; phylum Pseudomonadota; class Gammaproteobacteria; order Pseudomonadales; family Moraxellaceae; genus Acinetobacter. The sequence goes on along the minus strand of NZ_JBLVVH010000003.1, from coordinate 93,602 downwards.
TTGCTGATAGCTTTTACTTAAATGCTTGAGCTCTATTGCCATTTTTTATTTTCCTTCAATAAAATCCAGAAGAAATAAATTCCACCGACAAAGTTAATAATCACACTGAGCGTAGTTTTGAAATTCAGCACATGCAGCACCATGAACTGTCCAAGCATCAGACATAAAATGCTGACCAGAATGATGCCCAGTAGTAAGACATGATGTTGATGGGTCTTAAACAGTTCCAGGGTAATGTTAAGTACCAACAGACCCAGGAACATCATTGGGCCAGCCAAAGCTGTTGCAGAAGCCAGTGCCAATACCACCAGAATCAACAGCAAACGACTGGTCTTGTCATAATCCAGTCCCAGATTCAGCGCATGATCGCGTCCCAGCGCCATCACATCGAGCGTGTGATAATGCTTTAAGCTATACAACAGAATCGGCACAATGGTGAGTAAGGACAAGCCCACTGTTTCCATCTTCACCACATTAAAACTGGCAAAGCCGGCATAGGCAGCAATCTGGAATTCATCCGGATCGAGCAAGACCTGAAAGAAAGTGGTCATGTTGTCGAATAAAGTCGAACAGATCAGCCCCACCAACAGCAGGAAATAAATATTTTGCTGCGCCACTTTCTGGAAAATAAAGCGATACAGCAGCAAGGCAAAAGTCACCATGAGCAGCAGACTGATCAGATAATCGGTCACAAAATTCAGTGACAATAACGTACTGGCACCAAAGAAATAGATAATCGCCGTTTTGGACAGTTCATATAATTTATCCAGTCCCAAAGCCTGCGGTGTCACCACCCGATTATTGACAATGGTATGGAAAACCAGGGTCGACACACCGACCGCAGTTCCCGCTACCACGATGGCTGCAACCGTTTTTAAACGTAGATTCAAGGCATATTGCCATGCCACACCCAGATTCCAGCCAAGATAGAGTGCAATACTTGCAATCACCACTATGGCTAAAATCATTAACTTGATTTTATGAGGCATAGCGATATCTCCTAAGTAGCAGCCACAGAAAAATGACACTGCCCACTACCCCCATAATCAGACTGACAGAGACCTCATAAGGGAAAATCATCACCCGACCAAATACATCGCAAAGCAGAACCAGCAAAGCCCCCAACAATGCAGTATGTGAAAGGGTTTTGCGAATATTGTCACCGAGGTATAGGCTTACCAGATTCGGTACAATCAAACCGAGAAATGGAATCGCCCCGACAGTCACAATCACTACCCCGGTAATCACTGACACCAGTAACAGGCCAATAAAAAGCGTCTGTTTATAATTCAGCCCCAGATTGGTGGCAAAATCCTGTCCTAAGCCAGCCAGAACAAAACGATTGGCAAAGAAATAAATCAGAATCAATACCGGTACACTGAGATAGATCAGCTCGTATTGCCCATTTAAAATGGTGGAAAAGTCGCCTTGAAGCCAACCCGCCAAGTTCTGCAACAAGTCCAGTTGTAGCGCAATAAAGGTGGTAAAGGCTGAAATGATACTGCCAAAAATCATCCCCACCAGCGGCACAAAAACCGTATCACGGTGCTTGAGCGTCGCCAGAATAGTCATAAAGGCCATCGCGCCAATAAGCGTTACCGCAATGGCAAAACCGGTTTTAATAAAAATTGAAGCACTGGGCAGTAAAATGATCGAAACCAGAACGCCTAAACGGGCACAGTCATACAGACCTGCGGTGGTGGGAGACACAAAACGGTTACGACTCAACGACTGCATGATCAGACCGCAGACACTTAGCCCCGCACCCGCCACCACAATTGCCATCAGGCGCGGTAAACGACTGGTCCAGAACAGTTGCCAGTCTTGAGGGTTACCCGCCCACAAACCCGCAAGACTCATCTCGCCTACACCGACAAATAAGGAAATCATTGCCAGTGGAAGTAATAATAAAATCAGGTAACGCCGCTTAATCATGTTGGGAGAACTTCATAGGATGCGTAAACTTAAAATAAGCTTAAAAAATACAAAACAGATAATAAGAAACTATCACAAATGATAAAGATTATTGTTAAGTTTTTTAAATGGAATTTAATCTCAATGAAGTACAACTTAATACTGACCGAATTTTACTTTCAGGTATACAAAGCGCTAAGCACTCACACACCGAAGTTATAGCGCATTAAAATTATTCAGATTTGGAAATGATTAAGAACCTGAGCTTAACCGCGCTCTACATTTCTATAATAAATTTTTGAATTATTCAGAAAGCTTTTCACCACAATGCGGGCAAAAACGGTAATGCTTTTTTTCCTGTTCCTGATCTTCAAGCAATTTTTCCCTGACCAGTTGCATGATAATTTCATGGGTCTGCTCTTTGGGTAAACCGACTTTCTTGCGAATCCGTTCAATTTCCAGCTGATCATGCAGCAAGTCCAGCCCTTTGGCTTGCAAGACTTCACGAAACTCCTGTTCCAGTCGCTGATTTCGCATATTCAATTCATTGGCCAGACCCGAAGCCAGAATACCCGCGGGCAAAGCGGCAATACCGACACCGAGAATGGTAATAAATGCACCCAGTATCCGCCCCAAGTTGGTTACCGGGGTCACATCACCATAACCGACCGTGGTAAGGGTGACCACCGCCCACCACATCGATTGCGGTATCGAACTAAAGGCTTCAGGCTGGGCTTTATTTTCAACCACATAAATCGCAGATGCGGTCATGACAATCATAATGACCAGAATAAAGATGACCGCCTGAAATGAACCTTTTTCACGCTGGATGACGCGTAATAAAATTTGCAGGGAAACAAAATAGCGGGTTAGCTTCAGTAGTCGAACCAAACGTAAGACCCGTAAGAAACGCAAATCGATCGGAACAATGAAATTGAGATAAGCAGGTAAAATCGCCAATAAATCGATTATTGCCCCACCACTTTTCATCCAGCGAACCCGTTGTTTCCAAGCCGCTTCTTGTGGTTCCTGCTCAACAATACTCCACAGCCTGAGCAGATATTCACCACTAAAAATCATGATCGAGAGATTTTCAAAGATATCGAAATAAGGCTTATACAGTTGATAAAACTCGTTCACAGACTCCAGCAGAACGGCAGCAACGTTACCGATGATCAAGGCAATCAGCAGATAATTTACGCAGGTACTGACGGTACTTTTATAGTCATCATTATGCAGATTGTCATACACAAAACGTCTTAATTGCTGCCATGAAAGTTGAGTCATACCGTACTTATTGTCTGTTCAAGCAAGCTCAAAATGTAGCATGTTGTTTTCAAATTTGATAAGGGATTTTCACTTGAAGCCCTATTTTCAGGTTTAAAACGAGATCATTTGCCAATACATTGAGCTATCTGACGCTGTTTCAACAAAACTTTCTTTGCAGTTGAGCCTCCGCTTCAACCATAATAAAAGCTTCGTGGTTATTTCTTTAACGATTCATTCATAAAGAACTATAAATTTTATTAAACCCGTGACAACAAGGGGAATTTAACATGGGATTTAAAGCTCTCCCGACGCTGATCTCTTTATTTATTGCATTGATTATCTGGTTCGTAATTCCTGTACCTGCTGGCGTCGATCCTGATGCATGGCATTTATTGGCGATGTTTGTCGGTGTGATTGCCGCCATTATTGGTAAAGCCATGCCGATTGGTGCAATTGCGATTATTGCCATTACCTTGGTCGCTGTGACTGGTGTTACCAACGATAGTCCAAGTGGTGCCATTCAGGATGCGCTCAGCAGCTTTGCCAATCCATTGATCTGGTTAATCGGTATTTCGATCATGATCTCCAAAGGCTTGCAAAAAACCGGATTAGGTGCACGACTGGGCTATTTATTTATCGCGGTATGGGGCAAGAAAACCATTGGTATCGGTTATAGCATGGTGCTGTCTGAACTGATTCTTGCACCGGTTACCCCAAGCAATACGGCACGTGGTGGCGGGATTATTCACCCGATTGTCCGCGCCATTTCCACCAGTTACGACTCTGACCCTGCCAAAGGCACCGAAGGTCGTATGGGGAAATATTTAGCCTTGGTCAACTACCAAGCCAATCCGATTACCTCTGCTATGTTTATTACCGCAACCGCCCCTAACCCGTTGGTGGTGGAGCTGGTGGCAAAAGCAACCAACAGTCAGATTTCATTGAGTTGGAGTACTTGGGCATTGGCGATGTTATTACCGGGCTTAATTGCCTTAATCATCATGCCGTTGATCATGTACTGGATGTATCCGCCTGAAGTCAAGGAAACCCCAAACGCAGCGCATTTTGCCAAAACCAAGTTAAAAGAAATGGGGCCTGTCAGTAAAAATGAAATCATTATGCTGGGTGTATTTGGGATTTTACTGCTGTTATGGGCAGGTATCCCTGCCATGATTTTTGGCTCAGCTTGGGCGGTTGATCCGACGACCACTGCCTTTATTGGTCTGGGATTATTACTTATCACAGGCGTACTGACTTGGGAAGATATTCTGACGCAAAAAAGCGCATGGGATACCATCACTTGGTTCGCAGCTTTGGTGATGATGGCAACTTATTTAAATAAGCTCGGTTTAATCACGTGGTTCTCAGCTGTACTAGAAACTGGGATTGGCCATTTGGGGCTCAGCTGGATGCCTGCCTGTTTATTGCTGATGCTGGCCTATCTCTATGCACATTATATGTTTGCCAGTACCACGGCACACATCACTGCCATGTTTGCAGCCTTCTATACGGCTGGACTGGCGCTAGGTGCACCGCCAATGTTATTTGCCTTAATGATGGCAGCAGCGTCAAGCATCATGATGACCTTAACCCATTATGCAACGGGTACATCGCCTGTGGTATTCGGTTCAGGTTACACTACGCTGGGTGAATGGTGGAAAGCTGGCTTTGTCATGAGTGTGGTCAATATCATCATCTTTGTGGTGATTGGTGGACTGTGGTGGAAAATGTTGGGTTATTGGTGATTTGAATCAAGCAGGCACTTCATTCCAATTGAAGTGCCTGTATAACTAAAAATTAATATTTATACTTCCGGAAGTAACTCTAATAATTTTTTCCGTGCAGCCAAAGCAGCTGTTTTTCCTCTAATCGTAGATGGATGCTGGATTCTGTAACACAAATATTTTTGATCATATATAAATTTATACAGCTGATTTTTATCTATGTTCTCACCTCTATAATCCTGCCCTTCAGAATATAATTTTGGATCAAAAAACTCCCTTCTATAAATCGTGTTCTGACTTCCATTTGCGAGGATAATGATAGTAGGTTCAAAATATTCAATTTGTGCATTTAATAGCTCAAATGAAATATTTTTTATTTTTTCAAAATATTTTGACTTTATTGGGCTTTTTTCCTTCCATGCGAAACAAAATAAATTACAGTAAATCAATCCTTCGGCTCCAGATTTGTCCGCAATCGCTCGCGTAAAATCATGAAAAGTAATTTTCTTAGTTCTAGGTTCAAGCATCATTTTTTGGAAAAAGTTCTTATTCTTTTCAATTGATTTAAGAATGTAATGGTCTAAAGCATATATTTGATCTAACGCGATGTTCCATCCCCTAGTTTCTGCCCCCACAATCATAATTTTATTTTTAGCTGTCCAGTAATGATCTGGTTCACTTGCAAGAAAAAGTCCAGATAATCCTTCTTTAAACTTACTGTATTCATGTACTGTATTAAAAAAAGACTCATCAACTTTAGAGAGTATTTTTAAATATTCTTGCTCTAACATATTAAAGTTTTTCATTCTAATTGCTCAAAAATAAGGGCTGATCAATCAACCCCTATTTTTAGCTAAATCAATAAATTAAGTCAATTGAACAAATTCAGGTTTCTTATTCTTTATCAAATTTCCCGCACTACACGAAAGCCCCACATGGTTGAGCTGGCCTGAGATGAATAATAGGCATTACGATAAGCAGTACGGACATTATGTACATTGTAAATCCATGCACCACCACGTAATACAGGGAAATGACACAAGCCATTATTCTCAGCGCCCCAACGTGCCTGAGTAGTCGGTGCACCTTGATAATTGGCATGCCAACAATCTTCTACCCACTCACGGGCATTGGCAAGGACATCATATAGTCCAAAGGCATTCGGTAAAAATGAACCTACAGGTGCGGTATAGGCATAGCCATCACTACAGTTAAATGAACGCCATGCCGCAGTATTCTTTTCGGTTGAGGTCGTAGTTATATCCAGAACATTGGCATATTTACAAGCTTGATCACGCTCAGGATCATTGCCCCAGTAAAAGGTTGTTGAGGTGCCTGCTCTAGCTGCATACTCCCATTCAGCCTCGGTCGGTAACCGATAGGTTTTACCTGTTTTTTTAGACAACCATGCAGCAAAAGCCTGACCATCTTCGCGGCGTACACATACGACTGGATCTTGGGCAGTTTGAGCAAATCCCGGGTTACTTGGATTCAGATCCTTTCGATACCACATGTTAAAATTACCATCACGAACCTCCCAATTGCGGCAGCCTTGTACTTCCCAACCGGTTTCTTTCTGGAATTGCTGAAACTGGCCCACTGTGGTTTCGTGGGATGCCATTGCAAAAGGCTGGGTAATATTGACCTGATGTTGCGGCAATTCATAAGGTCTTGCCTGAGCTGGCACCTCTTCTCTTTCATGCTCAGCTGGTGTACCTCCCATCTGATAGCTGCCCTTTGGAATAACTGTTAACTCCGGGCAAAAACTATCTGAACAGTCCTTAAATTTAACCAAGGCCGCAGTATCTACATTTACTTTAGTATTTGTCAGTTTTGCTGGTTGAATTACCTTGTTCATTTGAGGAGGGTTATCTAACTGCCGGGTTAATAAATTAATGGTACCCTGCCACTCACTGACCATTTCACGCAGCATGGCTGGGCGCTCCATACTAACACCTGAACCATCATAATCTGGTGCATTACAACGTTGTTGAAGGAAGCTGGATTCTGACTCGAGTTGTAATAATTTGGGTAACATTCGCTGATCAATAAAAGCAGCCAGATTGTTTTCGGAGACGGTTAATGATGCCCTCAATTCTTGCAATGCTTTTTTTGCCTTAAAGTTTTGGTCAAGAATCCCGCTATATACCGCATCACATTGATTATTTTGCCATACCAAACGTTCACTCAGAACTTTTAATGCGGCACTGGTTTCCTGTCGCTTGTATTCTGAACCGATTTCATTTTTATCATCATGACAAGCAACTAGAAAATACCCTAAAAAAAGAATACTTGCTGCCTTGAGATAACTCTTGGATAAAATTTCCATAAGAAGCTCCATTTTTAAATTGAACAAGTGTTTATAAGCTCAATAGAATGCGGATAAGAATCATCTTTTTAAGCCAACTAGCCCTATTTATTATTAATAAAAATTAATAATATTTTAAAAATTATAGGTTCTTAATTATCTTATATAAAAAAATTTAAATATGATTTTGTTGATAAAAAACACAGAGAACACTTAGTCTGTGAAATAATTATTCATTTTCAATACAAACACTTGGCCTGAATTGTTAAGTGTGGATTCAGTTTATTTTACCCAAAAAAATAAGGGCTGATTACTCAGCCCTTACGATGTACTAAATCAATAGCTTGTGTTAGGGAAAAGCCTTTCGGCTTTTCTTGATCCTAACTCATTAAGTCAATTGAGCAGCCTGGATTTTCTTGGTATCAACTTGATCAGCTTCTTTGGTATATTCGCTCATCTTGTCGAAGTTCAAGTATTTGTAGATGTCAGCAGAAGCGCTGTCGATTTGCGACGCGTACTGTTGATATTCTTCAGGGCTTGGTAATTTACCAAGAACCGCAGCGACTGATGCAAGCTCAGCAGAAGCCAAGTAAACGTTTGCACCTTGACCTAGACGGTTCGGGAAGTTACGAGTAGAAGTCGATACACATGTTGTGTTCGGTGCTACACGTGCCTGGTTACCCATACACAATGAACAGCCCGGCATCTCGGTACGCGCACCAGCACGACCGTAGATGTTGTACATGCCTTCTTCCATCAATTGATGCTCGTCCATACGCGTTGGTGGAGCCAACCATAAACGAGTAGATAATGAACCACCAGGTACTTTGTCAAGTAACTGACCCGCTGCACGGAAGTGACCGATGTTAGTCATACAAGAACCGATGAATACTTCATCAATCTTGTCGCCTTGAACGTCAGAAAGAAGTTTCGCGTCATCCGGATCGTTCGGGCAGCAAAGAATTGGTTCTTTGATGTCAGCAAGATCGATTTCGTAAACTTTTAAGTATTCTGCATCAGCATCTGCTTTTAACAGGCTTGGGTTGTCTAACCACTTCTGCATGTTTTCAGCACGGCGTGCAAGTGTACGCGCATCGCCATAACCTTCAGCGATCATCCACTTCAACATGGTGATGTTAGAACGTAAGTATTCAGCAACTTTCTCTTCAGAAAGCGTGATTGAACAGCCAGCAGCAGAACGTTCAGCAGACGCATCAGAAAGTTCGAATGCTTGCTCAACAGTCAAGTCATTTTCCATTTCTGAAAGGTCGATCTCAAGGATACGACCAGAGAAGATGTTTTTCTTACCTTTCTTCTCTACAGTCAAGTCACCCGCCTGGATTGCGTAGTAAGGAATTGCATGTACAAGGTCACGTAAAGTGATACCAGGTTGCATTTTACCTTTGAACTTAACAAGTACAGATTCAGGCATATCCAGTGGCATAACACCAGTCGCAGCTGCGAACGCAACAAGACCAGAACCCGCCGGGAATGAAATACCGATTGGGAAACGAGTATGCGAGTCACCGCCAGTACCAACGGTATCTGGAAGTAGCATACGGTTTAACCAAGAGTGGATAATACCGTCACCTGGACGTAGAGATACACCACCACGGTTCATGATGAAGTCAGGTAATGTATGGTGAGTTGTTACGTCAACCGGTTTTGGATACGCAGCAGTGTGACAGAAAGACTGCATTACTAAGTCAGATGAGAAGCCCAAGCACGCCAAGTCTTTTAACTCGTCACGAGTCATTGGGCCTGTTGTATCTTGAGAACCAACAGTTGTCATCTTAGGTTCACAGTAAGTTCCTGGACGGATACCTTGACCTTCCGGTAAACCACATGCGCGGCCAACCATTTTTTGAGCTTGGGTGAAACCTTTGCCAGTGTCAGCAGGTTGTACTGGAGTACGGAACAATGTAGAAGGTGCAAGACCTAATTCTTCACGTGCTTTCGCAGTTAAACCACGACCAATGATCAGGTTAATACGACCACCCGCACGTACTTCGTCTAAAAGTACAGGTGTTTTAAGGTCAGCTTCTGAAATTTGAGCGCCGTCTTTGAATGCAGTTACTTTTGCAGCAGCGTGGTCAATTTTCAATACAACTTCGTCGCCCATGTTCATGTTGGCAACGTCGATTTCTACAGGTAATGCACCTGCATCTTCCATTGTATTGAAGAAAATTGGTGCGATTTTAGAGCCTAAGCACACACCACCGTCTTTTTTGTTTGGAATGTGTGGAAGTTCGTCACCGAAGAACCAAAGAACCGAGTTAGTTGCAGACTTACGAGAAGAACCTGTACCAACAACGTCACCTACGTAAGCAACTTGATTGCCTTTCGCGATAAGTTCTTTAATTTGGCTTAATGGACCAACTTCACCTGGTTTTTCAGGGTTGATACCATCACGCTCGTTTTTCAACATCGCGTTTGCGTGTAACGGGATGTCCGGACGGCTCCAAGCGTCTTGCGCTGGAGACAAATCATCGGTATTGGTCTCACCAGTTACTTTGAACACAGTGATTTTGATTTCTTCTGGAACGTCTGGACGGCTTGTGAACCATTCAGCATCAGCCCAAGATTGTAAAACAGCTTTAGCTGCAGCATTACCTGCTTTGGCTTTGTCTGCTACGTCATGGAATGCATCAAATACAAGAAGTGTTTTCTTTAACGCTTCAGCAGCAAGCTCAGCAAGTTCAGCATTATCAAGAAGCTCAACAAGTGGCGCTACGTTATAACCACCAAGCATCGTACCGAGTAAGTATACTGCGCGCTCTTTGGTTACGAGTGGAGAGGTTGCTTCGCCTTTTGCAACGGCAGCTAAGAAAGCAGCTTTTACATATGCAGCTTGGTCAACACCTGCTGGAACACGGTTTTCTAGCAAATCGACTAGGTATGCTTCTTCACCTGCTGGTGGATTTTTTAATAGGGCTACAAGTTCAGCAGTTTGAGCATCATCAAGCGGCTTCGGTGGGACTCCGAGTGCGGCACGTTCTTCAACGTGTTGGCGGTAAGCTTCTAGCACAGTGTTATTCCTCTTTTTTAAAAAATTACTTGTAAGTTCCAGCTTTGTACAAGCTTTACAAGCAATGTGGACAGCAAAATTTTACTAGACTTCGCGTCAAATGTTAATGCAACTACCGTATTTCTACGTGATGTCCATTATTTTATAGCGAAATGATCCCCTCTTTTAAATACCGCTTTGGTCTAAGGTTAATGTCTAATAAAACAATAAATTACATCTATAAAAAAAGACAAACGATGTTGTCTTTTTTATGAACACATTAAAAAAGTTTATAGTTCGGTAGCTTGTCATGTGGTGTAGCCAAGCATTCTTCCATAAATTTTTTCTTTAAATTTTCACGTAATGCTTCTGGATCTTTTTTCAGTTCATCAACCGGGATTGCATAAACTTTATCCAGAATATTAAAGATGAACTTACGTGTCATTTCATCTTCAATTTTGCCCGCATGTTCCGTTGCCTGCTTTTGGTCAATTCCATTTTGACGATCTAGCGTGATTGAGCGCGCAGCGTTCCCCACACTGACACAGTAACCGTGCCATTGTTCTTCAGGGGTTAACGGCTTTTTATCAGCACAACCAGCCAAAACTAAACCTAGTGCAATCAACAAAACTTTTTTCATCTTCATACTGCGGCTAATTTGATGCCCACCATCATACTGAAACTTGTTTATTTTGCAAAAAGGAAGCAGCTAAAAGCTTGCTTTCCGTAATAAAAACATACAAATCATTTATTACATTGCATGTTATTGGCGATCTTTTGACACTTCCCTCCATGTGCTGAAAGATAAGTCGTGCCCGCTACTAAATTATAAGACTTGCCTTTTGTATCCCAGCACCTTACACCATTGCAGTTTTTTACAGGAATGAGTACTCCGCTTGCTGCCGTCAGATTGCTGGCTGTGGCATTGCTTACAGGTTTGGATGTCGTTGCTGGAGTTGCAGTCATTGTGGCCGCTTTTGGTTCTTTGGGTGCAGTTGACTGCTGTACTGCGGTATTGCTGTTGTTCTTGACCGGATCGAGTTGTGGTTCGGTTTTTTGTGCAGGTGGTGGCGTTGCTGAATAGGTGGTTACACCTTTGGCATCGACCCATTTATAGTATTCCTTGGCATTGACTTGGAGTGTGGAACTGAGCAGTATCAAGCCAAGCACTGCCCAAAGCTGACCGAAAGTGACAGTTTTCATGTATTTTCTCCAAAAAATGTCTTAAATTCATTTATTATCAATGTCTTATAAAAATTCTATCATATTTTTATTTACTAAAATAACGTCTTTTAGAAAAACTGCCTTAATGGATTAAAGCAGTTTTATATTCAGTTCACACGGACTGCTGTACTACAGCCAGACCAATAAACACTACAAGCATTATCACCATTCTCTCGGCATGTTTTCTTTCCCAGCTCAACAGCCTCTTCTTTCGTTGCCGCACTCGCCGTTGCTGCAGCCTTACTACCTGCCATAACAACTGCGCATTGATTGAAAAATGCAAGCCTCACAGAGCAAGCTCCTCCTCCACCTTTCTTACAGTCTTCAATAGCGGCTTTTTCTGCTCTCCGCTTACTCCTCATGTCAGTGACAAATCCATAGGTGCCATTACCATCAGAGGCAATCGCACCCCAACGATCGGCCCAAACTGGTGGTGGTGATGCAGATGGTAGATTATTTAAAGGTGAGTTTTGATGATCCGGTGGTAGGCATACACCTCCCGGCAATTCAACCATACCCGCAGGACAAGCATAAATAGAGCTACAGACTCCTAGAAACATCACGCTCAACACTATTAATCGCTTTATAAATTTGTTCATTTCATCTCTCCTGAACAAAAGCCATCACGTGATCAGTTCACACGGACTGGCATGCTGCAGCCAGAATAAAAAACAATACATTTCTTATTGCTTTGAGCTTCGCAGTTGCGCACAGCTCTTACTTTTACTTCATCTAAGTCTGGTCCACTGGCAGTGTTTGCTGCAGCATCGTTGCCCCCAACTGCAACGCATTGATTATGATATGTGTAATCTACTTTACATGCCCCGCCGCCACGCTTTCGGCATTCCTCAATGGCTGCTTTTTCTGCCTGTCTCTTAGAACGGAGATTGGAGACAATCCCCAAAATACCTTTTGTGTCATTCGCAATCGCACCCCAACGATCTGCCCAAACTGGTGCTACAGATTGATTACCACCAGCATTCATTGTCGTACAGCCCATGGTCGTGCCATATTGCTGAGGAAATTGACCCTCTGGACAGCCACCCTCTGCTAGCGCTAACGTGCTCCAAACTACTCCCGACAAAATCAATAAAATATGTACGCTATTTTTAGCTATCACATCTATAGAACTCGATGCCTTTAGTAACATCACGCTCAACACTACTAATGGCCTAAGAAATTCACCCATTCCAAACCCTCCTTATCACGCACATCCCTCTATTGTGCAGTTGTATAAACATCACAACAGATGCACTCAAAAAGTGGATGGATATATTCCACTATAGGAATCAACACGATTCGGAACAATGATTTTAATTTCGAAGCAAAGGATAAAACGACATAAATGACAGGATTAAAATTTTAAATTATAAAAATAAAACAATGACTTGAATCTGCTATTTTCAGTATCACTCTTAGCATAGCCTCTAAAAAATTGGCATATACTGTTAATAGATCTGTCCTCATTATTTCTTTGTGACGATCAGATCTTAGAGGTTTCAGATGTTGTTTTAGCCCATAAAAAAAGAGGAACTATTTCAGCGAAATAATTCCTCTTTCCTGTTCTAAGCCTAGCTTAAAGAAAGCTTAGAATCGCCAATTGTAGAATACGTCAATTGCACGTTCTAAGGACTGACTTGCTTCCAGATATAAACGGCGGTTCATCTGATAACGCAAGGTCAACTTGTTCACCGGGGTAAATACACCAATACCATAACGAATAAACAGGTCTGGCGTAATATAGCCTGTCAGGCTGACCTGCGTATCATCCCCCGTACCCTGTGCATCCAGTGCCAAACCACTTAAACCGAAGGTTCGGCCAATCTGGTTGGTCAAGGCACGTGTACCACCCAAGCCCATACTGATCCCTGCGGCAGCAATGGTATTGTTTACATCCGACTTAAAGCCTTCAGTATTACTTAAACCGCTGTTACCTTCATTAATACGGCCTGTCAGCAAGGCATTCAGTGCTTCCTGTTCAGACAAGCCCGCATCGTTATAAATCTGAATGTTCGGCACGGTTGCTGTACCTGTAACACGGACACCGACCATGCTGCCCTGAACCGGTTTATTGGCATCGATATCCAGTGTCGGGTTCGCCAGCGGCCCGTTAAAACGTGCAATCGCACGATTCAGGTCAAGGCTTTGACCATAGGCTTCAATCTTCACTTTCTGGCTGACACCAATCGCACCGTTGGCACGCATGGCTGTTTCCAGACCACGTTGTGATAAATGCAAACGTCCGACCAGTGGAATGCTACTTTCAAAGCCCTGGAAGATCACCTGATTTCCTAGTGACACAGTCATATCTGCACGAATATCCCATGGCTTGGCAGCCTTTAAGGTCGCCAGTAAATCTTGTCCCTGCTGTACCACACGTACATCCGGCGACAAGTTCACCACCGTAGCAGAACTTTCTGGCATTGAAATACGGGCACGCGGTACATCAATCTTACCCTTCAAGCTGAGACGTTGGTTAAATGGAAAAACATCCAGCGTAAGGTCGGGTTCTACAATTGCCGTAATCATTGGCGCCTGACGCACCAGCAAATTATCACCCTTCAAGCTCAGGTTTAAATGTGGATCATTCTTCCAGTCAAAGTTACCTTTTAAGCGCCCCACACCTTGTCCGCTGTTAAATGCACCATCAATCGTGGCATAGTCTTGGCGAATAGATGAATACAGCTGGATATTGCTTAAATTGACAGGCAGTGAAATCATGCTGATTGCACCATTTTTCAAGCGCATCTCACCGGTAATTTGCGGCTGGGTCAAGGTGCCATTGACTTTTCCAGCCAATGACAAGGTGCCCGCCATTGAACGGACATCTTTAATAAATGGCTTAAAGACTTTGAGCTGCACATCATCAAAAGCCACTTCACCGCGCATCGGCATATTATTCTGGAATGGATCGATGATCACATTGGCATAGCCTGTCCCGATATCAGGGGTTTTCATATCCACACGGAATAGCATGCCTTCACTGATACTTTTGGCAATCAGGCTCAACTCATCATAAGTCACGGTCGTGGCTGGATCTTGCGGATCCTCCGCCGCCAGACCGATTTCACCTTTACGTGTGACTAAACGCGCATCCAGTTTCGGATGACTGCCGTTCGCCCACGATGCTTTGGCATAACCGTTAAGCTGGCCTGTAACCGCCAGACCTTCCGGCATAAAGGCGGTAAAGTCTTTTAAGTCCAGATTTTTGGTAATCAGCGAAAGGTTGCCTTTTGCCTTACTGATTCGGGCTGGCTGATCCAGACAGAGCTGGCTATTTACACTCTGCCAGCAATGCTGTCCAACATACAGTTCCTGCTGGGCACTCGTATAGATAATCGGTGCATTCTGGTTTTGCACCAGACTGATATTACGCGAGGTAAAGTTACCTTTCTGAACCAGTCCCAACCAGTCATTATTTGGATTGAAACCACCGGCAAGCTGCACATAGAAATTCGATTGACGATTTTTACTCTCGACTTTCAATACATGTGCTTTACGTGTTCCGGCCAGATTTACAGTGGCATTCTGGATCTCACGATTACCATTACGCAACTGGGTTAAAGTCGCCGTTAACTGGGTTGGCGTGGTCTCGGACGTCGGGAGTTCACCTTGTACACGTAATGACTTGATACTGACCAGATCATTAAATCCAAAGTCATCAACCGCTATATTTGCAGTTGCTCTTAAGCGCGGTTGTGATTGGACATTTAAGCTGCCATAGGCGCGTCCGCGTAAACCCGGATATAACTCGAATAATGCCGGTGCATTCAGCTTAATTTTTAAGCTTTGAGCATTCCCTGAGGCTTGCAACTGGTTCTGTGCATAGGCAAGGATCAGGTCATTGGCCTCAAATTGCTGAGGTAAAAAACCTTCCTGATTTGAATCAAGCAATACACTGAGATTACCGCGACCACGAATCGGTTTATTGTTCAAGAAGCCTGCGGCATTGAGCTGACGAATATCAATCCGTTTCAGTTTATCTGACCAGACCCCTTGTGTTTTGACATGACCAGAAACTTCACCTTTGAGGCTGGAAACAAAATATTGAGGCTTGAAACGTACCAGTGAGGCATCAATGTCCCAACCGAGCTTGTCTTTGAGATTCACTGCACCAGTGGCAAAAATCTTACCCGCAACGCCATCATGTTTAAGTTCATTAATCTTGATGTAATCCGGTGTCCCTGCCACATTAATTTTTAATAAACCTTCACCCTGATTCAACGCATTTAAAGAGCCGTTATAATCCACGGCAAAGCTCTTGAATCCCCCACCTGCTTTTTCATCATGGAAAATTAAAGCGGCTGTACTTTTCCCTTTTAAGGCAATGGTTTCCTGCTGGTTGGCCTGCGCAAGCTGACCTTTCAGATCAATCTGTTCAAGCTGAATCACCTGTTGATTTGGCTTGGCAAAACCACTGGCCTTAATGTCACCATTCAGTAAATTGACCGGTGCAGCTGCCACAACAGTCTGCGGATTAAAATCCTGTGCTTTAAGTTGAGCTTGCCACGAGAGCTGCTGCTTTTCCGTTGGTAATTTAACTTTGGCCTGCCCAGACAAACTGCCTTTTTCTGCCAGATAACGGAAATTTTCAACATTTAACAGATTGTCTTTAACATCTAAACGCGCTTCATATTTACCCGTTGGCAATAAACCCTGTTCATGCGGACGTACGGTGGTTGCAACATAAATATCCTGTTGCCCCTCTTTAAGAGCCAGATTGGTATGACCTTCCTCACTGCTCAGCCAGCCAATATACGGCATGGCACGATCAATGCCTTTCCATGAAATATCCAGCAACATCGGTTGCGCTTTGTTATTTTTTTCTTCTGCCTGATCCAGCTTGAGCGCCCAGCTTTCATATTTATCAAAAGCGACTTGAGCAGCTACAGCCAGGCCTTTTTGCAGTGAACCGGAAGAACTGATATTGGCATCGAGTTTAGGGGGTAGAAAGTCTTGTACAATCTGCGGTACTGTGGTGTTTTCAGGATCAAGATGATCGAGACGTCCCTTGATGTCCCAAGTGACATGCTCATGCCAGTTTACAATACCATTCAGGCTGACCGCGCCTTTCATTAACTGACCGTTAAAGTCACGGATATTTAACTGATGCGTTAAGTCCGTATCCATCAGGGCGGTATATTTACCTTCAGGAATCTGCTCACCTTTCAAATCTGTATCAAGATTCAAAGCCAGTTTTTGTATGTCACCGCTAAAACGAACCACACCATCTTTGGCAAACAGTTTCTGGTCCTTGAGTAAAGGCAAGTGATAATTCTTTAAAAACAACTCGCCCTGCATCGGAACATGTTCACGTACAGGATGAAGCGTTGCACGACCTGTCAGCAAATCCGGAGTTAGTGTTGCAACACCTACTCTCAAGGTATCCAGCGATCCTTGCGCCGCCACCTTAATGGTTTCAATATCCAGACTTTTTAATGACGGAATAATTAGGTCTGCCTTGGCATTTAAAGGATATTTACCACTAAAATCCATTTCACCTGATGCATTCTGGACGGCAAGATAGCCCATATCCATACGTGAGTCTTCAAACTCCAGCTTGGTTTCAGACCATAAGGCATCCTTCAGATAAACATCATTAAAATCAACCTTTGACGTTGCGGTCTGGATTTGCAGATGATCCAGACTGGCTTCATTGATACGCAAGACAAATGGCAGCTTGATCGGATCAAATCCAAACGGTTCATCTGATGGTGGTTTTTTATTAATAATTTTCAGGTTACGAACATCGGCATGACTCAAATGTACTTCTTTACTTAGAATCGCTCTCCAGCCCAAAGAGACATCGGCACGATCTAAAGAAACATCAACAGCCTGTAATTGCACCAGAATATTTTTCAGGATGATGCCCGATAGCAGATTACCGCCTTCATATTCGTATTTAATAATTTTCTGGCTTTGCAGCACGCGATCTAATAGAAAACGGCTACCTTTATCCGTAGACATCATTACAACTAAAGAGCTGACCAACAATAAAAGAATGATCAGCACGATCAGCACAATATTTCGAACAATGTGCCGATTTTTTCTTGATCCAGCTGGAGGTGTCAGTTGCTGTTCTACTTCCGTCATAATCAACCTGAAATTGTTTTCCCTTTTATAGAAGGGTTATAAAAAAGTTTTAAAGTTGTGGACCAATAAAGAAATGCAATCGGATCGGATTATTCTCATTCGAAATACCAGAGGCAATATCGAGACGAATCGGTCCAATTGGTGATCTCCAGCGAATACCGACACCCACACTATATTCTGTTGGATTGCTAAACTGTTTGTCGTAAGCATTACCAAAATCCGAGAATACGGCCGCACGCCAGCCATCTTTAAATTGGTAATTATATTCTAATGAACCAACCCCTAAAGCTTGTCCACCCAACTTATAGCCATTTTCTTCTGGAGATAAGCTCTTATAGTCAAAACCACGTAAAGACTGATCACCACCAGTAAAGAAACGCAAGTTATAAGGCACTTTATTAAAATCATCGGTAAAAATATAGCTTGCATCGCCACGACCGACAAACTGGTGATTGTCATTTTCACCCAGTGAATAAATAAAGCGCCAGCCTGCGCTCACAATTGCCATATTGGCATCGGACAATAATGATTCTGTACCCAGTTCAACTTTATAGGTTTGTTTAAACCCTTTGGTTGGATTCAAACGAGTATTGCTATTGGTTTTAGAAGCTTCATAGCTCAAGAGCAAAGATTCTTGCTCAGGTTGCGAAACTTTAAAGGCATCTGGAATTTCATCAATATCCACAATTCCTTTTTCAGTTAAACGGTCTAAACGATAACGCAAGCCAAAAGTATGTTGCCAGTCGCCGAGTGGATTTTTGATGACACGCTCACCACCCACTACCGCAGACTCGATCAGCAAATTGATATCTGGCCCAATATCATCACGCGTTTCACGCTCATAACCACCCACAAGGTTGAAATAGTCATTTAAAGGGTGTTTATAAGGAATGCTGTAACGACCATCAATCGACTGACGGATTTCAGAAACCTCGACGTTGGCATCAAAAGAATGGCCATATTTATTGACAATCGCTCGGCGGTACTGGCTACGAATACGTGCCCCAGTATCGGTGCCATAACCAATACCTGTTTCCAGACTGTTTAAACGGTCAGCATTCAAGGTCACGACCACAGGAATTTTCTGGTCAATACGCGCTTGCTCTTCCTGCTTCTGACGTGTCTCATCATCCTCATCATGCGATGGCATCGGCATTGAACGGGCTAAAGAATAGCTCTGAGCCTGTTCGCCACCGGAGAATTGTGACTCGTCAACCACATCCTGAGTCACCTCTTGTGCTGAGGTAATTTTGGCTCTGGCGATATCGGCCTTTTGCTGGCTATTTAACAACTGGGATTGCTGCACACGCTGCTGATCGACCAATGCTTGCAGATCAGGTGGCAGCTCCAGAGGAGGCTGAATGGCATCCGGTTTGATGGTATCCACCAGCGTATAGTTAAAATAACGCGTATTGGTTAAGTTATTGGCCAGTGCATTTACACGCCAGAAGGCATAATCATCATCTTCCTTCCAAGGTGCCAGACTATCCAGTACTTTCTGGGTCAAAGGCAATGGCTTGCTCGGATCGCTCATCCGGTATTCAACTTTTTTCAGTTTATAACGGTCACCTGTTTCATATTTCAGGTTAATTTCTGCAGTCTTTTCAGGCTGGCTGATCTTTACATCATGCAAGCGCCAGAACGCATCAAAATATCCGTTATCTGTAGCAACCGTGGAGATCTTGTTTTTTGTCTCTTCATATTTGCCATGGTTAAAAATATCGCCTTCATCCTGTTCCGGAATCAAACGGATGACCTGGAATTGCGGAATGTTTGCACCCGCTCCCGTAAATTCAATATTTTGTTCTTTAATTTTTACCGGTTCATTCGGTACCACAATGACTTTAACCTTGCTTTCACTCTCTTTAACAAAGGTATAAGTGGCATTGTAATAACCGACAGCTTGAGCAGCCTGATTGGTTAAAGCGCGCAATTGCGGCAAGGCAACATTGAATTCTTCAAAAGATTCCTGAGTAAAACTGGACAACTTGGCCTTGATATTTGCAGCCAGAATAGGCGGTGCACCGGTGACATCAGCGGTAATACGCGGGATCTTGTCTGGATTTAACAGGTTTTCAGGACGTAAGCGATGCCATGCCCTTTTGAAAAATCCTTCTTTTTCGGCAGTCTGCTCGGTTTTAGCCTGCAGCTCAGGTAAGGTACGTCCCGTCTCATTTGCTTCTACCACGATCTTGCTGTCGGTCTGGATATCGTGCATCAACTGGTCGATATTGACAGGTGCGCTTTTTATCTCGGTCAGCTCAGATTGAGAAACGTCACTCACAGATACTTCAGGTGTTTTGGCCGTAGTTTCGCGATAGTTCTTTGCTTCATTTTTGGCCTCTTCCGCCACGCGAAAGATTTCATTTGCCATATTCTGATCTACCGGAATCACAGGCAAATTCTCTAAATTATCATCCAGCTGAATCGGTTTTAATTCATCAATTTGATTTACAGCCTGCTCTTGCTGCTTTAAAGCAGCCAAACTGTCCTGTACTGACAAAGAATTTTCTGGCGTATTGAGCAGTGCTTGTTGCTGCCTCATTAACGCAACCGCTGCGTCAGCCTGTTGTTCAGCCTGATCCACTGTCTGATTTTCAGCCGGTTTTGGAATTTGCTCTTGCGCATAAGCAACTGATATACAAGAACTAATTAAAAAACCGCTACAAATAAGTTTAGGAAAACCCTGCATTTTAAAAATTAAATGCATAGAATGAACCAGTGTTGACTGTTTAAACTTCGATTTAGATGGCATGTAGAACTCTAAACTTATTTTTTAATTTATCATTTTTGATGGCTGAAACAACTTCAAATCTTTGATTTTTCATCCAATCAGACAGGGATATCATACATGCATTTCATCACATTTTTACAGTTCGTCACATTTTTTTATAAATCACAATGAAGTGAACACACGATGAAACAAGATGAGCGTTTAATGACATCACGTCGGTTTGCCCCGATGTTTTTCACGCAATTTTTTGGAGCACTGAATGATAATGTTTATAAACAAGCGCTTCTGTTAGTCATCACTTATGGCTGGATTCAACAACAAAGTGCGCCTGTCAGTACACTCAATAATCTGGCGGCCTTATTGTTTATTCTTCCTTACTTTTTCTTTTCGGCTACAGCTGGGCAAATTGCCGATAAATATGAACGCTCCCAACTTATTCGCTTCATTAAAATATTAGAAATCGTCATCATGCTGATCGGTACGGCTGGCTTTTTGCTGGGCAACCTGTGGTTGTTACTATTTGCTCTGTTTTTAATGGGAACGCACTCTACCTGTTTTGGGCCAATTAAATATGCCATCTTGCCTGAGATTTTAAAGCCACAGGAACTCATGTCGGGTAATGCCTTATTCCAGTCCGGTACATCGATTGCCATTTTACTGGGCATGATTCTTGGCGGTGCGGTAATTGCTTCTTCTGAAGGCAATCTGCTCTGGATCAGTGTAACTGTGGTGACTATTGCTTGCTTAGGCTATTTATGTAGCCGTTTTATCCTGCCGCAAAAAGTTGCTGCCCCTGATTTAAAAATTGACTGGAACTTTTTCCGCACCAGTTTCCAGACCATTGGCTATGCAAAAAGCATCCCGATTGTTTTTGTGATTCTGTTAGGTAACTCTTGGTATTGGTTCTATGGAGCAACCTACCTGACCCAGATTCCGCAACTGACACAACAAAATTTACATGCCTCAGAAAATGTGGTCAGTCTGCTGTTAACCTTCTTCTCGGTCGGGATTGGTGTCGGTTCTCTGTTATGCCGCCGAATTGGCGGTACGGAGATCAATATCAAGATGGTGCCTTATGGCGCAATTGGCTTGACGGTTTTTGCCCTTTATCTCGCTGCCAGTCTCGCATTTGTACCTGAACGCACAGGTGATCTACTGACATTGAAAGATATGTTTACCCAAGGTGCAGTCTATTATCATGTGATGCTTGCCGTGACCTTATTGGGCATTAGCGGCGGTTTTTATATCGTGCCCCTTTATGCCATGATGCAGGCCTACTCACCACGCTCGCACCGTGCGCGTGTTGTTGCAGCAAACAATATCTTAAATGCTGTATTTATGGTCTCTTCGGCAGTTTTTTCAATTTTAATCTTAAGCATTTTAAAAATTGATATTAAAATCTTATTCACCATTACTGCTGTTTTAAGTGCAATTTTCTCATTCTGGTTATTAAAACGACTCAAACCATTATTGGAAAATGCGCCCAATACTTTAGAGGATTAATATATGCGTCAATACACAGGTCTCGATAAACTTATTAATTCTTTTGATCAGGCTTTACGTAGTCTGGTACCTGGAGCAACCAGTGCTCAACGCTCAAATCCAGCCAGTGATGAACCTTCCCAACTCTGTGTCAGTGATGCACGCCATGTTGCAGGTTTGATGCGCGTTAACCACAGTGGTGAAGTGTGTGCCCAAGCGCTTTATCATGGGCAAGCATTGACTGCAAAGTTGCCACACGTTCGTGAAGAAATGCAGCATGCTGCGATCGAAGAACAGGACCATTTGGCGTGGTGTGAAGATCGTTTAAAAGAACTGGATAGCCATACTAGCGTCTTGAACCCGATCTGGTACGGATTGTCTTATGGCATGGGTGCGATTGCAGGCATTGCAGGCGACAAATACAGCTTAGGTTTTGTCGCTGAAACTGAACGTCAGGTGAGCCAGCATTTACAGGAACATCTCCAGCAATTGCCAGCGCATGATGATCGTTCACGTAAAATTCTTGAACAGATGAATGAAGATGAATTGCATCATCGGGATACCGCATTGAATGCAGGCGGGGTTGATTTACCAGTGCCTGTACGCATTACCATGACCGCAATTTCAAAATTAATGACAAAAACCAGTTATTATTTATAAACTAGTCTAGGGAATTATGACTTCATAATTCCCTTTTTTTCTGCTCAATTGTTCATAAAAATGCTTTATAAAAATCAGCGAAATACAATTTTCCCTTTATCTGTCGAATAACGGTCAGACCAGAAACTTTGTGGCTGCTTTTCAAGATCAGTAAAAATCGTATAGTTAATTTTGCCTTGTCTAAACTCAAACTGACCATTTTTTTGAGTTGCTGCTACTCTGGTATCATTCACCCAGACACGCTGTTGCTGGTCAATTCGAATGGTTGCCAAGGTTGTTCCATCTGATCTTTCAGCAATCCATTGAGGTTGATTGAGCGCAGGTTCCGGTGTTGCAACTGCATCGGGTATGCCAAAGCCAGCCTTGATATTTTCTTCTGCGGTCTTATTGATATCACAGCCTTGCGCCTCACTGATTTGCGTACAGCCTGAGCGTTCGAGCTGTTCTCTATATTTGGCATCAATGGCATAAGCAGAGTTCATGACAATACATGCCATCAGTCCGACAGTAATAAATTTGATTTGCATGATGCATCCCTTGCGATTGATCAGTTAAATATTTAAACATTGATCTCGGCATGGGTCTGTAATTTAAATGTTTAATCCCAAAAGCAAACAGCCTGTGACCGAAATCACAGGCTGTTTAAAACCATATTTTCAACTTAATTTAGACCATGTTCTGCTTTGAAACGTTCCATATTTCGTACGGCGTCATGATAACGCGATTGTACGCTGCTGCTATTGATCCGTAGATCATATAAACGCTTCTTATAATCATCCCGAACTTTAGAAGAAAGATCGGTACGTTCCAGCTCTTTTAAATACCGATTCATCTCATTCTGTGAACGGCTGAACTCCGAATCGGCCTGATAATATTCGTTGGCAGCCTGATAATAAGGTCGTAATGATTGGCGTTTTTCAACAGGACAAACTCGGAAATCCCCGCGGCCTTCTAACGCTTCACTGAAAATATTTTCAGGCTGACAATAATAGCCTAGACCTTGTTGATAGCCTTTTTCATACAGGCTTTGATTGGGAACAATATTGGCTTTCTGGCAAGAAGAATAATACTTATCTAGACGCGATTCATGCCCGGCCGAACCATCTTTTTCACCCACGATCAACCAATTCGCAGTTTTACATTGCTCAACACTCATGGCTGCACAACCGGAAAGTAATACCGTCAAAGCCGATAAAATTAAAATACTTTTCATGAAGAATGGTCCTAATTATTATGAGATTACATTCAAACAAATTACATTGTAATGACAGGATAGTTTATCTTTTGATCATAGCTTAAATCAGCATGTGGCCATAAATCAAATAAAGGAACTTTCACATCCAGCGCCAGCGGTAACTTCTTAGGATTAAACCGCATAGTGTCTAAATCCTTTCCCCAGGCAATTACATCAATATCCAGCGTGATCTGGTGTGATGGACGAATCCGCCCCGATTGCTGTTCCAGTTTTTTAAGCAGTTCGATGACTTCTTCAATGCCGAGTCGACTGCTTAACAGACATGCCGAGTTCCAGTAATCTGCTCCAATCCCGTCTCGACAAGGAATTTCATAAATGGGAGAAAACACCACTCTACCGAGCTGGGCAATCTGTTCATAAGCAAAAGTGAAATTTTGTTGCTGCTGGAGATTACTCGCCAGTGCGAGCGCAAAAATTGTGTCTGTTGCGTTCAAGGCGAATTCCTACTGCATTAGCTTGAGCAATGATGGCGGGTTTACGAATAGTGAGACTGATCGACTCGATCGAAGGAAAAGTGGTAAATAGGCATTCAAGCACCAGTTGGGCGGCATGCTCAATCAGTTTAGGTTGTGCCTCTTGAATGACTTGAGCTGCAAGTTCGCAAATTTGAGCATAGTTGAGCGTGTCTTCCAGCTCATCCGAGTGTGCAGCTTGGGATAGATCATTATGAATGGTGAGATCTAGCATTAAAGGTTGAATAATCTGGCGTTCCCAGTTGAAACAGCCAATGACCGTATCAACCTTTAACTCTTCAATGATAATGGCATCCATAATGACCTATTGAACCGATAAATAAATTAATGCTTTAAAAACGAAGCAGGTTCAATATTGTGAACCATTTTCAAACGCTGGTCAGCATAAATATCGGTATAAGGTGCGAGAACACGCATGAAACGATCAAAATATAACATTTGCTTGAATAATAACGCGAAGTCACGTGGGAATTTGATGCCATGACGTTCACCCACAGCCACCATATCCATCATGATGTCATTCAGATCTGCCGGATTCGAACTTAGAATTTCTTGCGGATCTGCCAGCAATACCCCACTAAACAAACGTTCAAGATCATCCGCCAATACCTGAGTATCAATTTTCTGATGAGTCATGCCCATCTTGAGCATATTCTCAGCCATTGCCACATAGTTGGTATGCTGTAACGCGTCCATAAAGGCCATACATGCTGTCCAGACTTCCGGCTTTAACTGACCGACAATACCAAAATCGATAAAGCCAATACGACCATCTTCCAGCAGCATCAGGTTACCGGCATGTAAGTCTGCATGGAAACTCTTGCACAACATCAAGCTACCAAACCAGGTATTCATGGCTGTAATCAGGACTTGTGTAGGATCTTTGGCATACTGTTTAACCACATCAAAGTCGGTTAATGGCACACCATATAAACGCTGCATGGTCAGTACACGACGGGTCGAAAACTGATGATACACTTTGGGTGCAGTCGCAGCCTGATTGCCTGAAATGTTCAGATACTGGATAAAATCATCCAGATTTTGTGCTTCTTCAATAAAATCAACTTCACGTACCATCCGTGTCTTGATCTCATCTACAATTTCAGAAAGCGATGCAAACTTGATTTTTGGTACTGCTTTTTCCAGTAATTTGGTTGCCCAGTGCACAACATTCAGATCGGTATACAGAATTGTTTCCACGCCCGGTTTCTGTACTTTTAAAACCACGTCTTCACCGGTGACCAGTCTGGCCGGATGCACCTGTGCAATTGAGGCAGACGCCAACGGTTTTTCATCAATAAAACTGAAAATTTCATTGAGATTACGGCCTTCAAACTCTTCTGCCAAAACCTTTTGAATATAGCTAAACGGTAAAGTCGGCGTTTGATCTAGACAGCCCTGAAACTCCTGCACATATTCTCGCGGGAATAAAGACGGCGTACTGGCAATGAACTGACCCAGCTTGATATAAGTCGAACCAAGCGACTCAAAGGTCTCACGCATGAGTTTGGCATTGCTTGGTTTCTCAGTTGCATATTTCACACCTGCTTGTGCTGCAACCACCACTGTTTCACCGATACGTGCAACAGAGCGTAATCCATCGAATAAAATATTTCTTTTCATAATCTTTCTTGCCTCACAGATGGCATTAGTTTAGCAAATTTTGCTCATTTTACCGATCAAGTTGCCTGACAAACTGGACAATTTACATCTTTTTCAAATTTAAGAATGCGTTGCGACAGGTTTAAGCCATTCCAGAGCAACAGTTTTTGCTTCAGTGGGGTTAAACCTAATCCTAAAAACAGCAAAGTGTGATGCGCTTGTAATGACGCAATCATTACAGGCGTAGTTGCCAATACGCCAGATTCGGCACAGCGTAGCCCTTCATTAGCATGCTCTTCCTTTGGAAATAAGCATTCATAACAGGCCGAATCTGCCTCCACCATAAACATTTGCCCTTCAAAACCAATGGCTGAAGCACTAATTAACGGGACCTGATGCTTTTTACACACTGCATTGACCAGATAACGGGTGGTAAAATTATCACAACCATCTAACACTACATCCTGATGCTGTACGAGTTCATCCGCATTTGTGGCATCGAAACGTATATTTTGATAATTGACCTGTATATGTGGATTAATGGCTTGGAGATGTTTTGCCAAGATTTCAGCTTTATATCGGCCTAAATCATTTGAGGTAAATGCAATTTGTCGTTGCAGATTACTGATCTCAATGGTATCTGCATCGATAATCGTAATTTTTCCTACCCCGGCACGTGCCAACAGCTCAGCACTGGTACAGCCGATCCCCCCAGCACCAATGATCAGTACATTGGCAAGTTTTAGCCTTTCTTGTGCCTCGATATCCCAACCATCCAGTAAAATCTGACGGCTATAGAGATGCATTTCCTCATTGCTTAGCTCAAATTCGTTTTCTAAATGGTCTGACACGTGGCTTTACTTCTTTGTTCAAGGGAATGCTGATTCTAAGTCGATGGAAGGATGGAGGAAAGTAGTAAATTTTATCTCAAACAGTTTTCTGTTGGCGCAGCTTTATTTTTATCTCGCTAATTTCTACTTGTCTTAATGCAACTAAAAAGATTAATGACTGCAAAATACACTTTTATTAACAGTTCATTCCATTATTCCACGTCCACTAAAGTAGATAAAATTGGGACCAACTCGCTATAGCATCTGGGTAAATCATCTTAATGTCCACTTGCCGCACTTCTTTTAAAATCATATTTAATTATTTAAAAACAAAAGCCTAACTGTTATAGAAAACTATTGTTTATTACTCAACCCAGTTGTATCCGGCACGAAATTATTCCTTCTTAAACAGCTGATATCCCAGTTCAACGCTTCTGCTCCAATTGACAAGCCTCCTCGCAATTTCTGTAATAAAGAATCATTTTAAGACCATCATGGAGTTGATATATGTCTTTGCTTAGGAATACTGCCTTTTTAATCTTGCTATTTTTGGCATTCGATTGCAGTGCGAAAATAATTCCAATCCCTACACAAGAACAATGGGTACATGCCAAGAAAAAAATACACCTCGATAATGGCCTCAACCTGTCTTATATCGAAGCAGGTAACACTGAGGGTAAACCGTTATTATTCATACACGGCTATACCGATAGCAGCCGCACCTGGTCTTTAATCATGCCCTATCTCAAAAACCGACATATTTATGCGATTGATTTACGTGGCCATGGCCAATCTGATGCGCCTGCATGCTGTTATGCCTATACAGATTTAGCCAGTGATGCCAACCTGTTCCTTAAAAAATTAAAAATTGCCAAAGCCGACGTGGTTGGACATTCATTAGGTTCTTTAACGACTCAAGTATTGGCTACGGCTTATCCAGATCGCGTGAATAAAGTCGTCCTGATGTCTTCTACACTGAATATTGGAATAAATGGGCCAGGCAATTGGCTATGGGATAATATTCAAACATTGCGTACGCCGATTGATCCCCATGGAAAGTTTATGCAGGAATGGAGATGGAACCCCAATCCGATTGATTCAAAACTTGAAGAAATATTAAGTCAGGAAAGCGCAGTTGTACCGCTGCATGTATGGAAAGGTGTCTTGAGTGGTGCTATATATGGAGATTTGAGCAATGCCGCGAAGCTGATGTCCGCTCCAATGCTGATCTTATGGGGTGATCAGGACCAACTATTCGGCATCCAGCATCAAAACAAACTTCAAGCGGCCTATCCTAAAGCCAAATTTATTGCTTTTAAAAATGTAGGCCATAATATTAATTTAGAGCAACCGAAACAGACCGCCGAACTGATCGAAGACTTTTTAAATACTCGTTAAAATGACTTTCCTATAAAAGATAAAGTGGAATGTTGATTCTGCCCAACTTAAGCCTATTATTTGTATAGGGCCTAAACTGCTTTAGGCTCTATAAAATTCTCTCTAACCTCAAACCACAATCTTGAATGGCTGATTTCAATACAGGTTATTCAAACGAGCTATTTCATTTGCGATCATGCATCATTTCATAAGATTGCGCTCTCAATAACTCTTCCTTGGTGGCAAAAGACTGAGTTCTTAACTGATTAATCGACTGCTGTTTACTGGCATCACTCGCATTACTTTTTAAAATCTGGTCACGCTCAGCCAGATATCCATTGACCTGTGTTTGCCAGCCAGCTTCTTCCTGATCAACCTTTTCCAGACGGTCCGCAGCCTCTGGCCCCAATAAACTTTCACGCATATTGCGTAGCTCTTGCGCAGAGCCACCTTTTTCACGGATTTCCTGCGTTAATTGCTGTAATTCAGCAAATTGCATGGAAACCCGAACACCATCCGCCATCGTGGCAGGAAGTTGATCAATTAATTTTGCCAGTTCAGCTGCCTTTTGCTGTGCCGTCAAGGTCTTATTGGCATGAATACGCATCTGCTCAATATTAAACTGGTTCAGTTTACGTTCGTTGCCAAACAAGGCATTGATCTCAGCCGCATTAAAAAACTGCTGCTGGACTTTATACATCTGATCAAGAACTTTCTGAAAGCCCTCAATATCACCCGTTTTAATATTACCGTTGGGTTTTAAATTTTTGAGGGTATGGCTGTACGCCACATATTGATCCAACAAATAAATGGCATAACCTGAAGCCGTCTCTGGTAATGTCGCGCTCAGATATTGACGAATATCCGCGATCAGTTCAGTTTCTGTTTTTTCACCCAGACTAGAAAAGAAATAATCAAAACAGCTACGAATACCAACCGTCAGTATCAGTTTACCGTTGCCATCCACCTGAATTGGACAGTCAATTTCGGTGCCTTGTAATGAAGCCGCCAGAACTGGTAATTTTCCCTTTTGATGATCTTGTGTAGCACCGCCTGCAATATTGCTTTGTGCGGACTGTTGTTGAGCCTGCTGCCCTAAAGGATGTGAAACCACTTGAGTATCTGGTTTAAAGATCCAGTAAATCAAAGCCAATATCAGCAATAAACCGATAATGACACATAAACTGATGGTTTTATTATTTAAAAATTTACCGTTCATCATCCCTTGCTCTATTGATCCTTTTTTAAATCATCCTGGCTAAAGGAGCACATATGCCCCTTTAGCGCATTGATTACAGTCCCTGATTTTTTAAACGATTGGCTTGTGCACGGAACGGCGTAACCGGATTTTGCAAGAACCCGACCAAACCTAATACCTGATTTACCTCATCCAGATGGTTAAATGCATAGTTATCACGAATGACCGTGCCTAAATGGCTTGAACAACGCGGTACCAAGCCATCATTTTCACCTGAAATGAGTAAAGAGGTTGCCGTTAACGCATAGTCCATCGGATCAGCCGCATTGGTAAACGGGCTGGTACCACTCCACGAATAATAACGGACACCATTCACCAGTTCAGCGCCTGATCCACAGGCTGTGGTAGGTACACCTGCCGGGAAGCGCTGGTTAAAGTCTGCAGAACCCTTGGTGGTGAGTGAGTTTAACCCCGCAAGGGCATCCTGATCATAATAATGACCAGAACCAATGCCGACCAAAGAGAAGAACGCATTAACGCCTGCTGCAATAACAGGTGCAAGTGCTGGACCAACAGGTGATTTCACCACTGAGTCGACCACATCTGCAACATCTGAACCTTTGGTTGGACCTCCTACTGCTGTTACTGAAGCAATCTTATTCGGCAATAAGCTTGCCACATAACGAACCGACTGTGAGCCATGACTATGGCCAATTAAATTGATTTTTTCAGCACCGGTAATTGCCAGCACCTGTTTTGCCTGTAACAGTAGCTGTTCACCACGTACTTCCGATGAGTTAAAGGAAGCTTGCTGTGCCACAAATACACTAGCCCCGTTTCCAACCAGATCTTCAGTAATCCCGTTCCAGTATTGCAATGGGCCAACCGCCGAAAAGCCGGCCATACCATGCGCCAGCAAAATCGGATACTTGGTTTTTGCATAACTGGAAGTGACGTTCGTACTACCGCCGACTGAGCAACCGTTCACATTACAGTTTTGCCATGAGGCCTTGGGTGATAGAAAATCAAACAAACCTGCATGAACTACGGTACCACTACTCACAAACATGCCTGCCATTAACGCCATAGCATTTAAATATTTCTTTTTCACGTTTTTGCTCCGAGCATTTTTCATTTTTATTACAAAGTGTTAGTCCTGTAATTTTGTATGTGGAATCATTCCTACCATACAAAAGCGATGTAAAATTTCCCCTCCTTGTAGATTGTTTGATTTTTAGACTAAAGCAAACTGTGCCAAAATCATAACAGTTCAGGCCAAAATTACGATCGATTGATAAAATTCCGATGAATGTACATGCGCAAAGCTGCAATAAGGGCTGTGCTCATCAGTATTACCGCATAAGAATATAAGTCGTGATAAGTATGGCAATGAATCATCTGGCTGAATGTTCCAGACCGGAAAATCTGAAGTATGCTTCCATTTTTGTTGCGTTTAACGTTATAAATACCGCAAAAATGAATCTTATTGCCTTAGAGATTATGCAACAATAATCCGTCTTATCTCCTTTCTGGATTGCGTATGAGTGCCCAACATATTACCGCCGTTGAACTTTCCAAAGCCTACCGTCTACTCAACCACGGCCCAACCGTACTGGTGTCGGCTCAACATGAGCAGGATACGGATGTCATGGCGGCAGCATGGGCATGTGCACTGGAATTTAGCCCAGCCAAGGTCACGGTTGTGCTTGATAAAAGCACCAAGACCCGTCAACTGGTTGAGCAAAGCGGTTACTTTGCGCTACAGGTGCCCTGCTACGCGCAAATTGATATGGTGCACCAACTCGGTACGATTAGTAAATTTGACCAGCCCACCAAACTGGCAGATTGCAAAACCGAACTGTTTTATCAGGACGCCTTTCCTGTACCGCTGGTCACAGGTAGTCTGGCATGGTTGATATGTAAAGTCATTCCAGAGCCACATAACCAGCAAGCACACGATTTATTTATTGGCGCTGTGGTTGCAGCCTGGGCAGATTCTCGCGTGTTTCGTGATGGGCACTGGCATTTTCAGGATGCTGCAAAAGAATTACGTAGTCTGCACTATATTGCAGGCGGAACCTTTTATTTGATTGGTGATGAAGTCAAAGCCAAATAATTGGCAAAAGCTCAGGCAATGATTTTCAGCATTGCCTGTATTGTTTATTCAGCTTTCATCATTTCACGATACAGGGTATCCAGGAACTGCTGCTGTTTCTGGTTATCCTTAAAATAACGTTGATAATTGACACTACAACTTTCTACATCCGCAATATTGGCCTTGTTAAAAGACCAGTCGCTGGTGTCTTTGACAGTAATCCCGAGATCATCATCGCAACTCTGCCACAATTGGGCAAATCGACTGCGCTGACTGGCATCCAGTTGCTGAAAATCGGCATAAACAGAAAAACCGTGCATCTCTGAATTAAAAAATTTCGAAATCATGCTGACAGGCACACCGCCCCAGCGCATGGGTTGATCTTCCGGAAAACGAATATCGGTGAGTTTCTCCTCAGGCATGATCTTGTCTTGTTCACCTTCCTTCAAAAACTGGGTGTCATAGACCAGTGTAGTACCTGCAGGGACCAGAATTTTTTTCACCACACGGGCTTCACGGGTTTTGTAATAGGGATAATTCGGTGTTGAGTTTCCACCCGTTGGATTCATATTGCCAACACAACCGCTCAGACACAGGCCCAAGCATGCGGAGAGAATCAGTCTATATGTCATATCAATTCCTTTTAGTATGTTTATTTTTATCAAGCCACGGTCTATTACCTTAAAATCAAAGCTGTTAACAGACAATATAAAATTTGAGTAAAAAAAGAAAAAACAGTTGTGAAGGCGAAGTCCGCAACTGTTCTATGGCGTGATTGAATCCTGTTAGCAAGGCTTATTTTGGTGCCATACGAATCGCACCGTCCAGACGAATCACCTCACCATTCAGATATGAATTCTCGGCGATATGGGCCACCAAGCGTGCAAATTCTTCTGGACGACCCAAACGTGAAGGATACGGTACCATTTGGCCTAACGCATCCTGTACGTTCTGCGGCAGACCTTTTAACATCGGGGTTTCCATGATACCCGGTGCAATGGTCATCACCCGTATCGCATGACGGGCAAGTTCACGTGCAATCGGTAAGGTCATCGCCACAACGGCACCTTTCGATGCAGAATATGCTGCTTGCCCAATTTGTCCATCAAAGGCTGCAACCGAAGCTGTATTGACGATCACCCCTCGATCTTCGTCACCTTCCGCAACGCTATTCTTGCTCATGGCATCCGCCGCAAAGCGCAGCATATTAAATGTGCCTGTGACATTGATGTTTAACGTTTTCGAGAACATTGCCAAATCATGTACGCCCTCTTTGCCCACCACTTTTGCCGAGGGGCCGATGCCCGCACAATTGATCAGACCATAAACACTGCCATGTTTGGCAAGTACATCTTTAAAAAACTGTTCCGCAGCAGCTTCATCGGTCACATCCAGTTTTACAAATTCTGCCTGAGCTCCCAATGCCTGTGCCTGTTGTTCTCCCGCTTCAACATTCATGTCAACCAAAGTGACTGACGCACCTTTTTCAACTAAATATTCAGCTGTTGCCGCACCTAGACCAGAGCCACCGCCTGTAATAACAAAATGTTTTCCCTGAATTTTCATTTACGTTTCCTATCAAATTAAAGATATAAATTTTTATAACCAAGCCTAAAGGCAACTTTTTTCCGATACAATTTCAAAAAGTAGCAAATTGAATGCGACTTTTGAGCAGTCGATCTATTTATTCTCCTGTATATCATGTGCCTATGACCAAAAACCACACTCCCGATCTTAATGCGGCCAAGGATACAATTTCAAATGCTTTAATTCGGGAAGCATTAAGCGTTGCTGCGAGTCGCGGCTTAAATATTGTCAGTATTGCCAATCGGGCAGGCATTTCAGCTGAACTGTTAAGTTCAGGTAAAGCACGCGTTCCCGTTACCCAGTGTGCCCAATTATGGGTGGAGCTGGCTGAGAGTATGAATGATGAGTTTCTCGGTATGGATACCCATCCCATGCGCCGTGGCAGCTATCAATTACTGGCAAAACTTGCCTTTAATACAGAGAATCTGGAACAGGCCATTAAAGAAATTCTCAAGTTTTTAGCCCTGATTCTGGACGATATTCGCGGCGAACTGGTTCAAAAAGGCAATAAGGCCTATCTGGTCCTGCATGATCGTGAACAACCGAAGCGGATGTTTACCTATTCAACCTTTCTGATGCTGGTTCACAGCTTGATGTGCTGGCTGAGCGATCAACGTATCCATTTTCATAAAATGAGCTTTAGATGCCATCCACCTGTTGAGCTACAGGATTATCGTGTCCGTTTCTGTGAAAATATCCAGTTTCATGCCGCACAAAACAGCATAGAATTTGATGCACATTATCTGAAACATAAAATCAAAAAAGACAAACAGGCACTTAATGATTTTCTGAGACATACCCCTTATAACCTGATCGTACGTTTCAAGAATGAAAATTCACTGAGCCTGCAAATACGCCGACAATTACTGCTGCAAGCACCTTCAGAATGGGCAGAACTGAAAGATATTGCCCAGCAATTGAATATGTCGACTGCGACCATCCAGCGTCGTTTAAAACAGGAAGGTGTCAGCTACCAGCAACTGAAAAATGACATTCGCTGTGATATCGCCATTGAACGACTGAGTAAAACGGATGATTCGATTCAAAGTATTAGCGACGATCTGAACTTCCATGACCCCAGCGCTTTTCATCGTGCCTTTAAAAAATGGAGCGGTGTAAGTCCGGGCAGTTATCGAAAAAGCTCACCCTTGAAGAAAAACAGACGCAACCTCGTCGATGAGTAAAAGGAATTAAGCCATGTACCTTCCTGAAATATTTGAAGAAAAAGACCCTCAAAAACTTTATCAACTGATTCAGGATTATCCGTTTGCAACGCTTATCAGCCAGAGTAGCGAAGGTCTGGATGCCAATCATCTGCCTTTTAAGCTGATACCGGATGAACAAAATCAAACAGCGATACTACTTGCGCACATTGCCAGAAATAATCCATTACACATGCAAATTTCAAACGGCACAGAAGTCCTGATTATCTTTCATGGTGAACAGGATTATATTTCACCAAACTGGTATCCCAGCAAACAACAGCACCATCAGCATGTACCAACATGGAACTATCAGGTGGTGCATGTCAAAGGCAAAATTCAGTTCTTCTCTGATGAAAAAGCATTACGTGGTATTTTGGCCAAGCTGACACGGACACATGAAGCCAATCAGCCTGTTCCATGGAAAATGTCCGATGCGCCTGCTGAATACATTGCTCGGCTACTGCAAGATATTGTGGGCATTGAAATCCAGATCACCGGGATCACGGGCAAATTTAAACTCAGCCAGAACCGGGAAAAAGCAGATGCCTTAGGCGTAGTTGATGGGCTGGAAAAATACGGCAATCACACTCTGGCAAAAGCCGTACAACGCTATATAGAAGATTAAGCAGACTTTTGGGCTAAACTGACCCGATCATTGCCGCCATAGTCCTTGATGGTCTGGATTTGCTCAAACCCCTGCTGCTCAAAGATTTGACGAACGACCTCACCTTGGTCATAGCCATGTTCCAGCGCAATCCAGCCCTCTGGTTTGAGCCAGTTTTTACCTTGCAGGATAATGGTTTCAATATCCGCCATGCCATGGTGATCTGCAATCAGCGCACGCTCGGGTTCAGACTTGAGCTTTTGCATATGCACATCTTCTGGATCAATATAGGGTGGATTTGAGACAATTAAATCAAATTGCTGCTGATCCAGTGCCTCAAACCAGGCACCACAGGCAAATTTCACCTGCATAAGACCATGCCGTAGCGCATTTTCCTGCGCAACCGCTAAAGTTGGCGCATAAATATCAGTCGCCATGACCTGCCACTGCGGACGTTCACTCGCCAGCGCCAGAGCTATTGCCCCCGTCCCCGTACCTAAATCAACAATATTGGCCTGTTGATCCAGCGGCAGCTTTAATACCGTTTCTACAAGAATTTCAGTATCTGGTCGGGGAACCAGAGTATCATGCGTCACTTTCAGGTCTAAGGTCCAGAATGGCTGTGAACCGGTGACATAGGCCAGTGGTTCACCCTGCTCGATACGGGCCAGTCCTTCCAGATAAGCCTGCTCCTGC
This sequence comes from Acinetobacter calcoaceticus, assembly GCF_051947995.1. GTDB lineage: Bacteria > Pseudomonadota > Gammaproteobacteria > Pseudomonadales > Moraxellaceae > Acinetobacter. Next base: position 58,265 of record NZ_JBLVVH010000003.1, on the reverse strand, counting down.
ATATCTGTCAATTCTTGCTCAAGTCGCAGTTTCAGTTCTAAGGCGTTAATCCCCAAAAGATGCTCAAGTAGCCATGCCGCCTCCTGACGTTCATAACTGTCAATTTCACCTTTGATCTCTAAGGCTTGAGCAATATTCATCAGCCGCCATTTTCCTGTGCAAGCATTGCCAGCTGATCGGCCTGATATTCACGATGCAAGCTATCCAGCAATTCGGTTAAATCACCTTCCATAATCGCATCTAACTTATATAAAGTCAGGTTAATACGGTGGTCGGTCATACGACCTTGCGGATAGTTATATGTCCGGATACGCTCTGAACGGTCACCTGAACCGACCAGATCACGACGCATTTCAGAGGTTGCTGCATCGGCTGCTGCACGTTTGGCATTTTCCAGACGCGACACTAACAAAGCCATCGCTTTGGCTTTGTTCTTATGCTGTGAACGCTCTTCCTGACATTCCACCACCACACCAGATGGGATATGGGTAATACGTACTGCAGAATCGGTTTTGTTAATGTGCTGACCACCCGCACCGGATGCACGGTAAGTATCAATACGTAAATCGGCAGGATTGATTTCCACGGTGGTATCGACATCCACTTCTGGAAGAATCGCAACCGTACAAGCCGAGGTATGGACACGGCCCTGTGATTCCGTTGCAGGGACACGTTGCACACGATGCGCGCCGCTTTCAAATTTCAGGCGACCATAAACCCCTTCACCGTCAATCCGGCAAATGATTTCTTTATAACCGCCATGCTCGCCTTCATTTTCAGAAAGCACTTCAATACGCCAGCCTTGGGTTTCAGCGTATTTACTATACATACGGAACAAATCACCCGAGAAGATCGCAGCTTCATCACCACCCGTTCCCGCACGAACCTCAAGATAAGCTGCATTGGCATCGTTTGGATCTTTTGGAATCATCAACACATTCAGCTGATCTTCAAGCTCAACCAGCAGTGCCTTATTTTCTTTAATTTCTTCTTCTGCCATATCTTTGAAATCAGGATCTGATTTCATCATTTCAGCAGTTTCAATATCTTCTTCCGCTTGACGATACTTACTCCAAACTTCGGTGATTTCAGTTAAATCATTATGTTCACGAGACAATTTACGAAAACGTTTATTGTCCGAAATCACTTCTACATCAGCGAGTAATGCAGTCAGCTCTTCGTGACGATCACAAAGTTGATCGAGTCTTAAACGGAGTGATGCTTTCATGGGTGGAATATCTCAAAATCTAAAGACTCAGTGCTGATCAAGCACGAGTAAAATCAAAAAATTGCGCATAGTTTACAGACTCTGCCACTTAAAAGACATAGTGAAACTGTGGAACTTACCATTCCCCCTTCATTTCATCACAAATTGTTCGGTTTTAGTTTTTACGACTTGTTCTCTGACCAGTGCTTGGCTATAAATAATACAGGACAAATAGAATGATAAAACAACAGGATAAACTATGAATAATTTTATTAACCGTCCAACTTCAGCCTTTATTGCCGCAAGCTGGGTGGCCTTACTCGCTGGTGCAGTGGGCTTTATGATTGGGTTGTGGAATGCCAACATGCCCTTGCATGAAAAAGGCTATTATCTGGTGATTCTACTTTATGGACTTTTCTCGGCAGCCTCCCTTCAGAAAACTGTCCGTGACCAACTCGAAGAGATTCCGGTAACGGCTATTTATTATGGACTGTGCTGGGCCTCCATGGCGGTCTGTATTGTGCTGTTACTGATTAGCTTATGGAATGCTGAACTGACCATGAGTGAAAAAGGCTTTTATATTATGTCCTTCCTTTTGAGTTTGTTCGGTGTCGTAGCTACCCAAAAGAATATCCGTGATTTAAATTATTTACGGTTACAAACAGAATTTAACCCGCGTCAACTCAAGTTAGAAGAGAATTCTGTAAAAGAAGAACAACAGGACTAACAATCCATCTTCAATCAAGGCTTAAAAATCATTTAAGCCTCTTTCCACCCTCAATCAAGCTATCCATTTGTTTTTTAAACACTATACACTTTCAAAAAATCTAATCTAAAACAAAAGATTACAATCCAGACACCAAAGAGTAATAATTTAGACCCGCTTCTCCACACTTTCATTCTCAAACTTTGTTACATTTGCTGCCATTAGAAAGACGTCCGATTTATAGCGGACACGGAGTCAAAAAATGAAATTAAACGCTTGGTTATGTGGTGCAATTTTTGCAACTTCATCACTTGTTACTGTTGCTCATGCTGATAACGGCACTCGTGTTGCAGCTACATCTGCACTCGGTAGTGTTGTTGGTACTGCAATCGGTAAAGAAATCGGTGGCAATAACGGCGCGATGATTGGCTCTGCGCTTGGTGGTGCGGGTGGTGCTGCTGCTGCAAGTAGCAAACGTACACGTACTGAAGCCGCTATCGGTGGTGGTTTAGGTGGTGTCGGTGGTTATACCGTTGGTAAAAACCTTGGTGGTACGACTGGTGGTTATATTGGGGCTGCTGCGGGTGCCGCAGGTGGTTCAGCTTTGGGACGTAAAGTCGGTCAAGATCGTTATTATGACAATCACCAGTCTAAAAAATACAAGAAAAAAAGAAAGCATCGTCATCATTAATGTCTTAGAAAAAGCACCTTCGGGTGCTTTTTTTATGGGCTGAAGCTTACCTGTCGTGCCATACAATCCCGAGCAAAATACTGGGTTGAATCATTTTTTCGAACTTTCTAAAATAATTCCCTATTTTTTATATGCCTTTATTGCATGATGAATACCGAATTACTCTCTCCCGCCGGTTCCCTTAAAAATATGCGCTATGCCTTTGCCTATGGTGCAGATGCGGTCTATGCAGGCCAACCTCGCTATAGTTTACGCGTACGGAATAATGAATTTGACCATGACAATCTAAAAATCGGGATTGATGAAGCACATGCCTTAGGTAAAAAATTTTATGTGGTGGTCAATATCCAGCCGCATAACAGCAAGCTTAAAAATTTTATCCGAGATATCGAACCGGTTATTGCCATGCAACCTGATGCGTTGATTATGTCTGATCCAGGGCTGATCATGATGGTGCGTGAGCATTTCCCCCAGATGCAGATTCATCTCTCGGTACAAGCCAATGCCATTAACTGGGCCACAGTAAAATTCTGGAAAGATTACGGTCTCAGCCGCATTATTTTGTCTCGGGAATTGTCAATCGAAGAAATTGAGGAAATCCAGGCACAGGTTCCCGATATTGAACTGGAAGTGTTCGTACATGGCGCACTGTGTATGGCCTATTCAGGACGTTGCCTGTTATCGGGTTATATGAATAAGCGTGATGCCAATCAAGGTGCCTGTACCAATGCCTGTCGCTGGGAGTATAAAATCCATGAGGCACAGGAAGATGCCAATGGTGATGTGATACCTGTTCAGCAGGTCGCAACTCAACAGCAATGTTGCTCACAGACATCAAACAGCACCAATACGGCGCAAACGGTTCTGGTGCAACGCAATGATGAAGACATGTTTGCCGCTGAAGAAGATGAGCATGGCACCTATTTCATGAACTCCAAAGACCTACGTGCGGTACAGCATGTAGATCGTCTGACCCAGATCGGGGTAGCTTCACTCAAAATTGAAGGCCGCACCAAATCCTATTTTTATTGTGCCCGTACCGCGCAGATTTACCGTAAGGCCATTGATGATGCGCTGGCGGGAAAAGTCTTTGATCCAAGTCTCATGACCCAACTGGAAGGTTTGGCCAATCGAGGCTATACCGAAGGTTTCTTGCGTCGCCATGTGCATCACGATTATCAAAATTATGCTGATGGTTCATCTCATTTTGACTATCAGCAGTTCTGTGGGGAAGTGATCGGGCGTAACGGCGACCATATTCGGATTGAAGTCAAAAACCGCTTTGTGATCGGTGATTCACTTGAGTTAATGACACCCAAAGGCAATATCAACTTCAAATTAGAACAGATGCGTGATCTTAAAGGCAATGCCATTGAAAATGCCAAGGGTTCAGGTCATATCGTCGAAATTCCTCTCTCCCCCGAGATCGATATTGAATATGCACTGCTGATCCGTAATTTGCCGCACGCCTCAACCGAATTACATTCTGCAGCGCTGAGCTATTCGGCAGATTAATATGGCACTGTTAATTACCAACGCATGTATCAATTGTGATATGTGCTTGCCTGAATGCCCTAATCAGGCGATTAATGAAGGTGCAAAAGTCTATGAAATCGACCCAGAACGTTGCACTGAATGCATCGGTTTCTATACAGCACCTACCTGTGTCGCCGTCTGCCCTATCGACTGTATTCAGCCTGATCCGGCCTGGGTGGAGTCTCCTGATCAATTGCTGATAAAATTCAATAAGCTGAATCTATTCAAGCATTAAGAACTCACTAAAAGATAGGTACAAGCATCACTATCAAATTACAAAGTGCCTATCTCGCTTTTCATTGACTGCACTTCATCCTGATTTTGCTTTTGAGTATCTGCACTGGCATCAAAATTGCTAATGAGTATTACGTTTTATTCAATTAGTATTACTCTATGGGTGTGCGCCTATGCATCATTCAGCTTTGTCAAAAAGGAAAAAGCTTTACCTAAGTCTGGGGTCTTTTCTGATTCCCATCCTGATCTGGAGCTGTGTCAGTTACTTACCGTTTATCTGGCACCCGCAAGTTCAAATTACCGATGCAGGCACAGCCACTTATCTACAGGCAGGAACCCGAATAGATAAACAGGCTTACTATGCTGAGGCCCAAGCTGCCGTCAATCAAGGCAAAACACCGCCTACAGGTATTCTAGTCAATCCGATTTATTTGCCTGCTCCGCATCAAGTGGCGACAGCCCTGTTTACTTCGTTTACCACGCCTCCGCAACAGGCCGATGCGCCTTGGTTACATCAAAGCCTATGGCACAGTATCAAAATTGTATTTACGGCATTTTTGATCTCTTCATTGATCGGTGTGCCGCTTGGTATTCTGTGTGGCTTTTCCAATACCATTTCCAAGCTCACTGAACCCTTTGTCGAGTTCTTTCGCTACCTGCCTGCACCCGCCTTTGGGGCCTTGACGGTGGCGATTTTAGGCATTAATGATGCCCCGAAAATTGCCATTATCGTGATTGGTACCCTATTTCAGCAAATTCTGATTATTGCCAATACCACCCGCCTGGTAGATCGTGGCCTGGTTGAAGCCGGTTATACCCTTGGTACCAATAAGCTCAAGAGCCTGTTCCATGTGGTGATTCCCGCGGCATTGCCCGACATTTACCGTGATCAACGGGTTTTACTCGGTTGGGCGTGGACCTATTTGATTGTGTCGGAACTGATTGGTGCAACCTCAGGAATTACCTGGTTCATTACTCAACAGGCGCGTTATCAGAACTTTGACAATGTTTATGCCGCCATCCTGATTATCGGGGTGATTGGACTGTTGTGTGATTTGATTTTAATGAAATTCGGCACATACCTATTTAAATGGAAAAAGGGAGTATAACTATGACGGATAATTTTGATGCCAAAGCCTATTTTCAGCATATTTATACGCGCCCCGTGATGCTGGAAACCAAGCAACTGACGCAAATTTTTCGGCATGGTACTTCTGAGCGGACGGTGCTGAACCAGATTGACTTGCGTATTCATAAACGTGAGTTTGTCTGTGTAATTGGTCCTTCTGGCTGTGGAAAATCAACCTTAAGTCGTGTGGTTGCAGGTCTAGATGACTACCATAGCGGTGAGGTGCTGGTCGAAGGTCAAAAGATTAAAGGCTCGAGTTCAGAACGTGGCATGGTGTTTCAAGGCTATACCTTATTTCCATGGAAAACCGTCAAAGAAAATGTGATGTTTGGCCCCTTAATGAAAGGTATCAGTCAAACCCGTGCCGAAGAAATGGCACGTGAATGGATCAATATTATTGGTCTAGAAAAATATGAAAATCAGTTTCCCCATGAACTTTCAGGTGGGATGAAACAGCGTGTCGCCATTGCCCGTGCCCTAGTCAATGAACCCAAAATCTTACTCATGGACGAGCCTTTTGGCGCACTTGACCCCTACACCCGACAAAAAATGCAAAAGCATTTAATGGACTTGTGGCAAAACATCGATATCACCATCTTATTTGTCACGCATGACATGGATGAAGCCATTTTACTGGCAGATCGGATTGTAGCCTTGAAAGCCAATCCTGGTGAGGTAAAAGAGATTATCGAAGTTAATTTACCACGCCCACGAACCATGGAATTGATGCAGTCGCCCGAGTTTAAACAGCTTCGGGAACGTGTCGATCTATTGGTACATCATCAAGAAGAGGCGCTAGATCCTGCCTTACAGGATTTACCTAAAATTCCACGTATGACCCAAATGAGTACACAGAAATAAAATAGCATTTGGGACGACCCAATCTGCTTCATTTATTGCTGGACGACCAGCCGATGGTGAATCTCATGAACCATGATTATGTGTTGCCCTTGATTGATATTTCCTTACTTAATAGTGCGAATTTAGAAGATCGCAAACAGGTCGTAAGGCAACTTGACCAAGCATGCAAAGACGTTGGCTTCTTATACATTCAAGGTGAACAATTTCAACCCGAACTGTTCGATCAGTTAAAACAAACCGCGCAGCACTATTTTAGCCAAGACCACACCACTAAAATGCAGCATTATATTGGCCTTTCCGAAAATCATAGTGGTTATGTGCCAATCGGTGAGGAACAATTTAAAGCCAATGTCTATGATCTAAAAGAGTCCTATGACATCAATTATGACTATCTCGGAGAGCAGCATCGCCGTCCTTTGCTCGGGCCAACGCTGTGGCCTGAAGATGCCCACTTTAAACACACCGTCTTAAATTATTATCAACATATCAAAGCCATCGGCAATCAGCTATTTAAAGCTTTTGCTTTGGCACTTGATTTGAATGAAGACTTTTTTGAACCGCATTTAAAGCATGCACCGAGCCAATTGAGACTGATTCATTATCCCTACAATCCCGAGGCAGAAGATCAATCGGGTATTGGTGCCCATACCGATTATGAATGTTTTACCCTTTTATTTCCAACAGCGGAAGGTCTACAAGTATTGAATAAACAAGGCCAATGGATCGATATTCCCTTGATCGAAAACAGCATGGTCATGAATATTGGCGACATGATGGAAATCTTATCCAATGGTCGTTATCTGGCAACCAAGCATCGCGTAAAATGTGTACAGCAAGAACGTTACTCTTTCCCGCTGTTTTTCTCCTGTGATTATGACTACCTGATTCAACCTCTGATTCCTGATGAGGCACCGTTATATCCGCCAATGAAAGGTGGTGAGCATCTATTTAATCAGACGGCCCAAACTTTTATGTACCTCAAGCAACGCATTCAGTCAGGTGAGCTGGTACTTGAGAATGCCCGTCCGCTGTACTCCTTTGGGTTAAATGAACAGGGAGCAAGAGAATGAATCTAATGAACTTATTAGCACAACTTGAGCCGACAGTAATTGATGACCACTTGCCCTTACCACGCTATTTGTTGGGATGTTTTAGACGTAAAAGTATCAGTTTCTTCAATGGCATGACGGATGAAAAAACTATTGTGTATTGGTTTCAGTCCAGATCTTTCAGCATTGACCTCCGATTGATCGATGCCAATCAAACTGCGGTGCATGAGCGACAAGGCTGGATTGGCGATACTTTATGGGATTCAGAGCACGAATTACTTTCTTGGCAAGTTCATCAAAACTATCAGAATCATATTCAATGGCCCGAACCTGCCAAGCTTTACCTAATCGGCAACAGTATTTTAGAGTTTTCACCTTCCCATGCCTATGTAGAAGATTGGCGGCAACAGGCTCAACAGGGCCTATTGCTCGGGTTACGCCTATTCCAGATGCAACATGTGGCAACACAAAAGATTGTGCCTATGGATGGGGGCTTGATGATCTCCGATCAACATATGGCTTATGCACAATCACGCCTTCCGCAACAACAAAATCAACTGAAAAATGGCCCGATTGATCATCCTGAAAATGATCTAAAAGCCATTGAAAGCTATGAAGTCTCGGTTGCTTTAAATGGTTCTCCTATTGGTTTTAGTACCATCAGCAGTCGTTTGCAGCAATCAATTTCACTCGATGATTTTGAAATAGAAGATGCCAATACCCTAATCCAACTGAAACAGATTGAAGGTGAGCTGTATCGACTTTATTTTCATCTGGATATGTATCAACCAGATTTTGTATTTCACACCACAACCGCAACTACCACGGATACACAGCAATGGCTGGCTGCTGAACAAAAGCATTTATTAAAAAATGCCATACGGACTTACTAATCCTGCTTCGATCTGATTAATTTTGAAAGGACAATCCTTTATAAAAAGATTGTCCTTTAAATTTTAAAACCTGAAAATAAAAAATCGTTCTTATAGAACGATTTTTTATACAAGATTATCTATTTCAACTCATCCACCAAAGCTGGATAGATCAAGCCATCTACATCCACTTCGGTTTTATAAATGCCATTACTGACATTGAATTGATTGACGTGATAGGTTGAACCATAAATCGAATCAAAACCTGTTCCCTTCTGGAACACTTTCTTATTTGCTGCGATATCCAGTAAATGCGTGCCCTCAATGAATTGTTCATATTGTTGAGGATCAACACCGACACGATTGGCCATGATTTTTACCGCATCCGCATGCGTTGCAGGGTCTTGGATATATTTCACCGTTTTATCCCAGACTTGAATCAGTTTTTTCCAGTCTTCTCTATGCGCCGATAAATGACTTGGATTTACCGCCAAGGTATCGTAAATCAAACCTGGTTTATCTTTAGAACTATAAATAATCTTGGAACCTGCAACAGCTTTTAAGGCTTGATTGGCAACAGGTTGCCAAACCGCAATTGCAGCAACATCCTGACTGCCGAACACTTGAGGAAGTTCATTGGTCACTGAATTGACCAGTTTGATATCTGAGAATGGAATCTTGGCATCGGTCAAAGCCGTCGATAACAACAGGTGATCGACCAAGCCCTTTTCTGTAGCGATGGATTTCCCTTTTAAATCCTGAAGGCTGTTAATACCATTCTTGGCAATAATGACATCATTACCCGCAGAATAATCGGTCACCATAACGATCATGCCCTTGCTTCCGCCCGACGCATTCACCAAATTATCTCCATTGGTAATAAATACCGCATCGAGTTGATTGGCAGCAAAGGCAGAAATTGAAGCCGAATAATCAAACCATTTAAAATCAACATTTAAGCCTGCATCTTTGAGCCAACCTTTTTCAATTGCTACTTGCCAAGCCACCCAACCCGGCCAATCACTATACCCAATCATCATTGCAGTCGTTGACGTCGCATCTTTGGCCTCGGACGCTTTCTCCGCCGTTGGGACCTTAGCCGCATTATCACACGCTGCAAGGCCCAGTCCAAACAGCACTGAAACGGATAAAGTTGCTATTGCTTGCTTCATAATCACCCCCTATCTTTTTTGAAAATTTTGCCCACATCTAAATCATGTATTTAGCGACAATACCGACGCTTGCTAATCGTTTTGCTGTAAAGGTGGCATTACGGCATCCATGAGTTCCAGATGCCCTTTAATCACCCCTTTTAAGGCAGTAAATTGTTGGCTAATCTGTTTAAGGTCATTACTGCCACCTTGTAACAGCATGACTTCCAATATTTTTTGTTGATCCAGTTGAATATGTAATGAACTGATCACCTGTTCTAAAAACTTCTGCTGTAAATCCAAGAGTTGCATACGCAACGGCATACAACTGGCGTCATAAAGCAAGGTCAGTGTGCCGACCATAACCGCATTTTGCTGTGCCTGTTCAGCAATGAGATGCTTGTTGATCATGTCGACAATCGCCTGAGAGCGACTTTCATAATGCTCTTCGACAATGGTTTGATCTAAGGCCTCAACCGTTTTTTCAGGGACGGTAATACTGATTCGAGTCAGTTTAGGACGCGCATTCATAATGATCAGACTAGTGTTATTGTTTAGGAAGCTGGGTTTGCTTTACATACAGACCTGCCCGAACGGTCAGTAAATTGGCAAAACAGCGCGCTGCAACTTTGAAATACTGAATTAGGATTGATTGCGTTTTCATAACCACCTCAGCCTGAGTAATACCAAATTTATAATTCGTAATATTTAATGCAGTATCTATGCCAGTTTTTTAGCCAAATTCTGTAGATAAATAACTACAAATTGCTGAATAAATGCACATAAAAAAAGCCCTATGTTTCATCATAGGGCCTTTTTTGCATCATGAATTTAATCGCTATAGCGTAGGCGCAAGCGTAAATAACGCCTGTCCTGTTTTTACCGTTTGCGCTTTATCAATCAAAATGCTGTCGACTTTCATTTTTGCAGGTGCAAGTATGGGGATTTCAATTTTCATTGCTTCAATTACCGCCAAGGTTTCACCCTCTTCAATAATATCGCCCACGGTACATTCAATTTTCCAGACCGAGCCTGGCATATGTGACTCCACGATCATGCCACCGTTCGGAACTGTGATCTCTGAATCCTCCAATAGCACATCCATACGTTCAGACACATATTCAGCTAAACCTGCTTCATGCCAGCGACGACGCTCCTCTTCAAAATTGCTTTGCTGAACCTGTTTAAAGGCCTGAATACTGCTTTCATTGTCTTTCAGAAAAGCATTATAGTCTTTGAGATTCAGTACCCCTTCTTCGATCCGCAGTTGCAAACGACCTGCTTTAAAGTCTTCCCGCATGTCCAGCAACTCAGACTCAGACACTTCATAAAAACGGATCTGGTCAAAGAATCTGAGCAACCACGGCTTGTACGGTTCAAAATTCGGATTTTGACGATAACGGCTCCATACCTGTGTGGTACGTCCTACAAATTGATAGCCACCCGGCCCTTCCATCCCATAAACACACATATAAGCCCCGCCAATTCCAACTGCATTCTCAGGCGTCCATGTTCGGGCAGGGTTATATTTGGTGGTGACTAAACGGTGCCTTGGGTCGAGTGGTGTAGCAACAGGTGCACCCAGATAAACATCGCCCAAGCCCATCACTAAATAAGCAGTATCATAGACCACGTCTTTTACTGCTTGCTTCGATGCAAGCCCATTAATACGGCGAATGAACTCGATATTATCGGGACACCATGGCGCATCTGGACGAACCAATTGCGTATATTTTTCGGTCGCAAGCTGCGTTTGTGAATCCTCCCAAGCTAAAGGCAGATAAACAGTTCTAGACGGTACTTGCATATTTTCAATATCAGGTAATTCACTTTCAGCCACCTGTAACAAGCGGAGTAAATCCAGTTGCTCTAAGACCGTCGAATCAAAATGAATTTGTAATGAACGAATGCCCGGCGTCAGATCAATGATGCCCTGAATATTTTGTTGCTGTACCCATTGCATCAGGGCATGAATACGGAAACGTAAATTAAGATCCAGAACCAGTTCACCATATTCGACTAACAGATATTGGTTTCCAGCGGGGCGATAGCTCACTTTCGGTTTATCCGCACCCTGATCCAAAGTCGCCAACACCGCTTTTTTTAAAGTGACAGGCTCAGCTTTGAATACAGGTGAAAAATCAACCTGCGATATCGTTTCATCCTGTAAAGCCGATTGATAGCGTTGTTCTAACTGTTGCGCCTGTGCATAGCTGACAGGAATAAATCTCACTTTATCACCAGCTTTGAGTTGCCCTAATTTCCATAACTCTGAGTTAATTACGACCACAGGACAAACAAAACCGCCTAAACTCGGACCATCAGGTCCTAAAATAATCGGCATATCTCCCGTGAAATCAATTGCACCAATCGCGTAGGCATTGTCATGGATATTGGATGGATGTAAGCCCGCTTCACCTCCATCAATCCGTGCCCATTCAGGTTTGGGGCCAATCAATCGGATACCGGTACGGCTCGAATTAAAATGAATCTCCCAGTCTTGATCGAAAAACATAGAAATATCATTGGGCGTAAAGAAATCAGGTGCACCATGTGGGCCATACATGACCGCGATTTCCCATTCAGTTTTAAAATTTGGGATGTGTTCAGGTTTTAAAGCAACTGTTTGTTCGGTTTTCGCCTCAGTGATGGGCAACATATCACCCATCAACAAGTTACGTCCGGCATGACCACCGAACTGCCCTAAGGTAAATGTGGCTAAACTGCCTAAATAAGCAGGCAGATTAAAACCATGTTTAATCCCGATATAACTACGGCACCCCGTACTGATACGACCGCATTTTAACACCTGCCCTTTACGGACATTGATACTTGACCACATTGCGACAGGCTGACCATCCAGACTGACCTCCATCTCACCGCCAGTAATGGCAATCTGACTATCACAATGAAACTTTAACGTTGGTCCAAGCAAAGTACATTCTAGACCTGAACTGTTAAATGCATTACCCAGCAGTTGATTGGCAACATTCAGGCTCAATGCATCCATGGCGCCTGAAGGTGGCACCCCAACATCCCAATAACCCAGACGCCCGGTCACATCCTGTACTGCAGTCTGGATACCTGCTTGCAGCACCTCTATTTTCTGGGTTCTCCATTGAAAATGATTCAAGAAACGGGTGGTCTGTGTCCCTTGCTGAAATACTTCACCCGCGATAATTTCCTGTAGATATTCGAGATTGGTTTCAATTCCTGCAATTTCCGTATTACTTAGGCTATTTTGCATGGCAATAATCGCCTGCTCTCGATCCTCTGCCGTGACAATGATCTTTGCAATCATTGGATCATAAAATGGTGAAACGTTTGAACCGGTTTCGACCCAGGTTTCGACCCGTGATTGAGCGTCAAATTTGACACTGGTCAATAATCCTGCGCTGGGTTGAAAGTTCTTGATCGGATCTTCGGCATATAAACGCACTTGTATCGAATGGCCTTTGGGCGGTTCAATCTGTTGCGGTGCTTGCCAGTCCCCACTGGCCAAGGTCACCATCCATTCAACCAGATCAACAGCATACACCTGTTCCGTCACACCATGTTCCACTTGTAAGCGCGTATTCACTTCTAAAAAGTAGAACTGTTGTGTATCGGTATCCATCACAAATTCAACCGTACCCGCAGAACGATACTGCACCGACTGCATCAGTTGAATCGCGACCTGTTGGATATAGTTACGTTGCGCATCGTTTAAGTGTGGTGCAGGTGTCTCCTCAATCACCTTTTGGTTACGGCGTTGTACGGAACAATCACGCTCACCGAGCGCAATGACATGGCCCTGACCATCACCGAAAATCTGTACTTCAATATGACGGGCATTTTCGACAAACTTTTCCAGATACAATCCTGCATCTTTAAAATTGGCTTGCGCCAGATAGGAAACGGTTTGATAGGCTTCTTTTAATTCCTGTTCATTCCAGACCAGTCGCATACCAATACCGCCACCGCCTGCGGTGCTTTTCAGCATCACTGGATAGCCAATCCGATCGGCCTGAAGCAATGCATCATCCAAGTCGATAAGCAACTGACTGCCCGGTAGCAAGGGCACATTGTTCTGAATCGCCAATGCTCGTGCAGTATGTTTTAGACCAAAATCACGCATTTGCTGTGAAGTTGGACCAATAAAGGCAATCCCCTGTTGCTCGCACAGATCACAAAATGTGGCATTTTCCGATAAAAAACCATAACCTGGATGAATCGCTTCAGCCCCTGTGTGCTGTGCTGCAGCAAGGATTTTTTCAATATTTAAATAACTTTGCTGTGCAGCTGAATCACCGATAAAAATCGCTTCATCGGCTAGACTGACGTGCAAGGAATCCCGGTCGGCTTCGGAATAGACGGCAACCGATTGAATCCCGAGTTTTTTTAAGCTACGGATAACACGACAGGCAATCGCACCACGATTGGCAATGAGTACTTTTTTAAACATTATGTCACCTCACGCGTCACGTATAACAAGCTGGATTTTGGTTGGATTATAGGCATTGCACGGATTATTCAATTGCGGACAATTCGAAATCAGCACAATCAGGTCCATTTCGGCCTTGATCTCCACATATTTACCCGGCGCCGAAACTCCATCTTCAAACTTTAAATGGCCCTCTGCAGTCACAGGCACGTTCATAAAAAAGTTAATATTGGGTCCAATATGACGAACATTGAGCTGATGCTTTTTGGCAATTGGATGCTGTGCCAAGGCATACATAAAATTATTACGGCAACTGTGCATCGGATATTTATCATGCGCATAACGAACGGTATTGCTTTCACATGAACATGCACCGCCCAAAGTGTCATGTCTGCCACAGTTATCATCGACAATCGTGGCAATGGGACGGGCAAAATTACTAAATAAAGTCGTGCCTTTCTCTAGATAAAGCTGCTGATTTTGCGCCAAGGTATCAGTTGCGCTATAACGTTCTTCGGCATTGTTGGCACTGAGAAACAAGGTATCGACGGCTTGGTTGCCTTCCAGATCAATAATCCGAAAATACTGGCCTTGCTTCACCTCCCCCATCCATGCTTCGCCTGCAAGGCAAGTTTCGTCTAAAACAATCTGTTCTATCTTTGCTGATGCTGTCATTTGTTTGCTCCCCAACTTAATTCGACAATGCGTAATAGCGTGTGTTATTGGCAAAACCGCGCTGATTTTGAGCACATGAATCCCGACAGATATCCTGTTCGGTTAAGGCATGGGCTTTGAATAGGCGAAGCTGGATATCGGAAGGCTGATAAGGTGTGGATGAATCCAGTGGATGTGGTGCCGCAGAAAGAAAGACTAGACAATCCATTTCAAAGCGCAGTTCGATCTTTTGTTGTTGATTATCGTCAGCGACATAGCTTAATCGCCCTTGATCATCAGGCTGGACTTTTGAAAATAAATTTACCGTCGCACTCAGATCCGCCTGACCTAAACCAAACTTGGTCAGTTCAACCAATAAACTATCCAGACCATTTTGATGCATGTCATTACGTGCATCCTGAAAGTTTTTCTTGCCAAACTGTTGTGCAATTTGCTGTGCGGTACTGGGACCGCAAAACACATCATTCCAGCCATGTTCATCTTGAATAATGGAGGCCATCACACGACCCAGATCAGAATACAAAACATGCCCTGTCGAAAGAAATGCCGTATGTTGTGCTTTCAGACTATCAGGCATATTAAAACGCTCAAGTTTGTCATCAGCATTGACACAGAACAAAGACACATTGGCATGATGCCCCAGCGCTTCCAGTTGTAAGACTGCACCGCGCTGGATGCGAGCAGACCAGTGATGACCACCGGGTAATGTTTCTTCCCACAGTACTTTATTGTCGTGATAGAACGATTGATTCATAACAAACCTCTTGCGGATGCTTAACCTCGTTATGGCAAAATGCCTGACCTCCCGGGCTTTTATCCCTCCGTGTAGTTCTATCGAACCGTTATCTCTCGGACCAGTCATGTCTCCTGTGGATACACCGGAACCCTAGACAACTTTAGCTATATTGTTATGAAGCAAAAGACATGCCAGATTAGTAATACGATTTTTCATATTCGTAATACCAAAATGATCATTTTTGGACTGTTCAGCGTGCACTTTTAAAAAGAAAGCACCAATGTGATGCTGTAGGACTAGAAGAATGGATACATTTAGGTTTTCTTTATCCATAAAAAAAGCGCCTGACGGCGCTTTCTTTTAGATATACAAATTATTTTGCATATACAGGGAATTTTGCACAAACTGCTTCAACTTTTGCTTTCACGTCAGCAATCACTTTTTCGTCACCTTTGCTATCGATCACGTCAGCGATCCAGCCAGCAAGTTCACGAACTTCAGCTTCACCAAAACCACGTGTGGTCACTGCTGGTGTACCAATACGGATACCAGAAGTCACAAATGGTGAACGAGGGTCATTTGGAACCGCGTTTTTGTTTACAGTGATATGCGCTGCACCTAACCATGCATCAGCGTCTTTACCCGTTACGTCTTGTTTGATTAAAGACAACAAGAATAAATGGTTTTCTGTACCGCCAGACACAACATCATAACCACGTGCGATTAATACTTCAGCCATCGCCTGCGCATTCTTCACAACTTGCTGTTGGTAAGTTTTGAATTCAGCAGACATTGCTTCTTTGAAGCAGATTGCTTTTGCAGCAATCGCATGCATCAACGGACCACCTTGGTTGCCCGGGAATACAGCCGATTGAAGTTTTTTCTCGATTTCTTCGTTTGCTTTAGCAAGGATCAAGCCTGAACGTGGACCACGAAGCGTTTTATGCGTCGTTGTAGTGGTTACGTCTGCGATTTGTACCGGGTTTGGATATACGCCAGCAGCAACAAGACCTGCAACGTGAGCCATATCAACAAACAGATACGCACCTACTTTGTCAGCAATGTCACGGAAACGCTGCCAGTCTACAACTTGGCTATACGCAGAGAAACCCGCAACGATCATGCGTGGCTTATGCTCTAATGCTAGACGTTCAACTTCTTCATAATCGATTTCACCCGTTTCTGGGTTTAAACCATACTGGATTGCATTATACGTCTTACCAGAGAAGCTTACTTTAGCACCGTGAGTCAAGTGACCACCGTGCGCCAAGCTCATACCCAATACGGTATCGCCCGGGTTAAGAAGCGCAAGGTAAACAGCCGAGTTCGCTTGAGAACCAGCGTGTGGTTGAACGTTTGCGTAATCAGCGCCGAATAATTCTTTTGCGCGATCAATTGCAAGTTGCTCGATCACGTCAACATATTCACAACCGCCGTAGTAGCGTTTGCCAGGATAGCCTTCTGCATATTTGTTAGTAAGTTTTGATCCCTGTGCTTCCATCACAGCTGGTGAACAATAGTTTTCAGATGCAATTAACTCAATATGCGCTTCTTGGCGTACGCCTTCAGAAGCAATCGCTTGAGCTAATTCTGGATCAAATTCAGCAATAGAAATATTGGCAAACATTAGCGGAGGGTCCTATAAATTAGGGCTTTTAAGCCGTGCTAAAGATTGGTGCGTATTGTAGCACGAAGTTTGCCTTTTCACAGATTGATATTGATTAAATTCTTGGTGAATTTTACTGATCTTGCTTGCTATTCTATCAATCAAATAAAAAAGGATATGCAAATGGGATTTATTGACAAATTTCTTTCGAAGAAAAATCGTACACCACACAACTCCACTGAGAATCCAATATTAGAAGTTCCTGAAAATTGGAATTTTTATATGTGCCAAATAGATGAGCAGCCTGCCAGTTATTTCTTAAATCTGGCTTTAGCAGAAGTTGCACCCCTACCAGAAAGATCAATCCTAGTCTGGATAGAAATACAAATGAATGACTCAAGAGAAGATGGATTATCTTCCAGTGAAGAGTTCGATCATCTGGCCGAGATGGAAGATCAAATCATTCCCGCACTTACAAATCACCATCCGATACTTTATGTAGGACGTTTAACCCATAATCACTTGAGAACATTTTATTTCTATGCTCAGGATGGAATAGATGTCGAACATAGCATTGATCACATCATGCAAAGGTTTCCAGATTATAGCTATCGATTCAGTCAAGAGAGCGATTCAAACTGGTCAACCTATTTGGATTATATGTATCCCTGTGAAGAAAGCATGCAATCGATTTCCAATAGAGCGGTCATTGAGAACCTTCAAAGTCACGGAGACAATCTTGAGCTTGCCCGACCTGTAGATCACTGGATTTATTTTCAGAATGAAAATGACAGTACAAATTTTTTGAATGCCGTTAATGGCTTAGGTTTTGAAGTAGTGAGTCAAACATACCTTGCGGAGCAAGCACATCATCCCTATCAGTTACAGATTTCCAGAATTGATCATGTAGACCTACAGTCTATCGATGCATGTACCCTACAACTCTGGAAATTGGCCCAGCAATTTAATGCAGAATATGATGGTTGGGAAACCCAGATCATTAAAAATTGATGAAACAAGCCCAATCATCGTGATACACCGATTGGGCTTGTCAGGATACTGACTTAATTATTCGCAGGCATCGCAGTTTTTACATCATTGACAATATTCCCGATATTCAAGACATAAGCTGTACCGTGATCCCATTCGGCACTAGTAAGATATTGGATTTTGGAGCCTTTATTCTGTGCTAGCGCAACAAGTGCATCCGTTGCCGCTTTAGGAACGGTAGTATCTTGTGCACCTTGATAAATCGTGACAGGCTGATTCAACTTCACTTGAGCGGGTTGTGAATCTTTTTCCAAAAATGTTTTCACCAATGGCACAGCCATGAAATTGGTTTGTGTGCGAGGGTAATTGGTTAAACTATTATTGTTTTTGCCAGCATAATCCAACATGGCGGCTCCAAACTTTTTACCTAGCACATCAAAGCAATCCGTTTCTGCATTCTTAGCGATCCCATCCGTTGGCGACTGGAATACATTTGAATAGCTAAAGCTTGGTTCAAGATTTCTTAGTCCAGCGGTAATTAAGGCAGTAAATGTATCCAGTTGCGCATACATTTCAATTTTTTGTGGTAAAGGTGCATTTTCAACGGATGCATTACCATTAACCAAAATAGCTGCCAAATTAGATGCAGGTGCAACAGCAATCGTTCCTTTATAATCCAGCTTGGCACGGCTTTGATATTGTGCTGCCCCTAATGCCGCTTGCCCACCTTGTGAATGCCCTACCGTCATCCATTGACGTGATACAGTTTTACCTTGTCCTGCCAAATAATATCGTGCAGCAACTACTGCATCTGTAATAGAGAATGCCTCACTCTTAACATTCAAGAAGGGATGCAATTCTCGGCCGCTTGGTTCTCCCAAGCCTTCATAATCAGGCGCAACTACCACGTAACCAGCAGCAAGCAATTGCGTAATCATACTTTGAATGTAAGGGTTAGTTACATTACGACTTGGCGCACATTGATCTGCCACCCCTGTTGTACCATGTGCCCATGCAACAATTTTCCATCCGCCTGGAGGTGTTGGCCCGCCTGGAACAAACAACAGGCTGGTTGCCATCGTTTCCTTACCATTCTGTCCCAACATTTTATAGGTGAGTACGGAACTTTCAGTAGCTACTGCGCTAAAATCTGTTTTGGTATATGCTACTGGAACCCCCACAACCGGATCTTTAATATTATTCTCAGGAACTTCGGGTTTCGGTGTATAGGTTGTATTCCCCCCATCACCGCCACCACATGCCGTCAACAACAGGCTCGAACTCAACATCGCAATTGATAATAATTTCATATTCATACAGTTATCCCTTAACCATTTTCTTTTTCATTTTAATACTTAGTATTTTTTTTACTAAGGCAATTACTTCCATAAGAATGCGCTTAATAACAAATTGTTCAAGTATTTTTTCCATTTTCGATGTTAATTTATCCAAACTCAATTTTATGTTAAAAAAAATAAAGTGACCTTGGCTGATTCACCCCTGTTTCAAATAAATTTCTTGTAAGATATTGGCATTCTCCACTCAGCTCAGGTCGACTTTCATGCAAGCCATTATCCTAGATACAGAAACACATACCTTGAATGGTTTGCCGATTGAAATTGCCTACGCTCCGATTGAAATCGAAAATGGAAAACTCAGTCTGGATAAAAAGCAGATTTTTGATCAGCTTTATCAGGTTGGACAACCGATTTCTTATGCTGCCATGGCAGTGCACCATATTTTAGAGTCTGATCTGGAGGGACAACCTTTTTATAATGAGTTCCAGCTTCCAACTCAAACCATCTATATTATTGGTCATAACGTTGACTATGATATTGCCGCTATTGCCCGTTGTGGTGTCGATGTATCTCAATTAAAGCCAATCTGTACTTTAGCCCTTGCACGCCATGTCTGGGAAAATGCTGAAGCACACAATATCTCCGCCCTCATCTATCTGATTTCTAAAGGTAGCGATAAAGCGCGTGAAATGCTTAAAGGTGCACATCGTGCCGATGCCGACATTATCTTAACCGCCAATATCCTGATGCATATTATTCATCAGCTGAATATTCAAGATATTGAACAACTCTATGTTGCCTCAGAACAGGCACGCATTCCTAAAAGTATCACCTTTGGCAAACATAAAGGAACGGCCATTCAGGACCTTCCTGCCGACTATATTCAATGGTTGATGCGTCAGGAAGATCTGGACCCGTATTTACGCAAAGCCTTAGAAGCAAAATGAGTCAAATAAACTCAAAGCCAAAACAGCTTAACAGTCTTTGCTCTTGATTTTAAAAGGCAGTAACATTTAATAAATTGTTAATATTACTGTCATTTTTTAACTCTATCTTAATTTCCGTCTTATCTTGATTAGGGGGAAATTAAGAGATGTCACATTTTTTTAAAACTGAACTTGGCCAGAATGCATTACAACAACGCAGTATTGCTTTAACTGCCCGCCAACGTCGTTTATTACTTCTAATTGATCACGAAGATTTTAAAGAGCTTGATCAGGAGTATAGGCAACGGATCGCACCCACCGAACTGGTGCAGCAACTGATGGATATGGGGCTATTGGCACAACACCAGTCCTTACCCATAAATAAAGAACAAAGCCAAACAACGTTAAAAATGCCTGCTTTTGATGAGGCCCTATCTACTCAATCGGTGCCAGTTCAAGAAAAGCACATAATTCGACCAGCACCTGCAGTTGAAGAAATGCTTGAACTGGAAAAACTTGCGTTTGTTGAAATCCAGCAGGTCATGATTCAGACTCTAAGCAGTTATTGTGGTCTGATGGCTCGCCCGCTAATACAAAAAATTCAGTCGATTAATTCATTAAATCAGCTGAAAGCTTGTCAAATGCAATGGATTACATCATTGCAGGAATCACGGATTCCGCCAAGCCAATTGAACCAAACCTTAAAACTGATTAATTATTCTGTACAGCATTTATCATAATCAATAAAGATTTGATGAATCATTTATGAGCTTTGAGTGACTGAACATACAAATGGAGCACCTCTTTCAAAAGGTTCTCCATCTAGTACAATCAGATATAGCCCTTCTGTTTTTAACAAGCTATTGTATTTTTGCCCTTGTGACGATGTCTCAAACTCTTTGGATAGTTGATTAAATACATCAGCAAAATTGGGATTCGCAAGTTTCAATAAATCCCGACAATATTTTAATGCCTCATTTTTTGAAGCCTGATAATCATTCGGATATCTTGAAGAGACAACGACCTCGCTCCAACTTTCGAGATCGGGTCGTTTTGATACTTTAATATCTAGCCAATGCTCCTCTGGCAAGAAAAAATAACTTGAGTTGGCATCTATATCATTAAATCTCACCTGATTCTTATCAGCCCGAACCTGAGTATCAAGATCAACCAATTGTTTAGAAAGTCTATCCACAAAAGTAGTCATCGCCAGATAATCTGATCTTTCAATATCTGCGACCTTTTTATAAGAATCCGTACAACCTGCACTTAGAAGCAAACTTAATATTAATATTTTCTTATCCATGTTTTATCCAACACACTGATGTTTTAGGTTGTAGCGGTTATCAATAGAGTAATTTACCTGTGGACTGTAAAATTATCATAAGGAAAAAGCTGGATAGCTAAAATTGATGATAAGTATTAAGAGTTAACTGATTGAATAGATATAATATATGAGTAATTTTTTTAGTCTTAAAATGTAAATTTGGTGCGCTCAGCGGGACTCGAACCCACGCCACAGGCTTCGGAGACCTGTACTCTATCCAGTTGAGCTATGAGCGCATGCGTGCCACATCATAGGCAAAAAAAACATATTGGTAAATATGTAGGCTTAAACAAAAATGTTTCTTGCTTATTAAAACAACAATTTTAGGTGTTTTATAACTATCTTATTACTTTTGAACGCAATAATTAGATAAAAAAGCTTCAATTCACTTTTAAATTGTCTTGAATACACAACGTTCTGTTTTTAACACGCCATAAACCTATTTTTCTACTTGGTTTATTTTTTCATATCGCTCAAAATACCCGTTCTATTTAACAACGTGAGACGTTTATGACTGATGCTTTGGTGTTGAGCGATTTGTCCAAAACTTATCGTAATGGTTTTCAGGCGTTAAAAGGTATTAATTTAACCGTGCCTGAGGGTGAGTTTTATGCATTATTAGGCCCTAATGGTGCAGGAAAATCGACTACGATCAGTATCATTAGCTCTTTAGCCAAAAAAACATCTGGTTCAGTTGAGATTTTTGGACATAACTTAGATACCCATCCTTCTCAAGCAAAACAATGTCTTGGTGTTGTTCCTCAAGAATTTAACTTTGGTCAATTCGAAAAAACCTTCGATATTCTAGTGACCCAGGCCGGTTATTACGGCATTCCTAAAAAAGTGGCAGAACAACGTGCCGAACATTATCTAGAAAAGCTTGGCCTATGGGAAAAGCGTAATATTCAATCACGTATGCTTTCAGGCGGTATGAAACGCCGTTTGATGATTGCACGTGCCATGATGCACGAGCCGAAGCTGCTGATTCTGGATGAGCCAACCGCAGGTGTTGATATTGAATTGCGCCGTTCGATGTGGGACTTTCTTACCGAAATGAATGACAACGGTACCTCCATCATTCTGACCACACACTATCTAGAAGAAGCAGAAATGTTGTGTCGTCGTATTGCGATTATCGATCGTGGTGTGATTAAAGAAGATACCACCATGAAAGGCTTCCTTAATCAGTTGAATGAAGAATCATTCATTTGTGATCTGGCTGAACCGATTAGTGGTTTTGATCTGAATATTATTGGCTTCAAATTTAATCTGATTGATCCTGTGACCCTCGAAGTCACCATGGATAAAGCACACAGTATGAATGACCTGTTCCTGTTATTGCAGTCTCAGAACATTCAAGTAAACAGTATGCGGAATAAATCCAATCGTCTGGAAGAGTTATTCGTGAAAATGGTCGAGAAAAATCTTGCAGGAGCGAATGAATGAACTTCAGTCAATTAAAAACTGCACTCTGGACTTTAGTTGTTAAAGAAATTCGTCGCTTTATGCGCATCTGGCCACAAACCTTGCTGCCACCAGCGATCACCATGAGTTTGTACTTTGTGATCTTCGGAAATCTGGTCGGTTCACGTATTGGCGAAATGGGTGGCTTTAGCTATATGCAGTTCATCGTGCCCGGTTTGATCATGATGGCTGTCATTACCAATAGTTATGCCAACGTTTCTTCGAGTTTCTTTAGTGCAAAATTCCAGAAAAGTATTGAAGAACTGATTATGAGTCCCGTGCCACTGCACTTAATCCTGTGGGGTTATGTGATTGGTGGTGTCAGCCGTGGCGTTCTGGTTGGCCTGATTGTGACCATCATGAGTTTATTCTTTACCCATTTAGAAATTTATAATTTATTTGTGACGATCTACACCGTCATTATTACTTCATTATTATTTTCTCTGGGTGGCTTTATTAATGCCGTATATGCGAAGTCTTTCGATGATATTTCCATTATCCCGACTTTCGTATTGACCCCGCTCACCTACTTAGGTGGTGTGTTCTATGCCATCAGTGCATTAAGTCCTTTTTGGCAAAACGTCTCTTTAGTTAATCCGATTGTGTATATGGTCAATGCCTTCCGTTATGGCATTTTAGGGCACAGTGACGTCAATGTTGCTTTCTCTTTAGGTGTTGTAACCCTGTGCTGTGTTGTCCTCTATGCAATTGCCTATCATTTATTAGCTCGTGGTTCAGGAATGCGTGAATGAGTGTTGAACTTTCTTTATTGGGTAAAGACACCCAATACCCGACTCAATATCAACCGGAAGTTTTATTTCCAATTGCCCGTGCTGAGTCTCGTCAACAATATGCGCATATTGAAGGCATTACTCAAGGCAAAGACTGGTGGCATGTTTTTGAAATTTCATGGTTAAATCAGTTAGGTTTGCCTCAGGTCGCGATTGGCCGTTTAACCCTGCCAGCCAGCTCACCAAACTTAATTGAATCGAAATCACTTAAGCTGTATTTCAATAGCATGAACTTCACGCAATTTGATTCGAAACAAGCCTTTATTGCTACAGTTGAGCAGGACCTGTCAAAAGCAGCAGGTGCAAAAGTTGAATTAAACCTGTTCCATGTCGATGATTTGGAAATTTCAAAACCACAAGGCATTTGCATTGATGATTTGATTCCTGAGCGTCTTTCCGAACATCCGGATTCGACATTGTTACAGTTAGATGCTGCAGCCGGAGAAAACGTAGAAATTGAACTTTACTCTCATCTTTTAAGAAGTAACTGCCCAGTCACAGGTCAACCGGACTGGGGTACGGTTTTTATTCGTTTGCAAGGTAAAAAGCCTTGTTATCGCAGCGTTTTAGCTTATATTATCTCGTACCGTCAGCATAATGGTTTCCATGAGCAATGTGTTGAGCAAATATTTGCCGATATCTGGCAACTTTTGCAACCAGAAAAACTGATGGTCTATGCAACTTATACTCGCCGCGGGGGCTTGGACATTAACCCATGCCGAGTATCAGATTTGTCATGGATGCCCGAGCCAATTCGCTTGGCACGACAATAAAACGAATAAATTTGATATATAGAGGACGTTCTTCAATGACCAGTTATTTCGGTATTCTTCCGTCAGCAAGTTTGAGTCAGGACATTCAGCTTGCACAAGCCAATCGTGACAGTAAAGAGCCTCAATACCCTTTACGTGACAAAATTTCTCTACAGCTTACTGATGAGTTAATTGACACCATGTTGGTTCACCTGGTTCAGCAATTTCCACCAAGTGATAAACGGGATACCACCGAAGGGCTAGCGATTAAAATTCGCGGCATTGTCGAAACGCTCATGAAACAGCTTTTAGGCAAAGCTTCAAATGAACAGGTGCGTGAATCTTTAGCCTTTATGGAAAAGAGCCTGTTCATTGACAATGAAGGTAAACAACGTATCGGTACCGCATTACCTGATAGTCTTGTGGCTGACATGAAAAAGAGCTTTGCTGAAGTGGCTGCCGGAAATGGTAAAGAGCAGCGTGATGCCTTAACTCAACAGTTCAAGACATTTGCTGATGCCTTAATTCACCACTTTATGACTGAATATAACAAGACACTTGGCCTCGGTATGGTTAAACGTGGCGTTGCCAGTGTAGCAACCAGTGGTGTTGAAACCGCAGTTCATATCGTGATCAAGAAATTAATCCCAAGCCTAAGCCAGGTCGAACTCGAAGTCTTCACCAAACACTTTGATCAGTTATTGGTTCAAAAATAAGCTTTACCCCTGAAGAAAGCGACGATTGTAAAATCGTCGCTTTTTTTATGCCGATTTTATGCAAAATTAAGCGCTTATAAATGTCACAATTTCTAAATTTGCATTGTCTAAACCGACGATTATGTTAGCATGCGCGAAGCGTTGATTTACTTGATTTAGAATCGCATGTCTCCAAGCTCACAATACAAATTTTTGCGTCAAGCACCACGTGATGGCTTGAGCACAGCCAATCAACTTTCTCGTTGGCAACAACTTCACCTTGATCCTTGGCTCTGTCTGTTTTTGATCCTCAATGCCATACTCGGACTCACTGTTTTATATAGTGCATCTGCACAAGATGTGGGGCTTGTTACCAAACAGGCGATGAGTTTCGGGATCGGTTTTGCCGTGATGTTTGGTTTGGCCCAGATTCCACCCAAAGTCTATCAGGCATTCTCACCTTACTTTTATGTATTCGGTGTCTTGTGCCTGATTGCCGTGATGGTCTTTGGTGAAGTGCGTATGGGTGCACAACGCTGGATTGACATTCCCGGCTTTGGTAGTGTGCAGCCGAGTGAGTTTATGAAAATCGGCATGCCAATGATGGTGGCCTGGTTCTTGTCACGCAAGGCCCTGCCGCCAAGCTTCTCTCAGGTTATTCTATCGTTAATGCTGATTGTGGTGCCTTTCCTGCTTATTGCAGAACAACCCGACTTAGGTACTTCTTTACTGGTCCTTGCCAGCGGGATCTTTGTGCTTTTCCTCAGCGGCCTGTCATGGAAATTGATTGCGGCAGCCGCAGGCGCTGCAGGAATCATTATCCCAATCGCCTGGGAATTCTTACTGCATGACTATCAACGTCAACGGGTATTAACACTTTTTAATCCTGAGGCAGATGCACTCGGAACAGGCTGGAATATTATTCAGTCAAAAACTGCGATTGGTTCTGGTGGTTTTTCGGGTAAAGGATTCCTTGAAGGTACACAATCCCATTTACACTTTTTACCAGAAGGTCATACTGACTTTATTATTGCAGCCTATTCAGAAGAGTTTGGTCTGATTGGTGTTACCTTACTGATTCTTCTTTATTGTGCAATTATTTTCAGGACATTCCAGATTGGCCTGCAAAGCTTTCATAACTATGGTCGCTTAGTGGCTGGCGCCTTTGGTTTGTCATTTTTTGTTTATGTATTTGTAAACGCAGGCATGGTCAGTGGTATTTTACCTGTAGTAGGTGTGCCTTTGCCGTTCATGAGTTATGGCGGAACTGCAATTATTACCCTTATGTCAACTTTTGGACTGGTTATGTCTATTCATACACATCGATAATGAGGAATTTTATAAACTTATGTTTCTTCCTACTTTAAATAAAACTTTTAAATTTTTAACTTTAAGCGCTGGTTTATTCTTGAGCAGTAATTGGGCACAAGCAAATGAATTTTATAATCACCCGAATTACTTTGCGTTTAAACAAAAAGCCATGACTACTTATGGCTTAAGCAGCGAACAAATTGATGCTGCCATGAGCGGTGCGCGCAACCTGCCTAACATTCTAAATATCATGACCCGCCCGGGTGAAAGCAAACCTTGGTATCAATACCGCTCGATGTTTTTAGTCGAAGGTACCATTCAACGTGGTGTTCGCTTCAAAAACGAGTATGAGGATGTGCTGAATCGCGCAGAACAGCAGTATGGCGTCCCTAAAGCTGTGATTTTAGGTATTCTCGGCGTAGAAACCGGTTATGGCGCAAATAAAGGCTCTTTCATCACACGTGATGCCCTTGCAACGCTCGCTTTTGGCTATCCACGTCGTGCCGACTATTTTAGTGATGAACTCGCAGCGCTCATTTCCTGGACCTATAAAGAAGGTTACCCGACGAATAGCATCGTTGGTTCTTATGCAGGTGCGATTGGATATCCACAATTCATGCCAAGCAACATTCAGAAACTTGGGGTCGATTACGATGGAAATGGACATATTGATCTTAGAAATTCTGCTGCTGATGCGATTGGATCAATTGCAAACTATTTAGCTCAGTATGGCTGGGAACGTGATCGTCCAATTGGCTTCCCGGCACGCTACTCAGGCAATAATCCTGACAGTGTAATTGCCAAGGACCTCACCCAGCCAACGCCTTATGGCGAGCTGAAAAGACTGGGTATTACACCCGTTAACCCATTGGTAAAAATTGATGATCTCGATCTGGTCAATGTGATTCAATTACAAGATCAGTTTGGTCCGATTTACTATATTACTTATCCAAATTTTCAGGTGATCACCACCTACAATAAGAGCCGTATGTATGCGACAGCAGTATGGTTATTAGGTACAGAAGTAGCTAGCCGATAGGCTAGCTTTTTTACAAGATTATGGAAAGTCAATAATTTTTTAATAAAAAATGAACACAGAATCAGCAAAATTCATTTCTTGTTACAATATTGATTATTATTTAACCAGAAACTGTAAGTTTTTGCCCTTTTTGTAACTATTTATCGTTAAAGACTAGACACACTTCGTAAGCGATGAATATTATCGCCGCAAGTTAAAAGTAATTGCAAAAGTGAATAATTAGACATGTGCACTATATTTCAGGCAGTTTTATTGAAATAGAAAAGCATGTTCTCTAGGAGTTTATACAATGCAGTTTTCGCTAAAATATATTCTAGCGCTGACGGCAGGCTTAAGTTTAAGCCCGTTACATGCTGAAATGGTACAGTCTTCATCATTATCAAATGATGTGGATGGTTCTAATTTGGCTGCCCGCGTTCTAAGCAAAGATTCTCAAAATTTTAATTCTCGTTTCTCTAACGTTAATAGTCTTTCAATCACTGAGAGTTCAGGTGACAAAGTACGTCGCCAGACGATTGCTGCAAAGATCGATATCCCTGAAGAAGAGCCTTCAGTGATTGAAAAACTGAATACTGTTGCTTCGAACACAGTTCGTAAATTCAGCCAAAGCGGCGTTGCTTCATGGTACGGTCGTCAATTCCATGGCCGTAAAACAGCAAGCGGTGAAACATTCGATATGAATGCCATGACTGCTGCACACCGTAGCCTGCCTTTGAACTGTTACATCCGTGTAACTAACAAAGACAATGGTAAAAGTGTTGTTGTGAAAGTAAACGACCGTGGCCCATTCCATGGTAACCGTGTATTAGACTTATCTTACGGTGCTGCAAAGCAATTGGGTATGTCTAGCGCTGGTACGGGTAATGTCAGCATTGAACGTGTTGATGGTCCTAACTCTTAAGCGTTAAACCACAGCATTCAAAAAAAGTCGCGTCATGCGGCTTTTTTTATTTTTTATCGACAATCTTTTTTAACGCTTTACGCCCTATTCTTTTGTTCGGTATATTGAAGCCATAAAAATGAATACAGCGAGGAGCGCATTGCGAAATCAATTGAAGAATGGTTTGAGGAATATAGTGATAGCCACCAAAACCAGACCAACAAGAAAATTCACTGGGTTTGTGTACCTGCAATCTTATTTTCGATTATTGGTATCCTTGCGCACTTTAGCATCTTACTTACCGCGTTATTGCTGGTTTTAACTTTAGTCTTTTATGCTCGTTTAGACCTGATACTTGCAATTGCAATGGCAGCTTTATTGGCCGTGATGGCATGGCTAATTGTGATCTTGCCAGTCGGTGTCGGATTCTATATCGGGGTATTTGTGATTGCCTGGATCGGTCAATTTTATGGTCATAAAGTTGAAGGTAAGAAGCCTTCTTTCTTTAAAGACTTACAATTCCTTCTGATTGGCCCTGTATGGTGCATGGACGCGTATTTAGCTAACATCCTACCTAAATGGAAAATTCGTCAAAAATTGGCGCTTACACGCTAATTTAGCGCCTATCTTGCAAGTAACCGATCAAGGAAAAATGCTATTGATAGATTTTTCCTTGATATTTTAGCCATCCATCCATGTGTTTTCCGCGTGGATCATGATGCGTCCAGTGAATGACACCACCTTTCTGGCTATATTCATATTCACCATAGAACTCAACGACCTCACCCTTTTTAAGCCCCTCAATTCTTGGTGCCAAATCGATATTGTGCGCAATCAGCACGGTTAAGCCATTGTCCAGTTTAAGAATCATTTTCTGATGTCTTGAGCCATCATTATCATCAGGCAAAATCGCTTTCACCACGCCCTGCGCTTGCACCTGAACATTACTGCGTTGTTGCTGATAAGCCTGCATGATCTTGTGCTGATCATCGACAGAAACCGTATTTCCTGTATTGGAAGTCTGAACGCTAGCACCAGTATTTTGTTTTTGCTTAAAATCCAGACCAAAATAAGCAGCAACCAACAAAACGATGGCAACAATGATCAGATTATTTTTTTGATTTTTCATATTTCCCTTTTATTCAACTCAAGATAGCAAAATGCCAATCAAGGTGATTGGCATTTGCATCATACAAGCACTGGGTGGCTTAGAACAAACGATTCATACCATTCAACGCTGCAACACGATAGGCTTCAGCCATGGTTGGATAGTTGAAAGTGGTCTCAACAAAATACTTCAAGGTATTGTTTGGGCTATGCATCACAACCTGTCCAATGTGGATAATCTCTGCAGCATTATTACCAAAGCAATGAATACCTAATACTTCTAAAGTATCACGGTGGAATAGAATCTTTAATTCACCTACCGTATCACCGGTAATCTGCGCACGCGCCAGATGACGGAAAGAAGCCTGCCCCACTTCGTAAGGGACTTTCTCTTCCGTTAACTCCTGTTCGGTCTTACCAATCGAAGAAATCTCCGGAATGGTATAAATACCCGTTGGAACGTCACGGATTGGCTTCACATTTTTCTCGCCGACCATATTCGCACCTGCGCAACGACCCTGGTCGTATGCCGCCGATGCCAAAGACGGCCAGCCAATCACATCACCCGCAGCAAAAATATTTTCTGCTTCGGTCTGGTATTGATCATTCACCATCAACTGACCACGGCCATTTGGCACCAAGCCTACATTTTCAAGACCTAAACCATCAGTATTTCCTGAACGGCCGTTACACCATAAAATAGCATCGGCCTTGATCTTCTTGCCACTCAGTAAATGTAGAACCACGTGATCATCAAACGTCTCTAAGCGGTCGATCTGTTCATTGTGACGGATCAGCACGCCTTGTTCACGTAAGTGGTATGACAATGCATCGGCAATTTCATCATCCAGATAGCTTAGAAGCTTTTGCTGGGTATTGATCAGATCAACCTTATGATCTAATCCAATGAAAATTGACGCATATTCACAACCGATCACGCCTGCACCATAAATGATGATTTTCTGGATAGCGAAATCAAGGTCGAGAATCTTGTCTGAATCAAATACACGCGGGTGATTAAAATCCAGACCTTTTGGCTGATATGGACGGCTACCCGTTGCAATCACAATCTGCTTGCAAATAATGGTGTCTTTAATACCATCCTGACCAAAAATCAGAACCGTGTTCTTATCCTGAATATAAGCACGTCCATGAAAGACTTCGATTTTATTGCGATCATAGAAACGTGTATGCGTGTCAACTTGCTGTTGAATCACTTTATGCGCATTACGTAATACCTGTTTCATGGTGAATTGTTTCCATTCACCGACTTTCTGAAACATTGGATCACGCTGATAACGAATGATACTTGAAACTGTTTGACGCAAAGCTTTACTTGGAATTGTGCCTACATGTGCGCAGTTACCGCCGAGTTGATCACGAACATCAACGATTGCAACTTTTTTACCTGCTTTTGCAAGCTTCATTGCCGCGCCTTCGCCAGCTGGGCCAGAACCGAGAATTACTGCATCATATTTAACAATATTCCCACCAACGACCTCTTTCTTACGTGGCATTCAAAGCTCCTTTGTCTCTTAACCGTTTTTGCTCTCTATATGATAACCAATATGCAGCGAGATGATGTATTTCACAACTATATATTTTTATATATTTACATTTTCAAAATGAATACCACTTTTCCTGCTTTAATGCGGTAAATTTGACTATAATATTCCCATATCTCAAATCAAAGGCTGTAGGAAGTATATGTCTGAACACCGTAAACCTGAACAGGGTATAAAACTTCGTGGCGCGGAAAAAGTCGCAAGAATTCCTGTAAAAGTTATCCCTACGGTTGAAGTACCTCGCAAACCTGACTGGATTCGAGTCAAGATGACCGCTCCAGAAGAAGTTCAGCGTATCAAAACAACCTTGCGTTCACAAAAACTGCATACCGTATGTGAAGAAGCTGCCTGCCCTAACTTGCCTGAATGCTTCGGTGGTGGTACAGCAACCTTCATGATCATGGGCGATATCTGTACCCGTCGCTGTCCTTTCTGTGACGTTGCACATGGTCGTCCAAATGCATTGGATCCTGATGAACCGCGTCACATGGCTGAAACCATTTCTAATCTGGGCTTAAAATATGCCGTGATTACCTCGGTTGACCGTGATGACCTGCTTGATGGTGGTGCCCAACACTTTGTTGACTGTATCAAGGAAGCGCGTGCATTAAGTCCAAAAACCTTATTGGAAATTCTGGTGCCTGACTTCCGTGGTCGTATGGATATTGCCTTACGCATCATGACTGAATGTCCGCCAGATGTATTCAACCACAATATTGAAACTGTACCACGTCTCTACAAAGCCATGCGTCCAGGTTCTGACTATCAGCACTCTTTAAACCTGTTAAAAATGTTTAAAGAATACTGCCCTGATGTACCAACCAAATGTGGTTTGATGGTCGGTATTGGTGAAACTGAAGAAGAAGTGATTTCGTTACTGGATGATCTGCGTGCACACGATGTGGATTACGTGACCATTGGTCAATATCTGCAACCATCGAAGCAACATGCCCCAATTGACCGTTTTGTTACACCAGAAGAATTCGAGCGTTATGCCGAACATGGCCGTAAACTCGGTTTCAGAAATATCTGGTCTGCGCCAATGGTTCGTTCAAGCTACTTTGCTGATCGTCAATATCATGGTGAGCCAGTGCCTGCAGTACGTCGTAAGACTGATCCTGCCAAGAAAATTGCAGTTCAAGCAATTGAAGCTTAAAGTTTCATAAGGCATAAAAAAACACCACAATTGTGGTGTTTTTTTATATTCTAGTCAAAAGCTTAAGCAATATGCTTTTGTACCACAATCGAACCGACTGAATAGCCCGCACCGAAAGAAGAAATTACAGCAAATTCGCCATTATCGACCTGTTCACCGGTACGATGCATCGCAATGATGACTCCGGCAGATGAAGTATTGGCAAACTCATCCAAGATGATCGGTGCACGCTCAAGATCAGCATCTTTACCAACAACCAGTTTTAAAATTAGTTCATTCATGTTGGCATTGGCTTGGTGCAACCAGAAACGCTTGATTTGTTCAGGCGTTAATTCAAGTTTTTCCAGTTGTGCAGTAATGATTTTTGCAACAAGCGGACAGACTTCTTTAAATACTTTACGGCCATCTTGACGGAACAGTTTGTCATCGACCACCGCATCTTCACTGCGATTCAAGAAGCCAAAGTTGTTACGGATATTATTTGAGAATTGAGTAAACAAATGAATATCTAAAATTTCAAAACCTGATTTGGTTTCAGTTTCTTCGATAATTGATGCAGTCGCAACATCACCAAAAATAAAGTGCGCATCACGGGTACGATAATCCAGATGACCAGACGTGATTTCAACATTCAGCAATAACACACGGCGAGCACCGCATTTTACGGCATCATAAGCCTGCTTCAAACCGAATGTTGCAGCAGAACATGCCACATTCATATCATAAGCATAGCCCTGAATCCCGAGTGCAGACTGGATCTCAATCGCAACCGCAGGATAAGCACGCTGCATGTTTGAACACGCCAAAATCACCACATCGATGTCTTCAGCGGTTACGCCTGCATTTTCCATCGCCTGTTTTGCCGCAATTACGCCCCACTCCGCTTGAAGTGAAAGCTCATCGTTGCTACGTTCCTGCAAACGCGGACGCAAGCGTGTTGGATCTAAAATACCTGATTTTTCGACCACATAGCGACGTTTAATCCCTGATGCTTTTTCAATAAATTCAGGGCTTGAACCACGTAAAGCCTCGATTTCGCCCGCTTCGATCTGCGCTGCGTTGTCTTGGTTATATTGTTCTACATAAGCATTTAAACTTTCAACCAACTCTTCATTGGAAATAGATTCGGTTGGGTGAAATAACCCTGTACCTGTTATACGGATGCCCATGTAAAACTCCTGTAAAGAATGCTTCTAACTTTCATATTTCTCAGTTTAACCGATTGCTAATCGATCCCATAGTTTTTGTAATCTAGTTGGTGAAATAGGCAGCTTTGTTTTCATCGGTTGAGAAAACAAGGAAATTCTGAGTTCTTCCAACATCAAATACAATTCTTTGATTTTAGGATCTTTTTTAAATTTAAATACTTTGTCCATCCATGGATCGACATCATCAATTGCAGCAAGATCACGTTGTAGATTATTTGGCAAACGGTCTAAACGCAATAGCAGTGCTTTCAAATAACGCGGGTATTCCTGCCAAATCTCGGGCGATTGGCTATACACAAAGTCTGCCAATGACATTAAATCAAGCTGATCTTCAATATCATCCACACTGCGACCAAAGATCGTCTGATCCAGTACCAGCAACTCACGGCGAATTTGCTGCCATTGGGTAAATATTTCAGTTAAATCAGCTAATGTCTGTTGACCATTTGCTAAAAACTGCTTTTTGGTTTCAGTTAATAACTGCTGAAATTCATCGACATTTTTAGGCAATTGCTGGATCGACACCTGCAAAGTTGCATAAACCAGCATCTGCTCCAGTTTTGCCCGCTCACCTAAAGGTGAATAAGCCAGAGCCAGCGGCTTGGAAATCTGCTTTTTGAGTTGACGGATTAAATCCCCCAACTGCATATGCACCAGCCGGATCACTCCTTCACGATGGTGCTTGATTGCTTCATCCTGATCATTAAAGGTTTGAATCACTACACCTGACTCGTCTTTCGCATCAAGCTCGGCAAAAAGCTTGGTTGGCACCAATGCCTGATATTGCTTGACCACAACACCCGTGACCTTTTGCGAAGCTTCGAAGATAAAATTTTCAGGGAAGGTTTTAAACTCACCTTTTTGCTGTTTCACTGGACGATGGGTTTCAACACGACAACGTGCTTTCAGCTCCTCCAGATCACGCCCTTGCGCAATTAACTTGCCTTTTTCATCAACCACTTTAATAAAAGGCACCAGATACTGATCAATCCGTTCAAAAGAAAAATCTTTTTCCGTGATTTGCTCACCACGCAAGGCAAATGCCAGATAACTAAACAGATGTTCACGTAAATGCGTTGCATCGACACCTTGCATCAGTTTTCTCGCAGTATCAGGAATCGGCACCAGATTACGGCGCTTATCTTTGGGTAATGCTTTCAGTAATGCTTCGATCAGGTCTTGACGCCAGCCTGGAATTCCCCATGACCATTGCTTTTCATCGACTTGCGGTAACGCCTGCACCGGAATCTTGACGGTTGCCCCATCTTCATCATGACTTGGGTCAAATCGATAGCTGGCCGCCAGGCGCAATTGACCATTATGCAAATAATCGGGAAATTGTTGCGTGGTCGGCCGATCGTTCAGCCATAAAGCATCATCTTCGACAAACAGATAACGGGGCTGATCAGGTTCGACGGTTGCACGCCAATCTTCGAAACTACGACGGCTGGCAATTTCCTCAGGCACTTTTGCTGCATAAAACTGGTAAATGGTTTCTTCATCGACCACCAAGTCACGGCGACGCAGTTTATCTTCAACGCGCTCCACTTCTTCAAGCTTTAACAAGTTATGCTTCAAGAACGGTGGTGTAATCCCCAGATTCCCTGTGGTTAGAGCATCGCGTAAAAAGATTTCATGGGCCGCAGGCTGATCCACCTTCTCAAAGTTGATCAAACGCTTCGGTTCAATAATTAAACCAAACAGAGAAATCTGTGCATAGGCATTCACAATACCTGCTTTCTTGGACCAGTGCGGTTCAAAGTAATGGTATTTCAATAAATCACGGGCCGCCAGCAAAATCCATTCTGGATCAATTTTTGCCAAAGTCCGCAAATACACCTGAGAAGTTTCCACCATTTCAAAGGCCATCACCCAAGCGGTATTGGTTTTATGCAAGGTACTGGCGGGGAACACTTTGGCTTTCTGCTGACGTACCGCCATAAAGGTATTACGTTCATCGGTTTTATTGGCAATGAATGAAAGTAAACCAGTCAATAAAGCGCGGTGTAAATTTTCATAATTGGCACCCTTTTCATTAAAACTCAGTTTTAATCCTTCTGCCAGCTCGACCAGTTGCTGATGGGTCTGCTTCCATTCACGTAAACGCAACCAGCTTAAAAAATGTTGACGTGCAAATTGACGACGCTTGTTCTCCGTCTGTGTATCCGGACTGGTTTGCAGAGTATTCCAGAGTTTTAAGTAGAATAAAAAGTCCGAATCTGCTTCTTTGAATAACGCATGCTTCTGATCGGCCTGCATTTGTTTATCTGCAGGACGTTCACGCGGATCTTGAATTGCCAAAGCACTGACAATAATCAGGGTTTCTTTGAGCACACCAAAATGTGCTCCGCCAATGATCATACGTGCCAGACGCGGGTCAATCGGCATACGAGCCATCATCTGACCGACTTTGGTTAAGTCATTCTTGCGCTCACTCAGTGCACCCAACTCGATCAGCAGTTTACGGCCATCATTGACCAGACGAAAATCAGGTGGCTCGATAAAATCAAAATCTTCAAGACTACCTAGTCCAAGGCTTTGCATTTGCAAAATCACAGAGGCCAAGTTGGTTCGTTTAATTTCCGGCTCGGTAAATTCTGGACGGCTTAAAAAGTCTTCTTCACTATATAGGCGAATACATACACCTGCCGCAATACGACCACAACGGCCTTTACGCTGATTGGCAGCAGCCTGTGAAATCGCTTCAATTGGAAGACGTTGCACCCGTGAACGATAGTTATAACGTGAAATACGGGCAAAACCGCTATCAATCACATAGCGAATATTCGGAACTGTCAGTGCCGTTTCTGCTACGTTGGTGGCAATAATGATACGGCGACCTTTACCACTTGGACTGAAAATCTTTTGCTGTTCTGCCAAGGCTAAACGTGCATATAAAGGCAGCACTTCAGTATGACGGGGACCATACTTCTGTAAGGTTTCTTGTAATTCACGAATTTCCTGTTCTGTACTGGCGAAAACCAGAATATCGGCATGCTCAGGATGGCCCTTGCTCTCTGCATCGGTAAAACATTCTTCAACAGCCTGTACCACGGCACGCGGGAGGTTTTCTTCAAAGTCATCGAACTCATCATCATCACTGCCAACGATGCTCAGTTCTGAAATCGGGCGATAACGCACTTCAACAGGGAAACTACGCCCTTCTACTTCAAAAATCGGTGCATCATAGAAATACTGGCTAAAGCGATTCACATCGAGCGTTGCCGAAGTAACAATGACTTTTAAATCAGGACGCTTCGGTAAAAGCTGTTTTAAATAGCCCATGATAAAGTCAATATTGAGTGAGCGTTCGTGCGCCTCATCAATAATGATGGTGTCGTATTTTGACAGGAAGCGGTCATTGGTCAGTTCAGCCAACAAGATACCATCGGTCATCAAACGAACAATCGAGTCTTGTGAACCCTGCTCGTTAAAACGGATTTTAAAACCGATTGATTCACCGAGTTTCTCGCCAACCTCTTCGGCGATACGCTGCGAAACACTACGCGCAGCCAGACGACGTGGCTGGGTGTGACCAATCATGCCTGTCAGTCCACGCCCTGCTAACATGGCAATCTGCGGGAGCTGTGTGGTTTTACCAGAACCGGTTTCACCCGCCACAATAATGACCTGATGCTTTTGAATCGCTGCAATCAAACGATCTGCATACTGGGTGACAGGTAAATCCTGATTGAGTTTGATCTCTGGAAGGCGTGCAAGGCGCTGCTTAACCTTGTGGTTAGACTGTTCAAACAGTTTTTCGATATCTGCTGGTTCTGTTTTCTTATCCTTGCGCAGTCGATTTAAACGGTGACGGTCACGTGCCATAACCAATTGATCTACATTTAAATGACTCTGCACTGAACAGCTTTCCTGAAAAATAAACTAATCGGCTATTTTACGCCTTAAAGCCTTGCTATGCAAAGAAACTGCATCAATCTCCTGCTGATCTTGATCCAGTTCCCTCCATACAGCTTAAGGTTTCGGTGACTGGTCAAAGCGTTTTAGAAAGCGTTTGACATATTTTTTAAAGGGCCAGGTAAACTGTTTGACAAAACTATTCGGGATCTTATAACCCACTGTTCCATATACACTGGCCAGATGATCCGGCATATAGACACTTTTAAATAGCACATCATAAAACGGGATAAACGCTGCATAATTCTTATCAATCGCAGGTTTTTCGGAAGAATGATGCCAATGATGAAACTCAGGTGTAGCAATCAACCAGCGTAAATACGGGAAACGGAAACGCACATTGGAATGAATAAAAATGGCATGAAAGGAAATAAAAATCAGATAGGCAAATACTGCCGAAGTATGAAAACCCAGTAAAAATATCGGCAAGGTTGCAATAAACCGGGTCATCAATACTTCAACCACATGCAGACGTGAAGATGCCAGCCAGTCCATATATTCGGTCGAATGATGAATGGCATGGAAACGCCACAGGAAATTGACCTCATGCATGGCACGATGTAACCAGTACACCACAAAATCTACCACAATCAACAATTCAATAAACTGCAACCAGATTGGCTGGGCCTGAACATAAGGCACAATCGGATTATTGGGTAAATGGGTAATCCAGTACTGAATCGGCATCACGGTTAAAAAGCTAAATAGCTGAATACCAATATGACTGAACATGAAATATTTCATGTCCGTCACCCAGCCCACTCGCAGGATTTTCTGCTCGGGACTCTTGGCAAAAAAACCTTCTAAAGGAATAAAGATGAGGGCCAGAATCACCAGTGTAAGTACAAAATAATCTATACCTGCATAAAAAGGCACACTCGGTAACATCGGTGCTTTAATCACACCACAACCTAAAATCGCAGCCACCAAAGCGAAACATAAACCATAGAAGCCGTATCGGTTCTGACGGACAATCGCACTAAAAGCACCAAAACCGACACTCAGAATAATGCCACCCATGAGTCCAAAATAAAAAACATCATAATTTTTTGCATAAAATGGTCTTAACTCAGGTGTAGTCATCACCGAAGGGAATAGAAAACACAAGGCGCCAAACAGGCAAAGCAAGCCTAAAGACATGGAAATAAACGCACTAATTTTTCCCAAGCCCGCATTCAGTTCCAGATTTTCAAATTTAGCTCTTAATTGATCAGTCATTGTTACTATAATTTTCACTCTGAATGCCAGCATACCCTGCTGATGCATATAACCTTATAATTTTTCTCAAATAGATACTATTTAGTATTTCAAAGAGTTACAGCCCATTTTAGTCAATCGTCTACCGAACCACAAGATCAATCTCTAAGCAGCACCCAGCTTAGCTAGCCTATTCATATCAGCAACTAACATCCAGCACCGCCATAGCGAATACCTTGTATAGTTCTCCTGACTCTGTATTCCTATCGCTTAATGATTTAAAACTCACAGCCATGCTGGATAAAGTTTGAACGTATATCTTGGTTTTTTATATATTTTTATCTTTTTTCAATTTTACCCTTGAATTTTGATCACGTAGACTTCATGTTGTTATGCACATTAGTTTTCAGATGTTTTGTCATGTTGGCTTCATTTTTATGTCGTCAAATAAAGCAGACATCTTTGGGTGAAAGTCGTTTTTGATTGATTTATTCAATTTTCCGATTTTAGTCATGTAAAAATACTATTTCCCCAATAACTAAAAATTATTTATTCTAGACCTCGTAAACAAGTAAGGCGTTAGCCTCTCAATAAAACCTCAATCATGGAGACAATGATGAGCTTAATTAATACTGAAGTTAAACCATTTAAAGCAACTGCGTACCACAACGGTCAATTTGTTGACGTATCTGAAGCAGATCTTAAAGGTAAATGGTCTGTTGTATTCTTCTACCCAGCTGACTTTACTTTCGTATGTCCAACTGAGTTAGGCGACCTTGCTGACAACTATGCTGAATTCCAAAAATTAGGCGTTGAAATCTATGGCGTGTCTACTGACACTCACTTCACGCACAAAGCTTGGCACGACACTTCAGACGTTATTGGTAAAATCCAATACCCATTGATCGGCGATCCAACTTGGACGCTTTCTAAAAACTTCGACGTATTAATCGAAGCTGCTGGTCTTGCTGACCGTGGTACTTTCGTTATCGATCCAGAAGGCAAAATCCAAATCGTTGAAATCAACGCTGGTGGTATCGGCCGTGACGCATCTGAACTTCTTCGTAAAGTAAAAGCTGCTCAATACGTTCACGCTCACCCAGGTGAAGTTTGCCCAGCGAAATGGAAAGAAGGCGAAGCAACGCTTGCTCCATCTATCGACTTAGTTGGTAAAATCTAATTATTTAGATTAAACCGATGGTCCGAAGCCACCCTTTTTAGGGTGGTTTCTTTTTGCCTGTCTTCTGTATAAATCCCCCCTCTACTCCGATCCCGATTTTATAGCTAATTTTTTACAATTCTTATACTTATAAATTTATAGCCAGCTTCATTTATCAATTGTCAGACGGTTTGAGTTGGAGTACTGTCAAATCATGGAGCACCAGAGTTGTTAAATATGTACTAAAAGATCAAATTAATAAGGGGACGAATCTATGGAAAAATCTGTTGTTGTAACCTCCTGGAAATATGATGTTTCTTCACGCTATTTAAAAATCTTTTATAGCAACGGCTCGGGCGAGCTTTACCATCCTGTTCCAGAGTTTATCTACAATAACTTGCTTCGTACCACTGATAAAACGGCCTTTGTGCATAAATATCTTGAATTTGACCTGCACTTTAAACGACTCTGTATTTCAGCATAAAGCATAAAAAAAACAGCCCGATCGGGCTGATTTTTGTTGTATCTAGCTTCAGCTTTAAGCAGCATCTTGCTGTTCGGCATATTTCTCTAACATCTTTTGTTTGGCTTCAGGATGGACATTGATTCTGTCCAAGTGACCTTTATAGTGTTGCACCACCCGATCATCCATAATTTTTGACCACCACGCTGGAATAAAGGCGGGCAAAATCATGGCCCCATAACCTGCGGGTAACTGCGGTGCATCTTCAAAATGACGTAAGGTCTGAAAGCTTCGGGTCGGATTAGCATGATGATCTGAATGACGTTGTAATTGATACAGGAACAAATTGGTTACTACATTATTATTGTTCCAGCTATGCTCAGGTAAAGTCCGTTCATATTGGCCATTTTCTTTCTTGGCCCGCTTTAAACCATAATGTTCAATATAATTTACTGATTCAAACAAGGTAATTGCATAGACCGCTTGCGTCAGTTGAAAAGGTACAGAACGCAGACCAAACTGACTGAACATCGCCGCATGGTATACAGCCGACATGACCCACCCGTGGATCAACTCATTTTCCTTACATAAGAAAGGCAATTTCTTGCGTTGTAAACGGTTCTTTTCAATCTCGATCGCTGATTTAAAACTACCCATCACGGTACGCGGTAAAAACTTCCAGAAGCTTTCACCAAATTGTGACGATGCCGGATCTTCAGGCGTGGCTACACGACGGTGGTGACCATAAGGATGCTCAATGCGAAAATGGTTATAACCTGATGGCGCCAAGGCCAGATGTGACAAATAATGTTCCAGCCGTCCTGTTTTATGGCTCAATTCATGTGCGGTATTAATCGCAATGCCATTGACCATGCCGACCAAGCTTCCCAGTAACAACTGATCCGCAAGCGAAGTATCTTTACGACTGGCTAAATAGGCGCCATAGATATTGGTCGCGTATTGCAAAGGAATAAAAAGTTTAACAATACGGGCATAATAGGGATCGGCTTCTAAATCTGCGATTGCATCGAGTGGCGGGTTTTCCGTGTCCTCACCGATCAATTTATCCAATGTTGGAATAACAGCATGAATAAATAAGGGTCCAAATGAAGCGAAGAATTTTTTGGTTCTTTTAGGGCCAAACTGATAGCCTGCCAAACCACTCATTGCAATCGTAGGGACAGCCAAACCCAATAACCACAAATGCCGTTTTTTATCTTTAAATGTTGTTGCCGCTTGCTCGACATCCAGTTGAGTATGCATATTCATTAGAATCTCCTCAATCAAACACAAACTCTTTTGCTTGAGGTAATTGTGTAATTTTACAGCAGCGCTATATTATCATTTTAAGACTTGCTATTATCATTTTAAGACTTTACTGAGTTTTTCTTGTGCAGAAGCAGCAAATTCCGGTGATTCCATCACGCTACTATTTGCGTCTGATTGAAATTTTAATCGGCACACATCAATACGACCATCATGTGTTGAGTGCATTGCAACAGCAACTGGCACAAACAGAACTGTTGTCTATTCAACAGATAGAGCAATTTATTGAAATGGGTTTAAGCCTGCCTAATACCCATGATCTGGCCTTTGTACTTGGAAAAAACCTTAAACTCAGCTCGCATAGTCTGGTGGGTTATGCCCTCATGACCAGCCCGAATCTGGAACATGCACTCAGACTCATTGCACAATACTTTAGACTGATTATGCCAAGTTTTAAGCTCAGTATTCAGTTTCCAGACCATCAACAAAAGGTTGAGCTGTTATTTGAGCCAATATTGCAAATGAATAAACAATGTCTGGCTTTTCATATCGAAGCCATTGCAGTCGCTTTTTACTACAGTCTGCTAGAACTGGCAGGTCAACAGTTACAACGTTATCAAATCTATTTAAGTATCCCCGAACCGACTTATCAGGAACGTTATCTCTCCTTAGTCAAAGCCAGTTTCCAGTTTAACTATAGCTGGCTATCTGGTATACGGGTCGTGATTGACCAGCAACAATTGGCACTACCCTTACCGTTGGCAGATGCGCATAGCTTAAAAGTGGTTGAGCAACGCTGTCAGGAACAAATCCAGAAAATCTACCATCAAGGTGAAATCGTGGAATGGGTCAGCATGATGTTGCGACAAGCCAATCAAGTACCCACCTTAACCGAATGTGCTCGAGTCCTGAATATTTCTACAAAAACCCTGCAACGCTATTTGCAGCAACAAGGTGTTGAGTTTCAGGGATTAAAGCAGCAGATCAGCACAGAACGCGCCATTGATTTATTAGAGAATTCTAGCTTTACCATTACAGCGATAGCGTATGAACTGGGTTATTCCAATCCTGCCAATTTTACCCGTGCCTTTAACAAAGTCATGGGCTGTAGTCCGCAAGCGTATCGCTTAAACCATCAGGATCAAATTCATTCACTTTAACACCACCATACATAAACCCGCGCCAATCGGCAAAATCGTAGTCATGTAATCTTCATCTTGCTTAATCAATTCCAGAAAGGTTTTCACTTCGGCGGCATGAGAAATCACATTATCGATTATCAAGGTACTGCCAGCATTTTGTAATAAACGCTTTAAATCGGCCCAGTAACTGACGTAATGAATACGCTCTGCATCCAGTAAAATAAAATCAAATGCTTCTGTAGCTTGGGCCAGAAAATCCGCTGCATCTCCTACCCAGAAATCAATGTGCTGTGCTAGCTCAAAATCTTCAGCATATTTTTTCGCTTGGGCACTGCGTAAAGGATCAATTTCTAGCGTTTGAATCTTTCCGCCGACCGCTTGGGCAGCCTCAGCCAACCACAAGGTTGAATAACCAGTCGAAGTCCCGATTTCCAGAATACGTTTTGATTGCTGACAACGAATCAGCATCGCCAATAACTTTGCCGACTCGGCCTCAATATTCCGATAGCGACTCAGACGATCAGACTGTTGTGCATCGTGTTGTTTAAACTCGTCATATAAATCAGCAATACGCTGTAAAAATACATTACTGGTCATGATTGACCCTCCAGATGCTAAGTCGGCAAAGTCTGCTTAAGTCGCTTGAATCAATTTAAAACGGGGCTGGATTTGTCCATCCGCCAATTCAACCGTTTCAGTAAACATCGCCAATGGGCGTACCCACATCGAATAATCGCCATATAAGCATTGATACACGACCAGCTCCTCTTCTGTTTCACTATGACGAGCAACATGAAAGACCTGATAAAGCTGCCCTTTATAATGTTGATAGATGCCGCGCTGTAATGCCATATTGCTTATCCTCTATTTATGTCACGTCATGATTGCAGTTGTATAACAGGTTTGATTGTACTGATTTTTTTATCGAAAGATATATTTCAAAATTCAACTATTCAATTAAAAATTCAAAAAACCGATCAAACCCATAAAAACATACTGTTTTACCTATTTATAGTTTTTGCGTAGTATAGCCTTATTGAATGAATTGACCGATTTAAAAGTCTTAGGGTTTGGAGAAATACATGTTAGATCAAAATATTAAAACTCAATTAAAAGCTTATTTAGAACGTTTAGAAAGTCCGATCGAACTGGTTGCTGCTTTGGATGACTCAGACAAAGCAGAGAAAATCAAAGAACTGGTGACTGAAATCGCGGAACTTTCTGACCAAGTTACGGCGCGTTTTGACGGTTCAAACGCTCGCCGTCCTAGCTTCGGTGTTGCCAAAGCAGGTGAACAACCGCGTGTGTTCTTTGCTGGCTTGCCGATGGGCCATGAGTTTACTTCTTTGATTCTGGCATTACTGCAAGTGTCTGGTTATGCGCCAAAAGTCTCTGATGAAGTCCTGGCTCAAATCAAAGGCCTCAACTTGACTGCAAACTTCGATGTATTTGTGTCACTTAGCTGCCACAACTGTCCAGATGTGGTACAAGCGCTTAACCTGATTGCAATCAACAACCCGAATACCACGGCAACCATGATTGATGGTGCTTTCTTCCAGGATGAAGTGGAAGAGCGCAAAATCTTAGCTGTACCTATGGTATTCCAGGACAATGAGCATATCGGTCAGGGTCGTATGACACTGGAAGAAATCGTGGCTAAGTTAGACACCAACTTAGCTGAGAAAGATGCAGCAGCAATCAATGCCAAAGATGCATTTGATGTGTTGGTGATTGGTGGTGGTCCTGCGGGTGGTACTGCGGCAATCTATGCAGCGCGTAAAGGGATCAAGACCGGTATTGTGGCTGAACGCTTTGGCGGTCAGGTGATGGATACCATGGATATTGAAAACTTCACCACGGTGCAAAAAACTGTCGGTCCGAAGTTTGCTCAGGATATGGAAGCACATGTCCGTGAATACGGCGTGGATATCATGAACCTGCAACGTGTCAGCAAGATCACAGGCGCAGATCAAACTGCCAACGGTCTAGTTGAAGTTGAACTGGAAAATGGTGCCAAGCTTGAATCGAAAACCATCATTCTTTCAACCGGTGCACGCTGGAGAGAGATGAATGTGCCGGGTGAAGCCGAATACCGTACCCGCGGTGTGGCTTACTGCCCACACTGTGATGGCCCATTGTTCAAAGGCAAACGTGTTGCGGTGATTGGTGGCGGTAACTCGGGTGTAGAAGCCGCGATTGACCTTGCAGGTATTGTTGAGCATGTGACACTGGTTGAATTCGATACCAAGCTTCGTGCCGACCAGGTGTTGCAAGACAAGTTAAACAGCTTGCCAAATACCACCGTGATCATGAATGCATTGAGTACCGAAGTGGTCGGTGATGGCGCTCAGGTGACAGC
The DNA here is from genome assembly GCF_051947995.1 of Acinetobacter calcoaceticus. Lineage (GTDB taxonomy): Bacteria > Pseudomonadota > Gammaproteobacteria > Pseudomonadales > Moraxellaceae > Acinetobacter. Next base: position 13,376 of record NZ_JBLVVH010000003.1, on the reverse strand, counting down.
GTTGAAATATAAAGACCGCGCTACTGATGTTGAACATACGGTTGAGCTGGCAGGGATCTTTGTACAGATCGGCTTATTGCCAAACACTGACTTCCTGAAGAACAGTGCGGTTGAGTTAAGCAACCGTGGTGAGATCGTGATCAACGACCGTAACGAAACCAGTGTTAAAGGTGTATTTGCCGCAGGTGACTGTACGACCGTGCCTTATAAGCAAATTATCATTGCCACAGGTGAAGGTGCCAAAGCTTCTCTCTCAGCCTTTGATTATATGATCCGTTCTGGCCTATAAAAAAGACACGTACTTATATTGACCGATGTAAGTGCGTGTTTTTACAAATTTTCAACTTTATTCTTTATGCAGTTTATGTTTATATTTTTAGCATCCATTCCTATTGGATGCCACAAAGAAAAGGAAATAGACAATGAATAAATTACTTGTTGCATTAGGTCTTGCTGCTACTGTTGCGCTTGTAGGCTGTAATAAAGATAAAGCACCTGAAACAGGCGCAACCACGGGTGAACATTTAGAACACGCGGCTGATCAAGCTGGTGCAGATATCAAAAACGCAACTGAAGCAGCAACAAGCGATGTTGCGACTGCAGTAGATACAGCGGGCGATCAGATTGATGCTGCTGCTGACCACACTGCAACGGCGACTGCTGAAGCTGCTGCAAAAACTGAAGCTGCTGCACGTGATGCGACAGCTAAAGTTGCAGGTGCAGTAGAATCAGGTGCTGCTGACGTGAAACAAAAAGCTCAACAATAATTGAGCTGAAATAAAAAAGCCTCTGTTCGCAGAGGCTTTTTTATTGGGTTGTATTAGCTCAACAGCCCTTCATCACGCATCGCAATCTGAACCGATTGACGCTCAGCAATTTTATTACGTAGCGCTACGATATGGATATATGGTGTTAAATCATGTTCGATATGGTTTGACCAGTTGGTTAACACAAACAAATAGGCATCCGCCGGGCCAAAGTTATCATCGACCAGATAATCACAATCCCAACCCGCCAGATAGTCATCGATATATTTCAACAAACGGTCCACTTCAGCATAGGCCTTGGTCTTCTCATCGTCTGTCAATTTACCGGTAAAAAAGACAGAATATGCATCATGCAGTTCCGAGTTCAAATACCCCAACCACTCAAGAACTTTTGCCCGTCCCATGCCCGATGGTGGTATCAGGTCCTGTTTTGGATCGTGTTGCGCAAGAAACGGTAAAATCGCCACATTCTCGGTTAAAATCAAACCTGGATTAATTTCCAAAGCCGGTACATAACCCTTTGGATTAATCTCGTAATAATCTGCACCTTTTGAGGTTTTATGTGTTTTTAGATCAACTCGTTCTAAATCAAAATCTACGTTGATTTCATTTAAAATAATATGGGCTGCCAATGAGCATGCGCCAGGTGAATAATACAACTTCATAATTGATCCTTGTTATCTAACAACTTATGCTCTAGAACGTTCCTACGAAACTCGAGAACAGACAGAATTAAAATTTATAATCGCTTTCATGCTAAGAACATCTACACCACTACTATTAATGAATTTTTTTCGACCTTGCAAGTTATATTCCGTGACGATTGATTATTTTATGAAAAAACAAACCCAACAATGTCACGGAAACCGGATTAGGCTCGACCAAAAAGCTTGCCTAACCATTCAAATAACGAATTTAGAAACTCTACGATAATATGTTTCGGATGATCAGGTTCAAGTTGTGAATCGGCGGTTTTCATATCCAGATCAACAATCACGGGATCATGGTCTGAAGAACGGTAAGCATTGGCCGAAAAGAACAGATCCTTTTGCGCATCGGTTTTATATTCTTCGTTATAATCCAATACCGTTGGTTCATCGGCATTGATATGCCAGGCAAAGGCTTTCACCACACGCTTATACAGGTTGGCATCGGCGATGGCATGATCAAGGTTACCTGCACCGCCATAGCCATCTGCATCACTCGATACGCCAAAGACATAGCTATAAGCCTGATTGCCCTCACCGACCTTGCTGTCATTTAGCAATACTTTATAGTTGGCTTTTTCAAAGCTCAGGATCGGATCTTCTTTGGCATAGCTGTTCATATCACCCAATAATAAAATATTCGGATTTTTGACCTGAGTTGGATTCTTGGCGATCCATTGCGTGAGTTGTTCAACTGCTTTCACGCGGGTTGGATTCCAACACCCTTGTCCATCCCGTTGATCCGCATCCAGAGAGTTTAGATCTACCCCCTTACAACCTTTCGATTTAAGATGATTTGGAATGACCGTAAAGATCTGTCCGCCCTGTAGCGGCTTAAAAGATTGCGCTATGGTCGAACGGTTTATCCCCCAGATCTAATACCGCAGCTTTATTCACGGGTTGAACACGTTTGCTGTTATAGATAATCGCAACTGCAATCACATCCGTACCCAACTGGTTAAGTCCTTCTGGAATGACATATTTCCAGTCTGGTCCTAAAGCCCGAGTTAAATTAGCAACTGCACTATCACTGCCATAACCATTATTGGCAATCTCCATCAAGCCATATACATCAGCATCGATTGTTTTTAATGCACTCACAATTTTGGCATGTTGCTTGTCAAACTCAACCTGACTGTTTGCACCACGTTCGGTTGGGAAGCCAGTCTTGCCATTGTCATAGTTGAGTACATTAAATGCTGCAACACGAACATGTTTACTTTGCTTAGCTGTAATCGTTGGCCGCGGATTAGTGGTGGTCACGACTTCCGGCAAGTTTGCCCCTGCAATGGGTTGTACACGCCAGGCATTAAAACGGTATTCCAAAATACCTTGTGCATTTTTTAACTGATAGCCTGAGCGTAGTGTATTCAACGCACTAAAGTTTTGTGGCAACCACGGCGCACGGTTTTGATTATTATAGCCATCATCAAAGATAATTTTTGAAAGCAGATTTTGCTGTGCTAATGCCTTGGCTTCATTTGAAAGTGCCGGATACAGATTGGTTGGAATAAACAGACGCCCCAGACTTAAAGACAACTCCCCATAACGACCGAAATTATAGTTTTCACTGATCGTCAACGTTTGTGGTAATTTCACCAACATGCCCTGATAACGTTTCGGTGAGTTTCCCGCCGTATCGGTCAAACTGCTAAAGGGTAAATTCAAATCCAGCGGTTGAATCAATGATGCCATGTTCTGGTTACAGGTCTTGATATCCTGCTGCAACTGATCCATTTGAAGCTGGTTTTGATAACTGGTTAAACGGCCACGCAGGATCACTTCATCGCCAACCTGCCCACCGTTTACGGCACTACTTGCAGGAATATAGACGAAGATGGCATTGCTGACATTTGGCGTTGCTTTGCTATCAGGCGTTTGCACATAGAAACCGGAGAAACCGTTGCTATAACGATAGTCTGCGGTGATCACGCCACGAATGGTATAGTTTTGATTCTGAGCTGACTCGGCTAAACTGGCAATCGGGGTATCACGACTGCTACAGCTGACCGCATCGCTAATCGGCGGTGTGGTGGTTGAACCGCTTAAGTTCGAAAAGTCATTCCGGTCCGTCCAGGCCTGCCAGGATTGATCCAGATCAAATGGACTGGTTGGGTCAACACTCACGATTGAATTGTCTGTTTGAATACGTTTAAAGCTGTTACCCATGCTTAAAACCGCTGTACCCCAACCATTCGCTGGACGCTCGCCAATGCGACCGAAACGATCTACAGGTGTCCCACGATACAGTAATACCACCGCATCATCACCATTAAAGGACAAGCTAGCAACCTGATTGACCTTATTGCCTAATTGCGCTTGTAATTCTGAACGACCGATCAGAAATTTCTGTTTGCTAGCTAAACTGCCTTGTAAGGGAAATGCCGCGGTTTTAACGGTGCCGCCATTATTAAACTGCTGGATTTCATAATCTGCCAGATTGACCGTTGTGGCATCAGGGTTATAGATTTCCAGCCCCTTTTTATTGCTGCTGCCATCGACATACTGACTAAACATCAGTTGTGCATGCGCCGCAGAAAAGATTGAAGATGCGCCCAACAGGCTTAAACAAATGGCGATCGAATGGTATTTAAAATTATGCATGATTTTTTACTTAGTGTTTAAATTGCCATTAGGCTATGCAAGTTCTGTGACAGCACCATGAAGATTTTTTGACAAGTTTTCATCATTTTTAAAAATAAACGACTAAATAAAATCACTTAAAAGTTTGACTTGTCCACCTGAGCACTTAAAATACGGCATTTCTATATTTATATCTCCAGAATCATGTCAAACGATCAGTTAGAAACGCAAATTACGGAACTCGACAATTTGCCTGAGCACCGTGAAATTGTGACGTTTATGCGTCGTTCAGCTCCGCTCAATACTTCACAACGTACTGCTTTAGAAGATTATCGTGATTTAATTTTGGAATACCCTGTTGGTGATTTACGCCAGCATTTTGAACATCCTGAACGCCCATTAACCGTTGAAATCGGTTTTGGTATGGGCCGTTCTCTGGTGTTAATGGCAAAGGCCAATCCTGAACGTAACTTTGTCGGCATCGAAGTGCATGTGCCTGGTATCGCACAGTGTGTCTATGAAGCGGGTATGGCTGGCTTAAAGAACCTGTTTGTACTGGATGCCGATGCCATTCAGGTATTACGTGAAATGCCAGACAACAGCATTAACTGTGTACAGCTTTACTTCCCTGATCCATGGCAGAAGAAACGTCACTTTAAACGCCGTTTTGTCATTCATGAGCGTATGCAACTGGTTGAACAAAAACTTGAGCTGGGTGGGACTTTCCATGCAGCGACAGATTGGGAGCCGTATGCAGAATGGATGCTTGATATCCTAGATAACCGTCCTGATATGGAAAATCTGGCAGGTAAAGGCAATAGCTACCCTCGCCCAGACTGGCGTCCAGTCACCAAATTCGAGCGTCGAGGTCTTGAATCTGGTCATAAAATTAATGACTTTATCTTTAAGAAAATTAAATAAGTCGATTTAGTTTTCGAAGGAAGCCACTCATTGTTTGTTGAGTGGCTTTTTTATTGCATAAACATTGACATGGCTGAGATCAGGTTATGGCGAGTCATGCTCTAATTGTTTTAACACCTCTCCTGATTCTTTAACTCCATTTTCATAGGCTTTTTTAAACCAGTACTTGGCTTTTTCAAGGTTATGATATTCATTTATATAAAGGTAACCTAAATTATGCTGAGCCATAGGAAAATTCTGCTCGGCTGCACTTTCATATAGTTTTAAAGCCCTCTTTTCATTCTTGGGTACCAGCAAACCATCAGAATACATATTTGCCAGGTTATATTGCGCTTCAGGCATATTCTGTTGTGCGGCCTTTTCATATAAATCCATGGCTAGACCAATATCTTTTTTCACCCCTCTCCCTGAAGAATAAGCATTTGCCAGATTAAACTGGGCTTTAGCATAGCCTTGATCTGCAGATAACCGATAAAAAGCTAAAGCCTTATTTCGGTCTTTTTTCACATAATGGCCATGGTCATACATAATGCCCAAATTATATTGTGCTTCCGGAAAATTTTTCTGTGCGACTCGTTCATACCAGTAAAAAGCTTTCTCTTCGTTTTTAGCGGTTCCAAGGCCCTTGAAATACATGCCGGCCAAATCATTTTGGGCAATCGCTGAGCCTTGCTGCGCTGCTTGTTCAAACAAAGCCTTAGCTTTTATATAATCTTGAGCTACATCTTGACCCAAGAAGTATCGCCCGCCTTGCTGATAGAGCAATTCGGCTTGTACCTCCTGATTATCCCGAGTTACTTTTGAACAGGCACTGAATTGAAAAATGGTCAAAATAATCAACATAACAATAAATTTTTCTTTCATTTCAATATCAATACCTTGTATAGATCAAACGAGTGTATAGTCAGATTTTCATATCCATATAAAATTGAATCTACGATTACAACTTTGATTTCCTATAGTCTACCTATTATTTCTAGCAATAAATTGATTATTAAAAGAATATAAAACAAACTTTTGAGGAGATTTTACTTATTTTTTAGAGAAACAATCAGGCTATAGTACCTTTTTTAAAATATGGATAAGAATAAAATGCTAATAAAATTGGATTATATTGTTAAATACTAGAAATCAAATCCAAGGTCTAATATAGATCAATCAAAAATAATCAGCCTTATATATCGCTTTTTCACCAACAACATTATAATTGGTAAGAAGTTTTTAATTAGCTCTTAATACCAACTAACACAAATTAACTTCACTATTTTAATTAGATTGATTAAGATTTCTTCCAATTAAATTTAAACAATTGATTTTTTTATAATGAAAAAGCAGAAGCTATTCTTTATTTTATTCTCAGGCCTAGCTTTAAGCGCTTGTGCCAAATCACCTGAAACTAATCAGAAAGTTGTAAAGACCTCACCTGAACTGCAACAAAAAATTCAAAAATTGGTGGAAAAAACCAAAAAGAATATGATTTTTGTTGAAGGTGGGAGCTACCTGATGGGCGATTTTGGGGTAGTCACTCCTGAACTTGAAAAAACCGTGCCTGATAGCATGGCGGTCAAGAATCCCAAAGGCAATATCGAAAAACCTGATCACCTGCCTTTCTCACCAGGAAATGACAATAAGGCTTTGCATAAAGTAACACTGAGCAGCTTTAATATGAGTGCCTATAAAACAACATTAGAAGACTTTAATGTTTTTACTGAGGCAACCGGACAACCTAAGAGCTATTACAATGAACTCTTTACTCCAGAGATCGCCCATGAAATTGCGACAGGGATGGATTGGCAACAAGCCAAAGATTATTGCCAATGGCTGGGACAACAAGTAGGAACGCCTATGGACCTACCGACTGAAGCACAATGGGAATATGTTGCACGCAATAAAGGCCAATATACTGTCTTTGCAACAGACACAGGCAAAGTAGAGCCTGAGAAGAACTTATGGAAATTAAATCAATATGACAATTATAGTCATAGTAACACCCCTGATTCAGTACTGGAAATTCCAGTGCTTGGCAAAACACCACCAAACCCTTTAGGTTTTTATGACCTTGTCACCAATAATTATGAATGGATGAATGACTGGTACGATAAAGACTATTACAAACACTCTCCTGTCGATAATCCCAAAGGGCCTAAGTCTGGTACTGAAAAGGTATTGCGTAGCTCACCTGCAATGAGTGCGGATGATTTAATGATGGCTGGTGGTCTTAATATAGAAAGAGCACATGCCCTACCAAAATCAAATGAAGAAAATAAAATGACCTATCGTTTATATGGGGTACGTTGCGTCGCCAATCTTCCACATTCTTTTTAAGTCAGCATTCAATTTTAGGTTTTAAAAAATGATTAAACCCACCCTTATAGCTATTATATTTTCTAGTATAGCCTTAACTGCATGTGCAAAACCCGCCTCAGATTCTAGCCTAAAGACACAAACACCAGTTGCCCAAAAAAACCTGTCTGCCGAACAACAAAAGCAATTACAGCAGCTCCTAGAAAAAACTAAAAAAAATCTCATTTTTGTCAAGGGTGGAACTTTTATGATGGGTGATTTCGGCCCTGAACATAGTGTCGATAAACTTCCTTATGATGGTAAAGGTGACAGCAAGCCCTTGCATAAAGTCACTTTAGATGACTTTCAATTAAGTGCTACCAAAGCCACTTATGCTGATTTTGATATCTATACTGATGTCACTGGACAAAAGAAGGTTGGAACATTCGATGAACTTTCAATTAAATATCGTATTCCTACAGCTGCCGCAGGAATTAATTGGCAACAAGCTCGAGACTATTGCCAATGGCTCGGCCAACAGCTTAATTTAAAAATGGATTTACCTACAGAAGCCCAATGGGAATACGCCGCCCGTAATCGTGGTCAATATGTTCTTTATGCAACCGACAATGGCAAAATGGATATTGGTCGTAATATCTGGAGCTTTGAGCAGAAAAAAGCCTCTAATAGAAAATTCAAAGCAAGAAAAAATGTATCTACACTCCAGCAATTTCCTCCAAGCCCTTTAGGCTTTTATGACATGCTTACCGACAACTATGAATGGATGCTGGACTGGTATGATCCAGAATATTACAGTAAATCCCCTGAAAAAAACCCGCAAGGCCCTGCATCAGGTAAATTAAAAGTTGTGCGTAGTTCTGCACCTGATGATGGCCAGAATATGCATATGGGAGGAAAGGGCTTAACCATGCAACGCCATGCGATGCATCCTGTTGAAGACCCTGTACGTGCAAAAGACCCAAGAATTAAAAAGTATAATATTGATTTAAATCAATACAATTCAGTACGGTGTGCTGTAAATCCTTAATTTACATAGCTTCTAAGGTGTACCTTAAATATCGTATACCTTAACTCCTTCTTTCTTCTATTTAAAACACCGAAGACCATCAATTTAAGTAAAAAAATATGCGAAGATTTCAACTTCACATTTGGTTTTAATACTTAACACAATGTTTCTTTTCAATCCCGCAAAACTGTCTTAGAATTCTAACAATATCCGCAACCCAATGATTTTAAAAAAGATGATTAAACAAAACCTTGCGATTATTCTGCTTTCTAGCACTGCTTTAACCGCATGTGCAAAACCCGCCTCAGATTCTAGCCAAAAGACACAAACACCAGTTGCCCAGAAAAATCTATCTGCCGAACAACAAAAGCAATTACAACAACTCCTTGAAAAAACAAAAAAGAACCTTATTTTAGTCAAGGGTGGAACTTTTATGATGGGTGATTTCGGCCCTGAACATAGTGTCGATAAACTTCCTTATGATGGTAAAGGTGACAGCAAGCCCTTGCATAAAGTCACTTTAGATGACTTTCAATTAAGTGCTACCAAAGCCACTTATGCTGATTTTGATATCTATACTGATGTCACAGGTCAAAAGAAGGTTGGAACGTTCGATGAATTTTCAATTCAAGAACGTGTTCCTACAGCCGCTGCAGGAATTAACTGGCAACAAGGCCGAGACTATTGCCAATGGCTTGGTCAACAACTTAACTTAAAAATGGATTTGCCTACAGAAGCCCAATGGGAATATGCTGCCCGTAATCGTGGCCAGTATATTCTATATGCAACTGATAACGGCAAAATGGATATCGGCCGTAATATCTGGAGTTTTGAACAAAGAAAAGCAATTAATAAAAAATTTAAATCTCTTACTAATGTCCCAGTTTTACAACAATATCCTGCTAGTCCATTAGGTTTTTATGACATGATCACGGATAATTATGAATGGATGCTAGACTGGTATGATCCAGAATATTACAGTAAATCCCCTGAAAAAAATCCTCAAGGCCCTGCATCAGGTAAATTAAAAGTTGTGCGTAGTTCAGAACCACGCGGTGGGCAAAATCTATATATGGCAGCAAAAGGTTTAACCATACAACGCCACGCTATAGATCCAATAGCAGATCCTAAACTTGTAGAGTATTACTCTAAAAAAGACTACTCTTTTGATTATAATCAAAATAATTCAGTACGTTGTGCTGTAAATCTTTAATTTATATACTTTCTAAGGTGTACCTTAAACATGGTACACCTTCTCTGATTCATCCTGCTCAAAAGGCGCTAAGATTTCAAGATTGCTGGCCATCAATGTTTGCTCTTCAAAACCTCTGGATATTCCCTGCTGTATCTTAAACTGTTCAAAACGCTGATCATCCTGATTTCTTACTAACATATAATTCCAGGACGTACCTGTAACTGCTTTAGCACCCTTACGGTATTTTAAATAATCTTTTAACCATTGATTAATATTGGTTCCCGCATAATCAATACCCTGGTTAATACAACGAATAATATCTTCAGCATATTTGGGATTTTCCCCATAATTTAAAAAGCGAATCAGATCCCCTTCAACTTTACCGAATTGATCTCGGGTTAACTTTTCTCCCAGCGGATGAATATGTTGAATAGTATTTTGCCATTCTGCAGTCGTAATACAGGTCTTTAAGATATTAATTACTGCTGTCTTTCGGGCAGGAAAAAACTTGATTTCTAAACTACTAAAAGAAACATAAATATCAAAAATTGGGGCAGTACGATCACTCCAATGAGTCACTGCATATAGCAAAATCCCCTTGGTTTCTGGTGGAGCAATGATTAATTCCTCCCGCCCTTTAGCTGAATTCACATGATTCGCTGTTTTTAAACGGCCCTGATCAACATCTAATCTTATAACCCAACGTTTATATTCATTTGATAAGAATTGTACTCCTACAGTTAATGGTTGATCTTCACCAATACAATAGGCCAAAATTTGTGCCATCAATGAAAATGTCTCTGATTCAATATAAAGAAGGTTTCTAAAGCTAGCCTGTAATAATTGTAGTTTGATAAAACCGATATAGTTCAGAATATGCTCGGTACCTACCGTAAAAGTTGCGACCCCCTTTGCCCCTATCCCCCAACATAGATGGGCAGCAGCGCGTATTTTAAAACATCCGTCATCATAAATAATCTGAAATTGTCCTTGCGCGCCAGCCCCGATACTGACTGCAGCACCAGCAGTTGCAGCAGCAATTGTGACAAATTTCCCTTCACCACTTTTATCTATATTCGGTTTAAACCATTCAATGCCACCTTTGAGCACACCTTGTATTTGTGCACCTACAAAGGCGTTAATTCCTGCTGTTGCTTGGGGTTTTCCGCTTTCTTGGGCAGTCGCAATTTCTTTTAGATCACCTTTTGCTGGCTGAAACATGGGTTTACGTTCACGATTCAGCATATTTGACATCGATTGTCCAGGTTCTCGTACCACTGCAGATATCACCTGCGTTGTACCTTGATGACTGATATCTACTGATAAATTCCCTGCAATCCCAAGATTTGCTCCAGAGAAACCGGATAACTCAGCACCAATTAAAAACCGAATCGTACCTAAATCATAGTTTTCAAGTTCAAGAGCCCACCCAGATTCACAAGGATAAAATTTACGCCACTCTTTTACACCTTCGAATAATGTCCATTTGGCGGATGCATCCCCGCTCAGTTTTGCTTTAACACCCTTTGGAGATGCACTGATCATGCCTTCGGCACTAGAACCAGCCACCATACGCATCCACTGAGCTTCCTGACTCACCGTTATATTACTACTACTAACATATTCTTCAGCGATTTCGCCACCCAAGCCACCAATCAGGTTATAAACGGCTTTATCCCCACCCACTGATTTTTTAGCGGTCAATAACTGTTTTGCGAGTTTATCAAATTCCTTTTTGATAAGACTTGGCGGAGCAACCTGACCATTTTCCTGCTTAATCTTGACTTCCTTTTCTTCATTTAAGCGCCTCTGGCTATAGCTCTTATAATCAGAAACACGCAGATAACGCCTTACCAAATTATATTTGGAAGCACTCTGATTCTTTTCACCAGTTGTCTCAACAATCCATACCTCTTTAAGGTCTGCAACTTGTTTAAATTCACCATTAATTTTTTCAATGGCTTTTTCCTGATTGATATTCAACCTTTTCTCGAGTTCCTTGATTTGCTCAAGATCTCTACTTTGAATTGCTCTTGTTAATTCACTATTAGAATGATGAACTTCCTTTATTGCATCAGATAGAATTTTTGTTTTTCGATCAAATTCCGCATAAAGTGCAGGAGGAAGTACCAAAACCTCATTGTCAGATGGATTGATGACAATGGGTGGTTTCTGATTCTCGCCTAAACTGGCTTTATTGTTAATATCTGGATTGGTATTCGCTGAGGCTGTTGGGAAAACAACCAACCTGATATCCTGCTTATCTACACAAGTAATTGGTTCATATAACTCACTTGTCTTTGATGTGCTTCCCATTTGATATTTAATTTGGCTTTTCAGATAAGTATCCGCTTGTTTGGTATAACCTTTTTGATCTGTTGGTGTTGGTCTAAAACCGACTAAGGGTTTACTTTGCCCCTCTCCAAAAATCTGATAGCTCATATTAGGAATACCTTTACCTCGGCTATCAACAAAGCGGTACAACACATACATTTTAAATTTCAAATATTTTCTGGACTTTATAATCGTAGTATTTTTCTTTTTATATTCCTCATAAGACATATCGAAACTTTGCTCAAGTTTTTGTACACCCTGATTAAATGTTGGTGGCATTTTAGATAAATTAAAAAAATTGCCTTTAGGATTTTTCTTCGCCTGCTCTTTTAGTTCAGCACGTAATTTTTTGGATTTTTCCTGCTGAAGCTCGAACTGCTCTTTTGTTATAAACTTGATATTGTTCTCTAAACGACTATCTTGAATTTCAATAACATTTGTCCCTTCAGCCAAAACAGGTTTAATCAGCTTTTTAGGACTAAAAATGGTTTCATGACCCTGAACAAAAACATGTAACGTCCCATTTTCACTAATTTCAACTGGCTTAGTCTGCCCCTTATCATCGGTTACCCCCGTATAGGTAATACGACTCCCCTGTTTAGGAAAAAAAAAGAGAGTGTAATTCACATTTGGCAAGACTTTGTTTCTTTGGTTATAAAAAATAATCGTTTTTTCAATAACATTATATTTATTCATTATTTTCTACCCCTTTGTTACCAGCTTATATTTAGAAGCATTTTCATCATTAATATGAATCGAAATCTTCTCTGAACTCTCTGTTGTGAATCTTTGAGTTTGGCCTGCCGCATTTGTGCGACCAGTTTGCTGACTTCCATCTGCTCTAAATGCAATATATTCTACATTTTTCGCAGGTTTACCTTCTAAATCCACAATCTCAAAAGTCAAATAACATGGTGAGCTATTAAATTTCCTTTCTGGGGCCTCAACCTTCGCTCCACCCATAAACAAATGCTGCCCCGCCTTGACCTCAAACTTGCCGCCTGTGGTTGGGAAAATACCAGAACCATCTAGCTTAATCTGAGAACCACCCGCAGTAATTACAATCTCTTTCGGACTGGTAATCTCAATGCGGTCTTCGGTTGAAATAATCTGAATCCCTTGCTTGGCAAGTAAATCCATCCCATCCGATTGAGCCTGAACCTCAAACTTACCTTTGGCAGCAACCTGCTTAATTCCATTCTGCGCTGCAAACAGGCTCACCTTACCACTGACATGTGCCACCAGATTTTTTTGCGTGCTCAAATTGATACTGTCGCCGGCAAACTGATTGATCTGACCATCCGCAGATAAATGAATATCTTCATTAGTGCTCAGGCCAATGCCTGCTGGCGAACTCAATAACAGCATGGCCTTGTTAAACTTGGCAATATCCGCTTCAATTTCATCAGCAAACGCTTTCAGTTGATCAACTGATTCAATTTCATCGGTCTGCTGGTTCTTGGCAACCTCACTCAGTGACTTGGCATTGCTTTGATTGCCTTCAAGCTGCTGTTTAGCAGGCTGTGCATCCAGATGTTCACCTTGCGCTTGATCCTGCT
>NZ_JBLVVH010000029.1:0-286 GCF_051947995.1 Acinetobacter calcoaceticus | reverse complement strand
AAGGGCCGCAAGGCGGCGTTGCTGGCCTCGGTGCTGCTGATGTGCTTTGGCTCGCTGATCATCGCCCTGACCCCCAGCTATGAAACCATCGGCGTCGCCGCGCCGATCCTGCTGGTGGTCGCGCGCCTGCTCCAAGGCCTGTCGGTCGGCGGCGAATACGGCACCTCCGCCACCTACCTGAGCGAGATGGCGAACAAGGAACAGCGCGGGTTCTTCTCCAGCTTCCAGTACGTGACCCTGATTTCCGGCCAGCTCATCGCCCTGGCGGTGCTGATCGTCCTGCAAC
>NZ_JBLVVH010000028.1:0-330 GCF_051947995.1 Acinetobacter calcoaceticus | reverse complement strand
CCGCAAGCGGTTGTTCGTCCTACGTCCGAAGAGGCTTCGTGGCTGCCCAATGAAAAACGCCGCGTCCCTGTGCAGGGACGCGGCGTCGGAAGGCATTGGCGCGGCGTAGATCAGCCGATCTTGTTGCCGTGCGCCTGCTGGTCGGCATGGTAGGACGAACGCACCAGCGGACCGGACGCGACGTTCTTGAAGCCCATCTTCTCGCCTTCCTCGGCGAACCAGGCGAAGGTGTCCGGATGCACGAAGCGCTGCACCGGCAGGTGGTTGCGCGACGGCTGCAGGTACTGGCCGAGGGTCAGCATGTCGATGTCGTGCTCGCGCATCCGCTGC
>NZ_JBLVVH010000027.1:0-408 GCF_051947995.1 Acinetobacter calcoaceticus | reverse complement strand
AAAACAACATCAATGATGCGATCAAGTCAGTCGATGACAAGGTGACCAATGGTGTAAATGACCTGACCAATAAAGGTTTGAACTTTGCTGGCAATGCGGGTAAAGACGTTCATCGTAAGTTGGGTGACAAGTTAAACATCGTGGGTGGAGCGGATGCAGCAACAGCAGAAGACAAGACCAGTGGTGAAAATGTCATTACCCGTACCACAGAAGATGGTATCAAGATCGAATTGTTGAAAGATGCGAAGTTCGACAGCATCACCACTGGCGACAGCGTACTCAACAACAACGGTTTAACCATCAAAGAAGGCCCAAGCATCACTAAAGATGGCATCAATGCAGGTAATAAAGTTATTACCAATGTTGCTGATGGTGTAAATGGTAAAGATGCAGTCAATGTTGACCAGT
>NZ_JBLVVH010000026.1:0-602 GCF_051947995.1 Acinetobacter calcoaceticus | reverse complement strand
GCATCATTGATGTTGTTTTTACCTGTACCACCAATGTTATTCGTCGTGATGCTACCGTCCGGATTAACCGTGGTGTTACCACCGATGCTGTTCTTGATGCTGTCAGAAATATTCTTGATCTGACCGCCATTCACGGCATCTTTAGAACCATTGGCAATTGAACCGTCAGCAACGTTGGTAATGACTTTATTACCTGCATTGATGCCATCTTTAGTGATGCTTGGGCCATCTTTGATGGTCAAGCCATTGTTGTTCAATACGCTGTCGCCAGTCGTTACGCTGTCTAAGGTCAGGTCTTTCTTGGTCGATACTTCGTAGTTGGTACTGCCATCTTTATTGGTCGTTTCTTTAACAACAATGTTGTCGCCTTCAGTCACTGTGGTTTTCGCTTTGGTTGCAGCGTCTTTCACATTGCTGATTGCATCATTGATGTTGTTTTTACCTGTACCACCAATGTTATTCGTCGTGATGCTACCGTCCGGATTAACCGTGGTGTTACCACCGATGCTGTTCTTGATGCTGTCAGAAATATGCTTGATCTGACCGCCGTTCACGGCATCTTTAGAACCATTGGCAATTGAACCGTCAGCAACATTGGTAAT
>NZ_JBLVVH010000025.1:0-628 GCF_051947995.1 Acinetobacter calcoaceticus | reverse complement strand
AAGTTGTTTTACCATGGTCAACGTGACCAATTGTACCCACGTTTACGTGTGGTTTGTTACGTTCAAACTTAGCCTTAGCCATTTTGATTTTCCTCGTTTACGTCGACACCAGTTTAGAGAAAAACAACCCTGAAAAACCTTCTTTATCGACATTCGCCTAAAAAACTAGACACCTAATACTTGAAAAGCAGACTATAATAGCCTGCTTCTTTAAAATCTTGTGGAATAACCACTAAACTGTATATCTGGAGCTCTTATCGAGATTTGAACTCGAGACCTCTCCCTTACCAAGGGAGTGCTCTACCACTGAGCTATAAGAGCGACATCTTCGATGGAGCGGGAGACGAGGATCGAACTCGCGACATGCAGCTTGGAAGGCTGCCACTCTACCAACTGAGTTACTCCCGCATGTTGGTACGACATCTATCGAAGTTAGATGGTGGTGAGAGAAGGATTCGAACCTTCGAAACTTTCGTAGCAGAGTTACAGTCTGCCCCCTTTGACCGCTCGGGAATCTCACCATATCACACTTACACAGTGCTGTTCTTTACTTTATACTACCACACTTTTAAGATGGTGCCGGCACACGGATTCGAACTGTGGACCTACTGATTACAAGTCAGTTGCT
>NZ_JBLVVH010000024.1:0-644 GCF_051947995.1 Acinetobacter calcoaceticus | reverse complement strand
CAAAGTTCTTTCTCAATCGCACGGTCGACATTTATCAGCTGGAGTGTATCGAGCTGACCCATCCATCATTCATCAATACCTATCGTGTCGTGCGTAACGATGATCAGGGTGTTTATGTCCGGCACAAGGAGAATGACAGCCAGCTGTTCTATGAATATCTGCCTGCCGAGATCCAGCGCTCAGGCATGCTGGGGGATCTGGACCAGTCCTTGACGATCTCAATATCAGGGCTTGGTGATGTGTTGCCGGATGAGTTTGAGCGAGTGATGGAAGGACAATACCCCGATATTAAGCCAACGGTTAATTACCGGCTCTATAGCTCGGACAATCTCAATACACCGATGTATTACTTGCTTGGTCTGCAACTGTCAGGCGTGGCCATGGACCACAAGGCAGTCACATTCAAGGCTGAATCACCGCGACTGAATACCGCCAAGACGGGCGACATCTTCTCACTGGATCGTTTCACTGGTCTCAAGGGGGCGTTATGAAAGGTCATGATCATTTACTCGATCGGCAATACGATCAGGAAAATTACAATTGTGTCCACTTCGCCCACGAAGCTGCGATGGATCTGTATGGCATAGACCGTGGGGAAGCACTGGAACTGTTTATGCAGCCTAAGGGTGAAATCACTTTTTTAC
>NZ_JBLVVH010000023.1:0-770 GCF_051947995.1 Acinetobacter calcoaceticus | reverse complement strand
TTACGGAACATTTCTACGCCAGTTACAGTTGTTTTAACTGTATCTTTAATACCAACGATCTCTACTTCTTCACCAACTTTAACGATACCAGCTTCTACACGGCCTGTTACTACAGTACCACGACCAGAAATTGAGAACACGTCTTCGATTGGCATCAAGAATGCTTTGTCGATTGCACGTTCTGGTTCTGGAATGTAAGAGTCAAGCGCTTCAACAAGAGCGATAACTGAAGATTCGCCATATTGACCTGCATCACCTTCCAACGCTTTAAGCGCTGAACCACGGATAACTGGAGTGTCATCACCTGGGAAGTCATAAGTAGAAAGAAGTTCACGAACTTCCATTTCTACCAATTCAAGTAATTCTTCGTCATCAACAAGGTCACACTTGTTCAAGAATACAACGATGTAAGGTACACCAACCTGACGTGAAAGAAGGATGTGTTCACGAGTTTGTGGCATTGGACCATCAGTCGCAGCACATACAAGGATCGCGCCGTCCATCTGAGCAGCACCAGTAATCATGTTTTTAACATAATCGGCGTGGCCCGGGCAGTCTACGTGAGCGTAGTGACGGATTGGAGAATCGTATTCTACGTGTGATGTATTAATTGTAATACCACGTGCTTTTTCTTCAGGAGCTGAGTCGATTTGTGAGTAATCTTTCGCTTCACCGCCGTAAGTTTTTGCACAGATCGTTGCAATCGCAGCAGTTAAAGTTGTTTTACCATGGTCAACGTGACCAATTGTACCCACGTTTACGTGTGGTTT
>NZ_JBLVVH010000022.1:0-1748 GCF_051947995.1 Acinetobacter calcoaceticus | reverse complement strand
GCCATTGATACCGTCACCGATCAGGGACAACTCAGCCGTGTCACAGGCATTATCACGCAAGCCTTGCAAGGCCAGTCGGATGGTAGTTTAACCCTCTATAAACTCACTTTAGAAGATCCAACGGCTTTGTGGAAACAACGCCGTAACAGCCGCGTGTTTATGAATAAAAGCGTGCGTGATGTGGTGGAAGTTGTCTTTAAAGAATGGCAGCAAAAAAGCCCCTTATTTGCCTCCAGCCTAACGTTGGACCTCAGTGGACTCAGTCAGGAGTACGATGTCCGCCCATTCGTGATGCAGTCCAATGAGAGCGACTATGACTTTCTCACCCGTTTGCTGCGTAGCGAAGGCATCAACTGGCTGGTGGATGAAGCAGAACGAACCGTTCCACAAAGTAGTGCTGCGATTCAGCCGCAAAAACTGCGTCTGATTGATGACAATAGCCAGTACCAAGCTTTAGAGCGTCGCCAGATCCGTTATCACCGCAGCAGTGCTACCGAACAATATGACAGCATGACCAGTCTGGTCGGACAACGCTCATTGCAACCCAGTGCAGTCCATGTACAACGCTGGCAAGCTGATGCACTGGAACAGGAAGACGGTGCAGGCAGTGTCCAAAGCACGCATAAGCACAGCGAACAACATGACAATGCCAGTCTGGGACTGGAACAGGCCTGGCATTTCTCTCCCGCTTGGATGCAAGACCTGAATGGTGAAGATGGTGCAACTGCATCGGGCAATGCCCAGATTGAAAAGCTCAATCAGAACCTCGGACAATACTACGATCTACAATCGAAACAGTTTGTGGCGAAGACCACCGTCCGTGACACCCATGTCGGGTACTGGTTTGAACTGGCAGAACACCCTGAAATTGATCAACACGATGGCAGTGATAAAGAATTCCTGATCACAGGCAAACAGTTCTACAACCAGAACAACTTGCCCAAAGATCTGCAGCAGCAGATTCATCAGCTATTGGCCCAAAGCAACTGGCAGCCAAGCCAACAAAGCAATGCAGAAGAGCGCCAAGCCAATCAGCTCATCCTGCAACGACGTAGCATCAAAACGGTTCCCGAATACAATCCATTACAACACCGTCCAGCCGCTTCACCACAACGTGCCAAAGTAGTTGGCCCAAGCGGCGAAGAAATCCACGTGGATGAATGGGGGCGGATTAAAGTCCGTTTTCTGTTTACCCGTAGTGAAGACCACAGCCACGATGGTGGTGCAGGGGCCAATGACAACGATACCGATTCAGCCTGGGTTGATGTACTGACCCCGTGGGCAGGAGAAGGCTATGGCGCACGCTTCCTGCCGCGTATCGATGAAATCGTAGTGATCGACTTCTTTGATGGCAATATCGACCGTCCATTTGTGGTTGGACGCATTCACGAAGCGCATCGTAGCCCGACCAAGTTCGACAATGCAGGCAAGCTACCAGACACCAAAAAACTGGCGGGGATCAAATCGAAAGAATATCAGGGCGAAGGCTTTAACCAGTTACGATTTGATGACACCACTGGACAAATCAGTGCACAACTACAAAGTAGTCATGCAGCCAGCCAGTTGAACCTAGGGAAGCTGAGCCATCCGAAAGCCACAGCGGAAAGCGAAGACCGAGGTGAAGGTTTTGAACTGCGTACCGACCAATGGGGTGCGGTACGTGCAGGCGAAGGCTTACTTGTTTCTACGCACAAGCAGGATCAAGCGCAAGGTGAACATCTGGATGCACAGCCTGCTAAACAGCAGCT
>NZ_JBLVVH010000021.1:1208-1789 GCF_051947995.1 Acinetobacter calcoaceticus | reverse complement strand
AGCACTTGGCTACGAACTAAGGGGTCGGGAGTTCGAATCTCTCTGAGCGCACCAACTTAAAGAGAAGAAACCGCTTAATTGCGGTTTTTTTGTGCCTGAATTTTACGGATCGTAGATCGTAAATATTAGAAATATAAAAAAGCCGCTGATCAGCGGCTTTTTTATTTGATCTATTTAGAAGTGATTTACAGAGCTGAAGAGGTGATCTGTAAGATTGTTGAGTGGAGATTGCAGTGAAACAAGATCTGTTAAAGCACCACTATTTGGATTTGGTTCGCCAACAGCAATGCCTGAAGATACAGTACCCGTCAATGCATCCAAGATGCCATCGATACTTCCATCAATACTATAATCACCATTGCCAGCACTTACACTGATGAGGTTATTAATACCGTCAAATGAACCGTCACTGAACAGTGTGCTGACATGGTCTTGCAAGCTATCAATCGTCACATTTCCATTACTGATTACGGTCTGAATCGGTTGAGCAATACCAGAAATAATATCTCCGCTATTTACACCGCCGCTGATACCACCCGTAATACCGCCGATAATGTCAGTGATCGAACCTAGAGGACCGC
>NZ_JBLVVH010000021.1:0-1108 GCF_051947995.1 Acinetobacter calcoaceticus | reverse complement strand
GTAATACCGCCGATGATGTCAGTAATTGAACCTAAAGGACCGCCTTCACCACCACTGATACCACCCGTAATACCGCCGATAATGTCAGTGATCGAACCTAGAGGACCGCCTTCACCACCACCGATACCACCAGTAATACCGCCGATGATGTCAGTAATTGAACCTAAAGGACCGCCTTCACCACCACCGATACCACCGGTAATGCCACCAATGATGCCTGTGATTGCACCTAAAGGACCACCTTCACCACCACCGATACCGCCGGTAATACCACCAAGCAGGCCACCGACATCAGTCAGGTCACCGACTGCGTGTTGAACCAGACCAGAAGCGGTTGAACCATTGGTAATCAGTGTACCGACAACGCCAGTAAGAGAACCGGCAGCGCCACCAATATCAGCGCCTGCCAGATCAGAGATGGCTTCAAGTGTGCCGTTTACGGTATCGCGAGAAGTTTCAAAGGTGAGGGTACCGAGATTGGTCAGATCAGTCACTGGATGAACACCTGGAAGCACGCTACCAATTGCACCGCCGACCGTGCTAATACCGGTGTTGATAATATCGGTTTTCAGACTTTCAACGCCTTGGAGTACATCAATACCAGTCTGAATTACGCCTGTAACCGGATTGTTGCCTAGGTCACCGCCAGTGATGCCGCCAATGATTCCAGTGATTGCACCTAAAGGACCGCCTTCACCACCGCCGATACCACCGGTAATACTACCGATGATGTCAGTGATTGAACCTAAAGGACCGCCTTCACCACCACCGATACCGCCCGTAATACCGCCGATAATGTCAGTGATTGAACCAAGAGGACCGCCTTCACCGCCACCGATACCGATACCACCGGTAATGCCACCAATGATGCCTGTGATAGCACCTAAAGGACCGCCTTCACCGCCACCGATACCACCGGTAATGCCACCAATGATGCCTGTGATAGCACCTAAAGGACCACCTTCACCGCCACCAATGCCACCAGTAATTCCACCTAGCAATCCGCCGACATCAGTCAGGTCACCAACTGCATGTTGAACCAGACCAGAAGCGGTTGAACCATTGGTAATCAGTGTACCGACAACGCCAGTAAGAGAACCGGCAGCGC
>NZ_JBLVVH010000020.1:0-2402 GCF_051947995.1 Acinetobacter calcoaceticus | reverse complement strand
TGCATTTAATGGAAAGCGGTGTGTCTTATTTATCTGAACAAGTCGTTATGGCTATGGGGTTTAACCGGGTCAGTTACTATGATTAAGATTATTTATAAACAAAATCCTTTATCTGAAAAGAAAGTGATTGAGCATGCGTCCACAATTGGCCAATGGCTCACAGCAAAGTATGAACATATGCCAGAGCACTTGCGTATTTTCCATAATCCGAGTGATATGGAGCATGCTGAAATTTCGGTGGCCAACGAAGTTACACCAAAAAATGTCCATGACCTGAAGCAGCTTGATTTTCTACCTGGCACATTCATTGTGATTGAGAACCCGAAAGGGATACCTGCATTGGTTGCTGCCGTGGTGTCCTTGGTCGTCGGTCTTGCTGTAGCGTTGCTGATGCCAACGCCGTCAATCGCACAGACCAACCAGAATAACAACCAGTCTTCATCCGCCAATAACGAGCTTTCAAGCCGTGAAAACAAGATGCGGGTCAATGGCCGTATTGTGGATCTATACGGCGCAGCAAACGATACGCCTGACCTGATAGCAGTGCCTTATAAGGTGTATGAGAACAATGTCGAAGTTGAGCATATTGTCGGATGTATTGGCCGTGGCCACTATAAAATCAATGGTGCCTTTGACGGTGAAACTAATATTGTCGATATCGCCGGTGCATCGATCGAGGTGTATAGCCCCGATGTCGATATTGTTACTGGCAATCCATATTTCTTTTTAGGCAGTGAAATTACAACGCCGCCGTTGTCGGTACAGCAGCAAAACTCGGTCAATGGCCAGATCCTGCGCTCAGCCGATACCCAAGTACTGGAAGGTACCAATCATCTACGCTTTGGTTATCCGAATGAGATTTTAAGATCTGCCTCAAATTTCACGGATCTAACCACAAAATTTGTCAGTAATGATCGGGTGGAAATCACCAATAGTGGGTTCTGGTTCAATAACCAGTTCTATCATCTGGACGGCGTTTACAGTGTGTTGTCGGTTGCTGATGACCGGATGACTTTATCCAATCCTGCTGCAGTCAACCCAGGCTGGTGGATCCTGAAGGAACTCGCAACCCAGAAAACTGCTGAATTGTCGCCACGACTTGTATCGATAGGCGAGAAATGGATTGGTCCTTTTGTTCTGGATAATGTTGAGCGAAACCGAGTGCTGTGTAACTTTGTCGCTTCAAATGGATTGTATGCGGTCTATAACGGCAATGTTCAGGGTGCGGTGAATGTTGAGCTTGAGGTGGAGGTTACTCCAGTCAATGTCAATGGTGAACCATTGGGCAATCCGATGTATCAACGTATCACGATGAAGGGATCTTCCAAGTCACGTCAGACGGTGGGCGTCACGCTGGACATGACCACGTTTCAGGGGCGTTGCAGTGTCCGTGCACGTCGCGTGACTGGCGCAATCAATGCACCGAGTGTGGTGGATGAGGTGAAGTGGCAGGCACTCTATGGTGCGTTTCCATTGCAAAGCACGCGTTACCACAGTGAAACTGTTTTTCGTGCCAGAACCTATGCCACTACAGGCGCATTATCGGTCAAGACACGTAAGATCAACTTTGATCTGCAACGGATGCTACCTTTTTACCAGAATGGCGAAATGACCAAGGAAGTCTTTCCAACTTCAAGCTTTGCCGATGCCCTGGTATCGATGGCACTGGATGACAAGATTGGTCGCCGTACAGTTGACGAGCTGGATCTGGAAAATATCTATCGGACTTACTTTGAGATCGTGGATTATTTCGGTACACCGCTGGCCGCAGAGTTCTGTGCAACCATTGATGATACCAACCTTTCCTTTGAGGAACTGGTCACCAACGTTTGTGACGCAGTAGGGTGTACGGCTTACCGTCAGAACAATAAGCTCAAGCTGTATTTTGAACGGCCTACGGATAACTCGGTACTGTTATTTAACTTCAGGAATATTTATCCGGACACCTATCAAAGAGATCTGAGCTTTGGGGTAATGGACGACTATGATGGCCTGATCTATGAATATACGGATCCTGCCGACGATAGCCGCATCAATATCTACTTGCCGGATAAAAGCGCCAAGAACCCTAAAGTGGTGAAATCGGTCGGTGTACGTAACAAGTGGCAAGCACACTTTAATGCGTACCGGCTCTGGAACAAGATGCGCTTCCAGCGTCGATCCATTACGTTTGATGCTGCATCTGAATCAGAGTTACTGGTACTGCGTGACCGGATTGCAGTGGCGGATTATCGCAATGGTATTCACCGCAGCGGGGATGTGCTGCAGCAGGAAGGCCTGATCCTGACCTTAAGTCATGATGTGGAATTTATCACAGGCAAAAGCTATGTGATTTATCTGCAGATGAGTGATGGCAGCGTGGACCTGATTCCGGTGACTGCAGGTGCGGCCTCAAATAAAGT
>NZ_JBLVVH010000002.1:579050-585707 GCF_051947995.1 Acinetobacter calcoaceticus | reverse complement strand
CTGCATCTACAGTTGCAGTGTAAGTCACGCCATTGATAACTAAAGTCACCACTGTCGTTGCTGCATCTGCAGGGATACCAGTTAAGGTACCTGTCACTGTTACTGTGCCAGTAGATTCTGCTGCGTTAAGAACGTTGTCCGCAGTTACTGGCGCAACAGTCAGTGTGCTACCTGTGGTATCTGGTGCAGTGGTATCCACAACATAGCTGTGATCTGCACTGACCGGACCTGTACCTGTTACATCCACGGTCACTTCAATGGTGCTGTCTGCATCTGCAGTCAAATCGCTACCTGGAACGGTCACGCTCCATGTACCATCCGCCTGTACGGTGGTGTTGTAATTGTTGCCGTTGACCACAACTGTCACTGCATCACCTGCAGTGAAGTCGCCTACAACCGCACCACTGACCGTTTGATCCACACCCGCTTCTGCTGCGTTAACGGTGTTATCGCCTGCAATCGGGTTGATCACCACCACTGGTGTGGTGATATCCACGGTGTAGCTGGCATCTGCTGTCACAGTTCCGGTGTTACCTGCGGCATCTGTTGCCGTAATGCTGACATTGATGGTGCTGTCTGCATCAAGCACTAACTGTCCGCCATCAACGGTCACGCTCCATAAGCCACCAGTTTGTACTGTGGTGGTGATGTCTACGCCATTGACGTTGACCGTAACCACGTCACCCACGGTGTATTCACCGGTTACCGTACCGCTGATGGTTTGATTGGTTGCGGCTTCGCCTGAATCTACAATGCCATCGCCTGCAATCGGATTGATGGTAATGGTGGTCGTGCTGTTGTCCGGACCAGTGGTATCCACTGTATAGACTTGCGTGTCAGTCACTGTGCTGCTGTTACCTGCTGCATCGGTGAAGGTCGCTGTGGCATCGATGGTTTTATCGCCATCGGCCAACAGGTCACTACCTGCCACATCCGCTGTCCAGTTACCTGTTGCTGCATCTACAGTTGCAGTGTAAGTCACGCCATTGATAACCAGGGTCACCACGGTGGTTGCTGCATCTGCTGGGATACCGGTTAAGGTACCTGTAATCGTGACATTGCCTGCACCCTCAGTTGCATTCACAACGTTATCGGCAGTCACCGCATCAATCGCAAGGGTTGCACCCGCTGGATTTGGTGGGGTCGCATCGACGGTTTCTGTACCTGGTACAGACGGGTTACCTGCAGGGTCGGTGGCAATCGCAGTGATGGTATCACCATCCACCAGACCGCCTGGGTTTGGTACAGTCCATTCGCCTGTTACCGGATCAGTCACCACATCAACGGTGCTGCCATCCGGGAAGGTCACAGTCACGGTTGAACCTGGTTCTGCCGTACCGGTGATTGGATCGGTGCCATTGACCGGATCAATCTCTGGGGCATTCGGTGCAGTCACATCCACTGTATAGACTTGCGTATCAGTGATTGTGCTGCTGTTACCTGCTGCATCGGTGAAGGTCGCTGTGGCATCAATGGTTTTATCGCCATCGGCCAACAGGTCACTACCTGCCACATCAGCTGTCCAGTTACCTGTCGCTGCATCTACAGTTGCAGTGTAAGTCACGCCATTGATAAGCAGTGTCACCACTGTAGTTGCTGCATCTGCCGGGATACCGGTTAAGGTACCTGTTACTGTCACTGTGCCAGTAGATTCTGCTGCGTTAAGAACGTTGTCTGCTGTTACTGGCGCAACAGTCAGTGTGCTACCTGTGGTATCTGGTGCAGTGGTATCCACAACATAGCTGTGATCTGCACTGACCGGACCTGTACCTGTTACATTCACGGTCACTTCAATGGTGCTGTCTGCATCAGCAGTCAAATCGCTACCTGGAACGGTCACGCTCCATGTACCATCCGCCTGTACTGTGGTGTTGTAATTGTTGCCGTTGACCACAACGGTCACTGCATCACCTGCAGTGAAGTCGCCTACAACTGCACCGCTGACCGTTTGGTCCACACCCGCTTCTGCTGCGTTAACGGTGTTATCGCCTGCAATCGGGTTGATCACCACCACTGGTGTGGTGATATCCACGGTGTAACTGGCATCTGCTGTCACAGTACCGGTGTTGCCTGCGGCATCTGTTGCCGTAATGCTGACATTGATGGTGCTGTCTGCATCAAGTACTAACTGTCCGCCATCAACGGTCACGCTCCATAAGCCACCGGTTTGTACTGTGGTGGTGATGTCTACGCCATTGACGTTGACCGTAACCACGTCACCAACCGTGTATTCACCGGTTACTGTACCGCTGATGGTTTGATTGGTTGCGGCTTCGCCTGAATCTACAATGCCATCGCCTGCAATCGGATTGATGGTAATGGTGGTCGTGCTGTTGTCCGGACCAGTGGTATCCACTGTATAGACTTGGGTATCCGTCACTGTGCTGCTGTTACCTGCTGCATCGGTGAAGGTCGCTGTGGCATCGATGGTTTTATCGCCATCGGCCAACAGGTCACTACCTGCCACATCCGCTGTCCAGTTGCCTGTCGCTGCATCTACAGTTGCAGTGTAAGTCACACCATTGATGAGGAGTGTCACCACTGTGGTTGCTGCATCTGCTGGGATACCGGTTAAGGTCCCTGTCACAGTAATGGTTGTTGTTGATTCAGCTGCATTCAACACGTTGTCCGCAGTCACCGCATCAATCGCAAGGGTTGCACCCGCTGGATTTGGTGGGGTCGCATCGACGGTTTCTGTACCTGGTACAGATGGGTTACCTGCAGGGTCGGTGGCAATCGCAGTGATGGTATCACCATCCACCAGACCGCCTGGGTTTGGTACAGTCCATTCGCCTGTTACCGGATCAGTCACCACATCAACGGTGCTGCCATCCGGGAAGGTCACAGTCACGGTTGAACCTGGTTCTGCCGTACCGGTGATTGGATCGGTGCCATTGACCGGATCAATCTCTGGGGCATTCGGTGCAGTCACATCCACTGTATACACTTGCGTGTCAGTCACTGTGCTGCTGTTACCTGCTGCATCGGTGAAGGTCGCTGTGGCATCAATGGTTTTATCGCCATCGGCCAACAGGTCACTACCTGCCACATCCGCTGTCCAGTTGCCTGTCGCTGCATCTACAGTTGCAGTGTAAGTCACGCCATTGATGACTAAAGTCACCACTGTGGTTGCTGCATCTGCAGGGATACCAGTTAAGGTACCTGTTACTGTCACTGTGCCAGTAGATTCTGCTGCGTTAAGAACGTTGTCCGCAGTTACTGGCGCAACAGTCAGTGTGCTACCTGTGGTATCTGGTGCAGTGGTATCCACAACATAGCTGTGATCTGCACTGACCGGACCTGTACCTGTTACATTCACGGTCACTTCAATGGTGCTGTCTGCATCAGCAGTCAAATCGCTACCTGGAACGGTCACGCTCCATGTACCATCCGCCTGTACTGTGGTGTTGTAATTGTTGCCGTTGACCACAACCGTCACTGCATCACCTGCAGTGAAGTCGCCTACAACTGCACCGCTGACCGTTTGGTCCACACCCGCTTCTGCTGCGTTAACGGTGTTATCGCCTGCAATCGGGTTGATCACCACCACTGGTGTGGTGATATCCACGGTGTAGCTGGCATCTGCTGTCACAGTTCCGGTGTTACCTGCGGCATCTGTTGCCGTAATGCTGACATTGATGGTGCTGTCTGCATCAAGCACTAACTGTCCGCCATCAACGGTCACGCTCCATAAGCCACCGGTTTGTACTGTGGTGGTGATGTCTACGCCATTGACGTTGACCGTAACCACGTCACCCACGGTGTATTCACCGGTTACCGTACCGCTGATGGTTTGATTGGTTGCGGCTTCGCCTGAATCTACAATGCCATCGCCTGCAATCGGATTGATGGTAATGGTGGTCGTGCTGTTGTCCGGACCAGTGGTATCCACTGTATAGACTTGGGTGTCAGTCACTGTGCTGCTGTTGCCTGCTGCATCAGTGAAGGTCGCTGTGGCATCAATGGTTTTATCGCCATCGGCCAACAGGTCGCTACCTGCCACATCGGCTGTCCAGTTACCTGTCGCTGCATCTACGGTTGCAGTGTAAGTCACGCCATTGATGACTAAAGTCACCACGGTGGTTGCTGCATCTGCAGGGATACCGGTTAAGGTACCTGTTACTGTCACTGTGCCCGCTGATTCTGCTGCGTTAAGAACGTTGTCCGCAGTCACCGCATCAATCGCAAGGGTTGCACCTGTATTGTCTGGTGCTGTGGTATCCACTGTATAGACTTGCGTATCAGTGATTGTGCTGCTGTTACCTGCTGCATCGGTGAAGGTCGCTGTGGCATCAATGGTTTTATCGCCATCGGCCAACAGGTCACTACCTGCCACATCGGCTGTCCAGTTACCTGTCGCTGCATCTACGGTTGCAGTGTAAGTCACGCCATTGATGACCAGTGTCACCACTGTGGTTGCTGCATCTGCAGGGATACCGGTTAAGGTACCTGTTACTGTCACTGTGCCAGCTGATTCTGCTGCGTTGAGGACGTTGTCCGCAGTCACATCATCAATCGCAAGGGTTGCACCTGTATTGTCTGGTGCTGTGGTATCCACTGTATAGACTTGCGTATCAGTGATTGTGCTGCTGTTACCTGCTGCATCGGTGAAGGTCGCTGTGGCATCAATGGTTTTATCGCCATCGGCCAACAGGTCGCTACCAGCAACATCGGCTGTCCAGTTACCTGTCGCTGCATCTACGGTTGCAGTATAAGTCACGCCATTAATTACAAGCGTAACAACCGTGCTTGCGGCATCGGCCGGAATATTCGTTAAAGTACCTGTGATGGTCACAGTGCCTGCTGATTCTGCAGCATTCAATACATTATCGGCAGTTACGTCATTAATGCTTAATACCGAACCTGTCGTATCTGGTGCATTGGTATCTACTGTATAGCTTTGATCAGCATTGATTGGTCCAACACCTGTAACTTCAACTGTTACATTGATTTTACTGTCTGTATCTGCAGTCAAATCGCTACCTGGAACAGTGACGCTCCATGTACCACCTGTTTGCAAGGTTGTCGTGTAGTCTGTGCCATTCACATTGACAGTGACTTTATCTCCCACAGTAAAGCTGCCAACCACTGAACCACTAATGGTTTGATCGACACCCGCTTCAGCTGCGTTAACAATATTATCCCCAGCAATCGGGTTAATCACTACAACTGGTGTGGTGATATCGACGGTATAAGTAATGTCTGCAGTGACATTACCCACGTTACCTGCGGCATCTGTTGCCTGAATAGTTACATTAATGGTTTTGTCTGTATCAAGCGCCAGTTGACCACCGTCAACTGTAATACTCCATACACCACCCGTCTGAACCGTTGTCGTGATATCCACGCCATTGACGTTGACAATAACGACGTCACCAACTTTATATTCGCCTGTTACGCTACCACTAATCGTTTGATCTGTGCCTGCTTCTGTTGAATCCAGAATATTGTCACCCGCAACCGGATTAATTGTAATCGTCGTTGTACTGTTGTCAGGGGCTGTTGTATCAACCGTATAAGTATGATCTGCAGTAACAGGACCAACGCCAGTTACATCTACAGTCACATTAATGGTTTTATCCGCATCTGTTGTTAGCTCAGTGCCAGCAACCTCAATACTCCAGTTACCATTGTTATCCAAAGTAGTGGTGTAATCTGTACCATTCACATTGACAGTGACTTTATCTCCAACAGTAAAGCTGCCAACCACTGAACCGCTAATGATTTGATTGACACCAGCTTCTGTTGCATTCAGAACGTTATCGCCCGCAATTGGATTAATCACCACAACAGGCGTGGTGATATCGACTGTGTAGGTCGCATCAGCCGTTACACTACCCACATTACCGGCGGCATCTGTTGCCTGAATAGTCACATTAATGGTTTTATCTGCATCTAGAACCAGTTGACCACCGTCGACTGTGATACTCCACAAGCCACCTGTCTGAACAGTGGTTGTAATATTGATGCCATTCACATTGACGGTAACTACGTCACCAACACGGTATTCACCCGTGACTTTACCGCTGATGACTTGACTGGCACCTGCTTCAGTTGAATCAACAACATTATCGCCCGCAATCGGGTCAATGGTAATCGTGGTCGTGCTGTTGTCCGGACCAGTGCTATCCACTGTATAGACTTGGGTGTCGGTTACGTTGCTGCTGTTACCGGCTGTATCAGTGAAAGTCGCTTTCGCATCAATGGTCTTATCGCTATCTGCCAACAAGTCACTACCTGCCACATCTGCCGTCCACTTACCTGTCGCCGCATCTACAGTTGCGGTATAGGTCACGCCATTAATCACAAGTGTAACAACGGTCGTAGCTGCATCTGCTGGAATACCGGTTAATGTACCTGTCACAGTCACTGTGCCAGCTGATTCAGCGGCGTTGAGGACATTGTCTGCAGTTACACCATCAATGGTCAGGGTTGCACCGGTATTGTCTGGTGCTGTGGTATCTACTGTATAGACCTGACTATCGGTTACGTTGCTGCTATTACCTGCGGCGTCAGTGAAAGTCGCTTTCGCATCAATAGTCTTATCGCTATCTGCCAACAAGTCACTACCTGCCACATCTGCCGTCCACTTTCCTGTTGCGGCATCTACAGTTGCGGTATAGGTCACGCCATTAATCACAAGTGTAACAACGGTCG
>NZ_JBLVVH010000002.1:537098-578950 GCF_051947995.1 Acinetobacter calcoaceticus | reverse complement strand
TAGCTGCATCTGCAGGGATACCGGTTAAAGTACCGGTAATCTTCACAGTCGAAGTTGACTCTGCTGCGTTCAACACATTGTCTGCAGTTACCGCATCAATCGCAAGGGTTGCACCAGTATTGTCTGGTGCAGTGGTATCCACTGTATAGACTTGGGTATCGGTTACGTTGCTGCTGTTACCGGCTGCATCAGTGAAAGTCACTTTTGCATCAATGGTCTTATCGCTATCGGCCAGTAAGTCACTACCTGCGACATCTGCCGTCCACTTGCCTGTTGCAGTATCGACAGTTGCCGTATAAGTCTTACCATTAATGACGAGTGTCACGACTGTGCTTGCTGCATCTGTAGGAATACCGGTCAAAGTACCGGTAATTTTCACAGTCGAAGTGGATTCTGCCGCATTCAAAACGTTGTCTGCGGTCACTGGATCTACATTAAATTGAACTGAACCTGTATCCGGTGGTGTGCTATCAATAACCACGGTTTCTGAGCCCGGTGCAGATGGGTTACCCGCTGGGTCAGTCGCAATAACTTTAATCGTATCGCCATCTTTTAAGCCGCCCGGATTTGGTACGGTCCATTCACCTGTGGTTGGATCAGTAGGAACCTGAACGGTACTGCCATCAGGGAAGGTCACAGTCACGGTTGAACCCGGCTCTGCTGTCCCCGTGATCGGATCCTTACCATTAATTGGATCAATTTCTGGTACCGCTGGTGCAGTCACATCTACGTTATAAGTTTGTGTATCCGTAACGTTGCTACTATTGCCTGCTGCATCGGTGAAAGTCACTTTTGCATCAATGGTTTTGTCACTATCAGCCAGTAAGTCACTACCCGCCACATCAGCAGTCCATTTACCAGTTGCTGGATCTACCGTTGCCGTATAAGTCTTACCATTAATGACGAGTGTCACTACTGTGCTTGCTGCATCGGCAGGGATACCCGTTAAAGTACCAGTCACCTTGACGGTCGACGCTGATTCTGCTGCATTGAGGACATTATCTGCAGTGACTGGATCTACATTAAATTTAACTGCGCCAGTATCTGGAGGTGTGGTGTCCGGATTATTACCATTATTATTATCGCGCCCATGATGACCATCGCTACCGCCACTTGCTGCTGCAATAATACCGCCAGCCACTAAAGGCACAGCCCACAACCATGGATTCATTCCACCATCATGGTAAAGTAAAGGTTCTACAGACTGGATCGGTTGATAGACAACATCTGAAACTGGCACCTCTGGAACAGCCTCTGGCACAACCGCCGGAGTTTCCTCTAAGTATACAGCCCCTTCCGTGTCGGCATCGGCATCTGCATCCGCGTCACTATCTGCATCCGCATCATTTTCGGCATCTTTGAAACGTGCCCAAATCAGTTGACCATCTTCGCCCTGAAAAACTAGACTATTATCTAGATTTGCCCCTTCATTAAAGAAGTTTTGAATAACAATCTTTTCTCCATTTTTCAGTAAAATAACGGCATTAGAACCATCTCTTTTTACTGCTGAGATATCATTTACAGGGATCTTTACCAGAACCACTGTGGCCTCAGATGGTAAGGACGCTGTTTTTTCCGTCGTATTTGCAAGGGTTTTATGACTTTCCTTGGAAATAATTTGTATTTCAGACATGATTATATTCCTCAATTATATATTATTAATTTCAAATCAATTTCTAATGACGTTATTACTGAAGTTAAAATTATTTTTTCAAGTGATAGAGTTCACGACACTACTTTAAATCAAACAGAAGAAATGTTAAATAGCTCACAAAACAAAGAAAATAAACTTACATTGAAATATTTTATAACACTTACACAAACCCATGTTTTAAAACAATAAAAAAAATAATAATTACTTTAAAAAATAAAAAAATTACGCTTTAAAACAAATAAATTTACAATTAATTAATAGGTTCCTAAAAAGTATTTTAATTAAATTAAACAAACTTTTTAAATATATTATTTAAATTAAAATAAAAAAGCCTTTTTATAATAAAAGGGCTTTTTTAACAAATGAAAAAAATATGCGTTTAAAAGTTATCAGGATTTTCCAAACGTTTAACTTCTTCTCGTTTACTTGGATGATGCATGGTGGCTACCCCGTCATCTGTTTTCTGATCCAATAAAATCTCGGGATTGTAGATGGTAATCGTCTCTCGCCCTAAAGCATCCTCACCAATAATATATTTAAAGCCACGGCGGTTCATCTTGTTACACATGCGTTGATACAACCCTTTTAATCCATCCTTTTCTTCATTTGGATTGTAGTAGAACGCATTCATTACCGCAGGTAAACCAAGACCACATACCACTCCGGACAGCAATACACTAATAAAGGTGTAACCAATCAAAATACTACTGTATGGACTAAGTTCAGGGATGTTTGCTACGGCAAGGATTAAGGCAAGTGAAATACCGCCACGTACCCCTCCCCAAGAGAGAATCGCTAAACTGCCGTTATAGCTTTTGTTACGGAAAGATGGAAATAAGGCAAAAGAGGCAAAGTTGGCAGCAAAACGGGAAAGATGCAGGATAATAAAGGCAATAATACCGCCAATAATCAGGTTAGCACTAAGATCAAGAATAAAGAGTTCCAGACCAATTAATGTAAACAGGAAAGAGTTAATAATTCCTTCAACCGTATGCCAGAAATGATTCACCTCACGTATTTCACGCTGTTCACGAATCTCTTGCCATTTATTCCCGACAATCAGTCCACCGATCACACAGGCAATTGGCGCTGAGGCGTGGGCAAATAGCGCAACGAGATATGAACCACTGGCCAGCAAGGCTGTGGTTAAGATTAACGACTCCATCTCATGTTTACCACGTAGTAAACGCAAGATTGCAAAACCGAACCCAAAACCAATAATCACCGCGACAAAGATTTCATAGAGCAAGGTTTCAACGGTTGCCAATAAGGAAAAATGCTCCCCTTGCAGGACTTTTAATAAAGTCATAAATAAGGCAATACACATGGCATCGTTAAATAAAGACTCACCTTCCAACTTTACCATGAGATGGTGGGGCGCTCGAATTGAACTAAGCACCCCTTTGACACCAATTGGATCCGTCGCCCCAAGTGCTGCGCCTAATAACAATAAAACGCCAATCGGGACTGGATAGCCAACCAACCACTGAAATAAATACAATAAACCTGCATAGAATCCAGCACATAGCACTAATGCAATGGTGGCTAAAATACCAATAGGTTTCCAATAGTTTTTTAAATCCGAAATTTTAAACTTAAGTGCAGAAGAGGTTAAAATAAAGCAAATCACACCATTAATTAAAAAATCATAGAAATCAATATTTCGTACAGCAGCTTCAATGTTATGAATATTAATGGTAATAAACTGATTACCATTTAATAGACTTGCACCCCACTGTAAAATAAAGACAAAAATCGCTGAAACAATCGGAACACCAATCGCTTGGGGAAAACCAAGTATTCGTTTATTAAAAATGGTCGTGGCAATGGATAATGCAAAAATTACCGTTAATGCTTGTAAAAGAAAATAATTACCCATACAACCTCTTTATTTATTTCAATTTTCAACACACATCATTTATTTAAACTTTAAAATCGCTATTGCAATTTAAAAGCTCATTGTTTTTGCGATTAAATAAAGAATGAAGGTCTATGCTGCAGTTTTACTCACTGATGATTTAGTTTTTATTTACAAATGATTTAGATGCAGTCGTAAACCAGTCATCCTCAATTCAGCATAGACATGTTATTTTACGTTAAATCTTCTTAGGCTTCGTATATCTTCCGTATAAAAATCAAGGACAAAAAAGCAGCGAGGCTGCTCACTTAAAAGTATTACATTGGTTGACATCACCCGATTTTAAACCGGTCTGAAACCACTGCATCCGCTGTTCACTGGTGCCATGGGTAAAACTGTCGGGAACCACCTGTCCTGTGGCACGGCGCTGCAGATAGTCATCACCAATTTTTTCAGCGGCATCCATCGCTTCTTCAATATCCCCTTGCTCAAGGAATTGAGTACGCTGCTGATTTTGATGCGCCCAGATACCCGCAAAACAGTCAGCTTGTAATTCCAGACGCACAGAAAGTTGATTGCCCTGCGCTTGGCTCGCCTGAGCACGGGCTTGCTGTACCTGATCTGAAATACCTAACAGATTCTGGATATGATGTCCCACTTCATGCGCTATCACATAAGCTTGGGCAAAATCTCCTGCCTGATCCTGACGGGAAAGCTCTGTCTGGTTCTGCTCACCTGAAATGCCCATCTGCTGGCGCATATCTTTAAAGAAAGAAGTATCAATATAGACCTTTTGATCTGCTGGACAATAGAATGGCCCCATTGCAGCCTGTGCTGTACCGCAACCTGATCTGACCACGCCACTAAAGAGTACTAGACGAGGTGGCTTGTAAGTCATTCCCAATTGCTGGAAAATCGGTGTCCAGGTATCTTCTGTATCTGCCAGCACCGTACCGACAAAATCACTCGCTTCTTTCTGCTCAGCCGTTAAGCTTTGCGGTGCACTGCCTTGCTGAGAAGATTGTGCTGTCACAGCTTGCGTAGCCTGATATGCCTGTTGCGGATCGACGCCAAAGAATTTCCAGGCAACAAACGCCACAACCAGACCTAATATACTGATACCACCTGCTTTTGCTCCGCCACCACCACGACGGTCTTCAACATTGGTACTGACTCGACGACCTTTCCAGCGCATAACGACCTCACATAATTTTGATGATGACGATTCGGGTTTAAGTTGATGCCTTCGGCCAAACTTTCTGAATCAAGCCGACAATAAGCAATACAATTGCTCCAGCTACCAGACCAATTCCAAGATTGATTAATGTTGGCGTCAATGCACCAATGATTGAACCTACACTTGGAATCAGCTCTAAATGATCAACTGTTTCTTCTGTAAAATGATGCAGTAATGGAATGGTATGCGAGATAATACCGCCACCGACTAAAAACATGGCAATTGTTCCAACAATTGAAAGTGTTTTCATCAAAATTGGAGCAAAACCAAGTAAACCACGTCCTATTTTATTCTTAAACTCAGAAGCCTGCTGGGTTAAATATAAACCTAAATCGTCAATTTTAACGATCATTGCAACCAGACCATACACCCCGACCGTCATGACAATTGCAATAATACTTAATACTGTCACTTTAGTCGTAAACGCTGCTGTTGCAACTGTACCTAACGAAATCACCACAATTTCAGCCGATAAGATAAAGTCGGTACGAATCGCACCTTTTACTTTTTCCTTCTCAAATTTCGCCAGATCAACTTCGACTTCCTGTAAATCTTCACTTGCCTCTTCTGTGGTTTTGGCTTTTTTATGCTTCAAGGTATGAACGACCTTTTCGACACCTTCATAACATAAAAACAGACCACCAATCATCAACAAGGGATTAATGAGCCACGGCGCAACCACACTGATGAGCAAGGCTAATGGCACCAGAATTAACTTATTAACAAATGACCCTTTGGCAACACTCCAGACAACAGGCAACTCACGATCTGCACGCACACCACTGACCTGTTGTGCATTCAGCGCCAAGTCATCGCCCAATACACCCGCAGTTTTTTTGGCTGCCATTTTGCTCATTACAGCAACGTCATCCAGAATCGTCGCGATATCATCCAGTAATAATAATAAACCACTCGCCATTTTTATTTCCTAATTTGTATTTATGTCGCTATTGTAGATTCCCTCAGTATATTCACAATATTATTTTTCAGAAAAAGTTAAAATTATCGCTGACGAAAAAAATTTATTTCTCGTACAATAATATCAATCTTATATCTATGAAATAACTGAATCTTGGAACATATCATGAGTAATATTGATCAACGTCCAATCATTTTGACAGGCGACCGTCCAACTGGACAACTTCATCTTGGACACTTTGTCGGTTCATTACGATCTCGTGTAGGTCTACAAGACAGTCATCATCAACACCTATTATTGGCTGATGCTCAGGCAATGACAGACAATGCAGATAATCCAGATAAAGTCCGCAACAACATTCTTCAGGTTGCACTAGATTATTTGGCAGTCGGCATTGACCCAACCAAAACCACAATTTGTGTGCAATCTTGCTTACCTGCACTGAATGAATTGACCATGCTTTACCTCAACTACGTGACTGTTGCACGTTTAGAGCGTAACCCGACCATCAAATCTGAGATCCAGATGCGTGGTTTTGAGCGTGATATTCCAGCGGGCTTCCTGTGCTACCCGATTGCGCAAGCGGCAGATATCACTGCATTTAAAGCAACTGTTGTGCCTGTGGGCGAAGATCAGATTCCAATGATCGAACAAACCAACGAAGTGGTACGTCGTGTGAACCGCCAAATTGGTCATGACCTATTACCAGAATGTAAAGCCCTCTTGTCAAACATGGCACGTTTACCAGGGTTTGACGGTAAAGCAAAAATGTCTAAATCATTAGGCAATACCATTGTGCTGAATGCTTCTGACAAAGACATCAAGAAAGCCGTCAATGCCATGTATACCGACCCGAATCACTTACGTATTGAAGATCCAGGTCAGGTTGAAGGTAACATTGTATTCACTTATTTAGATGCTTTTGATCCGAATAAAGAAGAAGTGGAAGAGTTAAAAGCACATTATCGTCGTGGGGGTTTAGGCGATGGTACGGTGAAAAAACGTCTGGAAGGTGTATTGAAAGAGCTGATTACACCGATTCGTGAACGTCGTGCCGAGTTAGAAAAAGATCCGGATTACATCATGGATGTCCTTAAACAAGGGACTGAAAAATGCCGGATTATTACTCAACAGACTTTAGATGAAGTAAAAGATGGCTTAGGATTATTTAAATTCTAATTTACGTTATTTTTCATATAAAAAGCCCGTTTCAGGGCTTTTTTTAATATAAGCATTTGATTTAAGTTTAATTTTAGAACTTATAGATAAAATATAAAACTAACACTTTTTGTCACTTATTAACATGTATTAACAGTTATTAACATGAATACCTATGAACTTGGTCGGGATTTTAAATATGATTGCGTTGTAGATTAGCAAACACTAATCTCATGACATTTCTCCTTTCAACCGAAACTGTTTTAAACAGATTCGTTGTTCAACGCAATGACAACCCCAATCATTGCGTTTTTTTTCGCCTGTCATAATCTGAACGATTTAGGTTGAAATTCAGTCGCATTAGATTTATTCTTATAACTGTTTTATT
Organism: Acinetobacter calcoaceticus; assembly: GCF_051947995.1. GTDB lineage: Bacteria > Pseudomonadota > Gammaproteobacteria > Pseudomonadales > Moraxellaceae > Acinetobacter. The sequence continues at coordinate 571,736 of NZ_JBLVVH010000002.1, read as the reverse complement.
TTTATAAAAAATTTATTAATTATCTCTAAAAGAAATAAGAGAAACTCTGATGATCTGGGATTTATTAACACACCCTTCTAATACTATTTTTAGCATTGCCTTAATGCTATGTCTATTTATTGGTGTCCTCGAATTAATCCTACTTTTAGTGGGCGGCAGTTCCAGCTTTCTGGAACAGTTTCTCCCTGATAGCCTGACCGATATCGACCATGCCGATGTTTCACTGGAACAGTCAGAAAATTTGTTTACCCAGCTTTTAGAATGGCTTTATCTGGGCAAAGTTCCGTTACTGATCTGGTTAATTATTTTCTTAACCGTGTATGCATTAACCGGTCTGATTATTCAGGATGTTTTTTTCCAGTTCACTGAACATTATTTTTCTGCATGGATCATTGCACCTGCCTGCCTGTTCCTAGCCATGCCACTGGTACGTTATAGCGCAGCACTGATTGCCAAGATTATTCCTAGAGATGAAACCACAGCCATTCAGCATGATGACCTGATTGGTCGTACCGCTCACATTATCTTAGGTGAAGCCAAACCAAACTCCCCGGCACAAGCCAAGGTTAAAGACCAGTTTGGTCAGACGCATTACATCCTAGTCGAGCCGGAACTTGATACGGTTTTCTACCAAGGCCAGGACGTTATTTTAACGCAAAGAACCAAAATTGGATTCCAGGCGATTGTTTCTTAGTTTTTATATTTATTACATGAGGGTGTTTAAATGTTGAGTTCAGCATTGACTGAAATTTTAATTATTACAGGTGTTATTTTTGCGGCACTGGTTTTTATTGGTATCGTCATCGCACGTCTATATACGCGATCAAGCAAAGAAGTGTCTTTTGTCCGTACTGGTTTTGGTGGTGAAAAAGTCATTTTAAATGGAGGCGCAATCGTGCTTCCTGTTCTACATGAAATTATTCCGGTCAACATGAACACTTTACGCTTAGAAGTAAAGCGTGCTGCGGATCAGGCTTTGATTACCCGTGACCGTATGCGTGTCGATGTCATGGCGGAATTCTATGTGCGTGTTAAACCGATTGCAGAATCCATTGCAACCGCGGCCCAGACCTTAGGCCGTAAAACCATGTCTCCACCAGAGCTAAAGGATCTGGTTGAAGGTAAATTTGTCGATTCACTGCGAGCGGTGGCTGCTGAAATGGCAATGGAAGAACTGCATGAGAAGCGTGTCGACTTTGTGCAAAAAGTTCAGCAGGTGGTTTCGGAAGATTTATCCAAGAATGGTTTGGAGCTTGAAACGGTGTCTTTAACAGGCCTCGATCAAACCAGCTTTAAATTTTTTAACCCGCAAAATGCCTTCGATGCAGAAGGTTTAACCAAGCTGACTGAAACCATTGAGGACCGCCGTAAAAAGCGTAACGACATTGAGCAAGATGCTGACTTGGCGATCCGTGCCAAAAATCTTGAAGCTGAACGTGCCCGTCTCGGCATTTCACGTGAAGAAGAATATGCCAAGCTGGAACAGGAACGTGAAATTTCCATCCGTAAAGCCGAACAATTGGCTGAAATTGCCTCTCAGGAAGCGGGTAAAAAACGTGAAGCTGAAGAAGCACGTATTGCGGCTGAACGTGAAGTCGAAATTAAACGAATTGCTTCTGCACGTGATGTCGAAAACGAGAATATTCAAAAAGCACAATTAATCCAGAAAGCTCAGGTTGAACAGAAGAAAACGATTGAGCTGGCTGAACAGGATCGTGCCATTGCCATTGCTGAAAAATCCCGTGCCGAATCAGAAGCGAAGGCTCAGGCCGACAAAGCCCGTGCTGAGGCGGTAAAAGCAGAGGAAGAAGTTGTCACTGTCCGTGAAACCCAGCGTGCTGAACGTCAAAAAGCGGTTGAACTGGTTGCAGCGAAACAAACTGCTGAAAAAGAAGCGATTGCCATTACTGTTGCGGCAGATGCAGGTAAAAAAGCTGCTGCCGATGAAGCAGAAGCAGTACGTATTGCAGCAGAAGCAGACGCTGAAAAAATCCGCTTAAAAGCGAAAGGTGAAGCAGATGCAAAAGTGTTGCTGGCGCAGGCTTTAGAAAAACAATATCAAGTCGATGCAGAAGGTGCGCGTGCAGTCAATGAAGCAGCCAATACCCTTTCTGCGGAACAGGTTGAAATGCAAGTGCGTCTGGCATTATTGAAGCATTTACCTGAGATTATCCGTGAAAGCGTGAAACCGATGGAAAATATTGATGACATCAAGATCTTGCAAGTCAATGGTTTAAATGGCTTTGCAGGTGCTTCTGCAACTTCAGGTGAAGGAACAGAAAACGGTTCAACGTCATTGTCTGATCAGGTGGTGAATAGTGCCCTACGCTACCGTTCACAAGCGCCCTTAATTGATAGCCTGATGAATGAACTCGGTCTGCAAGGTGGTGATATCAATGGCTTGACTCAAAACCTAAATAAACCAAAAGCAGAATAAGTCCGATATAAATAAAAAAGAGCCTTCATTGTAAGGCTCTTTTTTATTGCACTTTTATTTGTAGTTCACCATGACGGTCGCCTGCGCATTAACACTCCCCGCGACGGCGGCAACATTATCTTTCTTATAATATTTTGCATAGAAATTTTTAGTTAAAGCTGGATTTGATCCTGTGCCCAACCGACCAAATGAATATTCTGTGCCGTAGTTAATCGCTGAATTATTAGATACATCATACACTCGAATGCCGACATTACTGGTTGCAGCATTGCTATTGCTCAATACGTTAGTGCTATTCGCGACATTGGCATTATCGCTCATCGTAAAATACAACTGGGTATTAGCTAAGCTATTGCTACAAGTCGCCGTGATTGAAAAAGGCGTTTTCCCGCCAGCTTCCGTACCTGCTGTTGCTAAAGCGCTGGTTGCAATCGTAGGTAAAGTCACAATCGGATTGTTTAAGCTACAGGTTTTGGTATTTTCTGGATTCACTGTTAATTGCACAAAGCCAGATTGACTATCGATATAACGGTTCGATCCTTCGGTCATATCCACAGTGACCTTGCCTAAATCAAGCTGCACTGCTGGCGTACTTTCGGTCAATCCAGAAGTAAAATAAAACTTCAAATTAACAATATTGACGCCTTGGGTCGCAGACTCCCCTGTCGCATTGTTATACAAGCTCACCGTCTTGGCTAAAGCAACAACGGGCTTTCCAGACTTGGTATCCTGTATTTGAAAAGTCACATACGCATATTGATTAAAGTAAGGACTACTGCTGTTGACGATTTTGTAATACGTAGAACCTGCATAAGTGATCGTTTGATCAAAGTTGACGTTACTTCCCACTGTAGTGAAAGATGTAGTTTTTCGGTCAGGGAAATTATCCGTGATTTTGTTTGAACAATTCACCAAAGAATAAGCCGCAATCGATGTGGCAAAGTTGGTGACAAGTGTCCAGTTTGAAGTTGAGTTGGTAATACTACTAGTATTGGTCGCCAAAGGCTGAGTTGGGTTCGAAGTACACACACCATTATCCGTAGCATAAGCATGTTGTCCCAGAGCCATGCCTAAAACAGTAAATAAGAGCGTAAATCCATATTTTTTTAGCATGATTATTTACACTCCACATCGATCATCTGTATACGATTCGGTTGCTTACTTTTCGGAAGCAGTTTTTCTGGTGCATCAATATGGCAAGTGTAAGATTCACTCATTCCCCATTGCACATATAGATCTTGTTTTAATAATTGTGCTTTTTCTATAAATAGCTGATTTGACTGACCAAACATGCCTGCGACTTGTCCTGCCTGATTCACCGCTTGTACACCAATCGGGATTTGCTGATGTTCACCCTTAACTTGTACATTTAATAAAATATTTGAGCTTTGCTCGACGTCAAATTTGATTAAGGTTGAACTATAACGACGTGGAATCACTTCAGCCTGATTTGCACTTAAATTCACATCCAGAGGCAAATGCTTGGTATCTAAACGGATGGTATTGGCTTCATAAGGAGAAACATTGGCATAAATCGCATTGCCCCAATAATCGATTTTACTTCCCCATGCATTAACAACATCAGCGCCATGCGCACCCTTTGCATGAACAATGGTAAAGGTATCCGATAAATTATTGGTTGCGGTAATTCCATAAGGATGAGCGACAATAGCACCTTTCGCACTGAAACCATATTGGGTCTGATCATCACTCCAGCCCGTCACAGCACCCAGTTGTATTTGAGGCAGGCTATAATTCATATTGGCTGAAACAGCAGAATTATTTTTTCCATTGTTCCAGTTCTGAGTCGTGGTTAACCCATAATTGAATTGATTATTTTCCCCTAATGTTCCCGTGAGACCTACATTCGCTGTGGTTGGATGACCGACGTTATCTGCATATTGAATATTCGAATATAGATTTGCCTGCTTTTTACGCCACTCTAAAGGTAAAGAAAAGCTCAGATATACCTTATTTTCTTTTCCAAAATCATTTAACTGATTATTATTTTGACTATAACCAATAGAATAGCTCAATCTATTCCAGCGATTGCTATAGTTAATACTATATTGCACATAGTCTTTATCTGTATTCCAGTATTTATTTTGAGTTGCATTTAAATAAACAGAGCCAAAACCCTCTTTAAAGTTTTGATAAAGCGAAATATTAAATTGCTGTTTTAATAAATAAGTGAGGAAAAGACTATCGATTTCAGCTTGATTCAAATCATTAAAATTTCGTAAAGACATGGTATTACTTAATGTCATGTATTCACGATCTTGATATTGTGCTGAAACGTTCAAAAAAGTATTCAGCGGACTATAGCTATATTGATAAGCAGCTTTATACCGCCAACCCGCATAGTCATTTTTTGCTAAGGTCGCATTTGATTTTTCCGCATCAAATCTTAGTCCGCCTAGCCTTGTATTTTGTCCAAAACCGAATAAATAACTCTGAAAAACATGACTGAGATTGCTGCCAAGATATAAGCTGGAATAGTTGCTCAAGCCATATTCAGCGCTGAGCTGACCAATATAATCATCTGATGTTTTATTGTTGATTTTGTATTGCCCAGAAGCAATGTCGTAATTTAATTGCCCCATTCGAACAAGGTTCATATTGCCTTGCATCGGCACAATAAAGCTATGTTTTTCCCCACCATTTTCTGTGACCTGAACAGTTAAATCACCATTGTTATTGACCGCTGTGAGATCATTAAACTCAAACTCACCAGCCGGTACTGTACGTTCGTAAATTTTTCGGCCATTCTGAAACACAGAAACCAAAGCATTGGTATTGGCCAAACCACGAATCAAAGGTGCATAGCTGCGTTGCGACATCGGAAGCATACTAATATCGGAAGCAAGCTGTAACCCTCGTATTTGCGCCGAATCAATCGCATAAGTCTGGGTATTAAAGTCACCCATTTCTAGCCGTGCTTTCAGAGCAGGAATATCTGTAGACAAAACATTCAGATAAGATTGATAACCACCGAGTTGCGCTCCATCTGAGTCAAAACTTCCAGCATGACGAAAGTTAAAACGACTGAAATTGAATCCACCGGTTAAATTCAGATAATTGCTGCTAACTTGCTCTTGCTGGTTCAATTTACTGGTGTAACGATTAAAATCGTAACCGATATAAGCAGCAGTAACCCCCTGATCAAATCGTTCAGGTGCAATATATCCTTCTGGCCGTTGATTAATAATTGCTAAAGGTAAAGAAATATCCAGACTTAATGCCGACATATCCAGATCATAGTAGGCATCTGGATTGAGCTCTTTAATTGTGAGACATGGTTTTTTAGGTAGTTTTACCAAGATTTCTGGACGTAGATCCAGTCGTTTCAACAATTGCTCATCAATACATAGCACCGCCGTCAGCTCGGCATTCAAATGCTCGAATTTAAGCGTTAGCTGGCCTAATCCACGTTGATTGTTAATACTGGTATTGAGTGAGTATACTCCCTCAGCAACCCCATTGACCTGCCGAAATGAAGTTAAATCAATGTCCTGATTGCGTCCGCCAAACAATGCACGGGCATCAAAGGTATAAATCAGGTTATTTGAGCCATCTCTCGCTTGCAGTTTCTGATTGATATTTTCATTTTCTGCTGCATAACTGCCCTGCATGCATAAAAAAATGAAGCTATATCTGAATGCAGCATTCATTTATTCTTCGCCATTGATTACGGCTTGATAAGCCTGATTTCCACCATAATCATTAATCAGTAAATAGCTAATTTTTTGAGGCTTAAATTGGATTTCTGGTTTAAAACTCTCCGTAGAATAAGGTGCAACCATTAAAGGATCAGCATAAACAAAATTCTCTTTTTCCGGATTCAAACTGACATTATAAAAATTTAAATAATAAGGAGATGGGTTATTCACCGTCACGCTTTTATTAGTTTCATTATATTTAAAGTTAACACTGGAAAATGCTTTTTCCTGTGAGATTTTTAAATTGATAGGACGATAAAATAGTTTAATACGTGAACGAATCGACACCTGTAATTTATTTTTTTCTGCTGTCTCAACCTGTTCAGATGCAGGCATATCCAAAATATTAAACCAATATAAGCTTTCTCTATCCTGAGGCAAAGCTGAGGTATCTTTCGCAATTAAGCGAAGCATTTGACCTTTATTTGAAGCAATTTGGGCTAAAGGAGGCGTTAAGATAAACGGAATCTTATCCGCCTCTGGGATCTGATGCGGGTCACCATTGTCTAACCATGTCTGAATTAATGCAGGACGATCGTCAGGATTGTTCAATTGAACCGTGACCGTATTTTGGTTGGAAGGAAAAATAATACGCGTCCCTGTAATCGTCACTCCTGCAAATGTTGCAGTAGAGATTGAACTGAGCATTGCAATGCGAAAGGCAATCGATGAGATACGCATATTCTTATATTTCCCCTGAACCAATCAAAATGAAACTACAATTATTTATAAATAATGCTGTAGCTTACTGATGACGTTACTGCACCAGCAGTAGTTGCACCGGTTGCGAAATAACGAGCAAAGTAATTGAAGTCATTGCTATTTGTACCAGCAGAAACACCTACACTGCTCGACTGAGCTGGTGCTGGCGCATTTACATCAATAACAGTCTGGTTATTCGTCAACAACTGGATATCTACCAGTGTTGCCCCGCTTGTAGCTGTATTAATTAAACGACCTGCTGCATTGACTTTAGCAACTTCTGATTCAAAGTAAGGTGTTGCATTTAAGCTGCTTGCTGTACAACCAGCACCCGATAAGTTGATTTTAAATGCAGTAGTACCCGCCGTTGCATTCGCAGCACCCAAAGCAGCCGTATTTACAGTTGGTAAAGTTACAGATGCAGATGCATTGCCACTTCCAGCAACGTTAGCACTACAAGTTCCAGCAACCAGCTGACCAGTAAAAGTGATGACACCAGTAGCAGCAAAAGTCGTAGATGTTGCACATACAGCCAGGAGAGCAAGCCCTAAACTTAATTTTTTCATTTGAGAGTATCCATAAAAATTTAATTGATTTTTCATTACTTAGCTTCACCCCAAACTGTTTAAAATCTTTGTAAAAAAGCTATGCAATTCAGAAACAATAATATACATAAAGACAACATTTTCAATAAAATTGCGCAAACCAGATCACACTTTTACCGCTTAATACACAACAATTCCAGTTTTGTTTTTTTCATGATTTAAAACATCAACTTAAAAATACCAGAGATTAAAATTCATCTTTTTTATACTTTTCCTTTTTGGTCAAAAGGTGAATATTTTTGTCACTTTGGTACAAGTTATTGAAATTTAAGCAGCTCATTCAATTTTTCAAAACGCACAAAAAATAGACAATCAGTTAATGTTTAAGGCAGATATTCAGGCTGGAATGCTGAATTTTAATTTTGATTGAGGCTCAGTTTTTATCGACAAACCTACTTATATTGATAGCGCCCACCTAAATTTTTCAGGCAATAAAAAACCCCAATGTCTCCATTGGGGCTTTTTAAAGATTAAAAATCTAACGTATTACGCTAAACCTTTCTCTTTTAAAACTTGCAACATCGTTGAACCAAGCTCAGCTGGGCTACGCGTGTAAGCCATTCCCGCACGTTCAAATGCAGCGAATTTCTCTTCAGCAGTACCTTGACCACCAGAAATAATCGCACCAGCGTGACCCATACGCTTACCTTTAGGCGCAGTTACACCAGCGATGTAACCGACTACAGGTTTAGTCACGTTAGATTTGATGAATTCAGCAGCTTCTTCTTCCGCTGTACCACCGATCTCACCGATCATGATGATTGCATCAGTATCTGGATCGTCTTGGAATAATTGAAGCGCTTCGATCTGGTTCATACCTGGGATTGGGTCACCACCAATACCGATACAAGTAGACTGACCTAAACCAAGCTTAGTTGTTTGAGCAACAGCTTCATAAGTCAATGTACCTGAACGTGAGATGATACCAATACGACCTGGTTGGTGGATGTGACCAGGCATAATACCGATCTTACATTCACCCGGAGTGATTACGCCTGGGCAGTTAGGACCAACTAAACGAGTACCGTTACCGTTAGTTTCCAAGTAGCGTTTTGCTTTAAGCATGTCGATGGTTGGAACACCTTCAGTGATCACAACGATCAGGCCAACACCTGAATCAACCGCTTCAACGATTGAGTCTAAAACGAATGGAGCTGGTACATAGATTACAGATGCATCAGCATTTGTTTCACGTACCGCTTCTTTCATTGTGTTGAATACTGGTAGGTCAAGGTGAGTTGTACCACCTTTACCTGGAGTAACACCACCAACAACTTTTGTACCGTAGTCTAAAGCTTGTGCAGAGTGGAAAGTACCGTTTTTACCAGTAAAACCTTGTACCAATACTTTAGTGTCTTTATTAATTAATACGCTCATGATTGATACTCCTTACGCTTTAACTGCAGCTACAACTTTTTCTGCGGCATCAGATAAACCGTTCGCAGAAATTAATTTCAAACCAGATTCATCAAGTAATTTAGCACCTAACTCAGCGTTGTTACCTTCTAAACGAACAACAACTGGAACAGTTACGTTTACTTCTTGAACCGCTGCAATAATTGCTTCAGCAATCATGTCACAACGTACGATACCACCGAAGATGTTGATTAAAACACCTTGTACAGAAGTATCAGCAAGGATGATTTTGAACGCTTCGATTACACGCTCTTTGGTTGCACCGCCACCAACGTCAAGGAAGTTTGCAGGCTGACCACCATAAAGTTTAATGATGTCCATTGTTGCCATTGCAAGACCAGCACCGTTCACCATACAACCGATGTTACCTTCTAAAGCAACATAGTTAAGATCAAATTCAGATGCTTTTAATTCACGCTCGTTTTCTTGAGTTTTGTCACGTAAAGCAGCAACTTTAGGTAAACGGTAAAGCGCGTTAGAGTCGATACCTACTTTCGCATCTACACATAAAATATCGCCATTTTCACGAACTGAAAGTGGGTTAATTTCAAATAATGCAAAGTCATTTTCTACAAATGCTTGGTAAGCAGCGCCCATAATTTTAACAAATTGGCTCACTTGCTTGTCTTTCAAACCTAAAGCAAACGCAACTTCACGTGCTTGGAATGGTTGTAAGCCAACTAAAGGATCAACTTCAACTTTGATAATTTTTTCAGGCGTTTCTTCCGCAACTTTCTCGATTTCTACACCACCTTCGGTAGAAGCCATGAAAGTAATACGACGGCTAGAACGGTCTACAACCGCGCCCAAGTAAAGCTCACGCTCAACTGGGTAAACGTCTTCAGCAACGATGATGCTGTTTACTGGTTGACCATTTGCATCAGTTTGATACGTTACAAGACGAGTACCAATGATGTTGTTAGCAAATTCGATGACATCTTCTTTAGATTTTGCAACTTTAACGCCGCCAGCCTTACCACGACCACCAGCATGAACTTGCGCTTTCATTACCGCGAATTTACCACCAAGCTGTTCAAATGCAGCAACTGCTTCGTCTGCATTTGTTGCCAAGATACCTTCTTGTACTGGCATGCCATATTCTTTCAATAATGCTTTAGCTTGATACTCATGTAAGTTCATTTAGTTACCTACTATGTTGTTTGTGTGATACAGCCCGGTCTTCTTAAAATCAGGCTGCTACATATTGAATAAATGATTGCCTGAAGCAGGCAATCATCATCATTCAAAAAAGTGTGGCGAACCACACTTTATGTTTTATTTACGCTTGCGTTGAATCGCGTGGATTGCACGACCGTCAACAGAAAGCGCTGCTTCATGTACAACTTCAGAGAAAGTTGGGTGACCGAAAGTCATCAATTGCAAGTCTTCAACAGAAGAAACGAATTCAAGCGCGATCATACCTTGGTGTACGATGTCAGATGCATTAGGACCCACAACGTGCATACCTAAAAGACGATCTGTTTTCGCATCAGCAACGAATTTCACAAAACCAGCAGTATCACCGGCAGCTAATGCACGACCATTCACCGCAAACGGGAATTGACCAGCTTTAACTTCATGACCTTTTTCAGCGGCTTGTTCTTCAGTTAAACCGACCCAAGCTGCTTCTGGATGCGTGTAAATCACGCTGATGATGGTGTCGTAGTTTACTTGAGCAGCATGACCGTGAATACGTTCAACTGCCATTACGCCTTCTTCCATTGCTTTATGTGCAAGCATTGGACCGCGTACCAAGTCACCAATCGCATAAACACCTTCAACAGATGTTTGGCACTGATCATTGACATCAACCAAACCACGTTCAGTGAGTTTAATGCCAGAATCTTCTGCCAATAAACCTTCTGCATATGCTTTACGGCCTACACAAACGATTAACTTGTCAAAAACTTGTTCTTTGTCTTCGCCAGCCTGGTTATATTTAACCGTTACTTCGCGACCATTCACTTCAGTACCAGAAACTTTTGCACCGATACGGATATCTAAACCTTGTTTTTTCAAGATTTTTTGATATTCCTTCGACAAAGCTTTGTCTGCCATTGGCAAGAAAGCATCTAATGCTTCAAACACAACAACTTCTGAACCGAGACGACGCCATACCGAACCAAGCTCTAGACCGATCACACCCGCACCGATCACACCAAGACGCTTAGGAACTTCAGGGAATTTTAATGCGCCAGTAGAGTCAACAATCAAGTCTTCATCAACAGGAGCGACTGGAATATTGACAGGTACAGAACCCGTTGCAAGGATCACGTACTTCGGTTCTAAAACCTGTACATCGCCTTCAAACGGTGTGAATTCTACTTTTTTACCTGCAAGTAATTTACCCGTACCTTGTAACCACTCGATACCATTACCTTTCAGTAATTGAGCAACACCACCAGTCAATTGATCTACAACTTTGTCTTTACGTGCCAACAAAGTGTCTAAATCAAATTTAACTTCACCCGTGGTAATACCGTGTTCAGCAAGTTCGTGAACAGTTGCTTCGTAACGGTGAGAAGAGTCAAGCAATGCTTTAGAAGGGATACAACCCACGTTTAAACAGGTACCACCTAAAGATGGCTTACCGTTGTGAATACGTTTTTCGATACAAGCGACTTTGAAACCAAGTTGAGCTGCACGAATCGCCGCTTCATAACCACCAGGTCCACCGCCAATGACAACAAGATCAAACTGTTGAGACATCTTTATCTCCAATGAATCTCCCCTATCTTCCTTTATCTGAGAAGAAATTTCACAAACCTTGAAACTGATCAGACTTGTGAAAGCCCCTCTTGTAATTCAAGAGAGGCTTAGGGGGATTTTTAAATAAAAAATTATAGGTCAAGAATGAGTTTAGCTGGCTCTTCTAACAATTCTTTGATTGTTACCAAGAAACCTACAGCTTCTTTACCATCGATTAAACGGTGGTCATAAGAAAGCGCTAAATACATCATTGGCAAGATTTCAACTTGACCATTCACCGCCATAGGACGCTCTTGGATTTTATGCATACCCAAGATTGCAGTTTGTGGCTGGTTTAAAATAGGAGTTGAAAGCAATGAACCGAAAGTACCGCCGTTGGTGATTGTGAACGTACCGCCAGTCATGTCTTCGATACCTAACTTACCGTCACGTGCTTTAAATGCATAGTCACGGATACCGTTTTCAACTTCTGCATAGTTCATACGGTCAGTATCACGAAGTACAGGGACAACCAGACCACGGTCAGAAGAAACTGCTACACCGATGTCATAGAAACCGTGATAAACGATATCATCGCCATCAATAGATGCGTTTACAGCTGGGTAGCGTTTCAATGCTTCAGTTGCCGCTTTAACGAAGAAAGACATAAAGCCTAAACGAGCACCATGACGTTTTTCGAAAGCATCTTTATATTGCTTACGCATTTCCATGATTGGCTTCATGTTCACTTCGTTGAACGTAGTTAACATTGCAGTTTGTTGTGTCGCTGCCAATAAACGCTCAGCAACACGCTTACGTAAACGTGTCATTGGTACACGTTTCTCGATACGCTCGCCTACAGCAACGCTTAATGGTTGAACTGATGTACCTGGCTTATGGTTCGCAACATCTTCTTTAGTGATGCGACCACCACGGCCTGTACCTTGAACGTCAGCAGCATTGATACCGGTTTCAGATAATGCTTTACGCACTGCAGGTGCTTGGTTTTGATCAACTGGTTGAGTTGATGCAGCAGCCGCAGGTGCAGATGCAGCAGCCGCCGCTTCTGCTGGTGCAGCAGCTTCAGGAGCAGCCGCAGAAACAGCACCAGCTTCGAATTGAGCAATCACTTCGTCAGAAAGAACGGTATCGCCTTCATCTTTGATGATTGCAACAAGGCTACCATCAGCTGGAGCAACCACTTCTAAAACAACTTTATCGGTTTCAATGTCACAGATCACTTCATCACGTGATACAGGTTCACCTACTTTCTTGTGCCAAGTTGCGATCGTACCGTCAGCAACTGACTCTGGAAATACCGGTGCTTTAATTTCGGTTGCCATTATTTAGAATCTCCTGATTGTTCAACTTCAATAGCAAGTGCGTCATTGATGAGCTGAGCTTGTTGTTTTGCATGCAAGTATGGCGAGCCACAAGCAGGTGCGGCAGATGCTTCACGACCAGCATAGCTAATACGGATTTGTTTACCAGATTTAAGAACGTCTTCATACAAGCGAGGAACGATGAATAACCAAGCGCCTTGGTTCTTCGGCTCTTCTTGTGCCCAAACAAGTTCTTGAATGTTTGGATACTGAGCCATAACTTCAGCCAAGCGTTGCTCTGGATATGGATACAATTGTTCGATACGAACGATCGCAACATGGTTAAGACCAAGCTCACGACGTTTTTCGAGTAAATCGTAATAAACCTTACCACCACAAAGCACTAGGCGAGTTACGTCAGCCTTGTTGATTTGATCAATTTCATCGATCACAGTTTGGAATGTACCGTTTGCCAATTCATCCAGTGTTGAAGTCGCAAGTTTATGACGTAATAACGATTTTGGTGACATTACGATCATTGGCTTACGAATCGGACGAACTGCCTGACGACGTAACGCATGGAAAATTTGCGCAGGTGTCGTTGGGGTCATCACTTGCATGTTGTCTTCAGCACAGAGTTGTAAGAAGCGCTCTAAACGTGCAGATGAATGCTCTGGACCTTGACCTTCGTAACCGTGTGGCAACAACATGGTCAGACCACAAACACGCTCCCACTTGGTTTCACCCGAAGCGATGAACTGGTCAATTACAACTTGCGCACAGTTTGCGAAGTCACCAAATTGCGCTTCCCAAACGATCAGGCTTTTCGGCAAAGTCGTTGAGTAGCCATATTCAAATGCAAGAACAGCTTCTTCAGACAATAAAGAATCATAAATCGCAGTACGCGGTTGGTTTTCTTTAATGTGGCAAAGCGGAATATAAACAGAACCATCAACCTGGTTATGTAATTTGGCATGACGGTGTGAGAATGTACCACGCCCCACGTCTTCACCCGTGATACGCACAAGGAAGCCATCGTCAAGCAAAGATGCATAAGCTAAAGTTTCAGCAGCACCCCAGTTCAGTGGCATTTCACCTGTTTGCATTTTCGCACGGTCATCAATCACTTTTTGAACTTGGCGTTGCAATACAAAACCTTCTGGTAATGTATTCATCTTCTGACCAAGCTCTTTCAAACGATCGATGCTGAATGTTGTGTCCCAGATGTCTGTATATTCATGGCCCAGATATGGAGACCAGTCGACAAACATTTTTTTGTTTGGTTCACGAACCAGTGCATTGGCAACGTGGTTACCTGCTTCCAAATCAGAACGGTAGCCTTCAACCATTGCATCGGCACTTGCACGATCAAGAATTTTTTCTTGAACCAGCTGATCAGCATACAACGTACGTGTCGTTGCTTTCTTGCTGATGACTTGATACATCAATGGTTGTGTTGCAGATGGTTCATCTGCTTCGTTGTGACCGCGACGACGGTAGCAGAACAAGTCCAGGATAACGTCTTTACGGAATTCGTGACGGAAGTCATGTGCAATTTGAGTCGCAAAAATTACCGCTTCAGGATCATCACCATTCACATGGAAAATCGGTGCCTGAATCATTTTGGCAACGTCAGTACAGTATTCGGTAGAACGTGTATCTCGTGGATCAGAAGTCGTGAAACCAACTTGGTTGTTAATCACGATATGAACGGTACCACCCACGGTATAACCACGGGTTTGTGACATCTGGAAGGTTTCCTGGTTCACGCCTTGACCTGCAAATGCAGCATCACCATGAACGATTACAGGCAGAACGTCATCACCGCCAATGTCTTTACGACGGACTTGACGCGCACGAACCGAACCTTCAACGACCGGACCAACGATTTCTAAATGCGATGGGTTAAACGCCAATGCTAAGTGAACTTCGCCACCTGGAGTCATGACGTTTGAAGAGAAACCTTGGTGATACTTAACGTCGCCCGAACCTTTCTTATGCAGGCTCTTACCTTCGAATTCACCAAACAGGTCAGCCGGGTTTTTACCCATGATATTGACAAGAAGGTTGAGACGACCACGGTGTGGCATACCAATCACAACTTCTTTACAACCTACGCTACCTGCACGTTGAATGATTTCGTTCATCATCGGAATAAAAGACTCACCGCCTTCCACACCAAAACGTTTTGCACCAACGAATTTATTACCAAGATATTTTTCCAGGCCTTCAGCAGCAGTTAAACGCTCAAGGAAACCTTTTTTCTGATCACTGGTATAATTGAATTTACCGCGAACACTTTCCAAACGCTGCTGAATCCAGCGTTTTTCTTTAGTGTCAACGATATGCATGTATTCTGCACCGATTGAACTACAGTAAGTTGCTTCCATGGCATCAACCATTTCAGACAATGTTGCTTCTGCTTTGCCAATGGCAAGGTTGCCTGTATTGAATACAGTATCAAGATCAGATTTTGTTAAACCGTGAGCAGATAAATCGAGGTCAGGAACGTCTTCGCGTTTCGCAAGACCTAATGGATCGAGTTTAGCTTTTTGATGACCACGGTTGCGGTAAGCAGCGATTAATTGTAATACACCAATTTGACGACGCTCATGTTCTGTACTTACAGTGCTTTGAACAACAGGTTGAACTCGGCTTGCATTACGACCCAGAAGGAGGAATTGCTCGCGCACACTGCCGTGTGGTTGATCACCTTTAGGGTATTTATCGAAATATTCACGCCAATCCTCTGACACTGAGGTTGGAGAAGTTAGGTACTGTTCGTATAGCTCTTCAATATACGCTGCACTATCAGCGGAAAGTTCAGTGTCAAGACGCAATGCGTCAGCAACTTCTTGCATTTTTGGACCCATTTCCTATTGCAAAAAATAATACAGGCTGCCTTTTAAGCACACCCATGATTCATAGTGCCAAATTGGTAACACGACACTACTACCCAAGATCATCCAACCCTGAGACATTATTACTACACATCAGGAGTATTCCCTTTGATGTAACAAATGAGCCATGCACCTTCAATTCAAGGCACATAACTCATTCTTCATACTCGATGACATCGAGCAATTTTTTGCAAATCATTTTAGAAAAATTAACTAAATTTTTAACTTTTCTAAATTGACTTTTTCAATGAAATCTGTACAAATCTTGAAGGCTTTGTTTGAAGATAAGCTCAAGAATCTGCTTATTTTTTGATTCCAGTTGTGGCAGAAATCCTAACATGTTCTCAAGCTTGGATTGATTTTTTTGACACATACCATCTATAAAGCAGCGAAATACACATATCAAATTATATTCTAATATACCGCCCTTTTGATAAAAGTTGCACTCCAATCGATCAAAAATAAACATTCTCTACAAATATTGCACAAAGCGCACTCAGTTTGATTAAAAATAAATCAACCTATCTACCATATCGATTTTGATGATTTTAATTAACAACAAAATCCATAAATATTTAAGGTCAATTTTTTTAAATTCAAGCCCAACTTTATCTAATCCAACATTTTTCAACCAATTTTGATGCTTACGCAAAATAAAAAAGAAGCCCCTCACGGGGCTCCTTTCTTGCCTGGAACAAACAGATTAGCCTGCTTGATCGAGCAACATGTTACGAATGTGACCAATCGCCTTTGTCGGGTTCAAACCCTTAGGACATACAGACACACAGTTCATGATCCCTTTACAACGGAACAAAGAGAACGGGTCGTCTAAACGAGCCAAACGCTCTTGTGTTGCCGTATCACGAGAGTCAATGATAAAGCGGTACGCATTCAACAACGCAGATGGTCCAAGGAACTTATCAGGGTTCCACCAGAATGATGGGCATGAAGTTGAACAACATGCACAAAGAATACATTCATATAGGCCATCTAAGTGTTCACGTTCTGCTTGCGACTGTAAACGCTCTTTCGCTGGTGCTGGCTGGTTGTTGATCAAGAACGGCTGAATCTTGTCATACTGGTCATAGAACTGGTTCATATCTACAACCAAGTCTTTTACAACTGGCAAACCAGGTAAAGGACGGATCACAATCTTCTCTGGCAAGTCGTTCAAGTTCCACAAGCACGCCAAACCATTTTTACCATTGATGTTCACACCATCCGAACCACAAATACCTTCACGGCAAGAGCGACGGAATGTTAATGATTCATCCTGCACTTTCAACGCAAGTAACGCATCAAGCAACATACGGTGCTTGTCGGTTAACTCAAGTTTAAAAGTTTGCATGTACGGCGCTTTATCCTTATCAGGATCATAGCGGTAGATTTCGAATGTACGAGTGCCTCTACTCATCTTGGTTCTCCCGATTAGAATGTACGTGGTTTAGGTTCAATTGCTTCAACCGTTAACGGGCTGAAACGTACTGGCTTATATTCAAGACGGTTGTCTGATGAATACCATAAAGTATGCTTCATCCACTCATCATCACGGCGACCGTAAGAGTAAGTTGGGTGATCCGGTGCCAACTCATAGTCAACCACGGTATGCGCACCACGACATTCTTTACGTGCAGCAGCAGAGATTAAGGTTGCCTTCGCAACTTCATACAAGTTTTCAACTTCTAACGCTTCAACACGTGCAGTGTTAAATACGCGAGACTTGTCTTTTAAATGAATGTTACGTACGCGTGGTTCAATCGCAAGGATTTCTTTCACACCCTTGTCAAGCAATGCTTGAGTACGGAATACACCTGCGTGATCTTGTACGATGTCACGGATTGCATCAGCAACTTCTTGAGCATTTTCACCAGACGTTGATTCATCCAGCTTACGTACACGCTCTAAAGTGTTAACCAATACATCTGTTGGAAGCGGTGCATAGTCATCGCCATGATGCTTGGTCACGTAATCAATGATGTGTTCGCCCGCAGCTTTACCAAATACCACAAGGTCAAGCAATGAGTTGGTACCTAAACGGTTCGCACCATGTACTGATACGCAAGAACATTCACCAATCGCATAGAAACCTTTCACAGGTTTCACATAGTCACGTGTACCTTTATAAGAATACTCTTTAGTATCCTTATCGTAGTGCGCAGAGAATTCACCCTCTTCCACACCATGTGGCACAACCACCTGACCATGAATGTTGGTTGGAATACCACCCATTTGATAATGGATTGTTGGTACAACCGGAATCGGCTCTTTCGTACAGTCAACGTTTGCGAACTTCTTACCAATCTCATAAACAGATGGAAGACGTTTCATGATCGTTTCAGCACCTAAATGCGTCATATCCAGCAAGATATAATCGGCTTTAGGACCACAACCACGACCTTCTTTAATTTCCTGGTCCATTGAGCGTGATACGAAGTCACGTGGCGCCAAGTCTTTTAAAGTCGGTGCATAGCGTTCCATGAACGGTTCGCCGTCTTTGTTACGAAGAATCGCACCTTCACCACGACAACCTTCGGTTAACAATACGCCTGCGCCTGCAACACCCGTTGGGTGGAATTGCCAGAATTCCATATCCTGTAATGGAATACCTGCACGAGCAGCCATACCAAGACCGTCACCAGTATTGATATAGGCGTTTGTAGATGCGCGATATACACGACCCGCACCACCGGTAGCAAACAAGGTTGCTTTAGCCTGGAATACCGCAATGTTACCGGTTTCCTGGTCAATGGCAGTTACACCAAGCACATCACCCGCTTCATTACGGATCAAGTCTAATGCAATCCACTCAACGTAGAACTGGGTGCCCATTTTCACGTTGCTTTGGTATAAGGTATGCAATAACGCATGACCTGTACGGTCAGCAGCAGCACACGCACGTGGAACCGCTTTTTCACCGTAGTTAGCAGAGTGACCACCGAATGGACGCTGATAGATCGTACCATCTTGGTTACGGTCAAACGGCATACCCAAGTGTTCAAGCTCGTAAACAACTTTTGGCGCTTCACGTGTCATGAACTCGATTGCGTCCTGATCGCCTAACCAGTCAGAACCTTTAACCGTGTCATAGAAGTGATAGTGCCAGTTATCTTCTTGCATGTTACCTAACGACGCACCAATACCGCCTTGTGCAGCAACTGTATGCGAACGTGTCGGGAATACTTTGGTTAATACCGCAACTTTTAAACCCGCTTGAGCAAGTTGGTAAGCAGCGCGCATACCAGAACCACCACCACCGACGATAACGGCATCGAAAGTGAGGTTTTGAATATTTGAATAATCTTCTTTAGGGTTAATTGCGCCCATGATCTCTTCCTATCAATTTGCCCAGAAAATCTGGATACCCCAGATTGCGTACACGATCACTGAAATAATGACAGCAGAAGTAAGTACAAGGCGTAAACCTGAAGCTGAAGGACCCATTTGACGAGTCGTTACATAATCAGTAAAGACTTGCCACATACCAATCCAAGCGTGTGCAACCAGCGATAATACGGCTAATAAAGAAAAAATCTTCATTGGCAAAGTCAGCATAAAGCCAGCCCACTGTTCATAACCGAATCCGCTATTGCAAAGGATCCAGCCCAATAAAACAATAGTGTATGCAGCCAACACCACAGCACTAACACGCTGGATATACCAATCGCGCGAACCTGAACCTGTTAAACCTGTAGCACTTTTCATTAGAACATAATCCATACAAAGGCTGCGACGATACCGATCACAGATAAGATCAATGAAACTGTAGCCGCGATACGACCGCTTTGTAATTCTTCAGCAAAACCGAGGTCAGCAAGCAAATGCTTGATCCCTGCGATTAGGTGGAAAATTAATCCAGCTACAAATACCCATACGACAAAACGTACAAGGATATTTCCGAAAACGACATTTTTAACGTAGTCAAATCCTTCTGGTGAAGATAAAGATTTATCCAAAATCCATAAAAGAACAGCGACTAATAAGAAAACGATTACACCTGATAGACGGTGTAGAATTGATGCAATAGCCACGGGTGAGCGTAAATTTACCGCTAACACCTGACCCATGGACAAATTGACAGGTCTGTTGCTTTTCACAGCGGGCATCCTGTAGGTAGAAACTCCATCCGGAGTTTGTTTGAATTAATTCAAAGGAAAGCTGGCATTGTTAGGCAAGCACAGCACATGCCTAACCTATAAACGACATCGAATTATAAAACGTGAAATATCAAAATACAAACAATCAGCTTTCGCTTTAGTCGAAAAAAACTTTAAATAAGAATCATTCACATGCATAATAACGACCAAAAAAACACCGCGCCCAAGCAAAAAATACTATCTAATTGTTTTGTAATGATAAAAATAAGATACTATTTTTTATAGATACTTTCTAATTTAATAAATTCTTTTCTTATATTTTCTCAAAATAATCCGTTTTTAAGTTTTTATTTGCCTAAATAATCACACTTTACTCATACTTCAAAAATAATACTGCTCATTTATATATTAAATATAATCAATTAATAATCTATTTCCTGATCCTAAATACCTAAAGTCAATCAATCATTTTTTAGACGATCAATTGCACCAAAATGAATCAATTATTAGTTTACATGTAAAGTTTTTAACCGTTTTTTAATGACCAGTAAAGGTAAAACCTAGAGAACCACAGGCTTTTGAAAAACGATAAGTATTTATTTTATAAGCATCAAAATATAGCCAATCTATAAATTTACTTACAATTGTACTGATGCTTCATTTTTTTTATGCACCTAAAACTTGATTTGACATATTATACTCGACCGGTGCTGTGATTTTACTCAGTTTTTTCTTCGATACTGAATGACTAATTGACTGTAGCAACGTCATTTTTTATCCCTAAGTATAATTGACAAAATTTTAGTAGCCACTAATCTTATAGCAAATTTTGACACCGTCTGATTCGCACATGACAAGATTAGTATTTCGAGTCAGATAATCATTCACCAGGACAGGAGATCTATTGAATGTCTGCAGCAACTGGCAAAAAAGCCGTATTACAGCTTGATGGCAAAGAAATTGAATTACCAATTTACAGCGGCACATTGGGCCCAGATGTAATTGACGTTAAAGATGTATTAGCATCAGGTCATTTTACTTTCGATCCTGGTTTTATGGCGACAGCGGCTTGCGAATCTAAGATCACATTCATTGATGGTGACAAAGGTGTGTTATTACACCGTGGCTATCCGATTGATCAATTAGCGACTCAAGCAGACTACTTAGAAACTTGCTACTTATTATTAAATGGCGAGCTTCCAAATGCTGAACAAAAGACAGAATTTGACGCTAAAGTACGTAACCACACCATGGTTCACGATCAAGTCAGCCGTTTCTTCAATGGTTTCCGTCGTGATGCCCATCCGATGGCGATAATGGTTGGTGTTGTTGGTGCGTTATCTGCGTTCTATCACAACGGTTTAGACATCGAAGATGTGAATCACCGTGAAATTACCGCGATTCGCTTAATCGCAAAAATCCCTACCCTTGCAGCATGGAGCTACAAGTACACTGTAGGTCAGCCATTCATTTACCCACGTAATGACCTTGGTTATGCAGAAAACTTCCTGCACATGATGTTTGCAACGCCTGCTGACCGTGACTACAAGGTGAACCCTGTTCTTGCACGTGCAATGGATCGTATCTTCACGCTTCATGCTGACCACGAACAAAATGCGTCTACTTCTACAGTTCGTCTTGCCGGTTCTACTGGTGCGAATCCGTATGCATGTATCTCTGCTGGTATCTCGGCACTTTGGGGACCTGCTCACGGTGGTGCAAACGAAGCTGTACTTAAGATGCTCGATGAAATTGGTAGCGTAGAAAACGTTGCTGAATTCATGGAAAAAGTGAAGCGTAAAGAAGTTAAACTCATGGGCTTCGGTCACCGTGTTTACAAAAACTTCGACCCACGTGCTAAAGTCATGAAACAGACTTGTGACGAAGTTCTTGAAGCTTTAGGCATCAACGATCCACAATTGCAACTTGCAATGGAACTTGAGCGTATTGCGCTTAGCGATCCGTACTTCGTAGAGCGTAAGCTTTACCCGAACGTAGATTTCTACTCAGGTATCATCTTAAAAGCGATTGGTATCCCAACAGAAATGTTTACGGTAATCTTCGCACTTGCACGTACAGTAGGCTGGATCAGCCACTGGTTAGAAATGCACAGCGGTCCGTACAAAATCGGTCGCCCACGTCAGCTTTACACAGGCTCGACTCAACGCGACATCAAACGTTAATTCATATTAGCGTTGATAAAAAAGGATGCTTATGCATCCTTTTTTTATTCACTCTGCTTAAGCAAAATAACCTTTAAAGCAGATCCATAGCGTAGAGCTCCTGGTCTGGAATTTGTCAGCTCTCTTTTTGCAGAACAGTAGAGCTTAGCCAAATCTTTTGCCCACAACTTCGATGTGTTAAAACATTCCAACCCGTTTTAAACCAACATGAGAGCTTCACAACATATTGACGAGATCTATCTCCCCCATTAACTCATCAAAGTGAATTCCGCTGTTCAATCTCGTCTTCTTCCAGCTCTAAAGCACGCATTAAAGTATTACTGATGCCATCGGCACGTAACCATGCCAACTCATAACTCGCTTTTGCCAAGGCTAGTACCCGACGCTCAAACTCATCCCAGATCGGTTTAACCTGAGCATCACGAATCCCAAGACCACTCTCATGGGCCAAATGTTTATTCTTCTCGCACAGCTTTAAAGCATGATACAGCTTACGACCTGTAGTGGCGCTGTCTAAGACCCGAATCCGCTTGTTTTGAATAAAGCCTTCAACATGCTGTACATTTGCATGTGGCAACAAAGGCACAAGAATCTGATCGAGTTGCGCATCTAAACGCTTCCACACCATCAAACGCTGCTCGGCTGTATAGGTATTCCACTGAATTACCTCGTGATTAAAGCGACGACAACCACGACAGACCAGATCACCAAATACCGTTGAACAGCGCCCTGCACATGGGGTCAATGATGGAATTCGACGATCGTTACTCAAAACCAACTCCTATAAAACCATATTTATTTTATGGTTTTCTCGCTTATTTTCAGATTTCACGCTAAGATATGCGCCTTATTTTCCTATCTTAATACATTTGGAGTTATCCATGAACGCTACTGTAGAACAGCTTGCACCTGTAGAACAGCAAGCGACCAATAATTGGGTTGTTGCGGCACTATATCAATTTAAAGAAGTTTCAGATGCAGCAGGTCTGCAACAACGTCTTTTAGACTTGGTAAATAGCATCAATTTATGTGGAACTCTGATTGTCGCTTCTGAAGGAATTAACGGTACGGTTGCAGGTGACCGCGCTGCCATTGATACAATCCATCAATTCCTTTTGGACGAAGGTTTTAACGCAATGGAATATAAAGAGTCTGAGAGCTCTGAAAAACCATTCCGTAAAATGAAAATTAAACTCAAAAAAGAAATTGTAACTTTAGGTGTAGAAGTAAAGCCACGTGATTTGGTGGGTCACTACCTTGATCCTAAAGAATGGAACGAGCTGATTAGCCGTGATGACGTGATTCTGATTGATACCCGTAATGATTACGAATATAAAGCAGGTACATTCAAGGGTGCGATTGACCCGAAAACAGAAACATTCCGTGAATTCCCGGAATACGTCAAGAAAAACCTTGAACAGCACAAAGACAAAAAAATTGCAATGTTCTGTACCGGTGGTATCCGTTGTGAAAAATCGACCTCTCTCCTGCTTCAAGAAGGTTTTAATGAGGTTTACCACCTGAAAGGCGGTATTCTTAAATACCTCGAAGAAACGCCTGCTGAAGAAAGTATGTGGGAAGGTGAATGCTTTGTATTCGACGGCCGTACTGCGGTGACCCACGGCGTTGAAGAAGGCGAAAACATCAAGTGTCACGCTTGTGGCTGGCCACTGACCAAAGTTGAAGCTGAACTGCCAAGTTATGAACATGGTGTGTCTTGTGTTTACTGTATTGATAAAACCAGCGATAAGCAAAAAGCAGGCTTCCGTATGCGCCAGTCGCAAATTGCGGCTGCAAAACGCAAGCGTCTGTAAACGACAAAAAAGATTTCTCCAAGCCATAGTTCAACTATGGCTTTTTTATGGGCTTGATAAAATGATGTAACGTTTCACTGCTTGAGCAATCGCCCCAGCACAACTATGCTAAAAACAACAATCAAATGAATTATATAAAGGCGTTATGGGACTGGAGCAATGGGTGCTTTCCATCATGGAAAAACTGGGATATTTAGGTATCGCATTTTTAATGTTTCTGGACAATGTTTTTCCACCTATCCCTTCAGAAATTATTATGCCTTCAGCCGGCTATACTGCCTCAAAAGGTGAACTGACGCTCATCGGTGTCATTATGGCAGGTAGTGCAGGTTCCATACTCGCAGCGATGCTGCTGTACTGGATTGGACGCAAAGTTCCTCAACCTCGTCTGGTCAGGCTCATAGAACGATACGGCAAGTACTTGCGTATTCAGGTTGCCGATTTAGATAAAGCACTGGAGTGGTTCAACAAGCATGGTCACCGCATTGTATTCTTTGGCAGAATGATTCCGGCAGTACGGTCTTTAATCAGTATTCCTGCGGGCATGAGCCGAATGCCGTTTAGTAAATTCATGCTCTACAGTGCAGCGGGAACCGTGATCTGGACCAGTTTTCTGGCTTATTTGGGTTTTCACTTCAGTCAGAATCAGGCATTGATGAGTCTGATTATGCAAAGGATCAGCAGCATCATTTTGCTGATTGTGGTGGTGTATATTGCATGGTGGGCAGTTAAAAAGTTTTATCTCAACAAAAAAACTAGACCTTAATTCAAACGCCACCAGATGAATGTAAAGCCAAGGGATTGAAGGCTGCCAACCATAACCGGCTGTTGCGCATTTCATCTCTCAGCCAATCTCTCAACAATAACTTTCGGACATCCTCTTCAAAAGGTTGTGCTGATAACAGATAGTAAGACGAACCATCAGCATAGCCAGATGTCATCGGTTCCAGCAGATGATATTTAATTTCCCGTTCTACCATATAAGCCGACACCACAGTTGCCCCCAACCCTGCCAGACAGGCTTCAATACACAAATAAAAGTGCTCAAGAGGAGCGGGTTTAAAATGCTTTAATTGGGCTTGATGTTGCTTAAATTGCTGCCACAACCGAGGCCTCGACTTGGAAATAAAGATCTGGTTTTCCGCAGACTGTGAATGCTTTGCTTTCACAGATAACATCTGCTCTTCTGCAATCTTTTCACTATAAATTGCATTCCCCCAATCAAAATCATCTCGCCTCAAGGCAAGATCAATGTGTTGTGTCCTAAAATCCACCTCTCCTCCTGCCGTGAGCAGACTCACTTCAAAGTCCGGATAAAGCTGTTTAAATTGTGCCAACCGTGGAATCAGCCATTTCATAGCAATCGTCGGTTCACAGGACAATACTAAATTCTTTTTTATTTCAGTTTGCTTAAGCTGCACCAAGCATTGATCTATCTGTTGAAATACATGCTGACAGCATTCAAACAGCACCTCGCCTTGCTGGGTTAAACGTAATTTTCGTGCTTGACGAATAAATAAGGTAAAACCAAGCATCTCTTCCAGGCTTTTAAGCTGCTTACTGACTGCACCTTGTGTCACACATAAATGTTCTGCGGCGCTCGTCATACTTTCATAACGAGCGACATAGTAAAAAAATTTAAGCGAATTCAAAGACAAGCGCGCAATCATTCCAAAAACTCATGTATGGACCAGAATAAATTTCGTTTTTAAATATAACAAGAATATGAAAAATATAGAAATTGTTAAAACAACGTGCACAGGAATAGATGAGTGAATGAAATAATTGCGGTTGGCCTGGTCACCTTACTTGCCGTCATGAGTCCAGGTGCAGATTTTGCCCTGGTCAGCCGAAATAGTTATCTCTATGGCCGCCCCTTAGGACTCAGCACAGCTTATGGCATAGCCTGTGGTGTCTGGGTACATGTCGCATACAGTGTGATTGGATTAAAGTTTTTACAGCATCACATTCCCGGTTTAATTCAGGTAATCCAATATATTGGAGCGACCTACCTGATTTATATTGGCTATAAAATATTTATCCAAGCAGCAGTGATATTCAAAGAAAGCCATATTGATCTTACTCGCTGGCAAGCATTTAAGCATGGCTTTTTCACCAACAGCCTGAATCCTAAAACCACATTATTCGTCATGAGTATTTATTCTCAACTCATGAACAGTGAAAATAGCAATGCTAAGCTTCTTGGCTATGGTCTTTTTATGTCTGCAAGTCACTTATTATGGTTCTGCCTGATCGCGCTTTTCTGTGCCACCCCCAGGATTAGAAATAAAATTCTGTCTCAACAGATTATTATTAATCGTCTGATTGGCGTTGTACTCAGCGGATTAGGATGCAGCTTATTTATCGCGACTTTTTAATTAAACACATCATGATTATGGCGGCATAAAATAGTGTTATGTGATTTTAATCATAACAGCCATCATTAAAAAAACGTCCACTCGGGACGTTTTCATATTTATTTTACCAGAGCAGATTTTTTAAGCTGCTCTGGATGCACCATTACGCTGGCGTATGATACATCAAGTAAAGTTCATTTAAGTTTTCAGGAATTTCTTCTGCCAACTCATCCATCAACTGGCCATTACGACGGAAAGATTCCATTTGTGGATCTTCTTCATCGATCCCGCTAAAGACCATGATTGGTAAAGTTAAATCGATCAACTGTTCTTCAAACTCAGGCGCAAACCATGCATCTTCATTCAGGAACATTGCATCGACAAAACCCACACTCCAATCGCCCAAGCTTGACTCGACGTCCGCTTCTTCGATTTCAAATGGAAACTCGATTCCATTTTCATTGGCTAAATCCTGACGGATCGATTCCAACCACAGCTTCACCTGCTCAAGCACTTCTGCAGGAAGTTTCTTGTGGTTGCCTTCGAAAAGTTCATCCAACCAACGATCAAATTGTGGACCAACGGCAATTGCACACAAAAAGCCATGAGTCGCTGCAAAATCTAGACCGTATTCGTTTTGATCACCGTCAAGATAATTACTCAATAAGTCTAAATCTAACGTGCTCATTCTTTGTTTAATCCAATTTTAAAAATACATCGGCAACAGCATAACATTTTCGGGCGTGAAGTCTTAGCAATTTCGCTTAGTCTTCGTCGTCAAGGTCATCATCGTCGAAATCATAGTCAAAATCTTTTAATTCTCGTTCTAAACGACGTTGAGCTAAAAGGTCATCAATCAAACGGCGCTTTTCTAATGATTCTTTAGCGCTGATTTTACCTGATGACTCATCAAAACCAACATCATCTTCACCGTAGTTATCATCATCTAGTTCAAAATCTGTAGAAGACACTAAGTACCTCTAATGAAAAAATGTTAATGGGTCTAGCCGCTATTTATCGGTCTTGGCCCACCTTGTCAAGTTTTATTTGTTTTTTTTACCATAAAACCGCGTTTTGTACTTTTTTTCGGCAGTTTTTTTGTGTATTTATAATCCAAGGATATCAACAATGAAAAAAGTTCTTGAAACAGGAATTACGCTTGAAAAATTATGACTTAACCCCATATTCAATAAACAAATGTGTAATCAAATCTATTTTTTATTTAGAGCAAACGGATCAAATCCAAAACATTCACCGTGAATTGTGCTATCATGCACGGTTTTTCACCGCCACAGATTCAACAAAAGAGTAAGCAAAGATGAGCGATATGAATTCCCCTACTTCGCAAGTAGCGGCTCTGATTAGCCGAGGCAAAGAGCAAGGTTATTTAACTTACGCTGAGGTTAACGATCATCTACCAGACTCAATTACGGAAAGTGAGCAGATTGAAGACATCATTCAGATGCTTCAAGACGTTGGTATTCCCGTGCATGAACGTGCACCAGAAACTGATGACACCATGTTTGGTGAATCAACCGAAGCTGCTGACGAAGTTGCCGAAGAAGAAGCTGCTGCCGTATTAGCATCGGTTGAAAGTGAGCCTGGTCGTACCACTGACCCAGTACGTATGTATATGCGTGAAATGGGAACAGTTGAACTTCTTACACGTGAAGGCGAAATTAGCATTGCAAAACGTATCGAAGAAGGTATTCGTGACGTTTTACACTCGATTGCTTACTGGCCAAATGCTGTTGAAGTTGTTTTACAAGAATATAATGATTTTTTAACGGGCGAACGCCGTCTTGCCGATATTCTTTCTGGTTATTTAGACCCGGAAACTGACGAAGATATTCCGGAAGTTCTGGAAGAAGCAGAGCTTGAAGAAGAAGATGAGGAAAAAGATTCTTCATCTAAAGCCAAAGA
This sequence comes from Acinetobacter calcoaceticus, assembly GCF_051947995.1. GTDB lineage: Bacteria > Pseudomonadota > Gammaproteobacteria > Pseudomonadales > Moraxellaceae > Acinetobacter. The sequence continues at coordinate 543,576 of NZ_JBLVVH010000002.1, read as the reverse complement.
TGTCAAACTTGATGATGATGACGAAGAAGAAGAATCTGAAGGCGATGACGATTCTGAAGGCGATTCAGGTCCGGATCCGGAAGTTGCTAAAGTTCGTTTCTCTGAACTAGAAGCAGCCTGGAACGAAACAAAATCGGTTGTGGCAAAACACGGTCGTAACAGTGAAGAAGCCAAAGCTGCACTTGAAGCACTTGCTGCCGTATTCATGATGTTCAAATTTACACCACGTCTATTTGAAATCATTTCAGAAATGATTCGTGGTACCCATGAACAGATCCGTTCAAATGAACGTGAAATCATGCGTTACGCAGTGCGTCGTGGTCGTATGGACCGTAACCAGTTCCGTACCACCTTCCCTGAGCAAGAATCAAATCCTGCCTGGTTAGATGAACAGATTGCCAAAGCACCTGCCGAAACCAAAGCCCATCTGGAAAAAGTACGTCCAGACGTATTGGCCTTCCAGCAAAAGATTGCGGATATCGAGAACGATCTTGGCCTAAACGTTAAAGATATTAAAGAGATTTCTAAGCGTATGGCAGTTGGCGAAGCCAAAGCACGCCGTGCCAAGAAAGAGATGGTAGAAGCAAACTTACGTCTGGTGATTTCGATTGCGAAGAAATACACCAACCGTGGCTTACAATTCCTCGATCTTATTCAGGAAGGTAACATCGGTTTGATGAAAGCCGTAGACAAGTTTGAATACCGTCGTGGTTATAAATTCTCGACCTATGCAACCTGGTGGATTCGTCAGGCGATTACCCGTTCGATTGCGGATCAGGCCCGTACCATTCGTATTCCAGTACACATGATTGAGACAATCAACAAGATCAACCGTGTGTCACGTCAGCTTCTTCAGGAAATGGGTCGTGAACCAACGCCAGAAGAGTTAGGTGAACGTCTGGAAATGGACGAAGTCAAGGTTCGTAAAGTTCTTAAAATCGCGAAAGAACCGATTTCGATGGAAACACCGATCGGTGATGATGAAGATTCGCATCTTGGTGACTTCATTGAGGACTCGAACATCACTTCTCCAGTGGATGCTGCGACCTCGGAAGGCTTAAAAGAAGCGACCCGTGAAGTGCTTGAAAACCTGACTGAACGTGAAGCTAAAGTATTGAAAATGCGTTTTGGTATCGATATGCCAACCGACCATACTTTAGAAGAAGTCGGTAAACAGTTTGACGTAACACGTGAACGTATCCGTCAGATTGAGGCGAAAGCATTACGTAAGCTGCGCCACCCTTCTCGTTCTGAACACTTACGTTCATTCCTGGAAAACGACTAATCTTTGGGGCATCTTGAGTGAGGGTTAAGGCCCTTCCTCAGGACTTGAAGTTCAACACTTCATCCCCATCTATGTATTAGATCAAAAGCGCCTGCACTGATGCAGGCGTTTCAAATTAAGAGGTTGCTCATGTTAGACCGCACTCCTTCTCGTGAATTACAAGAACATCTTTGGGTTTTCCCAATGGACTATCCAATCAAACTGATTGGTAATGCCGGGGATGAACTTCGAGTGGCTGTTGTTGATATTTTGCAGAAGCACTTCCCTGAATTTGATGGCAACTCGGTAAAAGTTCAGCCTTCACGTACAGGTAAATACCACTCTTTAACAGCTCAGTTGCGCTTTGAAGAGCTGGAACAGGTTCATGCACTCTATGCTGACCTGGCAGCCTGTCCTTTAATCAAGACAGCGCTTTAATACAGAAATCCAAAATGCGACAGTGTTTTGGATTTTTTTTGCGTTAAGATTCATAGCCTGAGTATGCATAAACGGCTATTTATCTGCTCAAAATCATTCCATAATTAGACCGCTCCCCGATTAAAAGCTGCAAAGGAAATTCCGCTGTAATGAGTGCTGTAAAACCAACCTTAATCATTCGTTGTTTCAAAGATCTACAAGATTACACGACACGTTTTGAAGCCATGAAAGACTTCACAACCCATCGTGATGAAAACACCCCTGACGAAGTGTGGTTATTACAACATCAGGATGTCTTGACCCAAGGACAAGCAGGTAAGGCAGAACATATCCTGATGCAAAGCAATCTACCGGTCGTTCATACTGATCGTGGCGGTCAGGTCACCTGGCATGGCAAAGGTCAACTGGTGGCCTATTTTCTTCTGGACCTGAATCGCTTGAAATGGCATGTCCGTACTTTGGTCAGCTTTGCCGAGCAAGCCATGATCGATCTGCTCAAGCAATACAATATTGAAGCTTATGCCAAACCTGATGCACCCGGGGTCTATGTCGATGGACGTAAGATCGGTTCACTGGGCTTTAAGATCCGTCGTGGTCGTAGCTATCATGGACTTGCGCTGAATATTGATTGCGACCTCACCGGCTTTCAAACCATTAACCCATGCGGCTACGCAGGTCTAGAAATGGTGCGCTTGCAAGACTTAATGCAAGATTACCCAAGCTTTGAGCAGCTCTGCGATGCCTTCATTACTTATCTTAAAAATACGGATTTCTTTAATGACCTTGTAGTCATATCTGAATAATTTACTTTTCAATCCAATTAAAATAAATTAGAGTAAATACTCTAAATTAGCAGTGCATAATTTTAACAAGGGACGAGCAAGTGATTTCAACCAAAGCAGTGAAGCCCACTTTGCAATTTGCCTATGTCAAACTCATGATGGACGTTGTGGGTCGTGGCCTCGTAATGGCAAGCCAAGTGGATCGTGAAGTTCAAGAGGAAGTGTCCAAGTTTCCTGTTGGTTTTATCCTTTCAATGAATGTTTTTCCAAATGGACCTTCATTTGTGGCACGAGTGACTGAAGAAAAACAATTAGAGCTGTTGTCAAATTACAAAGGCAAGCCTGATTTGACCATTACCTTCAAGCATCTGACCCATGCCTTTCTGGTGTTTTCATTTCAGGAAAGTACAGCACAGGCCTTTGCTAATGATCGCATGATTGCTGATGGTGATGTCTCCAGCGCCATCCGTCTGGTGCGCTGCCTGAATAAAATGGAAGCCTTGATCCTACCAAAACTGATCGCTTCACTGGCGGTAAAACGCTACCCTGCTGAATTGACATTAAAAGAAAAATTCACAGGTGCAAAAAATATCTATCTTAAAGTCGCAAAATCATATCTGAAACGGAGCGCATAACATGGCTAAGCCTTATTACGAGTTTTTCTGTCCTGTAAAAGTCATTGCTGGTAACGCTGCGTTAGAGCACATTCCTTTTGAACTTGCGACTTTAGGCGCAAAACGCCCCATGATCATTACCGACAAAGGCGTGCGTGCCAATGGTTTACTCAGCCCGATCGAAGCAGCATTCAGCACCACAGATGCAGTCATTGGTGCAATTTTTGATGATGTACCACCCGATTCAAGCCTGGAAGTGGTTCGCTTAGCAGCAGAACTGTATCGCAAGCAAAAATGTGATGCGATCATTGCGATTGGGGGTGGCTCAGTCATCGACACCTCTAAAGCAACCAATATCTTGGTGTCTGAAGGGGGGGATGACCTGCTGCAATATTCAGGTGCACACAACCTGCCTAAACCACTGAAACCTTTCTTCGTGATTCCAACCACCTCAGGTACCGGTTCAGAAGCAACCATGGTTGCGGTAGTTTCGGATACGCAACGTAATGTAAAACTGGCTTTTGCCTCTTACTACCTGATGCCACATGCAGCGATTCTCGATCCGCGCATGACCCAAACCTTGCCGCCACATTTAACTGCCATGACGGGTATGGATGCATTAACGCACTGTGTTGAAGCATATACCTGTCTGGCAGCCAACCCCCTGAGTGATGCCTATGCCAGTGCCGGCATTAAAAAGATCAGTGAAAACCTGTTCAAAGTTTTAGATAATCCAGCCGATGCTCAAGGTCGTCTCGAGCTTGCCCAGGCATCTACCATGGCCGGAATCGCTTTCTCTAACTCAATGGTGGGCTTAGTCCATTCACTTGGTCATGCGCTGGGTGCAGTTGCACACCTGCCCCATGGCCTATGCATGAACTTGTTCTTGCCATATGTGCTTGAATATAACAAAGAAATTAATGGCGATAAGATTGGTGAACTGTTACTGCCACTTGCAGGCGCCGATATTTACGCGCAAACACCAGCGAATTTACGCGCCGACAAAGCCATTGCCACTGTGCTTGCAATGCGCGACCGCTTATTTAGCTTAACCAAGCTTCCACGTACCTTGCGTGAAACAGGTAAAATTACTGAAGCGCAACTGGATGAAGTGGCTGAAAAGGCACTGAATGATGGTTCTATCATTTACAACCCTAAAGAAGCAAACCTGCAAGATATTCGTGCAATCTTACAAAAAGCATGGTAATTCATTGAGTTAAATATTTTTTAATCTGAATAAAGCCTCCTCAGCGAGGCTTTATTTTATTTCAGTGAATCTTTATTCATCTTTTTGTTTACCTTTTTGGCAAAAAAGTTGCTAAAAAAAGTGTAAAAGTACTGCCAATTTATAGCGTTTTACGATAGATTGGCGCACTTCGTTTTTTCTGTAGGGGGGATCATTTCGTCTCAAATGATCCTTAAACCATAGCTGATCCTTGATCAACGATTATGAGGATAACGCCGTTGACAAATATCTCTGGGACTCCATCGGTAGCTAAGCTGCAAAAGACACTCGGTCTTTGGCACATTATCATTATTGGTTTAGCTTACATCCAACCCATGACGTTGTTTGACACTTTCGGACTGGTTTCCGAAGAAAGTCATCACCATGTTCCAACCTCCTATATTGTTGCCCTGATTGCAATCTTATTTACGTCAATCAGTTATGGTCACATGATCCGTCGATACCCTTCATCAGGATCGGCTTATACCTATGCACAAAAATCAATTCATCCCAATGTAGGTTTCATGGTGGGTTGGTCATCTTGGCTGGATTATTTACTTTCGCCGATGGTCAATATTATTTTGGCGGTGATTTATCTGGAAGCCTTGTTCCCAACGGTTAACCACTGGGTCTGGGTGGTCGTGCTTACAGCATTCATGACAGGGATCAACCTGCGTGGCGCCCGTTTTGTCGCCAACTTCAATAGCTGGATTGTACTGGTGCAGTTGATTGTGATTGGTACATTTACCTATCTGGTCTATGACAAATTACAGATGGGAATCAATGCAGATGGTGCAATTACGGCTGAAACCCGCTATCAGTTGTGGAGTCTGGAACCGTTCTGGAATGAACTCACGTCAGTGGGTGCATTAATCACAGGTGCGACCCTGCTCTGCTTCTCATTCACAGGTTTTGACTCACTCAGCTCTTTGGCAGAAGAAACCAAAGATACCGAAAAGACATTACCGAAAGCGATTTTCCTGACGGCATTATTTGCAGGTGTTATTTTCATTATTAGCACCTACTTTATGCAGATTTACTTCCCGAATGATCCTAAGTCGTATTTCACCAATATTGCTGAAACTCAACCCGAGATTCTGCTTTTGGTCGGCGGTTCATTATTCCAGTCTTATGTATTAGCCTTTGCCATTGTAACGGTCATGGCTTCCGGGATTTCTGCACATGCAGGCGTTTCTCGTCTGATGTACGTGATGGGCCGAGACGGCGTAATCAATAAGAAGATTTTCGGTCATATCAGTCCAAAAACCTTTACCCCGTCGTATAACATTATCATTGTCGGTTTAGTGGCACTGACTGCGGGCTTTATGGATCTGGATATTGTGATTTCAATGATTAGCTTTGGTGCATTGACAGCATTTACCTTTGTAAACCTGTCTGTGATTTCTCGTTATGCCTTACGAGATGGTCGCACTAAAACACTGAAAGACATTATCAGCTTTGTGGTTATTCCTTTATTCGGCTTTATCAGTATCTTTGCGATGTGGCTTGAAATTGAAGAATCGGCCTTGAAGTTCGGTTTATGGTGGGCCATGTTTGGTATTTTATACTTGGGTTATAAAACCAAGGGCTTTAAATATAATGCCCCACAGCATAATGAATTTGATGATAAACATTAATCTTCATCAAGTTAAAAATAAAAAAGGCGCTTAATGCGTCTTTTTTATTATCTCTATATTCCTATACATTTATTGACCATCAATTTAAGCCTGCCCAGCTGCCTTTACCCATTCCATTCTCTACATTTAAAACCTATTTAATCATCTAATTAGGCCTTTTGTTTATTTCCCTTTAATAGCTGGATTATGATTAAAAAAATTTTAATAACAGTGAAAAATTAAAAGCAGATGTTTTTTTACACGCCACAAAGAAAGGGAAGCAAAAACAATGAAAAATATCATCAAAGGCAGTGGAATTGCAGTTCTTTCAGTCGCTCTCAGCGCCTGTTGGTTTGACTCTGGTAGCGGCGGAGGCTCAAACTCGTCTGAACCAACACCTACTCCAACACCTACTCCAACACCGACGCCGACACCAACACCAACACCAACACCAACACCGACGCCAACGCCAACGCCAACACCTACACCTACACCTACACCTACACCTACACCTACACCTACACCTACACCTACACCTA
>NZ_JBLVVH010000002.1:420435-536998 GCF_051947995.1 Acinetobacter calcoaceticus | reverse complement strand
CACCAGTCTCTCAAACCTTTGCTGGAACTTGGGAGTCTACATATTGCGCTGCGGCGCCAAATAATTTCCGGCTCATTATGGAAAATCATGTGGATTCAAATAATTCATTTGATGTTCTTATAGATTCAGAACGCTATCAGGAAGCAAAATGCTCAGGAGAAATTTTCGGAGATTATGATCACGATGGTACTCAAAGAGGTATCTTGTACTACAATATTGGCAACGCACAACGCAGCAATAAAACCACTTATTATTTCGCTCGGGTGAAGCGTTATGAAGATGATGATAACAACTCCAATCCTGCTATTTTGGCCTTTAAGGATGCCAATACCCTTTGTTTACTTGATAGTGCTGAAACTGACGGAGCCAAAATAGATCAAACTGTTCAAACAATGGATCCAACCTTTGCATGTTGGAAAAAATCTTCACTGAAACGTTTCCAGACCCTAAAAGCCAATCCATTTGTCAGCACCAGTGGCTATGCATTTAAAGATCTGGAACCAACTCAAGCACGACTCAAAAATCAACTGGATGCTCAAGCCAATGCTGGCTATAGACTGGTGGATGTCCGTATTGATACCAATGTCACCTCTGACACGGCCTCATCTTTACTCACTTCAGAAGAAATGAGAATGCGTAACCTGTATATCAAAGATAACGCAGCAAATGCCGCCAAATGGCAATACCAACTTACCACGGCCAATACGACAGGCACTTCAACTGAAAGATATAGATTGTTCAAAGCTGAATTCACTGCTCAAGTCAGTCAAGGCTTCCATTACCGCACACAATATAAGCTTGATAAAGATAAGGGTACATTTAATATTTATGAAAAACGTGTGGGTGATACAGGTGTCTATACAGTTAACGAAAAAGTGGTTAACCGGGATCTTGTGACTGCTGCAACATGGGCAACACATGCCAATGAACTTGGTAAAACAGGTTGTCGTATAGAAATGGCTACCTCTTTCAATCTTCAACAATATTCTTTCCTGTGTACCAATAGTAATCTACACAATGGTACCTATGATTATCGCTGGATTCCGCTCAGTGACACCACCAAAGCAGCGGAGATCAAAACGATTTTGGATCAACAATTTGCAGCAGGTTATGTCTACCGTTTTACTTCTAGAGAAGGCGACGATCGGGTTGGCTTAGTTCTGGAAAAAGACAGCAGCAATACCAATCCAGCCAAAGTGGTCTACAAGGTATTTGATGGCAGTGTAGTAGATGATCGTGAACCAGGTGCAAGCGTTTATCTCTATGCACAGCGCCTGATTGGGCAGTCTTCGCTGGGCTGGAATTTATGGGGTACTGGAGCTACCAGTAATTTAACTATTTATGCCAATCGTGCCAGAGACTAATCTCATCGCTACATGCCAGTAAAAACACATAAAAAGACCGCCTCACGTTGGCGGTCTTTTTTATGAACTTAAATCTTAACCATGCAATTTTTCAACAATTGCTTTCACACGTTGTGCATAAAGCTTCGCGGTCTCTAAATCACCTGTTGGAATCTCATCTGTACTTGCATCTGCTGGTGACTGAACCAGCAAGCCCACAGAACCCCCCAGATTATTCACATCCTCACGTTTGGCCGCTTTGGTATTGGCGGGTAATAAACCCAAGCTCACCCAAATGCCACCATGCTGTGACGCCAAGGTTTGTAATTGAATCAAGGTCACTTGCTTGTCACCATTCAGACTCGCACTATTGGTAAAACCTGCAAACACCTTATCCTGCCAGCCACGTGTAAACCAGATTTTTGAAGAAGCATCGGCAAATTTCTTAAACTGCCACGGTGTTGCTGCCATATAGGTGGGCGCACCAAACACAATACCTTGTGCATTATTAAGGGTTTGCCAATCCTGTTCAGTAATGTCGCCATTCTGATCAATTTCAATCAAAGCCGCATCAATTGCACCCGCAAAAGTTTCAGCAACTACTTTGGTATGACCATAGCCCGAGAAGTAAACAACAGCAATTTGTGTCATGAGAGTATCCAAAATTTTTCAAAAGTTCGATTTAATGATATATTTTAGAAACTAGGTGTCAATTAGTTACCATTTGGTAACTACTAACATTCGATTGAGAAAATGAGGGCTATCGCTATGAATCAGGCATTAAAATACGATATTTATCAACAACATTGCCCTGCCCGTTTATTTTTCGAAAAAATTGCAGACAAATGGGTATTATTGATTATCAATGTGCTGGCACGAGACACCCAACATTTCAATCTATTGAAAAAAAACATTCAGGGTATTTCACCTAAAGTATTGTCACAGAAGCTAAAAATGCTGGAACGTGATGGCTTTATTCAGCGTCAGGTGCAGAATACCGCTCCGATTCGAGTGGATTATTCACTTACCCCACTCGGACTGGAAGTAGCTAAAATGGCGTATCAACTCAAAGATTGGGCTGAGAGTAATATCGAGCAGGTCATTTACGCCCAACAGCGTTTTGATGCGATACAGGAACAAGAAATCCAATAAAATGAGGGATGGGCGATGATTCCACAACCTTTAATTGCAGTGAGCGATGTCGAGAAAACCAGCCTGTGGTATCAGACTATGCTTGGCCTGGAAAGCGGTCATGGCGGTAAAGAATATGAGCAGTTGTTATTTGAGAAAAGAATGGTGCTGCAACTGCACCAATGGCAAGCGCATGAACATCCACATATCGGAGATCCGAAACGAGTGATCGGTAACGGCGTGTTATTGTGGTTTGAAAGCAGTCAATTTGATGAGATTGTGCAAAAACTACAAACTCATCAAGTCGAAATTCTGGAAGGCCCTAAATACAATCCCAACGCCCATCATCGGGAGATCTGGTTTAGAGACCTCAATGGATATACGCTGGTTGTGGCAAGCCCTTATGGTGATATATAACCAGACTTAAACTAAAGTTGCTTAAAGCCTTGCTGTCTCCATGCTTCATAGACAATGACAGCGGTCGCATTAGAGAGATTCAAGCTTCTTGAGTTTTCCGCCATTGGCAAACGAATCCACTGCTCTTGCGGAAACATGAGACGTACCTGTTCAGGTAAACCACGTGTTTCAGGTCCCATCAATAAGGCCACGGGACGATTCAGATCGACGGTATGCGGTGTTGCACTGCCTTTAGTCGTCAATGGAAAGACATGCTCAACCCCTTTGGCTTTTAAGTCAGCAAGACAAAGTTCGATATTGTCCCAAATTTGCATTCTTGCCCACTCGTGGTAGTCCAATCCTGCACGTTTTAACTTTTTATCATCCAGCTCAAAACCCAAAGGTTTTACCAAATGTAGTTGCGCACCGGTATTGGCACATAGACGAATGATATTACCTGTATTCGCTGGAATCTCAGGCTCGTATAGGACGACATGAATCACAAATTTTCTCTACTTTTCATAATCCCTCCTAGCCTCCCTTTGAAAAAGGGAGGAACTCCCCTCATTTTTAAAGAGGTGAGGAGCGGTTATAGCTCCGCAAGGAGGAATTCTATTGCCATTTTAACTGTTCACGTAAACTGACCACTTCACCAATAATGGTTAAAGTCGGTGCTACGATCTGATTGTCAGATACTTTGGCTGCGATATCCGCCAAAGTACCCACCACCACTTTTTGCTCCGGCGTGGTGCCTTTGGAAATCAAGGCCACTGGCATGCTTGGACGCTGTCCATGTGCAATTAATTGCTCGCAAATACGTTCCAGACCGACCAGTCCCATATACAACACCAAGGTCTGGTTTTCATAGACCAGTTCATTCCACGGCAGCTCAGGTGAACCTTCTTTTAAATGTCCTGTCAGGAAACGTACACTTTGTGCATAATCACGATGGGTCAGCGGAATACCGGCATAGGCTGAACAGCCTGAAGCTGCGGTAATGCCCGGCACGACCTGAAAAGTGACATTGGCTTCGACCAGTTCCTGAATTTCTTCACCACCACGGCCAAAGATAAACGGATCGCCACCTTTTAAACGGCAAACACGTTTACCTTGTTGCGCATATTCCACCAGCAAGGCATTGATGCCATCTTGTGGAACTGAATGGTTAGAACGCGCTTTACCGACATAAATCTTTTCAGCATCTCGGCGGCACAAGTCCAGAATCGGCGCAGAGACCAGACGGTCGTAAATCACCACATCTGCTTGTTGCATTAAACGCAATGCCTTTAAGGTCAGCAGTTCCGGGTCACCCGGGCCTGCTCCAACCAGATAAACCTCACCTTTCGGTGCGGTCCATTCTGTTAAAGCCTGCTCAATCAGGTCATTGGCCACAGCAATATTGTCATTAAAAACCTGTTCTTTCAGCGGACTAGCATACAGGTTTTCCCAGAAGATACGACGTTCATCCGGATTGGCAATTTTGGCTTTGACTTGCTTGCGCCATTGCCCCGAAAACTCAGCCAGTTTGCCCATGCCATGCGGCACAATGGTTTCGATCTGCGTGCGTAACTGTCTGGATAAAACGGGTGATGCACCATTGGAAGCCACCGAAATCACCAAGGGTGAACGATCAATAATCGCAGGCACCATAAAACGGCAATGCGGAATATCATCGACACTATTCACCAGCAGATTACGCTGTTCACACTGTTCAAATACTGCTTTATTGACATCGGGCTGATCTGTCGCCGCAATTACCAGACGGTAAGCGGTTGCCAGAACTGTTTCAGAAAAAGGCAATGCAATATATTGCCCTGCCGATTGCTCAACCAGTTGATGTAATTCAGGAATGATGTCAGGTGCAATCACATCGACAATTGCACCCGCTTTGGCGAGCAGGTTTGCTTTGCGGTAGGCAATATGCCCACCACCCACAATCAGACAACGTTGCTGCTGCAACTTTAAAGAGATTGGGAAGATTTCCACGTTACGCCTCTATATTTTCAATCTGATTGAGCTCAAGCAAAAACTATGCACAAATTCGATGCAAAGTTTAGTCGATGTAGCTAACACCGCCCATATATGGACGTAACACTTCCGGAATTTCGATTGAACCGTCTGCGCGTTGATAGTTTTCCATCACTGCAAGCAAGGTACGACCCACTGCCAGACCTGAACCGTTCAAGGTATGCACCAATTCGATCTTCTTCTGATCCACACGGTAGCGCGCTTTCATACGGCGTGCCTGGAAATCCCCCATATTTGAGCAGCTTGAGATTTCACGATAGGTATTCTGGCTCGGTACCCAAACTTCTAGGTCATAAGTTTTAACCGCACCAAAGCCCATGTCACCACCGCAGAGCAAAATCTTGCGATATGGCAGACCGAGTGCCTGCAAGATACCCTCTGCGTGTGCAGTCAATTCTTCAAGTGCCTGCATAGAGTGCTCTGGTTTAACGATCTGTACCATTTCGACCTTGTCGAATTGGTGTTGACGAATCAAGCCACGGGTATCGCGACCATAAGAACCGGCTTCACTACGGAAACATGGCGTATGTGCAGAATATTTCAACGGTAAACGATCCGCATCAATAATTTCGTCACGCACGAAGTTGGTCACCGGCACTTCAGCGGTTGGGATCAGGTAATACTCTTTTTCACCTTGTAGCTTGAACAGGTCTTCTTCGAACTTAGGAAGTTGACCTGTACCACGCAAGCTGTCTGCATTGACCAAATACGGCACATAAGCTTCGGTATAACCGTTTTTAAGGGTATGGGTATCCAGCATGAATTGAGTCAAAGCACGTTGTAAACGCGCCAAAGGTCCTTTCAAGACGCTGAAACGTGAACCTGTCAATTTGGTTGCAGTTTCAAACTCCAGACCACCCATCCATTCACCAAGATCGGTATGGTCTTTGATTTCGAAATCAAACTGGCGTGGCGTGCCCCACTTCAGGATTTCAAGGTTATCGCTCTCATCTTTACCAACGGGAACCGATTCATCTGGCAAGTTTGGAATGGCCAGAGATTTTTGTTCAAGTTCAGCTTGTAACTCAGCCAAAGCCACTTCAGCGGCTTTGATCTCATCCCCGATGGCTGCCATACGCGCCATGATTTCGGAAGCATCCCCACCCGATTTTTTGATTTGACCGACTTGTTTAGCACCAGCATTACGCTCTGCTTGTAAGTTTTCAGCTTTGGATTGCAAATCTTTACGGCGAGCTTCTAAATCAGCCCACTCTTGTACATTTAACTGAATACCACGTTTTGCCAAAGCAGCATTCACTGCTTCAATATTATTTCTGAGTAACTTTGGGTCGATCATAATCAATCATGAATAGAGGAAAAAACTGGTTATAGTGTAAGGCTTAAACCTAAAAAAATACAGCGCTTGTGCAGCCTCTACATACGATATATAGAGGCTGCATTGCAACTAGCCCGCATCTTTTGGCAAGCTTGGCAAGTATTCGGCTTTGATAAACTCCTTCGCCGCATAATATGGCAAGGTCAGTTCGCTCATTCCTTCAGCATAAGAAGCCAGCTCATACAACGGATAAACAAAGACAATGCCGTTCACACCATAGTAATAATTATCACTGACCTGTAATTGGTCTTTCTTGATGTTATGTTGTTCCAACCAGTTCTGGTTTGCAGCATACAGTTCATCACGAAGTTTGTTATTCATCTGCGGTTTAAGCAGTTCGCTCACGGTAATGTGCTTCTTGTTCTTCAAGTCGAAATTGACAAACTCCTGATGTGACATGCCGTGTGCCGCACCAGTTGAATAGGAATAGCTCTGAATTGCAAAGGTGGCAAGGTTATAATTCTGCCCCACAAAACGGACAGAGGTGCTGCTCTCATTCTGTACCGTTCCATCAGCGGGAGCTTTAACCTCCTGATCAGCCAGATTTGCAAACGCATTGGGTTCCGCCTTTTTCATCCGGTTCATGAAATAGTCATCTATCCAGGTCTGGTTGGTTTGCACCGTTTGCAAGTCATAGGTGGTACAGCCATCTTCCAGACATACTTTTTGTTTTGGAATTTTAACGGCAGTAACGGTGGCATGAATGAGCGGAATATCGCTGGTTTTTTCCGTTGGGGTAGCCGCTTCTTTTTTGGGCTGACACCCGGCTAATGCGACAACCGTCAGGATAGGAAGAATGGGAAGAAATTTTGATAATTGTGAAGTATTCATCGTCCTACACGTCTCTGATGTTTTTCTTCACTATACAAAGCCTTGCTGAAATATAAAATTAAGAAATGTATCGTAATTAAAAAACCAGTATAACTATAGACGATAGAAAAATAAGTTGGGGTAACACAATGAATTTATATCCTGAAGGAATCGACTGCATTTGGATTGCTATGGATCAAAAAGGTGTATTAGCTGCTTTTATAACAGCAGGCATCGCTCCAATTCCCACATTTGTTCTTAACTCATCTCTAATTAAGTTAGAAAATATTGAACAAATGCTTATTGAGCAATTTCCGGTGATTGGAGAAGCAAATTTAAAAGTTGATCTTCCTCGTCCAGATGATTTTATTTCAATTTCAAAACGAGGATTCTTTGTTTACGATTGGGATGATCATGAACAACAATATGTGCTCATTTCAACACCGACATATTTAAAAAGTTATACAGATTTAGCTCAGAGCTTGAAAACCTATATTCAAACACTGGTTCTAAACAGCTATGATTTTTCTAAATCAAATACAATCAATGTATATAAAGATCTAATCTGCGCCATTGCAGATTAGATCTTATGCTTCAGTTTTAGAGTTCAACTAAGAAATAACATTATTCAAGCATTATTGATCAATAATATCAGTCCCTTTAGGCGGCGTGAAATTAAACACCGATGCAGGAATCGACTGGTTCACTTTAATATTACTAAAACGTACATAAGTGGTTTGACCTAAAGAGTCTTGCAAGATCATCAAGTTCGGTGCTTTATTGGCCCCAAAACTAATGGTGAGACTTTGAAACGCGCCATCTTGCTGTTTTGGATACAAGGTGTAATACAGTTTACTACGGTCCGGCTGGGTCACACGATAGGACTGCATGATCTGGCTAGTATTGCCTGATAACAATAATGCAGGGGTATTGGCAATTTGGTCATCCAGACTTTGACGGACGGCTTGCTGTAAATCAGGATCATAGATCCATACCACCTTACCTGAAGTTACAATGGTTTGTTTGGATGGACTGGTGGTTTCCCAATAAAATTTACCTGGACGTTCAACTTTCATCGTTCCCTTGAAGGTCTGATTCATATGTTGAGCGGTCAAGCCTTTTTTCTGTGCAACTTTATTGCTGTTGCTATTTGTCACTTTTGTACTTTGTTCAAAATCTGCGGTGAATCTTTGCAAGCCAGATAACTGCTGAACCAGACTGTTCGTTGCTTGCTGAGCTGATGCAGCGACAGGTGCAGCAAAGACCTGACTACTCACAACCGGAGCAAGTGTGATTGCACTTAACGTTGCAGCATAAGCCATTTTTTTTACGAAATTCATAAAAACAACCTTCTATCAGATTTCTACTGTTATGCCGACATCTTACTGTTTTTGATCATTAAAAAAATGAAGAAAAGCATGGGTTTTGTGTAGTTCGTGTCGCAAAGTTCTGCATTATGTATGAAGTTGCGACCTTTATGTAGAGATTGTAAGAATAAAAAATTAACTTTCCACCCCACAGCAACCGTATTCGTCAATGTCTGATCAAGGAAAATTATTGATCCGCTCTCATCTAGACGAATCAGCTGGGTTTGCTAAGCTAAAGCCAAGCATATTAAAAAGAACCCACCATGAAAAGCCTGGCCTTTATCCACCGTAATGACACGCGTTTTGCCATTGGTGACTTTTATCCGGCATTGTCGGTATTTTCTTATCAGGAACTGGGCAACACCACTTCACCCTTTTTATTACTGGATCATCTGGGGCCTGGACGACTAACGCCGAAAAGCCCGAAAAAAGGCGTGAATGAACATCCGCATCGCGGCTTTGAAACAGTGACCTTTGTGTTTGCAGGTGAATTACAACATCAAGATTCCACTGGTCAAGGCGGCATTATGACATCAGGCGATGTGCAGTGGATGACTGCCGCCTCAGGTATTCAACATACGGAACATTTTAGCCCCGCCTTCCGTGAGCGCGGTGGGTATTTTGAAATGCTGCAATTGTGGGTCAATCTTCCCGCAAAAGACAAGATGTCAGCTCCGCACTATCAAAGCTTGCTGAGTCATAGTATCCCTACAGTGCAACTGGAACATGAAGCAGGTTATGTGCGTATCGTAGCCGGTCAGTTCGGCAATATTCAGGGCATTGCCCACACTTATAGCCCCATGAATGTCTTAGATGTCCATCTACATAAACAACAGCAACTTATCCTGCCTGCAAATCATGGCGACACGACTTTAATTTATTTACGCAAAGGCAAACTGCAGTTCGCTACTGATGAAGAGGTTCTGGAAGAGCAAGCCTTGGCGGTGATGTCCAGTTTTGATACGGATGTTGAGATCACTGCATTAGAAGATAGTGATCTGTTATTTTTATCGGCGCCTCCCTTGCAGGAACCGATCAATGGACACGGCTTTTTTGTCATGAACAGTTATGAGGAAATTTTGCAGGCCTATGAAGACTTAAAAACCGGAAACTTTGGAAAAGCTTCGGACTAAACCACAATTCACAACTTATCCGCATAAAAAAACCCGCTCAACGCGGGTTTTCTCGAACTATTTAAGCTTAAGCTTCAACAGTTACATAGCGACGGCCAAACTGACCTTTCACTTCAAATTTTACTACGCCGTCAGCAGTAGCAAATAGAGTATGGTCACGGCCCATACCAACATTTGCACCAGCGTGGAACTCAGTACCACGTTGACGAACGATGATGTTACCAGCAGTTACAGTTTGACCACCGTAAACTTTAACACCTAACATCTTAGGATTCGAATCACGACCGTTCTTCGTCGATCCACCGGCTTTTTTAGTTGCCATGTCTATTTACTCCTCGTGTTAGCCTGCGATACCAGTAATTTTCAACTCGGTAAACCATTGACGGTGACCTTGTTGCTTACGGTAGTGTTTACGACGACGCATTTTGATGATGCGGATTTTGTCGTGACGACCATGGCCAACTACTTCTGCAGTTACTTTTGCGCCAGCTACAACTGGAGCACCGATTTGAATGTTGTCACCGTTAACAACCATTAATACGTCATCAAACGTAATAGTCGCGCCAGTTTCAGCTTTCAATAATTCTACTTTAAGGGTTTCACCCTCAACAACACGGTGCTGTTTACCACCGCTTTGGATTACTGCGTACATGATGTACTCCAACTTGCCCGTGTCGTCGTGCCGATAAAGGGACATATCGATCTTAAGACGAACGCCACTGGGGTTATACAAGGGGACAAATTTTAAGTGAAAATTGCTCAAACAACAAGTGATTTTGCATAAATGCCCACATATTGATAACTTGCTTGGATTTTTAAGTAAAATCAATTAGATTGATGGCGGACTTTTTTTGATTGATTCCCGTCAAAATTTGAAATACATTTTTAAAAACAAATTGTGACAATAACAAACTGTGTTTTGTACCGTCGTGAGTAAAGTAATGACACTCGGTGAGAACAGCCCTTTTCTGTTTAATTTAAAACCAAAGAGTTCATGATCGTGTTTTAAATAGCGGATTACACAGTCTATATAACAGTTTAGTCATAGATTAATTGCTACACTTGGCAACATTACCCACCTATACGAGGTTCTTCTTCATATGGTTATCGATTTTAAGCAAGACATTCTCTCCCCTGTTGCGACAGATTTTGCTGCGATGGATCACCTGATCAATGAAGGAATTAGCTCTAAAGTCGGATTGGTCATGTCTGTCAGTAAACATGTGGTGGAAGCTGGCGGTAAACGCATGCGTCCAATTATGTGTTTACTTGCAGCACGTGCTTGTGGCTTAGCCAACATGCAGCAAGCCCAACATCTGGCTGCAGTCATCGAAATGCTGCATACCGCCACGCTGGTTCATGATGATGTGGTCGATGAATCGAGCCTGCGTCGTGGCCGACCAACCGCAAATGCGACCTGGAATAACCAGACCGCCGTTTTAGTGGGTGACTTCCTGATTGCCCGTGCGTTTGATCTACTGGTCGATTTAAATAACATTACCCTACTCAAAGATTTCTCAACAGGGACTTGCGAAATTGCTGAAGGTGAAGTGCTGCAACTGCAATCCCAGCATCAACCGGATACCACAGAAGAAACTTATTTAAGAATTATTCACGGCAAAACATCACGCCTGTTCGAACTGGCCACTGAAGGTGCAGCCATTTTGGCAGGGACTGAAGAATACCGTGAACCGTTACGCCGCTTCGCTGGTCATTTTGGCAATGCCTTCCAAATCATCGATGATATTCTGGATTACACCTCTGATGCAGAAACATTAGGTAAAAATATCGGTGATGATTTAATGGAAGGTAAACCGACTTTACCGTTAATTTCAGCATTAGCTCATTCAACCGGTGATGACCATGCCATTATCCGTCGCAGTATTGCAACGGGTGGGGTTGAGCAACTGGACAAAGTGATTGAGATTGTTCATCACTCTGGTGGCCTGGAATATTGTCAAAAACGTGCTCAGCAAGAAACGGATGCCGCTTTGGAAGCATTGAAAGCGCTCCCTGATAATGAATATCGCCAAGCACTGATCAATTTGACACTCATGGCTTTACATCGACTACAATAATTTTTCTGACTGCTTATGCATTTAACTTTATCTGATCTTTTTTTAAAAATGCAGGAACAGCTTGACCAACCACAAGCTGTTCTTGATGAAAATCTCCTGATTGAACTGGTCAATCGTATCCGCCCTAAAAATCCAAATGATGCGGATGAAATCAAACAACGTATTCATGCGCTGATCAAAATCTTATTACTCACGCCCACATCTGCCATTCTGCTGCAAAACTTTTTACTTAAACTGATTAGCCAGTACAAACAGATTAGCTTATATGCCGATAGCGGTATTCTTTCACTTGATGGTTTCTGGAATCAGTTAGGACAACGTTTAGGCGCGCACTTTCTCCCTTTGGTCGAAGATGGACAGCAGCTGAAAACCTTGGTCGGAAAAGTCTTTCACCAGGAAAATGATAGTGAATGGCTGGATCTGATTGATGATCAGGACTGGATTACCTTACTGAACCTACTGGCTGAAAGCCAAAGCAACACCCTTGAAAAACAGGTTTCCAAAAACGAACTGATTAAAGCCATTACCGTTTTGTCTTACCGGATTAGTGGAATTGGCCTATATCCCGAGTTTATTAACGCCCAGCCTGATATTACCGAATACGAATCGCCCTTTCTGGTACAAAACCGCGACATCATCGAGTTTATTGAAAAGTATAAAAAACAGATTGATGATCGGGACGCCGTAGTGGTTTTACCCCCACCCGATGCATCTCAGGCCTTTGTCATGCTGGATCAGTGTCGTGAGGTTGTATTAAAAATACGCCGTGCCACCAAGCGCATTGGGGTCAGTATCAGTCTGACCTATTTATTGTCATTGTTAGAACAGGCGATTGACCGTATTGAGCTGCTGCTGACCTTGTTAGCCAGTAAAACCGAGGCGCGTTATACCGCGCTGGGCGAGTTGCTCACTGACTTAACCAAGGCCCATTATAATGAAAAAAGTGTTCGTCACTTACTGACCTCGACCAGTGAGCTGATTGCCTTACAGGTGACTGAAAATGCCAGTAGAACAGGCGAACATTATGTAAGTACCGACAAAGCGGGCTTCTTTGGCATGTATAAAGCAGCTGCGGGTGCAGGTGCGATTATTGCCACCATGGCAACGCTGAAGATTTTAACGGCACGCCTAGTGTTAGCGCCCTTTGGCCATGCCTTTTTATATAGCATGAACTATGCCTTGGGCTTTATGCTCATTCATGTCTTGCACTTTACTGTCGCGACCAAACAGCCTGCCATGACAGCAGCTGCATTGGCCTCAACCGTACAGCAGCAGAAAGGTAGCAAAACTGCGCAAATTGCCGAACTGGCCGCCTTGATTATTAATATTATCCGAACCCAGTTTATTGCCATTCTGGGGAATATCTCGATTGCAATTCCAACTGCAGCCCTGATTACCTTTTTGTGGCAATACAATCTCGGTGAACCATTACTCAATCACACCAAGTCAGCCGCATTGCTGCATAGTCTCAACCCCTTTACCTCGCTGGCGGTCCCCCATGCTGCAATTGCAGGTGTGTGTTTATTTTTCTCGGGACTCATTGCCGGTTACTTCGATAACTTGGCGGTTTACCGTAAAGTCGGGCCGCGCCTCAAGCAGCATCGACGCTTAAAACGATGGATGGGGCAAAAACGCTTAGATAAATTTGCAGGCTACATTGAAACCAATTTAGGCGCCCTGGCAGGTAACTTCCTGTTCGGGATCATGTTGGGAAGCATGGGAACGATTGGATTTATTCTCGGTTTACCTTTAGATATCCGCCACATTGCCTTTGCCTCGGCAAACTTTATCCAAGGCTTGATGACCATTGGTAACCCGGATATCGGTCTGATTATCGTGTCTTTTCTTGGTGTCATGCTGATCGGCTTAACCAACTTGTTTGTCAGCTTCACCTTGACGATTATTGTGGCTTTACGTGCACGCCGTGTTCGTTTTGCCCAATGGAAACCACTGGCTAAATTAGTGCTAACGCACTTCCTGACCCGCCCAAGCGATTTTTTCTGGCCCCCAAAACAACCGGTTGAAGTAGAAGAACAGCCTAAAAACACCTCATCATCTCATTAACTTTGTACAGAAAAGTCAGCAAACTACAAGTCTAACATTTGAACTATTTTTGGATATAATCAACACGCCAAAAATAGTTTCAAGGTTGGGTTTTTCCAGACGCTATTGCACAACAAGCGATCATGACTCAGTTACAGTATGGTTTCCTGATCAGGGTAATACGATACTGATCCAAGCTGGATTATTTAGTTAAACTTAAATTTGACCATGTCAGTGTTGTGCCTAGATGACTTTATCTTTACTGCTGTTCTGTTCGTTTTTTCGGCATGCTGATCCGGTCAGAAAACCTGAGCAAGCAGGTTCAAATGATAAAGAAACAGTAAAAACCCAAAATGAGATATACATCAAATTTTGTTATGTTTTTTTACTGAACCTTAAAAAAACATCAAAATGAAATTATCATAAAATTTCAAGACTTGACCAAAAGTGTACTCGCGAGTACACTTTCAAACACTCAACAACCCTGAACAATGGTTAAGCACATAATGAGTAGCGCATGCCGTACCTATTGCTTTGTATTGGTTGCTTTTTTTTAGGACTCGGTGCGATTGGGTTAATGAATTCCAACGCATCAACTTTAGACCTTTTTAGTGTTCAAGCTTTTTTTGAGCACCGTTCATTTACGCTTAACCATGTGACAATTCTGCTCTCCCGACTCGGTGGCATGCCTTTTTTATTATTTTTAACTGCATTTTTGTGTGTTTACCAAATCTGGATTAAAAATTATAGGAATGTGACCTTTATCGCTTTCAGTGTGGGCGGCAGTATTGTGATTGGTTGGCTTCTGAAATGGAGCATTGATCGGCCAAGACCAATGGAGTTTTATCACTTGGTTCATAGTTATGGCGCATCCTTCCCAAGTGCCCATAGCGTTTATGCTGCAACCCTTGCGAGTTTAGCCATGTTGTTATGTCGACAACATAAATATCGCACCAGTGTCATTTTAGTATCTACTTTATGGTTTATTTTCATGGGGATATCTAGAGTTTATGCGGGGGTTCACTACCCGACCGACGTTCTTGCCGGTTGGGGAATTGGGTTGATTTGGACTGCGTTGCTTTGGTTTGGGCTGTATCAAAGCACTTTCAGCAACAATTTGTTTTTAGATAAAAAATCTAAATTGAGGTGGAATAATGATGTCGGCTAAGCTTTGGGCTCCTGCCCTCACTGCTTGCGCATTAGCAACAAGCATTGCGCTTGTTGGTTGTAGCAAAGATCCTAAAGATGCACAGCAAGCTGCTGCTGCTCAAAAAATGCCACCTCCAGAAGTAGGTGTCATTGTTGCTCAACCACAAAGCGTTGAACAGAACGTCGAACTATCAGGCCGAACCTCTGCATATCAAGTTTCAGAAGTTCGTCCGCAAACAGGCGGCGTGATTTTAAAACGATTATTTGCTGAAGGTAGCTACGTTCAGGCGGGTCAAGCACTCTATCAAATTGATGCAAACACCAACCGCGCGACTGCAGACAATGCACGTGCGGCGTTATTACGTCAACAAGCGAACTTGAATGCTTTACGCGTAAAAGAAGGCCGTTATCGTCAACTTGTGGGAACCAATGCGGTTTCTAAGCAAGAGTATGACGATATCAATGCTCAGGTCAAACTGGCTGAAGCAGATGTTGCAGCGTCTCAGGCAGCATTGAAAAATGCTGAAATTACCTTGGGCTACTCAACGGTTCGTGCGCCAATTTCCGGTCAGTCTAGCCGTTCTTCGGTGACACCGGGTGCATTGGTGACTGCAAACCAGGCCGATCCATTGGTAACGATTCAACAACTTGATCCGATCTATGTGGATATTAATCAATCAAGTGCCGAGTTATTGCGTCTGCGTCAACAACTGAGCAAAGGCAGCTTGAATAACAGTAACAATACCCGTGTCAAAATCACGCTTGAAGATGGGTCTGAATACCCAGTTGAAGGTCAACTGGCATTCTCTGATGCAAGTGTCAATCCGGATACAGGTACTGTGACTTTACGTGCGGTGTTCTCGAATCCAAACCATTTGTTATTACCAGGCATGTATGCAACTGCCAAGATTTCGCAAGGGATTTTGCCAAACGCTTACCTGATTCCACAAGCAGCGGTATCTCGTTTACCGACAGGACAGGCCATTGCAATGGTTGTCAACGCCAAAGGTGCGATTGAAACACGTCCGGTCACCACTGCTGGTGTCAAAGGTCAGGACTGGATTATAACGAATGGCCTACAGGCTGGTGATAAAGTTGTTGTTGACGGTGTCGCTAAGGTCAAAGAAGGACAGGAAGTGTCTGTAAAACCTTATCAACCAAAAGCAGCTGAAGGTCAGAATGCAGCGCCAAAAGCAGCTGAACAACAAAAGCAAGCCAACTCACCAAAAGCTGAACAAAAAGCAACTTCAGAAGCTTAAGGGGTAGATTGCATGGCTCAATTTTTTATCCATCGCCCAATTTTTGCTTGGGTGATTGCACTGGTCATTATGTTGGCGGGAATTATCACGCTGACAAAAATGCCAGTTGCACAATATCCGACAATTGCCCCCCCCACGGTCACGATTTCTGCGACTTATCCTGGGGCTTCTGCTCAGACTGTTGAAAATACAGTTACCCAGATCATTGAACAACAAATGAATGGCCTGGATGGTTTACGTTACATTTCATCGAACAGTGCGGGTAATGGTCAAGCATCCATTAACTTGAACTTTGAACAAGGTATCGATCCGGATATCGCACAGGTTCAGGTTCAAAACAAATTGCAATCTGCCACAGCGCTGTTACCTGCTGACGTACAACGTCAGGGTGTAAAAGTCACCAAGTCTGGTGCCAGCTTCCTGCAGGTTATTGCATTCTATTCTCCAGACAACAGCCTCTCTGCATCTGACATTAAAGACTATGTAAACTCTAACATTTCTGAACCGCTTAGCCGTGTTGCAGGTGTGGGTGAGCTTCAGGTATTTGGTGGTTCATATGCGATGCGTATCTGGTTAGATCCGGCAAAACTGACCAGCTTTAACCTGACACCGAATGATGTTGCTACTGCAATTCGTGCACAAAACTCGCAAGTTGCAGTCGGTCAGCTCGGTGGTGCGCCGTCAACAGCAGGCCAAGTCCTGAATGCGACGGTAAATGCACAAAGCATGTTGCAAACACCTGAGCAATTTAAAAACATCTTCCTGAAAAACTCGTCAGATGGTGCACAGGTTCGTTTAGGTGATGTGGCTCGTGTAGAATTGGGTTCGGACAACTATCAATTCGATTCGAAGTTCAATGGTAGCCCTGCGGGAGGTGTTGCGATCAAGCTTGCAACCGGTGCCAACGCACTTGATACAGCAGCAGCTGTTGAAAAACGTTTATCTGAGTTACGTCATAACTATCCAGCAGGCTTAAAAGACAAGCTTGCGTATGACACCACTCCGTTTATTCGCCTCTCGATTGAAAGTGTTGTTCATACCTTAATTGAAGCGATTGTTCTGGTCTTCATCGTCATGTTCCTGTTCTTGCAGAACTGGCGCGCAACGATTATTCCAACACTGGCTGTACCTGTGGTTGTACTCGGTACATTTGCCGTGATTAATATCTTCGGTTTCTCGATTAACACCTTAACCATGTTCGCCATGGTACTGGCCATCGGTCTTCTGGTCGATGATGCCATCGTTGTGGTCGAGAACGTTGAACGGGTAATGCAGGAAGAACATCTGGAACCTGTGCCTGCGACTGAAAAGTCGATGAGTCAGATTTCTGGTGCGCTAGTGGGTATTACCAGTGTGTTAACAGCGGTATTCGTACCCATGGCATTCTTTAGTGGTACGACCGGGGTAATTTACCGTCAGTTCTCCATCACCTTGGTTACGGCGATGATCCTTTCCCTGATCGTGGCATTAACCTTTACCCCTGCCCTGTGTGCAACCTTGTTAAAGCAGCATGATCCAAACAAAGAACAAAGCAACAATATTTTTGCGCGCTTCTTCCGCTGGTTTAACAGTAGCTTCGAAAAAGTTGCAGTGAAATACCAAGGTGGTGTCAATCGCATGACACACCACAAGTTATTCTCTGGGGTGCTTTATATTGCGGTGATCGCAGCCTTGGTCGGCATCTACAAAATGCTGCCATCTTCATTCTTGCCAGAGGAAGATCAGGGTGTAGTCATGACTTTGGTTCAGTTACCACCAAGTGCAAGCTTGGAACGTACGGATAAAGTCATTGATACCATGACAGGCTACTTCCTGAATAAGGAAAAAGAAAATGTAGAGTCGATCTTTACAGTTGCAGGTTTCTCATTCACCGGGGTCGGTCAAAACGCAGGTCTTGCCTTTATCAAGTTAAAAGACTGGAGCGAACGTACCTCGCCTGAATCACAGATCGGTGCCATTATTCAACGTGGTATGGCATTGAATATGATTGTGAAAGATGCATCGTACATCATGCCATTACAGTTACCGGCAATGCCTGAACTGGGTGTCGCTTCTGGTTTTGATATCCAGTTGAAAGATGCCAGCGGTCAAGGTCATGAAAAACTGATTGCTGCACGTAATGCAGTATTAGGTATGGCATCACAAGACAAACGTCTTGCCGGTGTACGTCCGAATGGTCAGGAAGACACACCACAGTACCAGATCACCATTGATCAGGCGCAAGCAGGTGCAATGGGTGTGAGCATTGCAGATATTAACAGCACCATGAGCATGGCTTGGGGTGGTTCATATATCAATGACTTCGTTGACCGTGGTCGTGTGAAGAAAGTTTATGTTCAGGGCGAAGCAAATACACGCATGATGCCTGAAGACCTAAACAAGTGGTATGTACGTAATAACAAGGGTGAAATGGTTCCATTCTCTGGCTTTGCCAAGGGTGAATGGACTTACGGTTCTCCTCGTCTAGAGCGTTATAACGGCGTATCATCGGTGAACATTCAGGGTACTCCTGCACCGGGCGTCAGCTCTGGTGATGCAATGATCGCCATGGAAGAAATCATTGGTAAGTTACCGTCAATGGGCTTAACCGGTTTCGACTATGAGTGGAGTGGTTTATCTCTGGAAGAACGTGATTCTGGTAGCCAGACAGCGCCATTATTGGTTCTTTCATTATTGATCGTCTTCCTGTGTCTTGCTGCACTTTATGAAAGCTGGTCGGTCCCTGTTTCAGTATTGCTGGTTGTACCATTAGGTATTGTCGGTGCATTTACACTGACCTGGTTAGGTATGATCATTAAAGGAGATCCAAACTTATCCTTTAACATCTACTTCCAGGTGGCAATTGTTGCGGTAATCGGTCTTTCAGCGAAGAACGCCATTCTGATCGTCGAATTCGCTAAAGAATTGCAAGAACAAGGTGAAGACCTGTTTGAAGCAACCTTACATGCGGCGAAAATGCGTTTACGTCCAATCGTCATGACCACACTTGCTTTCGGTTTCGGTGTATTGCCATTGGCCCTTGCAAGTGGTGCCGGTGCAGGTAGCCAGCACTCGGTCGGTTATGGTGTACTGGGTGGTGTAATTTCTTCAACACTTTTAGGTATTTTCTTCATCCCTGTATTCTTCGTGTGGATTCGTAGTATCTTTAAGTACAAACCTAAAACTTTAAATACTCAGGAGCATTGATCGTGATGCAAACTGTATGGTCTATTTCCAGTCGTGGCATTGCAATCTCTGCACTCGCGCTGTCTTTGGCTGCCTGCCAAAGCATGCGCGGGCCAGAGCCTGTGGTAAGCTCAGATATTCCTGAAAGCTACGCGTCGTATGGCAATGCTTCTGGAAAATCAATCGCGGAACAAGGTTACAAAGATTTCTTTGCTGACCAGCGCTTACTGCAAGTGATTGATATGGCACTTGCCAATAACCGTGATTTACGTACTGCTACTTTGAATATCCAAAAAGCTCAGCAGCAATACCAGATCTCGGAAAACAACCAGTTGCCAACGATTGGCGCAAGTGGTAGTGCCGTTCGTCAGGTCACCCCTAGCCGTGATCCAGGTAACCCCTATTCAACCTATCAGGTTGGCTTAGGTCTGACTTCTTATGAGCTGGATTTCTGGGGTCGTGTACGCAGCCTGAAAGATGCAGCGCTCGATAGCTATCTCGCGACGCAAAGTTCACGTGATGCCACGCAAATCAGCTTAATTGGTCAGGTCACTCAAGCTTGGTTAAATTACTCGTTTGCAAGTGCACAACTTAAACTTGCCGATCAGACGCTAAAAGCACAACAAGACTCGTTCAACCTGAACAAAAAACGTTTTGATGTCGGTATTGATAGTGAAATTCCTGTGCGTCAGGCGCAGATTTCAGTAGAAACAGCACGTAATGATGTGGCCAACTACAAAACCCAGATTGCTCAGGCACAAAACCTGTTGAACCTACTGGTGGGCCAACAGGTTCCTCAGAATCTGTTGCCGCAACAGCAAGTTGCACGTATCACCCGACAAGGTGTATTAAGTGCCGGTTTACCAAGTGACTTATTGAATAACCGTCCGGATGTCAAAGCCTCTGAATACCAGTTAAGTGCTGCGGGTGCGAATATTGGTGCTGCCAAAGCACAACTATTCCCAACCATTAGCCTGACGGGTTCTGCGGGTTATGCATCGACTGACTTGAGTGATTTATTCAAATCAGCCAATGGATTATGGTCAATTGGTCCAAGCCTGAATATCCCGATCTTTGACTGGGGTACACGTAAGGCCAACATCAAAATCTCTGAAACAGATCAGAAAATTGCATTGGCTAACTATGAGAAGTCAGTCCAGTCAGCTTTCCGTGAAGTGAATGATGCATTGGCAACACGTGCCAACATTGGTGATCGTTTAACTGCGCAACGCCGTTTGGTTGATGCGACCAATACGACCTATAAACTTTCAAATGCCCGCTTCCGTGCCGGTATTGATAGTTACCTGACCGTGTTGGATGCTCAGCGTTCTGCTTACTCAGCGGAACAAGGCTTGTTATTATTGCAACAGGCCGACCTGAACAATCAGGTTGAGCTCTATAAAACACTGGGTGGCGGCCTAAAAGCCTCAACCAGTGAGACTGTTACGCACCAGCCTTCAAGCTCACAACAGCACTACGCAAAATAATTTGATTTTGCAGACAAAAAAGCTCACTTCGGTGAGCTTTTTTATTGCAACAATTGCGAATATTTCTTATCTTCAAATACTGAAATATTGATGATTTAGAAGAAAACAATGTTACTGAGCAGTTTAGAATCTGTACCCGGCCATGAAATTTTACGTCAGCTTGATGTGGTTTATGGCAGCACCGTCCGCAGTAAGCATGTCGGACGTGACCTGATGGCGGGTTTAAAGAATATTGTCGGCGGTGAACTAACAGGCTATACCGAACTACTCGAAGAGTCACGCCAAGAAGCCACACAACGGATGATTGATAAGGCACAAGCTTTAGGTGCCAATGCCATTGTGGGCATCCGTTTCTCGACCTCAAATATTGCCCAAGGCGCGTCTGAGCTGTTTGTTTATGGTACAGCGGTGGTGGTGCAGCCTGTTGCGCCTAAACTCCCTGATCCATTCGGCGCATAGGCAAGCATATGGAAGGATTAATTTTTCAGATTGTCCTGTTTCTGATCCTGTTTACTGTGGGTTGGGGCTTTGGTCGCCATATCGAGCAAAAACACCTACGTGAACTGGACCAGAAAGAACAACAGTTCGCCCATATCCGGATTGATACCAATCGCTTCGTACATCCCACAGCACCCGGGCAAATGATCAGCAGTAATGTGGTGATCTCTCACGATTATTTTAAATATGTACTGGCCTCCATTCGCAACTTCTTTGGGGGGCGTCTGGTCAGCTATGAAAGTGTCGTAGAACGTGCGCGTCGTGAAGCTGTGGTTCGCCTGAAGCAAGAAGCGCATGCCATGGGAGCCAAACAGATTATGGGGGTTCGCCTCAGTACCACAGAACTGGGAATGCAAGGTGGCATGGTTGAAGTGTTTGCTTATGGAACGGCAATCATCGAATAAGCTGTTCTAGTCGCATATTCTCAAGCCGCAACAGACATATCGAACACAATAAAAAATGCCTCATGACTCGAGGCATTTTTTATGACTAGGATTTTTAGGTTAATGAAATAAAACGATCGCCTTTTGTAAGGTAAAGCAAATGCCTGCCAGCAAAGGCAGACCAACCACCAGCCAAGCCAGTACCACAGTAATTGTCTTGGAAGGTGCATGTGTTACCTCATGATTCAGACTGGAATCTTGCGGTAATTTCTCGTGAGCCAAGGCCTTCTCGGCAGCCAATTCAGCTTCAGTCATGTATTGATCTTCATCAACCGGCTTGACCATTAAATTGAGGACAAATCCAATGGCTAGCATAGCCGCTAAAATATACATGGTCGTATCATAAGATTGGGCTTGAGCCACGCCATGCGCCAGTTGATAATCTCGAATATTGGTAATCAGTAAGGTGCCCAATACCCCTGCCACAGACCATGCAGTCAATAGACGCCCATGAATTGCCCCGACCATTTGGGTACCAAAAATATCCGCCAGATAAGCAGGTACCGTGGCAAAGCCCCCGCCATACATGGACAGAATGACGCAGAAAGCTAAAACGAATAAAGGAAGGTTTTCGGCATGAGCCAGTTGTGGGATCGAAACGTATAATAAGAAGCCCAAGGCCAGAAAAATAAAATAGGTATTTTTACGACCAATAAAATCTGATGCAGATGCCCAGAAGAACCGCCCACCAATATTAAATAATGACAGTAAACCGGTAAATCCTGCGGCAAAGGTCGCAATCTGCATTTTTTGTTCGGTGTTTAATTCATTGATCCCGATCTCTAAACCGATCAGACGTCCACCAAACACTTCCTGCAACAACGGAGACGCCATCGCTAAAATGCCAATACCTGCCGAAACATTTAAGCACAGTACGCCCCAAATCAGCCAAAACTGCTTGGTTTTCCATGCCTTATTTAAATGTACATGACGACTGGTAACCAGCGCATGCGCTTGGCTTGCTGCGGGTTGCCAACCACTCGGTTTCCAGTTTGAAGGCGGAATCCGATAACCGAATGCGCCTCCCATCATAAAAACAAAATAAATGGCGGCTAAGACCAGAAAGGTTTGCCATACCCCCACCGAAACATCGGTCGCGAAAAACTTCATCAACTGATCCGCGAGCGGCGCGCCAATCATGGCACCGCCACCAAAGCCCATGATCGCAAGACCAGTGGCGAGACCTCGACGGTCCGGGAACCACTTGATCAGGGTAGATACAGGCGAAATATAACCCAGTCCCAGCCCGATGCCTCCCACTCCCCCTCCTAGCCACAACAGCCATAACTGATGGGTATATATACCTAGCGCCGCCAGAATCAAACCACCCGCCCAGCAAAATGCCGCAACCACACCCGCCTTTCGTGGCCCGGCATGCTCAAGCCACCCCCCAAATAAAAAGGCAGATGAGCCCAGGAATACAAAAAACAAGGTGTACATGATGCTTAGGGTAGACACTGTCCAATCACAGGTTGTGGTGAACAGTTGTTCAAGCAAACCGATATCTTTACATTCAATCGGCGCATCAATTCCCAGAGCTTTGGATAAGGGCAACCAAAATACGGAAAAGCCATAGGCCATACCAATACTGAGATGAATTGCCAGTGCGGCAGGTGGCAGTAGCCAACGGTTATAGCCCGAGTGGGCAATCGTACGTTCCTTGGCCAAAAGTGAAAGTCGTCGTTCCATCTACAATCTCCATACCTTCACGATTAAAGTGAGGCAAGCTTTTTTCATTTTTGTGCAACCCTAAGCAGCGCTCAGACCTGCTTGCTACGGTGTGGTTCTATTGGGGCAAAGCTCAATCGACCTACCGATTGTGCATAACATCCGTCATTTGGATTAAACCGCTTTTACCAATTAAAAATAAAGAAATAATTTAATAAATTTTAACGGTCCTGTGTCATATACAGGACCTTGGCCCTATTCTGCAAAAATCGCCTGCCAGTAGTGATAGGTTTTTTCTTCGCCATTGTCCAGCTTAAACTCATACGACAGCTGACGTGTTTCCGCGATTTCAAACTCAACGGGATGCTTGAATAGAGCACCTGCATAAGCAAAGCTATGATATTCGCCATTTTCACCACAGACATCCACCTCCGCTGGCATGCGTTCAAGCAAAGCGGCATCAATATCCTGCCCGATAAAGGAGTCATCAAGTTTGCTGGCATCGGTCACGATAATTTTGGTTTTGATTCCTGAATCCAGAAAATCCTGCATCACCTCAGCGGAGTTCAGATTCCAGATTGGTTCCACCACTTCAATGCCTAAAGGGTGCAAACGGTCTTCACGATATTGCCGCACGTCGCTCAGGTAAATATCGCCAAAGATAAAATGCTCAACCCCTTGCGCCTTAAAGTGATTGGCGGCGTCCAGCATACGTTGTTCATATACGGGAAGGATCTTGGGCAGAAATACAGGATAAAGCGGAATGCCAATACTTTCAGCCTGCTTTTCAAGCAATGTATGCGGAATGGCATGCATCGAAGACAATTCCGTTTCTTCATTGACCGTGGTTAATAAAGCGATAACCTGAAACTCTTTTTCTTGTAAGACCTTATACAAGGCCAAAGCAGAGTCTTTGCCCCCGCTCCAGTTAAAAATGGCTTTCTTGCGGCTATCTACTGTCATTTCATTCTACCTTTTGCATCTATTAGTCAGACCAGATTCTTCATTATTTCAGGCAACTACATGATGCTTGTGACATATAAAAGCAATAGTAAAGTTAAGCCCGCAAACACCCAAATCACACGAGGCAAAACTGTTGGTTTCTTTTTAATCATAATCAGCAAAACAATCAGACTGACTAAAAAGCTGATCGGTGCTGTCAACATAAAAACGAAGATCGCGGCATAGCCCTTGCCACCTTCAAAGTCTGCCATATTAAACGTGAATAGCCAGCTCAATCCGCCACCCACAACAATGCTGGCGGGTAACGCAAGCAACACATAGCCGACAATAGAGGCAATCGATACACGATGGTCAGAGACAGAGTCAGGCAAACGCGGGCTATCGACCATGACGACTCACTTTTAAATACGCCATTGTGATGCTTACTTCACTTTCATTTTGCGGATCATTTTATACAGCAAACCCGGCGATAAACGCGACACCAGTACGCCGAGGTGCTCTTTTTTACCCCCCACCACAATGTATTCGTCCCCTGCCATCAAGGATTCCACCACCCGTTCGGCAAATACATCGGCATCCAGACCATTTTCAATCGCTTCATCCTGATGGCCTTGCGGTTTACCTTCACCGTTTAAGGCATTGAAAGACACATTGGTTTTGACAAAACCCGGAAAGACCACTGACACTTCAACTCCGTCATTGGCAACTTCGGCACGTAAGCTATTGGCCCACATGTGAATGGCAGCTTTGGCTGCTGAATAAGTCGCGCGATATTGAGTACCGAGTAGCCCTGCAACACTGGAGACAAATACTACACGGCCTGATTTTTGTTTCAGGAAAGTCGGCAATACGGTCTTGGTAAAGAACACTTGCGAGAAATAATCGACTTCCATAATGGCACGTTCAGTATGCATGGTGGTGTCCTGAATCAAGGCACGCTGGCTCAGACCGGCATTATTGATCAGCCAGTCAATCCGTCCCTTTGCTGCCAGCACCTGTTCATGCGCATGACGTACCTGCGCTTCGTCGGTAATATCGGCAGCAATCGAGAGATGCTGTTCAGGCTTGAGTAACCCGACCCGTACCGCTTCCAGCTCATCATAACGGCGTGAGGTCAAAACCACCTGCGCGCCTTGCAATGCACATTCACGTGCCAGCGCTTTGCCTAAACCCGATGAAGCACCGGTAATCCAGACCACTTTATTTTCAAGACTTTTAAGTTTTGCCATTTTTTATATCCTGCCTATGCTGAATGACGCATGAATTTGAGGAAGTAATCCACATAGGTTGCAGCCAGTTGCTGATCAATCTGGGTACTTAATTTTTCCAGACGCTTATAGCCCAGATGCGTGGTCATGTTAATCACGCCATTTAAGGTTTTATCCACCACAAAATTGAACTTTAAACATTTTTTTGGCTCACGAATCAGGTGATCAACCCCTGCATCAATGACTTCGGTGAGTAATTTAAGTGACTTTGAAATTTCGTTATGATCGCCATTGGCCAGTTTCTGGCTAGATGCCTTGACCTGCTCGGCCAACGGCTGCTTGACCGGATAGGTCATATAAACCGTTTCATCTTCGATCTGTAAGGTTTTGGAAAGATATTCAACCAGCGGAATTAAACGGTCATTACCAAAAAATGAAATCGACCACGGCATATATTTACGAATGGCATCCAGAATCTGCTGAATCACTTTTTCAGATTCGCCTGTTTGCGAATATTGCTGATTTTCTTGTAATAAAACGATAAAAACCTGTTCCATGACTTCACAGGCCATCTCGGACAAGACACTGCCTAAAGCACTGGCCTGGCTTTCTTTACTCCCTTGCAATAATTGTGTCCGAATATGTGCAAAACGTGCATAAGTATCCGCATGAATATTTAAAAAAACGGCGGTGTTCATTCTAATAACCCTAATTGTTAGATTGAAAAAAAAGAGCTTGTTGAACAAGCCCTTTTTATCCAATCTATTTTTCTATCGTTTTTGGCGTTGTATCCGCCGAATTTATCACACTCTATTCGCTATCGACATGCATAAATGCTAAAAAATGGTTCACACAATCGGTTGCAGCATTGCTATCGACCTGATCGCTCATTTTTTCCAAACGTTTATAACTGAGATGCGCCGTCATATTAATCACCCCGTTCAGGGTTTTATCCACCACGGTATTAAAGTGAAGACATTTTTTCGGTTCACGGATCAGGCTGGTTACGCCCAGATCTACAATCTGGATCAAGGTCTGGAACACATCGACCATATCACTGATTTCATTATTCTTGAGTCGGGTCACCAAGGCATGTGCCTGTTGTACCAAATGTCGGTCAATCGGATAAGATACATAGACCTGCTCATCGTGATACTTGATCATATCGGAAAAATAGTTGGCAAAGGGACATAGCCGTTCATTGCCAAAAAATGAAATCGACCAGGGCATATATTTACGTACTGCGCCAATAATCTGCTGGATGATTTTTTCAGATTCAGCCGTATATTTTTGCGTTAACTGGGTCGGCTGGCGATTCTGTATAAGCAACACTGAAAAGACCTGCTCAACAATATCACAGGCGATTTCCGACAATACCTCTCCCAGCAGACGAGCCTGACTTTCAGACGTCCCTGCATTCAATTGCTGGCGAATTGTTTCAAACTGTCCATGTGTAACTTCATTAATCTTCAACAGAATTGAATAACTCATGAGCCTCATCCCTTTTTAGTTTTCGCATTTTTATATTGTTGTTTTACGCATCAATATTTTTGAGTTATGTGATGCATCACACATAAATCTAATCTTATTTGTTTAAAAATCCAACGCCTTTCATCGGTTTTATGAGAAAAAATCAAAGTTTATAAGTGCCTTATCAGGATTTAGCCCGTCTTGCCTGCATTCAGATCATCTGCGCTAAAGAAACTGGATGTGCTCTCATGTCACTGCAACAAACTGGAATGCAGACATTATTTGAGCGGCTCTATTGAATCGGCGATGGCATGCTGAAAGACCTACAGAAGCGAGGATTTTTTGCTACAATAGATGCAATTTTTTATTCAATTTTAATCTTCTGTACTATGACTGACGCTCAATCTGCTCAAAATATTGCAACCACTTACGATCCAACCGAGATCGAAAAGAAGTGGTATCAAATCTGGGAACAACAAGGTTACTTCAAGCCTTCAGGTCAAGGTGAATCATTCTGTATCATGATTCCACCACCGAACGTCACCGGTAGCTTGCACATGGGTCATGGCTTTAACAATGCCATCATGGATGCCCTCACCCGTTATAACCGTATGATGGGTAAAAATACCTTATGGCAACCGGGGACTGACCACGCAGGGATTGCAACGCAGATGGTGGTCGAGCGTCAATTGGGTGCGCAAAACATCAGCCGTCATGACCTGGGCCGTGAAAAGTTCATCGAAAAAATCTGGGAATGGAAAGAACAGTCAGGCGGTACCATTACCCGTCAGATCCGTCGTCTCGGCTCGTCTGTAGACTGGTCACGCGAACGTTTCACCATGGACGAAGGTCTATCCAATGCAGTGAAAGAAGTATTCGTCAAACTGCATGAAGATGGCTTGATCTATCGCGGTAAGCGTCTGGTTAACTGGGACCCGAAACTACAAACTGCGCTGTCTGATCTCGAAGTTGAGTCAGATAAAGAAGAAGCAGGTTCATTGTGGCACTTCAAATATTTCTTTGAAGACAAGTCTCTGCGTACCCACGATGGTAAAGATCACATCGTTGTGGCAACCACACGTCCTGAAACCCTATTGGGTGATACTGCTGTTGCGGTGGCGCTGGATGATGAACGCTATGCACATCTTGTGGGCCAGAACATTATCCTGCCAATTACCGGCCGTGCTGTTCCAATCGTTAAAGACGAATATGTCGACAAAGAATTTGGTACGGGATGTGTAAAAATCACCCCTGCGCACGACTTCAATGACTATGAAGTGGGTAAGCGTTGTGAATTGCCAATCATCAATATCTTCAATAAAAATGCAGAAGTTCTGGCCGAGTTTGAATACATTGCCAAAGCCGGCGAGCAGATTTCTAAAACCATTGCTGCGCCAGCAGACTATATCGGTTTAGAACGTTTTGAAGCGCGTAAGAAACTGGTTGAACAGGCTGAAGCTGAAGGCTGGTTAGAGCAGATCCAACCGTATACCTTGAAACCACCTCGCGGTGACCGTTCTGGTGTGATCATTGAGCCACTATTGACTGACCAGTGGTATGTGAAGATTGCGCCATTGGCAGAGCCTGCAATCGAAGCGGTGAAAGATGGCCGTATCAAGTTTGTTCCAGAGCAATACAGCAACATGTATATGGCGTGGATGAACAACATTCAGGACTGGTGTATTTCACGTCAGTTGTGGTGGGGTCACCGTATTCCAGCCTGGTACGATGCTGAAGGCAATGTATATGTGGGTCGTGACGAAGCTGAAGTTCGTGCCAAAAATAACATCCCTGCGGATACAGCCCTGAACCAGGATGAAGATGTACTGGATACATGGTTCTCTTCTGCCCTGTGGACCTTCTCGACCTTAGGTTGGACCGGTGATGCAGAGAAAGATGCGGCTAATGATTTCCTCAAAACTTTCCACCCGACTGATGTGTTAGTGACTGGTTTTGACATCATCTTCTTCTGGGTTGCACGTATGATCATGATGACCCTGCACTTCATGAAAAATGAAGACGGGACATCTCAGATTCCATTCAAGACCGTTTACGTGCACGGCCTGGTCCGTGATGGCGAAGGTCAGAAGATGTCAAAGTCTAAGGGTAACGTGCTTGATCCACTTGACCTGATTGACGGTATCGATCTTGAAAGCCTTGTTGCAAAACGTACTACAGGTTTGATGAATCCGAAACAGGCAGCGAAGATTGAGAAATCAACGCGTAAAGAATTCCCGGAAGGTATTCAGGCTTACGGTACAGATGCGGTTCGTTTCACTTTCTGTGCGCTTGCCAATACCGGTCGTGACATCAAGTTCGACATGAAACGTGTTGAAGGCTACCGTAACTTCTGTAACAAGATCTGGAACGCGACCCGTTTCGTATTGATGAATGTGGAAGGTCAAACTGTGGGTCAAGAAGCACGTCCTGATCTTTGGGAACTGCCTGAACAATGGATCATGAGCCGTCTGCAAAAAGCAGAAGCTGCGGTACATCAAGCATTCGCGACCTATCGTTTAGATCTTGCTGCACAAGCAATCTATGACTTTATCTGGAATGAATACTGTGACTGGTATGTTGAGTTAACCAAGCCAGTTCTGAACGATGCCAATGTCTCTGAAGAGCGCAAGGCTGAAGTTCGCCGTGTATTACTTGCAGTAATGGAAGCCTCTTTACGTTTGGCTCATCCATTGATGCCGTATTTGACTGAAGAAATCTGGCAAACGCTTGCGCCGATGTTGGGCAAAGGCGGTGCTACGATTATGACTGCGCAATACCCTGTGCCTGATCAAGCGAAAATCAATGATCAAGCTGAAGCAGATATGCAGTGGTTACAAGGTCTGATTGGTGCAGTACGTAATATCCGTGGTGAAATGGGCTTGGGTAATGCGCGTTTATTGCCGGTATTGCTGCAAAACATTTCTGATGCTGAACGTGAGCAAATCACGCGTATCGAAGCGTTATTTAAGGCATTGGCGAAAGTTGAAAGCATTACTTTCTTGGCACAAGATGAAGAACCACCGCTTTCTTCTTCAAGTGTTGTCGGTCATGCATCGGTATTTGTACCAATGAAAGGTTTGATTGATCCTAAAGCTGAATTGGGTCGTTTGCAGAAGGACTTGGATAAGGTTCAAAAGCAACATGATCAAATTGCCAATAAACTTTCGAATGAAGGTTTTGTCGCGAAAGCACCGGCAGCGGTTGTTGAAGGTGAAAAGGTTAAACTGGCTGAGTTTGCTGATCAGTTAGTGAAGATTAAGCAAAGTATGGAACATATTGCTGCTCTGTAAAGTATTGTAATCTTAAAATTAATATGTAATATAAAGGGCTGATTATTCAGCCCTTTATTCTTAAATACATGAAAGATTTTTTCCAAGACTTTTTTACCAAAAATGTTACTAATAATGATAATAGAACTGTTAACAATAATATTGTAATTGAGGGTGAAAATAATCCATTTGAGAAATCTAAAGATGGAGAGCATCTTAGCCGGTTGAAAAGTGTTTATGAAATTACTATAGCAACAAGAAACTTAGAAATTGGACAATTAGTTCAAAGAAATAATTTTTTTATGATATTTCAGGGTGTCTTATTTGCATGCTTAATTTATTCAAGCAATACTGTCCCGTACGTCCATCTAATTCTTTGCTCGGTAGGATTTTACGTTGCATACTCTCAGACTGCTGTTGCAGCTGGAGCTAAATATTGGCAAGAGTTTTGGGAGAAAAAATTAGAAACTATAGAACAGCATCTCTTAACATTTTATAAAAAAGATGAAAAAAATCTTGCCGTAGATAATAATCTAACAGAGTTTTATCAACTTTTCTCTACAGAACAATCAGAAATAAATAGTGATGTTATAAAACAATTAGATAGAAACATAGAAAAAGATAGCTGTAGAGCTAAAATAAATAATTTCTGGCATTCAATCTTAAATAAAAAAATTATAAATTACTTTACTTTTTTAAAAGTAATTTATAGTAGAGAACTAATATTAAATAAACCTTCCGTAAGCAAAATTCCGATTCGCGTTGGGCGTTTTTTCATGATAACGTGGGGACTATTATTTATTTCTACATTATGGCTCCCAAATAAATGGCTAGAAGATAAAAATTTGAATGAAAATTATTTACGAGGTTTTCCAACACACAAAGAATCAGCTAAGCAAGAAATATATTTTTCATCTACTAATGCACTTGGTAATACTGAAACACCACTAAATATTCATATAAAAGACCTAGAAAAATTAAATGATAATCAACCTATTAATATTGAACTATCAATTAATGGTAAAAGAATTGAAGCTAAAGGAGTAATTAAATGAGTGGATATGATTTGGAACAAAAACTCGTTATCGGTTTAGCTTCGAGTGCCCTATTTAACTTAGAAGAATCCGATGAAGTATTTAGAACAAAAGGTGAACTTGTATACAGAGAATACCAACATAAAAATGAAAATGTGATTCTAGACCTAGGCGTTGCATTCCCTTTTATTCAGCGCCTTCTAAGTTTAAATAGTATTTTTCCTAAAGATAAGCCATTTGTAGAGGTTATTTTACTTTCTAGAAATGATCCAAACACTGGTTTGCGAGTTATGAACTCTATTGAGCATTATGGCTTAAATATAAAAAGAGCAATTTTTTTACAAGGTCGAACACCTCATAAATATATTGATGCTCTGAATATCAGTTTATTTTTGTCTGCTAATGAAACTGATGTAAACCAAGCAATTACCGCTGGTTACCCCGCTGGCTTAATTCTAAAAGGCAATATCTTTGATATTGAACACGATGAAGAATTACGAATCGCTTTCGACTTTGATGGTGTCATAGCAGATGATTCCTCAGAACAAGTCTATAAAGAAAGTGGGCTTTCAGCATTTATTGAAAATGAAGAAAATTTAGCTAATCAACCTGCAAATATTGGTCCTTTACATAAATTATTGAAAGAACTTTCAACTTTACAAAAAGAAGAAATTAAATATCAGTCTCAAAATTCTGATTATAAAAGTAGATTAAGGCTTTCAATTGTTACAGCAAGAAATGCACCTGCCCATAAAAGGGTCATAAACTCTTTAAGAGCGTGGGGAATAGATACAATAAACGAAGCATTTTTCTTAGGCGGCATTGAAAAACGTAGAGTTTTAGAAATATTAAATCCTCATATTTTCTTTGATGATCAAGTTACCCATTTAGAAAAAACAGCAGATAGCATCGCTTCTGTTCACATTCCTTTCGGAATAGCTAATAAAAAACTTGATCTAGCTGATCAAAAAACTCCTACAATTACTGACTCTTATTAATGATAGCAAGAAGTATCGTTACCCTGTCCTTGGCAAACTGGGTTTAATACATCAAAGCACTCCATGCTCCAACAACATCTCCACCCCACTCACTTTTTTCATCTGCTTTAAACGCTCTTTTTCCCACTTCAACTGCTGCTTTAACTCAGCACAATCTGCATCTATGGCTTTATATACATCACTGATATGCAGATTCTCAGCTTTGACTTTTTTCGCCAACTGAAAAGAATCTAAAATCTCATTAATTTGACTTTCAAGCTGCTGACTCTGCGCATCCAAAGCCAGTTTATAAAACTTCACTTGCTCCGCAGATAACTCTTTAGTGCCTACACCCTTATTCTGTTCAAGCTGTAATTGAAGCTTGAGCAAGTAAAATAAATCCTGCTGTTCATAGGCCTGACTGGCCTGCTGAAACAACTCGGTTTTTTCTTCTTTTTTGGACTCGTCTTGCTCACGATCAGGGTGAATCATGGCAGCAATTTTTAAATACACCGTTTTCAGCGACTGCGCTGCCATCTGCTCAGCTTGTTCACGTTTCTGTTGCTGTCGAAGTTGCTTGGCTTGTTCTCGGGCTTGTTGTTGCTCGGCTGCATACTGCTCAAAGTCATCCTCTTCTTCTGGTGCCGTACTTTGCTCATAACTTTGATGCTGTTCCAAATTGGCTGACTGTACTTTTTTATTCTTTTTAGCCAATTGCTGGGCATGTTGCTGATAAAAAGTATCAATCTGCTTGACCAGTTTTAACTGTTCATCCTTCAACATTTTGGAACGCTTTAGCATCTGTGCAAGCTGGGCGATTTTTTCATCCAGTTGCTGCATATCGGCTTTGGAAAACTCATGCTGTTGTAACAACATCCAAAGCTGATCCAACTGCTGAAACAGGATGTCATGCAGCTCACCATACACAGGCATCAGTTTTTGTCGTGTGTGCTGTTGAATCTCGGCTTGGGCATTTTGCCATGTGGCAAGGCTGATTTTTTGCTGTTCTATTTGATCAATCAGGCGATTCAGCTTTTTCTGCTGTGCAGAAGGTTCAACCCTTGGCTTTAAACTGACTTTAAGATCAAAAGACATCACACATCTGCCTAAAAATAAAAAAGTGTAGCAATAATCAACCGACAAAGTCAGCAAACACTTTCAATATCGTGTTTGGACAAAAAAATCGCTTAACTAAGCTTTACTCATCGCCAAATAAGGCATTGGCTGAAACGACTTTGGTGATTTTAACTTTATCCTGTTTCAGCAAGGGATAGATTTTTTGTCTCAGTGCATCACTGGTCATCGTGCCATTCAAATTCAGTAACACAGGTTCTTCACTCAGAGAGCCTTTACCCAAGTACTCTTGATTCAAATCATTGGTGGTTGCCTGATTGACCACCACAAAATATCCGTCAATACCTTTGACCTGACCACAGGCCAAACTTTGTGGTGACCAATCCCCTTGGCGAATCACTTTTTGCAACGTATAGCCTTTGTTTTTTAATTGCTGAATTTGCGCTGCTGTTGCGATGGGAAAATCAATGCGCTTTTGCTGTCCTTTCCAGTTCACCAGCAAATGACTGGATTGACAGGATTCACGCATGACGCCGCCACTGCCTCTCAACGTACCTTCGTCTGGATCAAAACAGGACGAGATCACTTGAAAAGTCGCTTCACCACAATGCAACGGCGCAGATTGATACGTCTTGAATGGCGTTGCTTGGACTTGGTTTATTTGAGTTAAACAGACTGATAAAAAGCAAAAACTGACAAATTTATTGTTCATATGAAGTCGTATTAGAATTAAAGGCTGATTCATTGTAACAGATGAAAAAATTAAACGAATTGCGCTGTGCTAGCTCATTACTTTGATTTCATAAAAAAGCCGCTATATTCAGCGGCTTATGCAATCACATACACAGCTTACTGTGCAGTATATCCCCCATCCATCACCACCGCCTGTCCTGTAATCCCTGCGCCTTTGCTGCTGGCAAGGAAAATCGCATAGTCGGCAATTTCTTCAACGCTAAGTAGACGCTTCTGCGGCACCATGGCTAAAATCACATCTTCCAGAGCACTTTCCAGACTCACATTACGGGTTTTGGCCAAATCCGCAATTTGCCCACGTACCAACGGCGTATCGACATAGCCTGGGCAGAGTGCATTCACGGTAATCCCGTCACGCGCACATTCCAGAGCTGCCACTTTGGTCAAACCAATCACGCCATGCTTGGCGCTGTTATACCCCGCCTTACCTGCAAAACCAATCAAGCCATTAATCGAAGACATATTGATAATACGACCATATTGCTGTGCTTTCATGATTGGAAACGCATGTTTAATCCCGATAAATGAACCTGTCAGCATCACCTGCACCAGTTTCTGGTAAATCTCGGTTGAGAAGTCTTCAATCGCTGCAACATGCTGAAAACCGGCATTATTGATCAGGATATCCAGATGCCCAAAGGTTTGTGTGGTCAAATCAATCGCTGCTTTATAGGCCTGTTCATCAGTTACATCACAAGGCGCAGACAAGGCTTCAAACCCTTGCTGTTTTAACTGTTCCACCGCTTGCTGGCATTTCTCGGCATTGACATCAGAAATCACCACTTTGGCACCTTCCTGCGCAAATTTTTTCGCAATTTCCAGACCAATGCCACTGGCTGAACCGGTAATAAAGGCCACTTTGTCTTCAAGTTGTTGAGTCACGGTGCTACTCCTGTTTTTGTTTATCTGGATTGCTCGCCCTCAGTACGGACAAGCTCAAATTAAAATATGTCTTATACAATCCCGAACCATGTAAAGGCAGCAATCACCACAAATACCGCCAAGGTTTTAATAATCGTAACTGCGAAAATATCTTTATAGGATTGCTTATGGGTTAAGCCTGTGACCGCAAGTAAGGTAATTACTGCGCCATTATGCGGCAGTGTGTCCATACCGCCCGAGGCCATCGCCACCACACGATGCATCACTTCTGGTGGAATCCCGGCAGCCACAATGGCAGCGTTATAGGTTTCTGCCATCGCACTTAAAGCAATACTCATCCCACCCGAGGCTGAACCGGTAATGCCTGCCAATACGGTCGTGGTCACAGCTCCATTGACCAAAGGATTGGTGAATGTGGTACCGAGTGCATGACTAATCAAAGCAAAACCCGGCAATGCCGCAATAATCGCACCGAAACCATATTCTGAAGCAGTATTCATCACTGCCAATAATGAACCACTGATACTGGCATTCACCCCTTCTTTAAAGTTGGTGACCACACGCTGATAATCAAACAAGATCGCCGCAATAATCCCGACAATCAAGGCCAAACCGACTGCCCAAATCGCCCCTGTTTTTGCCACATCAACCGTGTAGTTGGCTAAACCAATGGCATTAAAATCAAAGCCATTCGGATACCATTCTTTGATGGCTGTGGACAGATAACGGTTCATCACCGCAACCAGAATCAACGGCACAAAGGCCATGCATTGACGCAGCACTGAACTATTGCTTTGAGTTGATGATTCAACATCGGCAGTCGTTTGCGTGGCTACATTTTCAATAGCAAAACCTGCATAGCCTTCACCTGCACGAGCCGCAGCTTTACGGCGTGACTCCAGATACAGCAGCCCCATACCCAAGACAAAGATCGCCCCGATCACACCTAAAAACGGTGCAGCATAGATATTGGTGCCAAAGAACGTGGTTGGAATCACGTTCTGAATTTGTGGTGTCCCCGGCAAGGCATCCATGGTGAATGTAAATGCGCCTAAGGCAATAGTGCCAGGAATCAAACGTTTTGGAATATTGGCTTGCTGGAACAGCTGATTGGCAAATGGATAAATCGCAAATACCGCCACAAACAGGCTGACACCGCTATAGGTCAGAATCGCACCGAGTAAGACCACGGTTAAAATGGCTTTCTTTGCGCCAATCCAGTTGACAATGGTGCGGGCAATCGACTCGGCAATGCCCGACATTTCTACCACTTTGCCAAAGATTGCACCCAGTAAAAACACCAGAAAATAGTCTTTAATGAAATTGACCATCTTTGGCATGAAAACGCCCGAATAAAACGGCAATACATTGGCGGGGTTAATTAGAAAGACTGCCAGCAAGGCGCATAACGGCGCCATGAGAATGACAGAAAAACCGCGATAGGCCGTGTACATCAGCAGGCCTAAAGACAGCAGAATGACAAATAAGTCCCACATATTCTTTTACTCCATTCCAAAGAATATATGTCAGGGTCAACCAGATTATTTTTTTAATACTGTGTGGTGGTTATCCTAACCATAAATAAAATCAAGAAACTGCCGATGGCAGGACAGCATTTAAAAACAAAGCTACATGCTCAAACGTATTTTAAAATAGCATTAAAACCATAAAAAACAAGACGATTAAAACAAAATACATCATTTTAATTTTTATTAAAAATCAATATATTACAAAAACTAACAACAAACAATTTAATTGATTAATAAAACAAATTAACTATTAAATAATACTCATCAATCCATTTAAAGTATATTTAGCTGATTATTTTTAAAATCCATTTTTCGA
This sequence comes from Acinetobacter calcoaceticus, assembly GCF_051947995.1. Classification (GTDB taxonomy): domain Bacteria; phylum Pseudomonadota; class Gammaproteobacteria; order Pseudomonadales; family Moraxellaceae; genus Acinetobacter. The sequence continues at coordinate 500,189 of NZ_JBLVVH010000002.1, read as the reverse complement.
TATCGAGATAAAGTGAGTGAATAATCATTTGTCCTTGAGTTAAAAACAAACGGCTTGCCTTAAGCCAGCGAATTAACAAAAATGCCAGTCACAATGTGCTGTTTTTTTTATAAATTACACCATATAAATCAAAAACTTTCCGAACAGGCGACTGAACATGACACTTAAGCAACTCAAGGCATTTCTTGCGCTGACGCGTACCCTGAATTATGCAAATGCCTCTGCTGAACTGCATCTCAGTCAGTCTGCGTTAAGTTTGAGTATTAAATCACTGGAAGAAGAGCTGGGCGGCAAGCTGTTTAAACGCAATACCCGTCGGGTTGAACTGACACAGGAAGGAAAATCACTGATTCCCTATGCCAAGAAATTACTGGCCAACTGGGAGGATATGGAAAAAGACGTCAAGCAACGTTTTAAACTCAATCGCGGCACCCTCAATATTGCCTCGATGCCCTTTGTCACCCATGCGATTTTGCCGCAAGTGATTCATAGCTTCTTAGCCAAACACCCCAATATCAGCTTTTCCATTCATGATATTCCCAATGAGAAAGTACTGGAAAATGTTCAGGATGGTATTTTTGAAATTGGGATTTGTTTTGAGCCACCACGCAATGATCAACTGGAATTTAAACCCTTATTTGAGGAAGATTTTCTGGCGCTGTTGCCCAAGACACATCCACTGGCAGGTGCAGAATCAATCAGTTGGAAACAGCTGTGCGCCAATCCTTTTGTGACCTTACAGCATCCCTCCATTGTTCGGCATCTGATTGAAGAAAACTGTCTTAAAAACCATCTGACTTTAGATCTAAAAGTTGAATGTCATCAAATCAGTTCCCTCTCCAGCTTTGTAGCATTGGAAATGGGGGTCAGTGCCATCCCCCGCCATTTTCAGAATTTTATCGACAAGGAACATAATGTTCTGATTGAGATTGAGGACGGTAAACTGCCGCAGGCGATTGGCATTGTCTATAAAAAAGATTTTGAGCTTTCCAATATTTCAGCCGAGTTTATCGAGATCCTGCTACAACATGATTTTGGCTAAGTCCCTTCAGTTACCACACCAAGACCAACCCGCCCGTCATAGCACCTTTTTGAGTGAAATCGATGAGTTTTCTGGTATTAATGAGTTTCCCTCATTAATCCTTTAGAAATTTAAACTTCTGTAAATAATCCCTGAGTGCTAAAACTAATAGAAACCAAGGAATTTACAGGTGAAAAAAATGAATAAAGTCTATTCAACCGCAGCACTGGCACTACAAGATGTGGTGCAAGATCAGCAGACCTTTGCAGTGGGCGGTTTTGGCCTATGCGGTATTCCTGAGGCATTGATCCAGGCGCTAAAAGATACAGGTGTAACCGGCCTGACCTGTATTTCCAATAATGCAGGCATTGATGATTTTGGCTTGGGTGTGTTGCTCAAGACCCGACAAATTAAAAAAATGATCTCGTCTTATGTGGGCGAAAATAAAGAATTTGAACGCCAATATCTAAACGGCGAACTTGAGGTTGAACTCACCCCTCAAGGCACACTCGCTGAAAAATTACGCGCTGGTGGTGCAGGCATTCCTGCTTTTTATACTGCAACAGGTGCAGGTACCTTGGTGGCTGAAGGTAAGGAACAACGCGATTTTAATGGTCGTACCTATATCCTTGAACCGTCACTGACTGCAGACGTGGCACTGGTCAAAGCCTATAAAGCAGATAAAGCCGGCAATCTGGTATTCCGTAAAACCGCGCAAAACTTCAACCCTGAATGTGCCATGGCTGGAAAAATCACCATTGCCGAAGTTGAACAGATCGTTGAGATTGGCGAACTTGATCCAGATGAAATCCATTTAGCGGGCATTTACGTCAATCGTGTGGTACTGAACGCCACACCTGAAAAACGGATCGAACAAAAAACCCTAAAAGCACAGGACGCATAATCATGGCATGGACACGTGAACAAATGGCACAACGTGCCGCAAAAGAATTACAGGATGGTTTCTACGTCAATCTCGGTATTGGCCTGCCAACACTGGTTGCCAACTATATTCCAGAGGATATGGACGTGTGGCTGCAATCGGAGAATGGTCTACTCGGCATTGGCGAATTTCCAACTGAACAACAACTCGACCCTGATTTAATCAATGCAGGTAAACAGACCGTTACTGCACGTGCAGGTGCGGCCTTTTTCTCAAGCAGCGAATCCTTTGCCATGATCCGTGGTGGTCACGTCAATATCGCCATTCTGGGTGCCATGGAAGTCTCTGAACAAGGCGACCTCGCCAACTGGATGATTCCGGGCAAAAAGGTCAAAGGGATGGGCGGTGCCATGGATCTGGTTGCTGGCGTACAACGCGTGGTAGTGTTGATGGAACACAATGCCAAAGATGGTACCGCTAAAATCGTCAAACAGTGCAGCTTACCGCTCACAGGACAAAAAGTGGTGCATCGCATCATTACCGATCTGGGCGTACTGGATGTGGTTGCTGAAGGCATCCAACTGGTCGAGTTAGCCCCTGATGTGACTGAACAACAAATTCGGGAAGCGACGGGTGTGGAGCTGTTGATTGAAGCCCAAGCTTAACTGATTACTTCCTTTTATTTCCCTTATTGAAGTGATGCTTTCCGAGCATCACTTTTAGCCGTTTTTAGGCAACAAAAAATTCATTTAGGACAAATGAACTTTATAACAATCAAAGATGGATGCTTAAGATGAATAAACAACCTGCGCTGTTGGAGCGTTTCGCATTACGGATCAGTAACTGGTCGGAAAAATGGTTTCCAGACTCTTATATCTTTGCCTTACTCGGTGTCATCATTGTTTCATTCGCTGCAATCTGTATCGGTGCCCCGGTACAGGATGTCGCTAGTTCGTTCGGTAACGGTTTCTGGAGCTTAATTCCCTTTACCCTGCAAATGACCATGCTGATTATCGTCGGTTATGTGGTTTCTGTATCTGCGCCTGTGAAAAAACTGATTCAGATGATGGCCCGTATTCCGCATTCGGGACGTAGTGCCATTGTCTTGGTTGCCACCACAAGCCTGCTTATTTCACTGGTCAATTGGGCTGTCAGTACCATTTTGACCGCCTTACTGGTGATTGCACTGGCCAAGCGTAAAGAACTGCATATGGACTATCGGGCTGCCGCTGCTGCTGCCATTATTGGCATGGGCGCAACCTGGGCACTGGGCATCAGTTCGTCTGCGGCACAATTACAAGCCAATAAAGCCAGTCTGCCTGAGTCGATCTATAACCTAACCGGTGTGATTCCATTTACTGAAACCATTTTCCTGTGGCAATCGATGCTGATGACTCTAATCTTGGTGATTGTTTCGATTGCGATTGCCTACTGGTCGGCACCCAAAGGGAATAATGTCAAAACCATGCAGGATTTTGAGCTGAGTTTTGAAGAAGAGGAAAAAACTGAAGTCAAATCGACCCGACCAGGGGACTGGCTGGAAAACTCCCCCCTGTTGACCATTGTTGTGGTGGCATTAGGCCTGATCTGGATGTTTATCGAGTTTTCCAAAACCAATCCCATCATTGCCATTTCCAGTCTGAATACCTATAACTTTGTGTTTTTAATGTTAGGTCTGGCCTTACACCGTACCCCGCGTAATTTTCTCAATGCCGTCAGTCAGGCAGTGCCTGCGGTCTCAGGGATTCTGATCCAGTTCCCGCTCTACGGCAGTATTGCCTTTATTATGACGCAAGCCTTGAACGGCGAAGACCTATCACTATCGCACTACATTGCAGAGTTCTTTGTCTCGATTGCCTCCAAAGAAACTTTTGCCATTGTGATGGGCATTTATTCTGCGGTACTGGGTTTCTTTGTACCCTCTGGCGGCGGGAAATGGATTATTGAAGCGCCTTATGTGATGCAGGCGGCCAATGATCTACAAGTGCATTTAGGTTGGTCTGTACAGATCTATAATGCTGCGGAAGCTTTGCCCAACCTGATCAATCCATTCTTTATGTTGCCAATGCTAGGGATTTTAAAACTCAAGGCCAAAGACGTGATTGGTTTTACCGTCACACAACTGGTTGTTCATCTGCCTTTGGTGCTGTTTTTACTCTGGATTTTAGGCAGAACTTTAAGCTATACCCCACCTGTGCTGTAAATACGCAGGCTCGCCATCGTCAGGCATGATCGTCTATCCGATCAAGATAAAGCGTGACGGTGGTATGCTCGCTTGCGCTTGTTCATCAACTAAAAAATAAATGAAGTTTGCAAGATGATGTTGCATTCAAAACACCGCATAAACTGTGCTATTTTTAAGCAAACTGCACCACTATTCACCAAAATTACAAATTAATTTCTAAATTGGTGCACTTTTTGCATTATTTATTTCATTAAATTGGGCTGTTCCCCTACAGCCTGAGTTTTTAGATTTACTAAATCCTTTTTGGTGCAAAAAATGAATCAAAGCTATGCGCCAGAATCGAATTTAGCACTTTTTTTGAGCACCACTATGCAAAACGTAGATCTATTTTTCTTACTGCTCGGTGCAGTACTGGTATTGGCAATGCATGCTGGCTTTGCATTTCTGGAACTCGGCACAGTACGGCATAAAAACCAGGTGAATGCCTTAAGTAAAATCCTGACCGACTTCGCCATTTCAGCGATTGCCTACTTCTTTATCGGCTACTGGATTGCCTATGGTCAGAACTTTTTCCATGCAGGGAGCACCTTAGCCTCAGACCATGGTTATAACCTGATGCGCTGTTTCTTCCTGCTGACCTTTGCAGCAGCCATTCCGGCGATTATTTCAGGCGGGATTGCCGAACGTGCCAAGATGCGCTCGCAAGCGATTGCGACCCTGCTTTTGGTGGCTCTGATCTATCCCTTCTTTGAAGGCATGATCTGGAATGGCAACTATGGCTTGCAAAAGTGGCTAGAAAACACATTTGGTGCAAGTTTCCATGACTTTGCCGGTTCAGTTGTGGTGCATGCCATGGGTGGCTGGATCGCTTTGGCTGCCGTAATTTTACTGGGTGCTCGTCATGGTCGCTATAAAAATGATGGACGTGTCAGCGCACACCCACCGTCTTCAATTCCATTCCTCGCCTTAGGTTCATGGATCCTGATCGTCGGCTGGTTTGGCTTTAACGTGATGAGCGCTCAACGGGTTGAAGCCATTTCAGGTCTGGTCGCGATTAATTCACTGATGGCGATGGTCGGTGGCACCCTAGCCGCAAATTTTATGGGTAAAAATGACCCGGGCTTCTTACACAATGGTCCGCTGGCAGGACTGGTCGCGATTTGTGCAGGCTCAGACATTGTGCACCCTATTGGTGCATTATTGATTGGTGGCATCGCTGGTGCACTCTTTGTTTACCTGTTTACCTATACTCAAAACAAGCTGAAAGTCGATGATGTACTGGGGGTCTGGCCTTTACATGGCGTATGTGGTGCCTTTGGTGGGATTGCCGCGGGAATTTTTGGACAACAAGCACTCGGCGGGCTTGGCGGTGTTTCCCTTATTTCACAAATCATTGGTACCAGTCTGGGTATTATCGTTGCACTGGCTGGCGGCTTCCTGGTTTATGGTCTGTTAAAAGCCACGCTTGGACTGCGTCTTTCCCAGGAAGACGAGTATCGTGGTGCGGACCTTTCCATCCATAAAATTTCAGCGAACTCTGAAGAATCGATGTTCTAATGTTTATCCTATTTAAACGCGGCTGATCATGCCGCTTTTTTTATCTCTTCTTAAAAATACGGTCTCTTTAGGTCGTGGTGCCTAGACTTCCAGAACGGCAATGCCTGAATAAAGCCATCTATCCATACGGCATGAATGGCATAAATTATGCTTTATATATCCTGCATTTTTATCAGAATTCATTCATTTAAAAACTGCTTAATTCATCAACAGTTACCATTAACAAAACGGTAAACAATATCGCTTGAGCAATCGTATGCAAGTTGATTAAGATGAAAAATAATGTATTTTTTATGTTTAGAAAGAAAACATTATTTTTCATAACAATGAACGGTTAAACCGCAACAATTACGAATGCATCAGAATGATACAAAAGGAGTTTTGTAGATGACATCTAAACGCACCATGACCTCGCTGCTTTGTGCAAGCGCCCTGATGTTGGGACTCAGTGCCTGTAGCGAAAATAAGGCCCCTTCTGCCGGTGACAAAGCGGCGGATGGTAGTGCTTCTTCTTCGGGCACACTCAATAAAATTAAAAGCTCTGGTACGATTGTACTTGGTTATCGTGACTCATCGATTCCCTTTTCCTACATTGCTTCCAATCCGAATCAGCCGGTCGGTTATGCCCATGACCTGCAACTCAAGGTAGTTGAAGCCGTCAAGCAAAAGCTGAATATGCCAGACCTGAAAATCCGCTATAACCTGGTGACCAGCCAGAACCGTATTCCATTGGTCTCTAATGGGACGGTTGATCTGGAGTGTGGTTCAACCACCAACAATAAAGAGCGTCAGCAACAGGTTGATTTCTCGGTCGGTTTCTTTGAAGTGGGCTCAAGACTGCTCACAGCCAAGAACTCCGGTATCAAGGACTTTTCAGATTTAAAAGGCAAGAAACTGGTCACCACAGCAGGAACGACCTCTGAACGTTATATCCGCCAGCACCAGCAAGAACTGGGCATTGGCGAAATCATTTCTGCCAAAGACCATGCCGAATCATTCCTGATGCTACAAAATGGTCGTGCTGTCGCATTTATGATGGATGATATTTTACTGGCAGGTGAAAAATCCAAAGCCAAAGACCCAAATCAATGGGAAATCGTTGGCACTGCGCCAATTCATGAAATCTATGGCTGTATGCTGCGTAAAGGTGATACAGGCTTTAAACAGATCGTTGATGATGCCATTAAAGCCACTTATGCTTCTGGTGAAATCAATAACATGTATAAGAAATGGTTCCAGCAACCGATTCCACCAAAGAATATTAACCTAGACTTTGCGATGTCTGATCAGCTCAAAGCCTTGATTGCCAATCCACATGACCGGGATAAGTAATTCCCCGCGATAACAAGACTATTATTGCAGAACCGGGAAACAGAGGATGTTCTCCCGTTTCTTCTCAGGAGTTATTATGAATTATAGCTGGAACTGGGGAGTATTGTGGCAATCGACAGGTATTGGAGACACCACCTACCTGAACTGGATTATCACCGGCCTGGGATGGCTGATCGTGATTGCTGTTGTCGCATGGAGCATCGCCATGCTGCTAGGCAGTATCCTCGGAATTATGCGCACACTTCCAAATAAAACTGCCAGAGCCATCGGTACGGCCTATGTCACCGTGTTCAGGAATATCCCTTTACTGGTTCAGTTATTTATCTGGTTTTATGTGGTTCCCAACTTTCTGCCTGCACCGATTAAAAACTGGTGGATGAATGATCTGGGTGCCAATACCACAGCCCTGATTTCGGCCAGTATCGGACTTGGACTGTTTACTGCAGCACGTGTCTGTGAACAGGTGCGCACAGGTATTGAAGCACTGCCCAAAGGGCAAATTAATGCCGGTTATGCCATGGGATTTTCCACTCTGCAACTATACCGCTATGTCATTCTGCCGCAATCTTTTCGTACCATTTTACCGCCGTTGAGTTCCGAGCTGACCAACTGCGTGAAAAATACCTCGGTTGCGTCTTTGGTGGGTGTGGCAGAAATTATTTCGCAGATGAAAACCATCAGTGAATACACCCAGAACACCATCGAAATCTACACCTATGTCACCGTGATTTTTATTGTCATCAATATCTGTCTTATCTTTGCCATGAACCTGCTGGAAAAGCGTTTACGCATTCCTGGTTTAATATCAGGGGGTAAGTAGCATGGAGTGGTTCACTTCTTTTCTCAGTGATTTACAGCAGTCCGGACCGGCTCTCTGGCATGGTTTCAGCATTACCTTAAAAGTCGTGGTCATCGCCACCATTGGTGGTATTGCCATTGGTACGCTGCTGGCATTAATGCGTCTGTCATCCATCAGGATCCTGAATGTGATTGCACAGGCTTATGTCAACCTGTTCCGTTCCATCCCCCTGCTGCTGGTGCTGATGTGGTTTTATTTTGCCGTTCCCTTTATCTATACCGCTGCAACAGGCCAGTATCTAACCATTGATACCGCACTGGTTTCCAGTATTGTGGCGTTTATGCTGTTTGAAGCCGCTTATTTTTCTGAAATTGTCCGTGCCGGTATCCAGTCGATTCCGAAAGGACAGGCTGCAGCGGCATCCGCGTTGGGCATGAGTTATGGACAATCGATGCGCCTGATTATCCTGCCACAGGCTTTTAGAAAAATGATGCCGTTATTACTTCAGCAAACCATTATCCTGTTTCAGGATTCCACCATGGTGTATGCCATTGGTCTGCTCGACTTTTTCAGAACAACTTATGTTCGTGGAGATTTAATGTCCTTGCTTACCCAATATATTCTATTTGCAGGACTTGTGTACTTTAGCATCAGCGCCATTGCGACATTCGCAGTTAAACGTTTACAAAGGAGGTTACGGGTATGAGCGACAATAAAGTAATGATAGACCTCCAAAATGTCAGTAAATGGTACGACCAGTTTCAGGTACTGACCGATTGCAGCACCCAGATCCGTCAAGGTGAAGTGGTGGTGGTCTGTGGTCCCTCAGGTTCAGGAAAGTCCACCTTGATTAAAACGGTCAATGGGCTGGAACCCTTTCAACAGGGTAAAATCTTTGTCGATGGCGTACCCGTGCACGAACCCAAAACCGATATGACCAAACTGCGTAGCCGGGTCGGTATGGTGTTTCAGCATTTTGAACTGTTTCCTCATCTGAGTATTACCGAAAACCTGACCATTGCCCAGATCAAGGTCTTGGGGCGTTCGGAAGCAGAAGCCAATAAAAAAGGGCTGGCTTATCTGGACCGTGTTGGACTCAGTGCCCATGCCAACAAATATCCGGCCCAGCTTTCAGGCGGGCAACAGCAACGGGTGGCGATTGCACGTGCGCTGAGTATGGACCCGATTGCCATGCTGTTTGATGAACCGACTTCGGCACTCGATCCGGAAATGATCAACGAAGTACTGGATGTCATGGTCGGACTGGCCAAAGAAGGCATGACCATGATGTGTGTGACCCATGAAATGGGCTTTGCCCGTCAGGTGGCTAACCGGATTATCTTTATGGATCAGGGTAAAATTGTTGAAGACTGCTCCAAAGATGAATTCTTTGGTACGCCACGTGGCGAACGTGCGCAGCAGTTTCTCGATAAAATTTTGCACTAACCTAAACAATATCCGACAAATAAAGCAGCCTAACAGGCTGCTTTTTATTGAATAAAGATCAAGCATTATTTGATAAAATGCTCAAACTCGTCCTCCAGATTTCTACAATCTTTAAACGTTTCTAACCAACTATTCACCCAACATTTTTTTATATAAATTTAAGAGCAGATTAAGCTTTTAGGAATTAAATAGTGAGATGTCTATCTCACCTTAACAGTATGTTCCATGATTCTAAGAACGCCTTTTTTCTTATGGACGAGCTTTTTACTTTTTATCAGTTTTTTTATTTTACTGTTGGTGTTTCCTGTAGGCGGAGCAATTGACCTTCATTTGATCGCGCCTTGGGTTAGCCTGCATGGTGATTTTCCTTATAAACATGACTGGTTTCTGGAACAACTTAACCATAGTTACGTTAAACAGCTTTTAACTGCCATCTACGTGATCTTTTTCTTGCTCTGGTGTGCTTCATTTAAAGTTGAAAAACTGAAGGCTCAACGCTGGCAATATGGCTATATGTTTTGGGTCAGTATGCTATGCACCTGCATCATAGGATTGCTGAAAGCGCATTCTTCCCAAGCCTGCCCGTGGTATATGACTCATGAAACCGTAACGGGTTTTGTGTGGGATTTCTCTGCAACTGCTGGACATTGTTTCCCAGGTGGACATGCCAGTACAGGTTTTGCATTGATCACTGGTTATTTTGTCTATCGCCTCGATCAAAAGCGCAGAGCGTGGTTCTATCTGTTTGCCGGAATGCTGATTGGTTTCGCAATGGGCTGGGCACAGATGATGCGTGGTGCCCACTTCCTCAGTCATAACCTGTGGACAGCGTGGGTCTGTGTTGCGATTAATTTAGTATGTTATACATTCACTTATAAGCATCATCAACACGCAGCAAAGCGCGATACAGTACCTTTCTTGGCATCTGATGTGGTAAAGTGACAAGCAGTGCTCATTGAGCGAGCACTGAATTTTGCCCACATTAGGATATTTTTGCTGTCGTATGTCTGACTTTCAAATATTTTTAGAATCTACTTTTGCTTCCCAACAAGACTCTATTCAATCTTATGAATTAGGCTTACGCAAAGTATGGTTAAAAAAGGCCTCTGAACGTCACGGACTATGGCTCTATACGCCGCTGAAATGGCTGGCCAAAATCTTTAATCTAGGGGCAATTACCCCTGTCCCCAATCAGGGCGGAGCGAAGGCCATTCAATGCGAGTTCAAACGCATTCAACAACTCAAAGCGCTAGGTATCTCGACCCCGAATGTATTGGCAGTATCCAAAAAGGGAATTTTATTGGAAGATGTCGGCTCACAACGTCAAAGTCCTGTGAGCCAGCTCGATCAAAAGCTAGGTAGTCTGAAAGGACACCCTGAAGCCAGACATGCTTTATTTGATCAGGCCATTCAAGCCATTAGTTATATTCATCAGCAACAAGGTTATTTAAGCGAAGCTTTTGCGCGTAACATTCTGGTCGATCAACAGGACCAGTTTACCTTTATTGACTTTGAAACCGATCCGAAAGATGTACTCAGCCTGCATGACTGCTTTGTACGTGACTGGTTATTATTTATTTTTTCAACAGCCTATCATTTTGAGTTTGAACAGCTTGAACAGGCCAGCCAGCAACTCTATCAAGCGTTGCTGGCCGAACCACAAGTCTATAAAGATATTTGTAAAGTGGGTAAACGTTTAAACTGGGTGCTGCGCTTTAATGTCAGCAAGGTCGGTAATGACGGTAAGCGTATTCAGAAATGTGTGCTGTTCCTACGTTATTTACGCGAACAAGCCGAAACAACACCGTCAGTAAATTAAAGCGTCCTAATTCGCCAGGTTATCCGCTTGTTTTATCTTCATGATGAACAAGCTTTTTCGGTAATTTGACCAATACCGATAATCCACCCAGCTCAATACTTCTCGATAAGGTCAGTACCCCACCCAAACGCTGGGTCGCTTTATCCACAATTGATAAGCCCAGTCCGCTGCCCACCTCTAAATGGTGATGCACACGGTAGAAACGCTTTAAGACCTTGTCATATTGTTCCGGATCAATCCCTGTACCGCTGTCTTCGATCTGGATATAGGCAAAATCTTCAGAATCACTATAGACTGAAATATTGATGATCCCCTGCTCTGGTGTGTACTTAATTGCATTGTCAATCAGGTTAAAAATAATCGAATGTACCGTCGATTCAAGACTTTGCATTTCAATTAAATCATTACGCTCAAAGCCGAGATCAATTTCTTTCTGCATGGCCAGATTGACCAGTTGCTCCACACAATTTAACGCCACATCATTAAGACGAAAATTGGTATTCGGTTCAATCAGGCTGAGTGCGACATCCTGTTTAGCCAAGGCGAGAAGCTGAGTCACCAGATGCTGGATACGGGCGAGCCCCTTACTGAGATTCTGCAAAGATTCATGTTCAGGAAACTGGCTAATCAAGATACGGGTTTGCAAATTCAATGCCGTGACAGGTGTCCTCAGCTCATGTGCTGCATCGGCAATAAACTGCTTCTGTTCGGTTTGCGCATGCTGAATCCGTTCAAACAAACGGTTCATTTCTTCAATGGTCGGTAATAACTCTTGTGGATAATCTTTCACATCAATCGGTGATAAGCCATCGGAATCACGCTGAGTCAATTCTTCCTTAAATTCATCCAGCGGTTTCAGACTGAGACTGATGATAAAGGCCAATACAATAATCGCGACAGGCAGCAACAGGATATAAGGAATGAACATGCTGCCCGCCAGTTCCCACGCAAAAGCATGGCGTACCTGCTCTTGTTGGCTGACCTGAATCTGATAATCTTTAAGTGGAATGACATAAACACGCCATTTCCCCTGTGGAGTATTCTGGGTGTAAAACCCAGCCTGCTTGACTGGCGGAACCAAGAGATGGGTCTGGTGCCATAAATGACTCTGGTCTTTATAAGCCCAGATATCAATCAGTAAATCTTCTTCATGATAGGTACGATGCAATTCAACACGACTTGAAACAGTAGTCAAAGGCTGAGAGATCGAGCGCTCAGCCATATACTGCATTTGCGTATCTAAAATTTCATCGACCTCATGCAAGGAAATTTTATAAGCGGCCAAAATCAGAAAACAACCTAACACCACGCTAAATATGGAGGTTCCCCAGATCAGTCTTTTCTTTAGCGAATAATGTCGGCTTTTTTGCATCGGATTATGACTGCCCCAAACGATAACCTAAACCACGAATGGTCCGGATGAAATCTTTACCCAGTTTGGCACGCAAGTGGTGTACATACACTTCAATGGTATTACTGGTGACTTCACTGTCGAAATCATACAGCTTATCTTCTAAATTTGCTTTAGAGAAAATTTTATTCGGATGCGAAACCATTGGGATCAGAATCGCCCATTCCCGATTGGAAAGCTCAATCTGCTGACCTTTGAATGTTGCCAGATGCTGTTCAACATCCAGAATAAGCTCACCACTTTTTAACAGTTGCGACTGATTCTTCAACTGTGCGGTTTCAACATTGCCACGGCGTAATAAGGCATTAATACGGGCTAACAGCTCATCAAATTCGTATGGTTTAATCAGGTAGTCATCTGCCCCCTGATTCAAGCCATCTACCCGGTTTTGCAGTTGGTCTCTGGCTGAAATAATCAGGACAGGCAATGAACTGCGTTGACGAATCTGTTTCAGGATCTGCATCCCATCCATGAGTGGCAGCCCCAAATCCAAAAGTACCAGATCAAAAGATTGCTTGGTTAACAAAGCCAGTCCATCGACTCCGTTATTGACCCATTCCACGTCAAACTGATGATATCGCAGTAAGGTCAATGTTGACTCTGCAATCATAAAATCATCTTCTATCATCAAGATCTTGGTCATGATTTCATTTCACCTTATGGGTTAGCACATGTTTCTAACATGTCATCTTTAGCATTAATTACTTTGGTTTTTACATCCAGCAAACTTAACAAGGTCGGGAACAGATTATCTTGGCTCAGTTTATTTTTACGTTGTTGGGCCAGACATGTCATCTGTTGGTTAGCCTGTTGTTGCCATGCGCTTGAGAACCACATCAACATCGGTACATGCGTCTGCTGAGTCGGCGCAATGGCATAAGGCGCGCCATGCAAATACATCCCGCTCTCACCTGTCGATTCACCATGATCAGATAGATACCACAAACCCGTTTGGTATTGGGTGGTATTTTTCAAGGTTTCGATCAATGAATCCAGCACATAATCGGTATAAAGCAAGGTATTATCATAACTGTTAATCAGTGCTTCCTGCGTACAGCCTTGAATCGCATTGGTATCACATGTTGGCTTGAATACGCGGAATGCTGGCGGAATACGTTCATAATAGGCGGGACCATGACTGCCCATCTGGTGTAATACAACCAAACGCGGTCGGGTATCATCTTTCGGAATACCCGCCAGATATGCTTTCAGGCTATCAATCAGGATATCATCCAGACATTCGCCCTCCTTACACCATTTCTGCTGGATTGGCTCAGGGATTTTGAACTGTTCCACACGGTCACATGCACCCTTGCAGCCCGAATTATTGTCAATCCAGGTCACCTGATATCCTGCACGTTTCGCAATATCCAATAGACCTTCACGATGGCTTGCTAGCTGCTCATCATAATCTTCTCTCGGCATACCTGAAAACATACACGGTACCGACACAGCGGTTGCCGTACCGCATGAACTGACTTGTGAGAAATTGATAATATTTTGCTTGGCTAATTTCGGATTGGTCTCTTTGGCATAACCATTTAAAGAGAAATTTTCTGCACGGGCTGTTTCACCGACCACCAATACCATCAGTTTAGGCAAACCTTTTGCAATCGGAGTTCGTTGCGCATCTTCACCATAATGCACCAATGGTAAATTCTGTTTAGGCGCCTTCTTTTTATAATACGACACCGAAGAGGCAATCATATTTTGAGGAGAGATCATGCCTTTGATATCGCGATTCTCACGAAAAATAGCTGCGAAATCGACATAGAAAACAAATAACAATCCACCGACCAGAGCCAGAGAAATGACAGATGCAATCAATTTTTTAAACAGTTGCCGCGGGATCGACTCAGATTTGATTTTAGTCATCAAGATTACCAAAATCGGCAGCAGCACCATCCCGACCATCCAGATCAGCAAACGCCAGGACCAGGTATCGCGTGCCTCCGCGAAGTTGGTTTGCATCAGGTTTTGAATCTGATCGGAAGTAATCCAGACACCTAATGTATTGACTGCATAGGCAGCAAAACCACCAATAAAGACCAGAGCAATCGCCAGTAGTTTTGCGGTCCATTTCCAGCTCAATAGCTGAAAAATAAAAGCATATAAAGCAGTGACAACCCCCACTGAAGCAGCAACAAAAAGTCCAGCCTTAATACCTGTATACGGTGTTAATGCCAACATCTTTTTATAAAATGCGAAGTTCAGGAAAATCCCTAACCAGATGGCAAGTAATACATTAAAGGTCAGTAATGAAATGGGCTTTGTTTTGAGTCTTTGCAGCAACATAGGCATCGTGTTCTAAAAATAAATTTCTTAGTGTTGTAAAGATAAGAATAAAAACTTAAAAATGACTTAAACCGCATCAGAAGCAATATCCAGATACTTGATGCAGCCATAATTTTAATAAAAGTTTTAATAACATCTTGTTTTCTAAAAATAGTTTAATGCTATTTATTGCGATTTACTATCATTTTATGAATCAATAAAAAACGCCCTTTAAGTAACCTTAAAGGGCGTTGGCTAAAAATGGCAGCTTAGAATTTAAATTCCAGACCTAAGCCTGCCACAGGTTGTTTGTCTTTTTTACTGGCTTGCTCAAGGGTTAGATAACCGGCATAACCATAGGTCTTGACTTGCTTATTGAAAGCATAGTCTGCTCCGGCAATCACCTGCTTTGCTTTAAAGTCGGCTGTATTATTTTTAAAACTGGTGTCATTCTGGCTATATTGACCTTTGACTGTCCAGTTTTTCGCTTGTGGAAGATTATATTCAGCACCCACTAACCAGCCTTGTGCATCGTCAATATTTTCTGAACCTGCTGCATTTCCTTCAGCTTTTTCTACTTCAGAGCTTTGATAAAGAGCTTTTAATGCCAAGCCGTCAACCGGGGTAACTTTACCAATGGCACGCACCGTATTTGCTGCTGCAAATAGACTGCCCCCTGTAATTGCAGGTTCAGCTGCGTTGAGGAAGCCACGACCGAGGAAGTTACTTGGAATGGCTTTATCGTAACCAATACCCGCCACCAGCAATGGATTCTCATAGGTCACCGATGCTGACCATGCATCACCCAAGCCACGGCCTGCAACTTTTGCACCACCGCTCGTCGCCTTAATCCCAGAAGACTCCCCTGTTGCAAGTAAAGCATTTAACTTGAATGCACCATCCAGTAATTTGACTGCTGGCGACTCATAAACCACTACATTATCAATACGGTTTTCACCAGTGAAAATACCCCCGATATCGGCTTTGTTCGCCACATAGTTATTAAAGGTATCGACTACACTGGATAATTGTTTTACCGGGGTATCATGCTTACCAATTTTTAAGGTACCGAACTGTGCATCTTTTAAACCCACAAAGCGGTTACGCTGGGTCCAGTCACTGCTATCGCCATCAGCGCTAAAGCCCCATTCAATCGCATACACAGCGCTTAAACGGTCAGTCAGCTTTTCATCGCCCTTAAGACCAAGGAATGAACTGTTTGAGCTAATCTCCCAAACATCTTTATTCGATTTTGTTGCATTTTTTTCTGGTAAATAATCCACACTGGCATCGATCTCCCCGTAAAAGGTGGGCGCTGCAAATGTTGTGGTTGCCAGTAAACTAAGCACTGCTGCTGTTACAATTTTGATTTTCATTGTTTACATCCTGGTTTAATTTGTAACAAATCCTACACATGAACTTTATATGACAAAACGATTAAAATCTTATTTATTTATTCTAATTTCGACTAAAGTTTAATTTTTATACATCATGGGCCGATGAGCTTAATTTCATTTTATCTCTTTATATATGAATAAATTAATTGCTGTATCAAATAATTAATAATGCAAATTGGCAGGACATGATGAAAACGATCTCAATTCAGAAAATTCTTCATTTCAGACTAAAAATAGGGAATATCAAGATAAAGCAAACTTAAACACGCTCATGCTTTGTTTCATTTCTATGATGTTTAACAATATATTTGTAATAAAAATTTAAACTGGGCTTACTTTATTTTTCCAATAAAAAATCGGCCATAAGCAAACAATCGCAACCATACAAATAACACTTAAATATCGATAATAGCCCACCATATCTCCGATCATTCCACTGATTAAATACAGCAAACCACTGACAGTCGCCATGATCGAGACCTGAAAAGTAAAGTCCGTTCCCGCAAATTTTTTACGACTATATTGCATGACCAGTGTCAGCATCACCACCAACAGCATGGCAGAACAAGCATCTTCAAAGGCATTGACAGCATATAACCAGCTTGGGGCAATCTGCACATGGCGTTCATAGCTGTAAGCAATCACTGCATAAGCAATCAAACTGCTTATTTTTAGAATAGAGAAGACCATCAAACAGGCGATTCTGGAATAATGCCTAAGAAGCAATCCCGCCATCCCCGCCCCAAGCAGTGCAGCGACTGCACCGAGCATAGTGATGTAAACCCCGATCTGGGTGAAGTTCAACCCCATATCCACCATCAGTGGCTTTAATAAAGGCCCTGAAAGCCCGTCAGCCACTTTAAAACTGATCAGGACCAGTAACCAGGCTTTTAATTCTGCTGACGATTGAAAATAGTTAAAATAGGCCTTCACTGCCTGCAACAAGGACACAGAAGATGTCTGCGTTCTTGTAGCTGAGTTTGCATGCGTAGGCTCACGGTATAACAATACGGGTAAAGTATTAATAAATACCAACAAGGCCAACGCCAGAAAGGTGGTTTGCCAGTGTAACCAGTCCAGACACCAGAGCACTGCCCCGCCACCCACGATAAACCCAAGGCGTGATCCAATCACCTGAAAGGTATTGCCCCAGTGTTGTTGATCTGTTTTGAGTAAGTTGACTGCCAACCCATCAGTTGCAATATCCTGCGTGGCACCCGTTAAATTCATTAAAAAAAGTAAGACAAAGAAAAGCAGTAGATAGCCGGGTTGATCCAATGCCTGAATCGGGAAAAAGGACAAAATAATCAGGATCAGCACACTGGATAATTGTGTGGGAATAATCCAGCTGCGGTAATGCCCTAATCGGGATGATAAGGCCAGACGATCAACATAAGCCGCCCAAAAGATCTTGATCGACCACGGCAGCATCAACAAGCCAAAGCCACCAATATGAGCCAGGGAGACGCCTTGTGCCCTCAAAATCACGGGCAAGGCATGAGTCATAAAGCCTACAGGCAGACCCTGCGCCCAATACAAAGAAAACAATAAAATGTAAACCTGTCGAAGATTCGGCATTTTCAGTTTCCAGAGCGAGGCAATAACGGGCCTCCAGTATCCAATCCTTTCATTCTTCTGGCAATAAAATCTTATTTTTTGCCAATGCAGTCGCTGTCATCAGCGTTTAACATGAATAGAGTTGTCATTATTTATATTCATGTATGCCACAACATTTTCCAGATTTACCGCCCCTGGTTCCACAACGTGGCACAGCCTATAGCCGTGCCTTGTGTAAAAAACTCTTCCTTGCCCAAGGCTGGACGGTCGTAGGAGAAATTCCCAACCTGCCTAAAGCAGTGGCCATCATTTCTCCACATACCTCCAATATCGACGGCTGGTATGGCTTTCTGGCGATTGGTGGATTGGGATTGAAAATTACCGTATTAGGTAAAGATACTCTATTCAAGCCACCTCTCCAGCCCCTATTAAACTGGGCGGGACTGATTCCGGTTCGCCGCGATAGTGCACATGGTCTAACCGAACAAGTGGTTGCCACCATTCAACAGCACGACAAAATCTGGGTCGGTATGGCACCCGAAGGCACACGTAAAAAAGCCGAGAAAATGAAAAGTGGCTTCTATCACATTGCACATGCAGCCGGCATTCCGATTGTGATGTTTGCTTTTGATTATGACCATAAAACCATTTATTGTTTGGGGGCATTTACCCCGACAGGTCATTACCAGCAAGATCTCGAACAGATCATGCAACGTTATGTCGGTCACTTCTCGCCGAAAAATCCGGATTGGCTGGCAGAACCCTTACAAAAACTTGTTAAAAAAAACTAGAAAATTGAGGGCAAATCTGCTCTGATGTGCCCATCTTTTTGTACATTTTATCTGCATTTGTTATGAACGTTGCTCGACTGTCTTGCTTGGCTGTTCTTGGTCTTGCTTTATTTGGTTGTGATCAAATCACGAAAAAAACACCGCCTACATCTGCAATTCAGGGACGTGAACCTGTAGTTGCACTGGCATTAGGTGGTGGCGGTGCCAAAGGCTTTGCCCATATTGGTGTGATTAAAGTCTTAGAATCACATGGCATCAAACCGAAAATTGTGACAGGCACCAGTGCAGGCAGCTTTGTCGGCAGTATTTATGCCAGCGGTCAAACACCTTATCAAATGCAAAATCTGGCTTTAAAACTGCAAGAATCTGATTTGCGTGACTTAACTATAAATAGTCAAGGTATTATTCTCGGACAGAAACTCCAGAATTATGTGAATAGCCAAGTGGGCAATAAACCGATTGAGCAATTCCCGATTCGTTTTGCTGCAGTCGCCACCCGTTTAGACAGTGGCAAAAAAGCCGAGTTTATTAAAGGTAATGCCGGTCAGGCAGTACGTGCCTCTTGCAGTATCCCCAATGTCTTTGTCCCTGCGGTCATCGGCAAAACCAAATATGTGGATGGTGGTTTAGTCAGCCCAATTCCGGTAAAAACCGCGAAGGATATGGGTGCCGATATCGTGATTGCGGTGGATATTTCTGCACGACCTGTCGGTGGTAAACCGCTCAGTATGTGGGGCTTATTAGACCAGACCATTAATATTATGGGTCAACAAAGCATTAATGAAGAACTGAATCAAGCAACCATTGTGATTCAACCTAAAGTGGGCCATCTAGGCGTCCTAGATCTTAAATCGAGTAATGAAGCCATTTTAGAAGGTGAAAAAGCTGCTCAGGCCAAGATCACAGCGATTCAAAATGCAATTACCGCATTTAAGAAATCTCCTGCAGCGTTAAAACCGGCACCACGACCAAAATTCTAATCTCTCCTAAAAGGCTGTTGAGAACGATAAAACTTGCAATATGTGCAAGATCTTTAATCATCAGCAGCCGCAATGCCTAAAAAAACAATCTTTTCATATTCATAAAGATAATCATCTGCTACAGTGCTAAGGTGAATATTTTTTCACCTCTACTCCGTTTAGTTATGCGAGCAAATCTATGGAATTTGTAGTTGAACCTTGGCACTGGTTTGTATTAGGGATTTTACTGATTCTTTCAGAACTGATTTTGCCTGCTTTTGCTGCATTGTGGTTTGGCATAGCAGCAGTCATGGTGTGTATTTTACTGTGGCTTTTCCCAATGATGGGTTTTACCACCCAAGTGATTACTTGGGGTATTTTATCTATTTTATGTACGATTCTCTGGTTCAAATTTATCAAACCGCTGTCGATTGATAAAACCAAAGCAGGTCTCCCTCGCGAAGCAACCATCGGTCAAGTGGGGATGGTGATCCAGACCGGACTTGAGCATGGACAAATTATTGTACGCTTTCCGATCCCTGTTTTAGGTTCTGATGAATGGCATTGTCGTTGTATAACTCCGGTACAAGTCGGTGATCGCGTTCGCGTGGTTGATATTTTGGGTAATGATTTAGTCGTTCAACCTCATACGTCATAAACACAAAGAGGGTTTCTAATGTCTGTCGGTACGATTGTTGTTTTAGCTTTTTTAGCTTTTATCGGTGTAACTATTTTTAAAGGGGTACGTATTGTTCCCCAAGGTTATAAATGGATTGTGCAACGTTTAGGTAAATACCATACCACGTTGAGTCCAGGCCTAAATTTCGTGATTCCTTATGTGGATGAAGTGGCATATAAAATTACCACCAAAGATATTGTTCTGGATATTCCTTCACAAGAAGTGATTACCCGTGACAATGCGGTGTTGGTGATGAATGCCGTAGCGTATATCAATCTGACCACACCAGAAAAAGCGGTGTACGGGATTGAGAACTATACTTGGGCAATTCAAAATCTGGTGCAGACTTCACTTCGTTCAATCGTGGGTGAAATGGATCTGGATGATGCGCTTTCTTCGCGTGATCATATCAAGGCAAAACTTAAAGCGGCCATTTCTGATGATATTTCAGATTGGGGTATTACCCTGAAAACTGTTGAAATCCAGGATATTCAACCTTCACACACCATGCAGGCGGCGATGGAAGCACAAGCAGCCGCTGAACGTCAGCGTCGTGCGACTGTGACCAAAGCGGATGGTGAAAAACAGGCTGCAATTCTGGAAGCAGATGGTCGTTTGGAAGCTTCGCGTCGTGATGCAGAAGCACAGGTTGTTCTCGCTGAGTCTTCACAACGTGCCATTGAAATGGTGACCAGTGCGGTAGGTGATAAAGAAATCCCTGTGGCGTATCTGCTCGGTGAACAATACGTAAAAGCAATGCAGGATTTATCTAAATCTGGCAATGCCAAAACGGTGGTTTTGCCAGCCGATGTACTCAATGCCATCCGTGGCATCATGGGCAAACATTAAGCTATGCATCCAATAAAAAAAGCAGCATAAACGCTGCTTTTTTTATTTAAACACTCCCGATCAGCTTCCGGGTTTTAAGTGGTAGCTTCGCTATGATGAGATCATAGGAATCCTGAATGAGATCCTGTACCAGATCAGGGCTAAGCTCTGGACTACAGGCAATCGAAATCCAGTGTTTCTTATTCATGTGATAACCCGCTGAAATCGCAGAATAGAGTTCCTGATATTCCAGATTTTTCTCTGGCTTACATTTCACCGTGACAAGCAACTTTCCGGCATTAAACCCGATATACATAAACATTTTGTCAAAGACTTTGAATACCTCAAATTCGGGACCAAAAGGTTGCGACTGGATTGCAAAAGGTAGGTTTTGCGCATAGTGCAACGCGCATTGTTCGAGTTGGTTCTGATTCATTACAATATATCCTGTTATTATTAAAATGAATTTTATTATTTGACTCTGCTTTTTTCATTTTAGTTGATCATAAAACACTTCGAACTCTACTTCACCATCCTTTGCCGAAATTCCCCAAGGTTGTTCAGTCGTTATAATGCAACGTTTCTGCCCATCTTGTTCAGTCCATAAGTGAATTATTTCACACGCAATCTGCCCATGCTGTGGATAGCTACTCGTTTCATGCAAATTCATTTCCGTAAAAACAGGAACTTTATCTATAAAAAACCATTGTCGATTCGAAGTATCGGTTAATAGACACTCAACCCATCCAGGAAAAGATGAGTCTACGAACCGAATAATTTGAACATTTAACATGTACATAAATATATGTAACCTAGATTAAATTTCGATAATTAAAGCTATCTCATTACTTTAAATAATTAATCAGAATACATATTTTAAGAAATGAATATCAACTTTTACGCGCTAGCAAAAACTTTGAAATGTCGACCAGCTCTTTGGCATCTTCACCAAAATACGCTAAAGCGTCAAAGGCCTGATCATGCAAACTTTGCGCATAGACTTGTGCCTTTTCCAGCCCCATTAAGGCAGGATAGGTCGACTTCTGCGTTTGCTCATCTTTACCTGCAGTTTTGCCCAAGGTTTCTGTGCTGGCGGTAATATCCAGAATGTCATCTTGTACCTGAAACGCCAGCCCAATACTTTGTCCAAATTGACGTAATTTAGGAATTGCCTGATCCGTGCCCGCAAAGATGGTTACAGCACCCATCATGATCGCGGCCTGAATCAAGGCACCGGTTTTATTACGGTGAATATTTTCCAATTCAGCCTGATTAACTTGCTTACCGGCCCCTTCTGCCTGCAAATCCAGAACCTGACCACAGACCATTTTTGAACTCGCGGTCGCCAGGATCTGTACCTGCTTCAACACAATCGCGGCTTCAGTTCCCTGGCCTTGTTCATCAAACAGACGACTGGCCAGAATTTCAAAGGCCATCGACTGCAAAATATCACCTGCCAGCAATGCCGTATCTTCACCAAAGGCGACATGACAAGTCGGCTGTCCACGGCGCAGTAAATCATTGTCCATACATGGCAAATCATCATGTGCCAATGAATAACAATGGATCAGTTCAACCGCAACTGCTGCACGGCGGGCCGCTGCAAAATTATGATTCGGTTGCAAAGACGCTGCGGCATAACAGAGTGCTGGACGAACCCGCTTTCCACCAAGCATGACGGCATGATGAACAGCTGCTTTTAAAGGTTCTGGAATCGAAAATGCAGCCAATGCTGTCAATAAATCCTGTTGAATACGTTGTTGAGCTTGTTTTAAAACATCCGCATTAACTTGAGAAATAGATGACACAATTGCCTCGGGAAATCTTAATGGAAGGAAAATGACAAGACTTGCCAGAATGGCGACATCATAACACTATTTATCTGAAGAAATTGCATTTGTAGTTTTAATCGATTCCAAATAATAAAGCCTTCAAATGAAGGCTTTATCACATCATTCCAAGCAGTGCTTAGAAAGTATCCTCAGGTACTCGCACCCAGCCTTCCATCAATACACGCGCACTACGGCTCATAATGGCTTTTTTCACCGCCCATTTGCCATCAATCAGTTCGGCTTGAGCACCCACACGTAAGGTACCGGAAGGATGACCAAAACGAACGGCTTCACGTTCACCGCCCCCAGCCGCCAAATTCACCAGCGTCCCCGGAATGGCGGCAGCTGTACCAATTGCAACCGCGGCGGTTCCCATCATGGCATGATGTAACTTGCCCATCGACAAGGCACGAACCAGTAAATCGACATCACTGCTCGCAACCGCTTTACCACTTGAAGACGTGTACGATTTTGGTTTTGATACAAATGCAATTTTAGGGGTGTGCTGACGTGCAGCTGCTTCTGAAATGTCTTTAATCAGCCCCATGTGCACCGCGCCATAGGCACGGATTTTTTCAAATCGTGCTAAAGCAGCCGCATCACCATTAATATGATCTTGTAATTCTGTCCCTTGATAACCGATATCTTCGGCATTCAGAAAAATGGTTGGAATGCCTGCATTAATAAATGTTGCGTCAAAGGTACCCAACTCAGGGACAGTCAATTGATCCACAACATTTCCTGTCGGGAACATATCGCCGCCGTCTTCACCATCATCCGCAGGATCCAGGAATTCAATCTGAACTTCTGCTGCCGGAAACGTTACCCCGTCCAGTTCAAAATCACCGGTTTCCTGTACTTCACCATTGGTCACAGGTACATGTGCGATAATGGTTTTCTGGATATTCTTCTGCCAGATGCGTACCGTACAGATACCATTTTCAGGAATACGGTCGGCATCGACCAAACCATTAGAAATCGCAAATGAACCCACAGCAGCGGTGAGGTTGCCGCAGTTGCCACTCCAGTCTACAAATGGCTGATCAATGGAGACTTGTCCAAATAGATAATCCACATCATGGTCTGGCTCTGAACTTTTTGCCAGAATCACGGTTTTACTGGTACTGGAGGTTGCGCCACCCATCCCGTCAATCTGCTTGCCATAAGGGTCCGGACTCCCAATCACGCGTAAAAGAAGTTGATCACGTGCCTTGCCTGCTACCTGTGCCGCCTTGGGTAAATCATCCAGTTTGAAAAATACCCCTTTACTTGTGCCACCGCGCATATAGGTTGCAGCGACTTTGATTTGCGGTACTGAGCTCATGTCCATTCTTCCTTTTATCATATTCTTGGTGCAGCGGTATTTTGCATCTCAAATTACTGCACAGCCGTTATAAATACCATACGACCAATGGTGCCTGATTATATTTTCATGGATAAAATCTGTGCATTATATTGAGTATTTTTTATGACTTGTACAATGGCAAAAATGCGAATCCATCCGTCGGGAAAAACAAGAATCGGATTTTACGGTATAAATATAAAGCAAATTTCACATTAATATTAATCTAAATATTTAATTTTAAATAACTTTTAAAAACAACTTTGCAGTCATGGCAATGCTGTACTTTTACTAGGCGAAAATCAATCAATCTATTAGAATAATCCAGTTAATTCCTCGTCGAGCTCAGTCCTTTGAACAACGATTCTTCTCAACTTCAGCGTGGACTAAAAAACCGCCATATCCAACTCATCGCCATGGGTGGAGCAATTGGTACGGGCTTATTTTTAGGTTCTGCGCAAATTATCCAGTCTGCTGGACCATCTATTATTTTGGGGTATGCGATTGGCGGCTTGATTGTTTTTCTAATCATGCGTCATTTAGGTGAAATGATTGTTGAAGAACCTGTTGCAGGTTCATTTAGCCATTTTGCTTATAAGTATTGGGGTAAATTTCCAGGCTTTATTACGGGCTGGAACTATTGGGTGCTCTACATCCTTGTGGCAATGACTGAGCTCACCGCCGTAGGTAAATATATTAATTACTGGTGGCCGCAAATCCCCGCCTGGCAGTCGGTCTTGTTTTTCTTTGTGGTGATTACTGCAGTCAACCTGACCAATGTTAAATTCTATGGTGAATCAGAGTTCTGGTTAGCGATCATCAAGGTGACAGCTGTCGTGGCCATGATCCTGTTTGGTCTGTTCCTTCTTTTCACTGCCGATGCAAATTCGACAGCCTCATTTAGCAACCTATGGTCACAAGGCGGCTTTTTCCCGCATGGCTTCGATGGGCTATTCTACATGTTGGCATTCTTGATGTTTGCCTTTGGGGGAATTGAACTGATCGGTATGGCCGCAGCAGAAGCCAAAGATCCAAAGACCACGATTCCTAAAGCGATTAACCAGGTGGTGATTCGTATTTTGGTATTCTATGTCGGTTCACTGGCGATCCTGTTGTCCCTTGTACCTTGGAACCAGCTCGATCTTGGCGGTTTGGATAAGAGTCCATTCGTCATGATTTTCAGTCAGATGGGGATCGGTTGGGCCGCGCATTTACTGAACTTTATTATCCTGACGGCGGCATTGTCGGTCTATAACAGCGGAATGTATGCCAATAGCCGTATGGTCTTTGGTTTAGCCCAACAAGGCAATGCACCGAAGATATTTACCAAAACCAATAAGCAAGGTGTTCCAGTTCCAGCAGTACTGCTCTCTGCGTTCCTGATCTTTGGCTGCGTGTTACTTAACTACTTTGTGCCTGAAGATGCCTTAGGTCATTTGATGTATGTCGTGGTGGGTGCTTTGGTTTTAAACTGGGCAATGATCAGTTTGACCCATTTGAAATATCGTCGTCATATCAAAGCCGCACAAATCAAAACCTCATATCCAGCGTTATGGTCTCCATTCAGTAACTATCTGGTCTTGGCATTTATTGGTGTTGTGCTCTATATCATGTGGCAGCAAGGCTTTAAAGAATCAGTGCTGATGATTCCGATCTGGATTGTACTGATGTTTATCTTTTATAAGTTTTTAAATCGTAAGACTGAAAATTAACAGTTAATCGGTTTTCTCAAAAAGTGATTGCATCTGCAATCACTTTTTTGTTTATAATCATAAAATTATGCGCTTATAGCTTAACTGGATAGAGCAGTTGCCTCCTAAGCGACCGACGTGGGTTCGAGTCCCGCTGAGCGCATAATCCCCTATTCTACAATCCGCTGTTAAATATCCCAGCTCTTTTCCATGGCGGTAATCTGGCTATAGACACTTTGGTACTCAACCTGCTTTACCGTACACCACAGTTCAACAAAGGCTTTACCTAGATATTCGGTTAAACATGTATTCCTCTTTAATAAGTTCAGTGCTTGCATTTGCTCTGTTGGCAATAATACATGCTCACTTTTGAGTTTTAATTGATGTGCTGGCGGAGGCAGTGTTAACTGGTGTGTCAAACCATGCAAAGTCCCTATCAAAATTGTAGCGACAGCCAAATAAGGATTACAATCTGCTCCTGCCACGCGATATTCCAGTCTCTGATTTTCTTGATCTGAGCATGGAATACGAATCGCAACATTGCGGTTATTCAGCTCCCAGCTGGCTTCAAGTGGCACATGATGCCCCCATTTAAAGCGTCTGAAAGAGTTTAGGTTAGGTGCTAAAATTGCCATTGAATCTGGCATCAACAACAGTAAACCGCTCACTGCTTTTAATAAGGCATCGGCTATATTGCCGTGTGATGAACTAAAAATATTCAGTTGATTCTGATCCAGAAGACTCATATGGAAATGCATGCCACTGCCCGCTTTATGCATATCGGGCTTGGCAAGGAAGTTCGCACGTAGCCCATGCTTATGCGCAATCTGCTTGATGGTTCTCTTCAGCAACATAATCTGATCACATAAAGTCAAAAGATCCGTTGTATGTTGCAGATTAATCTCATACTGACCAGAAGATGATTCGGAAACAATTCCTGTAATTTGAATGCCTTGTCGTTTTGCGGCTGTTTCAATCTCATTCAGAATATGTTGATAATGATCAGAGCTATTAATATCAAAGCATTGTGACATGGTATCTTCAACATCACCTGCCTCACTTAAACAATGTAAATAGAATTCCACTTCGGCAGCAATACAGGGATGGTAGTTTTGCAATTGCAATTGATGGAAGATTTTTTTCAGAACATTTCGCGGTTCGTATACACAATCTTTTCCATGATCATCTTTCATGGTAAGCAAGAGCTGAGCTGTGGTTTCAGGCTCAAGCGCATGTGGTTTTAATGTCCCTAAAACAGGTTCACATAAATGATCAGGCTCTCCAATATATTTACCAAGTCCAGTCTCCTCAACCACTTTGCCATCCAGACTCATGGCATAAATCGATAATGGAAAATAACAGCCTTTCATCAGATTTTTTAGGCAGCTGATATCTATACGTTTACCCCGTAAATGCCCATTTAAATCGCATAGATAAATATCGACATGTTCGGTCTGGGGATAATGTTTTAAATAGCTCTCAACTTCTTCTATAAATCTTTCTTTTTGCGTCACATCGTCAACATTATTTTTCGAGGCAGCGGTATGAATATACTTTTTAAGTGTAGATGAATGATTGATCTCAATAAGTACAGCACTCATAGCTGAAAGCTCAAGTTATATAGATAAATTCAGCTTAGTTGAGGCTGAGCTGGAAGTAACGTAAACAGTGCGTAAATTAACGATACGGTTGAATAAATTTTTTATAAACAAACAGAAAAATAAAGCTCACAGTGCATGAGCTTTCATTTTTCAAGCATAAATTATTGAATCTTGCCTTCCACAAGCTGCTGGTTAAGCAAGGTTTTCGTCTGGGTTTGCAATTGTTCTGCTTTGATGGTTTTTCCTGCGACTGACTTTGCCTGATCATTAAAATAACTAAAATGAGATTTCTCATTTTTTCCTGAAAACTTTAATGCCACGATCTGGTTCTGGTTAAATGCATTTGCCCACGCCTGTCTGACGGCACTCCAGTAAGTTGCATTCTTCTGCCAGTAATCATAAGCAGCCTTGAAGTCATAACCTTCAACTTTATTGTACTGGTTAACTCCCAGCTCACGGGCAAGTGCCGTATTGGTCTTGGTATCAAACTTGATATTATCTTGCTCATGCACCCATCCCGTTGCAGTAAGTGCATGACGATTAATCCCGATAATCACATCATAATCATTACGCGTGGTATGCTCACGGCGCGGTAACGGACGATAGGTTTCATTCGATGTCCATTCCACAGCACCATTGTCTTTGGTCCACACGCCCAAGCCTGCATAGCGAGGTGAATCATCGACTTGCCATACGGTTTGCAACCACTTGCCTTTGCTCTGTTCTGGCTTTAAATCAATACTCTTCCAGCGATAATCACCGATATAGCTCCACATCTTGGTCGGCTCATATTCCCAGTCCTGACGCCAGTGCTTCACAACATGACCCTCTGCAACCAGGATATGCTGTAACGACACTTTATTCGGTGTGTTTTCTAAAACCATAACGGTTTCATAACCACTGGATAGGTCATCTTTTTTAACTTTATAGTCCGGTTTAAGTGAATAAAGTTCTTCAAAGCGAAAATCGACTTTGTATTCCCCTGCCATTTTCAGAATGGCCTGACGTGCCTGTTCTTGTGTCAGATTTTCATGTAATGATTGCTGTTGTAAAGCATCTGCCAATTTGACCGGCTGTTGTATAGCATGTGCGCTGCTGATCCCCATCAACAATGTAGTTACAAGAATATAAGACAACTTAAGCTTCATATAAAAATCTCAACTTGATGCTAAATTACTGAATCAATTAAATAAAGCAACTTTTCCTCGTCTAGTCGCTTGTATCTTTTTGAAATAAACCTGTAAAGCATTGTAAATTAATGTGAGAATGATTACCATTTAATTTATGGAATAATTTTCATTGCGATTAACTATTGTGAATATACGCTCTCCTCAATGTCCTGCCCGTCCTCATGTATTATTGGCTGCTCTTTTAACGGCAGGTGTGTTCTCCCCATGCGTTTATGCAGTCGAGTCCACAACAGATCCCGTTACCAAAACTCCACTGCACGTTCTCGGTACTATTGTGGTGACAGGTACACGCTCAGAAAAAAAGTTAATTGATAGTCCCATCCGAACTGAAATTATTGATGCGGAAGAATTAAAGAGAACCAATGCCATCACCTTAAAAGATGCACTGGAAAATATTCCAGGCATTTTGCTAAGAGAGATTCATGGCAAATCAGGTTATGAAATTTCCTTGCAAGGTCTGAGTAGCGATCAGGTCCTGATTCTGATCGATGGTCTGCCACTGGCGGCCAGTACCAGTTCGACAGTTGATCTAGATCAATATTTAGTCGGCGGTATTGAACATATTGAAGTCATTAAAGGTGCTGCTTCAGCCCAATATGGTTCATCGGCAATGGGTGGAGTAATCAATATCATCACCAAAAAAGTTCAGGATGGCGTTGCCATTTCAGGGCAAGTCGATCTTGGTTCTTACGGCAAACAGAATGCAGATGGCAAAACTACGTCAATCAATAATCACCATCAAAAACTCAGTATTGAAGCGGCAAATGCCACTTTAAAAGGCCGCATCATCGCAGACCAGTTCAGTAGCGACGGCTTTGCCGTTCACCCGAAAGATTATCCTCAACAAGGTGATGAGCAAAAGCGTCAGCAGTATGCATTTTATGGTGCATGGCAGCCTTCAGATCAATTTATGCTGTGGGCAGATTTCAATCAATATAAAGAAAAAGATCAGCAGCGAAGCCTGAATTTCGTTCCGCCATTTTATTTAAAACAATACAAACTTGAAGAGATTGAGCGCCAACGTTTCAGTGCAGGTTCCCAATTTAATTTTATCAAAAATAGCAAAGTCGATTTAAAAGCTGTACATGAAACCTATGACTCAACCTCGACCCAAACCTTAGATGGTTATCTTTCTGCATTGAGAAACTCAAATCAGGAAAACAATCATTTCAGCTCACAACTCACGCTGCCTCAATGGAACAAGCAAAACTGGCAGTTAGGCTATGACTGGCATGAAGAAAAGTTAGAGCAAAGCAATAACGGTAAATTTGAGATGCAAGGCGGTTCGGTAAAACGGGACCGACATGAGTTTTACCTCCAAAATGACTTTAATCTGCTGCAAAACCTCGATGCAGTCATCGGTTGGCGTTTCCAGAATGATGATGATTTTGGAGATCATAATGCCTTTAAACTCAGTAGCAAATACCGTGTTTACGACCAGCATGATCTACTGGCCGATCTACGCTTCAGCTATGGTCAGGGTTATCGCGTACCGAACTTAAAGGAACGTTTTTATTCGTTTGATCATAGTCACCTAGGTTATATCGTCATCGGTAACCCGAACTTAAAACCGGAATCATCAGACAGTTATCAACTTGGATTAAGTCTGGTTCAAGATGAACGCTGGAATGCCGAGATCAACCTGTTCTGGAACGATATCCAAGACCTGATCCAAACCGATTTTGATCATGCCACGACAGTCAATGGCATCACTCAATACAGCTACAGCAACGTTGCCAAGGCAGAAACCAAAGGAGTTGAAACTTCAGCCAAATGGAAGCTCACCCCTTATCTCTCCGTAAATGGTGCCTATACCTATACCGAAGCAAAAGACAAAACCAGTAACACCCTATTAACGCGACGCCCCAAACATATTGCACGTTTAGGCACCGATTATGCCCTAAATGATCAGCTTGATTTGACCCTACGCGGCCGTTACCAAAGCGATGAATACGGCGATAGTGCCAATCAGCAACGGTCGCCAAGCTGGGTGACCTTCGACTCACAAGTGGATTATCGCATCAACAGCTACATCAGTGCTTTTGCAGGTATCGACAATATTTTCAATGAACAACGTAATTTTTCTAGCGCCGTAGATTTCCGCCCGATTGCGGGTCGGTACACCTATATGGGCCTTCGCTTTAACTGGAACAGTTATCTGAAATAATCTTCTAAGGATCAACAACAATGTCTCATCTCAATTTCGCCAAGTTATTTGCTTTAAGCACCTTAAGTACGCTCCTGATCGCTTGTGGTGGAGGTGGTGATGGCTCATCGGATAATAACGGAAGTCGTAATCCACCGGCGACCAAGACCGATCTATTTACAGTAAAAGGCAAACAATGGCGCATTACACCCACTGCAAATAGCGCGTATTGCTATGATATCGACACGCAAGCTGAAATTTCATGTACCACAGCCGATTGGGATCTCAAATTTGCGATGGGCACACGTACTCCGCTGTTATTTACCAACAGTGGTGTAAGTGGTTCAGGCAATGGCGGTGCCCTTTATTCACCATTTGATGCAACTTGGGAAAATCTATCCAAAGAACTGGATGCAACACAAGGCGGCAGTTTACCCGCCCAGGCCTGGAGTGTAGATGCTTACAGCAACGCATTTATGGACACCTCATCGGGCAGCAACAGCTTCTTTGAATATGATCTGTTCGGTGATCACCGTATGTCACCAAACTTTAAAACCTTCTTGGTCACCACCGACTCAAGCTCCAAGGCTGTGATCGGCAGCTACGAAAAACCGGTGTTTGCGGTACAGATTTATAATTATTATCAAGGCTCAACCTCAGGTTATATTTCAATCCGTTATATCAATACGCAACTGCCTCATGACGTGAAAACCCTCACGATTGATGCAACTCAAGGCTGGAACTATGTTGACCTGATCACAGGCACGACCAGCAAAAATGCAACCGGACAATGGCAACTTGGATTCAACCGCTATAATGTACAACTCAATCAGGGGATGGGCAGTATGGTGGCCTCACAACCTGCCGGTTTCTATTCTGCCGACGGTAAACCCGTGATTGATAAGTTTAAAGATAGTAATGCGTATGTCTCTACAGAAGCCGATTTAAAAGCAGCCGTTGCTACAACCAATATTAAATGGGGTTCTAACACGATTAACTCTATTTTAAATCCAGCATTTAAGGGCGCATATCCTCAAAAACTCACCTATGGCTGGTATAACTACTATCCAACCTTAAGTGCAGCACAGACAGATGGTCTACAAGCAGCCCATATGCTAAAAGCAAATCCTGAGGGTGCAACCATCATTCGGAGCAATAAAGGCAATAGCTATGCTCGCCTACATCTCACCGAGATCAAATATGCCGATCCAAACAATGCCGTCAGTCCGACCACATGGACCTTTGAACTGGATATCCAGCCAGCCAGATAAGGCATAAAAACGGAGCATCTGCTCCGTTTTCATTTAGGTATAACTCAAAACTAATCGATCACACGGATGGGACGGATTCGTCGGATTCTTAAAGTCATTTCTTTTACAGCATAATTGGTGGCAACAACCAGTAAAAAGCCAATGATAAAAGAACCCACGATATCGAAAGGAAAATGGACGCCGACAAAAACTCGGGAGGCCCCAACGACCAGACTCAGTACCAGACCAATGATTCCGATCTTTTTAAATCCCGCCAGTAAATAAGAGAAAGCAATAATCACAATAGTTAAGGTATGCTGACTCGGAAAAGAGGATGAAGCGCCATGACCAATCAATTTATCGCCCAAATGCAACTGGAATGGTCGAGGATGATGATAAAAAAATTCGATTAAATCACTTAAAACCAGTGAAAACAAAACGATAAGCAAGGTTTTTGCAAACAGAAGCCCATAGGTTTTCCACTGAATCACCAGTAACAACACCAGAAAACTGATAAAAACTGTATTTAGATCTTCCGCTAAAAAAATTACGATCTTGTCTAAAACAGGAGAATCCTTGGCAAACGTATTGATACTGTTAAACAAAGAAATATTTAAATCTTTAAAAATCATTTTCCGTTGTTATCCATACTATCCATGACAGATTTATCAGTTCACCTTACAGGACTAAAATGTAAAAATTATGAATTTTTATGGGTTATTCTGCACTGATTTGCAAATGCGGCTACACAAGCGCTTCACTTGAAACAACAAACCAGCGCACTGAATAAATAGAGAAAAACACCCCTATTTATTCAGATTAACCATTGATTTTTAGAACTTAAATTCTAAACCACTACCGACTACAGGTTGTTTATCTTTAGCATTTGCCTGCTCAAACGTAGAATATCCACCATAGCCATAGACTTTTACTTGTTTATTGAACGAATAATCCGTACCGACAAGTATTTGCTTGGCATCGAAGTCAGCGGCACCATTTTTAAAGCTGGTTGTGTTCTGGCTATATTGAGCCTTGACTGCCCATTTTGACTGATTGGGCAACTTGTATTCAGCACCGATTAACCAGCCTTGCGAATCATCGATATCAACTGCGCCCTCATCATTTCCTTTTTTATCAGCAACTTTAGAGGTTTGATATAAGGTTTTTAATGCCAGCCCTTCGATTGGCGTCAAACGTCCAATCACACGTACCGTATCGGCTGCAGCAAATACTTCATCAACTTTAGTTTCGGTATCTTTGCTATTTAACAGGCCATGTCCCAAGAAATCACTTGGAATTGCCTTGTCATAACCAACGCCAACCAGAAACATCGGATGGTTATAGCTCAACGATGCAGACCAGGCATCGCCCAAACCACGTCCAGCGACATTGACACCACCACGTCCGTCATCCTCAATCCCTTTGCTCTCGCCTGTTGCCAGCAATACACTCGCTTCCAGATTACCTTCATATAGTGCAATCTCAGGAGAGTCATACACCACGACATTATTGACACGGTTTTCACCCGTCATAATTCCCGTGATATCGGCTTTATTACTGATGTAGTTATTAAAACTATCGACCGGGCTGGATAAATCTTTTAATGGGGTATTATGTTTACCTACTTTCACCGTACCTAAACGGTCATCTTTCAAACCGATAAAACGGTTACGTTGCGACCAGTCTGTTTTATCACCATCTGCATAAAAGGCCCATTCAGCCAAATAAACAGCACTTAAATGTTCGGTTAATTTTTCTTCGCCTTTAATCCCGACAAATGAACTATTGCTGTTCACTTTCCAAACATCACGATTAGATGAATTGGCATTTATCTCGGGTAAATAATCCAGACTGGCATCAATTTCGCCATATAATTTTGGCGCTGCAAATGCAGAACTTGCTGCAATACTCATCATTGTGACAAATAAAATTTTCATCTTCATTGTTATCTTCCTAACCATCTCAAAAAAAATTAAAAGAAACCTATTTCGCTCTATTCCAAGCAAAAAAATAAATAAACAGGGATTCAAATCAAATGATGTGCTTTTATATATTCAACATAAAAGCACATGAATAATCAGAATTACAGATTATAAAATGGAAAAACACCAAATATCAAAGCACTACCCATCAATACACAACAAGTAATAAATGCCCATTTCAAGGTAAATTTCTGGTGATCACCCATTTCTACTGCAGCTAAACCACAGAGTAAGTAGGTTGAAGGAACCAGTGGTGATAATAAATGGATCGGCTGGCCAATAATCGATGCTCGCGCAATTTCAACAGGTGCAATGCCATAATGTGATGCAGCTTCCGCCAAAATCGGTAAAACACCGAAATAGAAAGCATCGTTCGACATGAAGAAGGTTAAAGGCATGCTCAGCACACCGGTAATTGGTGCCAGATAAGGCCCTAAGCTTGGCGGAATAACCGCAACGAAGCCCTTAGACATCGCTTCAACCATGCCTGTGCCCGATAAAATCCCTGTAAAAACACCCGCAGCAAAGATCACGCCTACCACAGCCAATACACTATCCGCATGCATGGCAATCCGTTTTTTCTGCATATTGACGCATGGATAGTTCACCACCAATGCAATACAGAAACCCAGCATAAACAGGATCGACATCGGCAAAATCCCTTTCACCAAAGAAGCCATTAATACCAGTGTGAGAATACCGTTAAACCAGCGTAAATGAGGACGTTGTGCTTCTGGATCTTTCGAAATAGAGATATTGTCCGCATGGCTAATGTCCACCAGTTCAATCACGCCGAGACGTTTACGCTCATATTTACCATAGAGATAAGCAAGGAAGAATAACCATGCAGCCGCGATCACCATGGAAGGAATCATGGGAATAAAGACTTCACTGGCGTCGACCTGAAGCGCACTGGCAGCACGCGCTGTCGGGCCTCCCCATGGGGTAAGGTTCATCACACCACTACAGAGTAGCATCAAGCAGGTCATGATCAGTGGATTCATTCCCACACGTTTATATAACGGCATCATGGCGGCCACACAGATCATGTAAGTGGTTGAGCCATCACCATCTAACGATACAAGCAAGGTTAAAAAGACGGTGCCTAAAGTGATTTTTAAGGGATCACCTTTCACTTTCTTTAAAATCCATCTGACTGACGGGTCGAATAGTCCCGAGTCGATCATTAAAGCGAAATATAGAATGGCGAAAAGTAGCATCACGCCTGTAGGAGCAAGCTTCTTAATACCATCCAGCATGGTATTTCCAAGCTCAGCCAACTGAATATGGCTCAGACTTTCAAAATAGAAACCTAAGCCCCAGGCAATAATAGCGAAGATAAAAGGGATTAAGATTAATGCAACCAATGCACTGAGACGTTTTGACATGATCAAATACATGAAACACATGATCATGCTGATACCTAAAAAAGTCAGCATTTAAAGCAATCCTTAGCCTGATAAGTTTTTTTTATGGGTAAACACCTTACCCGAATTAAGGACCGATTCTATGCGATTTAACTTTAATCGATTCATTTAATTTTATTATATGCTCAACCCACCCATTCACATGAAAAATGTACCAAAAATAAATTCAAGCTTATTATCATTAACCTAATGATTTTTTAAATATTATTATATACCACCCAATCAAAATAAGCTTTTTAAATGACCTATATTGATTAAAACAATGACACATTATGGTGCATTTTTTGATTAAAATTTAACACTTTTAATTGAATGATAATTAAAATAAATATCATTTAATTATCCAGCAACAAGCTTGGTTAAAATACAGACTGCTATCTACTTATTTAAAAGGAGTGGAAAATTATAACAACATTCTTTCTAATTTATATCAAAAAATAAAAGCGTAAATTCATATTTTGAGAATAAAACTTATTTTTCCTGTTCAATTATCTTATTTTTATGCGCCCGATATTCATTTGGTGAAATACCCACCCAATTTCGGTAAGCTTTCCTGAAATTCGAGGTATCTGAAAATCCCAACCGTGCTGCAATTTCATCCACACTCAAACTGGTGGCCAAATACTCATCAGCAAGTCGTCTTCTGGTGCTATCCAGAATCTCCTGATAACTGATCTCGATATCTGCCAGACGACGGTATAAGGTCCTTTTGGATAAATGCAGTTGATCCGCGATTGCTTGCGCGGTCGGAAAGCCCCCGACCGAATCCAATAATAGCAGGCGAATGGTGTGCACCAGTTCTGGTTCTTGTTCATCCTCCCCTGTGCCAAGCATTCGCTCACAAAAAGATTGGCACATATCCGCCGTAATCGGATTGGCATTGGGACAAGGCTGCTCTAGCCAGTCAAGTGCAAAATGCCATTGCATCACCTCTGCATCAAACTCGACCGGACAGCGGAATGCTTTTTGATATTCTTCGGCATAAGCAGGAGCAGGATAAGGCAGTAACAATTTTTGCGCTTGAAACGGCGCCTCCAATACACATTCAATCAAGGTTTGAATGGAACTAAACCAGAACTCGCACACCAAGGGCAACAGTTTACCCAATGCAATCATTTCATGACCTTCAAAAATGGCCATATTATTTTGGATGTAAAAGGTTTTTTTGAGTACGGGCCCTGCAAGCTTGATATGACGCATACCAAACTCAGCGGCCTGTTGCAAATTACGCGATGCATATAAGGCATAGCCATATACCCCAAAATCAGATAAGCGTTGCTTTTGTCCGGCACGAATTCCGATCAGGGGGTCCTTTGACAGGCGCTGGATATTCTGAAAAAGTTTTAACTTCTGATATTGAGAGACATTCGACGTGGCGCTGGTCAATGCTTCAGCGGCAATCCCCGTTCCTTCCAGTACAACGGGTATCGGATATCCTTGCTGCTGCATTTCATTGAGTAAACTGCTTAACCCAAGTAAGGGAATTCCCTGAGTACTATCGGGATGATCATAGCGTGCTTCGATCACCTTTTGCTCAGAACCTGATTTACGCATTTTTTCACCTCTTTCCTGGAGTGATGATGCATAATGGCACGAAATTACTTTTTGTTGTCTCAATTTAACATCGACTACAAAGCTCATCAATCATAAATTCTATTCAACGAATAAGCATGAAAGGAGCAACAAATGACACTTTCAACTTCACAAACTTTGACAGATTCGGCAACTGAACAGATGTATTCAGTTTTTAAGCAACAACGTCGTGCTTTTGATGCCAAGCCCTATCCTGATCTGGAAGAGCGTCGCAACAAGCTCATCCAGATCAAGAAACAGATCATCCGTTATCAAGATGTGATTGCAACTGCAATTAATAGTGACTTTAGTTCACGCTCAGTTGATGAATCAAAATTACTCGACTTACTCGGTTCAGTGCTCGAGGCAGACCATGCGATTCGTCATTTAAAACGCTGGATGCGCCCAAGCAAACGTCATACTGAATTGCTGTTTTTATCCAATCATCTGCGTGTGCAATATCAGCCCAAAGGTGTGGTTGGCGTGATTGTGCCGTGGAACTTCCCGGTT
The DNA here is from genome assembly GCF_051947995.1 of Acinetobacter calcoaceticus. Taxonomy (GTDB): domain Bacteria; phylum Pseudomonadota; class Gammaproteobacteria; order Pseudomonadales; family Moraxellaceae; genus Acinetobacter. The sequence goes on along the minus strand of NZ_JBLVVH010000002.1, from coordinate 462,708 downwards.
TATCTGGCTTTAGGCCCCCTAATTGCGGCAATTGCTGCAGGCAATCGGGTCATGATCAAACTGCCTGAAGTGACGCCAGCGACCAATGCTGTCGTCAAACGTATGCTGGCTGAAGTATTTAAGGAAGATGAAGTTGCAGTGTTTGGTGAAGAAATTTTAGATCCGGCCCAATTTACCTCTTTGCCTTTTAACCATATCGTATTTACAGGTTCACCTGTGATTGGGCGTGTGGTGATGCGTGCAGCGGCAGACAACCTGACCCCGGTAACCCTAGAACTAGGGGGTAAATCACCGGCTCTGGTCAGTCGTAATTACCCTTTAGCCGATGCGGCAAAACGGGTTCTACATGGTAAGGCGACCAATTGTGGTCAGATCTGCGTTGCCCCTGACTATGCATTAGTGCCAAAAGAAAAGGTGGAGGACTTCGTTGCTGAATGCCAATCCAGCTTCACCGGTATGTATGGCGCAAACATCAGTACTAACTCAAATTACACCTCTATTGTGAATGACCGCCACCTCAAACGCCTGTTAGAGATACTGGATGATGCACAAGCCAAAGGCGCACAGGTGATTGCCTGTGGCGAATATGATCGAGATAAAGATGCACGTCGTATGCCTGTACATATCGTATTGAATTGCACGGCAGACATGCGGATTTTAAAAGAAGAATTATTTGGGCCTGTGTTACCTGTTATCGCCTACGATACTTTAGATGAGGCCATTCACTATATTCGGGCTGGCGAGAGGCCTCTTGCCCTATATTGTTTTAGCCATGATGCCAGTGAGCGAGATTACATCCTAAAACAGACACATTCAGGCGGGGTCACCATCAATGACTGGGGCTGGCATGTGGTCAATCACGATGCACCTTTTGGCGGCATTGGTAACTCAGGTATGGGAACTTATCACGGTGAAGAAGGCTTCCGCGAACTTTCTCATGCCAAAACAGTATTTGCCCGTCACCGTTTCTTCCCGACGCAACTATTCTATCCGCCGTATGGCACTTGGGTACAAAAACTGGCATTACGTTTCTTCTTGAAAGAAGGTGATCCGAGTCTTAAATAACCCCGATACGCATGATATATTCATAAGCATCCTGTCAAGGGATGCTTTTTTATTTTAGTTCCTTCCCTATCTGCTTCTCTCGTCTTTATAGACGGGTAAACTTGAACAGATAGAGCTTCTAGGAAAAGCAGATATTAAGGATAAAATTCTTTAAATAAGGCAAATTGCTTCAAAAAACTGCTACAACTTAAAAGATGAAGAAATAAATCTTATTTTTTACAAAAAATCTTTGACCAAATAAAAAACTTTTTTTTCAAAAATGCAAAAACAAATGATTCTTATCATGAAATAATAATCTATATTTTTCATTATTTTACCAATAAAAACACATATGTATATAAATTTTTTAAGATTTATTTTTGTCCAATTTAACTTATCTGCTGATACTGCTTAGTTCATTTAGAACATTTACTCTTATTTTAATTATGGTATTTTTGTTACATGAAGTTATAGCCAATCACGATAGATAACTTTTTTGTTGTCAGATCATAGCTTCTTAACACTTAAGAATCTTGAAGTTCAAGGAAAGATTACAATGAAATTAAAACATCTTAGCACTGCCATGATCTTAGCAACGCTACCTGCAACTGGAGTATTTGCAGCGGCGTTAGACCGTTCAGGTCAATCTATGTCTGCTTTTTTACAGCCGGGTAACTATTTTGAAGCGGGGATTTCGGTTCTAGATCCAACAGTAAAAGGTCAAGAAGCAGGCACATCAGCAACGACACGTAAAATTGGCGATATGGGCGACGATTATATGTTCCCTAGCGCAGCCTTAAAACTACAACTGACTGACAACGTTTCATTTGGTCTACTTTACGATCAACCATTTGGTGCTGATGCAAGATATACAGGTGAAAATGTTTTTGTATCAAATCCAGGTTCTGATACGGTCTTACCTGTTGAAAGAACAAATGCTTTAGTACAAAAGAAAGTAACTGATTATTTAACTTCTACTACAGGACAGGCACAAATTAATCAGCTTGTACAAGGCGGCATGACCCCTGCCCAAGCTCAAGCAGCAGTCACTCAAGGTTTCTTGAACAGCCCTCAAGTTAAAGCACTACAAAAAGGCTTACAAGATGCAAATAACTCATTAGGCGTTGGTAACACAGGTGTTGAAGTAGATACGCAAAATATTTCACTTGTTTTTGGTTATCAACCAATTAAAAACATCAACCTTTATGCAGGTGGTGTTTACCAAACTGTAAAAGGTAAAGTAAATCTTCGCGGTACTGCTTACAGTATCTACAATGGTTATGATGCTGATATTAAAGAAACAGGCGGTGCTGGTTGGTTAGTAGGTGCAGCATATCAAATTCCTGAAATCGCGCTTAAAGCATCGGTAACTTATCGCTCTGAAATCGATCACAAAGTAAATATTAATGAAAAGTTTGCTGTGACCTCAGCTTTAACAAGTAATCCGGCAGTTTTAGCTGGCTTATTAGGTATTTCTCCAGCAGAAGCGTTAGCTCAAGCTCAAGCCCTTGAAGAAGGTAGTGCTGGTAAAAAGACTAAAATTACTACACCTCAATCTGTTAACCTAGATTTCCAGACTGGCATCATGGCAAACACCGTTGCATTTGCTAACGTTCGTTGGGTGAACTGGAAAGACTTTGCAATACAGCCTTATAAGTTTGGTTTACTATCTAAACAAATTGGTGGTTTAGTTGGTCGTCCAAATGGTTTCAATCTTGTTGAATACTCTGATGACCAATGGTCTGTAAACGCTGGTGTTGGTCGTAAACTGAATGATCAATGGGCGGGTAACGTTTCTGTAGGTTGGGATTCTGGTGCAGGTAACCCTGTGACCACGCTTGGTCCAACAGAAGGTTACTGGAACGTAGGTCTAGGCTTACAATATAGCCCAACTCCAGCAACATTTATTGCAGGTGGCGTGAAATACTTCTGGTTAGGCGATGCGAAAGCACAAACAGGTGCTCAAGCAGGCGGTAATGAGTATGTTGCTAAGTTTGAAGACAACAATGCAATCGCTTACGGTTTAAAAATCGGTTATAAATTCTAATCAGATCAGCTAAAGCAAAAGGTCATCTCAGGATGGCCTTTTTTATTCCCTTTTAATAAATAAAATCAGAATAATAGATATGTATCATTGCTCGCTCCCCATACAGAATTCGTCAATAGAAAACGTGAATGCTCAAGTATTTTTGGTGACCTTGCCAGTTCATTTATTGACATTTGTAAAATATTTAAGCCCATAAAAATTATGATACTTTTCGCGCCATTCTGTTACAAAGTGATTTGAGAGAACATATTAATGAAGCTGAATGCTATTCAAACGGCTCTTCTACTTAGCTTGGTTCCAACAACGACAACATTTGCCGCAGCACTGGATCGCTCGGGCCAATCAATTGCAGCATTCCTACAACCAAACAATTATTTTGAAGCGGGTATTACCATTCTTGATCCCAATGTATCAGGTAAAGATATCTCGCAAAACAATACAGGCAATATGGCGAACCATTACTACTCGCCAAATGCAGCTTTAAAAATTCAAGCAACCGACAACTTCTCGATTGGCTTGATCTATGACCAGCCTTATGGCGCCGATGCAGAATATACGGGTCATAGTAACTTTATTGAAAGCCGCCCTGTTCCATTTAAAGGTGGCACATCAGTTACCGTAGATACTGAAAATTTAAACCTGTTATTCGGTTATCAGCCGAATCAAAACTGGAACCTGTATGCAGGCGCGGTTTATCAAACCTTAGACAGTACCGTATTATTACGTGGTCAAAGCTATAGTGCATACAGCGGCTATGATTTTAAAACAGGTCGTGATGAAGCAGTAGGTTGGTTAGCCGGGATTGCTTATCAAATTCCTGAGATTGCACTCAAGGCTTCTTTAACTTACCGTGCCAAGATCAAGCATGAAATGAATGCTTATGAAAAGCATGGTATTGCGGGAATGACACCATCAGCAGAGCTCAATGCTGGTTTAACTCAAATTAACAATACTGAAGGGCAAACGGAAATCACTACACCACAATCAGTTAACCTAGACTTTCAAACCGGAATCATGGAGAACACGATTGCTTTCGCTAACTTCCGCTGGGTCAACTGGAAAGACTTTGCCATTCGTCCGTATAAGTTTGGCGAAGCCTCACTTTTATCAGACATTGTAAAGAATACAGGTAAAAAAGACGGTTTCGATCTGGTGGCCTATACCGAAGATCAATACTCGATTACAGCAGGTGTCGGTCATAAACTCAATGACCAATGGGCAGGCAACCTCTCTGTCGGTTGGGACTCTGGCGCGGGTAACCCCGTCACCACATTAGGTCCAACTGAAGGCTACTGGAATGTTGGCCTAGGTGTGCAATATAGTCCTACACCTTCTACCTTTATTGCGGGTGGAGTGAAATACTTCTGGCTCGGTGATGCCAAAGCGCAATCAGGTTCTCAATTTAATACACCAGGTTATGTGGCTGAATTTGAAAATAATGATGCGATCGCCTACGGCTTAAAAATTGGCTATAAGTTCTAATGCTTGATGCATAATAAAAGGCGCTTTAAGCGCCTTTTATTATTTTAAAATTCTAAAATAAGCAAACAGATGGATTTGTTATTCTGGAATATCACGTTGTGATACAGAACGAATCGCTTGTTTTAATGCTTCATAGCCATGTAGTGGTGGAAATTGTGGGAACTCAGCAATGACATTGGCTGGTGCATCGAACAAGAAGCCATGATCCGCCTCACCCAGCATGGTGGTATCGTTATATGAGTCACCTGCTGCAATGACACGGAAGTTCAAGCCGTGTAATGCTTTGACCGCTTGGCGCTTTTGATCAGGTTGACGTAATTTATATGCGGTGATCATGCCATTTTCATCAGTTTCAAGCTTATGACAGAAAATGGTTGGCCATCCCAACTGTTTCATCAATGGATGTGCAAATTCATAAAAAGTATCAGACAAGATAATTAACTGGAAATGCGTGCGTACCCATTCAACAAACTCTTTGGCACCTTCAAAGGGCCCCATATCTGCAATGACTGCCTGAATATCATTTAAGCCTAAACCATGTTGTTTTAAGATATTCAAACGTTGCGTCATTAGTACATCGTAATCTGGAATGTCACGTGTAGTTGCTTCGAGTTCTTTAATCCCTGTTTTTTTTGCAAAGTTGATCCAGATTTCTGGAACTAAAACCCCTTCAAGATCTAGGCATACGATTTCCATGAATGCTTCCAATGTTGGTTAAAAATTGCTGTATCATAGCACTAAGATTATTCATTTTTTGCGCTATTGTTGAATAAAATGATTTTATTCTGCATGATGAAATCAACGACAAGCACACTGCTTTGCTTCGAATGATTTACAATTGTGCCCAAGCCTATCGCCAGGAACATTCATGACTGTTATTCCTACTATTAACCTTGTAGATGCGCTCGCTGCCGAGTATGCAGATAAATCGCCACGAGAAATTTTAGAACTTGCGTTAAGCCAGGAAGGTGAAATTGCAATTTCATTTTCAGGTGCAGAAGATGTTGTGTTAATTGATATTGCATCACGCCTAGGTAAGCCCTTCCGTGTGTTTAGCTTGGATACCGGACGTTTACATCCCGAGACTTACCAATTCATAGAAACAGTTCGTAAGCACTATAATATCAATATCGAAATCTGCTTCCCGGAATCAGCAGCTGTTCAACACATGGTGAATGAAAAAGGCTTGTTCAGCTTTTTTGAAGATGGGCATCAGGAATGCTGTAGTATTCGAAAGGTACAGCCATTACGCAAAAAACTGGCAACACTGGATGGCTGGATTACGGGACAACGTAAAGATCAAAGCCCAACACGCAGTGAAGTGCCTGTCGTTCAAGCCGATGTAGGTTTTTCCGGTGAAGGCAAACAGTTGATCAAATACAATCCGCTTGCGAACTGGAGCAGTGCGGATGTGTGGAGTTATATCCGCATGATGGAAATCCCCTATAACCCATTGCATGAACGTGGTTTTATCTCGATTGGTTGTGAACCATGTACCCGCCCAGTCCTTCCAAATCAGCACGAACGTGAAGGCCGCTGGTGGTGGGAAGAGGCAACACATAAGGAATGTGGCCTACACGCAGGCAACCTTAAAAAGTAAACAATTACAGATTTGGTATATTAAAACCACTGATTCGTCAGTGGTTTTATTTTTCCTGACTCGCTTGTCTAAAGTCATATTTTAACCAGAACAAACAGTATATACTGCGCAGAACGGTTCCAATAATTCTAATAAGAGCTCTTCGAGAGTATCTTAGAAAAAATGCGATGAGAGGCTAGATCTGCTATGCGCCCACTACACCCCATTGATTTTATTTTTCTCTCGCTAGAGAAAAGGCAACAGCCTATGCATGTAGGCGGATTGTTTTTATTCGAGCTTCCAGAAAATGCATCACCCACGTTTGTACACGATCTAGTCAATGAAATTCGCCAGTCAAAAAGTATTCCTGTTCCGCCCTTTAATAATCAACTGAATGGCTTATTCTGGGGCGAGGATAGCGAGTTCGATCTGGATCACCATTTCCGTCACATTGCCCTACCGAATCCTGGGCGTATCCGTGAACTACTGGTGTATATCTCTCAGCAACATAGTTCCTTGATTGACCGTGCCAAGCCCCTCTGGACCTGTGACATTATTGAAGGTATTGAAGGCAACCGTTTTGCCATGTATTTCAAGATTCATCATGCCATGGTGGACGGCGTTGCAGGAATGCGCCTGATTGAAAAATCACTCTCACATGATCCAAATGAAAAGCATGTTGTACCGTTATGGTGTGTCGAAGGTAAACGGACCAAGCGTCTGAAAGCACCTAAACCGCCGACTGTGAGCAAAATTAAAGGGGTGATGGAAGGAATTAAGTCCCAGCTTGAAGTTGCACCTAAGGTAATGCAGGAACTTTCGCAAACCATCTTTAAAGAGATGGGCAAAAATCCGGACTATGTTTCAACATTTCAGGCGCCGCCTTCCATCCTGAATCAGCGCGTCAGTTCTTCGCGCCGTTTTGCTGCACAATCATTTGAACTGGAACGCTTCCGTCGTATTGCCAAGTCCTTAGGGGTGACACTGAATGATGTGATTCTGGCGGTGTGTTCAGGTGCTTTACGGGAATATCTGCTCAGTCATAACAGTTTGCCGAAAAAGCCACTGATTGCGATGGTGCCGGCCTCTTTACGTACCGATGATTCCGATGTCAGCAACCGTATTACCATGATTCTGGCAAATCTTGCGACCCATATCGAAGATCCGATTGAACGTCTGGACATTATTCGTCGCAGCGTACAGAACTCCAAACAACGCTTTAGTCGTATGACCGCCAATGAAATTTTGAACTATAGCGCGGTTGTTTATGGACCGGCGGGTTTAAATATTGCTTCAGGTATGCTACCTAAACGCCAAGCCTTTAATCTTGTGATTTCCAATGTTCCCGGCCCGCGTGAGCCACTGTACTGGAATGGTGCCAAACTAGATGCACTCTACCCGGCATCAATTGTGATGGATGGTCAGGCGCTCAATATCACCATGACAAGTTATCTGGATAAGCTAGAAGTTGGTTTGATCGCTTGTCGTAATGCATTACCGAAAATGCAGAATTTACTGACGCATCTGGAAGAGGAAATTCAACGTTTTGAACAGGCCATTTCAGACTTGCCCCAACCTCAGAAAGCAGTAAATTAAATCTCAGAATAAATTAAGGGGCTTTCGTTAGCCCCTTACTTTTTAATTGTGCGGCAACGCTGTAAGAGCTGATGGCAGGCTGAACGAATCATTGCTGTGGTAATCTGAACTTCTTTACCTTGACTGTCGACCATGTAGCAGGTGTTTACAGGGGTGCTATCTAAAACGTGTTTAAAACCGTGACTCACTAATCTTTCAGTTACATTCATCATTATATACCTCATATTATTTGCTAAGGTACCCAAAAGTACCTATGGCTCATTCTATGGTTCTAGTATTTAAAATTCATGATAGAAAGTAAAATTTCAGTTGTAACAAGGATTAAGCGAAATCTTGTTACAACTTTAGGTTAAAATGATATCGTATTGCTCTTGCGTATACAGATTTTCCACCTGAAATTTAATCACGCGATTAATAAAATGTTCTAAATCCGCGACAGCTGGGGCTTCTGCTGTTAATAGCCGATCAATCACCGCCGGATGGGCAACGACAGTAAAGCCACCCTTGGAATCAAATGCACGGGCATAACGTAGAATTTCTCGAAATATCTCGTAACATACTGTCTCCGCTGTTTTTACATATCCCCGCCCCTGACAGGTTGGGCATGACTCACAGAGTAAATGTTCCAAAGATTCACGTGTACGTTTACGCGTCATCTCTACGAGACCAAGCTCGGAAACCTGGGTAATTTTGGTCTTGGCGTGATCGCGTTCAAGCATGCGTTCAAACTGGCGCATCACTTCTTCACGATGCTCGGCTTCCTGCATGTCGATAAAATCGATGATGATAATGCCACCCAGATTGCGCAGACGTAACTGCCTTGCAATCACCTGCGTAGCTTCCATATTGGTTTTAAATACCGTGTCTTCCAGACTACGTCCGCCGACATAAGAGCCTGTGTTGACATCTATGGTGGTCATAGCCTCGGTCTGGTCAATCATCAGATAACCGCCCGACTTAAGCGCGACACGGGTTTGCAACGCTTTCTGAATATCCTCTTCGACGTTATACAAGTCAAAAAGCGGCTTCTCACCCGGATAATGAATCAGACGGTTTTGAATGGTCGGCACAAACTCATCCACAAACTCGCTGAGTTTGCCATGAATTTCCCGTGAATCGACATAAATCTTCGCCGTTTCATCACTGGCCAGATCACGTACGATACGTTGCGGTAAAGGTAATTCTTCAAAGATCAGTTCAGCTGTTGCTGCTTCTTTTTGCTTGCGCTGGATAAATTCCCATAACTTACTGAGATAACACATGTCCTGTGCAATCGCGGCTTCATCCACCCCTTCTGCGGCAGTACGCACAATCACACTACCCGGCAAATGATGTTCAGCCTGAATGCCTTCAATAATGCCCCGTAAACGGTCACGCTCTTCTTCAGATTCGATCCGCTGAGACACACCAATATGATTACCATATGGCATCAACACCAGATAACGCGAAGGAATAGAGAGATCTGTACTCAGGCGCGCACCTTTGGTTCCCAGCATGTCCTTCATGACCTGAACCGTCAGCATTTGCCCGGGATGTAATAACTCAAAAACATTTGGGGTGGGCTGCGAACGCGACCACACCATATCATTAATATGCAAAAAAGCGGTTCGAGATAAACCAATATCAACAAAGGCTGCTTGCATCCCCGGCAGGACACGCACAACTTTACCTTTGTAGATATTACCCACTAACCCACGTTTGACAGTACGCTCAACGAATAGTTCATTGACCGTACCATTTTCAATCAATGCCACACGACATTCCATCGGCGTGACGTTAATCAGCAACTCTTCTGCCATAACAAACTCAAAACTTTATAAAAATTCTTATATCCGAAAGTGTTATCCCCAGTATTCCAATACTTAGGCTTTAACCCTTTCTAATAACTGTGCTGTCTCGTATAGAGGCAAACCCACTACATTACTGTAGCTGCCCCGAATTTGAGGAATATATTGTGCAGCAATTCCCTGTATCGCATAGCCACCAGCTTTTCCTATCGGCTCAGCAGTGGCCCAGTATTTTTCCATTTCTGCGTGACTCAGTTGCTGAAACTCGACTTGAGTGCGCACAGCGGTGCTGAGCATCTGTGCAGAAGTCGCAACACATAGACCAGAGTAGACATCATGCCATTGTCCGGAAAGTGCTGACCAGATTTCAAAAGCATGCTGCTTTGATTCCGGTTTCCCAATAATCTTGCCCGCAAAACTTAAACTGGTATCAGCCGCAATCACAATTGCGTCAGGAAACCGGTCTAAAACAACTTGCGCCTTGGCTCTGGCCAAACGTTCAACATAGTGTTCAACCGCTTCCCCATCTTGCACAGCCTCGTCGATATCCGGACTGTAGATTTCAAAGTCCAGACCCAGTTGCTTGAGCAGCTCCTGCCGACGAGGCGAGCTTGATGCAAGAATTATATGCGCCATTTATGCAAACAATAATAAACCAGTGGCCATGCTAACACACCTGTCACCACAGGTTGCCAGTGACGCGCAATCGAAAAATGTGTTCCGGCAATGGTCTGGCTAATCCAGAGAAAGGTAATATGCGCAACAATGGCAAGTACCGCAATCACCCATGAGTTTCCAAAGGTCAGAATGCGACGCTCACGAATCAAATAACGTGTTGCAAAGGTAATCAGTACAAAACTCAATGCATTTAAGCCAAAAGGTGCATCGAGCAGTAAATCAGCAAAAAGCCCCATACCAAAGGCAAACCAGACGCCACACCAGACGGGCTGATAGAGAATCCAGAACAGCATGATCATTAACATCATCGACGGCCGCCATCCAGATGCCTCATAAGACATCGGATAGACCATCAACACGGACCCAATGATAATTGACAGGATAATCATCAACAGTGGATCTTTACGTTTCTCATAGTTCAGTTTAGCGATCGGCATAAGGTTGCTCCTGCGCTAAAGATTCCGAGAATAATACGACCACATGATGACCACTTGCCAACTGGGCAGCAGGTGCCACATCGATTTCAGCAAACTCACCCGAGGTATGTCGGCTGACTTTTGATACCGTACCCACTAAATAACCCGCTGGAAAATGTTCACCAAGCCCGGAGCTAAAGACTTTGTCCCCAACCTGAATATTGGCACTGGTCGGCACATATTCCATTTTGAGTTGCCCCAAATCACCGGTTCCCGTTACAATGGCTCGCATTCCCGTACGCTCTAAACGTACCGACAATGAGTGTTCCTTGTCAGAGAGCAGCATAATGCGTGAACTATGTGGATAGACATTAATAATCTGCCCCATAATCCCCTTATCATCCAGTACAGTTTGACCTGTTCTTAAATGATCCACCGAACCACGGTTAATGATAATAATATGTCGTAACGGGTCTGCATCGGTTCCAATCACTTCAGCAATCTGCATACGTCCATCAATAATCAATGGGGTATCCAATAGCCCTCTCAAACGGTTATTTTCCGCAGAAAGTTCTGAAAGCTTTTGTAGACGGACTTGTGCCTGAAGGAGTTCAGCCTGCATGGCCGTATTTTCACGGCGCAATTGGGCTTCGGATTTGGTTTGTTGGTTAAGCCATTCTCGCGACAGTACAGGATAGCTTGCCAGCGCATAAATCGGATTATACGCGGCATACAAGACATCCCTTGCGGGTTGGATAACATAGGGCATGCGCCAATCAAAGAAAAGCACCACCAGACATGTAATGACCGCAATGACAAATGAGCGAAAAGATGGCGGTTGTCTTGAAAAAAGATTCGGTTGCACCGCCTCGTCCTTATGATTTAACCAACGAAAAGCATGTCATGGTTTGGATTGTCAAAGAACTCTAAGACTTTACCGCCACCACGAGTAACGCAAGTTAAAGGATCATCAGCAACAATCACAGGCAAGCCTGTTTCTTGTGCAAGTAATTTATCAAGGTTACGCAGTAATGCACCGCCACCAGTCAACACGATACCGCGTTCTGCAATATCCGAAGACAATTCAGGCGGGGTTTGTTCAAGTGCAGATTTCACCGCACTGACAATGCTTTGCAATGGATCAGCAATCGCCTGGGTAATTTCATCAGAAGTCACGGTAATCGCGCGAGGTACACCCTCTGCCAGATTACGTCCGCGAACTTCAATTTCGAGGGTCTTGCCATCAGCAACAGCCATGCCCACTTCTTTCTTGATCACTTCAGCTGTGGTTTCCCCGATCACACAACCGTGCGCTTTACGAACGTAGTTGATGATCTGCTCATCAAATACATCACCACCGATACGTAATGAATCTGCGTATACACAACCTTGTAATGAAATGATTGCGATTTCAGTGGTACCACCACCGACATCAACCACCATCGAACCACAGGCTTGCTCAACCGGCATACCTGCGCCAATTGCAGCCGCCATCGGCTCTTCGATTAGGCGGACATCACGTGCGCCTGCATTGAATACAGCCTCACGAATAGCACGACGCTCAACCAGAGTCGATTTACATGGCACACACACCACAACACGTGGTGCTGGTGGGAATAAACGCTTTTCATGCACTTTGCCAATAAACTGATTCAACATGGTCTCAGTTACTTCAAAGTCAGCAATGACACCGTCTTTCATCGGACGAATCGCTGAAATATTCGCTGGTGTACGGCCTAACATTTGTTTAGCATCGAGACCTACAGCGGCAACAATTTTTTGTGAACCACTGTGACGAATTGCCACAACAGTTGGTTCATTTAATATAATGCCACGGCCTGGTGCATAAATAAGTGTATTTGCAGTACCTAAATCAATGGCTAAATCCGGCGAAAACAAGCCAATTAGTCGTTTTAGAATCACGGGGGCGTTCTCAATTAAACTTTGTGTGAATACAAGGTGGCAACTTTAACTAAATGTGATGATTTGAACAAGTCAATCGCTTATTATAACGCACGATATTTTGAAATTTTTTAATACTGAATTAGGTAAAGTTATGTCTACATCATCAGATGCTCAGCAGACAACAGACTTAAACGCGCAAACGGTCTCACAAATCGCACACCTTGCACGTTTATCTCTCAATGACACGCAATCTGCTGAATATGCTCAAAGTTTAAATAAAATCCTTGGCATGATGGAAAGCTTGAAAGGCATTAATACCGATGATGTTGAGCCTTTAAAGAGCCCATTTGATAACCCGCAACCCTTACGCGCTGACGTTGTGACTGAAAGCAACCATCGTGATGAATATCAAGCGGTCGCCCCTGCTACTGAAGCAGGCTTATACCTCGTACCTCGCGTAATTGAATAAGTTTTATTCGATTAGTCAATATTTTATATTTAGAATGTAAAGAAATTTTTCATATGACAGATTTACATCGCTTATCAATCCGTGAACTATCTGAAGGCCTGAAACAAGCCCAATTTTCATCACGTGAATTGACTGAACATTATTTAAAGCGTATTGCCCAAATTGACCCTAAAGTAAAAAGCTATGTGACCGTCACCGCAGAGCAGGCACTGGCCGAAGCGGATGCGGCGGATGCGGCACTGAAGTCAGGCAATGCACATGCGCTAGCGGGTATTCCTCTTGCCCACAAGGATATTTTCTGTACCCAAGGCATTAAGACCACTGCGGGTTCAAAAATGCTGGATAACTTCATTTCACCTTATGATGCCACCGTGGTTGCAAAAGCCAAAGCCGCGGGCCTCGTGACTTTAGGTAAGGTGAACATGGACGAATTTGCCATGGGTTCAACCTCTGAAAATTCTTACATCGGTGCAACGTCTAACCCTTGGGCACTGGATCATGTACCGGGTGGTTCATCTGGTGGCTCAGCAGCGGCTGTGGCAGCTGATCTTGCACCGATTGCGACAGGCACCGATACAGGTGGCTCAATTCGTCAACCGGCTTCATTCTGTGGCTTAACCGGCTTGAAACCGACCTATGGTCGTGTATCTCGCTTCGGTATGATTGCCTATGCATCATCACTGGATCAGGGCGGTCCAATGGCACGTTCTGCGGAAGACTGTGCTTACTTGATGAATGTGATTGCAGGTCATGATGCCAAAGACTCGACTTCGATCAACAAAGAAGTCGATGACTATGTGGCGAACCTAAATAGCACGGCTGTAAAAGGTTTACGCATTGGTATTCCTAAACAGTACTTTAACGTTGCAGGTTTAGACGCAGATGTAAAAGCACGCGTTGAAGAGTCATTGAAAAAGCTTGAAGATATGGGTGCAATCTTGGTTGAGATTGATCTCAACATGACAGAAGCCTATGTACCGACTTACTACCTGATCGCGCCTGCGGAAGCATCTTCGAACCTGTCACGTTTTGACGGTGTCCGTTATGGCTACCGTTGTGAAAATCCTGTGGACTTGATGGACTTGTATAAACGTTCACGTTCAGAAGGTTTTGGTGCTGAAGTACAACGTCGTATCTTGATCGGGACTTATGCCCTTTCTGCGGGTTACTACGATGCCTACTATGTCAAAGCACAAAAAGTTCGCCGTTTGATCCAGCAAGACTTCTTGAAAGCATTTGAAAATGTTGATGTGATTGCTGCACCATCTGCACCAACCACAGCCTATAAGATCGGAGCCAACCTCAGCCCGACTGAAATGTATTTAGGCGATATCTATACGCTTGCTGTGAACTTGGCAGGTTTACCAGCCATCAACGCACCGGTTGGTTTTGATAAAGACAGCTTGCCTGTGGGCTTACAGTTGATTGGTAACTACTGGTCAGAATCACAATTACTGTCGATTGTGCATCAATATCAACAAAACACAGACTGGCATAGCAAACGTGCGGCAATTGCTGAGGAGAATGCATAATGGCTGAAGCTCAAAAGTTAAAGTTAATTGACGGTTGGGAAGTCGTTATCGGGATCGAGATCCACACGCAGTTGGCGACCAAGTCTAAAATCTTCTCGGGTTCATCGACTGAATTTGGTCAAGACCCAAATACACAAGCCAGCCTTGTTGATTTGGCCATGCCGGGCGTATTGCCAGTATTGAATGCGGAAGTGGTTGATCTTGCGATTCGCTTTGGTTTGGGGATTGATGCCTATATCGACCAAGCCTCTGTGTTTGCACGTAAGAACTACTTCTACCCAGATTCACCAAAAGGCTACCAGATCAGCCAGATGGACAATCCAATTGTGGGCTTGGGTCATATCGACATTCAGCTTGAAGATGGCACTGTGAAGCGTATTGGTGTGACTCGTGCCCATCTTGAAGAAGATGCAGGTAAATCGATTCATGACCAGTTCGAAGGTATGTCGGGTATCGACTTAAACCGTGCGGGTACGCCATTGCTTGAAATCGTATCTGAGCCAGATATGCGTTCGGTTGAAGAAGCAGTTGCCTATATCAAGTCAATTCACACGCTAGTGCGTTGGTTAGGTATTTCTGACGGTAACATGGCAGAAGGTTCATTCCGTGCCGACTGTAACGTGTCGTTGCGTCGTCCGGGTCAACCATTTGGTACCCGTTGCGAGTTGAAAAACCTCAACTCATTCCGTTTCATTGAGCAAGCGATCAATGTTGAAATTGAACGCCAAATGGAAATCTTGGAATACGGCGGCGAGATTGATCAGGAAACCCGTTTGTTCGATCCGAACAAGATGGAAACTCGTTCAATGCGTTCAAAAGAAGAAGCGAACGACTACCGCTACTTCCCTGATCCAGACTTATTGCCTGTGATCATTGCTGACGAGCAGATCGAAGCGGCACGTGCTGCCCTTCCAGAACTGCCTAAAGCACGCCGTGCGCGCTTTATCGCTGACTTCGGTGTGACTGAGTACGATGCGCATGTATTGACGCTGTCACGCGAAATGGCTGACTTCTACGAAGCCGTTGTGGCTGCTGCGGGCGGTGCGAAACAAGGTAAAGTCTCTGCAAACTGGGTGATGGGTGAATTCTCAGGTGCTTTAAACAAAGCTGGCCTGGAATTGGCGGACTCGCCTGTTTCTGCTGAGCAGTTGGGTGGCATGATTGCACGTATCGTGGATAACACCATTAACGGTAAAATTGCGAAGCAAGTATTTGGCTTTATGTGGGAAGCAAAAGGAAAATCTGCAGATGACATCATTGCTGAGAAAGGCTTAAAGCAAGAAACCGATACCGGCGCGATTGAAGCGATTATCAAAGACGTGCTTGCAGCCAATGAAAAAATGGTTGAAGAGTACAAGTCTGGTAAAGAAAAAGCCTTTAATGGTCTTGTTGGTCAAGTTATGAAAGCGGCAAAAGGTAAAGCCAACCCAGCTCAAGTGAATGAATTAATGAAGAAATTAATTGGTTAATACCATCTGATTTCAAAAGAAAACCCGCTCTAGAGCGGGTTTTTTAGTTTTTATAGGATAAAATATTCACACAATAAATTTTTAAACTAAAACGGACATGATCCTTCAACTTATGAAAAATAGATTACTTTTGAGTACCTGTTTACTTTTAATCAGCACTTCTAATTTTGCACAAACACCCCAAGTTCCTAAAGCCGATGCTGAGGCCATTTTTAAAGCGGCAGGTTTTAAAAAAACTAAATATGGTTGGGAAGGTAACTGCGATATCGGTGAAATCACTACATATCAAGACTTAAATGGTGATGGACTAAAAGATGCCATCATTTCAGATGCTGATTCAACATGCTATGGCCGAGAAATGGTGGGTTACCACCTCATCTCCCAACAGAAAAAAGGGAGATGGAAAATGATTGTCGAAAATCGAGGAACCCCAACTTTCCTAAAAACTACAGGTAAAGATGGTTGGCCAGATCTTATTAATGAAGGCTCTGGTTTTTGCTTTGCTGTATTCCGTTGGGATGGTCAAGAATATAAGGTTCATCGTTATGAATATGAAGGCAAAGCATGTTCATTGCGATAAATAAATATCCAAGACAATAAAAAAATCCCTCATGAACGAGGGCTATGATTTAATTTATTAACGTAAAGGCGTGACTAACTTATTTAAATCAATGCATTGAGATATATCAAAATCAATCAATAAAAACACTTGGCAAAACCACCTTCAATTCAGCAAACTTATAATCCTGAATATTTCGAGTGACAATCATCGAACAACCAAAACTCAAAGCAGCAAAATGCTGAATAGCATCTTCAAAATCAGTAAATTTAGACTCTAAAGCATTGGTAATTCCAACATGATCTACAGGAATAATGACGAAAAATTTTAGTAGCTGCTTTATAAATATACGAGCCTTCTCATCCCCGCCTAACTTACGTAAAATATAGTAAATATTGGCAACACTATTGGATGAAATACAGCCTGTAAAAGTTCTATTTTCACACAAGACCAAAACAGACTGACTCGCCTCAACGAAAGGCTGACGCGCTAAAGCGACATCTAAAATCACATCAGAATCAATAAAAATACGCTCACTCATAGATGTTTTTCCATACGTCCATCTGCGAGTAATTCTTTATAATCCTGCCCGTTATCCTGCTCTGCAAACATTCCAGTTAAACGCTCTGTAATTGGCGCTTGAAGCTCATTTGTTCTATTCGCTTGAGCTGAAATACGGTCTAAATAAGCCTCAACCAAGCTAGAAACACTTTGCTGATGCTGTTGGGCATAATGTTTTGCTCGTTCAATCACATTTTTATCAATAGACAATGTTAATTTTGCTTGCATAAGCTTCTCCCTATACGTATTAATTATTTAATTATACGTATAGGTCATTTTTTAGCAATTCCTTTTAATCAAGAGAGAAAACTTAAATTCTTACTGCCCTCTTAACACACCTAACTTATTCCAGATATCAGGTGTTAAAAAAGTCGTGACCAATTTATTTAAATCAATATAACGCAAGGTACCTTGCAACTGCTGTCTGACCGCTGGGTCTTTGACAATATCCTGCCCTGCACTCTGGCCTAACTGCTGGAAAGCCTGTCCGACTGCTTGAATGCCTTCAGCTTTAATCACGGCTTTGGTCTGCGTCGAACACTGCTCCACAATCACGCGCTGTAACACCTGCGCCAGTTTCTGATCCAGCTGGGTTTTCTGCTCAGGCGTGACATTGCTGAATGCCTTTAAATCAGGATGCGCAGCTAAAGCACTAAATGTCCATTGCAACACTGTGGTTTTATCCGCTGCGGTGGTCGCTTTCACCAAACAGTCACTCAATTGATCGACTGTTGGCCCTGCCGTTGCCATTTGGGTTGTACCCAACACAGCCGCAGCCATCAAAACAGAACGACTCAGATGAGAAAGTTTACGGCGGGTAGAAGAATAAACGCGAGACATAAGCACAGTTCCAAATTGCAATCTTTCCCTTTGTACCACGTACGGTGCAAATCATCTGTTATGACGCTGTAAATTGCGTAAGCCCACGCCCTTTAAAGCTTTGGCAAAGTGTAAAATGATCCTCTAAAACAATCCTATATTCCTGCATGCGCATTTATTCCATACCAGCATAATCCCATGATGCGGGTATATTTGGCTGCTGCGGGGCTTTATTTAAATCAATATTCAGGTTACGACTGCCTTTAAACGATTTCTCGCCCGAATCTGATGCAGGAGATACATCCAAACTGTAGCGATAACGGAATTGCCAAAGCATCGCCTTGATCGGACGAATATCCAGACTCAGACCATCTTCATCATGACAGTTGCCCTTCGAACGTTCGTAATCCTGTTCCGAGAAACAGGCCCGAATCATACGATTAAAACTAAAAGGATAATTTTCAATAAAGCGATACGTCTGACCCGAATCCTTTAACTCATAAAAGCTGGCACGTTCAATCCCCGCCCCACCACCTGAATACATTTCAGAAAAAGTATCAATCATGGCAACGGCATAACGATTCTGATCCATGGGAAATAGCTTTGGAAAAATATACTGTCCTGATCGTGCCATTTCTTCCGACGAGGCTAATGGAATATGCCACTGTTTCAATAGTTTAAAACCTGTGCTTGAAATACTAAACCGAGCAATATTGCCCTCAGATAATAACCATAGACCTTGATCAGGTGTTTTCAAGCTTAGCAATTTTGGTTTGTTCTGACATAGGTCTGTGACCTGTTCACAAAGCTGCGTCTGTTCGGTTGAACTCAGTTGTCCCTTTTTAAATTCCAAAATCTGTAAAGGTGCAGCAAAAATAGTTGCACTAAAACAGATGGATGTGCCCAGCAGAATCATTGCAGACCAAACATTTTTATCCTTTAGCATGATATTTCCTTAGGCTATTTTTTATGTTCAATGCATTATTTAACGATGGCTTCGATCTGATCAAGATCCCACACCCCACCCGCGGCTAGTCCTTTACACATCCCTGTCCAGCGATCTTGAGTATGTACAAACTTCTGTCCATCCCAGACCCATTCATCACTAGCCCAGCAATCACCGATACCACGACCTTTTTGTGAGCTACTCAAAATACCGTTATAAAACTCGGAAGCCTGTTCAGTCACAAAGTTTGCCTTGTTGACAAGTGAATCATCCAGCACCCATGCGCCATAACCTTCATTATAGGCACCACGCCAGCACAAGGTCATCGCCAATACTTTTTTATTGGTCAGTTTATATAACTCGATCGTTTGAGGCTTTGTTTCACCATCCTCATACATCCCTTCACAAAAGCCCTCCTGTTTTGATGTCGGCTGAGCTGCCATCAAATTACGATATAACGCTGCATAGCGTTTGTTATTTGGCTGCAAGGTTAGATAAGGTTTACTGGAGGTTTTGAGCTGTTTGACCGTAAATCTAGGTTGAGCTGTCAGTACCTTTGACTCATCCGCCTGGCCCTTTTTAGTCAAAGCGCCTACCGTACCAATACGCTTCTGGAAATCATCCATTTTCAGCAAGACTGCAGTCATGCCTGCATCTGAAATTTTCCATTGCAGCTGCGCATTTTTAAACACGATCTGGGTCTGTTGTCGGGACTGCTGTAATAAAGCATTCACTTGATTTGCTGAGAGTTTACCCATCAGCGGAAATTCAGTCCCCTCAAACGAGACTACGCCCAAATCTTTACCATTGATATAAAAATGAATATTTTTAAGCTTGGTGGTCGGAAAAGACGCCTCTTCATAACGTGCCAGTGCGAATTCCACCTGTACAGGCTGCCGGGGTCCCGCCTGACGGGTCAATAATAATGAAGCAGGCTCATTGCGCTCCGCTTCATTTTGATAACCCGCAGCCCGACAAGTCCCCGTATTGCTACAGTAGATTTCCCAATCCTGATGCGAGAAAGAAATGCCCTTAATGTCTTGGGCAAACGCACTCGAACTCAACACAATAAAACAACTGACTGGAAGGATCTTGTTCATAGGGATTATGTCTCAATGTAATTTATTTATTATTCGTTGAAATATTCTAATACGATTGAATAGAACAGGTTGTAGGTTCTTGTATTGCAGAATATATTCATTTGAATTCAAACCTAAAATACTTAATTTAAAAATGAAAACATTGTTCGCTATTTCCACTGTTTTATTCATCCTAGCAACGACTTCAACTCATGCAGAAGTTCGTAGCTTTAAACCCACTTTTCCCCAATTCTCAAATACAGTCCAACAGCGCAAAGCTGACAATCAAATCTATGCCTTGGGTGAAGTATCCTTTGCCAACGATGTCCGCGTTCCCTTTTATGGCGTTACCGCACTCAATCCTGTCGATGATGGCTTATTAAAAGACTTTAAGCCTTGTACGGCAAAAAGTTGCCATTTTGACTTTAAGCTGGATACACATCAGGCCAAGCAGCTTAAACTTGTTGCACTCCCAGAAATTGGTGCCGTGCTGATCCCGAAAGATTGGCACGATGTGGAGGCAAGTGCAGGTGCAAATGGTACCGGTTCAGCTTTGCTGATGAGTCCAAATCAAAAACAGGCGATTGAATTGTACGACTCATCCGTTTGTGTGGGCTGCGGTATGCCCTATGCCACACTTTATTTTCCTAATCTATTAAAGCAGAGTATTGAAAATGAATATGGCGGCTATAAAGACCCACAAAAACTGGTCAAGGTGGTGCATCCTTCCAGACATGTGGCGTTCTTTAGCTATCAGATTCCAAACTTGAATAATAAAACTCATGGCGTCGCGAAATACGATGATGAGGACACTTTTAACTTTAGGGAAATCATCGTAACGCTGGATCAGTCCCAACAGCATCTGGTGGGTCCTATTTTAAATTTTTATCACTTTAACCATTGAACCGTTTCAAACCGCCTGACTGGCTTTGAGTAAACTCAAGAAATGCTCAACCCGAACACTATTGCCCTTGGCACGACAAATTGCATAAATCGGGGCGATACATGGTTTTTTCGCCTCTAGCGATTTATACACAATCTGCTTGTTCCAGAAGTCCTGAATTGATGCGGGGACAATCGACAGTCCAATGCCTGCGGCAATTAGATTAAGACTCGAGGTTAAGCGCGGTGCCTCTTGAACAATATTGGGACTAAAACCGGCCTGATAGCAGTTCGCCAGAATATTATCGAACAGGTCCTGTCCCGCGATACGGCGATACAATACAAACTCATAAGGCTCCAAATCGACTAAGCGGATTGCTCCCTCTTGCCCAGCTAAAGGATGATTACTCGGCAACGCGACAATCAAAGGCTCGTCCAGTACGTGAATACTTTGGACTTCGGTATGAATCGGTGCAGGTTTGCGTAGGAATACAATATCCAGTTTTTCATTGATGACTGCATCCGTTAAAGCTGTGCTGCTGTCCTCTTCCAGATGAATCGCTACCGCAGGAAACTGTTCCCTAAACTGACGCAACACCGCAGGCAAAAAAGGATGTAAGCCTGCTGAGTTGGTAAAGCCAATATTGATCTGACCTTCCAGGCCTTGCGCAATGTTTTTTACCCGTTTCGGGATCGAGTGGGCATGCGCCAGAATGGTAATCGCTTCCTGATATAAAGCCTTACCGGCTTCCGTAACCTCGACACCACGAGGCAGACGTTTCAGCAAAGCCGTATCCAGTTCTTGTTCCAGACTTTTGATCAATCGGGTCAAGGGTGGCTGTTGCATATGCAGTCTGACTGCTGCTTTAGAAATATTGCTTTCTTCCACCACAGCAACGAATGCATTGAGCTTATGAATATCGATCATACATACCTTGAAAGTATAGATAATGGCAAAAATAGCATTTGTGAATATACCATAAATCTTTCATGCTATAGCTCACAAGGTTGAACAGAAAGGTAATCCAATGAAAGCCCAAGTCCTATCAATAGAGCGTGAACCATTAGCGACTGCTCCTGATTGTAAGGCACTTTTTACGGGGTTTATGAAATTGGGATTGATGGGTTTCGGTGGCGTGTTGCCACTGGCACATCGCATTATCGTTGAAGAACATAAATGGATTGATGCTGGCAAATTTACCGACTTACTTGGCGTGTGCCAGTTATTACCGGGCGGTAATATCATCAATATGGCGGTTGCCATTGGAATGGAATTCCAGGGCGTGAAAGGTGCGATCAGTTCAGTCCTCGGTTTGATCTCCGCCCCAACTGCAATTGTGTTGATCATCTATCAGGTCTATGAGCATTTTCAATATCTGCCTGCCGTCAGACACATGATCCAGGGTTTGGCCGCCGCCGCAGCAGGCTTGCTGTTTGCCACAGGCTTTAAGATGCTCAAACCCATCTTGAAAAGTTATCTGACCCTTTTTACCATCGGCCTGACCTTTGTGTTCATGATCTGGATCAAGCTGCCGTTGGCACTGACTTTAGCGATTCTACTGGCCATTAACATGCTGGTATTGGGAGTGAAAAAATCATGATCTTAGTCACCCTTGCCGTGGTTTTTACTCAGCTTTCATTGCTGGCTTTTGGCGGTGGTAATGCCATCCTGCCTGAAATGCAGCATCAGGTGGTAACCGTGCATCAATGGATGAGTGCAGAGCAGTTTAGCTCGCTATTTGCCATGGCGCAGGCAGCACCCGGTCCGAATATGATGATTGTGCCTTTGGTCGGCTGGCATGTGGCAGGCCCAGCAGGTTTACTGGTCACTTCATTGGCAAAATTTGGTCCATCTTCCATCATTACCATTTATGCACTCAAATTCTGGGAACGCTTTAAAGCCAATCCGTTACGGGCGCGTTTTGAAAAAGCCCTGAAACCGATTACTGTCGGCTTGGTCCTGGTCAGTGCCTGGATGATTGCCGATGCTTCCGCACAAAACCTGCTCTTGGTCATTATCGTAGTTGTTACTGCAGTGCTCGGGATGTTTAAAAAGATCCATCCACTTTGGGTGATGGCCGCAGGCGCAGGACTAGGAATTGCCTTCCTTTAAATCGAGCCAATAAAAAACCTGCATGATGCAGGTTTTTTATTGAATTCTGGATTACCAGATACTGACCCGCTTTTCAGGGGCCAAATACATTTTGTCCCCGGCTTTAATCTTGAAAGCATCATAGAACGGCGCCTGATTGACTAAAGCACCATTGGCCCGGACTTTATCGGGCGCATGTGGATCTGTTTTTAAATATACAATGGCTTGTGCTTCACGGGTTTTGGCGCGCCAGACTTGCGCCCAGCCCATATAAAAACGCTGCTCACCTGTACGCCCCTCGATCACAGGCGCAGGTTTACCTGCCAAGGACAGTTGATACGCTTTGTAGGCAATCGATAATCCCGAGTTATCGGCAATATTTTCACCCAGCGTCAGTTCACCATTAACGTGATAGCCTGCAATCGGCTCATAGGTATTGTATTGTGCAATCAAAGCCTGTGTTTTGGCTTTAAATTTCTGATGATCTTGCTTGGTCCACCAGTTACGCATATTCCCCAATTCATCAAACTGGCTGCCCTGATCATCAAAACCATGACTGATCTCATGCCCAATGACACTGCCAATCCCGCCATAATTGACCGCATCATCGGCTTCAATATTAAAGAAAGGTGGTTGTAAGATGGCCGCGGGGAACACAATTTCATTGGAGGATGGGTTGTAATACGCATTTACCGTTTGCGGTGACATAAACCATTCATCGCGATCCACAGGTTTACCGAGCTTATCCAGTTCGTCCTGATGCTCAAACTCGCTGGCACGAATCACGTTGCCAATGAGATCACCGTCTTTAATGTCTAGCGCGGAGTAATCACGCCATTTCTTCGGGTAACCCACTTTAATGGATAGGCTAGCCAGTTTCTTTTTGGCCTGTACTTTGGTTGCAGGACTCATCCAGTCCAGCTGGCTAATACTTTGATCATACGCCCGGATCAGATTCTGAACCAAGGTATCCATGCGCTGTTTTTTATCCGCAGAAAAATGTTTTTCTACATAGATTTTACCCAGACCATCACCAAGCACACCGTTTACCGTTTGTACGCCACGTTTCCAGCGCACTTCCTGTTCAGCCACATCACGCAAACTTTTACCATAAAACGCAAAACTTTCATCAACTAGAGCTTTATTCAGATAAGGAGCGAAACTACTGATCAGGTTCCATTTAAAATAGGCCTTCCACACCTCTAAAGGAGTTTTATTCAGCACTGGATCAAGCGCTTTAAAATAGCTGAGCTGATGTACCTGAATGGTCTGGATTTTATCCTTTACCCCAACCGTCTTCAGATAAGTATCCCAATCAAAGTTACGACTTAACTGATTCAAATCTTTAAGCGGGTAAATATTGTAACGCTTGGATAAATCACGATTTTGAACATTACTCCACTGAATCTTGGCAAGTTCCGTTTCCAGCTGGAGGATTTGTCGGGCGTGCAGGGCTGCTTGCTGATCGCCTGAAAGCTGCAGCATTTTTTCAAGATGCTTGAGATATTTTGCACGCGTTTCCACAAACTTCTGATCATCTTTTAAATAATAGTCACGATCTGGCAGGCCCAATCGACGCTGTGCCAAACCTGCAATCATTACATCCGACCGTTTCATGTCCTGATCAATACTGATATCAAACGGCGTTCTGACGCCAATACGCGAGAAATGCCCCATTAATCGAGCGAAGTCTTGTTTATTTTGAATTGCATCTACCTGTGCCAGTTCCTGCTGTAAAGGTTGAAGGCCTTGTGATTCAATTGTTTTTTCATCCATAAAGCTGGCATACAGACTGGCAATCTTTTGCTCTACGCTGCCTGCTGCCCATTTTTGGGCACTCAATTGTTCAACAATGGCATGCAACTGGTTAGTCGATAATTCATGCAACTCATTAAATGCGCCCCAACGTGACTTATCTGCAGGAATCGCAGTCTCCTTTAACCATGTTCCATTTACATGATCATAAAAATCATGCTGGGCAGACACAGTTTGATCGATATATTGCTGGTCAATGCCTGATTTTTTTTGACTTGGGGAGGATTTAATTGCTGGGTCTGCCCATACATTTGCAGTAAAAGCAGTCAGTGCAAGCGCTAATGCACTTTTAAGCAATACAGGTTTCATGATTTATCCTATTTATTTAGGTTCTAAGTTATACAAGAGCAAAATGAGAGATCATTAATTTTATCAAACGACTATAGTGAAGTCGTGAGACCAAATAAAGTCATTTTCGTTGCAATATATATTCACTTTTCACATAAAAACCACAATCCGGTTAACTTCTCTGGCAACAAAAAAGCCCTGATCTTTGATCAAGGCTTTAGCGAACAAAGTCAGCAAACTAATCCAGAATCTTTTCAAATGCTTTAAGACGTTTATGAATAGAGAGCAACTCAATAATGGTTTTCCATGAACTAATTAGATATTGGAAAGATTCACGAACCTTACCAAAAACCCCACCAATCTGATTGATTAAACCCAGTGTTAACTTCCCTGCTGCAATCGCAGGGAAAAGCACAAATAGATTATAGAGAATATCCAGTTGCCCATACCATGAAGCCGTTAAGTTAAAATAGGTATAATGGAAATAGAGACGGAAATAGTTTTTTCTTACTCGCTCAAACAGTTCTTTTAATGTGGCTGGCTGTGCCCGATTTTCATGATCTTCACCGTAGACCAATTCTTTACGATAAGCCGCCTCGACTTTCTGATTATTGAACTGGAGCCCAGGCAATTTTATCCCGACCACCATGAGTAAAACTGTACCAAATATCGCCCATGCAATTGCAGCCCAAACAAGTGAATATTGTAGCTCTCCAATTACAGGTATTTCTGGAACATGTTTTGAAAGCTGGAATAATAATGGCAAGAATGCAATCAATGTCATGATTGCCTTGACCAGTTCAACCCCCAAATCTTCGACAATCGTGGCAAAACGCATGGTATCTTCCTGTACACGTTGTGCAGCACCTTCGACATGGCGTAGCTTAGGCCAGTGTTCGGTATAATACTCATTCATCGCCGTGCGCCAGCGAAAAACATAATGACTGGTAAAAAAAGCATTTAACACAGCCATAGTCACACCAACCATGGCAATATATAGAAATACCATGGTTTCTTTATATAAATCAGTAATACTTCCTCCACCATTGGTTAGCATATTTTGGATCATATCCCAGAATGGTACATACCAAGCATTCACCGCCAAGCTCACCTGTACGCCAAACCAGATATTAAACAAAATAAAGGCTGAACCCCAGATCGACCACTTTTGCCATTTATGATCTGAAAAAATACGCCAAAATCCAGCAAATAAGGCCGTAGCAGTGATAAACCAGAGATAAAACCAAAGTGAAGAAGGCTCCCAGAATCGATTAACTCCGACAGACAGCTCTGCATCCGCATAGCCTTTAGGAAAACCCAGATATTCGCCCCAGCTATGACCACCGCTGTACCACAACAGCATATTGAGTGCGAGCCAGACAACCACAGAAATAAAAAATAGACGCGGGTTCGGAAAGAAAGACTTAAACATCTGTTTAACAATCCTTGTTATGAAACAATTTATTTGATGAGGTCATCCTATGACCTAAAACTTAAAACTCTCTGATAGAAAAGTTTTATGATTTGTAGTTATTTACTATTTTTCTGGTGGTTTTAATAGCTTTTTGTAGAATATTTATAAGCTGTTTTTATAAAAAATGAATTTTAGCAAATGGACTCAAGGACTTAAGTCCACTTATAAATCTGAACAACATTTAATCATCATGGTAGCGCTGAATTTTGCTTGACCGCCATATTCTGCTGATCCGCTCTTGAGGGTTTGGTTTTATTTTGAATAGTCCATTGAATATCTGCCAGTTTATCATTCGCTGCATCAATACCTGCCTGCATCGTCTGTTCACGACCTTTTACATCAAAAATATGCGCTTTCTCACGTAGATCAGGCTGGATCACGATATCCGCCTGTTTCAGTTCCTCTTCAGCCAAACGACCTTGCATGATATTGATATTCTGGTTAAACAGCCCCCAGACATTGGTGGTTTCGGTATGGATCGGTTGAGCCAGAATATCTACTGCGATCACAACATCTGCACCCAGTTCACGTGCAACCTGCACTGGTACTGGACTGACCAGCCCACCATCGACATATTCCACATCATGAATCATGGTCGGGACAAACATACTTGGAATCGAGGCAGAAGCACGAACAGCCTGCCCGGTATTGCCATAGTTAAATACGGTTCTTGTACCGTCCTTTAACTCGGTCGCCACCACATAAAGCGGGATTTTCAACTTTTGTAAGGGCGTATTATGGACTTGCTGATTGATATAATCTTCGACCTTTTTACCATCAAAAAAGCCCTTTAAACTCAGGTTGACATCACGGACATCATTGGCTTTTAGCTTCAAGGCAATATCACGTAATTCAGCAGCACTTTTGCCGCTGGCATAGATTGAACCGACAATACTCCCTGCACTGGTTCCAACAATGAAATCAGGACGTATGCCTTGTTGTTCTAAAACTTCGATCACACCGATATGGGCATAGCCCCGCGCCCCGCCACTGCCCAGCACCAATGCCACCACTGGACGCTTCTGTTGCTGTTTAATATAAGCAAAGGGTTGCGAAACAGCATGCGCTTGAGCATCTTCAACGGCTGGGCTTAAATGCGCTGTGCTTTGGCAACCCGCCAAGAACATCATTGAAAGACCAAGCGTCCATAATTTAAGCTGTTTCATACGCAGTATTGCCATATTGACTGTTTTTCTGTGTCGGATTTTAGCGCTAGCAAATTTGAAAAGATGTATCAATTTCTTTGCATATGTCATGAAAACTTCATAAAAAAAGTCCCTCGAAAGGGACTTTTTTATTGATTCAAGGCGTTATTCAAATTACTTACCAGATATCAGAACCGACTTTTTTCTTCAGTTCTGGATAGTTATCAATCTTAAACTCAGGTTCTTTAATACCTTTCTTCAACTGTGACGTATAGTCTTTCAACAAGGTACGAGCCATCGGAGTTAACAATAAGATTGCCACCAGGTTAATGGTTGCCATGATCCCCATGAACAAGTCAGCCATAGACCAAACCAGCGGAACACTACCAATTGCACCGAAGTACACCATCACCAACACAAAAATTCGGAAGATGAACATGACTTTTGGATTGTTATTAATGAACTGTACATTACTTTCCGCATACGCATAGTTACCTAACACGGCAGAATAACAGAACAGGAATAGCAGAATCGCAAGAAAGTCACCACCCCAGCTACCCACTTGAGACTCTAAAGCACGTTGGGTTAATTCAACCCCGACAAAGCCTGCATCATGGTAAACGCCAGAAACCAGAATAATGATTGCGGTACTGGTACATACAATGAAGGTATCGACGAATACACCCAGCATCTGAACCAAACCCTGGTTTACAGGATGTTTTACATCAGAAGCTGCGGCAGCATTCGGTGCCGAACCCATACCCGCTTCGTTTGAGAACAAGCCACGCTTGATCCCTTGCATCATTGCCATAGAAATCATGGCACCAAAGAAACCACCCGCTGCTGCGTTGAACTGGAAGGCTTCAGTGAAGATCAATTTGAAAATGCCAGGTAAAAGTTCGTAGTTGCTTAATGCGATATATAAAGCAACAGCCAAGTATAGACCAGCTTTTAATGGCACAAACATTTCAGCAAATTTAGCGATACGTTTAATACCACCAAAAATCGCCAATGCAACTAATACAACCAGTGCCAGACCAACCCATGAAATTTCTAAATCTACACCGCCCAAATGTGCAATAAGATTGGCTTTATCCCAGCCCCACGCATGCGATGAAGCATTGGCAATGGCATTGATCTGAACCGAGTTGAATACAAAACCGTAGGTAAAGATCAGTGCAAGTGCAAAGATCACACCAAAGGTTTTACTACGTAAGCCCTGGGTAATATAGTAAGCTGGTCCACCCCGAAACTGCTTGCTATTGCTGTCTCTGACTTTAAATAACTGGGCAAGCGAAGACTCGATAAAAGCCGAACTCATACCCAGTAATGCAGTAAACCACATCCAGAACACAGCACCGGGTCCACCAATCGCAATCGCGATCGCAACACCCGCAATATTACCTACACCAACACGGCTGGCTAAGCCTGTTACAAAGGCCTGGAATGGGGTCAGTCCGTGCGCATCTTTTTCTTCACCTTTAGTACGACTGCCTTTCATGACCTTGATACTGTGAAAGAACATTCTGATCTGCACAGCTTTGGTCGCAATCGTATAGAAAATACCAACTGCAAGAAGGAAAACGACGAGGAAGTCCCATAAAGGATCATTGAAAAAACTTACCCAAGCCATCAGGGTGTCATTTAATTTTTCATTCATCACTTATTCGCTTTTAAATATTTTATGTACATCCGTACATATACGATAACAATGGATGAATCAAAAAAGCCCCGTTGGGGGCTTTTGATCCGACTTAGGCAAAGAATTTCAAAATTAATTGAATTACTGTTGCGTTAATTAAATCAACGAAGAACGCACCACAAAGCGGAACAATCAGGAACGCTTTATGAGATGGTCCATACATATTGGTAATGGCCTGCATGTTTGCAACCGCAGTTGGAGTTGCACCCATACCAAAACCACAATGACCTGCTGCCAGAACAGCGGCATCGTAGTTTTTACCCATGACACGGAAAGTCACGAATGCTGCATACAATGCCATAGTAATGGTTTGCGCACCTAAAATTACGACAAGCGGACCAGCAAGATCTGCCAGTTGCCATAATTTGAGCGAAAGCAATGCCATTGCCAAATAAAGTGACAATGAAGCATTACCAAAAACATCAATTGCACGATCAAAGATATCAATCTTTAATACGCTTTCCAGGATATTACGTAAAATAACACCGCCACCGAGTGCCCATACAAAGGTAGGTAACTCAAACCATGTGCCCTTACTGAAACCGGTCATGAATTCTGCAAAGGCAAGACACGCAGCAAACATACCCAAAGTCGTAATGGCATTATCAGCAGTGATTAAACGGACTTGATGTGGATTTTCAAATGGCGCCAGCTCGTCAGGATGCTGATCCAGATGCGTATCGCGGTTTTTGATCTCTGCTGGCGTTTGCGCCTGAGCAAGGCCATAGCGGTTAATCAACAGTTTAGCCAATGGACCACCGATAATCCCCCCGATGATCAGACCAAAAGTTGCACTCGCCATCCCCAGCGCCAAGGCACCTTGAATCCCATGTTGGGTTTCAAGAATCTCACCCCATGCACCTGCTGTACCGTGACCACCTGTCAAGGTGATTGAGCCAGCAATCAGACCCACCAGCGGATCAATACCCAGCAAGGTTGCCAGACTCATACCGACAGCATTCTGTACGACGATAAATGAGGCAACACAGACCAGGAAGATCACCAACCCGATACCACCTTCTTTAAGCTTCATAAAATTGGCGCTTAAACCAATCGAAGCAAAGAAGATCAACATAAAACTGGTTTGTAACTCGCTACTAAAGACAATGCTATAACCCCAAAGCGAATGCACAAGTAGTGAAACTACAGCTGCAACCAGACCGCCTGCAACAGGCTCGGGAATATTATAGCGTCTTAAGAAATCAATTTTATTAACGAGCAAACGCCCTAATAACAACACGATAACGGCTGAAATCAGGGTATAAAAACCATTAAAAGTAAATTCCATATCTTCTTCCGTTTATTTCAGCAGTTCCTTCGGTGGCTTGTTCCCACCTCAAAACAGCTAAAATAGTAACTCTCAAAATGAGTGAAAACTCAATCAGCTTAATAAAAAGCATACAGTCCGATATAAGAACCTTTTGCTCATTACAGTGATTCAGTTTTCACGGATGATTTTCATCTGCAGGATAAATGGCTTAGAAGTTATAGCGAGCCATTGCTCCTACACGATTATCTTTACCCTTTTGCCCATCGAAGGTTTTACGTTCGCCATAGACATATTCCAGACCAAACGTAATCGGGGTCACTGGCGAATACATGATATTCCACCAACCCTGTTGCAAGGTTTTGTTCTGGGCGCTGTCTTTTGCAATCACGGCCTGTTTCGCAAAATCATTGCTGTCATCTGCAAACATTGCGCCATAGGCTAAAGTACTGCGTAATTTCGGGTTAATCTGATAAGTTGAACCGACTGTAAATGCATCAAATTCATTCAGGTTCAAATCAAAATTATTTGGATTTACATTGAAGGCATTGTTGGTATACAACAGGAATTTGCTATCACCTTTGACATGCGAATAGTCAATCATGGCCTGTAATGAATCGGTGAATTTATATTTGGCACCAACAGCAACGCCCCAACCCAGTTCAGCTTCGCCTGAATTGATGCGGTTATTGTTGTTGTCATAAGTTGCTTTACTACGCGCCTCTGTCAACAGGGCACGTGCAGAGGTGGTTCCCTGCCCTTCAGCAAAATCATATTTTACTTTTGAAGTGAGGGATGGCGCACGGTTATCGTCACTGCCTTTTTCCAAAGCAACAGCATAACTCGTGTCCGGATTGAACTTGCCACTATAACGAACCATTGGGGTACGGTAGGTACCAATCCCCAAAGGAGAGTTAAAATCCAGCATTTCCGGTTGCAAATCAGTTGCCAGGAAAGTTGATGTGGTTTGACCAAATAACCAGTCGTTGAGGGTCAAATACGCATGACGGATACGAATCGTGTCATTGCTAGCACCACCACGGAAGTCAACTTCTAATTTACCGCCAACATCAGCACCTTCGACCGGTGCTTTGAAATCAAGACCAAGACGAGTCACGGTTGCAGTACTATAGAAGCGGTCGCTATTTTTTTCAGCGCCTTCCAGATCAACCTTATTGATGCGGTTAAAAATACCGTCGCCGCCTTTTGATTGATAAGAAGCATCACCGCGCAAGAAACCATAGAGCTTTACCTCTGCACCGGAAGCAGAACTAAAACTTAATGGAGATTTTTTCGGGGTATTGGTGACAACAGCTGGAGTATTTTGATTATTGGTTGCAACCACTGCAGTAGCAGGGGTAACAGCAGCTTGAGGGGCATCATTTTGTTGTTTTGCTTGGGGAACATATTGCTGTAATAAAGCTCTTAATTCCTTCACTTCATCACGAAGTTGCTGAATCTGTTCTTGCTCTGTAGCAGCATGTGTACTGTTCATCATTAAGGTTGCAACAGTAATTGCCAGACCTTGCATTACGAACGGCTTACGGATGAGAGATAAACTCATGAGAAGCTCCTTGTATATAGTGTATATTTCAACATTTCCCACAGACATTGAATTGGATAAATTCAAGCTGTCTTTCAAATAGAAAATTCCCCCTCACCCATTCAGCAAGGAAAGTCTAATCATTTTTAAAAAGGGCGTATTATGCATAAATTTCGGATATTGTGTGTACTTTTTATTTAAAGAGTTTTATTGATTCCATTGAGTATGCATAAATATTATTTCGATTTCATTATGTTACTAATAGAATTATTTTTCACACAAACCAAACAAAAGATAGAAAACTCACAACAATTAGTGTTAATCCTCTAATTTTTGTGCGTATTTTTTATGCAACCCTATATTTATACCTGAAAAACTGACAACAAAAAACATTTATTGTTTTATAGTCTCCAGACATTAAAAAATCAAAATGTTGGAGTTTTCATGAACACGGAACAAGTCCGTCTGGTGGATGAGGCGATTACCTCTCGTCACTCGGTACGTGCATTTTTAGATACCCCTGTCGATCCCCAAACCATTAAAGATATCCTGACTGTCGCCAGCCGTGCCCCTTCTGGTACCAATGTTCAGCCATGGAAAGTCTATGTGGTGACAGGACAGAAACGTGCCGAAATGATTGATCGTGTTTGTGCAGCACAAATCGAACTTCTGCAAAAACCAGAACTGGCTGCCCAATACCAAGAGACCTTTGCCTACTATCCTGAAACCTGGATTTCACCGTTTATTGACCGTCGCCGTGCCAATGGCTGGGGTCTCTATGGCTTGCTGGGCATTCAGAAAGGTGAAAAAGAGAAAATGGCAGCGCAACAATTGCGTAACTTCCAGTTATTTGATGCGCCAGTCGCCCTGTATTTTACCGTGAATAAAATCATGGGTATTGGTTCAAAAATGGATATTTCCATGATGTTGCAAAATGTCATGGTGGCCGCCAAAGCCCGTGGTCTGGATACCTGCCCGCAAGCAGCGTGGAATCATTTCCACCCGATCGTTCTGGATATTCTGGGTGCACCAGAAGATGAAGAGTTGGTGTGTACCATTGCCTTGGGTTATGCCGACCCTGACCATATTGTCAACACCTTCATTACTCCGCGTGAACCGGTTGAAAACTTTACCGTATTTCTAGATTAAACCACCCAAGGTGCAGCAGTACTTCTTTAGCTAGAACTACTGCTTTGCAGCTTGCCAACTTTTAAGATGGCAAAGAAACCTGCGCTGGTAAATAACAACATCATGATGCCCATATTCAGGGATGCTTTCCAGAGCAGGAAATTCAGAATGATCCCCGCCAACAGACCACAGGCAAATTGCATACTGCCCATAATCGCACTGGCTGTGCCTGCACGTGCACCCTGTTGGGACATGGCCAAAGCCATCGCATTCGGCCCGGTCAGACCAATACCAGAAACCACCAGAAATAAACCTGACATCAATACCCCTAATGGCGCATGCACCATAAAGCCAGCACCGAGCACAATCAATGCCCCCAAACACTGAATCGCACCACCCAGCTTTAAACGCTGGTAAATGCCCATACGGGTATTCAAGTGTTTATTAATAGAAGACATCAGCATGATGCCTGCTGCATTTAAGGCAAAGGCATAAGAGAAATGTTGCTGAGATAAACCATACTGTCCCATAAAAACCGCAGAAGCCGAGCTGATATAACAGAATAAGGCCGCACCGGTTAAGCAGCCTGCAAACATCGGCACACGGAAACTCTCATCCTTTAAGATCGCCCCATATAATGTTGTGACTTGATAGACCGATAATTTTAAACGGCGCTCGACCGGCAAAGATTCTTTAAAGAAGAAATGCACACAGAGCCAGCACATCACCCCAATCAGCGATAAGGTAATGAAAATCGCCTGCCACGGAAAAAAGTTGAGAATCCATGCCCCAAACATGGGTGCCAGAATCGGTGCCAGCCCCATGACAATCATCATACTGGAAAATGCCTGTGCAGAACCCTGCATATCCAGACGGTCACGGATTGCAGCACGCGCCATCACAACACCCACACAGCCACCCAAAGCCTGAAAAATACGGGCAGCAATCAAGGCCCATTCATTGCTTGCAAAAACGCAAGCCAGACTGGCGATGGCATAAAGTGCCAAGCCAAAATAAAGCGGTATTTTACGTCCAATCCGGTCACTCACTGGGCCATAAATCAACTGACCTATCGCCAGACCCAAGAAATAGGCAGGCAAGGTATTGGCAACCATTTGCGTACTTACCCCGAATTCATCCGCCATTTGCGGTAATGCAGGTAAATACATATCAATCGATAACGGCCCTAACGCAGTTAACAAAGCAAGCAACATAATCCATGCTGTTGAATATTGACGTTGATTGGTTTGCTCGGCCTGCATACTGCCCCACTTTAACAAATTTTGGAATATTCTAAGCTTAGCATCCCCACCAGATTTGTGCATAATATTAACGTCTGCGAACACTTTATCCCTGTGAACAGTCACGCTGAAAATTCAATTGTAGAATACAAGAAGGACACCCCTTGAATCCTTGGTTCGGACGTTTAAAACAAACAACCTATAACACCACGTTGATGTATAACGTGCGCATGCTCATTGCCTTTACAGGGACAGCTTTCGTTCCGTACTTACTCGATTATCAACTCGCCACCATTCCCTTAACCCTCGGTGTGGTTGCTGCCGCGATTAGTGATATTGATGATCGCTTCTCTGTGCGCATCATGAATCTGATTTATACCTATATCGGATTTTTTATTACCGCGGCTTCGGTTCAACTGTTATTTCCCTATCCGGTTGCCTTTGCAATCGGACTGATTGCCTCATGTATCGGCTGGATCTTGCTCGGTTCGCTCGGGCGACGTTATGCCACCATTGCTTACGGCTGTCTGGTGACTTCTGTTTATACCATGCTGGGAGTGCATTTATTTGAGCAATGGTATGTTCAACCCGCGCTTCTCGTGGCAGGTGCGGCCTGGTATGGCCTACTCTCCACCATCAGTTTCCTGCTGTTCCCGGTGCGAAAAGTCCGGGATCAGCTTTCGGCATCGTATTCGGCGCTGGGAAGTTTCCTGTTTGCCAAGTCCAACCTGTTTGATGTCGACATGACTCCATCCAGCTACCAACAAAGCATGATTGATATTGCCATGGAAAATGGCAAGCTGGTGGCGATCTTTAATGATCTGCGCATGTCCTTGTTAACCCGTCTCAAAGGTGACCGCGGTCAAAAGGATACCCGACGCAGCCTGCAATATTATTTTGTGGCACAGGATATTCATGAACGTGCCGATTCAGCCCATATTGATTATCAGAAACTGGCCAAAGTGTTCCAGCATAGCGACATCCTGTTCCGCTTCCAGCGCATCCTGTCGATTCAGGGTAAAGCCTGTCAGGATCTGTCTCAATCGATTTTAAGTCGTACCCGTTATGTGCATAACAAACGCTTTAAGCATAGTTTTGAAAATTTACGCACCTCTCTGGAAAAGTTGCGGGAAGATGGACATTATGATCAGGTGCGGATTAATGCCTTGTTTGCGCTGTATCAGAATCTGAAATCAATTGATGCGCAATTACAGAATCTGGAAACCGAACGCAATCTGCAAAAGATCAATGCCCAACATGCAGAAAGCCAGCTGAAAGATGATGATCTCAAAGGCTGGAATGACATTATTGTCCGTGTAAAACAGCATCTTTCTCCAGAATCGGTATTATTCCGTCATGCTGTACGTTTATCCATTGTGCTATTTATTGGCTATGTGTTTATCCAGATGACCGATATCGCATACGGTTACTGGATCATGTTAACGGCGCTGTTCGTCTGCCAGCCGAATTTTAACGCCACCAAACGCCGCCTCTATTTACGGATTATCGGTACATTGGTTGGTATTATTGTCGGTCTTGCAATTATCTACTTTATTCCTTCCATTGAAGGACAACTGGTCATGCTGGTGCTCAGCGGGGTTCTCTTTTTAGAACTGCGCAGTAAGCAATATGCACAAGCCACGGCCTTTATTACCATTCTGGCGCTCATCAATTTCAATCTGGATGGCTCAGCTTTTGCAGCCGGTTTTCCCCGCTTTATTGATACGGTAATCGGCTGTGCACTGGCTTGGTTTGGTGTGAGTTTTATCTGGCCAGACTGGAAGTTCCGCAGACTGCCCCGCTCGATCCGCCGTTCTTTACAGGCCCAATGTCAATACCTGAGCGAAGTAGTCGCTCAATATCATCATGGTCGTAATAATGCCCTGAATTACCGTGTAGTGCGTCGGGCTGCCCATAATACCGATGCAGAAGTGGCATCACTGATTTCGACCATCGCCACCGAACCGAATATTGATGTTAACCAGAAAAGCCTGGCCTTCGAATTTCTCTGTCTCAGCCATACCTTTTTAAGTTATATCGCTGCCTTGGGTGCACACCGTGAAAAAATCCAGGATCAGGAGGTATTGAGCCTACTTGATCAGGCACTGGACGATATTCAAGGTGCATTACTCAGAGATGAAGTTCCTGATTTATCCGCACAAAATATGATGCAAACCATTCGTGACCGTCTAAGCCGCAATAAAGAAAATGATCAAAATTCATTAATTATCTTGCAACAACTGTCACTGATGCTGGGTGTACTCACCCGTTTAAGTATGTTGAAACAAAGCCTGAGCCATGAACCCAATGAAGACGGCACAGAGTATGCATCGCTCTAATCATTCACCATTGGCATAATATCTTTGCATGCCAATAGGTGTTAAACTTAACCCAGTTCTAGACTCATTTTTTACACTATGACCGCCAAAACGCTATACGCTTATACGCTACAACCTGTTCCTTACGAAGTTTCTGAAGCTGAACAACGTCAAGCTCAACTTATGATTTGGCGTAGTACCAACAAATTCAGCCGCAAAGCATGGATGATTATGATTGCACTTGTGGTGCTTTCTTTAGTTGCAGCAGGACTTATTAAATATTACTCAACCTACTCTACCGTGATTTGCTGGGTAGTGATTGTGAGTGTGGTTCTTTTTTATCTGATCAAGAAATTTGGTCTGGAGTGGTATGTTAAACGTAAAATGACTGAATTCCCTGTACAGGAAATTAAAGGCTTACGTCTAGGTGTACAACCACACGGGATCGTGATGCGCCAAAAAATGGGTCTGCAAGAAGGTACCGCGACCATTGGCTGGAAAGATATCTATGAATGGTATAGCTCCCCTGACTTTATCCTGGTGAACTTCAAGGTAAAAACACCTAAAGGTGAAGAACAGCAAGGTGCTTATATTTTGCCAAAACGCATGGATTCCAAGAACTTTTCTTTTAATACCGTACGCAAGCACTTAAATGAAACTGTAGGCGCGCCTAAATCGATTTAAGACACGGATGAACAAAAACCTCTCGCCATGAGAGGTTTTTTATTGCCCATAAAATAAATGAGAATCAAAATCAATATTACCTGCAAAATCCATATTGTATTCTTAATCTTGAGTTATAATTTTTTACATGAATTCCACTCTATTTACATTTTTTGACCATGTTTAAAAAAGTTTTCTTCCAGATTCACTGGTTTTTAGGGATCACCGCGGGGCTTATTCTCTCTTTGATGGGCGTAACAGGGGCGATTTACTCATATGAACCACAAATCCTCAAATGGATCAATCAGGACAGCTATGTTGTTGAAGTGGCTCAAACACCCAAATTAACCCCGGCCCAGCTCTACCAACATTTCAATCAACAACAACCAGAAATTGAAATTAACAGCATTACCATCGCTGCTGATCCCACTGCGTCCTCCACCGTCAATATTAAAAAAGAAGGTGCGCGCCGCGGCTATAACATGATGGTCAACCCCTACACAGCGGAAGTTTTACCTGAGATTAAAGGTCGTGATACGTTGCAATTTATTCAACGTTTACACCGTAATTTAACGGCAGGTGAATTTGGCGCACAGATTACTGGTGCCTCTACCCTGATGCTGATTTTCTTTGTATTGAGTGGTCTGTATTTACGTTTTCCCAAGAAACATAGCTTTAAACAATGGTTCTTTATTAAACCCAAGTTAAAAGGCCGTAATTTCATCTGGGATTTACATGCCGTTGTCGGCACATGGGTGGTGATATTCTATCTGCTGTTTGCCTGCACCGGCCTATACTGGTCCTATGACTGGTGGCGTGCGGGGATGTTCAAAGTCATGGGCGTTGAACAACCGCAACGTAACCAACAGCACAATGAATCTGGAAATAGAAAGCATAAACAAGAAGCTTTATCAACCGAGCAGGTCGACCGCATCCTGACCCAGAGCTGGACGGGCGTCAATGCGCAAATCGGTCGTGAATATTCAAGCCTGACCTTAACTATTCCAAAGCGTGACGATGCCAAAGTCGAAGTGTCTTTTGTCGATGCGATTCCACAACATGAGCGAGCACGTAACCAAGCAGTCTATAACTATCAAGATCAACAGTTTGAGAAACTTGAACTGTATGAAGATAAAAAGCTCAATGAAAAAATCATGAGCAGCATGCTACCTGTACACCGTGGCAGTTTCTTTGGTTCGACCTATCAATTTATTGCCATGCTGGCGTCACTCAGCATGCCACTGTTTTTCGTAACGGGCTGGATGCTGTATTTAAAACGCCGTAAACAGAAGAAGCTGACCCAAGCCGCACGTCAATCCCTCAGCACTCAACAGATTGACCCAAATGCGCAACCTTGGCTGATCACTTATGCGTCTCAAACCGGTGTGGCAGAGCAACTGGCATGGCGTACAGCGACGAGCCTGCAAGAAGCACAACAACCAACAACCGTTAAACCGATCCAGCAACTGACCGAACAGGATCTGCTACAGGCAACACAGGTTTTATTTGTGATCAGTACCTACGGGACTGGTGAAGCACCCGATCTCGCCTCAGGTTTTAGCAAAAAACTGATGCAGCAAAAGCTTGATCTCAGCCAGATGCAATATGCCGTGCTTGCGCTGGGCTCCAAAGAATATCCAGAAAGTTATTGCAGCTTTGGTTATGCAGTTGATACATGGTTAAAACAATGTCAGGCACAACCCTTCTTCGATCTCATTGAAGTAGATAACGCCAATGCCCATGATATTCAGCGCTGGAACCAAGCCCTTTCAGTGGTGACCCGACATGAATTACATGCCATGAATATCGAGAAAGTCTTTGATCAATGGACGTTAAGTGCGCGTACCCTGCTCAACCCAAATAGTGTAGGTCAAGCGGCTTATAATATTGAACTGACCTCTGTTTCGGATATGACTTGGCATGCCGGTGATATTGCTGAAATTCAGCCAGCAAATAGCCCAATAGCGATCCAAAACTTTTTAGCCAAACACCAGATTACAGCACACACTGTTGTGCAATCGCTCAACCAGACGATTGAACAGGTACTGTGGGATAAAAACCTGCGTGTTGAAACTCAGCCTTTCAATAGCATCGAAGAGTTACTGGCACAGCTTCCGACCTTGCCAACGCGTGAGTATTCAATTGCCAGTATTCCATCTCAACAGTTGTTAAGACTGGTAGTGCGTCAATACTATGATGATAACCATCAACTCGGTTTGGGTTCTGGCTGGTTAACGGAATATGCGCCGCTCAAACAAGCAATCGCGCTACGTATCCGTACCAATGAGTCATTCCATTTAATCGATGATAACCGTCCAATCCTCTGTATTGGTAACGGTACCGGTATTGCGGGTTTAATGAGTCTGCTACAGCAGCGTAATCGCCAAAACTACACCGCCAACTGGCTGATCTTTGGTGAACGTCAACGCGAACATGATTTCTTCTATCAGGAAACGATTGAAGCGTGGAAAAATATGGGCACATTGCAACGACTTGATCTGGCCTTCTCTCGTGATCAGCAACAGCGTATCTATGTACAAGATATTCTGCGGAATAATGCTGATGAGCTCGTGAAGTGGGTCGAGCAAGGTGCGGTGATTTATGTCTGTGGTAGCATCGAAGGCATGGCCTCAGGTGTAGACCAAGCTTTAACAGATATTCTCGGTGAACAAAAACTGGATGAATTACGCCAAGCAGGCCGTTATCGTCGAGATGTGTATTAAGCCTTCTCATTTAAAAAAACGAGTGCCAGTCACTCGTTTTTTTATAAGACAAACGCAGTGTTGCCTTTCTTTTAATTTTGCATACACTTAGCACGGTTCAAATCGACACAATTAAGATTATGCAAATAAGTTTATGGATTCGTCTTGCTTTAGCCCTTATCGGTTCAGTTCTGTTCTTAGATGGCGCAATTCTGATTGCCTTTAAAAAGATTCATATTGGTGCTGTACTCCCGCTACTGCTCGGACTGTTTTTCTGTCTTTATGCTTATTTCTATTATCATGTTGAACGTTTCTTTTTCTACCATTTCCGTCTGCATAGCCTGTGGCGTTTTGGCTGGCTGTGTTTCTGGGCATGGTTGGTCAGCTTAGGCTATTTCTTTGATTACCTTGCTGATAATCGTACGGAAACACAACCTGTTGCACCGGTAAAAGCCATTATTGTTTTGGGCAGTGGCGTAGAAAATGGACAACCTTCTGCGACGCTGGCAAAACGATTGGATCGCGCGGCTCCTGTAGCTTTAGCGCAGCCTGATGCAAAACTGGTGCTGACAGGCGGTATAGATTATGGTGAAACCGAAAGCGAAGCTATGGTGATGTCTCGTTATCTACAACAGCAATACCATATTCCTGCCTCACACATCATTCTGGAAGATAAAAGCACCAGCACTGAACTAAACCTTAAAAATAGTCAAACATTATTACAAGCCCAACACATCAATATCCAGCAACCGATTGCGATTGTGACCAGTGATTTTCATACCTTAAGAGCTGCCGCCATTGCTAGAAAACAAGGATATCGTAATATTACCCTGCTCGGAGCGACCACACCATTGGCTACACGCTATAACGCCTGGTTAAGAGAATATTTTGCTTATGCCAGTGGCTGGCTGCTCAATGAATATTGAATTGAGACCTTCTCTATTCCAATGAGGACGAAGCTGGCTGATGCAAACGAATATCACGCGGTAACGGCAGTTTTAACTCAGCAAATACATCGGGTCGTTGTAAGTAAATCTGGTATAAAAAGTTCTTAATATCTAATAATAAAGCATCGGGGCTAACCAACAGGTTATTCCCTTCAGGGGTTAAATCCAAAGATAAGATGGTATTATTTTCTTTTAAAAATGGAATCATCTTCTCAATAAAAGCCAATAAGGGTACTTCCTGAATTTCGTATTGTGCCCAATTGTCTTTAATCAGTAATTTCGCCAAGCTTTTATTTTGCCATACCGATAATGCATGCTGACCTGATGGTGTTGAACATAAAGCCCAGCCGTCATGATAGAGCGCTATTACGTGACGTTGCATAATAATGTTTTGAATAAACTGACGGTAAGTGTCTTTGAGTGAAGAATTGGCAGGTGTAGCTTGAGATTTCGACGCAGCCTTGCGTTGATAAGGATTTCTCATAAAGTACTTCGTATTAGAATCATTATTGATGCTAATCATAAAATAACTTTGTATTGATTACAATGATATGAGATCGGGGAAGAAATATGGTGGGCGCTGACGGGATCGAACCGCCGACATTCTGCTTGTAAGGCAGACGCTCTACCAACTGAGCTAAGCGCCCTGAGGAATAAAAATTGATTGAATATCAATTTTTATGACGCAAGACAAACGGAGTGCGTAGTATCTTACATTATCACCCTCTTAAACAGGGAATCAAGAGAATGGCGCAGCGGACGGGGCTCGAACCCGCGACCCTCGGCGTGACAGGCCGATATTCTAACCAACTGAACTACCGCTGCACTGTATTACTTCCATAGAGAAGTAAATGTCACAAATTATGGTGGGCGCTGACGGGATCGAACCGCCGACATTCTGCTTGTAAGGCAGACGCTCTACCAACTGAGCTAAGCGCCCTGAGCGAGGTAACAAATCTAAAGCATCGCTTTAAAAATTTGTTTGAATATAAAAGACATAAATTCTAATCTATTCAACTCTAGCTATTCTTGCAATCTTAAAGTGGCGCAGCGGACGGGGCTCGAACCCGCGACCCTCGGCGTGACAGGCCGATATTC
>NZ_JBLVVH010000002.1:221333-420335 GCF_051947995.1 Acinetobacter calcoaceticus | reverse complement strand
ACCGCCGACATTCTGCTTGTAAGGCAGACGCTCTACCAACTGAGCTAAGCGCCCTTAACGTCTTCATCGTTTGTGAGGTGCATTATAGAGAATCTTTACAGCCTGTCAAACGCTTTTGCCATTCTTTTCTGAAAAAACCGTACGAATGATTAAAAAATAAGTAATTCCATGCAAAAACTGATATTTTCGTATTTTATTTAAGCACTTATTTGCATTTTCATATGTCATTTTCTAAGGCTTGTTCGGATATATAGACCAGCGCCTGTTCGGAAACGAGTTCAAATAGCTCGATAATTTCATCATTTTTCATTCGAATACAACCATGCGACATCGGCACACCCATTGGCTCTGTATCCGGCGTACCATGAATATAGATATAACGCTTAAAGGTATCGTGCCCTTCCCCATGGTTGAAGCCTTCTTCAAGACCATCCAGCCACAAAATTCGCGACAAGATCCAGTCTCGCTGTGGAAATTGCTGGGCTAATTGCAAGTCGTATACTTCACCTGTCGGTTGACGTGCAATAAATACTGCATTCTTCGGTGCATCGCCGCCAATCTTTTGGGCGACCTGATGCCAGCCTCTTGGGGTCTTTCCACTATTTTCCTGTTCACCGATACCGTTTTTGCCCGAAGAGATCACATAGAATTTATTCTGTTTCGGCAAACGTAGCGTTTGTTGTGCCAAGTCTATGATGATGTCTGCCTGATCAAGGGTATAGGTCATTTTTATCTCGATAGATGATAGAACCCATTTATTTCAACATAGATGAAACCATTTTTCTTGTATTTTTCAGTAGTTTTAGTAGGTGATAGGTGTTAAAGCTGACGAGAAAAATAAAATAGAATCGTAGACATGCTCTGCGTTCTTTGTTCCTGTTATTCGAATATGTTTTGGATGGGGTTTAAGACAAAGATTGCTTAATGTATTTACTCGAATAAAGTTCTCGTCTTGCGCATGAGGAATCTATTCCGTAAGAGCGTTGCTTTTCTTCACTCGCCACTCGCAGCATAGCCGCTCGTCTTGCGCATGAGGAATATATTCCGCAAGAGCGTTGCTTTTCTTAACGCTGCTCAGGCTCGGGTCTTAACCATAACCACACAGCCACGATAAACATGGTGACATCGGTAAAGACTTTCACCCAAAACGGCGCATTGGTAAATAGCATCAGGATACCGCTGAGCAACATCATGATACTGGCGATCCATTTCGCCTTCCGTGGGACTGTGCCATGTTCACGCCAGTTGCGTAAGGTCGGGCCATATTTAGGATGGTTCAACAACCAGGCATCCATTTCCGGCCAGCCTTTGGAGGCAGCCCACGCAGCCAGAATCAGGAAGACCGTGGTTGGCATGCCCGGCAAAATTGCCCCAATGATTCCCAACGTAATAAAAATCACGACCAAGCTACGCCAGAATAAAGTTTTCATTGAGCAATTAACCAACACCTGTTTACAACCGTGCTAGTATAAAGTGTTTTTTATGTGGTTTCTTAAACTTAACTTACTATTTCAACGATTGAGTGGCTTGATGTCGAAAATGATTACCACCCCTTGTTTTTTTGAGCCGTGGTTACAGTTTAAGAATCCAATCGTACGGCATTTGGCATTCTCCATTGCCAGTCCGAATATTCTGGCTGATATTCCGAAGGATCTCAGCTTCAAACATTATTTTGAATTACATCGGGATTCGATCTGGCAAACACATTATCAAAATTATGAAACCCGCTTAAAGCAACTGGATCAGCAGCCACAACCCCTCATCGATTTTCTGGCTCAACTTAAAAGTACTCGACTGGGCCTACGTTTTGAAAATCTGCTCTGGTTTTGGTTACTGGAGGATGACTACCATCCTTATCAGTTGCTTGGACATAGCATTCAAAAAATTGCAGGTGCCATGACCTTAGGTGAGCTAGATTTTGTTATGTTTAATCAGGAAACCAAACAAGTTGAGCACTGGGAAGTTGCCTTAAAATATTATTTAGGCGAAGGAAAACTCGATCTTGCACAATGGTTTGGGTTAAATAGAGAAGATACCCTTCAACGTAAATTAAAACATTTTACCGAACGTCAATTTCAGTTTACTGAAGCCAACAACCACCGCATTCAGCGTAAGTTTGCAGTGATGAAAGGTCAGTTGTACCTGCCTTCAGATCAAAACCAATTCAATCTACCTGCGTGGGTCAATACAACACGGCGTTTAGGTCAATGGGGAACGCATATTCCCGCCGAACCGTTTTATCGTTTACAACGCCACGAATGGCTCTGCCCGGATCAGGGAGTTTCTTCACAACCCGCCATCTGGTGGACCAATGGGCTTTATTATCTCCATACACCAACACCAAGTTTTTATATGTACCGTCAAGCTTCTCTTTTGTTTAATTTAACTTAACTCACTTATTATTTGTCTAAATAACATTTTATAACACATTTACCATCAAACCCTTATGTTCATTTAATGGTAAATTTTTTAGCCTCTTAAGTACATCATAATTACATTTAAACGGAGAAGATGATGAAAAAAATCTTAGTTGCTTCGATCATGACTGCTTTTGTTCTCACTGGCTGTAATACATTTAAAGGTTTTGGGCAGGATGTGTCTAAAGCGGGTGATAAAGTCTCTCAAACCGCCGAAAAAACTCAAGATAAAATGTAATTTCTATAGAACAAGCTGTACCAAACCTTATCTAGACCTAGATAAGGT
Source organism: Acinetobacter calcoaceticus (assembly GCF_051947995.1). Classification (GTDB taxonomy): domain Bacteria; phylum Pseudomonadota; class Gammaproteobacteria; order Pseudomonadales; family Moraxellaceae; genus Acinetobacter. Next base: position 417,632 of record NZ_JBLVVH010000002.1, on the reverse strand, counting down.
TTATTTTTAATACCTTTCTCCATCAGATTCCCCTATTATATCGGTTCATATTTCACCAGATTTAGCTACATCTCGCATGAACCATTCCGATACGCTTGAACTTAGTTTACAACTCCTACGCCAGCCTTCAGTGACCCCTGTTGACCATGATTGCCAGAATATTATGGCCGAACGCTTAGCAAAGATTGGCTTTAATATCGAAAACATGCGTTTTGAAGATGTTGATAATTTGTGGGCACGTCGTGGTACGGAAAGTCCGGTATTCTGTTTTGCAGGACATACCGATGTGGTGCCGACCGGCCATTTAGATGCATGGAATTCAGACCCGTTTTTACCCAGCATTCGTGATGGTAAGTTATATGGTCGTGGCTCTGCCGATATGAAAACAGCGTTGGCAGCTATGGTGGTTGCATCTGAACGTTTTGTTGCCAAACATCCGAACCATAAAGGTTCAATTGCATTTTTAATCACTTCCGATGAAGAAGGCCCATCAATTAACGGTACCGTTAAAGTGGTTGAAACACTGGAAGCGCGCAATGAAAAGATGACCTGGTGTCTGGTCGGTGAACCATCCAGTACGCATCAGTTGGGTGATATTGTTAAAAATGGTCGTCGTGGTTCATTGAATGCCGTTTTAACCGTTCATGGTAAACAAGGCCATGTCGCCTATCCACATCTGGCAGAGAATCCGATTCATACCGCATCTAAAGCCCTCAGTGAACTGTGTGAAACGGTTTGGGACAATGGTAACGAATATTTTCCTGCGACTTCTTTCCAGATTTCTAATATTCAGGCAGGTACAGGCGCGACCAATGTGATCCCTGGTACGCTGAAAGTCACCTTCAACTTCCGTTATTCAACTGAAGTTACCGCCGATCTCCTGAAACAACGTGTGCTTGAGACGCTAGACAAACATCAGCTTAACTACGATATTCAATGGACCTTGTCTGGCTTGCCATTCCTTACCCCTGTGGGCGAGCTGGTGAATGCAGCAAAAACCGCGATTAAGAATGTGACTGGCGTGGATACTGTGCTATCTACCAGTGGTGGAACCTCGGATGGCCGTTTTATCGCACCAACAGGCGCACAGGTGCTTGAGCTGGGGGTATTGAATGCCACCATCCATCAGATCAATGAACATGTCAATGTTGCAGAGTTAGAGCCACTTGCGGAAATCTATGAGCAAATTTTAATTGAGCTACTGGCTTAATCCTCGTAAGAGCACATAAAAAAGGAACTCAAATGAGTTCCTTTTTTATTACAACCCCAGTTGGGTTTGGATGTTTTGCAGATGAGGGACATAGAACTTGCTCTCCCCCATCTTTACATATTGAAAGACTTTATCATCATCAATGTCACGTTCTTCATCGACAATCTCCGAAATACGTAAACGGATCGATTCAGGCATTTCATTACAGACCAATGCAAAACGCTGTGACACATCCTCACCTTCCACCACCAGGGCCACGCCTTGTTTTTGGGCAGGATCATTGACCGCATAAACAGGCAGCTTCAAATCATGCCATTCAATATGTTCAACATTGGTTTGGGTGTCCATGGCTGACAAGACAATGTTTTGCGGTAACAGCATCGGAACCTTTTGATGACATTGAATAATGTAGGCATCAATAAATCCGGTTGAGACCGTAATTAAATGTTGTAACTCTTGCTGGTCAATCTGTCCCAATGCCGAGTTTGCGCTTTTTTTTACCATTGTTTGCTACCTCTTAGCGCACAGCCAGTAAAGTTTCAATATTTTCCAGAAGTGCTTCTTCTTGGAACGGTTTACCCATATATTGACTTACACCGAGTGACAATGCGCGTTCACGATGTTTCTCACCGGTACGTGAGGTGATCATGATAATTGGCAAGTCCCGATGCAACTCATGATGTCGTACCAGATTGGTGACCTCGAAACCATCCATACGCGGCATTTCAATATCGAGTAGCATCAGATCAGGTTTCACTGTTTCGAGCTGTTCCATGGCATCAACACCATCTTTGGCAGTCACGACATCATAACCCTGGCGCTCTAACAGACGCGAAGTCACCTTACGTACGGTAACCGAGTCATCGACAATCATGATCAGGCGACGTTCATCATAACGCTGTTTGGTATAAGTCTCATCAGCCTGCTTACTCCGCGCAGTCGACTGCGCTTGTCGTGCAATATTCTGACCATCCAGAATCAAACAGACCTGACCATCCCCCAGAATCGTAGCGCCTGCAATGACACCGATACTCGAGAACTGCTGCCCGACTGGTTTCACCACAATCTGACCACGCGAACCAATCAACTGATCCACCAGTAATGCCGTGGTCTGGCCTTGTGCACCTTTGATCAGCAACACCGGTAAAGAATGCACCACACCACTCAAACGCGGAATTGGCTGACCTGCCACAAACTCAGAAAGATAGCGTAAACGGTAACGTTCCTGATCAATGGTGAAATAGTCATCCTGACTGTCAAAGTATTGTTCCAGTGCCATAGGTGAAATACGCACAATACGGTCGATCTGGGCCAACGGGAAGGCAAACTGCTGATCGCCCGCTTTAACCATCAAGGCGTCACTCACGGCAACCGTGGTTGGAACGCGGATGGTAAAGGTCGTGCCTGTCCCCAATCTGGAATCGACACTGACATGACCACCCAGAGCTTTAATATCGCTTTGTACTACATCCAGCCCCACACCACGCCCAGAAATCTGCGTGACCTGAGCCGCCGTACTGAAACCCGGATGGAAGATAAATTGTAAAATTTCTTCCTGTTCCAGCTTCTGATCTGGCGTCATGAGCCCGGTTTGCAGTGCTTTTTCTTTAATTCGGTTAACATCAATGCCCTTACCATCATCACTGAAAGTGACGACCACATCCGTACCCTGACGGCCAATGTTCAGGACAATATGCCCGGTTTCAGGTTTCTTGGCCTGTAAACGCTGTTCACGATCTTCAATCCCATGGTCAATCGCGTTACGCAACATGTGCTCAAAAGGTGCAACCAGACGCTCGAGAATACTGCGGTCCAATTCCCCTTCAGTATTATTCACCACCAATTCGGTTGGTCGATTTAATGCCGAAGCTGTTTGACGCACGATTCGCTGTAAACGCGGCAACAGGCGTGAAAATGGCACCAGACGGGTACGCATGAGGCTTTCTTGAATTTCAGCCTGAATACGCGATTGTTGCAGCAACAACCCTTCTGTATCACGAATCTTTTCAGACAATGTGGTCTTGAAATCGACCAAGTCCGAAGCCGATTCGGCAAGCGATTTTGACAGCTGGTTCAGCGATGAATACTGGTCCATCTCCAATGGGTCGAAGTCGGCATAACGCGCATCTTCCCCGCCATGTCGTGCAATAATCTGGCTTTCCAGCTCCCCTTCCATTCGACGTAACTGATCCGCCAAACGCTTGATCGCCAGTTCCATTTCTGTCAGCGTACCGCCGAGTTGCCCCAAATCCATCTCGATACGCGAACGGTTGATCGCATTTTCCCCTGACAGGTCAATCATCTTCTCGATGACATCCGCAGAGACACGAATCATCTCATTATTCTGCTCAATGCGTTCTGTGGTTTCCCACTCGCCCAGCATTGACGGCGGTTCTGTGCCATCGCCCTGAACAAACTCCATGGTATATTCAGGTGTGAAGATATCTCTTGCAGAAAGTTTCTGAGGAAGCTGTGCAGAAACGTCGACAAACTCCATCTTCTCCAGACTTTGTTTCAACCCATCAAAATTGGCATATTGGCGTTTAAAGATGGCCTCATGCAACCATGCCAATGCGGTATTGAGTAAGTTGTCATACACATTTGAATTGAAATGATGCACACCAAACTGCTCAAAAGCATTTTCCAGATGGTAGGCAATCACGGCAATGGCATCCATCTCAGCCATGCGCGCGCCACCTTTTAAACTGTGAGCATTACGCTGTAACTGAAGCAACAGACTACGATTACCGCGTTGTTCAAACCATTGCTTCAATAAGCTTTGAGCCTGTTCCAGTAACTCTTCTGCTTCCTCCAGGAAAGTCTGCTCGACCAGCGAGCGGACATCATCGTCCAATGATGCCGCAACTGTCTCAACGCTTTGAGCTGCTGAAGTCGTATCGCGTATCTCATCCGAAGCAACATCACTGCTTTCTGGCTGCAAGTTCAGCGTTTGTGTATCAGGCTGAGCTTCAACTTCAGCTAATTCAGGGACTTCTGACTGTGCCTCAACAACATCCACTTCAATTGTTGCAAGGGTCTCTACCGGCTCAATCACAGGCTCAAGCATTGCAGGCACAACCGTTTGGTCTGCCTGTTGCAATAACTGCACCACATGCGTCGATGGATAATCTGTTTGCTGATCGCGAATGGTCTGAATCCGGTCTGCAATGTCATCCTGAGCTAAACGAATAATCGCGACCAGTTGCGGTGTTGCCTGAATGTGCTGATTGATCAGCTTTTCATAGAGACTTTCCAATTCATGTGCAATCAAACCAATATGGCGCGCCTGAATCATATTTGAACCCCCTTTCAAGGTGTGCAAATAACGCATCAGATTTTTTAGAGCATCCAAATTGTGATGATCGGCAGTCCATGTGTTTAGGTCAGTATCAATCCCTGCAAGCAGTTCATCCGCTTCTTCAAGGAAAATATCCAGCAAGTCTGGATCGAAGTCACGATTTGACGCTGCTGATTGTAATTGTTGCTTATCCAGTGCCAATTGTGCTGCAAATGCAGTGACATCAATAGCGGCATTGGCTGGGGTCGTTCCCGCAATACCTGTCTCAACAGCGTGCTCATGAGCCTCTGTTTCAACCGTCTCGAGTACACGCTGCGGCGTCGCGGAAGTAAAGTCTGCTTGCGTTGCTGTAAGCGTGGTTTTTTCCAGATTATGTAGAACGGCCAAAGCATGTGTCGCTGGATAATCGACCTGCTGATCACGAATGATCTGGATACGGTCAGCAATATCATCCTGTACCGCACGAATCACAGCAATCAGTGCAGGCGTTGCTTGAATTTGCTGATTAATCAGCTTTTCATAAATGCTTTCAAGTTCATGCGAAATCAGGCCAATATGACGCGCCTGAATCATATTTGAACCACCTTTCAAGGTGTGCAAATAACGCATCAGATTCTTTAAGGCATCCACATTGTTATGATCCGCCGCCCATGTACTTAAATCAGTATCAATCCCGGCAAGCAGTTCATCCGCTTCTTCCAGGAAAATATCCAACAAGTCTGGATCAAAATCACGGTTCGCTTCATCCAAATCCAACTGTTGCTTATCCAGCGCAAACTGGGCAGCTAAATCAGTGACAGCACTTGAAGTTGCTTGTGGTTCAATCGCCAAAGTTTCTTCAACTGTATGAGTCTCGGCAACCACAGGTTCTTGCTGTACAGACTCAACATTTTGCTGGGTAAATGAGCTTAATTCATTTAAGACACGCTCATGTGCTTTGGTTAAAGTAACACGCTGGCCTGCTGCCAAGGTATCAAACAACTGGATAAACTGTTGATGAACCTGATGATAAAGCTCAAAGGCATAATCCAGATGAAGTAAACTTGGTTTAAAAATAAGATCCTGATAGCTTGAACGCAACAAGCTGGTGTACTGATACATGCCAATCGTTGCATGATGATGCGTATGTTGTAACAGGATTTCCGCCTGTTGACTCAGTAACTGGATATATTGCGGAAACTCATGGCGTGCACGCTTCTCGAAATCAAACTCGACATCCAGTAAATCATTAATTTCCAATTCAATTAACTGAGACACCAGACCTTGAGGACGCACTGCATCGCCATGCTTTTCCTCTAGCTGGAAATCATAACCATCCCAAGCAACATTAAAAGTCTCATAAATTTCATTGAGCTTTTGTGGGCTGCCTGCATGCTTCAAGGTATGTAAATAATCCCCAACAAACTGCGCATAATGCGTCAGTAAAGCCGTTTCATCCGAACTTGAGTCCAGTTCTTCCTGCAATAAGGTTTTAAACAGGTTTTCAACTTTTGAGCTGGCTTCAAAGACATGATCCACATGTGCCATGGCAGAACTGCCACGCAAGGTGTGTAATGCACGAATCAGGGTATTGTATTGATCATTGCTTGGATGATCATTTTGTAAGAACTGATTGATGGTCGCCAGGTGTTCTTCCGCTTCTTCCTGGAAAATAGCCAGGGTTTCTTTGGCCAAGGCTTCATCTTCAAATGGTGCAGCCAATTCAAGCTCAGAGACAGGCTCAGCTTGCTGTGGCGCTTGTTCCAGTACATCCGTTTCGACGACAGCATCATCCACTCGCTCAAGGCCAGTCAATCCCTGTTCATGATTAAGATCAATGGCAAGATTTAACAGCGCTGCTAGCGCAGGTTCAGGACTTTGCTGTTGTTGTAATTGTTGTCCGAGTAAAACCAAAGGTTTGAAATCAACCTGATGGGCCTGAACCGCCTTGAAGTCATGCGCCAGTTTAAAGCGATAAAGATTAAAAACCGTCTGTACATATCGCTGAATATCAGCATTCAACGTAATCGTGCCCGCAATCACACGATTTAAAGTATCTTCAACTGTCCATGCCAGCTCACCTGAAGACTTCGCCCCCACCATTCGTCCAGAGCCTTTTAAGGTATGGAAGTGACGACGAATATCGGTAAGCACATGCTGTTGATGTGGTTGTTCTGTCCATTGAATAAGTAACGGCTCTAACTCAACAAAGATTTCATCCAATTCTTCAATAAAAATTTCAAGAATCTCTGCATCTTGTTCAAGATAACTGTCTTCAGGAAGCGTCATCGTTTCAACTAACGTTTTTAATATTTGTTTCATAGCTGCTTCTTTCGTTTTTATCCACCAATGTGGGTAAAAATTACGTCTATCTATCACACAAGATGTAGTTCCACTGCGCCATCACCTTGTTGAGATATCCAACACATCTAAAATGGAAAGACAGACACCCCCATCTGCCTTTCCAATTCGGTTTACTCAGGTAACTTAAAGTCAGTTACTGATTCACGTAACGATTCAGCCATATTTGCCAACTCAGAAACTGAGCGTGCTGTATCAAAAGTTGCTGTTGTCGTTTGTGACGTAATTTCCTGTACAACATTCATCGTGGTTGCAATATGACTGGCAGAAGCAGACTGAAGTTTTGCCGCATCCGAAATGCTTGCAATCAGTTTCGCCAAGTCACCCGATACCGTTTGAATCTCATCCAGTGCAATACCCGCATCTTTTGCCAGATTTGCACCACGTACAACCTCGGAAGTGGTTTGTTCCATGGAGATTACGGCTTCATTGGTATCCGTTTGAATGGTTTTCACCAGACTTTCGATCTGTTTGGTTGCTGATGCAGAACGTTCCGCAAGACGCTGTACTTCATCGGCTACGACCGCGAAACCACGACCAGCTTCACCTGCCATCGACGCCTGAATGGCGGCGTTTAATGCCAGAATGTTGGTTTGATCGGCAATATCGTTAATCAACGAGACGATGTTACCAATCTCTTGAGAAGATTCACCCAAACGTTTAATACGTTTCGAGGTTTCTTGAATCTGTTCACGAATGTGATCCATCCCTTCAATTGAACGGTTTACCACTTGTGCACCATTGGTCGCGATCTGTACCGAACGTTGTGCTACATCAGCAGATTCAGATGCGTTGGCAGATACCTGGTCAATGGACAGTGCCATTTCGTTCATTGCTGCGGATGCACCTGCAATTTCTTGCGCCTGATGTTCGGAAGCTTCAGCTAACTGGTTGGTAATGTTCTGGGTATCTTGGGTATAGCGTGCAACTTCTTGTGAAGTATCGGTGATTCGCGATACAAGGTCACGTAACTGATCGATCGCAAAGTTAATCGAGTCGGCAATGGCACCGGTAAAGTCCTCAGATACTGTTGCATAAGAACGTAAGTCACCATCTGCCAAGTCTGCGATCTCATCAAGTAAACGTAAAATCGCATTCTGGTTACGGTCATATTCGTCTTGTAAACGGGTTACACGCTCTTTATCGGTATTACTACGTAAAGCAAGCAATTGCAGTGCAGAGAAAACCAATAGACCTAAAGCACCAATCAGTACGATACCTGCAATCACATTGCCCCAGCCACCTTCAGCTTTATTCGATAACGCATTTAAAGAGTTCAACAACGCATCAGATTGAGAGAAAATTTGCGAAGATGCCTGACGTACGCGCACGATCTGGTTGGCATTTTGCAATACCGTTGCCGCTGCTGATTTCAACACGGCGTCATAGTCAGATTTAATGCTGTCTACAGACTCACGTAAAGCCGCCGAACTAATACGGTCTACACCCAGTTCAGAACTACCGTTTAACTGTGCATTTAAATACACACCAAAAGTATCAATATCGGCACCGAAGTCATTTGCAGAAACACTCGAATTATCTGTACCAACCAGCACCGAGTTGATCGAACGTAAAATACGTTCGGCAATAAAGACCTGGTTCTTGGTAATAATTACCTGACTACTTGGCATGTTCTCACGTACCATCTGGTCCACCATCAGGTTATATTCAGCCTGAATCTCGGGGATGGTATCGCTAATTGCAATGTTGGTATCATAAAGCTGGTTAATGACTTTTTGTTGTGAAGCAATCAAGTCAATATTCTTGGAGATGCCGCTCCAGAGTTCATTCACCTTCTTGTATTCATCAGAACCTTTACCATAGACACTTTCAACCGTTTCCAGGTTTTCAGTAAATTGTTTTTCTGATTCAACCAGCTTTTTCATCTCTTCAGGTTTACCAGAAGCAGTTGCTTCGGTCGCCTGTCGTGAAATTGTTTGTGATAACAAACGCAACTCGCCCAGACTACGGGTTAACTGGTTTGAACGTGGCACACTGACGAACAAGTAGATTAAGAGGATGACTGCAAGGGCCAAAGCAATTAAAGCACGATAGATAATCGGTTTTGATTTCTCAGTTTCACCGAATAAACGGGAAAACTGATCGAGTTGCGTTCGTATATTGTCTAGGAACGCTCCCCCCTTTTTCAGCCCCGCACTATCACTACCATTCTTTTTTTTAAGTTTAAAGCCCATATCAGCTTCTCCCCGAAATACGCCCTTATGTTCCGTAGCGCATTAAATTAGTTTATAAATTTTATTGATGCATTCATGTATTGAGGATTTTTTAATAACCGACTCAATAAGAACACATGCCATTGTTGATTATGCTGGTGGAAATGACCTTGGCAATAGTCTTTTAACTTATGATCGAGATCATTATTTTGAGAGAAAAAACTCTTTTTATTAAAGTGTTGAATCCCCAAAACCTGATCTACGACCAACCCCACATAATGATCTTGATGGCTAATACAAATCACTTTTTGCGTCGGAGAAAACTGGCTTCGTTGTCCTGAAATAAAATGTGTCAAATCAGAAACTGAAAGCAGTCTTCCACGAATATTTGCCAAACCACGTACCCACGCCTGGGTATTTGGTACTGGTGTATATTTCGGAGGATAAATTACCTCGGAAATTTCCCCCAACGGCGCAACAAAATATTGCCCCAACATCTCAAATGCAATGCCCGACCAACGGTTGGTTTCGTTTTGAGTTGAAGTATATTGTTTATTGCCTCGCTTGGATAAACGAAGCAACTCGATAAATCCATTTGCTGCCATACCCTATCCCGTATTGAATAATGAGAAGGCTCACACCGAGCGAAATTAGCTTAATAATTGTTTAATTACATCAATAAGTTGCTGTTCATCTACAGGTTTGGTCAAATAATCGCACGCGCCCTGACGTTTTCCCCAGACACGGTCAGTGGCCTGATCTTTGGTACTGACAATTACAACCGGAATATGCTGCGTGTCTTTCCCTTTACTGATCTGGCGTGTGGCCTGAAAGCCGTTCATGCCCGGCATCACCACATCCATAAGCACTAAATCAGGTAATTCTGCTTGTGCCAAGGTCACCCCATCTGCGCCATTGGTTGCTTCTATCACGTCATAACCGTGTTTGGTTAAAATCTCTCTAAAGCGGAAAGTTTCAGTAGGTGAATCATCTACAATAAGTATGCGAGCCATTTTTTCCTCAATCTTTAATTTTATGCGTTAACGTGGTTGCGAATCGCGTTTAACAACTCATCTTTACTGAATGGCTTGGTCAAATATTCATCCGAACCCACAACACGGCCTTTCGCCTGATCAAACAAACCGTCTTTGCTCGATAACATGATGACTGGAATATTTTGGTAATTTAGAGAGTTTTTAATTAATGCACAGGTTTGGTATCCGTCTAAACGAGGCATCATAATGTCAACAAAAACGATATCCGGATTAGCTTCTGCAATTTTTGATAATGCTTCAAAGCCATCAACCGCCGTGATGACTTCACAACCTTCACGTTGCAATAACGTTTCAGCTGTACGACGAATCGTCTTGGAATCGTCAATCACCATCACTTTTAAATTTTGAAATTTATCTTCCATTTATTGTCCTGCCCCAATACTCAATACAAATTATGTTTGGTTTAATTTGTTTTATACAGATCAGTGGATATTTTTAACATATCTTTACTTGCATTATCAATGAAGTTTTTTGAACCAACCTATCAGTTTCTCTTAACAATCCTAAGCAGATCACACTTTTAATTAAATTCCTAATTTTTTTGCTGAATAAGTATTTTTAAATGTATAAATTAGCACTAATATACAACTGATTATTATTTAAAAATAAGTGATTTAATTAACTTTTTTTCGGGGAATGTAATGACTGGTTCGTTAAAGTGCGGTTTCCGCATTCGTCACTTTACAACGATTACTCGTACTTACATCTGCTCATTTTTTTTATGCTGTGTGACTAGCTCATCTTTTGCTGTCGTTGAACCCTCCAAAGCAACCTGGTATCGCTATTATGACAAGAACGGCGTTGCCAATGTCAGCACTTCGGTGACACCCGAACACATCCGTTATGGTTATGAAGCACTTGATCGTAATATGCAGGTGATTAAACGTAACCGGCCTTATAGTGCTGCTGCAGATGCACAACAATCTGCCCAGCGCGAGTCTGCCGCTCGTCGTCGTGAACAGGATTTAAGACTAAAACGTGCCTATGGCAACCCACAGATTGCTACGGCAAAACGTGACCAGATTCTAGCGAATCTAAAAAAGCAGCTGAATTACCAGCAAGAGCAGTTACAGCAACTGCAAAAAGATAAAATTGCATTTAAACGGCAGGAAATGGATTATCACCGCAAAGGTGAGATGCTGCCGGCCCAGTTAAAAAGTAATCTGGAAAATAATTCCAAAAATATTGAAAACGTCAAAAAAACCGTTGAAAGCTTGCGCAATGCCTATCATAAAACCGAGACAGAATATGCCGACATCATCGCCCGTTTAAAGACACTGGAATAAAAACGAGCTTTTAAAAGCAAGAAATGACCCCACCAATTCGCCTTTTACTTCATCCAGTTGACTCTACATTTTCAACATTTAAATACATTGCAGTGGTTTATACTGCGCTAAATTGAATGATTCATGTCATAATGCCAGCAGCTCAAAGTGAGCCGATTATTTTTGCTCCTTGTTGTAGCATCTTTTAAATAACACTTAACTTTAGGACAGTTTCCATGCGCGCAAGCCGCTTTTTATTTGCAACGTTAAGAGAAACCCCAAATGATGCTGAGGTCATTTCACACCAGCTCATGTTACGTGCGGGGATGATTCGTAAACTCGCTTCTGGCTTATACTCTTGGTTGCCCATGGGAACGCGTGTTTTAAAGAAAGTCGATGCCATTGTGCGTGAAGAGATGAACCGTTCAGGTGCATTAGAAGTCTTTATGCCAGTGACGCAACCTGCTGCATTATGGGAAGAATCTGGCCGTTTTGAACAATACGGCCCAGAATTATTACGTTTTAAAGATCGTCATGATAATCCGTTCGTATTGGGCCCAACCCACGAAGAAGTGATTACCGATTTAGCCCGTAATGAACTGAAAAGTTATAAACAATTACCGCTGAATTTCTATCAGATCCAAACCAAATTCCGTGACGAAATTCGTCCACGTTTCGGGGTGATGCGCTCTCGTGAATTCATCATGAAAGATGCATATTCATTCCATACAGATCAGGCATCATTGCAAGAAACCTATGATGTGATGTATGACACCTACAGCCGTATCTTTACCCGCTTAGGTCTGGATTTCCGTCCAGTACAGGCAGATACAGGTTCAATCGGTGGTTCAGCTTCACATGAGTTTCATGTGCTTGCAGCCAGTGGTGAAGATGATATCGCGTTCTCGACTGACTCTGATTATGCAGCCAATGTTGAAATGGCTGAAGCAGTTCTGGTGGGCGAACGTGCTGCCGCGACTCAAGCTTATACGCTTGTCGACACACCAAATCAGAAAACCATTGCAGATGTTTGCCAGTTCCTAAATGCAGATGCCAAGCAATCAGTCAAAGCGCTACTGGTACAAGGCCCAACCGATGAAAAAGGCAATACACCTGTAGTTGCCCTGTTCTTACGCGGTGACCATGAGCTGAATGATATTAAAGCTGAAAAACATCCTTTAATTGCTGCACCTTTAACTTTTGCAACTGAAGCACAGTTACAAGAACATGGTTTGACTGCTGGTTTCTGTGGCCCACAAGGTCTGGTTGAAAAAGGCTTAACCGTAATTGTGGATCGTGCCGCATCGGTATTGGCTGATTTTGTTGCCGGTGCCAATGAAGTGGACAAACATGCGACCGGTGTCAACTGGGATCGTGATGCCAAATTCACAGAAGTATTCGACTTACGTAATGTGGTTGAAGGCGATCCATCTCCAGATGGTAAAGGTACACTTCAGATCAAACGTGGTATTGAAGTCGGTCATATCTTCCAGTTAGGTACCAAATATTCAGAAGCCTTAAACTGTAAAGTATTGGGTGAAGATGGGAAACCTTTAACCGTGACCATGGGTTGTTACGGCATTGGTGTAACACGTGTGGTCGCCGCTGCCATTGAGCAAAACTTTGATGACAAAGGCATTATCTGGCCGCAAGCGATTGCACCTTTTGAAGTGGCAATTGTACCAATGAATGCACACAAGTCACCGCGTACCCTCGAAGCAGCTGAAGCACTGTATGCGGAATTGCAGGCACAAGGTTACGACGTACTACTGGATGACCGTAATGAACGTCCAGGGGTGAAATTCTCTGATCTTGAATTGATGGGGATTCCTCATCGTATCGTGATTGGTGAAAAAGGTCTGGATGCAGGTACTTTCGAATACAAAGGCCGTCGCGATGCAGAAGCAAGCAATCTGAACAAAGAAGAATTAATGGCAAAACTGGTCCGTTAATCTGAACAACAGATGTAAAAAAGCCGTTTAATTTAAACGGCTTTTTTTATGGTTCAATTACACGGTTAAATCTTTTACGGTGTCAGATGGACCATTATTTTTGACCGATTCAATCCCCTTATCACGTGACTGCTCACTTGCATAAAGCTGGCTGGTACCAATCACCTGATGATTCGCTGCTTTTAAATTAAAATAAGGTTTGTCATTTTTTGAAGTTAAACGCTCATAACGGGCATCATCTGGACTATTTTTCTGAACAGATGCAATGCCATTCATTGCCGCTGCTTTGGTTTTGTACAATTCACTATTTAAAACCGGCTCACCATTTCCTGCTTTAAGTACAAAACGGTATTGCCCATCGCTTGCCTGACTTACTTCGAACCATCCTGCCATAAGGACCTCTATTTATTGGAGTTACATTTTGATTGTTATCTCATTCAATATAGATCAGCAATTGCCGTTTAAGAAGATTAAATTTTGTTCATTTTTGGTAAGCGATGTAAAAAAAAGGAGCATCAATATGCTCCTTTTCAAGTTACTTCATTAAACTTTTTTCACAAACTCAGACTTCAGCTTCATTGCACCGACGCCATCAATTTTACAATCAATGTTATGACCATCGCTTGCATCGGGTACTAAACGGATGCTTTTTACTTTGGTCCCGACTTTAACCACAGAGGATGAACCCTTAATTTTCAAATCCTTGACAACCGTGACGCTATCCCCATCTGCAAGAATATTGCCATTTGCATCGTTAATAATGTCTTGTACTTCAGCAGCCTGTGTCTCGCCTTCTTTCCACTCATGTGAGCACTCAGGGCAAATCAATAAATCGCCATCTTGATAGGTATATTCTGATTGGCATTGTGGGCAATTTGGAAAAGACATAAAAAAATCTCAAAAAGGCTATTATGCGGGATAGACGCCTTTTTTCAAAATTTTAGGGCTGAATGTCCTTGCCAAGCAAATAATTCTTTAAGACCAGCGCATGATTTAACTCAGGATCTTGAGCTGCATAAATCAGTGTTAACTGTTCATGTGCCGCTATCTGTCTGAGTTGTTCCACATGGGGATTGTCTTGCAGCTCCTGATAATAACCTTGCTGAAAGCTTAACCAATGCTCGGCCTGATGACAAAACGCTTTTCTTAATTCCGTAGACGGTGCAATTTCTTTTAACCACAAGTCCAGATGTGCCCGCTCTTTTGAAATCCCGCGTGGCCACAACCGATCAACCAGCACACGCTGACCGTCAGTTGCTGCAACAGGATCATAAATACGTTTTATTGCAATCAGCACTTTTTTCTCCTGTTTGCAGTCTGCTTAGCTTTCCATTGAAATATCAATGACCTGACCTTTCGCATCAAAGCTGACGCAAATCACATATTGGGTCATCTCATCGGGCAAAGTGAAATCCAGCATTTCACGACTCTCGATCTCATCACTTTGCCATGAATCGGCCAACACCAATAAATCCAGAACCTGTAACGGTGTAGGTACAGCGCTTCCAGAATGTTTTTTCCAATACTCTGGCTCAATTTCTTCAAGGTGGTGCTGGATAAACAACTCCACACTCTCTTCTGCTTGCTGATTTTCTAAAGCAGCACGCATGGCAAGACGCGCAAGCTGCTCTCGTCCTTTAACAATTGCTTGTTCAGACATTTGATTCCCCAATTTAATTTATTCATCCAATATTTTTTGTTTTTCTCACTCAACCGATTTTACTTAACGAAAATCTTTATTCGTCAGGTATATCCGCTTGAACCAACAGGCTTAACAAATACAGGGATTCTTGCCAGCCCAAATAACAGGCTTCTACAGGAATTACATCAGGAATCCCCTCCTGAGTAATATGTAGCTCTGTGCCAACCATAACGGCTTTGAGCTCAATCGTGACCTGAATATCACCCGCTAAGTTTGGATCGTCGAATTTGTCGGTATAACGCAGCAGTTCATTCGGGACAATTTTAATATATTTGCCTCCAAAGCCATGCGTTTGTCCTGTGGAAAAATTGGTAAAGGACATTTTATACGTTCCACCTTCCTGTGGATCGAGGTGGTGAACTTTTGCGGTAAATCCATGCGGTGGTAACCATTTGACCAAGGCATCTGGATCAAGAAAGGCTTTAAAAACACGCGCTGGAGGCGCACTCAATACGCGATGTAGTTTTACTGTTCCTGTCATTATTATTCTCCCATGTCACGCTCATTGTGTTTGGTCGATTTATCATAGCGACTTGGCAGGCGAATGCGATGCCACTGATCTTTCATTTGAACACGATTATCGAGAATCTAAAGCTGCTTTTTTGTGAAAAATGGCGCAAAATAACAGTCCATATTTTAGTGATCAGAATGCAGCTTAGGATTGATCTATGAGTCAGCTTGCTTTTACTGCTTTTAGCTTAAATGGTGTAGATGCGCAAAAATTTTTACAAGGCCAAGTCACCATTCATGTTGAACGCTTATCAGAAAATGAAAGTCGCTATACTGCTATTTGTGATTTAAAAGGACGTATTCATTTTGGTCTATGGATTAAAAAACTCAATCCAGAAAGTTTTGAGTTAGTGACCACGCAAGACCAAGCCGAAGAGTTTGCCAAGCATATTAAAAAGTTTGGTGCTTTTTCCAAAATGAAATTAGAAGAAACAGGTTCGGTTTTCCCAACAGTGAATGGTATTCAAACCGAGTTTTCTTCAACAGAAACTGATATCAATACTTGGCAAATTCAAGCGATTCAATCTGGACAGGCCTGGATTCAACAAAGTACCGAACACCTGTTCCAGCCACAAGAATTACGTCTACATCAACGCGATGGCGTACATTTCGACAAGGGCTGTTACTTAGGTCAGGAAATCGTGGCACGTCTTTGGTTTAAGGCAAAACCAAAACACTGGTTGCACCTGATCCAGGCTCAAGCAGATGTGCCAGCACCTGCCACCCAACTAAGCAAAGATGTTGAAGTGGTCAATAGCATCGCATTTGAAGATGGCTATCTCGCGCTTGTGATTGCCAAACCTGCTGCACTGACAGAACTTGGCGTGACTGTTCTGGATTTGCCTGAAGCATTGAATGGTGATGTGGCAAGACCTCAATAACGCCTTGCTTTGATAAAAATTGTTGCTAAATTAGCCTCCATAAATGGGGGCTTTTTAGTCAATTTTTAAAGTCACTATATACATAAGGACCTTCTTGACTTCCACCAAACTGAGTGACTTAATCAGCCGTTTTGATCTCATTTCAAAATAAAGTTGAAATCCCGTTCTTGTCGAAAATAGAAATGAGCGTTATTGTTCATCTATCCTTAACTCGACTGATTTCTAATGAAAATAATGATCAAAACCCTGCTTTCAGCACTCACCTTGAGTCTGATCGGTTTGCAAACCGTGCATGCTGACAGTAAAACCCTCGAACAAAATTTCAAAAAAAATTATCCAGAGATTGCTATCAAATCAGTTAACCCCTCCCCGTTACCGGGTATTTATGAGGTTTATGCGGCGGGTAAGATGATCTATACCGATGAAACAGCCAAATATCTTTTTTTCGGTAACTTACTGGATGTTCAAAACAAAAAAAATCTGACCGAGGACCGCTTAGCCGAGTTAAGCAAGATTGATATCAAGCAACTGCCGCTTGATCAGGCGATTAAATATGTCAAAGGTAAAGGTGAACGCACGCTCTACGTGTTTAGCGACCCTGATTGTCCTTATTGCCAAAAGCTCGAGCAACACATGACCTCGGTTGATAATGTCACCGTCTATTTGTTTCTGTTCCCGCTAAAAAAATTACATCCTCAAGCCGAAGCGGTGGCCAATAAAATCTGGTGCTCAAAAAATCAATATGAAGCTTGGGAAGATTACATGTTGCACCGTAAAGCCCCAAAAAGCGTGACCCAATGTGAAACACCGATACAGAAGAATCTGGCATTGGGACAAAAGCTGCAGATTGATGGCACACCGACTTTATTCCTGCAAAACGGAATGAGACTCTCAGGTAGCCCACAAAATGCTGAGCAGATTGAACAGCTTTTGAAAGAAGCGAGTACGAAAAAATAAAGATAAAATATGGAGGCTTGTTGACTCTTTTGCCAGCAAGGAGTTGCAAGCCATCATCTAAAATATTAATTATACATATTTGATTTTAAATAAATTATAAAAACACACAGATCAAAACCCGCTTTTCCCCCTGCCAAGATTTATACAAATTCCTTATTTACATTTTTCTGCAAGCTTTTATGATGACAACAGCATATTGAGTTCTGCTATGCAAAGGATGAAAGCAGATCAACATGAGAAAGGAAAAATAAAGATGAAAAAATTGCTCATTGCGAGTTTAATCACCCTTGCAAGCCATACTACCTTCGCCGCTGACAATAAAGTGACCAGCACCAAAGCAGATCCATTGTTTACCAAAGCAACTCAACTGTATGAGGCTAAAGACTATGCTGCTGCTTATCAGGAAATGCAACGACTAGCCAATACTGGCAACACGCAAGCGGTCCATAATCTCGGCTATATGACAGAACATGGTCAAGGCACAGTAAAAGATGAGAAAAAGGCACTACAGTATTATCAGGATGCATCCAGTAAGGGCTACGGACCAGCCAGTTTTCGCTTGGCTCAAGCCTACCATAAAGGTAACTTGGGTCTAGGCAAAGATGCTCAGAAATACAAAGAATATTTAAATAAGGCATCTAGCCAAGGTTCAGATGAAGCAACTGTTGAGTTGGCCGATATCCTGTTTAGACAAGGTAAACCTGAATATGATCAACTGGCTATTCAGAAATTATTACCTTTACTGAAAAAAGATTATTATCCGGCAAAAAACTTAAAAGCAGTGTATGACCTTGGAATTGGAGTGAAGAATAAAAATCCTTTCATGCAGCAACAAGCCGTTGAGAGCTTAAAAGATCTTGCCAAGAAGGATTATGCTCCCTCTCTCATGATTTTGGGTAACATGCTCGCTAACGGCAATATTATTAGTCAGGATCTGGAGCAGGCAAAAAATATTTTTTCTCGTTTAGCCGCAGCAAACTATCCGAATGCTAAAGAATCCCTGGCTCAGGTTGAAGCAGCCATTGCTGCTAAAAAAGCCGCACCCGCCCAAGCCCCTAAAAAATAATTTATGCAGCAGCACTTCACCATGCAAGTGCTGCTGAACACTCCTTAAAATTGCTTGCTTACTTTAATTCCCGCACTCCAGTTACGGCCATCAGCAGGTTCAAAGAAACGGCTGCTTCCTTCGTTGACAATTACTGAACCCGCATAGTTTTTATCGAACAGATTATCTACGCGCGCAAAGCCATTGATGCCCCAATCGGCACGTTTCCATGCATAACCCGTATAGATCGACGCCACAGTATAACTTGCAGCAGCATCAGTATTGGTGTCATTGACATAGACTTTATCCATAAACTGGGTATCAAGTCCTGCGTAGAAACCTTGCTCTGGCTGCCACGCTACGCCAATAAAGGCTTGATTCTTGGCAATTCCTGGAATTGCATTACCTTCCGGAATTTCTGCAACCTTCCCAACAGCAGGTACTTTCGAATCAAAAGTTGCATCGAGATAGGCATAACTGGCATTCACGGCTAAATCTTTCCAAAGCTTCTTATTCCATGCAAATTCAACACCTTTACGCAGGGTTTTATCCGCATTACGGAATGTCGCGCGCCCGCCCATGCTTTCGGCTGCGACGATGTCATCTTTAGTTTCGATGTAGAAGGTCGCCAAGTTAAAATCACCCAGCGTATTGGAAGATTTTAAACCGAGTTCATAGTTATCACTTTTGGATGGTTTTAAATCGAGCGTACTGGCACCACCTTGTGCAGGATAAGCCATTTCAGTAAAGGTCGGTGTTTCAAACCCTTTGGCATAGCTCGCATAAGCCAGAACCTCAGGGATGATTTGCCAGCTTAATGCAACCGAAGGCAATACTTCTTCATATGTTGTCTTACCGCTATTATCCCCGTTCAAACCAACAATATAATGATCTTTCGATTTATAATGCACATTGCTATAACGTAGCCCTGTATCTAAACGCATGCTGGGTAAAAAAGACCACGATGCTTGTAGATAGGGATCAACATTCCACAAAGTATTACGTTCATCACGGCGCACAGCACCTTTCACCCCTTTATCACCTGCATCATTAAAGTTTTGGTAGCCTTGACGGTCTTCATTCATTGCATCAATCGCGACCCCTGCACTAAATTGGGTATTCGGTAATAAATCTTTTCCAGTCCAGCGGAAGTCAGCCCCATAATAATCACGTTTAAAATCAATTACGCCACCAGCTTGATAGGGCGTATTGGGATTCTTCTGTACCGTATCTGGAATAGACTGATATTGTGTTACCTGACGTTGCCCAATATAGGTCATCGCATACAGTTCATTTTGATCATTGATGGGTTTTGACCAAGTCAAACCTGTCTGGGTCTGATCAATTGTTTTGCGGGCATTGTAATCCAGCACATTTTTAGCGACCTGTTTCGGATTTTTCTCCCAATCTGCACGGGTTAAACCACCTGGATCATCTGCATCAATCTTGACATAGTTGGTGATCCAATTGATCTTACTACCATCATCGAGATCCCATGTCAGCTTGGCATTGCTTAAAACTTTATTGGCACCACTATGGTCACGAAAACCATCGGTATCAAAATAAGAAGAGCTGACGATATAACTCGGTTCGTTCTGGTTTTTGGCACCGCCTTGTAACACGAGTCCTGCACGATTTTTATTGTGGCTACCACCCGCATAGCTCATCTCAATCGAATCTTTGCCCTGTCCCTCACGCGTTGTGGCTAATATCGCGCCACCAGAAGAGTTTCCATAAAGAGAAGAAAATGGGCCGGTTAAGACTTCAAGATGGCTCAAGCTACCCAAATCTATATTTGAAGTTTGTCCCTGTCCATCTGGCATGGTTGCTGGAATGCCATCGGTATATAGACGGATTCCACGCACTCCAAATGTTGAACGTGCACCAAAACCACGCATCGAGAGCTGCAAATCTTGTGCATAATTTTCTCGGTTACGTAACTGAACACTCGGAATACCCTTAACCACTTCAGTTAAATTAACCTGAGCGGACTGATCATTTTTAGGCATATCGACCCTAAAAATGGAGGCAGGTGTTTGCATATAGGTGGTATCGGTACGAGTTGCCTCAACTTTAATGGTAGGAAGCTGTACCGTTGCTGCTGCCTCAGATTCAATTGCCCATGTAAAAGAGCTACCCGCCCCCATACACATGGCTACGCAACCATACAGAAGGTTAATTTTCAATGTAGGCATGAAGATTCCTTATTTCTCTAAAAATAAAAAAGCGGAGTTTAAAAGTAAGATTATGATTATTTTATATTTATCTTACATATTTAATGCTTGCTACAAACAGTCAAGATTAAGATTGGCCTAGATTAGCAAATAAAATTAAATACCTGCATAATTGTAAGTCAAACATTTGCCCTCATTGTATTGTTGTTGAAACAACTTGAGTACACCATGCCCGAACTTCCTGAAGTTGAAACTACCAAAACCAGTTTACTCCCGCTACTAGAGCAACGCGTTCAAGCAGTTCAAGTCTTTAATCCAAGCTTACGCTGGCCCATCCCCAATGATCTGGACAAATTGGTGGGGCAACGTTTAACGGCGCTTAAGCGTCGTTCCAAATATATTCTGGCCGAATTTGAACAAGATCAAATGCTTTGGCATTTAGGTATGTCAGGTAGTTTCCGTCTGTGCCAACCAAATGATGAATTGAGAAAGCACGATCACCTCATCATTGACTTTGAAGATCAACAACTGCGTTATCATGATCCACGTCGTTTTGGTTGTATTCTCTGGCTCGATCCAGACAATCAAAGCAAACTGATTGATACACTGGGTCCAGAACCGCTTAGTGAAGATTTTAATGCCACTTATTTGCGTGAAAAGCTCAGTAAAAAAAATGTCGGCATTAAAATTGCTTTAATGGATAACCATGTGGTGGTCGGCGTTGGCAATATTTATGCAACTGAAAGCCTGTTCAACATTGGTGTACATCCAGCACAACCTGCTTCAACCTTGAGCAAAGTACAAGTGGAAAAGCTGGTGATTGAGGTTAAACGCATCTTAAAACAAGCCATTGATTTAGGTGGGTCAACTTTACGTGATTACAGTAATGCCATGGGTGAAAATGGTTATTTCCAACAAACCTTATTGGCCTATGGGCGTGCTGGTGAAATGTGCGTCAATTGCGAGACCACGTTGGAAAACTTGAAGTTAGGTCAGCGTGCCAGTGTATTCTGCCCGCAATGCCAACCTTTAAAGCGAAATAAAACCTAAACAATTTAAGATGTATTGAAGGAGAACAACTTTATGCAAACTGCAATTGTTCGACATATCCTTGTAAAAGATAAAGATTTGGCTGAACAGCTGAAAAAGCGCATTCAGTCAGGTGCTGATTTTGGCAAAATTGCCAAGCAATATTCCACCTGCAACTCTGCCAAACGTGGTGGCGAGCTCGGTGAAGTGAGAAAGGGACAGCTGGTGCCTGTCATTGATAAGCTGGTGTTTACGGCAGCAGAACGGGTTTTACATGGTCCTGTAAAAAGCCAGTTTGGTTTTCATTTGTTGGAAGTTAAATTCCGTATGGGAAATTTAAGGTAAGCAAATCGAGCTTAAACAGGCCGTTAAGCTCACCTCTTTTCCGATTACTCTTGTTCTTTCATGACATAAGTCCATGCAGTGATTGTTTCGCCTGTCTCTAGCTGGACTTGAGTTTGTACCCGTTGGTACTGCATGCCTTCAAAATCATCCAGCATTTGCCAGTTCTGTTCTAGTTTTTCAGTACTAAACAAATAGCCTTCAACCAAAGGGTCATTCGAGTTTAAAACGATTGCAGGCAAACCTTGATCTGGCCCCCAGTCCAGTATATGAACCGTGCCGTGAACTGCAGCAGACTGCCAGTCCCCACCGATTTCACCTAAAATATGCGCATTTTCCCGATTTGGGCATAAGGTGCCATATACAAATAAACGATTCACTATTCTTTCCCCTTTCTTAATCTACAAGGCCTGTTGCAATGAAGTCCCAAGAAATTCATATTTTTTACAGACAATAAAAAACGGCATCAAGGATACCGTTTTTTTTAGCTGAGTGATCAGCCTTGTTTTTTCAATTCATCACGAATTTCACGCAACAATTGAACATCTTCTGGTGTCGCTTCCGGCTCAGGCGCAGCTTCTTCTTGCTTACGAATACGGTTCATCACTTTCACCAACAAGAATACGACCCAAGCCAATAGCAGGAAGTTAATCAAGATGGTCAAGAAATTACCATAGGCAAATACGTTCAAGCCGGCATCTTGTGCCGCTTTGAGTGTAGTAATGTTGGTTGGGTTATCGCCCAAGATCAGGAACCAGTTGGTGTAGTCCACTTCACCACCCAGGATCCATGAAATCACTGGCATTACGATATCTTTTACCAATGAGTCAATGATTTTACCGAAAGCACCACCAATGATGACACCAATCGCCAAGTCCATCATATTGCCTTTGATGGCAAACTCTTTAAATTCTTTAATAATACTCATCTATTACTCTCCAGAGTCGAACGTGATCACGCCCTGTTTTTGCATTGTTTATTACACAGGCGCAGTTATCCAAATAATGTTGGTAATTTAATATTTTTATCAAAAAAAGAAAGCTATTTCACACTTTAACAACACTTTTTATTTTCATAAAAATATGTCCTTAAGCATGTCCTTCCCCTTGAATTTATGCAATAAAAAACCGCTAAATAAATTTAGCGGTTTTGTCATTTTTCAGTGAAGAAAAATTATTTATCGCGGTTACGCTTACGTTCGTTTTCAGTTAAGTAACGCTTACGGATACGAATCGATTTTGGTGTTACTTCAACTAACTCATCATCTTCAATGAATTCAAGTGCTTGTTCAAGCGTGTATTCAATTGCAGGCGTTAAAGTTAAGGCATCATCAGTACCTGACGCACGAACGTTGGTTAACTGTTTTGCTTTAGTTGGGTTTACAACCATATCGTCTGAACGAGAGTTAATACCCACGATCATCCCTTCATATACTTCTAACTGTGGCTTAGCGAATAAACGACCACGGTCTTGAAGTGTAAAGAGTGCATAGCCCAAGCAAGTACCTTGAACCATTGAAATCAATACACCATTTTGACGCTTGGCAACGCTACCCTGTTTTACAGGACCGTAGTGAGAGAAGCTTGAAGTCATGATCCCTGTACCAGAGGTCATGGTCAAGAATTCAGAACGGAAACCGATCAAACCACGTGAAGGAACAGTCGCTTCAATACGGATACGGCCTTTGCCATCAACTTCCATATTGGTCATCTCACCTTTACGGTGACCCATTTGTTCCATTACAGAACCTTGGTGCTGTTCTTCAACGTCAAACGTTACGTTCTCATACGGCTCTTGTCTTTCACCATCAATTTCTTTGATGATCACTTGTGGACGTGATACGCCCATTTCGAAGCCTTCGCGACGCATGTTTTCAATCAATACTGAAAGATGAAGTTCACCACGACCAGAAACCTTGAAACGGTCTGGACTGTCGGTATCTTCAACACGTAATGCCACGTTGTGAATCAATTCACGGTCAAGACGCTCACGGATGTTACGTGAAGTAACGAACTTACCTTCTTTACCAGCGAATGGTGAGTTGTTCACCTGGAATGTCATCGAAACTGTAGGTTCATCTACAGACAATGCAGGTAAAGCTTCTACGTTTTTCGGATCACAAATCGTGTCAGAAATATTAAGTGCATCAATACCTGTAATACATACGATATCACCTGCTGATGCAGATTCTACATCAACACGCTCCAAACCGTGGTAACCCATGATTTTCAAGATACGACCGTTACGTGTCTTACCATCTTTATCAATCACAGTCACAGGTGTGTTTAATTTCACTGAACCACGTTGAATACGGCCAACACCGATAACACCAACGAAACTGTTATAGTCAAGTGATGAAATCTGCATCTGGAAAGGACCATCAACATCAACTGCTGGCGGTTCAACAATGTCTACAATCGTTTGGAACAACGGTGTCATGTCATCCGCTAATTCTTCTGGTGAAGGACCTGCAACACCACGAAGACCAGAAGCATACACAACAGGGAAGTCTAACTGTTCGTCAGTACCGCCTAAGTTATCAAACAAATCAAAAACTTGATCGATTACCCAGTCTGGACGCGCACTTGGCTTGTCAACTTTGTTGATAATTACGATTGGTTTCAAACCACGCGCGAACGCTTTTTGCGTTACGAAACGAGTTTGCGGCATTGGACCTTCTTGTGAGTCTACAAGAAGCAATACACAGTCAACCATCGACATTACACGTTCCACTTCACCACCGAAGTCGGCGTGTCCCGGGGTGTCCACAATGTTGATGCGGTATTCGGTGTTTGTACGTGCATCTAACCATTTGATTGCAGTGTTTTTTGCAAGAATGGTAATACCACGTTCAGACTCAAGCGCGTTAGAATCCATAACACGTTCAATCTCGCCTGCGCGATCACCAAGAGCACCTGATTGTTGTAAAAGTTTGTCGACTAGAGTCGTCTTACCATGATCGACGTGCGCAATAATGGCAATGTTACGGAGAGTTTTAATATCTGACATGTAAAATTCGATACGCTTTAAATTTGAGGGCAAATTATACAGAAAAATACTACAGTTTAGTAGTGACAGTTTATTGACAGTGCACTTTTTTTCTGACGAAGTGTCATAGAATCGTTGGTAAAGCGAGTTAACTCTATTAGAATATTCCACTAATGCCTCTCGCTTTTTATACTCCCATGTCGAATTCACAACCTCAGCAGCAGCTAGATCTGGTCTACGGACTTAACGATCGACCGAAACCTTTTGTTGCATTTTTAGCCGCCCTACAGCATCTTTTGGCGATTTTGGTCCCGATTGTCACCCCCGGATTACTGATTTGTCTGGCACTTGGCGTCTCTCGTGAAGACACCAATATGATCCTGTCCATGTCTTTAATCATTTCAGGCATTGCCACCTTTTTACAATGTAAAAAGGTGGGCCCATTTGGTGCAGGACTTTTGATTGTTCAGGGTACCAGCTTTAACTTTATCGGTCCGATCATCGGTATTGGTAGCGCGATGGTTGCAGCAGGCACCCCAGTTGAACAAGTGATGGCAGCAATTTTTGGTGTGGTCATTGCAGGTTCGTTTATTGAAATGGGCGTCTCCCGAATTCTGCCGTGGGTGAAAAAGCTGATCACGCCATTAGTGACAGGCATCGTCGTGCTTCTGATTGGTTTAACCTTGATTAAAGAAGGACTGATCAGCATGGGTGGTGGTTATACGGCCATGCAGGACAATACTTTTGCCAATGCCGATAACCTGATCATGTCATGTACCGTGCTGGCCATTATCATCCTGCTGAATCGTATTCGGATTATCTGGGTCAAAAGTTCAGCCATTCTGATTGCTTTAGTGATTGGTTACATTCTAGCCGGCTTCATGGGACATTTAAACTTTTCCGTACTGCAGGATGCACCGCTGATCCAGATTCCAACACCAATGCATTTTGGATTAAGTTTCTCTTGGAGCTTATTTATTCCAATGGCTTTCATTTACCTTGTCACCTCACTTGAAGCGATTGGTGATGTCACTGCAACCAGTAAAATTTCTAACCAGCCTGTTGATGGTCCGGTCTGGATGCAACGCATTAAAGGTGGCGTACTGGTCAATGGTGCAAACTCCTTCTTGGCAGGGATCTTCAACACTTTCCCAAGTTCCGTGTTTGCACAAAACAATGGTGTAATTCAATTGACAGGTGTGGCAAGTCGTTATGTCGGGATCTGGATTGCAGTATTACTGATTATCTTAGGCCTGTTCCCTGCTGTTGCTGCAGTGATTCAAGCAGTACCACAAGCGGTACTGGGTGGCGCTGTGATGGTCATGTTTGGCGCTGTTGCTGCTTCCGGCATCAACATTCTTTCAAGTATTCACCTTGATCGTCGTGCCCTGCTGATTATTGCCATTTCACTTGCACTCGGCCTCGGTGTTGCTCAAGTACCTCAAATCCTTGAACACCTGCCCGAGCTATTTAAAAATATTTTTAGCTCAGGTGTGGCAACAGGCGGTATCGCAGCCTTGATTTTAAATATTGTTTTACCCGAAACACATAAGTAATTCACAAACAACGTCAAGTGCCCAGTTTCACGACTGAGCTTTGTTTTTGATGAGAGATCAAAATGGATCCACGTAGTGAAGTTGTCATCAGACAGCAAGATTATTTAAACGGGCACGTCTTACTGATTAATGCACCGAATGATCAACTCGCAAAAAACTTCCCAGACCAAGTTCAGGCATCGGTGTGGAGCTGGAATTATGCTGATCATCAGGCTTTTCAAAATGCCGGCATTCACTCACATTTTTCGGTTGAGTTTCCGCAAGCCAGCTTTGATCAGGTGGTTATTTTTGTGCCTAAATCAAAAGAGTTACTGAATTATATTCTGCATGTTGTAGTCAGCCACCTAAAACTTGAGCAGAATGTCTTTCTGGTCGGTGAAAAAAAAGGCGGCGTAGAGCGGGCAGCAAAACAATTACAGCCCTATGGTAAAACACTAAAGCTGGATAGTGCACGTCACTGCCAGTTCTGGCAAATGAAGATCGAAAAAACTGAGCAGTTGAAACCACTGGAACATTGGTTAAAAAGCTATACAGTTCAAATAGATCAGGATCAATTAAAGGTCTGTGCCCTACCGGGTGTCTTTAGTCAGGATCATTTAGATGTCGGAACAGCCGTCTTAGTCCCTTACCTTAGTCAAGTAAAATCAGGTAAGATTGCCGACTTTGGTTGTGGTGCTGGAATTATTAGCGCTTATTTAGCCAAGCTAAATCCGAACCAGCAAATTTTTGCACTTGATGTTGATGCATTTGCGTTACGTTCAACTGAGCTGACTTTCCAGAAAAACAATCTGGATCTCAATCAGTTAACTCTACAACCGGTAACCGGGTTTAGAGATGCGCCCAAAGATCTGGACGCCATCGTAAGCAATCCACCTTTTCATCAGGGGATTCATACCAATTACGATGCAAGTGAAGAACTTTGCCAGCATGCGAGCGTACATCTGAAAAAATCAGGTGAATTATGGATCGTGGCAAACCGTTTTCTGAACTATCCCCCTCTCATTGAACAAAGTTTTGGTCAATGTATGGTGAAAGCTGATCAACAAGGATTCAAGGTGTTATATGCCTGTGCAAAATAAACATTTTAAGGAATTTTTATGAGCGATACATCTGCTCCTCAACACCTACAGCGTAAGCTCGGGGCACGTCACCTGAACATGATTGCCATTGGTGGATCGATCGGCACAGGCTTATTCCTCGCTTCAGGTTCAACCATTGCCAATGCAGGTCCTGGTGGTGCGTTATTGGCTTATGCCCTGATCGGTATCATGATTTATTTCTTGATGACCAGTTTAGGCGAATTAGCCACGCACAATCCAACCTCTGGTGCATTCTTTACCTATGGCAGCCGTTATGTCGAAGATGGCTTTGGTTTTGCCTTGGGTTGGAACTATTGGTACAACTGGGCGATTACCGTCGCTTTCGAGCTGGTTGCAGTTCAGTTCATTATGAAGTTCTGGTTCCCCGATATTCCTGGGTTCTACTGGAGTGCGATCTTCCTTGCGATTATTTTTGGAATTAACGCCCTAACGGTCAAAGGGTTTGGTGAAAGTGAGTTTTTATTCTCTTTGATCAAAGTCGTTGCCATTATCGTGTTTATTGTCATCGGTATCTGGATGATTGCCAAAATCATGCTGACGCCAAATGTATCGGTATTTCAACACTGGACATATAAGGAAGCTCCTTTTGTTGGTGGATTTCAGGCCTTGATTGGTGTAGCCATGATTGCCGGATTCTCCTTCCAAGGCACTGAAATGGTCGGGGTTGCCGCAGGCGAATCCAAAGATCCGAAAAAAACCATTCCATTGGCAATCAAACAAATCTTCTGGCGCATTCTACTGTTCTATATCCTGTGTATTTTCATCATCGGCACATTAGTTAGCTATGATGATCCACTCCTGTTAAAAGCAGCACAAAGTGAAGATATTGCCCTTTCACCATTCACGTTATTGTATGAAAAAGCAGGTTTTGCCTTTGCTGCCAGCTTGATGAATGCAGTGATTCTCAGCGCAATCCTGTCTGCGGGTAACTCAGGCATGTACTCTTCTACCCGTATGCTATTTGATATGGCCAAAGAAGGCCGTGCCCCGAAGTGGTTCTCAAGACTGGATGGTCGTGGCGTGCCTATGAATGCACTTTATGCGACGACTGCGGTTGCAGCATTGTGCTTCTTAACCACCTTTATTGGCGAGAAACAGGTATTTAACTGGCTACTCAACATGTCCGGGATGTGTGGCTTCATTGTCTGGTTAGGGATTGCAATTTCACACTACCGTTTCCGTAAAGGTTATATTGCTCAAGGTTATAAGGTTGAAGATCTGGCTTATCGTGCCAAATTCTTCCCATTCGCGCCTTGGTTTGCATTTATTCTTTGTTCAATCATTATCTTAGGTCAAAACTATCAAGCATTGCTTGGTGGTAAAATTGACTGGTTAGGCCTAGTGTCAACCTATATCAGTATTCCATTATTCTTGGCAATTTGGCTGGGCTATAAGTGGAAACACAAAACCAAACTGATTGCTTATAAAGATATGAATGTGAAAGAAGGCGAATAAAAAACCGCTTTTTAC
The DNA here is from genome assembly GCF_051947995.1 of Acinetobacter calcoaceticus. Taxonomy (GTDB): domain Bacteria; phylum Pseudomonadota; class Gammaproteobacteria; order Pseudomonadales; family Moraxellaceae; genus Acinetobacter. The sequence continues at coordinate 388,584 of NZ_JBLVVH010000002.1, read as the reverse complement.
TTGACCCGAATGAAAATATGAGTACAATTCCGCTCATATTTTCAACGGCACCACACAATAGGAGGACGACAGCATGCCATTACAATCAGGAACCACACGATAAGATTTGGCACTGTCGACTCACGGACAAGTGTACAAATCGATTGATCACTTGTCCGAATGCTCTATTTAACCTGGCATTCGCTGGGTTTTTTTATGCCTGTTCGGACGAAAAATATAAGAAGAGAGAATCTTATGGGCATACAAAAAATACTTAATGCTGATGCTACCTATGGCGTTCCAGTGAAAATTTTCACCAACGATATTGATAGCGAAAGCATTGAACAATTGAAAAAAATGGCACAATTGCAATTTGTTTATTCACATATTGCCGTGATGCCTGACGTACATGTCGGTAAAGGCGCGACTGTTGGCAGCGTGATTCCCACGAAAAATGCCATCATTCCTGCCGCTGTCGGCGTTGATATTGGTTGTGGCATGAATGCCATCAGACTTAATCTTAAAGCTTCACAGCTTCCGGACAATCTTGCACCGTTACGCCATGCCATTGAACGTAAAGTTCCTGTTGGTTTTGAGTTGCATAAACAGGTCAAGGCAAAAGCTTCGAGCATTATTCCACTCGAAAAACGCTTGCAACCCATCATTAAAAAGCATCCAGGCCTAGTGCGTATGCTCAGGAAGTTTGATGCAACCTGGCAAAAGCAGCTCGGTACTTTAGGTGGAGGCAATCACTTTATTGAACTCTGTCTGGATGAAAATCAGGAAGTCTGGGTGATGCTACATTCAGGCAGTCGTGGCTTAGGCAATGTGATTGGCACCTATTTCATCGAACTCGCCAAGAAAGAGGCTCAACACCGCTTTGGACATGTACCCGACAAAGATTTGAGCTATTTTGCGGAAGGTTCAAATAGCTTTAATGATTATGTTGAGGCAGTTGAGTGGGCCCAGGAATATGCTTTTGAAAATCGACGTGAAATGATGCGTCTGATTTTAGAAGCGATCCGCCCCATGCTACCTCCATTTCAAATGACCAAAGAGGCCATTAACTGCCATCATAACTATGTCAGCCGAGAAAACCATTTTGGTGAAGATTTGCTGATTACCCGTAAAGGCGCCATTCGGGCTGGCCTAGATGAATTAGGCATTATTCCGGGTTCGATGGGGGCTCGCTCTTACATTGTTAAAGGCAAGGCCAACCCTGAATCTTTCTGCTCATGTTCCCATGGCGCAGGACGAAAAATGAGCCGGAATAAAGCCAAACTCCTATTTAGCCAGGATGATCTGATTCAGCAAACACAAGGCATCGAATGCCGAAAAGATAGCGGTGTTATTGATGAAATACCCAGTGCATATAAAGACATTGATCAGGTGATGGCAAACCAGTCAGATTTGATCGAGATTGTGCACACACTTAAGCAAATCCTATGTATTAAAGGTTAATACTATGAAACTGAAACCTATGCCTCAAATTAAAGTGCGGAATCCTGTCGCACTCTCCCCTTTATTACATAAAGGTGGCGTACATGAAACTGAAAAACCGCGAGCACAGCATCGTCGTGACAGACAAGCGGCTAAACAGCAACTCAAAAAGCAAATGTGGTAATAAACCTTTAAATAAAGTCAGTATTTCCAATAGCAACACAGGAGCATTCAACATGTTTAAATTTTTTCAATCTCAAAATTCACCCAACAAAAAAGCGACTCTGACGAGTCGCTTTTTTTTAGTTCATACACTCAAATTATTGAGCTTGCTGACCTGGTTGTACTTGAACAGTACGGCTGCCAGAAATGGTCGCAAATACACGACGGTTCATCGTACGACCTTCTTTAGTCTTGTTATCTGCAATCGGTTGATCCCAAGCGAAGCCTTGAGTCGACAAACGGGATGCGTCAACATTGTATTCATTTACCAAGGAAGCCTTAACAGAGTTAGCACGCGCTAAAGATAAACGTTCGTTTAACTTACGAGGACCAGTGTTATCTGTATGACCTTCAATACGCGCTGTTGCATTCGGATATTCAGCCATTTTTGCAGCAACCTGAGCAATCTCAGTTTTGTATTGTGGCTTAATCGTCGACTTGTTGGTATCGAAGAATACACGGAGTTCCATGTTCAGGTCTTCAGTCAACTCTTGTGGTGGCGGAGTGACTGGCGTTGGCTCAACCGGAGCAACTTCTACCACTGGTGCAGCAGGTTTCAAGTGACCGCCAAGAACAACGTTTAAGCCAGCAAGCGCTGTGTAGTTCCAGAATTTTTCATCAAAGTGGTAAGTACCACGTGCTTCTGTACGAAGAGATAATGCATCGTTCAAGCGCCAGAATACACCACCACCTGCATTTGCCAATGTACCTTCTTGCTTGCCACCATAGATGTCGTCACCTTCGTATTTGTAGTGACCAGCACCTGCTAATACATATGGCTTGATTTTGCTGTCATAGTTCTTCGTGATCAGGTCAGAAGTCACATAAGCATTACCAGCAATGTTACGACCTTTATAGTCATTATTGGTGCTGGTATCGCCTTTAATCTGGCTATATTCAACTTCAGCACCCAACCAAGGTGTAATTTCCACACCAAGAGCAGCACCAACGAATAAATCATCATCTAGCTCTGCGCCCGGGGTTAATTGACCTTTATCGCCACGGTTGTTATGTTCGGTATCGAACATGGTATAACCAAGCAGTAAAGGAGTGACAGTTACGCCTGCATTTGCAGCAGCCATAGGAGCAGCAACAAGCACAGCAAGTGCGATACGACTCAATTTCATCAATATTCTCCAAAAACAAAAAATTGTTTGTTCTTTAAACTCTAATAGCTTTTGAATACAAAGAAATAGTCATGTTGTACCTTTTCAGCCATGCTCTTTATATGCAATTAAGTAAATACTGGATAGCTCTCCAGCATCTCCTATCATTTTATTTAGCGCCACTGAAAACGACTTATTTCTCTCCCAAAAATTCTAATTTAGCAGCCTTTAACAAAGCAGTGAGAGCTTATCACTTTTTAATCAAAATATTAACCAGTTAACAAAATCTTTTCAATAAAACTAAACAATCCTCACGAGACCGACATTATTTCCTCAAGATTATTCTGTTTTTAACGATGATGTCTTTTCTTTTACATCAACCCTACAGAAAAACGTCTAAGCATAAAAAAAAGCGACTCTGACGAGTCGCTTTTTTTTAGTTCATACACTCAAATTATTGAGCTTGCTGACCTGGTTGTACAAGAACAGTACGGCTACCAGTGATCGCAGCGAATACGCGACGGTTCATAGCACGACCTTCTTTAGTCTTGTTGTCAGCAACCGGTTGGTCCCAAGCGAAACCTTGAGTTGACAAACGAGATGCATCAACGTTGTATTCATTTACCAATGAAGATTTAACAGAGTTAGCACGCGCTAAAGATAAACGTTCGTTTAACTTACGTGGACCAGTGTTATCTGTGTGACCTTCAATACGAGCAGTCGCATTCGGGTATTCAGCTAACTTCTCTGCAACTTTAGCAATCTCAGTTTTGTATTGCGGCTTGATGTCAGACTTGTTGGTATCGAAGAATACGCGAAGTTCCATGTTCAGGTCTTCAGTCAACTCTTGTGGTTGTGGCGCAACTGGCGTTGGCTCAACCGGAGCAACTTCTACCACTGGTGCAGCAGGTTTCAAGTGACCGCCAAGAACAACGTTTAAGCCAGCAAGCGCTGTGTAGTTCCAGAATTTTTCATCAAAGTGGTAAGTACCACGTGCTTCTGTACGAAGAGATAATGCATCGTTCAAGCGCCAGAATACACCACCACCTGCATTTGCCAATGTACCTTCTTGCTTGCCACCATAGATGTCGTCACCTTCGTATTTGTAGTGACCAGCACCTGCTAATACATATGGCTTGATTTTGCTGTCATAGTTTTTCGTGATCAGGTCAGAAGTCACATAAGCATTACCAGCAATGTTACGACCTTTATAGTCATTATTGGTGCTGGTATCGCCTTTAATCTGGCTATATTCAACTTCAGCACCTAACCAAGGTGTAATTTCCACACCAAGAGCAGCACCAACGAACAAATCGTCATCTAGCTCTGCGCCCGGGGTTAATTGACCTTTATCGCCACGGTTGTTATGTTCGGTATCGAACATGGTATAACCAAGCATTAAAGGAGTGACAGTTACGCCTGCATTTGCAGCAGCCATAGGAGCAGCAACAAGCAGAGCAAGTGCGATACGACTCAATTTCATGGATATCCTCCAAAAACAAAAAATTGTTTGTTCTCTAAACTCTAATAACTTTTGAATGCTGAGAAATAGTCTTGTTGTATCTTTTTCAGTCATTCACCTTACGTTAAATCATACAAATACCCGATCAATTTTCCAAGTATTTAGTAACATTTGCTCAGGTATTACTGAAAAGACTTATCTCTCTTCAAAAATTTAGAAAATTCTAAATTTAACAATATCTAACAAAGCTGTGAGAGCTTATCACTTTTTAATCAAAATTTTAACAAGCTATCAAAATCTTTTCAATAAAGCTAAATAATTCCAACACGCTATTCGCAATTAAGCCCCGTTTAATCGACGCCTACTTTTTAAATATTATGCCCCACTTTCCTTATGGATGCTATATAACAGAATAACTCATAAAAAAAGCGACTCTGACGAGTCGCTTTTTTTTAGTTCATACACTCAAATTATTGAGCTTGTTGACCTGGTTGTACAAGAACAGTACGGCTACCAGAAATCGCAGCGAATACGCGACGGTTCATAGCACGACCTTCTTTAGTTTTGTTGTCAGCAATCGGTTGATCCCAAGCGAAACCTTGAGTTGACAAGCGAGAAGCATCAACGTTGTATTCATTTACAAGTGAAGATTTAACAGAGTTAGCACGCGCTAAAGATAAACGTTCGTTTAACTTACGTGGACCAGTGTTATCTGTGTGACCTTCAATACGAGCAGTCGCATTCGGGTATTCAGCTAACTTCTCTGCAACTTTAGCAATTTCAGACTTGTATTGTGGCTTGATGTCAGACTTGTTCGTATCGAAGAATACGCGAAGTTCCATGTTAAGGTCTTCAGTCAACTCTTGTGGTTGTGGAGCAACTGGAGTTGGCTCAACCGGAGCAACTTCTACCACTGCAGCAGCAGGTTTCAAGTGACCACCAAGAACTACGTTTAAGCCAGCAAGCGCTGTATAGTTCCAGAAATCTTCATCGATGTTATAAGTACCACGAGCTTCAGTACGAAGAGATAAAGCATCGTTTAAGCGCCAGAAAGCACCGAAACCAGCATTACCTAAAGTACCTTCTTCTTTCAGACCACGACCAGCACGACCGAATTCAGCAGCAGTAGCATCATCAAATTTGTATTTGTAGTGACCAGCACCTAACAATACATATGGCTTGATTTTGCTGTCGTAGTTTTTAGTGATCAAATCAGAAGTAACATAGAAGTTACCGTTGATTTGTTGTTGCTTGTATTCAGCATTAGCAACAGTACCGTCAACATCACCTTTAACTTGGTTATATTCAGCTTCAAAACCTAACCAAGGTGTTAACTCAATACCTAATGCCGCACCAACAAATAAATCATCCTGAATTTCAGGACCATTTGTTAAATGCTTATCACCATTATTGTGTTTAGTGTCTTGGAATGTGTAACCAAGCATTAATGGAGTTACTGTTACGCCAGCATTAGCAGCAGCTAAAGGAGCAGCAACAAGCATAGCAAGTGCAATACGACTCAATTTCATGGATATCCTCCAGAGATAACAATTGTTTGTTGTGTAAGCTCAGCCTATGATTTTTCGTACTGAGAACATTAATGTTCTACAACATTATTTTTAAGCCATTCACTTCACTTTGAATCATACAAACACTTGATGAATTTTCCAAGTGCTTGATAACTTTAACCTCGTAAATTATTGACAAAATTGCTTACAATTTCCGTTGTAGTTCCGTAAATTTTCAATTTTCATACAGCTTTTAATAGATTATTGTCTATGAATCTATGCTTAAGTATTATTTAACTCATTTGTTAGTTTTTTTGATGAGCACAAATCAAGTTTACGCTTAACATATTGTTAATAAAAAAGTTAATAAAAATAGACAGGAAAAACATGTTTAGACCACATGGATTTACATTGAGTGAACTGCTTATCATTCTTAGTGTACTCGCGATTCTTACCTGTATAGCCCTACCATATTTTCGCGACGTAATGGTTTCAATTGAGGCCACTCACTTAAAAAGAAACCTCACAATTCATATACAAAAAGCAAAGGTGGATGCACAGCTTTACCATAAAAATGTGATGCTGTGCCCAAGTAATGACTTAAATGATTGTGGTACAGACTGGAATAAAGGCTTTATCGGTTTTATCGATAGCAACCGCAATAGAAAACGGGATCCGACTGAGACCCTGCTATTTACCGTATCCCTGAATCTTAAATATGGTCATCTGCATTACAGCGCTTTTGGCGCTACTCCCAATGCAATCATTTTTCAGGGAGAAAATGGACTCCCTTTTGCTGCAAATGGCAGTTTTACTTACTGTTCAACTTCGCCAGACTATCATAGCAAAATTCGATTAAGCCGTATGGGCAACATTCGCTTTGAGAAAATATCCAGCTGTTAAAAACTCCTCAGTCTAGCTTAAAAAAAGTAAAAGGCTTTATTCCGGTTGTTTTTTTAATATACTGCTTAGGTTTGGAATATTTTTTATAAATTATAAGTGTGGAGACACATAATGACTGACATCGTAATTGTTAATGGCGCTCGTACTGCAATGGGTGGCTTCCAAGGTGCATTATCAGGTGTTACAGCACCAGAGTTAGGTGCAGTAACCATTAAAGAAGCTATTGCTCGCTCTGGCCTGCAACCAACTGATGTAGAAGAAGTCATCATGGGCTGCGTATTACCAGCCGGCCTTAAACAAGGCCCAGCTCGTCAGGCAATGCGTAAAGCAGGTTTACCAGATTCTACCGGTGCGGTCACCATCAACAAGCTTTGTGGTTCTGGCATGAAAGCAGTAATGCAGGCAGCAGACATGATCAAGGCTGGTAGTGCAGAGATTGTGGTTGCGGGTGGTATGGAATCAATGACCAATGCGCCTTATGTGTTACCTAAAGCACGCGGCGGCTATCGCATGGGCCATGGTGAAATCAAGGATCATATGTTCCTTGATGGTCTTGAAGATGCAGAAACAGGTCGTTTAATGGGTTCATTTGCTCAGGATATGGCAAACAAACGTAGTTATACACGTGAGCAAATGGATGACTTTGCGATTCGTTCACTACAACGTGCACAGAAAGCGATTACTGAAGGATACTTCAAAGACGAGATCACGCCTGTAACGGTTTCAACCCGTAAAGGTGATGTGGTTGTCGATCAGGATGAACAACCTTTAAGCGCAAAAATCGACAAAATCCCGTCACTTAAACCTGCTTTTGCAAAAGATGGAACCATTACTGCAGCGAATGCAAGCTCGATTTCTGATGGTGCTTCTGCACTGGTTCTAACCTCAAGTGATGTTGCGGCGCAACGTGGTTTACAACCTTTGGCAAAAATTATTGCAACAGCGTCAAACTCACAGCACCCTTCTGAATTTACCATTGCTCCTGTCGGTGCAATCGAAAAAGTATTGAAAAAAGCCGGCTGGGATGCACAAGAAGTTGACCTTTGGGAAATCAATGAAGCATTTGCGATGGTGACCATGTGCCCGATTGATGATTTCAAGCTGGATGCAGAGAAAGTAAATATCAATGGTGGTGCTTGTGCATTAGGACATCCTGTTGGTTCTACAGGTTCTCGTATTATCCTCACCTTGATTCATGCACTTAAACGCACGGGCGGTAAAAAAGGTGTTGCAGCACTCTGTATCGGTGGCGGTGAAGCAACCGCAGTTGCGATTGAATTGATCTAAGGATCGATCTGATGAACCGAAAAATCCTGCCCAGCGCAGGATTTTTTGTTTTGGGAATTACAAAAAATAATGCACCAATTGTTAAATTCCCGCTAAGTTATGCTTTGTATAAAAAAACAACAGGACGTCCCCATGCAACTGAATCATTATTTAAATTTCAAAGGACAAACCGAACAGGCTTTTAATTTTTATAAATCGGTATTTGGCGGTGAGTTTGCCATGCTTAGTCGCTATGGTGATATGCCACCCACAGAAGGCATCTCACTTTCCGAAGCTGATAAAAACCTGATTCTGCATGTTTCCTTACCGATCAATGAATTTACGGTATTGATGGCTTCAGATGTTAACGACCAATTCTGTGCCCCACACAGTGTCTTTACCCAGGGCAACAATCATTATATTTCAATTAACCTCGATCCAGATGAACTCGACGATGCGCAGAGGCTTTTTGACGCCTTGTCCGTCAATGGCCAGATTGAAATGCCGTTGGAAAAAACCTTCTGGGGTGCACTCTACGGTGCTTTTACCGATCAGTTCGGGATCAAATGGATGATCAATTGTCAGCTGGATGAATAAGCTTGAGAAAATAAAAAAGCTGAACAAGAGTTCAGCTTTTTTATTACAACCGGTTTAGGCCCCGGTCTGATAACTTGCTTGCGGCACGGCAGTTGAAGCCTGATAGGGATTGGTGAAGTCCTGAAGGCCCGCAGCGGCTTCATGAATGTCCTTACCTTCTTTCACCACAAAAGTATCAAAGCCAGAACGTTTTAAATAATTCAAAACATCCTTGAAAATATCACCGACCGCACGCAACTCACCTTGGTAACCCTGACGACGCAATAAGGCCGCAAATGAATAACCACGGCCATCATTGAAACCGGCAAACTCAATAAAGATTGCATCGAGTTCATTTAATGGAAATTGATGGGTTTCAGGTGAATCATTTACGGTAATGTACAACGCTTTTTTGCCCTGCACCTGTGCCAGTTGATCAAGTTGTGCCGTTGTTAATACGACGTCACCTTGTGGCAGCACACCGTCTTCTGCAATGACCTGATAAGTATTGTCTGCAATCGTGCCATCTTTAGAAAGCACTTGTAGCGATGTATTAAGCATAAGCACGCTCCTTGAATGGTTGAATGCCCACACGGCGATACGTATCAATAAAACGCTCACCTTCATTACGCAAATCAAGGTAAGTATTCAGGATTTCTTCAATCACATCAGGTACAGCATCAGCAGCAAAAGATGGGCCTAAGATATCGCCTAAAGATGCATCATGATCTGCATGACCACCTAAAGTGATTTGATAGAACTCAGCACCTTTTTTATCAACCCCGAGAATACCAATATTGCCGACATGGTGATGACCACACGCGTTCATACAGCCTGAGATATTCAGGTCAAGCTCGCCAAGATTGTAAATCGTATCTAAATCTTCAAAACGACGGCTAATCGCTTCTGAAATTGGAATTGATTTCGCATTGGCCAATGAACAGAAATCCCCACCTGGGCAGCAGATGATATCGGTAATAAAGCCGATATGCGCACGCGCCATGTTGTGATGTTCAAGCGTTTGCCACAATTCAAATAAATCTTTCTGTGGTACGTCCACCAATGAAATGTTTTGTTCGTGCGTGGTACGGAACTCACCAAAGGTGTACTTATCCGCCAAGTCTGCGATTAAGTTCATTTCTTCAGAAGTGACATCACCAGGCGCAACCCCTGCACGTTTTAAAGAAATCGTAACAATACGATAGCCTTTCACTTTATGTGCGTTGGTATTGACGTTGAACCATTGTTTGAATTTCGGATGCTCGGCAAACAGCGCTGTGAAGTCTTGATCTTCCAGATCCTGATAATCAAATGGAGTAAATTCTTCATCCATTTTTTTCAAGATTTCAGGTTGAATCTTTAATGCTTCACGGGTATGTTCAAATTCAGCTTCAACTTTTTGCGCAAATACTTCTGGTGTTAATGCTTTTACCAGAATCTTGATACGTGCTTTGTATTTGTTATCACGACGACCATGCAAGTTATAAACACGTAAGGTCGCTTCAAGATAAGCAATCAGATCTTCGCGTGGCAAGAATTCACGGATGACACTACCAATGATCGGAGTACGGCCCAAACCACCACCCGCCATGATCTTATAGCCCATTTCACCCGCATCATTACGCACCAGATAAACGCCGATATCATGGAATGCTGTTGCAGCACGGTCTTTCTCTTGCAAGGCAGACACTGCAATCTTGAACTTACGCGGTAAGAACGCAAATTCAGGATGGAAGGTACTCCATTGACGAATCAATTCACAAGTTGGACGTGGATCAGCAATCTCGCCTGCTACGACACCCGCAAACTGATCTGTAGTGGTATTACGGATACAGTTACCTGAAGTTTGTACCGCATGCATTTGCACTGTTGCCAGTTCAGCAAGAATATCAGGCACATTTTCTAATGCAGGCCAGTTCAACTGAATATTCTGACGGGTGGAAACGTGTGCATAACCACGGTCATATTCCGTCGCAATTTCAGCAATTTTTCTGAGTTGTTTGGTATTCATCAAGCCATACGGCACAGCGATACGGAGCATTGGCGCATAACGTTGCACGTACAAACCATTTTGCAAACGTAGTGGACGATATTCGTCTTCTGTTAATTTTCCTGCTAAATAGCGTTCTGTCTGATCACGAAACTGAGCAACACGTTGGTTAATCAGTTGTTGATCGAAATCCGTATATAAATACATGGCGTATGGCTAGTCATTCATTATAAAGGCGACTAGCATAGCGAGCTTTCATTCATCAACAAAATGCTTTTTTTGCATATTTAATAACGGTTTTATTGATAAGCCTATCTAATTGCCATAAAAAGAAAAAGCCCAGACGGATCTGAGCTTTTTTCTGCCATTTTTAAATGAGCTTAGTTCTTATCTGGTAAAGCATAGGCAACCAGATAATCACCCATTTTGGTCCCAAATGAACCATGTCCACCGGCCATGATCACAACATACTGTTTACCATTGGCTTCATAAGTCATTGGTGTTGCTTGTCCACCTGCTGGTAAACGTGCTTCCCATAACTTGTCGCCATTTGAAACATTGAAGGCACGGATGTAGTTATCTTGGGTTGCGCCCACAAACATCACGTTACCCGCAGTTGAGATTGAACCACCCAGACCCGGCACACCAATTTTCACTGGTGGTAACTGGAATAGATTTGGCAAGCTGTCACGGATAGTACCGATACGTTTTTTCCAAACCACATCATGGGTTTTCAAATCCACACCCGCAACATAGCCCCAGCCAGGTTGTTTACATGGCAAACCGAATGGTGATAGGAAAGGACTGATATCAACGCCGTATGGTGTGCCATACATCGGTTGCATGCCTTGCTCTGTGCCCGCACCACGTGCAACCGGTTGACGGTTTGGATCTGCAGGAATTAAACGGCTCACGAATGGCAAGCCAATCGGGTTCATGACTGCAACCTGACGGTCTGCATTCACTGACATACCGCCCCACTCGAATACACCGAGGTTACCCGGGAATACTAAAGTGCCATTTTCTGAAGGTGGCGTATAAATACCATCGTAGTTTAGACGTTTAAATTTCACACGACACATTAACTGGTCAAACATGGTGGCACCCCACATGTCTTTATCAGTTAATTTATCTTTAGGTGCTAAGTTAAAGTCAGAGAATGGTTGAGTTTTAGCGTAGAACTCACCTTTGGTTTGTGGTCCCCACTTCACTGTTTGCGGCACTGGTTTTTCAGTAATCGGTACAATTGGCTGACCATTACGACGATCTAGAACAAAAGCATTACCTGTTTTAGTCAACACATAAATTGCAGGCACTGTTTGACCAGATTTATCCTGAATATCCGCCAATGAAGGTTGTGATGGTACGTCCATATCCCACAAATCATGATGTGTGGTTTGGAAATGCCATACCAGTTTACCTGTGGTTGCATTGATCGCCAGCATTGAGTTTGCATAACGCTCTTTCAACTCTGTACGGTCACCGCCCCAGATATCTGGCGTACCTACACCTGTTGGTACATACACGATGTCCAGTTTTGCATCATAGGCAAGTGGTGCCCATGCGTTTGGTGAGTTATGCACAAATGTTGTGTCTTGACCCGGCATTGCATTTGGATCAGCAGCGCCTGTATCAAATACCCACAACAATTTACCAGTGTTCACGTCATAACCACGAATAACACCTGATGGCTCTTTATTCGAATGGTTATCTGTTACAGATCCAGCGATAACAACGGTCGTACCAGATACAACACCCGGCGATGTCGGGTTATAACCACCCGGATACGCATATGGCATGAACTCTTGTAAGTTCACTTCACCGTTTTGACCAAAGTCAGAACATGCCTTACCTGTATCTGCATTCACTGCAACTAAACGACCATCATTCACAGGAACAAATACTTTACGTGGACACTCGGTTGAGCTCGACTTTTTCGCTTGTAAACTGGTTGCAAATTCAGTGGTATTAGCTGCATCGTAGTACATCACACCACGACAAGTTAAGTGCTGGAAGGTTTTGTCTGTTTTAAGCTTAGGATCAAAACGCCATTTTTCCTTACCTGTGGCAGGATCAATCGAAATTAAATGTTGATGTGGCGTACACATAAACATGTTATTGCCGACCTTGATGGGTGTAACCTGATTGGTGGTTTCACCTGAATCATTTTCAGTTCTGAAATCACCGGTACGTAATGTCCAGGCCACTTTAAGATCTTTGACGTTTTTATCATTGATCTGGGTCAATGGAGAATAACGCTCACCACCCTGACTACGACCATATGCAGGCCAGTCTTCTGGTGCAATACCGTCAACAGCTTTGGCTTGTGCAGGCTGTGGTGTCTGAATCACGCCATTGATTTCTTGTGGATCATTGAAGATCGAGTACACCATCACAACAATCGCAATCGCTAAAGTTGAAGATAACGCCACCTTACTTGAAGCCAGGTTATCAATACCACGGGTAACCGCAGGAACAAGTAACCATAGCCCCAGAATTCCAAGAATATCAAGACGTGGTGCAAGAGCCCAGAAGTCTGTACCTACTTCCCAGACACCCCAGATCACACTGCCTAGCATCAATGCTGCATAGACCCATAAAGGGCCTGATGCACGTTTATAGAGTTGTACCGCTACGATCAGCAACAGTACACCGGCAATTACATAATAAAAAGACCCGCCAATTGCAGCGAGCCAGATACCGCCAATAAGCAAGAACAAAGCAATGAGGGCGATTATGATCACCGTCAATGTTCTTAGCCCAGATTTTGAAGCAGATTGATTCATAAGATCACCTTGCATCTTTTGTTTTTTAGATCCATCAAGAAGATGAATGATCCACTTAATGGTCGAAGTTCAAATCACAACAAGTATGGTGCAGATACAGCCCACTGTACGGGTTTGATCTGCACTAATGCTCGAGTACCGAAATTAGAAAACGGTTTGGAACTTAATTCCGCCAACCCAGGTCTTATCGCCATTTTTCAATGCACCAACATGATGAACATATTGAACATTTGGACGAATTGTCAGCCAGTTGGTTGCATGAATGCCGTAATACAACTCGGTGTTATACTCCTCATCCAGTAAACCATTCGCATCATCATTGGCATGAATACGCGCAACACCCAGCGCAAGTTCATCTTGCGGACGCTGGTCCAGTAAACCTTTGTAGATCAAGCCAACATTTTGCATGTCTTTGACAGAATTGGTTTTTGAATCATGTACTGTCACATTCACAAAACCGGTTAAACCACGATCAGACTGACCATCATGACGGGTTAACTGCTGCTTCACGGTGAACCAGCCACCTTGTTTATGTCCAGTCTTGGCAGGATTCTCGATTTCTGCTGCGTCAGCCGTACTGTAGTAATAGCCAAAACGGTATTCGCCAGGTAAAGACAATGCACCGAGTTTTGGTGTCCACACCACTTCAGCAGGAATAATCGCTCCACGCGAGCCATCCGTACTTAAATTAAAGCCTTTACCGCGTTGCAAGTTTTCAGGGTTGTATTCGTACGCCCCGATTTGTGCGTATAGGTCAGGCTGCAAGTTGTATTTGACACGTAATGCCCATTGGCTAACTGGCCAGTTGTACCATTGATCGCCGACCCAGTTACCGACCTGCGAACCACATAAAGCCAGGTTCTGGAAATCACAGGCAAAGCTGTTGAAATCTTCACCTTCACCAAAACGACCGACTTTAATATCCAAGGCCTGATCTAAAAATTTCTTTTTGATCCACAAGTCGGTTAGACGCCAGGTTTGACCACGGCCCCACACTTCTTGCGTGGAGCTGAGATGACCCTGCAATGCATCAGCCGTTTGTGATAAAGACTGACCATCACGATAAGTGACCGTGATCTGCGCTTCTGTATCTTGCCAACCTAAAATTTTATTCAGGTCGAAGTTGGTACCCAAAGCCAGTTGACCAGTGAATTCACTGCCATGGCTCGAGTGTTGTTTAGAATCTAAAACCCCTGCAAATTCACCCGTGTAATCAGCAGAAAATTTGTAACCCTGTTCTTGCAACGCCGTGCGTTGACCGTTCCAATCACCAAACAACCATTGACCATTTGGGTCAAAGGCAGAAGAAGCGGCTTGAGTTTGATGTGCAAAAAGACTCAATGATAGAACGGATAAACAAGAAACAATCAATGACTTAGAGATTGTCATGTTTACGTAACCTTTTATGTTATTGTGTATAAAAGGTTACTCTTATTTTTAAATTACAACTTATTCAAAATGTTAACAATCTGTACAATATTTTAACAATCAGTGATTAGTCGCACATATTTTCTACCATTTACCTGCACCTAGCCCCTGGCCAATGAATGCATACGTCATTTGAGAGCGGGAAAACTTGATTGGACAGGCCAACTGAGGCTCAGTTTGTGATGCATTTTCCGCTATAGGCACATCAACCACCCAGCCTCGCTGTTGAGCAATTGGCGAGTCCAAGGCCTCATCCAGATGAAGGACAGGCTCTACACAAATATCCAGACTCTGGAACAGATGTTGCCATTCTGAAAAATTCCGGGTTTTAAACTTCTCTTGCAGCGCATGCTTGACTGCTTGACGATCTTCAGGATCAAAAGAGGCACCTTTTGCCAGCAATAGAGGTAAGTCTAAAGCAGCAGCCAAACCCGCCATAAATTGAGGCTCTAAACTTCCAACCGAGAAATAACGCCCATCTTTGGTTTGATAATAATCATAGAAGCTTGCCCCATTGAGCATGCCAGCTTCAGGCGCCTGTGCAGTCTGCCCGGCCAGACTGGCGGATGCGGCCATACTATTCAGACTCGCGACACAATCGGTCATGGAAATATCGATATACTGTCCCAAACCACTGCGTTGACGCTCTACCACGGCGGCAAGAATACCAATCACCGCATGCAAAGAACCGCCTGCGACATCGGCAATTTGAATTCCTAAAGGCGGCGGTCCACTATCCTGACGTCCACTATGCCCAGAAACACCCGCCAAGGCTAAATAGTTAATGTCATGACCGGCCCGATCTTTATAGGCACCTGTCTGACCATATCCGGTAATTGAGCAATAGATCAATCTTGGATTAATCTCAGCCAGGGTCTCATAGTCCAAGCCTAAACGGCGCATCACATCGGGACGAAACTGCTCCAGCACAATATCAAACTCTGAAATTTTAGCTTTGATCAGTTCAATATTGGCCATATCTTTTAGATCGAGTGCAATTGACTGCTTGTTTCGATTGAGATAACTATGCGCAGTGGCCTGTCCGTTCGCATAAGGTGGCATAATCCTTACCAGATCAGGACGTGTTGGAGATTCAACATGGATAACTTCTGCACCCATGTCCGCAAGATACATACTGGCAAATGGCCCTGGTAATAAAGTAGAAAAATCTAGGACTTTCAATCCCTTTAGAGCAGATGGCATGATAATTTTTACTCAATTTGTTCAAATTTTCTTTTATACTAGGTATGGATAAACACAAAAACAATGTCATGTTCAGCCATTTACCTTGATAGTTTCGGCAATTTAACATGTATACAAGGCGCAATTATTTTTCTTGTCAATTGCCCAATTTGATATTTTAGACGGTTATTTAGGTCAATTATCGTGAATAGTAAAGAAACTGAAGGATTCAATATGAGCCGTGATACGATCAGCATCCACTTCGTGAATGCGGCTTTAACAGGTGTTAAACGCCTAGGCATGGACGTTGAAACGTTACTTTCACATGTCGGTATAGAAGCAGAGTTACTGCGCCAACCGAAAGCTCGAATCTCTCCAGAGCAGTACACCCGTTTTATCAAGATGTTATGGATGGTTACCCAAGACGAACATGTCGGTTTTGATGTACAACCACGCCGTCTAGGTACTTTTGCCATCATGTGTCAATTGATTATCCATTCCAAGACGCTTGGACAAGCACTGGAACTTTCATCACAATTTTATAAGTTGTTTGGCGACGAGTGGGCGGTGAGCCTGGAACGTGACAAGCATGAAGCCCGTTTGGTTCCGCATATCCCTAAAGCTTTAGATCCGGATCATTTTATTACTGAAAGCATGCTGATGATCTGGCACGGTCTGGCTTCATGGTTAATCGAACGCCGTCTTCCTTTAGAACGTGTTCATTTTGGTTATGAACGTCCAAGCCATGCCGATGAATATGATGCATTGTTCTTCGCTCCGGTCATGCAGTTTGATGCGCCACGTACCGAAATTACTTTTGCTGCGGATTATCTTGATCTCCCGATCCGTCAGGATGAAAAGACTTTAGAAGAATTCTTGAAAGCTGCACCTGCACAACTGTTAGTAAAATTCAAAAACACCAACTCACTTACTTCACGTATTCGTGATGTATTAAAGAGCCAGATTGGCGAAGAAATGCCAACGCTCAATGATGTTGCTGCCATGTTGTACTTGTCACCGCAAACGTTGCGTCGCCGTTTGGCTGCCGAAGGTAAGAGCTACCAAGGGGTTAAAGATGCCTTGCGTCGTGATGCGGCGATTCATTTATTGTTGACTCCAAATCTCACTCTTGAAGATGTAGCGCAGCAAGTGGGCTTTAGTGAAACCAGTACCTTCCACCGTGCCTTTAAGAAATGGACAGGTGTCACCCCAGGTCTATACCGTCAATTGCACGGGCATCACAACTAATTTTGCATTCGAGTGTTCAACCAGAGATTGTTGAACGCTCGTTTAAAACTATGGTAAAAAATAAGCTTAATTGTACGATAAGCTTGAACAACAATGATCATAAAAAAAGGTGATTTCACTCACCCACAAGTCCAAAATCTTATTCATCTCCATTTGTATGGCCTGCATCAGAACACACCTATTGAACATAGTTTTGCATTAGACCTGAGTAGTTTGCAAAAAGATTCTATTAGTTTTTATACCTTATGGAATGACGATCAATTACTGGGCTGTGGCGCAATCCAAGAGCTGACACCCGACCATGCAGAAATCAAGTCTATGCGGACTCATCCTGATCATTTACGTCAAGGCGTCGCAGCACAACTGCTTGAATTTTTATTAAAACTCGCTCAGCAACGTCACTATCAAAGAGTCAGCTTAGAAACAGGAAAAGACGTTCATTTTGATGCCGCAATCAAACTATATAAAAAGTTTGGCTTTGTTGAAGGTGCGGCTTTCGCAGAATATAACGAATCACCCTACAACCAATTCTTTCATTTAGATTTATCAGATTAAGTAGTCTGCATAAGCTCCTTTCTATAAGTTAAATAAATCAGTATCCATCTCGTTTAAAAATATTGCGGCCTGTTTTGGCGAAGTCAAACGAATAAACCGGATATGCTGATATCGAGCATCATTCATCATTGCCAAATACTTTTTACGATTTTGAGCATGATGGGTAATCATCCATAAAATAATAGAGTCCTTAGACAGAAAACTGGTCTTGAAACTTTCTCGATTATTGGAATTTTCCCATAATCTTTTTTGTGTCACCGCTCGACTAATGGCTCGTTTAACTGAGCGGTACAGATTTAACGAAAATGAATAATCCAGCCAAATAATCGTATCAATATATTTAAGCTTTAAATCCAGTGTTCGAGAATAATTACCATCAAGTACCCACCCGCTAGCAGCTTCATCCATTTGATGTTGCAATTTAGCAAAAAATTCATGATCTGGTGTTTCCTGCCAGTTATCCAGCCAAAACAGATCATCCATCTCAATATGAGACAAACCTAGCTTTTGCGCGAGCTGACGGGCAAAAGTCGTTTTTCCAGCAGCAGAGCTTCCTACAACATTAATAAATTTCATGGCTTCTCGACGTTATTCATAAGCACTCAATATTTCTTATCTTCCTATTTAAATAATGACACATCTGTCACTTATCTCTTGCCGCTTGAATAAGTTTCACGGCATTGTCCCCAGTCACCTGCCAAGTGAGGCAACGCACGCTGCCACCCATTGGACACACACTTTCAGCATTTACAGGGATGACTTTCTTGCGGGTATTTTGCTGGATGATCGTGAGTGCTTTTTGGTCATGCGGCATATTAAAAGTTGGCACATATATATTGTGATGTGTGACCGTCGCATTTAAATTCACACCGCATGCGGACTCAAAACCTTCCCACTGCCCTTTTGGATTGGTCTTATATTCAACAGGCACTTCCACAATTTTTGCAGTTGGAAACGACGCTTTTAACTCCTTCATTACGGTTGTTCTAAAGGATGGTGTTTTTGAATAGTCATTCACAAGCAAGGTATTTTTATCCACCCAACTGACCATACCATCCGAATGTGCCAGCACCTCTTCATCAGGTTCCAAGATAGCAACCTCACTTGCACCTAATGTGGTTTTTAATTCCTGCTTGGCCTCACTATAGCTAAGTTCATTATCTTCCATAAAACGTGTAGTGGTAATAACACGACCAGCATAATCATCCACCAGATTGCCACCATCTAGCATCAGATCGGTTTTGGCTCTTTGAATCTGATAACGATCAGCAAATTGACTAAAACTTTTTTGCACATCTTTACTGTGTTTCTTGCTCATCGAGGCCCAAGTATAAGTAAATTGCACCGGTTGCATGGGATTGACTGTGGTGAAATCGCGCATCCAGATATCACGGACATCCTCTACCAGTAAGATATCTTCAGGCACTTTGCCTGTGAAATAAGGCTTGGTATCCTCATCCACTAAAATCACGACATTATCATTACCCAAAATCGATTTTGCATAATCAATCTGGAAATCCACAATCCGTTGGAATGCAGGTTTGTAATAAGGATCATGTACCGAAGGCGCAGACAACACCAATAGCATTCTGTCGTCAGTGACTTGGTTTGAATAGGTTTGACTCACCTTATTTTTATCCTCGATTGCTTTGTTATTTTCAAAATTTCGTCCAGATGAGTCACATCCCAAAAGTGACAAGATCAATGCCACGACAGTATAGTGACGATTTCGTTTTATCATCTGCCTTACCCCTGTTTGCTATCTCTTGCCAGTTTAATCGAAGACATTACACGCCATACAGAAAAATCCTAAATTTAACACCTCACACCTTTACTCAGGACGTCGATCAAATTGGCGAAAAACATCAAACTTGCCAATGTTTATCATCATTGCACTGACACTTAAATTGAGTACACTCGATAAACAACAATTTTAAGGTGATATAAGGAAAACCTATGAGCGAGGCCTACATTATTGATGCCATTCGCACGCCACGCGGAAAAGGAAAAAAAGATGGCTCACTGCATGAAGTCAAACCGATTACGTTACTCACATCCTTACTGAATGAATTACAACAACGCCATCAGCTCGATACCTCAAAAGTCGATGATATCGTTTTAGGCTGTGTCACGCCTATTGCAGACCAAGGCGGTGATATTGCTAAAACTGCAGCGATTGCAGCGGGCTGGAATGATGATGTTGCTGGCGTGCAAATTAACCGTTTCTGTGCATCTGGTTTAGAAGCTGTCAACTTGGCCGCACAAAAAGTCCGTTCTGGTTGGGAAGATGTGGTCGTCGCAGGTGGTGTGGAATCCATGTCTCGTATCCCGATGGGTTCTGATGGCGGTCCTTGGGCACTTGATCCTGAAACCAACTTAAAGTCATCTTTTGTACCACAAGGTGTTGGGGCAGATTTAATTGCCACTTTAGATGGTTATAGTCGTGAAGATGTCGATGCTTTTGCAGTCGGTTCACAACAAAAAGCAGCTGCAGCTCAAGCCAATGGCTATTTTGATAAATCCGTGGTGCCTGTCAAAGATCATTCAGGTGTACTGATCTTGGAAAAAGATGAATTTATTAAAGGCAATACCACCGTTGAAGGTTTGGCAAAACTGAATGCCAGCTTTGAAATGATGGGACAAATGGGCTTTGATGCCGTTGCCTTACAGAAATACCCAGAAGCACAGAAAATTAACCATGTGCATCATGCAGGTAACTCCTCAGGCATCGTCGATGGGGCTGCAGTAGTGTTACTGGCTTCTGAAAAAGCAGTGAAAGAACAAGGCTTAAAACCACGTGCCAAAGTATTGGCAACGGCATTGGTCGGTACCGATCCAACCATTATGCTGACAGGTCCTGCGCCTGCTGCGCGTAAAGCCTTGGCCAAAGCTGGCTTAACAATTGATGATATTGACCTGTTTGAAGTAAATGAAGCCTTTGCTGCCGTAGTGATGCGTTTTATCAATGAGCTCAAGGTTCCGGCCGAGAAAGTCAATGTCAACGGCGGTGCAATTGCGATGGGTCATCCACTCGGTGCAACGGGTGCCATGATTTTAGGCACCCTGCTGGATGAATTAGAACGTCAAGGTAAAAAACGTGGTTTGGCCACATTGTGTGTCGGTGGTGGAATGGGGATCGCCACCATTATTGAAGTTGTATAAACACCCAACGCTCCCAAAAATATGATACTCGGAAAGGTCATTCGCAACCTGCATAGTATATGCAATTTATTGTTTCTACGATCAATTTTATAAATGAAGAAATTGAACAGGTTTTGCGAATGACAATGGTTTTGCCTACTTTTGCCGAAACAAAAGTAGGTCGAACCGAAGGTTTATCCTGAAATTAGATGAGAGCTAAACAAGACCCTGCTATGCGTATTTTCATAAATACAGATAAGTGGGTAACTTGAAACAAAGCTTATAAAATATTGGACGATGATATATGAGCGCTATTAAATACGAAAAAAACGCTGACAATATTGTAATTCTTACCCTTGATTCATCGGGTCAATCTGCCAATACCATGAATGCAGAATTCCGAGAGTCACTTCAAGACGTCAGTCAAAAGCTCAAAATAGAAACGGATCTGAAAGGTATTATTTTCCGTTCTGCCAAGAAAACCTTTTTTGCTGGTGGAGACCTGGATGAACTGATTCAGGTTCAGCCTGAACATGCCACTGAATTTTTCAAAATGATTGAAGAGCTCAAAGGCGACTTACGTGCGATTGAAACATTAGGCGTACCTGTTGTTGCTGCCTTAAATGGTACGGCGCTCGGTGGCGGTTGGGAAATTGCTCTAGGCTGTCATTACCGTATTACCATCAATGATCCAAAAACCAAATTTGGTTTGCCTGAAGTCACTTTAGGCTTGCTGCCAGGTGGTGGTGGTATCGTGCGTATGGTACGTTTACTGGGCCTGCAAAATGCATTTCCTTTCCTAATGGAAGGCAAGCAATTTGGTGTCGATAAAGCCAAATCACTCGGTTTGGTACATGACACCGCCGAGAATGAGCAAGAACTGTTAGATAAGGCGATTGCCTGGGTCAAAGCCAATCCAAAGTCACAGCAACCTTTTGATGTCAAAGGCTACAAGATTCCGGGTGGTGATCCGAAAACCCCTGCTGTAGCACAAGTGCTTGCCATTGCCCCTGCGATGCTACGTGATAAAACCAAAGGTTGCTACCCTGCGCCTGAAGCGATCATGGCGGCAGCAGTTGAAGGTGCACAAGTGGATGTCGACACCGCTTTGCGTATTGAGTCGCGTTACTTTACGCAACTTACTGTCGGCCAAATTTCCAAAAATATGATCGGTACCTTCTGGCATGGCCTCAATGCCATCAAGTCGGGTGCAAGCCGCCCTGCAGAGGTTGCAAAATGGCAAGCGACTAAAGTGGGTGTGTTAGGTGCGGGTATGATGGGTGCAGGCATTGCCTATTCAACTGCAATCAAAGGTATCCCTGTGATCCTGAAAGATGTCTCGGTTGAAAATGCAGAGAAAGGTAAAGCCTACTCTCAAAAGCTTCTCGACAAACGTGTTTCTCAAGGTCGTATGAGCGCAGAAAAACGTGACCAGGTTTTAGCGCTGATTACGGCAACCGCTGATGCAGCTGATCTGCAAGGCTGTGATCTGATCATCGAAGCGGTGTTTGAGAATCAGGAATTAAAAGCCAAAGTGACTCAGGAAGCTGAACAATATTTGGCTGAAGGTGGCATCTTTGCATCGAATACCTCGACCCTGCCAATCACAGGTTTGGCGACAGCAAGCAAAGATGCTCAGAAGTTCATTGGCCTACACTTCTTTAGTCCAGTAGATAAGATGCAACTGGTTGAAATTATTAAAGGCAAAGAGACTTCTGCGGATACCTTAGCGAAAGCCTATGACTTTGTGCAGCAAATTGCCAAGACGCCGATCGTCGTCAATGACAGCCGTGGTTTCTTTACTAGCCGTGTGTTCGGAACCTTTATTCAGGAAGGGATGCGTTTACTTGCTGAAGGTGTACATCCAGCCAAAATTGAAATGGCGGCATTGAAAGCTGGTATGCCGGTTGGTCCACTGGCGATTCAGGATGAAGTCTCTTTAAGCTTGACTGAACATGTGGCTAGCGAAACCCGTAAAGCCTTGCAGGCTGAAGGTAAAGATTTACCGAAAACCCCTGTCGATGACGTGGTGCATACCATGATTCACGAGTTGAATCGTAAAGGTAAGGCAGCAGGTGCTGGTTTCTACGACTATCCTGAAAATGGCAAAAAGCATTTATGGGATGGACTCAGCCGTTGGCAGAAAGACAACAGTATTTCTGAACAGGACATGATTGACCGCTTCCTGTTTGTACAGGCGCTGGATACTTTACGCTGCTATGAAGAAGGTGTTTTAGAGTCTGTGATTGATGCCAATGTCGGTTCAATTTTTGGAATCGGTTTTGCACCGTGGACCGGTGGGGCGATTCAATTCCTCAATCAAAACGGGATTGAGCAATCCTTGCAACGTGCTCAACAACTGGCAGACCAATATGGTGAACGTTTTGCGCCACCGCAACGCTTAAAAGACCTCGCACAGAGAAAAGAAATCATTCAATAATTTTATGCTCTCTGCGTTGCAGATCAGCCCGTACGGAACTCGTTGTCTGTACGGGCTTTTTTCTTTTTTCAATGGCACCCCAGCAAAACTTTCGAGCATTACGTCACGATTTGTGCTATAACCACCAACAGTTTTGCTTTAATTTTTTTGTCCTTTGGAACTATCTTATGTCTGAGAAACTCTGTCCAGAAACCTCACCGTGGGGTTGGAAAGCATTAATTATCACCTGTATTCTAAGCTTTATTTTTATGGTGGTTTTCTATTTAGCCATGAATAATGAGCCAGATTATATGCCGATGAACAAAAATAAAGTGGCGCCTCAGTCTGAAATGTCACAATCATCCATGATGTCTGAAACTAGCATGGAAAACCACCAGCACAATCACTAAAGTGTTATTGTGGAATATGATAAATCCGTGTAAAACATGGATTTATCATATTATTCGAGATATTCAATGCTTCAACAAAATCGTCAGGCACTGGTTGTTGAAGGTGGTGGAATGCGCGGTGCATTCACCAGCGGTGTCTTAGATGCATTTTTACAGCAACAGTTTAATCCCTTCGATCTCTGTGTTGGTGTTTCTTCCGGTTCAACCAATGTCGCCAACTATCTGGCTGCACAACAAGGCCGTACACTACAAATCTACTTAGATCATTCGCTTCGAAAAGAATTTATTCATTATGGCCGTTTTTTCAAAGGCGGTGACCTGCTCGATTTAAAATGGATGTGGGAAGTCGTGGAAAGCGAACATCCACTGAATCAGGCACATTTATTTGCCAATCATCCTGAATTTTATATGGTCCTCACCCACGCCATTACTGGCGAAGCCACCTATATTAAAGCCTCAAAAGACAATATTCTGGATGGCCTAAGGGCCTCTAGCTCCATTCCGGTACTGACACGCCAAGCCGTTGAGGTGTTTGGAGAACCTTATTTCGATGGCGGTGTAGCAGATGCCTTGCCCGTACTTTGGGCAGCACAACAGCATGATGTTTCCAAATTGATGGTCGTACGAACCCGCCCCCAGAATTATTATAAAGCAGGCAGCAAAGGCGATCAGTTCCTTGCAAAATACCTATTCAAGCAAAATCAAGGCTTTGCACAAAGCCTATTGTCCAGAACACAACGCTATAATGATTCGGTCCAGTTTGTACGCGCCCCATCAGGACAAAAAATTCTGGAAGTCTGCCCACCTGATCTGAAAAACATGGCAGGTCGGCTGACCAAGAATAAGGCCAAAATCCGCTATAGCTATGATGTAGGTTTAGATGTTGGCTTACAAGCCATCGAAGACTGGAACAAACTTTAAATCCCATATTAAGACAGGATCAGCGTGTTCATGCTGATCCACCCTCCAGATCTCCCGAATATTTTCCTTTTAGACTGTCCCGTTAACTCAATAGGATTCACATTGCTATTTTAGACTTGGCAACAGCAGCTAAAAAGGCGCAAAATCTGCTTTTATTTTTTTATTTATTTGGGAATTGATTATGAATAAGCAGCCATCCCCACAAAAAGATTCAAATGAAACCGTATTGGGATGGAAATTTGTCATCATTGTTGGGGTGCTCAGTACCATTTTTTTAAGTTTTTTCTATTTAGCGATGAGCCAAGAACCTGATTATATGCCTGGTGCGCAACGCAAGGCACAGCAACAGAAAGCACAGGCTCAGGAAGCTGCACCGGCCAGCTCCGAAGTGGCGGAGCAATCTAAGCAGTAGTCAGATGAATGAATGCCAGTTACAGCTTAGACCTTTGCTGTGATTGGCATGATCATTTCAATATGAGGAATACCACATTCATCATATGCCTCGCCTTGCACTGCAAATCCAAGCTGCTCGTAAAATGAAATCGCATGCACTTGTGAGGATAAATGCAGAAATTCACGCTGCTGCTGTCGTGCATAGGCCAGAATCTCTTGCATGATCATTTGACCAAGACCTAGCCCCCGATAAGCCTTCAGTACTGCAACTCGCCCCACGCTATTATTTTGTAATAATCGTGCTGTCGCAATCGGCTGATCTTGATCATAAACAACAAAGTGTTGTGAGATCACATCTTGCTCATCCCACTCATCTGCTTCCGCAATGCCTTGCTCCTGAATAAAAACCAATGTCCGGATCAATTTCGCGTCTTGCTGTAATTGATCCCAAATGCCCTGTTTGACTTGATACATCGTTTTCTCTGTTTGAATTAACACTTACAGCCAATATTCTCGACTGGCATCTGATCTTGCAATAACAATTCCAGACTTTGCTTCTCAATTCCATACATCGCTTTTAAAGCTTGAATCTGCTGCATAATTTTAGCGTCAGGTTGTTGAATATCCTTGCGCTTGGTCGCCAGAATCATTTTATTTTTGCTGGTATGTTCCAAAGATACAAATTCAAATACCTTGGTTTCATAACCATAGGCTTTCAGCAACAAGGCACGTAAGCTATCTGTCAACATTTCTGCCTGCTGTCCGGCATGAATGCCAAACTGAAGCATCGGCTGTAACACTTCTGGACTTTGTAATTGTGGACGTAGCTCTTTATGACAGCATGGCGCGCACATGATCATGGATGCATTGAGACGAATCCCGGTATGAATGGCAAAATCCGTTGCAATATCACAGGCATGTAATGCAATCATCACATCCAGTTTTTCTGGTTGATAGCTCCGAACATCACCTTCAAAAAAGTCCAGGTGATTAAAACCGACCTGATCAGCCACATGCTGGCAGAACTCCACCAGATTGGAACGCAGTTCCACCCCAGTGATTAAAGGCGTCTTTTGCTGTGCTTGCAAATAATCATATAGGGCAAACGTTAAATAGCCTTTACCTGAACCAAAATCGACAATATTTAATTCCTGCTGTGCAGCATCGATCTGTTCATAGGCATTTGAAAAGATCTCAATAAATTTATTAATCTGTTTCCACTTCCGTGCCATGCTAGGCACGATTTGCCCTTTTTCATCGGTAATCCCGAGATGTTTTAAGAACGGGCTTTGCTGCTGCACATAACGTTGCTTTTCACGGTTGTGCTGCTGTTGTTCAAGCTTGTCCGTTGCTGCCTGTTTTTTCTGGCGGGTCAACATGGCTTTCTTTTTATTTTTCTTGAGCTGAATATCTTGATTCAAGGTAAATAAATTGGCCTGTTTAGATTGAGCCAACAATTCTGCAATTTTTTCCAGACCTTCACTCATTGAATAGTTTTTGGTGATGTCTTGTGTCGTATGGTGATACAAACACGACAATGTTGCCTGTCCTTGCAGTTCAATCCTACGGAAAGTGATCTTCTCTAAATGTGCCAGCTCCCCTCTGTACTGACTCAGAATCAGGCGATCAAAGCTTTTATTTTCAATAGATTGCTGGATATCCAAGAAAAACTGCTGTTCTTGTTCAAAAGAAAAATTCGGCGCAAACATAATGAAAACCTGACAAATAGAAACTAAATTTTAAAGCGTCTTACTTTAAAAGGGAAATTGCATTACGATACAGTTGTATTTTTATGCACCTGATCGCTTGATGAACTCAAAAACATTGCTGGACTATGACCCCAAAGAAGAACTGATCAATGCCTATAGTCATGGACTTGGCGCGGCCCTTGCTTTGATTGCTTCCATTTTTCTGATCGTTAAGGGTCATGCACTGCCCTTAGGCCAGTGGATGAGTTTATGGGTCTACGGATTTAGTCTGGTACTGCTACTCAGCAGTTCCATGCTCTATCACTTTGCAGTGGATGAACGTAAACGCTACTGGTATAAAAAGCTGGATCATACTGCTATTTATTATCTGATTGCTGGCACCTATACCCCGTTTTTGAGTATTGCGATACCCACCGCCAAAGCCCACTACCTGCTGATTGCCTTATGGATCATTGCGCTGATCGGTACCCTGTTTAAGCTGGTCTTTATTCACCGCTTCCAGAAGATTTCTCTGGCAGCTTATCTGTTGATGGGCTGGCTCGCCATTCTGGTGATGGATGATATGCAACGTTATCTGAGCAAAGATGCGATACAACTCTTAATTGCAGGCGGATTGGCTTATACCATCGGCACATTGTTTTATGCGTTAAAAAAGGTAAGATATACCCACGCAATTTGGCATGTTTTTGTGCTATTAGGGGCAGGATTACACTTTTTAGCAATCTACTGTTATGTATTATAAAGCCTTATATAGCATTCAGTTTTTCTAAGTAAAACTGCACATTCAAAAGGAATTTTTCAAGACAGTCATTAGGGCTGTTGGCGTTTCATCCATACATTGCGTGACTGGCTAAAGATACCCACTGTCGCAAGTATTGGTGAAATGTCAGTAGCCCCCATATGTTCTTGAACGAATAACATGAAGGTCTTGTATGTCGTCAAGCACTACGACTGCCACCCCGGAAGTGGCCAGCAATTCAAAAGTACGGGTATTATTTGCCAGCCTTGTCGGTACCACGATTGAGTTTTTTGACTTTTATATCTACGCCACAGCCGCTGTACTCATTTTTCCACATTTATTTTTCCCAGAAAGTAGCGATGGTGCTGCCGTTCTAAAATCACTGGCAACCTTTGCCATCGCCTTTATTGCACGCCCGATCGGCGCGGCACTGTTTGGGCATCTCGGTGACCGGATCGGCCGTAAAGCCACCTTGGTAGCTGCCTTGCTGACCATGGGTATTTCAACAGTGTGTATCGGTCTGTTACCGACTTATGCGCAGATTGGCCTTGCCGCCCCGCTCCTGCTCGCATTATGTCGTTTAGGACAAGGTTTAGGTCTGGGTGGTGAATGGAGCGGTGCAGTGTTGCTCGCTACGGAGAATGCACCAG
Source organism: Acinetobacter calcoaceticus (assembly GCF_051947995.1). GTDB lineage: Bacteria > Pseudomonadota > Gammaproteobacteria > Pseudomonadales > Moraxellaceae > Acinetobacter. The sequence goes on along the minus strand of NZ_JBLVVH010000002.1, from coordinate 360,551 downwards.
AAGGCAAACGTGCCTGGTATGGCATGTTCCCGCAACTCGGTGCACCGATCGGCTTTATCCTTGCTACAGGTTCATTTTTACTGCTGAATGCCTTTATGACAGAACAGGCATTCATGACCTGGGGCTGGCGTATTCCATTTATTGCCAGTGCAATCTTGGTCTTGGTTGGCTTGTATATCCGCTTGAAGCTACATGAAACACCGGCCTTCCAGAAAGTCTTGAATAAGCAAAAAGAAGTCAATGTACCTTTCAAGGAAGTCATGACCAAACATTTGCCAATGTTAATCCTGGGTACCATCGCCGCCATCTGTACCTTTGTGGTGTTTTATCTCACCACGGTTTTTGCCTTGAACTGGGGCACCACCAAACTCGGTTATGCGCGCGGTGAGTTTCTGGTGTTACAACTGTTCGCGACCCTCTGTTTTGCTGCCTTTATTCCCCTCTCTGCCATTTTTGCAGAGAAGTTTGGCCGTAAAAACACCTCGATTGCAGTCTGTGTACTTTCTGCCTTGTTCGGACTTTGCTTTGCACCGTTATTAGGCTCAGGTAATCCACTGCTAGTGTTCTTGTTCCTGTGTATCGGTCTTGCGATTATGGGTTTAACCTACGGACCAATTGGTACCGTACTGTCAGAGATTTTTCCTATCTCGGTCCGTTATACCGGCTCTGCCTTAACCTTTAATCTGGCAGGTATTTTCGGTGCCTCTTTTGCACCTTATATTGCGACCAAACTGGCTGAAAGTTATGGACTGGGTGCAGTGGGCCTGTATCTCAGCTGCGCGTCGATCCTGTCTTTAATCGCCTTTTTAATGATTCGTGAAACCAAACATGATGATGTAAATAATCAGATTTAAGCACTAAATTTCAGATGATCTGTGCAGAACCGATCCAGATCATCTGAAATACCATTCAATTTGAGTCTTTTTATCTTATAAAGTTGCTTTTCCGACTGCATTCTTCCAAATATTTTTTGTGCTAAAATAACCGCCTTTATTTTTTCTTAGACGATTGTGTTATGTACGCAGTGATTATCGTTGCCGTATTTTTAATCAGCTTCTTATATACCTATTTACGCGGTAAAGAGCGCTTAAAAGCATCTCGACAATTATTTGACCATTCGACATTTTTAGCGCCGATTAACATGTTTATGACGGGCTTTTCCAAATTGCCGAACCAACCTTTCTTTGATGTGGCGCAGTTCCCTGAACTCAAACCACTGCAAGATAACTGGCAGGTGATTCGCGAGGAAGCCATTCAGCTACAGAACCAGATTAAAGCCTCTGAAAAGAATAATGATGCGGGCTTTAACACCTTCTTTAAACGTGGCTGGAAACGCTTTTATCTGAAATGGTATCAAGATAGTCACCCGTCAGCACAACAACTCTGTCCCAAAACCGTAGCACTACTGGAAAGCATTCCCTCAGTGAAAGCAGCAATGTTCACAGAGCTTCCTTCCGGAAGTTATCTGGGTAAACACCGTGATCCTTATGCCGGTTCGGTACGCTACCACCTTGGCTTGGTGACTCCGAATAGCGATGACTGCTTTATTGAAGTCGATCAGGAGCGCTATAGCTGGAGAGATGGTGAAGCTACTGTATTTGACGAAACCTTCGTGCACTGGGCTGAGAATAAGACCGATGAAACGCGCATTATTCTGTTCTGTGATATTGAACGACCAATGAAATGGGGCTGGGCACAAAAGTTCAATCACTGGTTTGGCCGTAATGTCATGTCAGCTGCAAGCTCACCCAATGATGACCAAGACAAGACCGGTTTCATCAACCGTATTTTCAAATATGGCTATGCGGTACATCATTACGGTCGTGGTTTAAAAGAACGTAATCGTCCACTGTACTATGCTTCAAAGTGGTTATTATTTGCGATTATTATTGGCCTGATCCTGCTGCCAAGTTTTCTGTAAACCTATTGTTTTAATTACAAAAAAAGAGATGCGATTGCATCTCTTTTTTTATTCCGAAGCGACTGCTTATTGAATCGCCTGAGCTGTTTGGGTGCCCGCAGTTTGTGCAGCAGCCGCATTCGCCGCCTGAACGGCAGTTTCACCAATTAAAGCAATCTTCGCTTTCTCTTGGCTTTTTGCAGATAATGCCGGGTTTGATGCCACAATACGATTGATGTTGGCAGAGTTCGCTGGTGCAATTGCCGCAGTTTGCAATACGATTGGACGATTACCTGTTTCGCCTAAGGTATAGCGAATACCGGTACGCGGGCTGACGACAGTCGTCACTTCACGCTTGATTTGTGCTTCAGCCGTGTTAGTACCTTTTGCTGCCAATACTTTATCGACAGTGGTTGTTTGTGGAGCTTCAGCTGCAAATGCAAAACCTGACACTGCAGCACTTGCCAAAATTAAAAGTTGTAATGGTTTTTTCATTGTCTTCCCGCTTTTAATGCGAATTCAATCAAGATCTGTAAGTCCAATAATGAAACTACAAAGCTGTCATTGACTCAAGTTATTTATCGTAAAAAAAAGCAGAGTCAATGCTCTGCTTTTTTTATTTTAGTGCAATCTAAAATCCAGCTTTAGATTTTACCGTGACATTGCTTGTATTTTAAGCCTGAGCCACATGGACATGGTGCATTACGGCTTTCCGGTACCGGGAATGGTGCATTGTCGGTAAAGCCTTCAGTTTCTTCAGAAACCGTGACTTCACCGGTTAAGCCGTCGACATCATCATGTTCAAATGAAAGACGCATTGATTCAGCCTGACGTTGTTGCTGTGCTTCAAGCTCCGCCAGTTCTTCAGCTGTCGGTACATGAACCCGAGATAAATCAGTCACCACATCAGACTTGATAATCCCCAGCATATTCACGAATAAATTGAAGGCTTCTTTCTTGTACTCTTGCTCAGGGTTCTTTTGTGCATAACCACGTAAATGAATCCCTTGACGCAAGTAATCCATCGCTGCCAAATGATCTTTCCAATGACGATCCAGTGAATTCAACATGAAGTGACGTTCCAGCATAGCTGCGGATTCATCTCCCATTTGCTCACGGCGTTGGCGATAACGAGCGACGACTTCATCCGCAATACGCTCAATCAGGCCTTCTTCATCTAAACGGCGGTCTTGGTCTAACCATTGTTGTACCGGTAACTCAATCCCCAGATCAGACTGTAACGCACCTTCCAGACCTTCAATATCCCACTGGTCATGAATTGACTCTGGTGGAATAAAATTGGCAATTAAACCTTTCACCACTTCGTGATGCATTTCTTCGATATAGTCTTGTAGCGTACTTTCTGCCAGAACTTCATCACGTTGCGAATAAATGATCTTACGTTGTTCGTTGTTCACATCATCGTACTTCAACAGGTTCTTACGAATATCGAAGTTACGTGCCTCAACTTTACGCTGAGCATTTTCAATCGAACGACTGACCATTTTATGCTCAATCGCTTCGCTTTCTTGCAAGCCCATGGCACGCATCATGGCAACTACACGGTCACCCGCGAAGATACGCATCAAATCATCTTCAAGCGACAGATAGAAACGTGATACACCCGGGTCACCTTGACGACCTGCACGACCACGCAACTGGTTATCAATACGACGTGATTCATGACGCTCAGAACCAATGATATGCAGACCACCAGAACTTAACACGTCTTCGTGATCTTTTTCCCATTGTGCCTGTAAACGCGCCTCATCTTCAGGGGTCGCATTTTCAATTTTGGCAAGCTTGGCTTTCCAGTTACCACCCAGCAAAATATCGGTACCACGGCCCGCCATGTTGGTTGCGATCGTCACCGCATTCGGACTACCTGCTTGCGCAATAATATCGGCTTCACGCTCATGCTGTTTCGCATTCAGTACTTCGTGATGAATACCCGCCTGTAATAACTTGGCAGATAAAATTTCACTGGCTTCAATCGTCGCGGTACCGATCAGGATCGGTGCAACGCCCTGCTGACGAATCTTGGTAATTTCTTCAATAATCGCGGTATATTTACCATTACGGTTTAAATAGATTAAATCGTTATGATCGACACGGACCATTGGACGGTGCGTTGGAATAATCACCACATCCAGACCATAGATTTCTTTCATTTCCGCAGCTTCAGTATCGGCAGTACCGGTCATACCTGACAGCTTTTTATATAGACGGAAATAGTTCTGGAAAGTTGTGGTTGCCAATGTCTGGTTTTCGGGTTGAATTTCCATGTTTTCTTTGGCTTCAACCGCTTGATGCAAACCTTCTGACCAACGACGACCCGGCATGGTACGACCCGTGCTCTCATCGACAATAATCACTTCTTCTTTTTGCGTCTGCGGATTGATACCGATAATGTAATGTACATTCTTCTGGTACAAATAGTGCGCACGGATTGCAGCAGTCACATGGTGAACCAGATTCAGGTTGGTTGCTGAATACAGGCTTTCACCTTCTGCCAACAGCCCCATTTCAATCAGTTTCTGTTCAACCGTTTCATAACCGATTTCAGTCATTTCTACTGAACGCTGCTTTTCATCCACCCAGAAATGTCCACCATCTGCCACTTTTTCTTCTTTCTGTGGACGTAATGTTGGCGGAATACTGTTGATCAGCTGGTATAACTGAGATGAGTCTTCGCTTTGACCAGAAATGATCAATGGTGTACGCGCCTCATCAATCAGGATCGAATCGACCTCATCGATGATGGCATAGCTTAAGCCGCGTTGTTTTTTCTCTTGTAAAGAGAACACCATGTTGTCGCGCAGATAATCGAAACCAAATTCATTGTTGGTTCCGTAAGTAATATCGGCAGTATAGGCTTGTGCCTTTTCATCAGGCATCTGCATGGAGTAAATCACACCAATGCTCAAGCCTAAAAATTCGAATAAAGGACGGTTTAACTCGGCATCACGCTGCGCCAAGTAATCATTTACAGTAATGACGTGAACGCCTTGACCACTCAATGCATTGAGATAACACGCCAAAGTACCCATCAGGGTTTTACCTTCACCGGTACGCATCTCGGCAATTTTACCTTCGTGCAAGGTAATACCACCAATTAACTGCACATCGTAGTGACGCATGCCCATGACACGTTTTGCCGCTTCACGGCAGACAGCAAACGCTTCTGGCAATAATTTATCTAAACTTTCGCCATTACTAAAACGTTGTTTGAATTCTGGAGTTTTTGCAGAGAGGTCTGCATCGTTAAGAGCAGATATCGTCGGTTCAAGCGCATTAATTTGTTCAACAATTTTACGCATGCGTTTGAGCTCACGCTCATTTTTTGTACCGAAGATACCTCCGATCAGACTTGCCAACATGAATAAACTCTCTAATCCTGTTTGTTATAAGGTTCGTCAATAACAACAAACCCTAGGTCGGTTAATTTTTTCTTCGCTGTTATTATGGAGTCAGAAATAAGAACTACAAGTGCTTTGCATCCAAACAGGTAAAAAAATCTGCGAGGCGATTCTGACATCACACCAGTAAAGATGCGTTAATGTAGCAAATTTGCCTTCAACTTACATCGACCTGAATGTGAATTTCCGATCATTTTTTAACAAGATCCCTAAGAGATATCTCAAAAGTTCATAACAAAATACAAAAACAATAATTTTATTTATAAAGTGAATGTTGCATATTGAATAAAGAAACAACATAGAAAAAAGTATAGAGGACTGATCATGACATTACGTTTAGGCGATATCGCACCAAATTTCCAGCAAGAGTCAAGCGAAGGAAATATTGATTTTTATGACTTTTTAGGCAATAGCTGGGGTATTCTGTTTTCCCATCCAGCGGATTATACGCCGGTCTGTACCACTGAACTGGGTTATACCGCCAAACTGAAAGATGAATTTGACAAGCGTGGTGTTAAAGCCATTGCCCTTTCGGTGGATGATGTGGAATCACATAAAGGCTGGATTCAGGATATTAACGAAACCCAGAATACCACGGTGAATTTTCCCATCATTGCAGATAAAGACCGAAAAGTATCTGAACTTTATGGATTTATTCATCCTAATGCCAGTGAAACCCTAACCGTTCGCTCATTGGTCATTATTGATCCGAATAAAAAAGTGCGTTTGATCATTACCTATCCGGCATCAACAGGCCGTAATTTTAATGAAGTATTGCGCGTGGTCGACTCACTGCAACTTACCGACAACCATAAAGTCGCGACACCAGCAAACTGGCAACAAGGCGAAGATGTGGTGATTGTGCCGTCATTAAAGGATGAGGAAGAAATCAAACAGCGCTTCCCGAAAGGCTATAAAGCCGTCAAACCGTATTTAAGACTCACGCCCCAGCCTGAACAAGATTAAAGCGAAAGCTTTAATCGCAGTGCAAGACAAACGAAGTGCGTAGCCATAAAGACGAGCAACGCTCGTTCCTGAGAAGCGATTAAAGCTTCACAAGAAGGTGAACAGCTACGCTGTGAGTAAAAGATTAAAGCGAAAGCTTTAACCGCAGTACAAGACAAAATATCAAGCCTATCGCATCGATAGGCTTTTTTTCCGCCTGTTTCAAATTTGTTTTGGTATTTCTGAATCGATACGTTATAAAAATAATTCGATCCGGAACACAATAAAAATCATCATGATCTATAACATCCATCACCTGCATTGTGGCAGCTTCTGCCCTGTCTGCGCGCCTTTATTTGGACAAAAAGGCTGGAAAGCCCATCTGGTGTGTCATTGTTTATTAATTGAAACTGATCGGGGATTGGTACTGGTTGATACAGGCTTAGGCCTGCAAGACTATTTACATACCGAACAGCGCCTTGGCAGTTTGCTGACACAATTTGGTTCTATCGTGCCGAACTTGAAGCTCAGTGCCATTCAACAGATTCAGCAACTCGGCTTTAGTCCCAACGATGTAAAACATATTTTTGTGAGTCATCTGGATTTTGACCATGCTGGCGGCATCTCTGATTTTCCCCATGCAACCGTGTATGTGCTGGCCTCTGAATTTAATGCAACCCAGACTTTATCTGGCAAAGGCAAACTACGTTATAAAACCGCGCAGTTTAAACAGCATCGACATTGGAGCTTTGCAGAACATAGCGATGGTGAAGAATGGTTTAATCTCCAGCGTGTAAAAGGCCTCCCGTTGTTTCAGGATGAAATTCTAATGGTGCCGTTGCTCGGACATACACTTGGACATACAGGTATTGCAATTAAAAAGCAGGATGGCTGGATTCTATTCTGTGGTGATGCTTATTTTTCCCATTTAGAACTCAATCCGAAACATAAACTGAGAGCACTCGATCTTACCGAGCGCTTATTGGCAGAGGATAACCAGCAGCGTGTGCATAACCTGAAACGCTTACAATATCTGGCTCAACATGAGCCCAAGGTTGAGTTAATTTGTGCGCACGATCCCGTTGAATTCAATCGCTACCAAGCTATCTTATGAAAAAAACTCTCATTGCCCTGACACTTATTTCGACCCTTGGCATGGGCGGCTGTATGCAACATCCGAGTCTGGATGATGCACAACGCCCTAAACACTGGGGAACGCTGATCTCGCATACCCATAATTTTTATCAGATCAGCAGTGATGTGTTTCGTAGCGAACAGCCGAGCAATCAATTAATTCCAAGCTTAAAACAGTACAATATTGATACGGTGATCAACCTTCGTGCACGCAATGACGATGCCAAGGTACTCAAGGACCAGCCCTTTAATCTGGTGCATATCCCGATTTATACCTGGGCGATCAATCGCAATGATTTATTGCAAGCAATGCGTGCCATTCAAACGGCCAAACAGAACAATCAAAAAGTCTTGATTCATTGCTATCATGGTTCAGACCGTACAGGCGCAACCATCGCCATGTATCGCATTATTTTTGAACACTGGTCAATTGAAGATGCGGTGCAAGAAATGAAACAAGGCGGCTATGGTTTTCATGTGATCTGGAAAAATATCGATCATTTGCTTCGCCCTGAAAATGTAAAATGGATTCAACAGCAACTGTTGAATCCATCTTCCTAACATTCAATCAAAAGAATTTCATTTAACGCTGATCGAGTGGAACCCAATCGATTACCCAAGCGGATTTCATATTCAGGCTTTCATCTGAGGTGATCTTTTTACGGGTGGTATCCGCAGTATCACGGTCTTTGGCTGGGCCAACCATGATCCGGATCCCTTTAGATGTCGGGCTGGTCATCACCTTATAACCTTTGGCACGCAATTTCGATACCACGGCATCGGCATTGGCCTGATTGGCAGCCAGTGCCACTTGTACCATCCATTTCTTGTCGCCATTTTCCATCAGGTCACGGGCTTTTTCAGCTTCGGCTTTCTTGTCTGCTTCGGCCTTGCGCTTGTCTTCCGCAGCTTTCTTGTCTGCTTCGGCTTTACGCTTATCTTCAGCGGCTTTCTTATCTGCCTCGGCCTTACGTTTATCATCAGCAGCTTTCTTATCTGCTTCAGCTTTACGTTTATCTTCGGCAGCTTTTTTATCCGCTTCAGCTTTACGCTTGTCTTCCGCAGCTTTCTTGTCTGCTTCAGCTTTACGCTTGTCTTCTGCCGCTTTTCGATCAGCCTCAGCTTTCTTTGCGGCTTCCGCTTTACGTTTATCTTCCGCTAGCTTCTTTTCAGCATCTGACTTTTGTTGAACACTTTTTGACTGCTCAGCCTTAAGCTGTTCTGCTCGCTTCTTTTCATCCGCTTTGCGTTTGTCTTCAGCCAGTCGTTTTGCCTTGGCTTTTTCATCTTCAACCAGTTCAGGCGGAATATTATCCGAACTTTCCTGTGCCGCAGCACGGCGTGCATTGATTGCTGCATATTCTTCCGCCGCTTTACGGGCTGCTGCTGCTTCTGCTTGCTGCTGCATCTTTAAGAATTCTGCTGCACGCGCTTCTTGTTCAGCAACCGCTTTTTCACGAGAGCGACGTTGTTCTTCAAGCAAACGTTTTTCTGTTTCAACATCAACCGCTAAAGGTTGCAATGAAACCATTTCACTCTCTTGTGCAGGTTGAGCGGTTTTTGGCTTAGACGCTGTTTTGGGAATAGGATGAGTAACGGTAGCTTGCGTATGATCTTGCTCTATTTCTTCATTACCTTTAAGAAGCAGTGCGGCCAATAAAACACCACCTCCTAATAGAACAACGCCACCCATCCAACGTTGTTTGTTATTCATCGACATTCTTCTAAATACTCCCAGATCGCCTCTAAAGTATGAAACGAACCACAGACTAAAATCAGCTGATTGTTATTACCTTGTTTCAGCACAGTTTCAAACGCTTGCTGGATACTGCCGAACTCATGGACCTGTTGACCTTGCAATGCGTCTTGAATCTGTTGCACTGGTGCGGCTCTAGGCACATCTAAATTAGCAATAAACCAATCTTTTACTGTTGTTTTTAGTAAATCAGTGACAGATGGAATGTCTTTATCTGCCAACATTGAAAATACTGCAACAACTTCTGTGTACTGTTTATTGTATTTTAGGAATTTTCGCAACTGCTTCAATAAAAATTCGACACCATGGGCATTGTGGCCAGCATCAAAAATAACCGTTCTATCCTGAATTTTCCTGATTTCAAAACGGCCTTGTAGACGCGCCTGCTGAATACCCGTTGCGATGGCTTGTTGTGAAATGTCTATTCCACTCACCAATACAGCAGCAACCGCAGTCGAAATATTATCCAAAGCCAGCTGACCAACAGGAAGCTTTAAAGTGGTGCCAGAAGATGCAAATGACCATGTTTGTCCATTTTCATCCAGCTGATAGAAATAATCTTGGTTGAGTGTATATAACCGGGCTTGTGTTTCAGCCACTTTATCTTGAATGGCTTGTGGCAATTGTTGTTGCCCAGCAAAAATGACTGGAATATTCGGGCGAATAATCCCTGCTTTCTCGAAAGCAATTTTTTCGACCGTATCGCCGAGCCAGTCGACATGGTCTAAACCAATATTGGTAATCACAGCAATGTCTGGATCAATCACATTGACTACATCAAGACGACCACCCAGACCGACTTCAAGTACCCAAACATCACATTGCTGCTGTTTAAAAATGACAAAAGCAGCCAAAGTGGTTGCTTCAAAAAAGGAAAGACTTAATCCACATTCACGGCGAGCCTGATCAACCTGTACAAAAGCCTCCACCAGACGCTGATCATCTACCTCGGCACCCGCCAGTTTTACGCGTTCATTAAAACGGTAAATATGCGGTGACTGATATAGGCCTACCTTATAACCCTGTGCATTTAAAATTGCAGCTAAAGTTGTCGTGGTCGAGCCTTTACCATTGGTGCCTGCGACGGTAAATACTTTTGCCTCAGGTTGCATCACTCCCAGCTTTTCAGCCACAGGAATAACGCGTTCTAAACCTAAATCAATGCCTGTAACATGAACATGGCTCCAATAATCGAGCCATGTTGTTAATGTATCCGTTGAATGTGGAGCGTGCGGTTTCAAGGTAAGTTCATCAGTTTTGCAACAAGTCTGTATACAGTATCACGTAATGCATGACGATGAACAATTTGATCGACCACACCATGATCAAGCAAATATTCTGCACGCTGGAACGGTTCTTCCAGTTTCTCTCGTACGGTTTGTTCAATCACACGCTTACCGGCAAAGCCAATCATCGCCTTCGGTTCAGCGATATGCACATCACCCAGCATCGCCAATGAAGCCGTTACACCACCATAAACCGGATGAGTTAACACCACTACATAAGGCACACGTGCTTCTTTCATTTTCTGGATGGCTGCTGCAGTACGCGCCATTTGCATCAAGGACAACATACCTTCCTGCATACGTGCACCGCCAGAAGCAGCAAAACAGATCATCGGCTGGTGTAAAGCAATGGCACGTTCAGCCGCTTGTACAAAACGGTCGCCCACAACCGTACCCATTGAACCGCCCATGAAATCAAAATCAAAAGCACAGGCAACAAGGTCTAAACCTTTAAGCGAACCTTGCATCACCACAAGTGCTTCAGTCTCACCGGTTTTATCTTGGGCTTCACGCATACGATCTGGATAAGGTTTGCTGTCCACAAACTTTAATGGGTCTTTGGCATTAAATTCCTGACCCAATTCGCCATTGACCTGATCAAAGAACCAGTTCAGTCGATCACGCGCACGCATACGCAGATGCTCATCACACTGAGGACACACATAGGCATTAAATGACATGGCAGTACGTGTCACCAGTGCATGGCACTCAGGACATTCAATCGTAGGCTCAGTAAAGGTCGCTTTAAACGTTTGCTGTTGATCTGCCACCTGAATACCAGGAACATGACGCTCAGTCCAAGGGGTTGAAGGGTTAAGAACCTTCCCTGATGTTAACTCTTGACTCATACTAACTCATCGAGCGCAGCTCGAAGCTCCTTCACTTTATTCACCGTCTGTTGCGCAGCTTGATCTGCTGGCAATGTCGCAAAAGATTTAACGAAAGCACTTCCCACAATCACGGCATCGGCAACCTGACCCATCGCTTTTGCAGACGCCGCATCACTAATTCCAAAACCAACACCGACAGGTATACTGGTTTTAGATTTAATTTTTGCAATACGCGCTGCTGCTTCAGCAGTATCTAGGGTTGCTGCACCAGTCACACCTTTGAGTGACACGTAGTAGACAAAACCACTTGCCTGATTGACCACATGTTGAATACGCTGGTCGGTTGAAGTTGGCGCGAGCAAAAAGATCTGATCCATTCCATTTTGTTTAAGAACTTCACCTAATTGCTGAGATGCTTCAGGTGGTAAGTCCACCAGAAGTACGCCATCAACACCACAGTCTTTCGCATAAGTCACAAACTTTTCATAACCAATCACTTCAACAGGATTTAAATAGCCCATTAAAACAACTGGTGTCGTTTGATCTTTTTCGCGAAAAGCTTTCACCATATCCAATGCATCTAAAGTATTGGTTCCACCTGCCAGAGCACGCTCAGCTGCCAAAGCAATTACAGGACCATCTGCCATCGGGTCAGAGAACGGAAGACCCAGTTCAATAACATCAACCCCTGCCTCAACCATTTGATGAAGCAATGGAACAGTGACTTGTGGATGCGGGTCACCTGCCATTACATAAGAAACAAGCGCTTTACGTTGCTGAGATTTAAGCTGTTCAAAACGAGTGGCAAGACGTGACATAGGATTATGCTTTCCTGATTTATATAAATTAAGGAGTTGTTTGTGGTCATTTAAAAACACTGCATTGTAACGCTATTTTTTGCTCATTGAACAGAGTTTGACGTGAATGCAACTGCGAATCCTGAGACTTACAACTCCCCTGCTACATTTATCTATATTTTGAGTTTTTTCTCAATGATCAAAGATTCCTAATTTCAGGCTGATCGCTTAGCATTTTAGAATTTCGCCAAGCTCCTTTATACTAGCCGCAATTTTTAAGTTTCCTTTTTATTTTATGTCTGCCCACTCTCCCGAAAAAGTACAAAGCAATGCCCTTGCTTTGCTGCCGCTATTGGTATTTTTGATCATCTTTCTTGGGAGTGGTCTTTATCATTCAATGATCGGAACTGAATTCGCCTTTTATCAGATTAAAGCGCCTGTGGCTGCAATACCTGCGGTGATTCTCGCCCTTTTACTGTATAAACAGAAACTCAATACAGCGATTGAAGAATTCCTGCAAGGTGCCAGTCACCCGAATCTGATTCTGATGTTTATGGTGTTTATGCTAGCAGGTGCTTTTGCCAGTGTTTCCAGTGCCATTGGCAGCGTCGATGCGACCGTACAGTTAGGGCTTTCGCTTATTTCGCCAGAATTTGTCTTACCCATGCTGTTTATCATTGCCGCCTTTATTGCTACGGCCATGGGCACCTCGATGGGCACCATTGCAGCCTGTGCGCCTATTGCGTTTGGTTTTGCTCAAGCCACTGATATTGCGCCTGTCTATGCCATTGGTGCGGTAGTTGGTGGCGCCATGTTTGGCGATAATTTATCGATGATCTCGGATACCACCATTGCAGCAACCCGTAGCCAGAATGTTGAACTCAGAGATAAATTTCGGGTCAATGTCTGGATTGCACTTCCCGCTGCCATCATCACCTTAATGGTTTATATTTCCATGAGCCATCAGGCAGAAGCCATTCAATCCAAGCCTTATGATCTCTGGCTGATTCTGCCTTATCTGACGGTGTTCTTTCTTGCTTTTACCCGCCTCCATGTCTTGGCAGTGCTGATGATTGGCGTGATTTTATCGGGTCTGATGGGGCTGCTTGAAAAACCGGATTTTGATGTACTCAAGTTGAACAGTGCGATTTATGACGGCTTTGTCAGCATGTTTGAAGTGGCATTACTTTCCATGTTGCTGGGTGGATTATCGACATTGATGCAAAAAGAAGGCGGATTGCAGTGGCTGATTCAACGCATCTATGCCATTACCCGCCTATTTAAATTCGGTAAACAACGTGCAGGTGAATTAGGGATTAGCTTTCTGGTGGTCTTCTCGAATCTATTTGTTGCCAATAACACGGTTGCGATTATTTTATCGGGCGATATGGCCCGTGAAGTGGCAAGAGAATATGGCGTAGACCCTAAACGGAGTGCGGCTTTACTGGATATTTTCTCGTGTGTGATTCAAGGGATTATCCCCTACGGCGCGCAGTTACTACTTGCCTGTTCGATTGCCAAACTTTCTCCGGTTGAATTGATTGGCAATATCTACTATTGCTGGATTCTTGCGGTTTGTGCTGTGCTTGCCATTGTTTTTAATTATCCACGTTTAAAAAAATCATAGAAGATTTGAATTACTACTCAAATCCCACTCTCAATAACGCTTCAGTTGAGACAAGAATCTACTATCGTGGTAGGCGACATGGATGTCGACCGTTGGACTAGCCTTGCGCTGCATTTCAAAGCAGTGCTTTAAAATTTGCTCAGGACGTACCGTCAGTCCAACAGAGGATTTTTGTTACTTTTCATCCCTGAAAAGTAAGGAAAATATCAAACCCATTTGTTTGTTTATAAATTAAACTATCTTAGCTAAACACTTATTAATTAAAAGTTTGATCTAAAATCTACAGAGATTTTAAAAACTGCTTGGGTGTAACGCCTGTCCAACGCTTAAACGCCCGTCCAAACGCACTCTGATCCGCATAATTTAGCCGTTCCGCAATCTCAGACAAAGACTTACCTTGTTGCAGATACAACTTGCTCTGCTCTAAACGATACTGGTCCAGCACATCCTGAAAATTCAAGTCATAGGCCTTCAACTGACGTTGAAGCGTTCGTTCCGAACAATGCAGACGCTTCGCCACATAGCTTTGCAATACTTCTTCCTGCTGCACTAAGCCCTGTTCAATCAGGCTATGGATTTTCTGTTTAAACTGCTGTTGCTGAACCTCAAACGAGCTGACACTGTTCAATGAATGCTGTGCCTGAGTAGACAAGACCTGATTCAACTGCTGGTCTGCCGCAATACTTTTTGCCTTTAAAACCTGATTGGAAAAGCGGATTGCATATTGACCCTGCTGAATCTGAATCGGACAACCATAGAATTTTTCAAAATGATACAGTGCCGTATGCGGGGCATAACCAAACTGGATCATCTGCGGTGGCACCAAGGCATCTTGCACTATCGATTGCGCGATTTTAAAGATCAAGGCCAGATTCAGCTCATACATTTCCCGATAGTCGCAATAAGATGCGCCCCAGACAATCTGAATATAATCAGGAAACTGCTGGACATCGAGCTGTTCCAGATTGGTTTGTTTAAATACCAGCGAGTAGTATCGTTGCAAGAGTTGGAGTGCCTGCTGGAGATCCATACTGGTTGAGGCCAGATAACCCATCAAGCCCAAATCCTGCAAATTGGCATGTTCAGCCAAAACTAAAGTAATCGGACGGGTGAAGTGTGCCTGAGCAGCCTGTAACAACAATGCATAACGTTCGACATCAAAGTCACGCTCATCCGGATTTTCCAGACAGGCCTGAAAGGCTTGCCAAAGTTCAGGCGCAACAACTTTAGACAAATCAATTTGTTCCTGTTGCAAAACGCGATTCAACAAACGTAAATATCCAATGATTATTTTAACGGACATGGGCCAATCTCATCCTGAGCTGTCGTTATTTGTATAAAAATTGGCTGTAACTGTCAAAACATTTCATCGGACTTTTTTCATACTGGCTACATGAAGAAAAACAAGGAATAGCAAAGATGAATGCACATGTTTCCTATCAAGTTGATCCCGTGGTCAGAACCAAACTGGACTTCCATCTCGAGCAGGCACCCCGCTTCTGGTTCGGTGGCGACCCATTCCGTACCCGTATGTTTGATGCCCTCAGCCTGACCTTCCCCGATGGCGAGCGTTATTTTATTGAATGCGTCCGTTTATTCCGAGACAAAATTGATGATCCAGACTTGCAGGAACGTGTCGCTGATTTTATTCGGCAGGAAGCACAGCATGGTATCGCGCATGACAAAATGAACCAGATCATGAAAGATCAGGGGATGCCTGTAGAGCAGTTCACCACTCGCTTAAAGAAAATCTTTCGCTTTGAACTAAAGAATCGCTCTCCTCAATACAACATTGCCATGACCGCAGCAGCCGAGCATTTAACTGCGCTGATGGCGGATACCTTCTATAGCAAAAAAGAGACGTTGGCCGAAGCTGATCCTTTTGTACGTGCACTTTTTGCTTGGCATGCGATTGAAGAAATGGAACATCGTGATGTGGCATTTGATGTGATGCGAGAAGTTGGTGAAGTGCCTGAAGCAACCCGTCGCTTTGCCTTAGTGTTCACAACTGTCATGATGTTTGGTTTTACTCTATACCGTACTGATGTGATGCTCAAAACCGATGGTTTTAACTTGAGACAACGTTTTGATATGGCACGTAAAGGTTTACCGTGGTTCTTTGGACGTAACGGTATTTTGACTGCAAAAAGAGCACAATATAGCGATTGGTTTAAAAAGGATTTCCATCCAAATCAACATCCTGTTATTCGCCAATACGATGTCTGGATTGATACTTTAGCCAAGACCAATGATCCAATTGCTGCGGGTGAAGCGTTTTGGCAAGCAGGATTATAAATATATCTCGTCCATCCTACTAATATATTTTCTATTCAATATCCCTCGTTCTATTACACATTAATTGGACGAGGTAATAATGTCTAAGTTATGAATTGAAATTATTTAGAATCAAATAAAACAATTTTACTCCAGATTCGCTCTAAAAGAAAATTGCGAGCTTCATCTTCGGAATCAGCAGAGAAAACACAGTATCGTTCGTTATCTAAAAGATTTACTAATGATAAATTAGAGTCACATAACGCCTCTTCTAACTCATTTCTAAGCTTATTCCTATACGCTGGTTTCTGCAAAGAGGTAATCAAAACAACTTCTTCACGTTCCTCGGTTAACCCGACATCTACCGACATAACAGATGCTAATAGATTTCTCAATATTTGGTAATCCATCAGATTTACCTCATTTCATATTTATGCTAAACCACTTAATTTATAATAAACTTATCAAGTTAATGTTTTAAAACCATCTATAATAAATATTTCCTTTATAAATAGAGCTGCTGAAGCATAAAATTATTTTATCAAGCTAACTTGATACTGTTTAAACATCACCACTTCGCGTAATGTTGTTCTAACAAACCATATTGGCTATCTAATGACACTAATTCGACCTGTTCATGCGCAATCGTTCCACTGACTTTGGCTTGCCATTGATTAAACTGGCTACCAATCAAACGCAGATTAATATTTTCAAAACGGCACCAGCCTGTTTCGACCACCAGATTTAAACATCCACCCAAAGAACGGATTGACCAGGTTTTTTCATTTTGCTGTTCAAATAAAACATCTGTCAGCGGATACAAACGGCCATTGACCCACAAGGCATTTTCGTTGCCAAAACTTTCATTGACGCCTGAAGCGAGATTAAGACCAATACGACGGTCCTGCGCATCGCGAAACTGGCAAGATAGCCAGAACCAGGCTGTTTCAGGGCGCAGAAAACCACAGGTATCATCCAAAGCTGCAAGACTATGGGCATTAAATTCAATCTTTTGCTGAGCTGGACTAATGAAAAAGCCCTCAACCGCCAGTGTGGTCTGCTTCTGGGTATAGGTCCAGCCATTAATCCCGGTCGGGCTACATAAACTCAAGGCGTCGGTCCCTGCACAAAAAATCCGTGCTTTTAGCTGGATTTCACCATGTTTGCTGACCTGAATATAACGCACGCCATTGGCATGCTGCATATCGAATTGATAGGCTGATTTTTTGAACGAACTTTGACTAAATAACGGTTGCTCATCGAGCTGTGTTTTGAATGCCAAGGGTTGAATCGCATTCCACTCAATCACCTTTTCAGTCTGGTGATCATAGACATAAAAGAAAGCATGCCCTGCCCAGGATAGATCAACAATCGCCACGCCAATGCTGTAATGTTCATGCTGCAAGCCACAGAATTTAAATTTTTTATATTTCAACTGCTTGCGCCAGCCAGTTAACACCTGTCCATAAGGCGTTTTATAAATATAGTCATCCAGATTAATCCTTGAGGGTACCTGATCAAAACGTCCATAACGTGGCTGACCATTGGTTTGTATCAAATCCATTCTTTCATTCCATGAGTACGGGTTTGCATCTGCTTCAATCATAAAGCTTAAGTGGACAAATTTACTAATCGTTTTATCTATAAAACTGATGACTGCACTGTATTTCTTAGCGCTCAATCCCAGTGCTTGCCAAATGATTCTAGCTCATAATTTCATCAAACATTCATACAGAAGTTTTATTTTTGAAAACAATCTTATACCACCCGATCAAAAACAATGATGACTCAACAATTATTAAAAGCCAAAGTTATCTGTCTGATGATGCTGGCGTTAACGGCCTGTAATGATCATGACGATAATGATGGAATGCCAACGGTTGAACGCAAAAATCAAAATATCAACATTCTTGCGTTCAACGATTTTCACGGTAATCTTGAACCGCCTAAACGCTTTATAGAAGCAGATGATCCAAATGACAGTAGCAAAACGGTACGTATTCCTGTCGGGGGCGTCAGTTATTTTGCCGATGCGATTAAAAAAT
The DNA here is from genome assembly GCF_051947995.1 of Acinetobacter calcoaceticus. Classification (GTDB taxonomy): domain Bacteria; phylum Pseudomonadota; class Gammaproteobacteria; order Pseudomonadales; family Moraxellaceae; genus Acinetobacter. Next base: position 342,538 of record NZ_JBLVVH010000002.1, on the reverse strand, counting down.
TACGCGCGCAATATCCAAACAATGCGGTCGTTTCGGCAGGCGACCTGATTAGTGCCTCCCCACTGACCTCATCCCTGTTTCTGGATGAGCCAACCATTGAAGCCATGAATGAGATTCAGATCGATTTCAATGCCGTCGGTAATCATGAATTTGACCGCGGAACCGATGAATTACGTCGCTTGCAGAATGGTGGCTGTCAGCAATATACCAGTACCAAACCCTGCCAGATCAATCCAAAGTTTGAGGGTGCCAAGTTTAACTTTCTGGCCGCCAATGTCTCGATGAAGACTGATCCCAACAAAACCTTATTCCCAGCCTATAAAGTCAAAAGCTATGGTGGCATTCCGGTGGCCTTTATCGGCATGACCCTGAAAGCAACACCAAGTATTGTCTCGGCTGCAGGCATTAAAGACGTTAACTTTCATGATGAAGCCGATACGGTCAATGCCTTGATTCCAGAGTTAAAGAAACAAGGCATTGAAGCAATTGTAGTGGTGGTACATGAAGGCGTCGCACCAAGTACCAAGTTTAATAAGAAAACTTGTGATGGCCTTAGCGGTCCATTACTCGGTATCCTCGATCGCCTAGATCCTGCAGTTGATGTGGTAGTGTCTGGACATACCCATCAATCCTATATTTGTGATTACTCGACCAAGAATCCGCAAAAACCGTTCCTGCTTACCTCTGCCGGACAATACGGTACGGCCATTACCAATATTCAATTAGAACTGGATGGCAAAACAGGTGATGTGATTAAGAAGGATGCCAAACAGGTTCCGATTCAAAGTGAAGCCTATACCTCTGGTACAACCACAGTAAACTTGACGGATCTATACCAAAAGTTTAATAAAACCCCAAGTATTGAAGCCATTCTGGATAAATATCGTCAAGCCGTCACCACCATTTCAGCCCGTGTCGTTGGTACGGCAGATGGCGTGATTAATCGTAATGCCACTGAAAGTGGTGAAAGTGCTTTAGGTAATTTAATTGCCGATGCCCAACAGGCCATGGCACTCACTGCAAGCAATCAAGGCTCTGACTTTACCCTGATGAATCCAGGGGGTGTACGTTCCGATTTACAGGTCAATAGCAGCAATCAGATCACCTTTGGTGATGTCTTTACCGTGCAGCCATTTGGCAACTCGATTGTGACATTAAGTCTGACAGGCAAACAGATTCGTGATGTACTAGAACAGCAATGGTCAGGTGCAAATGCAGCCACAGTACGTATCTTGCAGCCATCCAAAGAGTTCAGTTACACCTATAAGAAAGACAACTCGGCTTCACCACGCGCGAGCAATATCTTGGTTGCAGGACAAGCGCTGGATGATAGCAAGGTTTACCGTGTGACCGTAAACAGCTTCCTTGCCGATGGTGGTGACAACTTTACCGTCTTAAAACAAGGTAAAAATCCTGTCGGTGGCGGACAAGATATTGACGCCCTAGAACAATATGTGGCTCAGCATTCTCCTCTGACAGCACCCAAAACCGATCGAATCAAAGTCACTCCTTAATCAGATCCTAAATAAAAACAGGGAAGCAAATGCTTCCCTGTTTCTTTTCTAAAACCATGATTAAGCTAAGGTGAGATAAGTATTTTCCCAAATCATCGGACTAAACTCACCTTGAACCAAATGGATATAACGCCCTGCGATATGATCTATCGGAATGCAATCATCAACATCTACGACACGATCGGTATGCGGCTTATGCCAGTGTTGTTCAATGAACTGTTTGCCCAGCTGTTTTGCCGCCACTGCATCAGCTGCAACGACAAGATGATAGCTATGCAATTCACCAAAAATATTTGGCGTATAGCCGCCCAGATTAATCAAGTACAGCTTTTTATCTGATGCTGATGGTGCCGCATCGGAGAAGTGAATCTGATAATTCACATCTTGCGACTGCACACCTGAAATCTGCGCCCAGGCATCAATATGTAAACCTTTTAATTCACCAAACCAGGCGTGTTTCAATTGGGATGTCAGTTCGGATAAGCTTTCACCAATCGCCATCACCACGTCATGCACTTCGGTGTTGGCACGCGCATGACGGCCACCCAACATCACCATAAACAGACTTGGCATCTTAAAACCTACATATCCACCATTTCAACGCCATCAATACGCGCAACCGTCATCAGGTCTTTATCGCCACGGCCTGAAACTGTCGCAATAATGATTTGATCTTTCGACATGGTCGGTGCAAGTTTAGTGACATAAGCCATCGCATGTGAACTTTCCAATGCAGGGATAATGCCTTCAATCTTGGTGAGATCACGGAAACCTTGTAAGGCTTCATCATCATTGATTGGCACATATTCCACACGGTTCATGTCTTTGAGGAAACTATGCTCAGGACCTACGCCCGGATAGTCCAGACCCGCTGAAATACTATGTGTTTCAATGATCTGCCCTTGCTCATCCGACATCAAATAAGTACGGTTACCGTGTAATACACCCACGTGTCCTGCATTCAACGGCGCAGAATGTTTACCAGTTTCGATACCATAACCTGCGGCTTCAACACCGTACATTTTCACGTCTTGATCATTCAGGAAGGGATAGAACAAGCCCATCGCATTTGAACCACCGCCGACACAAGCGACCAAAGCATCTGGCAAACGCCCTGCCTGTTCCTGGATTTGACGGCGCGCTTCACGACCAATAATCGACTGGAAATCGCGAACCAGTTGCGGATATGGATGAGGACCAGCCACAGTACCAATCACATAATAGGTACTGTCAACATTGGTTACCCAGTCACGCATCGCCTCGTTCATGGCATCTTTCAAGGTTTTTGAACCGCTTTGTACTGGCACCACCGTTGCCCCCAACAAACGCATACGATAGACATTCATGGCTTGACGTTTCACGTCTTCGGCGCCCATATACACGACACATTCCATACCCAGACGTGCGGCAATGGTTGCTGTCGCCACGCCATGCTGACCTGCACCTGTTTCCGCAATGATACGTTTCTTACCTGACAACTTTGCCAATAAAGCCTGACCAATGGTGTTATTGACCTTGTGCGAACCGGTATGATTCAAGTCTTCACGTTTCAGGTAAATTTGCGCACCGCCGAGGTGCTGAGACCATCGCTCGGCATAATACAGCGGACTCGGACGACCAACATAGAACGCAAGATCACGGTCAAACTCTGCTAAAAACTGTGCATCATTCTTCATACGACCATAAAGACTTTCGAGGTCTTCAAGTGCAGCCATCAGCGTTTCTGATACAAAACGTCCACCATGAATACCGAAATGCCCTTGCGCATCGGGAAACTGGGTGTAATCAATCACCTGATTTTCTTGATTAGAGTTTTGCTGATCCACGTTGGACTCCTTGCATAAATTTTTCAATGAGTTGTTGGTCTTTTATACCTTTTGCGGACTCGACGCCTCCGCTGACATCCACAGCAAAAGCAGCTGTGGTATCAATAGCTTCACTGACATTTTCAGGGGTTAAGCCCCCGGCCAGGATGAGTGGAATATCGAGTTGGGGAAATTGCGTCCAGTCAAAACTGTGCCCTGTCCCACCTTTTAGCTCAGGATGCCATGCATCTAATAATACTGCACTGGCGCCCGCTAATTGATAGCGCTGGATTTCAGCGACCACATCCAGACCAGGTTTGACCTGAATGGCTTTATACCAGCGACGTTTGCATTGCGTTGCGATGAATTGGCATTGTTCTGGCGTTTCATCGCCATGTAGTTGTAATACATCCAGAGGAACCGAATCAAGCACCGTCTGGATTTCTTTAGCAGTTGCATTTACAAATAAGCCGACTAGCTGTACATAAGGCGGGACCTGCTTTGCCAATGCTTGCGCCTGCTCAATACTGACATGTCGCGGACTTGGCGGGAAAAAAACAAAGCCGATCGCATCTGCACCAGATTGTACAACAGCGTGAATATCTTGTATTCGGGTAATTCCACAAATCTTGGCGCGAGTTCGCATCTGGCTTTGGCGCATGAGCTGTCCAATCTAGTCTGAATATTTTTGAAGCTCTCGCATTGTAATGCAATTTGACTCACTTTGTGCAAAGTTCATTCTGAAATGCAATTGTTTAAGAATCGTTAACACTTTATACTTTGCGTAATCTTGCAACAAGTCTAAAGCAATTTCTTTTGCTTATAGGGAAGTTGGTGAAATTCCAACACTGCCCTCGCAACGGTAACACTGAATTACTTATCCCAGCTCAACGCCAAATCACTGCACCGGAACGATGTGGGAAGATGATGAGTACAATCATTGATTTGATGATTATAGTGAAGTCCGGAGACCTGCTTGTTGTGTATTTCCACATTATCATTCACGACGGGTGAATGACTGGAGCACGCATGTCTACTGTTTTTCAACCGACTCGTTTAGTTGGTGCTATCGCTATTGCGATGGGGTTTTCTTCACCTGCTTTTGCTCAAGATCAATCAAGCGATAAAACTGCGACGCTAGATACGATTGTTGTGACGGCATCTCGTACTGAACAAAAAATCAATGAAGTTCCTGCGCGAATCAATATTATTGAACCGAAAATTCTTGAGCAGTCACCAATCGCTTCGTTACCCCAATTATTACAAACCGATGCTTCTATCAATATGGTACAAAGCGGTGGCTATGGCCAGACAGCTTCTATCTTCCTGCGTGGCGGTAATTCAAACCAAACGCTTGTTTTAAGAGACGGTGTCCGCCTCAATTCAGCAACTTCTGGTACAGCCTCTTTACCATTTATTGATACAACTGATATTAAGCAGATCGAAGTATTAAAAGGTCCTGCATCAGTTTTATATGGGACTGATGCAATCTCAGGCGTAGTTCAACTTATTTCTAAAACACCAGAAAAAACCTCTGTATTTGTAACAGGTGAAATAGGTGAAAATAAAACCTATAAATCTGTAGTCGGTGCAGATCTGGCTGAAAATGGTTTCTATGCACAAATTCGTGGGCAACGCCTTGAAACGGATGGGACACCTGTAAAAGAGATAAAAAATGCAGCCGATGCCTCATTTGATCAAAAGGGCTATAGTGCAAAAGTTGGCGTTGATAAAGAGCAATATGCGGCTTCGGTTGATTATAGTGAGAACCAAGGTTCTAGCGATTACGATAGCTCTGGCAAATTCGTTTCTCAAGATTTTAAAAATGAAATCATTAACGTCAAAGGACGTTTAAATATTCTTGATAATTTAGCCGTACATGCCCGTTTCTCTCAATTTAAAGATGAATTAGATCAAAATAATTCAATAGATTTTGTGCATAGTAAAACGCAAGAATCTGAAATCTATGGTCAATGGGGCTTTACACCAAGTCAAAAGCTTCTCGTTGGTGTAACACACCGAAATATTGATGGTGATGTGATTTCCTATGGCACACCATATCAAGAGGATATTGATTCAACAGGTTATTATATCCAGCACAAATATGATCAAGCAGGATTAAACACCCAAGTTGGTATCCGTGTAGAAGACAATGAAAAATTCGGTACACATACCGTTGCTCAAGGATCTGTTCGTTATCAATTGCTACCTTTAACTAGTATTTATGCAAATATTGGTTCAGCTTTTAAAGCTCCAACACTCAATGATATGTATGCTTATGGTGGCAACCCAGACCTTAAACCAGAAGAAAGCTTGTCTTATGAAATCGGCCTAGACCAAAAACTGGCTTACAATATTTCAACTGGTTTATCTCTCTATACTACAGAAGTAGATAATCTCATTGCTTTTGATGGCGTTCTGAATCAAATGAGTAACGTTGAAAAAGCTAAAATAGAAGGTAGTGAGCTGTATGTGAAATGGCAAGGTGAAAACCTGTTTACTAATTTAAGTTATAACTATGTTCGCGCTAAAGACAAGAAAAACGACGAAGATTTAAGTCGTCGTCCTCGTCAAAATATTGCTTTGACTGCAGGTTGGACCGATGAACAATATACCTTCTCGACTACAATGTTAGCGAATGGTGATTACGACAACAGTGCTTTTGACAATGTTCAAATCCCTGGACACTTCCGTGTAGACATGCATGGACAATACAAAGTGAATAAAAATGTAGATGTTTTTGCGAACATCCAAAATGTAGGTGATTCAAAATATCGTACCGCTTATGGTAGTGGTAGTTACTACATCAACGGTGGTCGCCTAGCCTCTGCAGGTGTCACATTCCGTTATTAATCCTGCGCTAAAATAATAAAAACATTTTCTTAACTCCAGTTTCGGGGTAATGTTCTGACCGACATTATCCCCTTTTTATTTTCAGGATCAGAGAAACAGAACTATGGGACATCGTTTAAGTAAAATCTATACACGTACAGGCGACTCAGGCACCACAGGTCTGGGAGATGGTTCACGTGTTGCCAAAGATGATTTACGCATTGCTGCACTCGGTGATGTCGATGAACTGAATGCAACCATTGGTGTGCTTCGCGCACAAATCAGTGCCAGCCAGATTGAAAATAAAGCGCATTGGGATAAAAGCTTAAGCCTGATCCAACACTGGTTGTTCGATCTAGGTGGCGAAGTCTGTATTCCAAACTATCACCTGCTTCAACCGGTATGCATCGACTTTTTGGAAAAAGAAATCGACCACATGAATGAGTCTTTACCGATGTTAAAAGACTTCATTTTGCCATCAGGTACTTTGGCTTGTAGCCATGCACACCAAGCCCGTGCAGTGTGCCGTCGTGCAGAACGTGCCTTATTGTCTGTACATCATCGCGACCAGAATATTCAGGCGACTGCGCTACAATTATTGAATCGCTTATCCGACTGGTTATTCGTTGCCTCACGTGCTTTACAGCGCGCAGAAGGTGGTAGCGAAGTGCTGTGGCAAAAGAATATTAACGACAGTATCAATCAAGCATAACTTTTCAATAAAGGCAGAGACAAATGCGAATTATTGGTCATCGTGGTGCGCGTGGTGAAGCTCCTGAAAATACGTTAGGTGGTTTTCGTTATCTGCATGATTTAGGCGTACGTGCAGTCGAGTTTGATGTACGCCAACTGAAAGATGATCAACTGGTCGTCATCCATGATGATGACTTTGTCCGCACTGCGGGTCGTTCCCAGCAGGTTGAAAGCTGCAATTTATTAGAAGCTCAGCAATTCGATCATCGCCATCAATGGCAGGCATGGGCCTTTGAAGAATATACCCCTAGCCTTCCCCATGTGCTTGACTGTCTCACTGACTTTGAACATATCGAAGTTGAAATTAAAGCCGTTGCAGATGATGCAGCAGCTGAACGCTTGGTCTATCAACTGCATCAAGATTTAAAAAGTTTTGAGCAAAGCGCAACCATTACCAGTTTTGATGTCAAAATTTTGGCTGCTTTACAGCGCTATCAAAGTCATTTTAAGCGTGGACTACTGGTTGAAATTCCAATTGGAGAATATGCAATTGAACTGGCACAGCAATATGGCTGCTGTCAGATTGGCTGGGGAGATGCACTGGCAACAGATGAAATCATTCAACGGACCCAACAAGCCGATCTTGCAATTAGCGTCTGGACAGTGAATGAGGTTGAACGTGCCAAGCACCTGCAGCAGTTGGGTATCCAAGGTTTAATTACCGATGTTCCAAGTACCATGTTGCAACATTTAAAATAAGAAAAGGCGGAATAAATTCCGCCTTTTGTTTTATTTCTTACGCTGGGCCTGAATCAAACGTTGCCCTTTTGCATCTAACAAATACAGGTTTGCACCATCCAGCTGGAAACGTTCAACCCGTTGAATCGCATCCATCAAATCTGCCTCTTGCGCCAAAGCACGGTTACAACTCTGGTGCTGTGCCATCACATCAAAATCCAGTTTACGCTGGGTGAAATCATATTTATAACGACCATAAATATTGTTGCAGCCCGTATGCCCTGACACCATCTTTGAAACCGAGTTAAGCTGAAAACCGGGATACTGGTTAAAGAACAAAGCGCGCTTGCCATGAATGGTGGTAATTTGCCAATCCACATCCTGAACACCATCAGTACTTTTACGGACTTGCATGGCAGGTGGCTGTGTCACCCGTTTTGGCTGCAAGGTATTCTTTTGCGCGGGCTGCGGTTGGCTTTGGCAGGCTGCAAGCATGACAGCAGCAGAGAATATTAAAGTTTTGTTAAAAAATGCCTTCAAAGAAAAAATGGGATTTTTCATGGGATTTTGCTCAGACATTGATTTATTTCACCTTTTAATTCATTGATCAAATTTACAAATGAATTCTGTTACTGTTCTTTCGATACAACTGTACAATAATACTAGTGCTAATCGATTTGGGCATGCTAATATCAGTGATAAAATAGCAATATATCGTCATGATTGGTTTTGCTATCTCGTTTAGTTTTATTATCTTGTACAAACAAGGTTTTTAGGAGCGCTGACGGATATGACTTCCGCCCCACTCAAAAAGGCACCCATTAACTGGACTGCTAGCATTACCTTAATTGGCACACCAATTCTTGCCGCTATTTTAATCCCTTTATATGCTTATTATTATGATTTTAGTGTAAGTGCTTGGGTGAGCATGATCTTCCTTTTGGCGCTAAGTAGCCTAGGCATTACAGCCGGTTATCATCGTCTTTGGGCACATCGTGCTTATGAAGCGGCTTTACCGCTGAAAATTTTATTGATGATTGGTGGTACCTTTGCTGTCCAAAACAGTATTTTGTTCTGGGCTTCAGGTCACCGTACCCATCACCGCCATGTCGATGATGTGGATCAAGACCCGTATTCAATTAAACGTGGTTTCTGGTACGCACACTTAGGCTGGATGATTCGCGACCACTCGCCATCTGAACCTGACTTTAAAAATGCCCCTGATTTGCTCAATGACAAACTGGTGATGTTCCAGCATAAATATTATGTGCCAATGGTCATCGCCGTTCACGTGGGTGTACTGGGCTTAATCGGATGGGCGACTGGCGATATCTGGGGTGTAATTTTACTCGGTGGTTTATTGCGTTTAATCATTAGCCATCACGTGACCTTCTTCATCAATTCGCTTTGCCACATGTGGGGCAAACGTCCTTATACTGATGAAAATACGGCACGTGACAACTTTGTCTTAGCTATTTTCACTTGGGGTGAGGGTTATCATAACTATCATCACATCTTCCAGTACGACTACCGTAATGGCGTGAAATGGTGGCAATATGACCCAACCAAATGGTTAATCTGGACCAGCTCAAAGCTTGGTTTAGCTAAAAATTTACGTCGTATTCCAAGCTTTAATATCAAAAAAGCCGAACTTGCGATGAAGTTTAAATACGCGGAACGCGATCTTGCGATCTATGGGCATGATGTGAATACCGACATTGTGCAAATGAAGCAACGTATTGCTCAGGAATATGAAGCATTTACCCATACCTTAAATGATTGGGCGAAGCTGAAAGAACAAGAGCTTCAAGCGAAAAAAGCAGCCATGGCTGAAAAAATCCATCAAATGGATCACAAGCTGAAAGTTGATTTCCAGTTACTTGAACATCGTTTAAGTCATCACCGTGAATGTTTGGAAACCTTGATGCGTAACATCAAAAAAGCGCCTGTTTCTGAATAACGTCATAGCAATTAAAAATGGTCTCAAATTGAGGCCATTTTTTATATCTGCTGTTTCACATGCCAGCGTTGTCTGTTTTCCCATTGCATCGGTTAATTTGCTATAGTCATGATTCAGCTCACCATGATGTTTCAGTTATGCAATTCAATTCTCGCTATGATGCTTTAAATCCGAAGCTTTATCATCATCAACAACCCAGTCCGTTGCGTGGTGCCAAAGCAGGCCATTTCAATGAAGCCTTGGCAGATGAATTGCAATGGAGCGAAGAAGATAAAGCTAACTGGGTGGAAATCTGTAGCGGTCAAAAAACCTTTGCCGAATTTCCACCACTTGCCATGGTCTATGCGGGGCATCAATTTGGACAATGGGCAGGACAACTGGGTGATGGTCGAGGTTTGCTGATCGGACAAATCCTGAATAAACATGGCGAAACCATTGATCTACATCTGAAAGGTGCAGGTTCCACCCCCTACTCGCGTATGGGCGATGGCCGTGCTGTGCTGCGTTCGGTAATTCGTGAATATCTCGCTGGACATGCCTTAAATGCTTTGGGTGTGGCATCAAGTCATGCAGTCGGTTTTACCAGTTCAACCCAAGGCGTACAACGCGAAACCCTAGAGCTAGGGGCAATGTTATTGCGCACCTCCGAATGCCATATTCGCTTGGGTCATTTTGAATGGATCAATCAATATGCGCCTGAACTGTTGGCTGAATTCACGCAAAAATGTATCGAATGGCATTATCCAGAATGTCTCAACGCTGAACATCCAATTCTGGCCTTTGCTGAAGCCGTGATTGAACGAACTGCGATCATGATTGCCAAATGGCAACTGGTCGGTTTTGCACATGGGGTGATGAATACCGACAATCTCAATATTACCGGTTCAACACTAGACTTTGGCCCTTACGGTTTTATGGAGCGTTTCCGTCCAAACTGGATTAACAACCACTCCGATTATCAGGGGCGATACACCTATCAAAACCAGCCCAGTATTGGCCACTGGAATCTTTGGACATGGCTAAACAACCTGATTCCTCTGGCATCAGCCGAAGACAAAGAACAGTTCAAACTGGATCTGGCAAGCTGCCTGGAAAAATTTGAACCCACCTTTTTGCAGCATTATGGTCAGGGACTCTGTCAAAAAATGGGACTGCCGCATTTCCATAAAGACAGTCTGGATTGTAGCTTTGCCTTCTTAAGAATTTTGCAAACCGAGCAACTGGATTACACCCAAAGCTTTATTCGTTTGCAACAGCAAGATTATAAAGCTTTAAGAGATGACTGTATTCATGTCCAGCAGTTTGATGATTTTCTGACGCATTACCAGAATATCCGTCAACATCAGGATACCGATGAATTAAATCAGCAAATGCAACAGGCCAATCCGCAGTATATCCTGCGCAATCATATGGCACAGAAAGCCATTGAGCAGGCTGAACGTGGTGATTTTAGTGAAGTTGATCGTTTATTTAAGCTGTTGAATCAGCCCTATCAAAAACAGCCTGATCTGGAAACTGAAGCAGATATAGCCCCTTTACCAAGTGATGTACCAGAGGTGATGGTGAGCTGTTCATCTTAATTTTGAGTCGTTGTGGTTCGCTTGGGTCGCGATTGCGGCTCAGGTGAGCTATTTATTTAAAAAAGAAGAACATCATGAAAACTGGATTGATTACTGGATCTGTGGTTTTAATCATTTTATTGGCACTGGCTTTTTATCGGTATGGCAAGTTCATCCCCACATTTGCAGCAACCCATACGCCACTTTCAGTCGAAGACATACAGCAGCTCAAACAAAATAAACCCGTGACCTCAATTGAAGTCTTTAAGCGTCAACGTATTTTGCAATTAAAACATCAACAGGAAGTCATTCGCAGCTATCCGATGCGTTTGGGCTTTGATCCGATTGGACATAAACAGTTTGAAGGTGATGGCAAAACGCCTGAGGGAACCTATTCAATTGATTGGCGCAATCCACAGAGTGCGTACTATAAGTCTTTGCACATCTCCTACCCCAATAAAACTGATATGACCTATGCCCAACAGCACAATCGTTCTGCGGGTGGCAATGTGATGATTCACGGGACAGTGCCGACACGTGCCACCTCATTTCCTGCCAGTGCACGCTATATGCCACGCAAAGACTGGACCTTAGGCTGTATTGCAGTGACCAACTCGGATATAGATGAAATATGGCAACTGGTTGCTGATCATACGCCGATTATCATTCACCCATAATGGGATAAGTGTGCAGGCGAATTTGCGGATAAAGATATTGATCAAACCGAGCAAGGCTTATTCAGGGGATAAGTTTTCAAGTTAGAATTAATCTCGTTTCAGCAACCTAACTCATCACAAGTGATTGTAAAGTAATGTAATCTTATTTTGCGCAGAATCCAGTGATGATTTACTTAAACCCAGAAAAGCAGATAATTTCTACAAAACCTTTAAGAAACTATCCACATTTTCTGTGGATAACGCTGTGGTTATCCACAGGATAAAAGTTTTTGCCGTGCTTTACCCATTATCGTCACAAAATTTCGTCCTCTTTCAGTTCCTCTATCCAAAGAAAACCATGAGCTAATTTAAGAAAACTATTCTACATTTTCTTGGTTATGAACTGCGACTATAGCAGTGCAAGGCGTTGTAGCAGCGCAAGGGGTAGCCACAGGAAAAACTTTTTGCCGCGCTCTACCCTTTACCCTCATCAAAACTCATCTCATATCATCCTCTCTATCCGAAGAAAAAGAGATGAGTTTATCTATAGAAACTGTTCCAGATTTTTGATTATGAGTCACCACAAACCACGTAATGCTAATTACTCATCTGGATATTCAAAACGATAACCGACACCATACACCGCTTGAATCCATTCATGACGATTGCCTGTATCCGCTGCCTCTGAAATCTTACGGCGCAGGTTTTTAATATGGCTATCAATCACACGGTCTGCCACATCAAAGCTGTCCGGATTGATATGATCAAGCAACTGTGCACGTGAATACACCTGTCCAAGATGTTCTAAAAACAGCTCCAGTAAACGGAATTCTGTTGGGGTTAAGGTCAATGCTTTTTGCTGATACCAGATGCGTTGCTGCGCTTTATCAATACGGAATAGATCATTTTGTTCAGGTTCCGCTTTACGCTCTAAACGACGCAAAACAGCCTGAACACGGGCAACCAGTTCTTTGGGACTAAAAGGTTTGCAGATATAGTCGTCTGCACCCATATTGAGACCCAAAACACGGTCAATTTCTTCAGTCCGTGCCGTCACCATAATGATCGGCAAATCAGATTGCTCACGTACTTTACGGCAGATGGTTAAACCGTCCATACGTGGCACCATCAAATCCAGAATCATCAAGCTTGGTTTACGTTGCTGGAACTGGGTATATGCATCTTGACCATCATGAAACATACTGACTTCAAAACCAGCAGCTTCTAAATAATCACGAACCAACTGTGCCAGTTCAACCTCATCTTCAACCAACATGATATGTTTCATGGTCTTCATCCTATCCATCATCCTCAACCAAAGAGGATCTAAAAGTTACGTATTTTGTTTCGGGAAAGTCAGTACACAACGTAATCCACCTAATGGTGAATGATCGAAAGTCAGTGAACCACCTAAAGCTTGTGCCAGTTTACATGATAAAGCCAAACCTAGCCCTGTACCGCCGGTACTGCGTGTACGTGAATCGTCGACACGGTAGAAACGTTCACCCAGACGGGCCAGTTGCTCATCATTGACCCCCAATGGACTGTCATCTACATACAATATCCATTGTTGCTCCTCTTGTTGAGTATGAATCTGTATTTTTCCACCGTGTTCAGTATAGCGAACACAGTTCCCCAGCAAATTGACAATAATCTGTTTAAAACGATCACGATCTAACGAGAGTAAAGCGCCCTCTCCAGACAAGGTGACGTCCAGCTGATTTTGCTCAAAGGTTGATCTGAAGTTTTCGACTTCTTGCAGCACCACATCCCACGGATTAACTTCGGCAAAATAACATTTCAACTGTTGTGCATCGGCCTGAGCCAGATCCGCCAGGTCCTGGGTTAATTTTTTCAAACTGCTGACCTGACGCATCATGGCAGCAAGGTGTTCAGGTGTGGCTTTACGAATTCCGTCCTGCATCGCTTCGATTTGTGCCTGCAACACTGCCAATGGTGTTTTCAGCTCATGCGAGGTATCGGATACCCATTGACGGCGTGACTCTTCATGATGGTGCAAGATGTCTGCCAGATGATTGATCTGATTGGACAAATCACCTAATTCATCATTACGTCTGATCTTTACCTGATGCTGATAGTTACCCCGTGTTAATTCTAAAGTGGCTTTTAACAGGCGCTGAATCGGCTTTTTAAAATAGGTCGCCATCAACAGTGCTGCAATCAAACTAGACAGTACCGTTAATGCATAGACCAAAAGCAGATAGCGTTTTTGATTACTAAAGAAGTTAATACTGGACGCATCATCCTGATCCAGCACCGGTTTTAGTCCCAGATAACCCACCACCCGTTCATCTACAATAATCGGACGAAACGAGATTTGATCGGTAGCCGGTTCGCCGACAATAAACTGCTGATTTTCATCATATAAAGACAGGCGTGAACTCAGGCCTAAACGGTCAGGAATCGAGACAAAACGCTTTTTACCATGCTCGGCAGGCGCACTTAATTTATGCTCCTGTTTGTCATCTTTATCATCTTTCTTTAGACGGAACTGGCTTGGGCTGAGTGGAAAACGCAGCCCCTCAAAAGGCTGATATTCTGAAGGTAAATTTTGTTTGAGGATTTTGAGCTCTTCATCATTAAAGATCTGACGATTTCTCATCTCAACATTATTTTGCGCCAAAGTCGGAGACAGACTCAATAAAGTATGGTCATTAAAATAACGCTGCTGCAAGGCAATGTCATACTGGCGGCGTAACCACCACTGAGACAGCCGGTCATAATCGTCTGGTGCTGCGGTCCCCTCAATTTGCAGAATTTGCGCCTGAATGGCATTGCCCCAGTCATGATAAACCGTGTAGACATTACCCAGATTGGCAATCAGCCGATCCAGTTTCTGCATCTCTACGTCCGCGACATACTTGGCAAAGTTCTTTTGCATGGTCCAATGCAAAACGCCCAGACTGATGGTCGCAATCAGCAAGGTAGTCAGTAGTACCGTTAAAAACAGACGTAAGGCTAAAGGGACACGACGAACATTCAAACGCTTAATCTCAATAGTGTTCTATTTATGGATTGTAACCAACATGGTCGAAAAAAACTCTCCATTGTTTCTTCATCTTTATTATCTAATCTTTAAGCATCAAATCACAACTGCTGACGCTGGACAAAATAATGAATAAGACAAAAATTGTATTGATGACCACTCTACTCGGTTCTGTTTTAGGTTTGGCTGCCTGTCAGTCGACCACGCCAGCGGAACAGTCAATGGATCGAGACCATCACCGTCATCATATGCAACGTGCCCCACTAACCCCAGAGCAACGTGCTGAATGGCAAGCCAAACGTGAACAGCGTTCAGAACAACGCGAACAAATGCGTCAGCAACATCAGGCCCAACGCGCCCAGATCGAACAGGCCTGTCAGGGTAAACGTATCGGAGAACGCGTCAACGTTCAATGGAATAAACGTGTCATTCAAGGGACCTGTGAAGTTCGTTTTACCCCAGACCAATCACAATTCAAGCGACAAGCGAATCCAACAACGTAACCCGCCCTTCCTCTCCGGCGCTTTCGAAGCGCCTTTTTTTATGCCTGAAAAGATTGATTTGGTGCTACACAGCTGCTTACGATTTTGCCAAGGCAATTTGACTCAAACGCCGGAAAACCACCTACAATCTATGCGCTTAAGCAGATTAAACCATAAACTTTGACTTAGCAGTCACTAAGAAATGACCTGCAAAAGCTTGTACCGAACTATAACTTGTTGCACGATTAGCGCTACCAAATGGTGCTCTTGCGCACATTAAACATTGACTAAGATTATAACTCTGGTTTAACCAGTATTGAGGAACCTGCTATGCCACAATACAAAGCACCCTTACGTGATATGCAGTTCGTCTTGCACGAATTATTAAATGCTGAAGCACATTATGCAAAACTTCCTGCATTTCAAGACACAGTAAGCCGTGAATTGGTTGATCAATACTTAGAAGCAGCGGCTGATTTCTGCGAGAACGAACTTTCTCCTTTAAACCAGGTGGGCGACCGTGAAGGTTGTACTTGGAACGACGGCGTGGTTACAACCCCGACAGGCTTTAAAGAAGCGTATCAAAAATATATCGAACTTGGCTTCCCGTCTCTTTCTGCTGATGAAGAGTTCGGTGGTCAGGCATTACCAAACTCTTTAGGGATCGCAATCTCTGAAATGGTGGGTACTGCAAACTGGTCATGGGGTATGTACCCTGGCCTTTCTCATGGTGCTGTGCGTACTTTAGAACACCACGGTTCTGATGAGCAAAAAAATACATACTTGCCAAACCTTGTTTCAGGTGTCTGGACAGGTACCATGTGCCTGACTGAATCTCATGCAGGTTCTGACTTGGGTATCATCCGTTCTAAAGCTGAACCAAATGCGGATGGCAGCTATGCAATCTCTGGCGAGAAAATCTTTATCTCTGCTGGTGAACACGACATGGCTGAAAACATCATCCATATCGTACTTGCACGTTTACCGGGCGCGCCAAAAGGTACCAAAGGGATTTCTCTATTCATCGTACCGAAGTTCAATGTCAATGCTGACGGTTCTATCGGCGAGCGTAATGCAGTACGTTGTGGTTCAATCGAACACAAGATGGGTATCCATGGTAACGCGACTTGTGTGATTAACTTCGACCAAGCAAAAGGTTACTTGATTGGCCCTGAAAACCGTGGCTTAAACTGCATGTTCACCTTCATGAACACTGCGCGTATCGGTACTGCGGTTCAAGGTTTATCTGCATCTGAATCTTCTTTCCAAGGCGCTTTGGCGTATGCGAAAGACCGTTTAGCCATGCGTTCGCTTTCTGGCCCTAAAGCTCCTGAAAAAGAAGCTGACCCAATTATCGTTCACCCTGCTGTTCGCAACATGCTTTTAACGCAAAAGTCATTTGCTGAAGGTGGTCGTGCGCTGGTTTACTTATTGGCTCAATATGCAGACATCGTTGAAAAAGGTGAAACTGAAGAAGAGCGTAAGTTTGCTGACAACATCTTGTCTTTGTTAACGCCAATTGCAAAAGCATTCTTAACTGAAACTGGTTCTGAATCTGCGAAGCACGGTGTACAAGTCTTTGGTGGTCACGGCTTCATTTCTGAACACGGTATGGAGCAAATCGTACGTGATACACGTATCGCTTGCTTGTACGAAGGAACAACCGAGATTCAAGCGCTTGACTTGTTAGGTCGTAAAGTATTGCAAACTCAAGGTGCAATGTTGAAAGACTTCACCAAGATCATCCATAAATTTGTTGAAGCAAACAAAGACAATGCTGCGATGCAAGAGTTCATTGCACCATTGGCTGCTGCAAACAAGGAATGGGGCGATATCACCATGCAAATCGGTATGCGTGCAATGCAAAACCCGGATGAAGTGGGTGCAGCTGCGGTGGATTACCTCTACTTCTCTGGCTATGTAACGCTTGCTTACTTATGGGCACGTATGGCACTTGTTGCTCAAGAGAAATTGGCAGAAGGTACCACTGATGTTGACTTCTACAATGCAAAAGTGACCACTGCTCGCTTCTACTTCAAGAAGATCTTGCCACGTGTTCGTTCGCATGTAGATGTACTTTCAACTGGCGTTGCGCCATTGTTTGAACTTGATGCGGAACACTTCGCTTTCTAAACATAGTTTAGAATGAGATGCAACGTTCATCACGGAAAAAGGACTGGTCAGTTTTGACCGTCCTTTTTTTGTTTAATCAATGCTAAATTTATACGATTCAATTCATTTGTTCGTTTTATTTGATCATTTTGCACATGACGCTGTGCGTAGAAAGGAACGATTATGCCAATTTACAATGCTCCTCTAGCAGACATGAAATTCATCTTGAATGATGTATTTAAAGCAGAACAATTTTGGCAGGCCAATGAAAACCTGGCTCATGTAGATGCTGCAACAGCTGAAGCAATTTTAGAAGAAATGGCGAAGTTTGCCCAAAACGTGACACATCCGTTAAACCGTACGGGTGATGAAGAAGGCGCACGTTGGGAAAATGGTGAAGTTTTCACCCCAGCAGGTTTTAAAGAAGCATTCCGTCAATACGCTGAAGGCGGCTGGATCGGCTTAGGTGCAGACGAAGAATGGGGCGGTCAGGCCATGCCGAAAATGCTGACGGTACTGTCTGATGAAATGCTATTCGCCACCAACCCATCATTCATGCTCTACCCGCTTCTTTCAGTTGGTGCAGGGATGGCTTTAAACAGCTATGCATCACAAGAGCAAAAAGAAACGTATTTACCTAAAATCTATTCGGGTGAATGGTCAGGTACCATGTGTCTCACTGAGCCACATGCAGGTACAGATTTAGGCATTATCAAAACCAAAGCTGAACGCAATGAAGATGGGACCTATAACATTACCGGTACGAAAATCTTCATCACCGGCGGTGACAACGATCTCGCTGAAAACATCATTCACCTGGTCCTTGCGAAAACTCCTGATGCACCTGCAGGTTCACGTGGCATTTCATTATTTATCGTACCGAAATTCTTGGTGAATGAAGATGGTTCTTTAGGCGAACGCAACCCTGTTGGTCCAGGTTCAATCGAGCACAAGATGGGGATCAAGGCATCTGCGACTTGCGTGATGAACTTTGACGGTGCCAAAGGTTATCTTGTCGGTAAAGAAAACGAAGGCCTTGCTGCGATGTTCGTGATGATGAACTATGAACGTTTATCAATGGGTATCCAAGGTCTCGGTGCTTCTGAATTTGCATATCAAAATGCAGCACAATACGCGACTGACCGTTTACAGGGTCGTAGCGCTTCTGGCGTTCAATCACCAAACAAACCGGCAGACAGCATTTTAGTGCATGGTGATGTACGTCGTATGTTGCTCAATGTACGTGCCAACAACGAAGCATCTCGTGCATTTGCGGTGTATGTCGGTCAACAGCTCGACATCACTAAATTCTCAACTGATGCTGAAGCCGTGAAGAAAGCCAACGACCGCGTTGCACTTTTAACACCAATCGCAAAAGCTTACCTCACGGACACTGCTTTCCAAGCGACGCTCGATGCGCAAATGGTCTTCGGTGGACACGGTTATATCCGTGAATGGGGTATGGAACAATGTATCCGTGATCTTCGTATTGCTCAAATCTACGAAGGCACCAACGGCGTTCAATCTCAAGATTTAATTGGTCGTAAAACCATTAAATGTGGTGGTGCATTCATCGCAGAATACATCACCGAGATCCGTGACTTTGCCAATGATCTAGATACCGACTTGAACTTCATTAAAGATGCAACTCTAGACGCTGCAACTGAAATTGAAGCGATCACCCAGTTCATCATTGAACAAGCAGCTGAAAATGCAGAGTTCCCGAACTCAGCTGCGGTTGATTACTTACATGCTGTTGGCTTACTCAGCTTTGCCTATATGTTCGCAAAAATTGCGGCTGCTGCAAAAGACAAGTCTGGTGATTTCTACCAGAACAAAATTGCATTGGCACAATACTTTGTCGATCGTATCTTGCCTGAACTCGATGCGCGTTTAGCGAAAATCAAAGCAGGTTCTGACTTGATCATGAACTTCAGCGAAGATTACTTCACCAATCAAGCTTAAGTCGCATTCAATCATAAAAACTGCCTCAATCTAGGTTGAGGCAGTTTTTTTATGCCTATAATAAAAACAGCATAAAACTTGCATATCATTCCAACCCTCATGTTGAGCATATAAACCGCCATGTCGAATTCAAAAGATAAACTTGAAGGCTTACCTCGTCTACTTGATCGCTTCGGTCACTACGCGGTTGAGGCCTTTCATTATTTAGCCCTGTTTATTATCGGCTGTATGATTGCATGGTCAGCCGTGCATACCGTGATTGAAATTCTGACCGTAAAACAGTACGCCACCATTGATGACATCTTGCTGCTGTTTATCTATCTGGAACTGGGCGCCATGGTGGGAATTTATTTCAAGACCAATCACATGCCGGTACGCTTTTTGATTTATGTCGCGATTACCGCACTGACCCGTTTGCTGATTGCCGATATTCAACACAATCATAAAGCATCGATGGATTTGGTGATTACCACAGGTTCGATCCTGATTTTGGCGGTGGCGATTCTGGTGGTGCGTTTTGCATCGTGGAACTACCCTTCCGTGATTCGTGGTAAAGATCAGGAACAACCCTTGCCTTCCAATAAAACACCTCGGCCACAAGATGATGAACTGGCATAAATAAAAAAAGCAGGCTGATTGCCTGCTTTTTTAATCTGAGGGTTATGCCACCCGGAAAATACGATATTTGGAATCCACCAGGACATATTTTCCTTGTACCTGCATCCAGTTATAGCCACGTGGCGGCTGATAAAGGCGGTGATTACGATAGTTAGATACCACATAACGATGACTACGGAATTCTGACGGTAAACGCTCGCCACGTTTGAAATTGATGCGTTGACCATAATGATTGCCGCGATCGCCATTCGACCAGCGTGGTTGTTCACGGTGATCATAGCGATGGTCATAACGATCATAGCGGTCTTTATGATCATGATTCCAACGGTTTGAATCTGCCATGGCTGAAGCAGAGACACCAAGCATCAGTGTTGATACAAGCAATACGACGGTCTTTTTCATTGTGTGATCCTGAGTTTTTTGATCTAAAACCAGATTAAGAAAAACTCTAGGAGAAAGCATGAATAAAACCCACGACATTGCAAAGCTTTGTAATGAATAGCGAGAAATTATGGAGAATCCGCTCCATCCAAAATTTAAAAGCAGATGTCAGATTAACGAATCACCTCAATGGTAAAGTTATCATCCGTCACTAAAAGATAACGCCCATCGACCACCACCCAATGTCGACCACGAGGCGGTTCACGCAATGAATAATAATCCCAGTCCCGCAGCACGTAACGCTCGCTACGAAACTCACCCGGTAGTTCATTTCCCACTACAAAAGACTCCAGGCGATAGCTACGCTCATATTGGGTGTCGGGATAATATTCGACACGAACACCTGGTCGATGATTCCGGTGAGGATAATCATTATTTTGATAAGGCTGATAATAATAGCCTTTCGGTGGCGCCGTCGGTGTAGCACGCTGATTCGAGAATGCAAACGGATCTTGCGCAGGCGGTTGATAGGCCGGCCTCTGCTGGTGATAGGAACGGCGCTCTACCCCGCTATAACCACCCCAAGCATTATCAGCATGGCTCATCACGGGGAGACCGCTAAGTAGACTGACTAAGCCATAGAGATAAAGTTTTGTTTGCTGCATCATGATCTCCCAAAATCAGCGTATACTTTTATTTTAGAATAAAAAACAAGCGCCATTGTTGTAATCATATTTTTTCAGATTAACTGTTCAATTTCATGGATAAAACGCAGCAAGCTGTAGCTTCGCGTAGATATGTTAGAATCAGTTTTTTGGTTTTGAGGCAACATCTGTGGCTGAAATGAATTTTGATCGTCTCTATCAATTTTTCTGTAAAGTGCCTAGCGTACAAGAATCCCGTATCGTGGCGCATGGTGCAGATGGTCAGCATGCCTGGTGGTTTAAATTCAATATTGATGTTGAACATGCCTTGGCATGGCAAACCGTGCAAGAACTTGGGCATGTCCTCAATTATTTATCCACCAATGAACGTTTACCGACCCAGTTTTTTCCCGTATCACCACCACCCTATATGAATGGTGAAGCCAAAGATTTTCTAGGCTGGGTCATCCAGTGCAATCATCCTGAATTTAGCCCGGATGTGGTTTGTGACTGGTTAGAAGCGCGCTTACCGAACCCAGTCGATGATGAAAGCCAGTGGAAAATCAAAACCGATTTAAGTGAACTGGAGCAAATGGCCGATAAAGATCTAGACCAGTTGATTCCACCGAGTCCTTAAACATTTTCAACAACACGCTTCTCTTTAATTGAATGCAATGCCTTGTAAAAGTTAAAGAGAAGTTTATTTAAGCCATTTTTTTATGCCAGAGATCAGTCGCTGTCTTAATTTTGGCTGTTCTGCGTTTTCATCAAAAAGAGCTGCTATTTGCGGCTGTACCTGTGTCTCATAGTGCTCTGCTGCAGCCGGGACAGCCAGCGAAAAAATCCGGTCCCATTGACTGCTTAACTCTAAGCTTAATTGTAACTCATCAGCCAGTTGATGATTCTCCAGTATCCCCAAACCTCCCCGTAAAGCCACGATCAAGACCTGTTTTACTTTATGATCAATACTGCCATATTGAAGTGCCAATTCAGCCCATTGCGCCTGTTCATGCTGTTCCGTTAAAGCCACCAGCCATTCAATCGCTTCAAGACAACCGAATTCAGCTGCTTGTTTAAAATAATGCTTTGCCTGTTCAGGTTCATCTTCTGTGTAATAGCGTCCTTTTTCATACAAGGCCTGTGCATGTTTATGTTCAGCGGCCAAAGTAAAATAGTGCTCAATTTCTTCAAACTCAGCATCACTGAGATCTGTTTTTCGGTCTAGCTCATAAGCATAGGCATACATTGCAACCGGATGCTTCAATGCTGCTGCCGTTTTGAGGTAGTCCACATAAGTTTCGGTCATTCTTGACAATTGCAGCCATGCATCTGCAGCTCCCCAATCAGCCTGTTGTTGATAAAAAAGCTGTCGCCACTGCCACAATTGCGCCCTATTTTGTTCCGAAATATAATCAGATACATCGCTGCGAAGAAATTCAACAATTTTCTGGATCTGGCCTTGTTGTAAAGCATGCTCCAGTTCCCGCATCAGATCGTGCTGTGCACGCTCGAAATGAGTGCTCCATGTTTCGGCATCATACAGCCCCAGTTGCTGCAATTCCTCATCATCACATTGTGACAGATACAAACTGGCACTCAGTTTTTCCCCTTGCTGCCACGCCTGATACAGATAAGGTATGGTCTCGAGATCTGGATAAGAAACCCCGTGTTTACCTTTGATGAGTAGTGCCTGAGTATTTCCTTGGGCAATTAATTGATCGGTGATCTGCTGTAGTTCGTCATGCAGTTGATCAATATTATCTCCATCATAATACGTGGTATTAAAAATTAACCTTTGCCCTCGCATCAAGGAAAAAAGCATGATGATCGCTTGGGTATGACCTAAACGGGCAGCACGTAGCAGATATTGGTCCCGATAATACAGATTAAGAGGCAACATGCAGTCACCTCGATCATGGTCATAAAACAGGGCAAGTTCAAAGAATGCGTGTGGTTGTTGCTGCTCAGCTAACACCTTGAATAATTCAATGGCCTGAACGGTATCAATCAGAACCTCTTGATTACCGTAGCTAAATGCCAAGGCCTGTTCTAATGTTGCAGTCATTTATTGTTATCCGGTTTTTATCTTATCTAGCTATTGAATACATTCATATTCAGCATATGAATGTATTCAGAGGTTTCCTATCAACTTAAATGTAGAGCCAATTAGAAGGTCGAGAGACCCGACCATTCCATAAAACGATAGATCCAGTATTTCACTTTGGATTCATCGGCATATTTTGCATAATCCACTGTAATTTGACGTGCATTGGCGTTGCTCCATGCGGCATCAAAGTATTGTCCTGCATCTTTAAATACAGGCGCTTGTGCCGAACCGATCACACGCATATCAGTTTCAAGATTATAGTTTTTCAGGTTGCGTGCGGTCAGATTAGCAGAACCGAGAATGATTTCCGCTTGCTGGGCATTGTATTTCAGCAACATCTTACTATGGCACTGTTCACCACGCGTATCGCACCAACGGATTGGAATACCTGCAGCATGAAGTTCTGATGCGACTTGGCGATTCGGCATGCCATTCTTTTGACGGCCAAATGCATCCTTATTCGGATCGATCATGATCCGGATGTTGACACCACGTTGTTGCGCTTGCTTAAGTGCCTCAATAATATTGCGTTCCGACAAATAGAACATGGCCATGTCCAGATGCTCTTTGCTCTTGGCAGTCTGAATCATTTTCAAGATGCCATCATAAATGGCTTTTTCAGTCAGCACTTGCACCTGCGGTAAGGTTTTGTCTTCGCTCACACCGCCCATAATCACAAAGGGACTGGAACCCTTTGACATGTTGGCAACCGCTTGTTCAGTTTGTAAGACATCAATCGCGGTTGGCCCATCTACCACCAGTGCAACATTGCTATGATGCGAACTGCCATCGTGTGGGTTGGCTGAGGTCACCAGACTTTTCCAGCCATCCACCGTATCAACCACCAAGGTTTTACGATGATTGGCCTTGAAGTTGAATAACTCCAGATAACTGCGCAAAGTAATCTTATCATTGCCAAACGGGCTGCTTAACCAGCCGCTCTCAGGATTATTGCCCAGGTTTTGACAGCAGATATACCAGAATCCCGACCAGAGCGGATTAGACGCACGCAATGGTTTTAAATCGGTTTCGATCACATCCACACCTGCTTGTCGCAATTGTAGATAATGTTTTGGTGTCATGCCCCCATAAACCGAATTAATCGGATCAGTAATCACCACAACTTCTACATTTGGATGCAAGCGACGCTTCACGATCAGCGCATCAGTCAATTCTTGCATCAAAGGCAACTGTTTCACCTTAGAAGCGCCGACTTCTTGGTTAAACAGGAACATATCCAGCACAATGGTGGTCTGTGCCTGATCAATTAAATGGAAGACTTCCTTGAAAATATGCTGATCAACCTGTTGCTGGCCTTGGGAATCGATATAGGTCTGATCGGCTAAAAATTTCACATTGGCATGACGCAATTGCCCAGTAAAATCCAGCCCTTTCGGGAGTGGTTTTACTGTGTGATAGACTGCCGAAGCAATGTACCCAATCGCAAAAATACTCAATATGACTGCCATGTAACGTCGACCTGACCAGTTTAATTTTCGATGGATTCGTTGGAAGATGCGCATATAAACAAAAAAAGCCCTAGCCTAATGATTTAAGGCTAGAGCTTATGCTTTGATTTTTCAATAAGATTTAAGTGAAAAATTAGAAGTTAAAATTCACCCCCACAGTGAAGTTACGGCCCACTTGTGGAATCGTGGATAAGAATGATGCATGTTGATAAACCTGATCATCCAGCAAGTTATTGGCATTAAAATACACACGATAATCCCCGACATTGCTGTATTTACCTGAATACGCAACCCCCAGATTCAACATATTATAGCCTTGGGTATCGGTTTCATACGCTGCAATCTTGTCTTGCTGGAACACATGATAATATTCAGCTGAACCGCTAAAGCCATCACCAAAGTCCGCATTTACTTTGGTTCCTAGACGACCTGCCGGCACACGCGGTGCATTTTCATTGTCGATCTTGCCACGAACATAATCACCAAACACGCCCACTTTATACATGTCCGAGATCTGATAACCCGCTTCCGCCTCTGCACCATAGAAACGTGCCTGATCCTGGGTATATTTCACTAAACGGAAATCTTTATAACGGTCTAGCGTTTGCGCATAGATATAGTCATCAAACCAGTTGTGATAGACATGCACATGGTAGTCAAACTTGTCATTGTCATAATGCAAACCGAGTTCGACATTATTTGACTTCTCTTTACTTAAACCATCATTGCCCAGTTCATAGGTATTGGTGGCAAAATGTCCGCCATTGGCATATAACTCTTGCGCCAGCGGTAAGCGCTCCTGATGTGAGGCAACCAAAGAAAGTTTATAGTCTGGTGCAAACTCCCAGTTGGCTGCACCCGAAACAGAAAAGGCTGACCCGTCAAAATCTTTTTTGCTTGAATCATCAATATCAATTTTCTGTTTTTCTGCACGAGCTGCCAGTTCAACATGAACATCATTAAATTGTGCATGCTCTAAGCCAAAGATACTCCACTTCTTGGTGGTATTCGGCGCCAAGAAAGCTTCTTCACCAGTAAGTTTCAGTTTTTGCTGACCATATTGCGTACCAATCACCCCTTCCCATGGGCCAATCGGATTGTGTACCAACTCTAAACGACCATCATAGCCCTTGTTTTTAAAGCGAGTGGCGATGGTATCTTCTTCAATTTCATCATGTTGATAATCGGTATAGCTGGCTTGCGCACGTAACTTTTTAAAGCCAGCAAATGGATCATTCAATTCTGTGCGCACATCATAACGTTCAGATTTCAGGTCAATCCACGGTCCTGCCTCGTGTGCATGATCATGGTCATGATCGTGATCGTCCTCCCCATCATGATCATGTTCCCCACAATGCAAACTTAAACCATGTAAATGGCAACTCTCGTACTCATGGCTATGTCCCGGCAAGCCATACTGATCCTGACGGTTGCTATAAGAAATTCCGGTAAAGCCGCGATCATAAATCCAGGACAAACCAACATTGACGGTTTCGCCTTTGGCAAAGGTATTGCCGACACGGCGCTCTTTCTCACCTTCATGGTGATAGTCAGGTGCGATATAGTCATTGGCTTCGCGTTTCAGCCCCTCGACCCGTAACGCCACCTGATCACCTAAACCAACCGTGACACCTGCAGTTGCCAGCTTTTCATCACTGCCCGTGTTGTAACGTAAACCAACATTCCCCTCGTAACCTTTTTCAGGCATTTCTGTTGGAATCTTGCTGTCATTGACATTGACCAGCCCGCCAACGGTTCCCGCACCAAATAATAAAGTAGATGGGCCACGAATCACTTCAACTTGCTTGGCCAATGCAGGATCGACTGTTACCGCATGGTCAGGGGACAAGGTAGAAACATCAATGTTTTCTGATGAATTTTGCAGCACCTTAACGCGTGGGCCATCTTGTCCACGAATGACAGGACGGCTAGAACCTGCGCCAAACTGATTTGAATAAATGCCAGGCTCACTGCTCAGCGCTTCACCAATGGTCACAGCCCCCTGTTGTAAACGTTTTTCATCTACAACGGTGTCTGCAACCGCAAAATCTTTTGAGGTTTGCTCAAGCGGATGCGCTTTAATACGTATGGTATCTAAGGTGGCCACCTGTTCATTTTCTGCTGCAAAGGCAGATACAGAAACAGCAGCTAAAATGGATAAGGTCAAAATATTGTGCGGAAATGACATACCGTGTCTCGAATCAGTTGATCGTTATTTTTTGTTATATTATAACATTTCATTTATTTTGCAATAAAAAACAGTCTGACCAAGCACATTTGTTAAACTGCTTGTCCATGTTTGCAATCAATGGTTATTCCCCAACGATATGCCTTTTACTCTGTCACATGCTGTACTTGCTCCACCTTTATCCAAACTGAGTCAAGGACATTTACCTGTCGCCGCCTTGGCGATTGGTTGTATGACACCTGATCTTTATCGATTATTTACACAAGAAGATTCCCCTTTGACCCATCAATGGGCCGGTCTCTTATTTCCGAACCTGCCGCTTGGCCTATGTTTTTGTCTATTGTGGTATGTCATCTATCGGCCTGTGACTTATCGTTGTCTTGAGATTCAAGATCCTCTAAAGATCAAGTCACTGGATGATTTTATTTCTTTCAGCTTTCTAAATTGCATTGCACTTATCGTCGGGATCAGTACACATTTGATTTGGGATGGGCTCACCCATCTTGATTTTCGAACGTTTGCTTTTAAAGAAACGCTGGCTCAGAACATTTCATTGTTGGGTTTTAGTTATCCACTACACTTTGTCTTGCAGATTGGCTCTTCAATTATTGCCTTGCCGTTTTTGATAAAAATGTGCTGGGATTATTATAAAACGCATAAACATCATCATCCCGTTCCCTCTAAACTCAAGGGATTTGCACTGATTAGCATGATCCTTTCCATCTTATATGGGCTGTTGTCAGTATTGGACTATAGCCGTCATATTCGTGCTGATCTTTGGAAGAATGAACCTTATTTTTTTATTGGCAAATCGATGAATGAATTTACTCAAGCAGGCTTAACTGTCTTTACCATGGCCTGTCTATTATTCTTGTTTTTGGATCGAACTGCCCGTAGCAAATCATTTTAACAAAAAGCGTGTGTTTAAAATTCGCTTGAAAACATTAAGACTTGAGACTATACGTTCAACAAGGCATAATCTCCCCTTCATTGGTGCTGCGCTGTTTACGCATTCACCTTCTACAGCCAATATAGTTTGGATAAATAATTCAATATGATGCGCACTCATTACTGTGGCTCTTTAACTGAAGCCCAAATCGATCAAACAGTGACTTTATGCGGATGGGTTCATCGTCGCCGTGACCATGGCGGTGTGATTTTCCTTGATATGCGTGACCGTGATGGTCTCGTACAGGTAGTGATCGATCCAGATACCCCTGAAGCATTCGCAACAGCAGATAAAGCACGTTCAGAATTTGTTTTAAAAATTACAGGTCGTGTTCGTCGTCGCTATGAAGGTACTGAAAATGCCAACATGGTGAGTGGCCAGATTGAAGTTTTAGGTAAAGAGATCGAAGTTCTTGCAGCTTCTGATACTCCGCCATTCCCGTTGAATGACGAAAATACCAATATTTCAGAAGAAATTCGTTTGAAATACCGTTTCTTGGACATCCGTCGTCCAGAAATGTTAGAGCGCTTACGTTTCCGTTCTAAAGTCACCAACCTGATCCGTAACTATTTTGAAGATCATGGTTTCCTTGACGTTGAAACACCAATCTTGACTCGCGCAACACCAGAAGGTGCACGTGACTATTTAGTACCAAGCCGCGTTTCAAATGGTAGCTTCTACGCACTTCCACAATCACCACAATTGTTCAAACAGTTGTTGATGGTGGGCGGTATCGATCGTTATTACCAAATTGCGAAATGTTTCCGTGACGAAGACTTACGTGCGGATCGTCAGCCTGAATTTACCCAGATCGACGTTGAAACATCGTTCATGAGTGACGATGACATCATGGATTTAATGGAAGGCTTAACCGTTAAAATGTTCAACGAATTATTGAATGTAAAATTCGATAAGTTTGAACGTATGACTTACGCTGACGCAATGCGTGATTATGCATCTGACAAACCGGATATGCGTATTCCATTGAAACTTGTTGACGTTGCAGACTTAATGCAAGACGTTGAATTCAAGGTTTTCGCTGGTCCTGCCAAAGATCCTAAAGGCCGTATCGTTGCCTTACGCGTTCCTGGCGCTGGTTCATTACCGCGTAGTGCAATCGATGAATACACCAAATTCGTAGGCATCTACGGTGCGAAAGGCTTGGCTTATATCAAAGTCAACGAACTTGAAAAAGGCATCGAAGGTCTTCAATCTCCAATCGTTAAATTCATCGAGCCAATCGTACTTGATCTATTAAAACGTGTGGGTGCTGAGAATGGTGATATCGTGTTCTTTGGAGCAGATAAAGCCAAAGTTGTAAACGATGCGATGGGCGCACTTCGTGTGAAAATTGGTCATGATCTTAACCTTGCAACATGTGAGTGGGCGCCACTTTGGGTGGTTGATTTCCCAATGTTTGAAGAAACGGATGATGGTAAATGGACCTCTGTTCACCACCCATTTACACTGCCAAAATCAAGCGTTGAAGAAGTGAAGAACAATCCAGGTGAAGCACTTTCTGTTGCCTACGACATGGTATTGAACGGTACAGAAATCGGTGGCGGTTCACTTCGTATTTATACCTTAGAGATGCAAAAGGCAATCTTTGAAGCTTTAGGCATTGGCGAAGAAGAAGCAGAAGAGAAATTCAGCTTCTTACTGAATGCATTACGTTATGGTGCGCCTCCGCACGGTGGTTTGGCATTCGGTCTTGACCGTTTGATCATGCTCATGACAGGTGCATCTTCGATTCGTGATGTGATTGCATTCCCGAAAACCAAGACTGCTGAATGTCCGTTGACTCAAGCGCCAGCACCAGTTGAAGCAAACCAGTTGCGTGACTTGGGTATCCGTTTACGTGAAAAACCAAAAGCTGAAGAAAAATAAACCTTGAGTTTATGCTTCAACAAAAACCCTGCACACTGCAGGGTTTTTTTATAATACCGAGTTTTGCTTTGAGATCATGTCCGCTAATGGCATAATAGGCTGCTTTTTATTGAGAGGTCAGTCTTATGGCAATGCGTCCTGATGTACGTCGACATGCAATTGTAATTATTGTGTTTTCACTTGCTCAATGGTTCTTTATGCGTTACATCCTGGCAAATGAGCTTTTCAATATGGATACCAACCAACGTATTTTATACTTCTGTGTAAGTAGTCTGGTGGGCGCCTTACTGATTTTTGTTGCACTGATTTATATGGTGCTTAAAGGCAACGCCGATAAATAAGACCCATTAGAATGTCGTTCTACCCTACTCTGCTCCGTATTTTACCCCTCCCATTTTTACGTAGTATCGCAAAAGTGGCAGCCTACTTTATCAATCAGAATCCGCATAAAAGTATGCTGTGGAAAACCAGGGTCAATCTTGGACTGGCTTATCCTGAACTGAGCCAAACGCAGAAAGAGCAGCTTGCGCGTGAAAGTGTGACCAGGCAATGTCTCAGCTATATCGAATCTGGAAAATGCTGGGCCATGCCACCCGAGTGGAGCATTCAACAGATTCATACCGTGCATCATCTGGAAGTCCTGACCGATGCGTTGAGCGATCCTCGCGGTGCACTGATCATTACTCCGCATCTAGGTACATGGGAAATGATGAATGCATGGGTACATCAATATGGCATCCCGACCATCATGTATAAGCCGATGAAAGATTCGGGGTTCAATGCTTTTGCCTTACATGCACGTCAACGCCTCAACGCAACTTTAGTGCCGACAGATGCTTCGGGTGTCAAAGCTCTATTTAAGAATCTAAAACAAGGTGGTTTCAGTGTGATTCTGCCTGATCATGTTCCCGATCCTTCCGGCGGTGTCGTGGTTCCTTTTTTCGGAATTCCCTGCCTAACCAGTACACTGGCCAGCAAAATGGCTCAAAAAACCCAATGTCGTTTAGTCGGGCTGAGCTGTTTCCGTCGTGACGATGGTGAGGGATTTGATGTGTATTGTGATGATCTGAATGATCCAGCACTATATGATCGGAATATCGAAGTTGCCACCACTGCACTCAATCAAGCTGTTGAGCAGATGATCAACCGCTTTCCTGCTGAATATATGTGGGGTTATAAACGGTTTAGAGGCGGTGATAAGACTGTCTATAAATAATTTACAGACAGCTCATATAAATAAAACCTAATTATTTAAATTTTACCGTTCGATATGCAGAGAATTTCGTAAGCTTTAGAAGTTGCGAAATTAATCTGAAAATTTCTCTTTTGACTTTAAGTGATAGACTTAGTTTCTTCTTTTGTTGCAGTCGGGCCAACTTCTCAGCTCTGTGACGGACTGAACGGTCTTCTTCCAAATGACTTGGCAAATTATCATATTTATTATAAATATAGAAATCTTGAGCACAAATCGCCGGGGTGATTTGATAGGTTTCATACTTCCCATATTTAACATCACAACCAAACAGGATATGGTCTACAGGTACCAATTTTGGCATATTCGCAATGAATGCAAGATAATGTTCAGCTGCTGCTTTTGATAAAATATAACCAGCTCCACCTAAATGCATGGCTTTAAGGTGATATAAGCTTCTCCCATCTTTTGATAATTTTGGGAAAAAAGCCATATCAACTTTTTTATCAAAGGCTTCTAATTTAATGATATGGACATCTTCTGGGATCCATGAAAAATCATTAAAAAAGTTCTGTATATTTTCACCAAGATAAATATCATCTTCAAAAATAGCCATATACTTCAGATCAAGATCAACGATCTTTTTCCAGAGCATGACATGGCTTAACAAACAGGCAACCTCCCCTTTTGTTAAGTCTCCACGTCGACTTAAATCAATTCCGACACTTTTTGCGGCTTCATCAGATGTGACGGGGGTGATTGCATCATAAAAGTTGAAATCAACTAAATATTTTTTAAATTCTGCTTCAATGTGCTGTCTTCTCTCAACCGCAGAATCTAAACTAATAACAAAAATACTCACTTAGACAACCATCATGCTTGAGAATAAAAATCAGGATTATACAACTAAACCATATAAAATGAACCACAAGGAAATATTCGCATGATGCAAAGCGAGAAAAGAGTCACGATTAAACCAATATAACGCGAGCTTAATGCTTACTACTTTTCATAAATTTGAGCTTGGTTTTATAAGGAGACTCTTTTAACTGAGTGAAAAAGCGGTTCAGTTCGCGCAATAACTTCTTCAATCCTTTGACCTTAATTTTTTCTTTATTACGCCATTGCAGACTGGTTTTAAATTTTTGTTCTTCAGGATTTAGAATATAGTCCTGAATACATAAAGCTGGATTCAATTGATAGATTCCAAGCTCTCCTTCATGAATATATTTCCGGAAAACAATTTGATCAACATGATCAAGTTCATTCTGGCTTTTCATATAATCCAGAAGTGCTAACGCACCCTGATAGGACAAAATATAACCAGCAGCACCTAAGTGAGGTTTTTTTAACTTCCTTAAAATGAACTCTTTATCCTTGAAAACTTGTGTTTTTTCCAGGGCTAAAATCACACTTTTATATGATTTTTCCAGCTTGACAATATCACACTGTAACCAGCTTGAGTCAGTTAGGAACAGCTCTGCATCATGGCTCAAATGTACATCATCTTCAAAAATTGCGATTGCTGGTATTTTTTCATCAATAACTTTTTGCCACAACGATACATGGCTCAACAGGCATGCCAATTCATTTCGGCTGAGATCACCCTGACGAAGAATCAAGCCAATTTTTTCAGCTTGAAGATCAACTTGCGGAGGTTCAATCGCATCAAAGAAATCAAATACGATTCCTTTTTCTCCAAACTGTTCTTCAATATGCTTTCTACGATCCGTAGCAGATTTTAAGCTGATAACAAAATTTTTCACTTAAAAGTCACTCGACGGGCAAATAGAGTAATCTTCAATTGTGATGTAATTCGAGCCAACTCGACCATAATTTTTTGTAACCCATTGGCCTTGTTTGCATGCATTCGTTTCTTTCTTTCAGAAGTTAACTGGCTTTTAAGTTGAATACTGGTCGAGCGATAGTGCAAGATCGTATCCTGAATGCATAAGGCAGGCTGCATTTGATACATCATAAAGCTATGATTTTTAACAGCATATTCAAACATAAAGTTGTCTAATGGAATAATATAATCCATTTTCTTAATTTCATTTAAAAGAAACTTTGCCCCGTCTAGGGAAAGAATATAACCTGCAGTACCCAAGTTCTTGCCGGTTAGTTTATAGATCTCGCGACCTTCCTGAGGAAAATCTTTATGTTTAGGACCAAGTATAACTTTAGGGGTAAATGCTTCTAATTTAACTAAATGCCAATCTTTCTCAATCCAGTCCGATTGATTTAAAAAAACATGCGCTTTCTCACCGAGATGAATATCATCTTCAAAGATAGCCATGTAAGGGATATTATCCTGAACAATTTTTTTCCATAAGTGAACATGACTCATGAAACAGGCAAGTTCTCCCCGAGCAATATGATTTTCATGGACACTGAGGTTCATGACTTGCGCATCTGAAGCTGCAATATCAGGTGTCACAGCATCAAAAAAGCTAAATTCGATGCCCTGTTTCTCAAATTGAGCTGATATATGCTGACGACGCTCGACTGCGCTTGAGAGACTTACAACAAACTTTTTCATATCGGGATAGTAATGATTCATACAAATTAGGCCATATGCCTGTAGGCGCTAAGAATACTTGTTTTTGATTATGATGTACATTATTTCAGATACACATAAATTGAGATGAGATGAAATCCTTTAAATATAGGATAAAAAATAATATTTCAGTTAGAAAGCTCATTTCACCCCGCAAACAAGCTCACCATCAAACACATTAAATTCAATACTTTAAGAAAATATTCAATATAGTCTGCTCATTAAAAATTTACTCAACACGTCCTTTTCTAAACAAAAATACTTAGCAACGCTAAGCAAGCTGATCTAAAGACACTAAGTAGGCGTCCTGACTCAGCTGATTAATAAGACACACAACACTAAGAATTATGTTCTTTGTGGTTGCCTAAACTTAATTGAAAAGAAAATCGCTTAAACAGTGATAAGGTCCACAAAAAGTATCGCACTTTAAGATAAGGGAAAAAGCTGATTTTAACTTGTTTGGTCTGTTTCCTTTTTACTTTTATTGGCTTAAGCATATGTAAAATAAGTGATTGTAGCGGCGTTCTCCAAGCAATACCCTTTAACGCATTCAAGGTCACCTTAGGTTGTTTAAAAAAGTCCAGGCATGAAGTCTTCATCGAGAATAAAGGGACACTACGATGGTGGGAGGCATCAATAGCTAATCTGATCTCAGCCATTTCTTTAATGTCATGACTGTTAGGATGATCACAAAAGATATTCACCCAGGAAACAAGTTCCTGACCTTCTATATAAATAGGTGTTTGACCAAAAATAGCTTTAATATCGGTATAGAAGGTTTCAGCACCTTTCTCAATTTGATTGTAATTCTCTTTGATGACTCGTTCATCTGCACTCGGATCATCTTTATAGATCGCTCGCCCCTCTTGTGAAACCCCCTGAATGGAAAACTCGGGCGAACTTAAAAGTAGCTCAATAAATTTCCAGTTTTTAGTAAACACATTCGGATCAAGTGTATTCAAGTTATTCGGAATAAAAGTATCGAAAGCATATTTTTTCGTTCGATAAGGCAATAGCGTCGACCAGTAGAACCCTTGAATTGGTCGCTGCAATACATCTTCCAACATTTTTTGTGAAGTAAATGCGATGGTCTTACTATCAATCAGACCAACATTCTCCGGTTTATTCACGATTGCATCAATATAGACATGGTAATCTGCATACATTTCTTTGGCATAACGCTCAAACATATGCTTATGTGATTGAATAAACTGGTGATAATCATTTGTTTTAATCAGGGATTGAGTCTCTCTTAACTCACGAATATCTGCATATTTATGACTATAGAAATCAACAATCGTTTGAACATGCTCCATGTTACGCTTGTCATAATCCAGACGATAAACCAGATTCAGCAAACGTGGTGCATATACATAACTTGTCTTAATCTTACCGCAATGGAATTGCTCAAAAGCTTTTTGTAATAAAAATCCATCTCGAGCAACAAATAAAAGATGGTCGAGTTGTTTCTGCTGAGCGGTTGTTTCAATCCATTTGCTATAACCATAGGCCAGAGGCGCTGCATAGGCATAACCAATATCTTCCCAATATTGAGCACGTACTTGTTGCAAAGTGTGCTTACGCCATCTCATAGCCAACATGGCTACTAGAATACTTTTGCCTAAACTTGGGACATTCTGTTCAGTAAACCGTCTTGCTCGCTCATTTACGGCTAAAAACTGATGAGCAACCTGTTTATATAAAATTGCCTGCATACCTAATTTTGCGGGTGTTTTAAAATCGCCTTTTCTATTGTCCCCTATATGGACAATATCCTGTGGTTTCACCTGTAGATCATGGAAAACCTGTTCAAACAAGGCCCCTTTTTTCTTGGTTTTACCATAGTCGCTAGACACATAAAGATGTTCAAAAGCATGAAATTTATTTTTAATAAGTAACTGGCTAAGGTCTTCATATGAGTGATACATGTCTGATATGACAATCACTTTCTTATTTAACTCAAGCGCATAATCCCAAAGTATTTTCATCTCAGGATTCGGTTGGAGAACCATAAACTCCCAATCTAATTCAATTTTTTTGGCGCTTGCAAATCGAGCTTCAATTTCATTATAAATATCATCATAACAAATCTCCTGTTTATCAGGATTTTTCTTTCTGGCGCTCAACTCTGCTTCCCTTCGCGCAAAAGCAAATCCCTCCAAACATTGATCAATTTCAATATGTAAGAATAAATCACGAGGAGAGAGATATGGGCGTAATAATAAAGTATCGAATATATCAAAAGAAACAACTTCAGCTCTGGCAATCTTTTTTTTGGTTTTCTCAATAAATGTATTTGTTATCACTACATTGCCTCACATAAACACTTTGTAAATTAATCACGACTAGAGAAATATTTCAAAAATCGTCACTCTTTTTAGACTATAATTATGAATACAGCCTTAAAGATGGAAGCTAGGAATGTCTAACTCCACAATTAAAATTTTTGTCGGTTGCGATCCCAATAACTGTGATCTAGAACAAATGATGGTACTGGACTATAGTGTCCGCAAGCATACCAAACATCCCGTTGAAATCATATGGATGCAGCTCAGCCACGACCCAAATAGTCCATGGTATACCAATCAACAGACGGGCGAAGGCTGGCACACTGAGCATTGGGCAACCCCTTTTTCAGGTTTTAGATGGGCAATTCCAGAGTCATGTAATTTTCAGGGCCGTGCTATTTATATGGATGCGGATGTGGTTGTGTTATGTGATATTGCAGAATTATGGGCACATCCCAAGAAAGATGATGCCATGGTGATTGCCAAAGGTGGCAAGAACTCGGCCCGACTGTGTACCTGTGTATGGGATTGCGAAAAGGCGAAAGCCTACTTACCGCCATTAAAAGACATACAAGCAGATCCAGAAAGCCACAAAAAACTGATGCGCTTATTAAAAGATAAGCCGAAACTGGTTCAGCCTTATCAAGATTCATACAATAATATTGATGGTGAAGAATTAGCGATTGATCAGATTAAAATTCTTCACTATTCAGATATGGGCACTCAGTTTAGCCATAAATATTCTTTACCGCGCTTAGAAGCTGCAGGTCAAAAACACTGGTTTGACGGTAAAATCATGCCTCATCCAAGAAGTGACCTGACGCAACTCTTTGACCAGTATTATGAAGAAGCATTAGCAGCAGGCTATCGTCCGGAAAATTACCAGATTGAACCTTTTGGTGACTTCTCTAAAGCTACTCAAATTCATTATCGTGGAAACAAAGTGACACGTCCTGAAGACAAAAACTGGTTTGCCCGTTCTCTTCATAATTTAAAAGCCAAGTTTAAAAAGAAAAGTTTTTCTTTAGATGACTAATATCTATGGAACTAGACTGTCTCCTGCGAGCATCTGGTTCCATTGTTCTTGACGATATTTTATAAATGGTCCGTTTAAATGGTGCACTTCTTCTCAGGTTCAATTTCCAGAAGTCTTTATAAATTAATTTATAAAATTTTCTTTCCTAAAGCAGCAAAACATAACCGTCGTTACTGGCCGCTTTATACTGTAACAAGAGACCAGCACTATCGAATTGAACAGGTTTATTATAAAAAACAATTAGTTTCTGACAATCTTGCCCCACAACAGATTAACCACAAGAAATGTATGCTGGTGGCGGCCGGTCCTTCTATTCAACAACTCGATCCCGAAATTCTGCATCGCCCAGACATAGACTATATTGGAGTCAACGGTGCAATCGCATTTGAGTCGATCACATTTTCCAGCTACATCATTATTGACCATAACTTTGTTGACTGTCGCTTTGATTTGGTTCTGAAAGTCCTGAATACGGACTGCACCTTTTTCACCACAACCCGTTGTCTAGATATGATTCTCAGACAAGTTCGGATAGAAAAGATCCGCTGTCAGATCAAGATCATAGAAACCATTACAGACAATATCATTGAAGTTTTTTTAGATCACGCAAAACACTATGATCAAAATGAAAAAGACTTTTTTATTCAGAAGGGTTTTGGATTTTCACAAGATATTTTCAAAGGAACCTTTGACTACTTTACGGTCGCGTATGTAGCGCTTCAGGTGATTTACACCCTAAGTTATAAAGAAATTTATATTGCGGGTCTGGATATGAACAATTTCACACAACCCCGTTTCTATGAAAATCATGAGTATCAACAACCGACGACTTTAAATCGTCATGTCAATGAGGTATTCCAAGCCTTTGATGTCGCTGCTGCACTCTTTCATCAAAAAGGAATTCATGTGTTTAATCTATCTCAAAGCAGTGCAGTACATGCATTTGAGAAGATTGACCCCAAAACCTTGCTTTAAGCTCTGCTCGCTCTTGTTTTAGATATCGAGCAATGAACCTTCTAGGTACATCCCTTTTTCATAATAATGACTCAGGGTTTTTCTTTCCTTACCTGCAAGCTTGATCAGTTTTGGCATTTCAGCAGGTGGATAGTGAATTGCCATATCAATCAGTACTTTTTCTTTCACCCATTGGTGTTTCACCTGAAAATACAGTGCATTTTTATCACAGTTAATGAGGCACATACTCGGCAAATGCTGACGCATCACCTTCTGACAAGCCACATACGCCACCAGATACTCCAGGCGACCAATATGCTGAAACAAGTCCTGATAATTAGATTGTGTTTCTTTCAATTTTTGCAGATAAACTTTCGGAGTTAATTCAATCGCAGTCACCAGCTCATCAAACCAGTACTTGAAAAATGGATTTTTTGCTGCACTTGCCAATAACCAGTTTTCTAAAACAGGAAAGGTTTTGATCGTCGTATTCTTGGCCCGATAATAAGCAAAGCTCTGAGTCCGAGTCTTTTTGACCAACGCCTCAATCCAGTCCAGATTCTCGTACACAATAGTACTAGCATCTAACCAGATTCCGCCATATTGATAAATCAGTTCAAAACGGAGTAAATCGGCCTTTTGTTGCGGTGTTGCCTTAGGGAAGCGACTAAAATCAATATCACAAAAGCTTTTCACTGTATCCGGTGTGAGAAAATGAACTTCATAATCCGGATTGGTCTTTTTGACCTGTTCCACGCATTTTTCTACAAATCCAGCTAATGGACCTTCCCAATACATCCAGATTTTCTTGGGAATAACCGCATCAGGAGTGGTCGGATTGAGTACAATCAGATCGGCTTCATTGTCGATGGCTGGATTCACCCCTCTCTTCTTATTCGAATACAAGGTATAGAACTTCAAGAGATAGAATATTTTTTTAAATATTTTCATACAGGTTACTCAGCCATATCTTCAACTCACCTCAACTTTTTACTCAGGTGATTTGACCGGACAATATTAATTAAAAATAAAGATGCTTGAATGCATAAAAGCGATCACGCCACATACGTTTCTGTTTTTTTAAGCCATGAGAGGCATCACGCTTTTCCAGATCCTTACGCTGAATTCCCTGTGTTGCAACCGTGCCCAGAATATCACTATCCAGACCCGCTGGTTTCACGAACGGCTGCCAAACCCCAAGTCCTTTGCCATTTTTACTAAGCCAGCCCTGAAAGAAAATATCGACAGGTACATGAATCTCTTTGCCGAGTTTGACAAACTCCTCAGCACCTTTTCTCGACCAGACCAGCCCCACCCCCCGGATCGGGAAATAGTAGGCATGCCATAAGTTATATTGCTCGATCTGTACGATATCTTTGGCAAGCTTCTTCTTTTTCGCCGCCAGATTCACCACATACCAGTCTAACTCTTTATGTTGATCCAGATAGTTCAGCAGTGATTGTAGATTATTTTTAAAGTTCGGTAGCACCTGAATATCATCCTCCAACACCACTAGATAATCGGCATCTGTTTGGAGAAATTTTTCCACACAACCATAATGGCTCAGATAACACCCAAGCTCGGAATTGATCAAGCTACGACCTAAAATCCGCTGCGCCTCGGCATCATCATATTGTTTAAACTCAGACAGCGCTTTGCCGCGACCATCGTAGGCAGAAAAACGAATAAACGGCCAATCTTGTTGCTGCAACTGTGCGGTTGCACTCGCCAGACGTTGATCACTACCATCCAGGTTAATCAGATAAGTTACAA
This sequence comes from Acinetobacter calcoaceticus, assembly GCF_051947995.1. Classification (GTDB taxonomy): domain Bacteria; phylum Pseudomonadota; class Gammaproteobacteria; order Pseudomonadales; family Moraxellaceae; genus Acinetobacter. The sequence goes on along the minus strand of NZ_JBLVVH010000002.1, from coordinate 303,172 downwards.
CTTTCATTCTTTATCCTTCGGCTGTTTGAGCCAATAAAACGTGGGGTAAGTAGCCCGCTAATTTCTGATTTAAAGCCGTATAAATCTGCTGTGCTGCAGCATCGCTCAACTGATCCAGACTTTGCATACAGCCATATTTAATCTGCGTATTATTCAGACTATGCAAGAAGCTATTTAAACTACTTTCATTCTTTAAATAAGCAATCTCAAGATCAGGTTTTAACACTGCTTCATTCTGCTTAATCTTTAAATGGTTCATCAATGAAATCGGGTTAATTTGCTCGACACTACGAAATTTATACTGAATCTGTTTTTCCAGAAACTCCGGATGCGCAAGCAAATAGTCTTGCAGTATCTTACGGTCCACAGCATGCGGATAATGATGAATCTCAAAAAACTTTTTAAATCCAAGCATATCCGCCCCCAACATTTGCGCAATCATATGTTTGGGTTGAATCGGCTTGGCAAAATACTGATTTAACAATTGGCGGTACCAGAGTTTGGCCTTGAGCGCAAAACTACTTTGCCAATGACCATAGATCACCATTTTCTGGTCGACAATAATATCCTCTAACTGCGCCGGCGCGTTAAAGAAAAAATCGTCATTCAAATAGAAAAAGTAATCCGATAAACCCTGGATATTCCAGAGCATGGTTTCAATCGAACGGGTATTGAAGGTGGGTAAATATTGTTCATAACCCGCAAAAATTTCACGATGATCAACAATCCGGATCTTGCCTGCTTCACAAATACCATCCCGAACGAAGTCCTCAATCCATTGCGGTTGCTGAGCATCGGTCACAATGTAAATATGACGGCAAAATGGAACGTATTTTAAAATAGATGCAACGTTATAGTAAATTTCATGGTTACTGGCAAAGCGGGTATCACTCACCGCATCAGAAGCCTGTTTTTTCCCCTGATACTGTAGGCGTTTTTGTTTTAACTTTGGATCATTACCATCCACCCAGGCAATCACCACATCAACCGGTTGCATCATTTCACTCATCAATTCACTCTTAAACAATTAGAAAGCACGAAAATACGGCTAAGGATGTTTAATCTAATGACCTATGATAGCACCACTGATCTGTTTACCGTCAGCCTCTTTTCGTAATAGCGCTCAATCGTAATAAGTCAATCATTTGATATAAATCAATATATTATATTTATTGAGTATTTTATGCTCCAGAACGATTGATCGGGTCGATCATGTTATTGTCTTTTTCCTGTTCATGAATGCCGGCTTAAAATTCACAATACCTAACAAAATCAAACCTTTTGGAATCAATCAACACCCAAAACCACGACATTTTTATTAGACGAATTTAAGTATTTTTATTATAATTACAGGTTACTTTGACGGGATTTAATCTTTTGACTGATGATTTATAACTACTTTGAGTATCAAGCAAAAATAATTAGAACTAAATTTGTTTCAGATAAAGCGTACCTTACTAAACGGTTTATCTGCAAATTAGGTTATACCCCTGATTTTTGCTCGCCAAAAAGCTTCAATGAAAAAGTCACTGCCCGAATGATTTTTGAGCGAAGCCCCTTATTCACAAAATTAGCGGACAAATGTGCCGTAAGACAGCTGGTTTCAGCAAAAGTTGGCGATGCCTACTTTGTTCCCTTGGTGGGCGTTTACACCTGTATTGATGAGATTGATTTTAACCAGTTACCCGATCAGTTTGTCTTAAAATGTACCCATGACAGTGGCAGCGCCATGGTTTGCCGCGATAAAACCAAGTTTAATATCGAAAAAGCTACCGCTAAAATCAAAAATCATCTCAAAATGAATATGTATTTTAGAAAGCGCGAATGGCACTACAAAGATATTTGTCCTAAAGTCCTGGTTGAACAATATGTGGAACTCTATGTTGATCCTGTCAGCAAGTCCACCATTACCACATGTCGGGTACACTGCTTTGAAGGTCGTCCAGAATATCTGGAAATTGATGTACAAGATACCCAAGGCAATGACTACTCAAACATGTATGATACTGAATGGAATTTACAGCCATTTCGTGTCGATCTGAAAGATAACTCACCAGATGCTTTAGCCAAACCTCAACAATTGGAAAAAATCATTGAATTGTCAGAAAAACTCTGTTTTGCGTATGGTTATAGTCGAGTAGATTTCTTATTATCTCAGGATCACGTTTACTTCAGTGAAATTACGCTCACCCCAAATGCAGGACGAATGGTGATTACACCAGTAGAATGGGATTTAAAACTCGGCTCACTCTGGCTATCCTATTAACCGTCCATCATGTATTTCGAATCTGTTAGGTACTTATGAAAATAGCGATTGCTGGAACTGGATATGTAGGGTTGTCAAATGCAATGCTATTTGCACAACACCATGAAACCATTGCACTTGATATCTTAGAAAGCAAGGTAGACTTACTGAACAATAAAGTATCACCGATTCAAGATCATGATATTTCACTTTTTTTAAAAGAAAAAAACTTAAATTTTACAGCAACCACAGATCAGCAACAGGCTTTTCAAGATGCTGATTTTATTATTATTGCCACACCAACCGATTACGACCCACAGACCAATTACTTTAATACCCAAAGTGTTGAGAGTGTAATTCAGGATGTACTCGCGATTAATCCTTCAGCGACCATGATCGTCAAATCAACCGTTCCTGTGGGTTTCACCGAGCAAGTCAAACAGAAATACCAGACCGAAAACATTATTTTCTCGCCTGAATTTTTACGTGAAGGCAAAGCCTTGCACGACAACCTCTACCCGTCCCGCATCATTGTGGGAGAACAGTCTGAACGTGCCCAGCAATTTGCAGATTTACTGGTAGAGGGTGCACTCAAGCAGGATATTCCTGTACTTTTGACACATTCAACTGAAGCAGAAGCAATTAAGCTGTTTGCCAATACCTATCTGGCGATGCGGGTGGCCTTCTTCAATGAACTGGACACTTACGCACAAAGTTTCGGTTTAGATACCAAACAAGTGATTGAAGGCGTCTGTCTTGATCCGCGTATTGGCAGTCATTATAACAATCCATCGTTTGGCTACGGCGGCTATTGCCTGCCAAAGGACACCAAACAGTTATTGGCCAACTATAACAACGTGCCAAGCAACCTGATCAAAGCGATTGTCGATGCCAACCGTACCCGTAAAGACTTTATTGCCGATTCAATTATCGCAAGAAACCCGAGTACTGTCGGTATCTATCGTCTAGTAATGAAAAGTGGTTCAGACAATTACCGTGCCTCCGCCATTCAAGGGGTGATGAAACGCCTGAAAGCCAAAGGCATTGAAATCATCATTTATGAACCCACCTTTCATGAAGATAGCTTCTTTAAATCGAAAGTTACGCAGGATCTAAACGAATTCAAGCAATCATGTGATGTGATTATTGCCAATCGCCTGTCGAATGACTTACTAGACGTACAAGATAAAGTTTATACCCGAGATATTTTTGGAGGCGATGAATGAAAGTTCTAGTCACAGGTGCTGCTGGATTCATCGGCTTTAGTGTTGCACAAAAACTGCTTGAACGCGGTGATGATGTGGTCGGTTTTGATAATTTTAATGATTATTATAATCCATCCCTGAAAGAGGCACGTGCCCAGCAATTACAGCAAGTGGCTGAAAAGAGTGATACAGGCAGTTTTACCCTGATCAGGGAAAACCTTGCCAATAAAACAGCGGTTGATCAGTGTTTTACAGAACATGCTTTTGACCGTGTGATTCATTTGGCAGCACAGGCCGGTGTGCGTTATTCGCTGGAAAATCCGCATAGTTATGTGGAAAGCAACCTGATTGCCTTTACCAATATCCTCGAGGCATGCCGCTACGCAGAAACGCCTCACCTGACCTATGCCAGTACTAGCAGTGTCTATGGTGCCAACACCAGCATGCCCTTTAGCGAACAGCATGGCGTTGACCACCCGCTACAATTTTATGCAGCAACCAAGCGTGCCAATGAATTGATGGCGCATAGCTACAGCCATTTATTTAAACTCCCGACCACAGGCCTACGCTTCTTTACCGTCTATGGGCCGTGGACACGCCCGGATATGGCCTTGTTCAAGTTCACCAAGCATATTTTTGAAGGCAAACCGATTCCAGTGTTTAATCATGGCAACCATACCCGTGATTTCACCTATATCGATGATATTGTGGAAGGCATTATCCGGACCAGCGACAAGATTGCGACGCCCGACGAAAACTGGGACAGCAATCATCCGAATCCGGCGACCAGTAATGCCCCGTTTAGAATCTTTAATATTGGCAACAATCGTACCGTCAAGCTGATTGAATATATTCAGGCGATTGAACAAGCTGCGGGTAAAGAAGCGATTTTAGAACTGCTTCCGCTACAGCCTGGTGATGTGCCGGATACCTTTGCCGATAGTTCGGCACTGGAGAACTATGTTAACTACAAGCCAGCCACCTCGGTTGTGGATGGGGTGAAAAACTTTGTGGACTGGTATCGCCAGTATCACAATATCTAAATCCCTAAATACAAAAAAATCAGGCTAAGTGCCTGATTTTTTTATTGCTATCATCACTAATTTTAGCAATGACACCTACTTAGCTTACTGCCAAGATTCTTTGATCCAGTCGGATGGCAACACATAGCGATACCATTTACCACCACCACCGCTGATCGCGTCAGGTGGATTGATCTCACCATGGAAAATAATAATTTTTGCGCCTTTCGGCTTTACTGGTGGCTGGAAGTAAGCAAAAGGAACTTTTCTCAAGCAATGATATTTATAACTCTTACACCAGTCTTTGTCCCAATAGCTGAGCTTGCCTTCTTTGTGCATAAACCAAGACAGATATTCCTGCTCGTTACGGAACTTCTCGCGGATTTCATCAAAATGCTCACGGAAATATGGCAGAACCTCAGGGAAAGCCCCCAGTTTAAAACGATAAACCGAGCTGTTGCCGGTAATCCGCCATGGACGTTTCCAGTCATGAATCACCAGAAACTCACCTTCGGCCTGAAAGAAGCAATCAATATTATCGACAATGACCACGTCCAGATCGATAAACAACGCATTACCTTTTAAACCATACAAATCAGGTTCAAAGGTCGACAGCTTGTTCCAGCCGCGTTCAGGACTCCCTGCCGGCAAATCCAGCGATGGAATCGGGAAACACTGAATAGCCGGATCAATACCTTCGGTACGGTCCGTCAGGCAGACCATTTTAAATGGCAACGTCAGATGACGTTTGACCATGTTATAAAGACGGTTAACGTACTCGGCACCATATTTGGTTCCCCATTTCATACACAAAATGACATTGTCTTCAGGAGTTGCCGAATCTTGTTGAATATCTACCATCTGATAACCTTAATTGCTTGAGATATGCTGTCCCGCTTTATGATAAAACTTAAAAACGTTCAGACATATGCACTGAATATAGTGCCATCTTAGCATAGAGCCTATGCTTTTTTTTACTATTAATTCGTCAATAAAAAAGCGAAGCCGAAGCTCCGCCTTTGCACTGCTTTGAACTTATTTGATATAAGTTAACCAGTGAGCATATTTGTCATTACGACCTTGAACCGCATCAAAGAATGTCTTCTGAATTTCAGTGGTAATCGGACCACGTGAACCACAACCGATTTCACGGTCATCATACTCACGGATTGGGGTCACTTCAGCCGCAGTACCGGTAAAGAATGCTTCATCTGCAATGTAGAATTCATCACGGGTGATACGGCGCTCAACCACTTCATAACCCAGGTCTTTAGCAATGGTAATCACGGTTTGACGGGTAATCCCTTCAAGTGCACCACCCGCCAGGTCAGGGGTATGTAACACACCATCTTTGATCAGGAAGACGTTCTCGCCTGCACCTTGGCAAACAAAGCCTTGCGGGTCAAGCAACATGGCTTCGTCATAACCTGAGCGTGCCACTTCCTGATGCGCCAGAATCGATACCGTATAATTACCACATGCTTTTGCCTTACACATGGTCACGTTCGGGTGATGATGCGTAAATGAAGAGGTTTTTACACGAATACCACGTGCCATGGCTTCTTCACCGAGGTATGCACCCCAGCCCCATGCTGCGACTGCGGCATGAATGGTATTGTCTGTTGCAGCAATACCGAGTTTCTCAGAACCAATCCAGATCAATGGACGCAAGTAGCAAGACGCCAGTTTATTTTCACGCACAACATCGATTTGTGCCTGTTCTAATGTCGCTTGATCAAATGGAACATTCATTTGATAAATTTTTGCTGAATTTAATAAGCGCTTAGTGTGATCTTGCAAACGGAAGATTGCGGTACCATTTGGTGTTTCATAAGCTCTGACGCCTTCGAAGACACCCATGCTGTAGTGTAGTGTATGAGTCAGGACGTGAATTTTTGCATCACGCCAATCAACCAATTTTCCATCTTGCCAAATAAAACCATCACGATCAGCCAAACTCATCGCACATACTCCATTTTCTTTTTTACACAATTATTCACTTTCCAATGCTTGCGCAGTTGGATCAATTAATCTTTGCCATAACTTGCAAACGATCTCCCGGGTATCGCGCCAATCCGCAGCATTGACTTGCATAGATTGATTTGCAAGCGCTAGACGGTGGCTCTCAGTTCGTTCACGGAGATAAGCGTGTATTAATGCTGTGGCATCTTCACTGGATAAGCAGCCTGCTTTAGCAGCATCTTCTAGAATTCTTACATTATCGGAAAAATGGGCGAGATCTGTATTCGTCCCACTCCATGCAAGCACAACATACTGTGCCATAAATTCGATATCAACGATACCACCTGAGTCCTGTTTTAAATGAAAAATACCATGTTTTTTTTGCTCAGAAGATGATCCCAAATGATCTTTCATCTTCTGACGCATTTTTAACACTTCTTCACGCACTTCATTTTCATCACGAACTTGCGTCAGGATTTGGCAGCGGATCTGCTCAAATTGCTGGCATAAACTTTGATCACCTGCAATCGAACGGGCACGGACTAAAGCCTGATGTTCCCATAACCATGCATTTTTCTGCTGATATTGTTCATAGGCTTTTAAACTGGTCACCAGCATGCCAGCTTCACCCGAAGGTCGAAGGCGCGTATCAATTTCATAAACACGTCCATCCAGGGTTTGCGTGGTCATCAACGACATAAACTTCTGCGCCACCCGAATGGCAAACTCAGCCCCACTAATCCCCTTACGACCATCCGTTTCACTTTGCTCTTCAAGCGCATGAATAAACACCAGATCCAGATCTGAGCCATAACCCAGCTCGATGCCGCCTAATTTTCCATACGCAATCACCGCAAAGCCTTTACGGTCCAGACTACAACGTTGCCCGTCATTCCCCAAAGGATAACCATGCCGTGCTGCGACCGCTTCATAGGCCAAACGTAAGGTTGCCTGTACACTCACCTCAGCAATATCGGTCAATGCATCCGATACTTTCATCAACGGACTTTCTGCCAGCACATCACTGGCAGCGACGGTCAGGACATTGCTCTTTTTAAATAAGCGCAATACCCGCATCTGGTCTTCAACCTGGTCAATCTCGATGCGCAACAATTGCTGACGTAAAGAGTCTTCGAGGTCTTTGCGTTGTGGCAGACCAAAATCCATCGACAGGAATTCATCGAGTAAGACTGGATACTGCGCCAGTTCTTCACAAATCCATGGGCTGACGGTCGACATTTTCACCAGTCGCTGCAAGGCACCGCGGCTTTCCATCAACATCACCAGGTACACGGTACGGCGCAGTACCGACTCGACCAATGGCATCAAACGCAACAAAGCCACTTGTGGCTGATCCGACTGTAAAATCGCTTCAATCAAATGCGGCCAGAATTTCTTTAACCGTTCCAAAGCACTGGCAGGAATTTTACGTAAGGCCTGACCATGCCAAAAGTTTTGAATTAAATTTTTGGCATCATCATCCAATACGGCATTAAGTTTTTGTTCAAGCTGGACAAAATCATCGACAGGCTCAGCAAACTCTTTTTCCTGAATTAATTGCTTAAACTGGACTTTGACCTTGTCGCGCTTCTGGTTTAACACTTCAAGGAATGCCGACCAATCGCTAAAGCCCAAGGTATCCAGCATCCGCCGTCTCAGTTCGGGTTCGGTAGGCAAGGATTGGGTCTGCTGATCATTCAGGGCCTGAATCGCATGTTCTACCCGTCTTAAAAACAGATAGGCATCTTCCAGATCAATCACTGCCTGCTGATCCAGCAACTCCGCCTCACCTAAATGATGTAAATTGACCAGACACTGACGATCTTGCAGTTCACGCTTCGATCCCCCGTAGATCAGTTGGAACACCTGCACAATAAATTCAATTTCACGAATCCCGCCAGCACCGAGCTTAATATCTTCTTCGATATTACGGCGCATGACTTCACGCTCAATCATCGCCTTCATTTCACGCATGGCAGCGAAAGCGGAATAATCGACATAACGGCGGAATACGAACGGACGCGACATGTCCAGTAACTCTGCACCGGCTTTGCCACCCGTAATTACACGTGCCTTAATCCAGGCATAGCGTTCCCATTCGCGCCCATGCTGGCTCAGATATTTTTCCAGTCCACTATGACTGATGGCCAAAGCCGAACCATCGCCCCACGGACGCAAGCGCATATCGACACGAAATACAAAACCGTCGGCAGTTATGTGATCGAGCAGGTAAATCAGTTTCTGCCCCCACAAAATGCAGAACTGCTGGACATCAATACATTTACGCCCATTGGTTTCACCTTGTTCATCGAAGGCAAAGATCAAATCAATATCACTGGACAGATTCAGTTCTTGTGCACCCAGCTTGCCCATTCCAATGACAATCAAATCCTGCAACTGACCTGAATAGCCTATTGGCTCACCATGTTTGGCCAATAAAGGTAGTAAGGCAAAAGCTTTGGCCGCACAGATACTGGCATCGGCAAAATCAGACAGTTCACGCGTTAGCGTGACCACATTGGTCAATTGATTGGCGTCCTGCCAGATCCAGCGGAACATCAACTTGGCACGCAGTACACGCAAGGCTTTCATCCAGGCTTGTTCATTGCTGATCTCAGCCACAGCCTGTTGAACTTTTTGATAGATGCTTTCAGTCGATAATGACTCAAGGAATTGATCTTGGTGATAGTCTTGTTCTAATTCTGCTTGGTATAAATTTAAAACCTGTTCAGCGTATTGGCTTGCGACCAAGGTTTTTTGTAACTGTTGCGCATTCATATAAAAAGGCTCGACTGATGTCATCTCATCTTGGATAGTTATATCAGTTACAAGCTTATCTTTAAAATCTCTTTAGACTAATTTTGCTTTGGTTTTTGCCTGAGTTGTACACAAATCAACCTGCTCACGTTCTGTTGGCAACAGGACCGTAAATACCGTACCTTCACCTTCATTGGAGGTCACATTGATTTCACCCAGATTCATTTCCACAAAGCGTTTGCACAAGCTTAAACCCAGCCCTGCACCTTTTTCCCCTGCGGTGCCTTTATAACTCATGGTAATTCGTGGCTGGAATAAATTCTTGATTTGTTCCGGGGTCATACCCAATCCTGTATCCTTGACATAAACCTCAACATAGGTGCCTTTATGTTGTGCCTGAATATAGACTTTGCCTGAGCCATCAACATCAGTAAATTTCAGCGCATTGGACACCAGATTCTGAATCACCGAGGTGATCATGTTCATATCGGCATAGACTTTCAGGTTTTCATCGACTTCATTAATCAGTTCAATATTCTTCTTGATCGCCAGTGTTTTCAGAATATCGGTCACAATATTAGTAATCTGGCGCAACTTGAAGTTAATCGGATGATAGACAAAGCGCCCACCCTCTGCCATTGCCCAATTCAGTAAGCTCTCCAACAGGTTATAGGTCGACTGCGAAGTATCATAAAGATAATCGGCAATATTCTGGATGCTTGACTCGTCCAGGGTATCACGCTCTTTTGCAAGTATTTCCGAGAAGCCCAATAAGCCATGGAATGGTGCACGTAGGTCATGGGAAATAATGGAAAAGAATTTGGTTTTACTAAAATTCAGTGCGGCTTCTTGTTCGTATAGTTCTTTGAGTTCATCGTGATTAAATTTCAGTTCCAGCTGTTGCATGAAGTTGATGCAATGCTCTTGTAGCAGTTGTTTTTGTAATTCACTAAAGCCTTGTGCCGCTTCATCAAACAGAATGATATAACCAAGTGAGGTTTGGTCCGGATGCCTGAGGTGTAAGGCAATGGCTGACTGGACTTTCTTTTTAATCGGATGTAAAAATGCCAATAGGGTCTGATATTGCGGATGATCGCAATCAACCAGATCGCCATTGACGAAAAGTGTATTTAAGCTTTTACTAATTTTTGCAGAATCAATGGCTTGTAATTTCTCTGGGCAACGATGCCACAGGTAAGGTTCCTGATGAAAAGCCAGCAAGGCCGTACTGGCTTGCATGAGTTTACGGTTAAACTGTAAAAATTGCTCAAGCAGGTTCTGCTCTGAGTTTAGCCCCAAAGAAAGAGAGATTTTACAAGCGCTTAGCTTCTCGGCTTGCTGTAGTTCTAATAATTGAATCGCCATTCCCGCCTCTCGAATATTTTCGTTATACGGTTCTTTACGTTTTATAGAAAAAATGTGAAAACTATCACTTAGTATTAACAAACTTTAACAGAAAAGGCAATTGTTGATTTAATCAATTCGCAACAAAACGTGAAATTTCATTAAATTTTAATTTAAGCAGCCTTGCTGCAAAGTGAGGACTATGCCTTATTTGATTAAAATGGGCCTAATTCATTCCTATCTATTATCCTCTATATATTAAAATTATATTATCTTCTCAATAAAAATAAAAAATATATTTAATTAGTGCTGATTCACATAATATAATTAAATATTAAAATTATTAATTACATATTGCCTGTTTTAAAATTTAATTAGCTTTTGCTATTATTATGCTGAAAATTAAAACAGGAAAAATAATGAAAGATCGTATGTTTTTACATAAGCTCTCTATTGAGCAATTAGAAGCACTTTCAGAAAGTGAGATTCAAGAGATTTATAATATTGAACAAATCTATTGGAATAACAAACCTCACACCCTCTATTACGTAGCTACACATGGTGCTAAATCTAAAAATGGCGGTTTAGTCAATGCCACCTCTCATGTGGTTAAAGTTGCTGGTTTATCCCTTGCTCGTATAGGTGATGAGGTGATTTATGCAGATGGTACAACTTCTAAAATAATTTCTGGTGCAGGTAATGTATGCGTTGTGGATGGCTTACCAGTAGCTCTGGTTGGTAGTCACATCGAAAATGGAGATGTGATTATTGAAAGTCCCAATACTTCTCTTGTAATTAGAATTTTCAAAGATCAACCCACCCCTGAAAACTTTTTGGGTCATGGTTAATTTCTTAGGAGTAAATCATGGCTAAAGGTTTTGCAATACATAATGCCATTACGAATCATGGTGGGATCATTCCAGCCACTCAAATGCAAAGTTCTCAAATGGGAAATTTATTTGTACGTGCTGGAGATGGGCATTTTTGTCCTAAATGCAAATGCTGGTCGACAGTGATTAAAAGCCATGATCATGTGATTTTTGATGGCAAGCCCGTGGCGTATGTCGGGGATAAATTGACATGTGGAGCGACTATTCAACCACAACAGTCCCATGTTGTAGGAGAAAGTGGTAGTTCTTATAGCCAATCATCAAATAATACAAATACTTCTAATTTTGCCCCCACTCTTCAATATGGTCAGAGATTCTTACTGCAAGATGAGTTAACAGGAGACTCTTTAGGTAATGTCTGCTACGAGATTTATAAATCTGGTACTCTTTGTGCTCACGGTAAAACTGATGATCTTGGATATACAGAAATAGTTACAAGTGAAAGTGAAGAAGAAATAGAAATAGTTATACATTCTGAAGATGGAGATCATAATGACTATTGTTGCAAAGGATAAAAGCAAATTACCCCAAAAAATAGGAGATAACTATCAAGTCAAACGAGTTAAAGTTAGTTCTCAACGTACTTTGACTGCTCGTGAAATTACACTTGCTCGCGAAGTCTTTAAAGATTCGATTGACTATTCAAAAGTAAAAATTATTAATGGTGGTTTATTAGGGATGCCAAATGCTAGTAAAAATGCAATGACTCCTTTTGGAAGTATCCATTTACCGAGTGAGGATTATGATACTACAAAAGATTTTGGGTTAGATACTACTGATGCAACACTAAAAATTTGGTTTATTCATGAAATGACCCATGTATGGCAATACCAGCATGGCTTTAATAATGCACGTGCGGGAATTAATACAGGAATCAATGGAGGATATACACAGAGAAGCTTAGCATATGAGTATAGTTTAGCTGACGTAAGTAAGAAATTTAATGAGTACAATATGGAACAACAAGCTGAAATTGTTTCACACTATTTTGATGCTACTCATATGTATCAAACCACTCATAATAGCCCGCGTCTTCACAAGCAGAATGTTATGAATTTACCTAGACTTCGCCAAGTTTTATCTGATTTTTTAGTCAATCCAGATAATAAAAATCTAGTTTCATTATCAAAAGGACAGGAAAACTACTGGTTCAAGTAATATGAATAAATCTATTTTTATACTAATCATCATATGCTTTTCACAACAGACTTTTGCTATGAGCAAAGAATATTCTGGTGGAGAAGTTTACATAACAACAAAAGATAACTCTCCTTGTTTTTATATAAAAAGTAAAAATATAAGTGAGGATTACGACATTACACTTTATGAACGCAACGTTAACTCTAGTATTTCTAAAATTAGTAGTCTTACATCGATATTAGCTTCAAAAAGATACCCGGATAAAAAGAACTGTATTACAACAAATGAAATAAAAAATAATTTCAGATATAAAAGTAACACTCCATATTTGGTTGTTTTAGAAACTAATAGATTTAGCTTTGGTAAAAATTTTTGCATTGATTCAGCAACTAACTCTATTAAAGATTTTACAAATACTTGTAAATTTAGGAAATTATCTTTATGGGAAAAAATTCTTAACTTATTAAGTTAGTGGTAATCATCCCATAAATAACTGAAATTAAAACTAGAGATTAAGCAGCCACTAGATATGGCTTTCTTTTATTTGCTTGGTGTAGCCTTTCATTATTATAATGCTACAACCAGCTAGTTTCGTAGGCTTCCACTTCTTCCAGTATGTCAAATAGTTGCTTGCTCAGACAACTATAACGTATGGTTCGATTATAACGTTCAATATAGACATTTTGCTGTGGTACACCTAGTTCAAAATGCCATATTCAGTTGCCCAGCGTACGAGTTCATGACTAATAAATTCAGGCCCATTGTCATATCGGATACCAAACCTTCTAGATGGTAATTATCAATCACCTTGAATAAGCAGAATTTACAATCATCAATTAGCTCGTCATTCATAAAATCCAATAATCAATCCTGATTTTCTAGGATTGATTCTTTTAATAATTCTGGTACATACCCTTTCAGTCTTCGTCTTGGCTTAATACGCAAGTTTAACCCTAACTCACAATAAATATATGGCAAACTCGTTTGTGATTCCAACTGTAATGTTCGACATGACGTAAAAAAACAAAGCTTTGGTAAGCCCAATGAGCTGTTCAGCAATGAGTGAATTCTTAACAACGAGCTTGGTCTAACGATGGTAATAGGTTTCACTAATACTAAATGCATTACAAACTAAATGGATCCGAATGCATGCAGGGCAACTACTTGTTGAGCCATCTGACGTCGAATTCCAACTCTCTAAATCGCGCCATAAGTAATGCATCCATACCACCATAATTGGCAAACCACCTAGAGATAGAAGAGTTTTTGGATATTTATTATTTCTATCAAGAGGGCTAATTTTGAGGAAAGACTTATAGCTAAGTTATAAATAATTTAATAAAAACCCATAACTAATTATTTTTTATAAGCATTAAAAAACCCCAAGCCTTTAATACCAGCTTGGGGTCTTTGAATTTTGGTCCCGAGGGTCGGACTCGAACCGACACGTCATCTCTGACAGCGGATTTTGAGTCCGCCGCGTCTACCAATTTCACCACCTCGGGAAGAGTGCGATGCTTTGTGTTGCGTATGATAACCTGTTTGATTTTATTGTCAAACCCTAACTCACGCTTATTGCTCACTTTTAAATCATTCAGATATTTTTCTATCAATAAACATGCGAACTCAGCGAGAAAACGCAAAAAAGACTATACTACGCCCAATTTTTGCAATGTTTTAGATGTATGCAACTCTCCGACTTTTCGTTTGATCTCCCCGATGAACTTATTGCTCGCTATCCATTAGACAGCCGTAGCGCATCTCGCCTGCTGCATATCGATGCCCAAGGTCAATATCACGACCATGTCTTTACCGATATTCTCGATCTGCTCGAAGACGGCGATTTGCTGGTACTCAATGACACCAAAGTCATGAAAGCACGCTTAAAAGGCAAACGTGCCACCGGTGGTGCAATCGAAGTGCTAGTCGAGCGAATGCTGGATACCCACACTGCGCATTGCCATATCAAATCAAGCAATTCACCCAAAGCAGGCGCAGAACTGTATATCGGTGAAGATGCGGTTCCTGTCACTGTACAAGGCCGTCATGAAAACCTGTTTGTGGTGAAATTTTCCCAACCGATTTTGTCGGTACTGGATCAATACGGCCAGCTTCCAATTCCGCCTTATTTCAACCGTGAAGCCGAAGAGATTGATACTGAACGTTATCAAACCGTGTTCCATAATCCTGAAAAAATTGCCAGTGTTGCTGCACCCACAGCCAGCCTGCATTTCGACCAAGACCTGTTAGAAAAATTAGCCGCTAAAGGCGTACAAAAAACTTTTGTGACTTTACATGTCGGCGCAGGAACATTTATGCCGGTACGGACTACAGACATTACCAATCACATCATGCACAGTGAATGGTGTGATGTGCCGCAAGCCACCATTGACCTGATTCTGGCAACCAAAGCACGCGGTAATAAGGTGATTGCGGTAGGCACTACGGCGACCCGTGCGCTGGAAAGTGCAGCACAGGCCAACCAAGGCAAAATTGCAGCGTGGACCGGTGATACCCAGATCTTTATCTATCCAGGTTATCAGTTCTGTATCGTGGATCGTTTGATTACCAACTTCCATTTACCTGAATCGACCTTATTGATGCTGGTTTCAGCGTTGTCGAATCGCGACAATATTCTGGCTGCTTATAAACATGCGGTGCAACAACGTTATCGTTTCTTTAGTTATGGCGATGCGATGCTGATTGATAAACTCGACGCTTAAAACAATCAATAGGCTAAATTCAGGTTTAGCCTATTTTTTCAGAATAATGATTTAACAAAACCATGCCATTTATATCTAAAAAAATTCAGAAAACCTTTCAAAATCAATTTATGCATAATCAAGTGACCTTAGAAAATATTAAGGCCATTCGCCAGTTGCTTGAGGAACAGCCCACACCCGACACACTTATTTATCGCTTAAAACACTGGCAAGGCGAGCAAAACCTGTATATCAAGAACTACCTGAACTGGGCGCTGACCACATTCAGCCTGATTTTTTTATTGGCTGGCCTTTTATTCTCAGGCTACTTTCTGATTGTTTCTGTAGTTCTGTTTGCTCTTGGCCTGCGTTATCGTATTCCGACCATTGAACTGGAAAACTTAAAACAGGAACTCAGGCTTTACCTGCTGGAACAGACCTATCAGGTTCAGTTTGATCATGAAAATACGCCATTAACCCATGCATTACAGGATCATCCCTTATTTCAACTCGGTGATAAAGACAATACCGTTACAACCTTGCTTAATGGGCAAATGGCCATTAAACAGAAAAACTATGATTATTCAGTGGTTAAATATCACTATACCTATTTAACCCGAACAACCGACGATCAGGGAAGAGAGGTTTGGGAAACGACTCATTGTGATTTGTGGGGTGTGCTGATGGAGAATTTTCCCTATAAAGGCGTGAGTATTTCAGCGGCACATAAAAGCCATTGTCATCTTGGTATCGAATGGCAGTCCAGTGATATCCGTTTTAACCAGAAATATCAGCAAAGCGGTATCAGTGAATTTGAGTTTGTGAAATTCTTAACCCCAGAACGCTTACTGGCACTTGAGCACATGATGCAGGCCTTTCATGGCGATTTTTATGTCGATCCGCACACTGGCCTGATGTGCTGGTTATTTAATGAGTCGCCTTTGGCCGAAAATAATTATTTGTTTCAGGCCATAAGCATCAATGAACTGGCCGAAAAGCTGGAACAGTTGCAAATGCCAAAACTTCAACGTTTACAAGATGCTTTCTCCAGTCTGCTCAAGACCCTCTAATTGCATTTATAACGGTTAAAATAACCCGCAAGGTACTTCTTAGTTTCTGAAATTTAACGCATAATTCAGTTTATACCCAGCAATTATAATGACATAAAAACGCCATGCCGATCGATACCGTACAACAAGCCCTCCATATCCGGCGTAAAAAAAATGCGCAGGTATTTCGTAACATCGCCCGTTTATGGGAGGCTGGACAAAAATCACATAGCGATCAGGACTTGTTAGATGCTCTACATCCGTGGCGTGAAGATCATAATCTGTGTTTTTTTAATGCCCTGCCCTACCTACTGGGCATCATCAGCATCGGCACGCTGGTGTTTGGCTATTTTCTGCATCCGCATCTTCAATATATCTGGAGCCTGCTCGGGGCATTTCTAAGCGGGTTTCTGGCTTATCTCCTGTATGAACCACGAGAACCTCTCACCCGTGTAATCAATTATCTTGAACAACGCATCACGGTATTACGTTATGGCCTACAGTTTCAGCAATTACCTGCTTATTTACCGATTCAGGCGCAACCGCTACTGGTGATAAGTAAGTTAAAACAACATTTCCCCTTGTTTAATCGTGGCAGTGAATCCAACGAAATCACCCAATACGCATCCACGACATGGGACGATGGCACAACCACGCATCAGGTGCTGCTTTTTCAATATCATTACGTCAATGAAATGCCAATCCTGCAAGATCAGGGTAACGATAAGAAAATCGTCAAAGAGATTCATAAAGATTTATGGGGCGCCTTTATTTTTCAAATGCCTGCTTTGGGGATTGCGGTCAGTGATCAGCGTTCCCGTTTTTTTGAGCCCTATAGCAGTGCCTGGCAAAGCAGTGATATCCTGATTAATCGGGAACTGAATATTTTTGGTCTGGACCAACATCAGTTGGCCAAGCAGGTCAGTCCGAGTCTAACTTTAAAATTACATGATTTTTTTCAACATTTTAACGGTGATTTAATTTATCATCATCAAGAGCAAATCCTGTGTTATGTAGGCGAACAAAATCTTTTCCAAACCGCCAGTAAACGCAGTGAAATACATGATATTCCGGCATTACGCGGACACTTGCGGACCATGACCATGCCGCAGTATCAGAAGTTTCAACAACTCATGCTGAATTTAATTAGCTAATCATCTCGCAATAACAATAAGGGGCAAGCGATGACAGGTTTACTCATTTTCTTGGGGATTTTTGTGGTGCTGATTGTCTGGGGCGTGTCGATCCGCAACAACATCGTACGCTATTTTAATGCCACCAAACGGGCATGGTCAGAAGTGGCCAATTTTGAACGTCAAAAAGTCAAGACACTAGAAGCCTTAGAAGCCACACTGGATCAATATACCCAGTTCGAGAAATCCACTTTGGAAAAAGTCACTGAATTGCGTCAGCAGATCCTCAATCTGAATGTCAATGACACGGATATTTCACAGTTACAACAGATTGAGAAAATGAGCAAAGAGCTGATCCGTAGCTTGAATGTGGTGGTCGAAAATTATCCTGAACTGAAAGCGGACGCGCTGTATAGCAAGATGATGGATGATATTCAGGAACAAAACGAGAATGTCGGTGCTGCGATTACCATTTTTAACCGTAATGTGGAACTGTTTAATAACCAGATCGAAGTATTTCCAAACAACCTGATCAATACCCTGACCTTATCCAAGAAGACGATTCGTCCGTTTAAGGATAATCTGGCCACTGAAAATTTTGACTATAAACCGAATTTTTAGTGCATTTGAATTTCTCATAAAAAATATTCCTTTATCCCCCTCTTTTCAAAGAGGGGTTAGGGGAGATTATTATTTTTTGGCTATGGCTACATTTAGTAGTAGAACTGGACGCCATAATCAAGGAAAATAGCCGCTTTTGATCAGCGAACTGTTTTTTCGCCTTGATGGATAGTGTCATGAAATTTGAAAAATTAGGCCAGTCGGGGCGCGCCCGTCGTGGTCGACTCACCTTAGAACATGGTGTGGTTGAAACACCTGTATTTATGCCGGTCGGTACTTACGGCACGGTCAAAGGCATGTTGCCGCGCGATATTGAAGACATTCAGGCACAAATTATTCTGGGTAATACCTTCCATCTTTATTTACGCCCTGGTCTGGAAGTAATTAAAGAGCACGGCGGTCTGCATGAGTTTATCAAATGGGATAAACCGATTTTGACGGATTCGGGCGGTTTCCAGGTCTTTAGTCTGGGTGCAATGCGTAAGATCAAGGAAGAAGGCGTCACCTTCCGTTCGCCGATCGATGGTTCAAAAGTGTTCCTGTCTCCAGAAATTTCGATGGAGATCCAGCATGTACTCAACTCAGACATCGTGATGATTTTTGATGAGTGTACCCCTTACCCTGCAACCCATGAAGAAGCGCAAAAATCATTGCAGCTTTCTTTACGCTGGGCAAAACGTTGTAAAACCCACCACCATGATGAGCTCAAGAATAAAAATGCCTTATTCGGCATCATTCAGGGGGGCATGTACGAAGACCTGCGTGATGAGTCACTGAAAGGCTTGTTAGAGGTCGGTTTTGACGGTTATGCGATTGGTGGCTTGTCGGTCGGTGAACCGAAAGAGGAAATGATCAAGGTGCTTGATTATTTACCGAATAAAATGCCTCAAGACAAACCACGTTACCTGATGGGTGTGGGCAAACCGGAAGATATCGTGGAAGCGGTCCGCCGTGGTGTCGATATGTTTGACTGCGTGATGCCAACCCGTAATGCCCGTAATGGTCATTATTTCGTGACTGATGGTCTGGTCAGAATCCGTAACAGCAAATATCGTCATGATAAGGGGCCATTAGACCCACATTGCGATTGCTACACTTGTAAAAACTTTACCCGTGCCTATTTATATCATTTAGAGAAGTGCGGTGAGATGTTGGCTTCAATGCTCGGCACCATCCATAACTTGCGTTACTACCAACGCCTGACTCAAGGTATGCGTGATGCACTGGATAACGGCACATTTGATGAATACGTTCAGGACTTTTATGCACGTCGTGGATTAGATGTTCCGCCTTGCCCAGAAGACTAATGTCCAGTAAATGCATCAAGATTTGCGCCTAATCGCAAGACAAGGTACATTGCAAAACGAATTGGAATTTATTGTTAATTTTTTGGCTTTTTAATTTTAGGAAAACGAAATGAGTCTTTTCATCTCTACTGCTCACGCTGCCCCGGCTGCTACACAAGGTCCAAGCTTGATGGCTAACTTGTTGATGATCGCGGTATTTATCGCAATCTTCTATTTCTTGATCTGGAGACCACAAGCAAAACGTGCCAAAGAACATCGTTCTTTGATCGAAAGCTTGGGTGTAGGCAGCGAAATCGTGTTTGCTGGTGGTTTAATGGGGAAAATTATCAAACTCGAAGGTGACTTTGCAGTAGTTGAACTCACTCGTGGTGTTGAGGTAAAAATCCAGCGTGCGAGTGTCATTTCAGTATTACCTGAAGGCACATTAAATAACCTTTAATCATAAAATAGTCGTGCCTCAGCACGACTTTTTCATTTAAGAAGAAAGCGAATGCGTTACCCTGCATGGAAATATTTACTGATCCTGGTTGTCCTTGTGATCAGTACGTTATATGCACTTCCAAGTCTGTATCCAGATGAGCCTGCAGTCCAGATTTCTGGCGCGAAAGCCGGCACCAAGATTGATCAGACTATCGTGCAAAAAGCTGAGCAGATTTTAAAAACTGCCAATATTAGCAGTCACGACAATAGCTTCACCAACAATGCGGCATTATTACGTCTAAGCTCTTCTGAAGCGCAGTTAAAAGCCAAAGAAGTCCTTCGTCGTGATCTTGGTGATGACTATGTCGTTGCACTCAACCTTGCACCAACCACACCGGAGTGGTTGCAAAAGATTGGTGCGAAACCGATGAAACTCGGTTTGGACTTACGTGGCGGTGTCCACTTCTTGCTCGAAGTCGACATGGATAAAGCCATTAGTCAGCGTATGGAAACATCTGCGACTGATTTGCGTCGTCAATTCCGTGATAACAAAATCAAATTCAATAACCTGGCGTTAAACAACAACACCATTACTGTCCAGTTTGCAAACAATGCAGACCGTGATGCAGCGACTGATTTCTTGCGTCGCAATGGTAATGAGTTTACCCAACAGGCGGTTGCGACGTCATCTGGTGCAACCTTAAGACTGAATTATACCGATACACGTCGTCAGGAAATTCAAGCTTATGCAGTAAACCAGAACTTGACCACCTTACGTAACCGTATTAACGAACTCGGTGTGGCCGAAGCTTTGGTACAAACACAGGGTAGCAACCGTATTGTGGTTGAATTACCGGGTGTGCAGGATACAGCGGAAGCAAAACGTGTCTTGGGTCGTACAGCCAACTTGGAGTTCCGTCTGGTTGCGGATAGTAATGATCAATATATCGATCCATATACCGGTAAATATAACGGTCAGCCGCTTCCTCCTGGCACTGAAGTGTTCGCTTACCAATCACTGGATAGCGGTCGTCAGTTGCTGTTGCAACGTAACCGTATCTTGACGGGTGAACGTGTTCAGAACGCAAGCTCTGGCTTTAGTCAGGACTCAGGCGGCGCTGAAGTCAACATTACGCTGGACACTGCGGGCGGTAAGCTCATGTCAGATGCAACGCGTGGTGCTGTTGGCAAACGTATGGCAGTCCTGTTTATTGAAAATAAACAGAAAATCTCTTACGTTGCAGACCCGAATACTGGCGTTCAAACTGAAGTTCGTACCCCATATACTGAATCTGTGGTGATCAATGCCGCCACCATTCAGGCGGTGCTGGGTTCACAATTCCGTATTACCGGTCTGGATTCACCACAAGAAGCGGCTGAGCTTGCCTTGATGCTGCGAGCAGGTGCACTTGCTGCGCCAATGTACTTCGTGGAAGAACGTGTGGTTGGTCCAAGCCTGGGTCAGGAAAATATTGACAAAGGTGTGTTATCGACTCAAATCGGCTTCTTGCTGGTTGCGATCTGGATGGTCGTATTCTTCCGTTTATTCGGTTTAATCGCGAACTTTGCCTTGGTCTTTAACCTTGCCATGATCTTAACGGTGATGTCTTGGATTGGTGCTTCCCTCACCCTGCCGGGTATTGCCGGTATCGTCATTACCATTGGTATGGCGGTCGATGCCAACGTCCTGATCTGTGAACGAATACGGGAAGAAATGCTCTGGGGCGCCTCGCCCAAACAGGCGATTGTGGCGGGTTATGATCGAGCCTATAACACCATTCTTGACTCGAACCTGACCACCTTCCTGGTTGCGTTTATCCTGTTCGCGATTGGTACAGGCCCGATTAAAGGCTTCGCTGTAACTTTGATGATTGGTATTGTCTGTTCAATGTTTACGGCCATTACCGTCACTCGTGCCATCGTCCAGCTCATTTATGGCAAACGCCGTAATTTGAAAAAGTTGAGTATTTAAGGAGATTCACATGACTGATCTGACTCAACAAGACTCAAAACAATACGGTCGCCCGGATAACCTGAAAATTATCCCATTCATGAAGATTGCCAAACCTGCGGCAATCTTCTCGATCCTGCTGACGATTGCGAGTATTTTCTTTATCGTGACCAAAGGTCTGAATCTCGGTCTGGACTTTACGGGCGGTATTTCTGCCGAACTGAACTACAAGCAAGGCGTTCAGCCAACGCAAGTGGTTCAGGCACTTGACCGTGCCGGCTTTAAAGATGCAGTAGTACAAACCCTGGGCAGTAATACTGACCTGATCGTGCGTATGCCTGTGCAAGAAGATCTTAATGTTGAAGACCTGAGCAATAGCATCACCAAAGCAGTTCAATTGCCAAATAACACCGTAGAAGTCCATAAAGTGGACTCTGTCGGTGGTGCAGTCGGGAATGAGCTGTATGTGCGTTCTGCAGGTGCAGTGGCGCTTGCGTTGATCTTGATGCTGATCTACGTGACCATCCGCTTCGAGTTTAAACTCGCGATGGGTGCAGTCATGTCGTTATTCCACGACATCATCATTATTATTGGTGCATTCGCATTGTTCCAATGGCCTTTCGACTTGACCGTATTGGCTGCGGTACTTGCGGTGATCGGTTTCTCGCTCAACGATAACATCGTTGTATCGGACCGTATCCGTGAGAACTTCCGTAAGATTCGCGGTGCCACACCTCGTGAAATCGTTGATATTGCACTGACAGAAACCTTACGTCGTACCATCCACACCTCGATGACCTTATTACTCGTGGTACTTGCCATGATGTTCCTAGGCGGTGATGGCTTACACTGGTTCTCTGTTGCCATGTTTGTCGGTGTATTCGTGGGAACTTACTCATCGATTTATATCGGTACAGCATTCGCTTTATGGCGTGGTCTGAATCGTCAGGACTTTATTGTTCAAGTTAAACCTGAATTTGAAGAAGAAGAGATTCCTTAAATCTCTCTCCTCTTGGATTCAAATAAAATGCCAGCAATATGCTGGCATTTTTTATCGCATTAAAATCTGCTCTATCTGACGACGCTTTAATGCTGAACAATCTGAATTTTTGGAAACTGAAAGCCTCGGCAAGACTGCTCTGCCCGCCATGCAATGGTGACCACGATTTTCTGGTTCAGGATAAAGTTCTGGTAGGCAAAAGTACCGATCAATGGATGCGAACACATGCCGCCCTGATCGGAGGGATGCACCTGTGTATTTAAACTATTCAGATCCAGACGAATCCCCAGACCAGAAGCTTTTAAAATTGCTTCCTTGGTGGTCCAGACTCTAAACCAGTATTCAATATCCTGATCTTGCTGTTGCCAGATCTGGTATTCCTCGGGATGAAAGGCATGCCGGGCCAAGGCATCGTAACGGACTTTCCGGTCCATCTCCTCAACATCAATACCGATATCTTGAACACGCTCACTCATTGCCAACGCATAATATTGCTGACTATGCGAATGATTAAAATGTAAGGAATGAGAACTTAAAAAAGGTTTGCCATGCTCATGTTTGGCAAAAATCAGTTTATCTATGGCGCATTCCAGTTGCTGGGAAAGCAACTGATTACGTCGGGCCTGAATCTGCTGTTTTTGATAATGATTAAAGCTTCTTAAATCAGCAAAATCTGTTTTCTTCTTTTCAAGCAGTTGAGCCAATGCCTGAACATGGATTTCAATTTCACGTGTCGTCATTGGCTTAACCTGCTGTTATCTATACTTAAAATTTAACAAGATCGCCTTTGAGCGCAACACTCGCTACCGCCATACCTTTATAGCATTGATAGGTGCTTGAGCTTTGTGCTTCATTCTTTTTAAAATAGCTCACAATATTGGTCACAGCATTGGCGCCACGTGCTTTCGCAGCTTTGTCTAACTGTATCAATGCAGAACGAAGCACCCAGTCACATGACTTTTCAGCCGACTTACCAAAGCCATTGGTCTTCTGATTGGTCACGATATCTTGTTCTAACACCTTGCCACCTGCTCTATTTCCTTTCAGATAGAACTTTACGCTCCCGTCTAAAGTACCATCAGCAACTGCACGATCCACAGCAGCTTTAAAATCAAAATTATGTACAGTATCGGCAGCTTGAGCAGATGCAGCAAAGCCTGTGCTTAGAATTGTTGCTAGAAATAATTGTTTCATTGACATTATTATGCCCCTCGTTATGTTACACGTTTAAAAATCAGTGACGTATTAATACCGCCAAAAGCAAAATTATTGCTCATCATGATCTTGATATCACCCGTTCTCACCTGTCGAGTAATATAATCCAGATCACCACATAGTGGATCGACTTCATCCAGATTCAGGGTTGGAATCAATTGTCCGCGCTGCATCATTTCAATCCCTAACCATGCCTCAATGGCACCGCAAGCACCTAAAGTATGTCCAAAATAGCTTTTTAAGGAACTAATCGGTTTACGTCCCAGTATCCGTGCAGTGGCCTGACTTTCTGCAATATCGCCCTGATCGGTAGAAGTCCCATGCGCATTGACATAGTCAATCTGGCTGGCATCCAGCTTGGCATCTTTCAGCGCCATTTGCATGCATTGTCCCATTCTTTCAGTATCAGGTCGGGTGACATGCTGTCCATCGGTATTGCTGGCATAACCCATAATCTCAGCATAGATCTTGGCTCCACGCTGCTTGGCATGTTCATATTCTTCAAGAATCAGGCTTCCCGCACCTTCACCAATCACCAAGCCATCACGTTGCGTATCAAATGGACGTGGTGATTTTTCAGGATGATCATTCATGCCACTGGTCGCCAACAGCACATCAAACACGGCGGCACCTGCGGCACTCAGTTCCTCTGCGCCTCCGGCAATCATGACCGTCTGTTTGCCATATTTAATCGCTTCATAAGCCTGACCAATGGCCATTGAGCCCGAGGTACATGCGCTTGAAGTCGGTAAGGTCAAGCCTTTTAAACCAAAGTAAACCGTCATGTTTACAGCGCTGGTATGGGACATCATCCGGATATAGGTCGTCGCATTGATCTTACTCATATCCTGATCAATCAACATATTACCGAACTCGCGAACGGCATCGACGCTCCCCGCGGAAGAACCGAAAGCCACACCAGCATCGCCACTTTGCAAGATCTCATGACCTAGCAGTCCTGCATCGTGTAATGCATTTTCCGCACTGATCACGGACATGAGCGCTACCCGCCCCATACCACGCGTAACCTTGCGGTTAAAATGCTTGGCAACCTGAAAGCTGGTGACAGGTCCAGCCAGTTTGGTTCTTAAATCGGGATATTGCTCCCACTCAGGCATATAGCAAATGCCACTTTTACCCGCATGGAATTGTGCAAAAATTTCATCTGCAGTTTCACCTAATGAGGTGATACCAGCCATGCCTGTAACCACAACACGCTTCATCAGATCAGTCCTCCATTGACCGAAATCACCTGACGGGTAATATACGATGCCTCATCTGAACACAAGAATTTCACCACGCCAGCAACTTCATCGACCTGTCCCATGCGTTGCATTGGAATCATTTTTAAGGCGTGTTGCTTAACTTCCTCAGTGACCATTTCCGTTTCAATCAGGCCAGGTGCAACACAATTCACCGTAATTTTGCGCTTGGCCAATTCCAGAGCCAATGCCTTGGTCGCGCCAATCAGCCCTGCTTTTGCTGCACTATAATTCACCTGTCCACGATTTCCCATAATGCCCGATACCGAAGACAGCGTGACAATACGTCCACCTTGACGTAAATGGATCATCGGCATAATCAGAGGCTTAAGTACATTATAAAACCCATCTAACGAGGTCGAAATGACTTCATCCCAATCCTCATCGGTTAAGGCCGGAAAAGCCCCATCATGCGTAAGCCCCGCATTCAGCACCACGCCATAGAAAGCCCCATGCTGTTCCACATCCTGTTCTAATGCGCTTTTAACGCGCTCACGTTCATTTACATCAAATAATAAATAATGGCTGTTTTGTCCAAGACCTTGGATCTGCTCAACCACTTGCGCGGCTTCCGCTTCACGCGAACGCGCATGAATGGTGACATCGAAACCTGCCCGGGCCAGTTGCAACGCAATCGCTTTACCAATCCCGCGGCTTGAGCCTGTCACTAATATTCTTCTATTCATGGTTATTCCTAAAACGATAACGTCTGAGTCGATGGATCTGTCGGCTCATAAACACTTAACATGGCACTAATCACCTGCGCATTGCAGTGAATTTCACAAGAGAACTGCCCTAAGCCTTCATGCAGATATTGCTGTTCAACCCGAATTGTCAATCTCTGCCCAAGTGCAAAATAGGCAAAAGGTAATTGAAGTTTTCGTGTGCCCAACAGGAAGCCAACCTTAGGCGCTTGCTGTGATTGCTGCCCCATCCAGCCAGAATAAGCACTAATGGTCTGCGCCATAATTTCAATGCTTGCCCAGGTCGGCAAACCTGCTGCTTCACAGAACATTAACTCAGGGCGAATGGTCAGTTCGGCAATCGCATAACCTTCATTGGCCTCAACCAGATGATCAATAAAGACCATGGGCTGTTCGTGCGGAATATATTGAATTGCATCCAGTTTCATTTATGTTGCCACACCCAATAATAAGCTGATATTACTGCCTCCAAAGGCAAAAGAGTTACTCAACACATAATCGATGTTCCCCACCTGCTGAGGATCGGTGACATAGTTCATATCCGCCAGATCAGGATCAATGGCTGTGTGTTGATGCAATGGCAACCAGCGCTGATCTTTTAATAGCTGAGTACAAATAAAAGCCTCTATCGCACCCGCAGCCCCCAGACAATGTCCCGTCTTGTGCTTAGTACTGCTTAAGGCGACATGCTGAGCGGAGAAGATTCGCCGAACTGCCTTGATTTCCATGGCATCATTTTGTAGCGTAGCGGTCCCATGCAAATTGATATAACCCACCTGTTCAGGTGTAATCGCAGCACTCTCTAAAGCACGCTGCATTGCTGTCGCTGCACCCAGACCTTCAGGATGAGGGGCCGAGATATGCCATGCATCCATCGACTCCCCCACACCGTAGAGCATGATCGGTGCAGAGACCCTGGTCAGTAAAAATAAGGCAGCGGCTTCACCAATATTAATGCCGTCACGATTGACACCGCAGGGTTGGCAGATATCCGCCGATAGGCTTTCCAGACTATTAAAGCCGTTTAAGGTCAGCTGGCATAGAGTATCGACCCCACCGACCAGTACCGCATCGGCCAATCCTGCCTGAATTAAACGTTGTCCGGCAGCAAATGCTTTGGCACTCGATGAGCAAGCCGTCGAAATGGTATAGGCCGTACCTTGCCAGTCCAGATAATGTTGCAGTGCTTTTGCCAGACAGCCCATTTCCTGTGGCTGATAAGAAATCTCAAGCGATGTATTACCATTAAAATACTGTTTCAGTAACTGTTCACTATCAGAGATACCTGAAGTTGAAGTTCCCATCACAATACTGAGCCGTTTTGGATCAATCCCTGCAATCTGCTGTTGCAGTTCAACCTCAATTTTTTGCAGCGCCGTCAGGGCAAAACGTAGATTCCGCGAATCAAATATCTTTAACGATTCTGGTACGCTTTCAATTAAAGCCTCTGCATAACGCCCCACCCAAACCGGACGATCGGCTAAAAATCCAGTTTCCAGTGTCAGGGGATTGTCAGGCGTCGTTAAACGTTCGCGAATGTGCTGAATATCCTGACCCAGTGCAGACAGCCCGACACTGATGGGAATACCAACCGCTTGCAACGGTGCTTGCAGGGATAAAGATTCACTCATGGCTGCCTCCCTTGCTCGGGTTGATCGCTATTTAAGGTATTTTCAATCGGGCTTAAGGTCATCCGATAAGGCACTTGCACATTATCCAGCTCAATGGCATTGCCATTTTTCCGGATCTGCAAAATAACTTTCTGCTGAATCAATACCTGTTGCTGAGAGGTATCATTTTCAACAGTAACGCCCTGTTGTCCCAAGGTTGCAAATTCAGGGTAGGTTGAAAATAAAATATCCCGAACCACAAACTCAAAAGGCAGTAAGCGCATCTGGTCAATGCGTTGCTGTACCTTGACCTGCTGTCCATCAAACTGGAGCTGAAATAACGCTTGTCCTGTCAGTCCAAGACCCACCAGACTTAGCTGTTGTCCCCGTTGCTGCTGATATAGCAAAAAACTAAAGCTTTTGTCTTTCCACTGCACTTCAACTTGATCTTGTCGTTGATATTGCTGCGCAGGCCAATGACTGCTTTGCAGCCCTTGCGCATGCGGTGTCAGCTGACAGCCCGTAAATAACAATACACTACAGCACAATAGGCTGGCCCAAATCCATTGCATATTAAACCTCAAAGGCTTTCTCTTGCGCCACACCATCACGGCAATACTCAGCCAGAGTACTTAAACGACGCTTGGCATTTTTATGAATCGGATTGTGATCATCCCATGCATATCCTGCCAAAAGTGAGGAAATCATACGGCGAATTCCTTCATTTTGATGCGTTGCAAATACCACATCCTGAAATTCACCTTCATACCACGACTCCACATAAGCACGGAACACCTGAATGCCTTTACGTAAAGGCATTTCATATTCCTGCATCCAGTCAACCGCTTCCCCCTGCAACATACGGTCAAGCAAAGGAATCGCCAGACTGGAAGATTTCAGTGCAATGGTTACACCCGAGGAAAATACCGGATCAAGAAACTCTCCCGCATTGCCGAGTAAAGCGTAATTACGCCCTGCCAAATGTTTTACATTGGCGGAGTAACCAACCAAAGTACGTACCGGTGTATCAAATTTTGCTTGCTGTAATACCGCAGATAAAGCAGGATCATCTGCCAGAATACGTTTTAATAATGCGTCTGGCTCATTTTGTGTCGCATCGTCATCATGATAACGGTCAAAGAAATCCTGTTCTGCCACTACACCAAATGATGAGCGGCCATCGGCAAAAGGAATCAGCCAGTACCAGGCCCGTCGGTCTTTTTCATGTACCGTAATCAGGATTTTCTCACGATCGAAATCGGCACGCTCACCAATGCCATCTTCAATATGGGTAAATAAGGCACGACGAACCGGAAAATTGGACGGACTTTCCAATTCTAGAAACTTCGGCAAGATGCGCCCGAATCCACTGGCATCCAATAAAAACCTGGCCTGAATTTGATAGTGTTGTTGTGCATCATCCATCACTGTCAAAACCGGATGTTCGGCCTCGACATCGACTGCAATCACTTCATGTCCAAAGCGTATATCAGCACCATAGTGCTGTGCCTGCTGCGCCAGTAAATGGTCAAAGTCGGCACGGCGGACTTGCCAGGTTGTACCAGGACCTTCACTGAATTTCTCAGTAAAATCATAGTGACTGCGTTTCTCACCACATAGAAATGCAGCACCATTTTTAAACTGGAACGCATGTTCTGCCACATGCGCGCGTACCGTGTCCAGCAGACCCGCTTCCTCCAGAAACACCATGCACTGCGGCAATAGCGATTCACCAATTGAAAAGCGTGGAAAATATTGCTTTTCAATCACCGTTACGGCATAGCCTTTTTGACGAAGCAAAGCAGCGGCTGAACTGCCCGAAGGCCCAGCGCCTATAATCACCACATCGGTGTGTTGTAAAGTACTCATCTCTCCCCCAAAACTTAAATCTTCTAATGCTCTTCTAAGTTCACAATATGTTTTTGATCTGCTGGTGTAAGCAATGTCGCATAAATAAATGAAAAGATGACGCCCAATAAAACAGTGAGACCGAAACAATGAATTGCATAGGTATGACTTAATGATAATAAACCAAAACCTAATAAGGTCGACATCATACACAAAAACAGCGCCATGCCAACGATCTGGGGATGATCATGTCCATGGCGATAGAAAATCGCATAGTCCACGCCAATCCCGATAATCAGGAAGGTTCCCATGATACTAAACAGGTTAATTTCCACGCCTAGCCATGCCTGAATGGCAAAAGTCGTCAATAACGCCAAGCTGACCGGTAGAACCAGCGGCAGGACTGAACGCTTGCCATAGATAAGCCCCAATCCGATAGCCAGACTCAACAACGCATAAATCAGTAAATGCTGGGCTTGCTGGCGATGCTGTGCAAAGGCCTGCGAAAGCGTACTGACCGGCTGCTGAAAATCAATATGGGACGATTCCATTTGCTGTAATAGGTCAACCTGTTTTACTCCCCTGACCATCACCAGACGTTCCGTTGGATTAGGCTGTAAAAATGCCAAGGGATGCTGCTGAAAAACCTGTTGTGTCAATAACGGTTGCTGCTGCAATTGCTGTTGCCACTGCTGTACATCTGCAAACTTTAACCCCATGCGCGCTGCATATCCTTTTAGTGCCGTTGCTGGAATTTGCTGCAGCAATTTCACATTTTGCTGTTGCTGCGCGAAGGGTGGAATCCATTGTCCCAAGGCCTGAAAACTTTCAATCTGGCCTTGTGCCTGCAAATGTTGCAGTTGCTGGACTAATTTTGATTCCTGTTGTTCAAGTTCAGCACTTGAGTTCGCCCGTACCACAAAATAGTCACTACTTTGCTGTTGCCCGAACAGGGAGCGAATATACAGATCTTCCTGTTTCAGCTTGCTGTCCATGCTTTGCAAATTACGAATATCATCATTCGCTTGCAAACTGAATAGACTGATTCCCGCGATCACCAGAATAGTTAAAATAAAACCATAACGAACGTTCTGATGTTGCTGGAACCATTGTCTCACCTGCCCGATCCAGATCAGACGGCGAATTGCAGGCTGCGCATTTAACGGCGGCAAACGCGGCAATAGCAACACACTGGTGATCCACGCTGCAAGCAGACCGACAATCGAAAACACGGCAATTTGTCTAAAAGCTGGAAATGGCGTGAAACTGAGAAAAATATAAGCCACCACCGTTGTCATTAAGCCCATAAACAAGCTGGGTAACAACGGTGTTAAAATTTTAAAGCCATCCAGTTGACGGTGCTGGGATTGCATCGCCATAAAATAGAAAGAAAAATCGACGCAGACCCCGATGAGACTGGCCCCAAACACCAGCGTCATCAGGTGAATTTCCCCAAACAGCAGATGGGTGGCTGCAAATGCCAGCAAGCTCCCTGTTGATACAGCGATAAATTCAGTGATGAGTGGACGAAATGAACGGAAACCGAACCAGACCAATAAAATTAATCCAAATGTCGAGCCTAACCCAATGGTTGAAATTTCCTGTTTCGCCGACTGCGTGCCGAAATTAGAAAATAAAATGGTTCCGGTCCAATGTGACTTGACCTTAAGCTGTGCGAGCTGCGGTTTTAGCTGTTCAATCCAGCCTGTGACCTGCTCCTGATAATCAATGTTATAAGGACTGTTCTTTAATTCCAGTACCAATAAACGAGATATGTCCTGCTCATCATGAATTGTGGCGAATCCGTCTTCCAGCTCGATATGACTTCCCGCCTGACCCACCACATTTAACATATAGCGCGGAAATAACAGCAACGGATCCTGCTGCAATGAGGTCGCAGTAATGGGCATGCCAACACTCATGAGTTGCATTAGGCTCTGTTCAGTCAGTGCTTCATAATCCTGTTGCTGTAAAAACTGCCGATCTTGCTGGCTTAGTAAGCCAGCCCGATGCTGATACAACTGCTTGGAAAATTGTTCTAAATCAAGTTGGGGTTTCAGCGGCTGCCACAGCTCACCCTGTTGCAGTTTCTGCTGAAACAGTTGAGTTGCTTGCGCTAAGGCCTGTTGATCGGAACTCTCTAAAACGACAAAAACTTTCTCATTCAGTTGATCGCTTATATATTTCTGGGTTTGCGCGAGTTCAGGATTTTGCTGTGTTTCAGGCAACAAAGCAAAAATATTGGTCTGGATATGAATATCCTTTTTCAACCATGCCACTGCAAGCGCAAGCCCAACAATGGTTAAAAGTACTAACCAAATGGCAGTAAATTTATTTTGCCAATTGGAAAAGCGCATCTTCAGCAGCCGTGAGTTGGTTCGGTTGATTATTTTGATGATGGAATAAAATCGTGGTGCTGTTATTGGCCTGTTCCTGAATCACAATTTTATTCACATATTGCTGTCCCTGCGCATCAATTCGTACAAACAGTTTTTTAAATAATCCTGATTTAGGTGTTAAGGCAACACTCCAGCCCGTTGGTCGATAATCAGCAGACACGACATTAAAATTCTTCGCCAGTGCCTTTTCATCACCCGACATCAGCTGTAAAAATAAAGTCGCAACCGAACTGTACGGTGACTGATCAATCTGGATCTGGCTATAGGTTCTTTGTGTTTTCTGGACGAGTCTCTTTTGCGTAACGATCAGATCTGCCTGAACAGGACGTTTAATTTGCCACAGCACGCCATTATTTTTGGCAAAGGTTAATGCCCCACTGGAAATAAAGGTTTTATTCAAACTGGCCAGTTTCTTTTGCTGCTCAAAATCGGCGCGCACAATATCACTTTTAGACAGCTGCTTAAAAATTGATGAGACCTGTTCGGTATTGGCAGAAGTTGCCACACTGAAACAGAGCAACACACTCCATACCACGCTGTGCAACATTAACCGGTAACGTTTTCGTGGTAGCGCTTGCAACACCTTCGAGAGCAGATTAATCATGATGATGCTCCTTAAATGCATCCCAGCCATTCAAACAGTCCAGTAAAATTTGCGGGGACTGGAAACACATTTCACGAGTGGCAATGTTCACCGCAACTTGTGTGGTATAGCCCTTGGTTAAACGGCGTCCGGTCTCTGCATCCAGAATCAAATACTCGATTTTTAAACGATTTTCCCATTCTTTTAAAATGGCACGGACTTTGATTTTCTGCTCGAATTCAATGCCCTGTACATAACGTACATGACTTTCAATCACGGGCCATGCATAGCCTGATGCTCTCATCTGGTTGTAGTTATAATGAAACTGTTCCAGCAACTTACAACGGGCGATTTCAAAATACTTTAAATAATGGCCATGCCAGACCACATTCATGGTATCGACATCATGAAAAGGAATCTCAATGATTACATCTGCCTGCATTGTGCGCTCCTATGCCTTTTCCTGAAACTGATTCAACAATTCAAAGTTGTCGAAACGATCAATGATTTGTTGTAATTCAGTTTGTAATGGGCGGTCTTCTTCAAGTAATGCAAAACTTTGTAAGGTCCATTCGACAAAGGCTTTTAAACTTGGACTGAGTTGTGAGACCACACCTTTTAAATGCACCGCCTGTACACTGGCACAACATAAAGCCGCCACAACCTGCTGCGTCAGGGTAATCACACGTGTTGCATCCCGTGCCGCAATAGTGCCCATACTCACTTTGTCCTGATTATGACATTCGGTCGAACGAGAAAAAATAGAGGCCGCTAGCGTATGCTTCAAGGCTTCAGCAGTCCAGGCTGACACTCCGATTTGCACGGCTTTAAAGCCATGATTTAACGGTAAGCGGTCTGCACCAGAGCCTGTCAGATTACGTGGCAATCCATGATTCATTTTATGGTCGACCAGTTGTGCAATTTGACGATCCATCAGATCCGCAATATTGGCAATCATGATCTTTAAACTGTCCATGGCCTGTGCAATATGCCCGCCATAGAAGTGTCCGCCATGCAGTACCCGTAAGTTCACAGGATCGATCAACGGATTATCGTTACTCGAATTTAATTCATTTTCAATAAACTGGCGTAACCATGTTTTGGAATCTTCAAATACTCCAATAATATGCGGTGCACAACGTAAGGAATAACGATCCTGCAAACGTGGACTTTGATGCGCTGTTTGTACTTCACTATTCAGCCATTCACGTAGTTGCTGTGCAATCAGTTGCTGCCCCTGATGCGGTTTTTGCGCAAACAAGACCTCATCAAAATGACTTGGATTCCCTTCAAGTGCCAGTACATTTAAGGCCGTGATCAAGGTACTGGCCAATGCCACCTGTTCAGCTTTTTTATAGTTTAAGCAAGCGATCGCCGTCATCACTGCGGTGCCATTCATCAGTGCCAACCCTTCTTTCGGGCGCAAGATGAGTGGCGGAATGCCTTTCTCGGCGTAGATCTGGGCAATCGGTACAATCTTGCCTTGCGCATAAACATCGCGCTCCCCGACCAAAGCACCGGCAATATAGGATAAAGGGGTCAAATCACCACTGGCGCCGACAGAGCCTTCTGATGGAATCACCGGAATAATATTGTCATTGAGCATCCAGACCAAACGCTCCAGCAATGCCAAAGAAACTCCGGAATAACCACGTGCCAGAGAGCACAAACGTGTAACCACAACTGCACGTGCAGTGATCAGGTCCAGATTTTCACCTAAGCCACAGCCATGAAAACGGGACAAATGCAAAGGCAGCTCATTGACCTGATGCATGGGGATTTCAACCAGACAGGAATCACCATAACCCGTGGTCACGCCATAAATCACCCCTTCATCCAGCAAGAGTTGATCTAAAAAGTCAGCACCACGCTGAATCAATTCACGCCAAGCCGCTGATGTCGGTAAAGCCACTTGCCTCTCTTGTCGGGCAACCGCGACCACATCTTCGATACTGAGCGCTTGTTCCCCCACAATCAGAACCGGCTTGACCCTTGCTTCAATTTGACTTGCATTCACGTTATTTTGTCCAAAACTGATAAAAATTAAACCATTGATACGGGGCACGTAAGCAATGCTGTTCTAATACGGTGACATAGGATTGGGTAATGTGTTGCATGCTGCTTAAACGGTTTTTACGCGGTAAATCAACCTGTTCAGCAATAGCATGAATATGGAGCTGAAACGTTTGCTGGACACGATAGCAAAATACAGCCAGTACGGGGACCTTGAGTAAATTGGCCAGAATCCAGGCGCCTTGGGGTAAAGCTGCCGCTTGCCCTAAAAACTGTACGCTTTGCACGCGATCTGATTGCACAGGGACACGGTCTGCGGCCACGATGACCCACTCCCCCTGCTGCATTTTTTCCTGCAACAGGATGGCGGTTTCAATTCCTAACTCATCAACAGAAATTAAATTCACATCGGCTTTATCATTAATTTTTTTTAAAAACCGGTTAAATTGAGACGCGTGTTTTTGATAGACCAGCACGTTGATCTTTTGTGGATGTTCTGACTTTATCGCACGCAACAATTCAATATTGCCGAAATGCGACACCACAATAATGGCACCTTTTTGATAATGTTGCTGAAAATGCTCATGCCCGAATAACTGTAATTGCTGTTCAGGAATATGCCCCAGCCAGCCCTCTATTTTATCTAAAATGCATTCACCGAATTGCATAAAATGCGTATAGCTATTGGTCCAGTTCGGCATCGATTCAAATGGCGATTGTGTGCCTGCAAACAGGTGCACACGTTGTAGATATTGCAATGATGCCTGGCGTGCAGTCACGGCAAATAGCCAATACCACATGATAATAAAGTACAGCACGACACGGCATAACCAGCGCCCGCCACAACGATAAAAGCCAAGCATGAGCATCAGCGGTAAGAGCCCGCCACGTTCTTTAATATCATGCCAGGTTCGGTCTGTTCTGTGCTGTCCCATAGAATTAGTCAGCCTTGATCTTATGCCAGACTAATTTAGGCAAACGAATCAGCATACCAGCAAATAACCTTGCATGCGCTTTGCTTAAACCGAGATTATCCCGCCACACATTAAAATGAGAAATGCCATGTTCAGGATAAATCACCTTGGTCGGCACATTGATGAACTGGATATTTTCCCACTTTAACCTTACCAGAATCTCGCTATCAAAGCCCATTCGCGGCTGGAATCGGGCCGTGTTCAGGATTGGCATGGTTTGCGCCAATGGATAGATGCGGAAACCGCACATACTGTCTTTAATTTCAAAAGACAGGCTATTCAGCCAGACCCAGAAATGCGTGACATAACGACCATAGAGACGCTTTTTCGGTACAGATGCATCAAAAACAGGCTGACCGATCACCATCGCCTGGGGATGCTGTTGCGATAGCTCAATAAATTTCGCCACATCATCCCAGCAATGCTGACCATCTGCATCAATCTGCAATACATGGCTCATGCCACGTTGTGCTGCATGTTGCAAACCAGTGATCACAGCTTGGCCTTTACCTAAATTTTGGGAGTGCTCAACCAAATCGACCAAAGCATTGTGTTGTGCCAGTTGATGCAGAATCGCTGTACAAGCCGCATCACTACCATCATTAACCAAGATGACCGGATACTGGAATTGGGATAAATGCTGCACCAGATCAGCCAGATAATGCGGATGATTATAAACAGGAATCACAATGCTATATGCCAACATAACTGGCCCTACCCCTCATCAACAGCAAATGCAAGACGACCAGAAGCCAGAGTCTGTTCAGCGGCGGTCATTTCAAAGCTAATTTTATGCTGTTTACGCGTTAATTTTAATTGTATCACTGCATAAGGACGTATCAGGTTCTGGAACTTGATCTGCTCCAATCCCTGACACTCATTTAAATCAGACCATCTGTGCTTGGCAAACTGTTGAACAAAACTGATCTGCCCAACGCCAGGATAAATTGCTTGCTTCGGAAAATGTCCTTTAAAGCATTCCAGCTCAGGAGGAAACTCCAATTGAAGATAATGCTCATCCTGCACTTGCCACTGTGATAAAACGACGGGCTGCAACATGGGTGCAAACAGTGCTTTTAAATAGTTTTTATCCCGTTTTGATTGCGTATTTTGTGGAATCTGACTCAGAAACCGCCATTGCCTTGGAATTGCAATGCTTTCAAGTTGAAACTGGAGTTGCTGCTTTAACTGCTTCACAAATACCGCTTTGCCCAGCTTCATCAGCTGCTGCTGGGCCGCTGTTGTCAGCACCACAATGCACGCCAGCATTTGCCGATTCTGATGTTCCGTCACCAAGACATGACTTTGTTCAACCTGAACCAAGCCATTGATCTGCTGCTCAATGGCATCCAGACTTAAACGCTTTTCTTCGAGTTTGATAATGCGATCCAGTCGCCCCAATAGTTTAAATTGCTTCAGACTGATATCGATCCACTCAGCAGCATCGCCAGTAATGATCCAGCCAGACTCACCGGCATGGTGACTTTGCACCATGAGCTGCGTGGTCGCTGAAATCTGAATTTCAACATTATCAAATGCTGTCCACGCTGCCTCATCCTGATGACGGTGTGCGATGCCCCCTGTTTCGGAACTCCCCAAAACTTCCACTATCGGCACATTCAGGGATGGACGAATACCTGCATCCAGTTTTCCACCTGAGCTAAAGATCATTTCACAATGTTTTAAGGCGAGATCCTGAGTCCAACGTTTTAATAAAGCAGGACTTGAGATCACATAATTGGTCCAGCCCGCTTGAGCTAAACGCTGTTGCGCCTGAATAACATCTTCTGGGAACGCCAGTTGCGTATTGAAAAAAGGACGACCCGTTGCCAATGGTAGCAGTAGCTTGAATAATAAACCGTAGATATGCTGATGGCTAACCGTCGCAATCGCAGCACTTTTTGCATTGAGCTGGAAACTACTGGCCAAGCCTGAAACTTCATTTAAAAGCTGCTTTAAGGTCCGTTCAATTTTTTTCGGCTCCCCAGTTGAGCCAGAGCTAAAAAACATTACTTCCGCCTGATCGAGAAATTCATCTTTGTGCAATCTGATCAGGTTTGCTTCATGTTCACTGCGCTCGAAAGATGCATGAACAGGTTGACGCTCAAGAAAATGAATATCTTGCTGTAAAAATTGTTGCTCTAAATCACGCACCCGATGCGGCGGTAAAATAATTTTTTTGTTGGCGAGCAAAGCTGCAAAAAACAGGACACTAAATTGGTAACTGTCCTGTTCCCATAACGCCCAGCTCTGTTGAGGTAAATTTTGAATAGCTGCTGTCTGTTCAGCAACCTCCTGCCAAAAGTCCGCATAAGAAATGGTTTTAAATTCAGCGCTAATACAAAATGTTTTTGCTGAATCGGTATCGTTATAAAAGAAGATAGGCATAGTATTTTAAGATATTGTTTGATTTAAACGTTGATGTCGTTTGCGTAAGATAAACTCACCCAATAATAAAATTCCCATCAAAACGTAAGAGATAAAACCATTATAGATGACCCATAACTTCATTGGTGCAAAGCAGGTTGCCAATGCAATCAGGGCATTGATACTAAAAAATATACACCAGACCAGCGTCACTTTACGTGTCCACTTTACCCCCGATGCAGGTAAATCCGGTTCCATCAGACGGGCAAAACGCTCAATCATGGAAGGTGGCTTATACAGCGTCAGGGCAAAAATAATCAACGCCCCCAAACTCATCCCAACCGGGTAAAGCTTAAGCCAGGCATGGTCTTTTAAAATCAGACTCAAACCACCACAAATAATGGCTAGTCCGGTCAAAGGTAACATCAAGTCTTTTTTCGCACTGACTAAACGAAGTATACCCAGAACGACGAGTAAAGCGCTGACCCAGAGAAACTGACCATGCGATAGACTCCATCCGACAATAAAGGGGTATAACACAAAAAATGTGATCACGCCCCCCCTGAACAGATGTTTCATTCAGCCGTCATGTTCTGAATGACAACAACAACATCTTGTACTGTTCTGACGGCCTTAAAATCTTCTGGCTTCACTTGCTTGCCAGTCAGTTCTTTAATTTTCACCACTAAATCCACCGCATCGATACTGTCGACGTCGAGATCTTCATATAAATTTGAATCAAGCTGAATATCATCAGGCTCAATTTCAAACAAATCC
The DNA here is from genome assembly GCF_051947995.1 of Acinetobacter calcoaceticus. Lineage (GTDB taxonomy): Bacteria > Pseudomonadota > Gammaproteobacteria > Pseudomonadales > Moraxellaceae > Acinetobacter. Next base: position 264,672 of record NZ_JBLVVH010000002.1, on the reverse strand, counting down.
TGCATCCATTCTCTTAATTTTGCCAGCACCTGTTCTTGAGTTAACATCGATCTACTCCTTAAACTGCTTGCTGTGCTTCAACCAAAGCCACTAGGCTTTGAACTGATTTAAAATACTGTTTGGTCTCATCGGACTCGGCATTCAAATGAATGTTGTAACGCTTTTTCAATGCCAAGCCCAACTCTAGAGCATCGATTGAGTCTAAACCCAAACCCTCACCAAAGAGTGGAGCGTCGGTTTCAATATCACTGATGCTAATATCCTCAAGTGCGAGAACATCAATAATCATTTGCTTTAATTCATCAGCAAGATTGCTCATTTTTAGATAACTCATCATTAAAAATTTGATAAAAATGTTGATTCAGCTGACGTACCTGCTTAGGACTAACGTCTGAATCCGTTAATAGGTCTTTGACCTCAATTGCATCGAGCACCTTAATTTCAATATGAAAGGGTTGCGCAGGCACATGATACCATTTTTCATTTTTGGTTAAGGTCGATGGTGTACAACGTATCAACACGGGACGCACTGGCACATTGGCACGGATGGCAATATTTGCAGCACCACGTTGAAACTCGTTCAGAGATTCGCCTTTTTCCGTGCGGGTGCCTTCAGGAAAGATCAACAATGAGGCTGCACCCTGCTCTTTTAAGCGCAGCACACAGTCCTCAATAAACTGCTGTGAACCTGCATTTAAAATATAACCGGCGCTACGCACTGGCCCCCGCGTAAAAGGGTTCGACCATAAAGACTGCTTCACCACACAATTGGCCTGTTGCATCAGTCCAATCATCACGACCACATCAATCAAGGTGGGATGATTGGCAATCACCAGTTCCTGACGGCTATTGTGTAATTTTTCCAGTCCTTCTACCGAATAGGTCATGACGCCTAACTTGACCATCATTTCGGTAAAGCCTTTAAAGCTATAACGAATCACTTGCTGGGCACGTTGCTGGCAGATTTGTGGATCACGGCTGCTAAGATGAACCAGAGGAGCAACCAATGTTGCAATACCGATACCGCCCGCACCAAAACTTGCAAAACTAAATCCTGTAGCGGCAACACGCCACACATAATTGGTTTTTTGTTTAATCTGCTTGAGCTTTAACATTTTTTCCATCTCACTACAGACGGGTTCTCTTCTACAGATTGCCAAAATTGGTAAAAAGCCAGACTTTCCCCGGAATCTGAACCCGATAACGTCAGGATCTCCAGATTCGGTTGTTCCAGACTCACAATCGTTGCCAAAGAAAATGCTGGGAAATCAGTCGCATCACGATAAAGTGCCGGTAAAGCTTGGTCATAAGCCACCACCAGAACATGTTTTACTGCACGACTGGATTTTAAAATGGCATAGGCTTCGATCAAGGCTTCGGTCCATTCACAACTCAGGCTTGTAGAAGGTGTATCGTCCTGACACAATATTGAATATAAGCCTGCAATCGCATTATGGACAGAGGTTGAAAATTGTGTAGGTGATGGTGTCTGTTCTTGTAATACATCTTTTAGGATATCTAAAGTTTTTTGCTCATCCCCGTATTTTGAAACCCATACGATATAGTCTGCTCGCTGTCCTGCTAAGGCCGTTAATGCGCCATGTAGCGCCATTTTTGCCAGAGGCGATAAACGTCGACGTTGCATTGCAGGAATAGCATCTAGGGCAGCATAGTTTGGCTGTGCATAGGTAAGCTGAGGCTGCGTTAGATGTAATTTAAACATGCAATGCACAATCCGATCTGGTTTAAAAAATAGACAATTTATAGAGATTTTGCGGTGGCATTATATAGCACTAGCACGAAATTTAACAAAAAAATTATTTTAATTATATTTCAACAACTTAAATCAAAATATTCGTAATCGATTTTCGCCAAAGCCACGCCAAACAAAAACCTTGAAGATTCACACTGCTTGATATAACCCAACAATCAAAAAAGCCCAAAGCAAACTTTGGGCTTTTGAACATTAAGTCAGGCTTAACGCTTGAATTTCTTTTCCGCTTTTTTAAATTTCTGAACATAACGACGCTTACGTGCCGCAACGCGTTCATCCACTTGAGATTTACGTCCTTCGAATGGGTTTTCAGAAGTTTTAAAGTCAATACGGACTGGTGTACCTTCAAGCTTGTATACTTTACGGAATACGTTTTCCAGATAACGACGGTAATCCGCTGGGGTCTTATCAACCTTGTTACCATGAATAACGATAGTTGGTGGATTTTGTCCCCCCATATGCGCATAACGCATTTTAATACGACGACCACTGATCATTGGCGGCTGATGCGCCTCAGTAGCATCACTTAAAATCTGGGTCAGTTTTGCAGGTGAAACTTTTAGGTTTGCCGATTCATAAGCACGATGAATCGAAGGATAAAGCTCGCCTACGCCTGTACCATGCAGGGCTGAAATCAAGTGAATTTTTGCCCATGGAATAAAGTCAAAACGACGTTCCACATCAAGTTTACATTGTTTACGATCATACTCGGTCATGTTGTCCCATTTGTTGATCGCAATAACCATGGCACGGCCTGCTTCAAGTGCATAACCAATCAAATGCAAGTCTTGTTCAACAATCCCTTCACGCGCATCGACCACCACGACCACCACATGCGCATCTTTCATGGCTTGCAGGGTTTTAACGATTGAGAATTTCTCAATCATCTCATCCACTTTACCTTTACGGCGTACACCGGCAGTGTCGATCAAGGTATATTGACGACCATCACGCTCATAAGGAATATAGATCGAGTCACGGGTTGTACCCGGCTGGTCAAACGCAACCACACGCTCTTCCCCGAGTAAACGGTTTACCAAAGTCGATTTACCCACGTTTGGACGACCAATAATGGCTAAACGCAAACCGGTATTTTTATTGTGCTCGTCCGGATTTTCATCTTCAGGCACTTCAGCCAACACTTCTTCAAGCATTTGCTGCACACCACGACCATGACTGGCCGCAACCTGCATCGGTTCGCCCATTCCTAGCTTGTAGAATTCAACTAACGCGGCTTCTGCATGTACCCCATCGACCTTGTTGGCCACCAGATGGACTTTTTTGCCCAATGTACGTAGCTCACGAGCAATTTGCTCATCTGAAGCCAATAAGCCAGCACGTGCATCCACCACAAACACAATAATGTCTGCTTCATGGATAGCCGTTTTTGACTGCTCAGCCATGTAAGAGTCAATGCCACCTTCATTCTCACCAATACCGCCCGTATCTACGACAATGAATGATTTATTTTGATAAACCGCATCGCCATATTTGCGGTCACGAGTTAAACCAGCGAAGTCAGCAACCAAAGCATCACGACTTTTGGTGATTTGGTTAAATAGCGTTGATTTTCCGACGTTTGGACGACCAATGAGCGCAATAACGGGTTTCATAAATTAACCTTAATTCAGACGAGCCATCGTTGATGACATCGTATCAGAAACAGTATGGAAGATTTTGGTGATCAAGTAATCACAATAAAAATTCGGGGTTTTGTTTAAACAAATACCCCGATCATTCTTTTATTAGCAATAGCTAATTGAGCATTTTAGCACAAGCTAAGGCAAAATTAACGATTCTGCCAAATGGTTAATGCACCTTTTCGTGTTGCAACATAAAGCTGGTTGTCAATCACACGCAATGAACGCACTTCACCACTGGTTTTGGCACGACCAATCAACTTGCCTGAAGCCGGATTAATCAGATGAAGTACACCATCCAAGTCACCCACCACCAGGTTTTGCCCCAACATCACAGGATTACTGAGCTGACGGTTTAACAGTTCTTCATTTTGCCAAACCAGCTCGCCAGTCGCCAAGTTATAAGCATTTAATTTACCATCGGTTGTGGTCACAAAGACTTTATCTCCGGCAACCTCAGCACTATTGGTACTGCTTGCATCTTCACTCCACACTACACGTTGTGAAGCAAGATCCGTGACGGTAACCTGACCCTGGAAGCTTGTCGTTACAAGGAATTGACCTGCAACAACGGGATCACCGACCACATCAATCAAACGCTGGATGTCTGAACGGCCGTCACTAATCGCAACACGGCGCTGGAAGCGAGGCACACCACTGATGATGTCTAGCGCATATACATAGGCATTTGCAGAACCAATCAACACGGTACGCTCATCCAAGCGCACAGGAGCGGGTTGACCACGTAAACTGAACTGTACATTTGGCAGTTTATACGCCCAGACTTGTTGACCTGTCACCGTATCATGCGCAAATACAGTACCATCGTTGGCAATCGTGATTACACGACCCGACTGGATCAGCGATGGAGACAGAATGGCACCTGACAGTTTTGCTGTCCACTTTTGCTCACCTGTCGCCTGATCTAAACCAAATAACTGTCCTTTACGATTGCCAATCACCACAATCCCTTCACCTGCTTCTACACCGGCAGTCAGTTCTTGTTTGGTAATCTTGCTTTTCCAAAGGCGTTCTTTACCTTTGTAAGCAGAAACCTGACCATCAGGGTCAATCGCGAAAATCACACCATTGTCCGTATCCAGTTGCAAACGCAAAGCTTCTGCAGCATTGGTAGACGAAACACTTTGTGAAAAAACAAGGTTTAAACTTTGTTCTTGCGTGATTTTTGGCAATGGATTTGGTTTTGCCTCTTTTACTTTATTGCTCGAACATCCAACAAGTAAAGCTGAAGCAATTGCAATTGCCAAAGGAAGTTTTAGTTTATTCTGCATTAAGACTCATCCACTTTGGTATCTAAGATCGGGCGCTCAAACTCAGGATCATCTACTAAAACGCCGACACTTTCGAGTTTAATTTGTAAAAGCTGACGCTCCTGTTTACGCTCGAGCAGGTTATCCCATGCACTTTGATACGCTTTACGAGCAGATGCGTTGTCTTTCTTCGCAACAAAAATATCACCGCGAAGTTCATCAGCAGTAGCCTTGAACGCAGGCTCTGTCACACCAGACAAGGTTTTTAACGCATCATCAAACTTGTTTTGTGCCAACTGTGCATCAGCCAAACGTAATTTAACAACCTGTAGCAAACCGGCATCTTTCACTTTTGAGTTTTCAACTTTCTTCAAGGCTTTTTCAGCAGCAGCATAGTCCTGCTTGTCATAGGCAAGCTTCGCCATAACAAATTGTGTCTGAATCGCCTGTGCAGAATCGGCATCTTCTTTCACAATTTTATCTGCAGCTTCAGACAAGCTTGCAAAGGCATTAGGCTGACCTGTGGCAGCTTTTGCCTCATCCATCAACTTTTGTACCTTTGCCGTCTGGTTCTGGGCTTCGGCAAGATTTTTCTTTTGCCAGTATTCCCATCCGAAAAAGGCAATCAAGGCAATGAGAATTCCGCTAATGATTGCAGAACCATATTTTTTGGCAAACGACTTTAAATTGTCGAGTTGTTCATCATCACTTAAACTCATGTGATTGTCCTTTTCCTAAATTTTTCAACTTATTGTTTAAATTTTTCGATAAAAAATGGCGTCAGTTCAGTCAAAGCAACTTGAGACTGTTCTGCAGTCGCCAATTCTTTAACAAGAAGCTGCTGTGATTCCCACTCGCGCTCACCCAAGATCATCGCAAAAATTGCACCCGACTGATCGGCCTTTTTCATTTGGCTTTTCATGCTGCCTTGTGAACCTGTTTTTAAACGGATCGGGCTATGAGCTGCTTCCAGCTGATCACGAATCTGTTCCGCCAAGACCAAAGCTTTGGCTTGATAAGCAGGTTCTGCGACTAAGAAGATTTCGCAATCACGTACTGCTTTGGCCTGTTCGACTTGCTCAAGTAACAGGAGCAAACGCTCCATTCCCATCGCAAAGCCAACCGCAGGAACCGACTGATCCGCCTTACCTTTTAACTGCCCCACCAGACCGTCATAGCGACCACCTGCACACACCGTGCCTTGTGAACCCAACATGGTGGTGGTCCATTCAAATACGGTTTTGTTGTAGTAATCCAAACCACGGACTAACTTCTGGTTAATCACAAACTCGATACCCGCATCAGTGAGGTATTGCTGTAGTTGCTGGAAGTGATTGATTGAATCTTCTTTGAGGAAATCATGCAACTTGGGTGCATTTTCCAGAATCTTTTGGGTTGACTCAATTTTAGAGTCCAGAATACGCAATGGGTTGGTGGTTAAACGACGTTGCGAATCTTCATCCAGAGCATCTTTGTGCTGATTTAAAAACTCAACCAATGCGGCACGGTATTCTGCACGTTCGTCGGTTTCCCCGAGTGTATTCAACTCAAGTTGAACCTTGTCCGCAACGCCCATACGCTTCCACAAACGTGCTGTCAGTAAAATCAACTCGGCATCGATATCGGGTGTTGCCACACCAAAGGTTTCCACACCAAACTGATGGAACTGGCGGTAACGGCCCTTTTGCGGTTTTTCATAACGGAACATCGGTCCCATATACCACACCCGTGGCGTCGCACCGCGCAACAGATTATGTTCAAGCAAGGCACGTACACAACCTGCTGTTCCTTCTGGACGTAGCGTCAGTGATTCAGGCGGATTCCCCTTGTCAAAAAAGGTATACATTTCTTTTTCAACGATATCGGTCGCATCGCCAATAGCACGTTTGAATAAACCGGTTTGCTCAACGATCGGTAAACGGATTTGTTGATAACCATAAGCATCCATTAAAGATGCAAGTTGTTGTTCCAGACTTCTCCAAGCCGCAGTTTGCGTTGGAAGGATGTCATTAAAACCTTTGATAGCGACGATTGAACTCATGATGAACTACGAATAATTTCTTTAGATTTTGCTTCTTCAAGCTCTTGAACACGTTGACGAACCATTGTTTCAATTTCATCAACCAACTGATTTGTGTCAATTAAATGGCTCTTTTCGCCATTACGGTACACCAGTGAACGCGGAGATGCCCCGACAATCCCGATATCCGCTTCTTTGGCTTCACCCGGACCATTCACCTTACACCCGATGACAGACAAGTCCATCGGCGTACGGATATCTTCTAAACGCTCTTCCAGTGCCTGCATCACCTGAATCACATTGAATTCCTGGCGTGAGCAGCTTGGACAAGCAATAAAGTTAATGCCGTTTGAGCGCAAGCCCAACGATTTTAAAATATCAAAACCGATTTTAATCTCGTCTTCCGGCTCGGCAGCAAGCGAGATACGCATGGTATCGCCAATGCCTTCCATCAATAATCCGCCAAGCGCAATGGCTGATTTCACCGTACCGGTACGATAAATGCCGGCCTCTGTGACACCGAGGTGTAATGGATTATCAATCTGTTGCGACAATAAGCGGTACGCATCCATGGTCAGGAACACATTCGAGGCTTTAACGCTGACTTTGAACTCATGAAAATCCAGACGGTCCAGAATATCGATATGACGCATCGCCGACTCAAGCAAGGCCTGACCTGTTGGCTCGCCATATTTCGCCTGTAAATCTTTTTCCAGTGAACCCGCATTCACACCGATACGGATTGAAATGCCATGATGTTTCGCCGCGGCAACCACTTCACGTACTTTTTGATCTGAACCGATATTACCTGGATTAATACGCAAACAGTCGGCACCATAATCTGCCACAGCCAACGCAATACGATGATCAAAATGAATATCCGCAACCAAAGGCACGCTCACACGTTTACGAATGGCACCAAATGCCTCTGCTGCTTCCATTGATGGAACAGAAACACGCATGATGTCTGCACCGGCATCTGCACAACGCTGGATTTGTGCGACGGTCGCATCGACATCACATGTTTCAGTATTGGTCATACTTTGAACACTAATCGGGGCATCACCACCGACATACACTGAACCGACACGGATTTTACGTGTTGGACGGCGTTTAATGGGGTTCACAATCATCGTATAGCTCTACTCTTTGTCATTAACGAGACAAACGGAATTCTGCTTTTCCATTGACGGTATATGGAGACAATGAAATCTGTTCCTGATTCAGGGTCAGGGATACCGCAGTCGCATCATCCAAACGAATCTGGAATGGCGACTGACCACTTAAATTCAATGTCGATGCCTGACGACCTGTTGCCAATACTTTACCCGTTGCATCCACAATATGCACAGAGGTTGGTCGGTTAAAGTTCAGGACTAATTGGTCACCAGATGTTGCTGCCGTTGTATTTCCACTCATGGGCAGAATTTCAACTTCAGAGTTTTTGATCTTTGGTACATCCGCATCATCCTTATGGCTTGATGTCCAATTCTGTACAGCCACGACCGCTAACCATGCCAATAATGCAACCGCCGCCACAATCGCAATGCGTTTTAACCATTTGCGGTTACGTACGCTTTTCGAACCTGATAATTTCCCCATGATTTTAATCGGAGAATTATTCAGGGCATGGCTGGCTTTAAGACCGGTATCATTAACATAGATTTCATCAAAACGCTGAATAATCGCGCTGGCGTCGGCATTTAAATGCTTGGCATAAGCACGATAATAACCTTTGATAAAGGTCGCTTCTGGCAATGACTTATAGTCATCTTGCTCTAATGCCGTCAAGGTTTTGACAGGCATGTTCAATACGTTTGCAATCTCTTCAATTTCTTTCTTTTGTGCAATACGAATTTGACGCAAATACTCACCAGGTCGTTGAATATTTCCTAACGCAGACGATGGCGAGGTTGAGCCAGTTGGCTGATGTGAATTTGGATTTATTTCCATACGGCCTCAGTACTGTACTGTAATTGCAAATAACGTTGATATTCTGGACTATCAGGAAATAAAGCGCGTAATTGATTGACTAACACTTGCATTCCTAACTGATCCGCATTTGCCCGAGCAATGCGTAAACCAATCCAAAGTGCACGAGCACCCTGGTTTTTCTGACCTACATTACGAACATATTGTTCGTATAGTTGCGATGCATCTCTATTATTTTGTTGCAAATAGAAAATTTCCGCTAACTCTAACATTGAAATTGTTGCGTTTCGATTCGCTTGTAGCGCCTGTTTGAATGATTTTTCAGCATTCATCACATCGCCAAGTTTTAAATAGATTCGCCCCAGGTTTTCCAGCGACTGAAAACGCTGATCATAACCCAGGGTTGCGCCCGCACGGGTAAATTGCTCAATGGCTTCATTATAGCGTTGCTGCTGGTACAAATATGTACCGTAATTATTACGCGCCTGAGCATTATCTGGTTCGGAGGAAATAGCACGCTTGAAATAAGGCTCCGCTTTTTCCATATTGGCGGCACTGCCTTCCTGTTGCAGCAGGATGCCCATCATCATGTTGGCATTGGCATCCCGGGAATTCAGTTTTAATGCCTGATCAAGCGAACGCTTGGCTGAATCCAGATCACGTGTACGAATATATTCTGCCGCAAGTTGCGTACGCACCTGCACCGCTTTTTCCGGATCTTTTTTTAATGTTGTAGATGGCGTCTGGCAAGCTGTTAAGCCAAGTAAAGTAAACACAACAGCTGTCGCTATAATCGTTTTTGATCGAGTTGTATTCAACGCTTTTTCCCCAAGTTTTATCCTTGTGTGCGCAATATTTCTTGTCGCTGCGCCACTTTCTTTTTCCACTGTTCAGCACGACGGGTTCGGTCAGCCACCTGTCCTACCAATTGTCCACACGCCGCATCGATATCATCGCCACGTGTCTGACGAATCGTACACACAAATCCGGCATCCGACAAAGTTTTTTGGAAGGCAATAATGCGGTTACGGCTCGAACGGCCATACGGCGCATGCGGGAACGGATTAAATGGAATCAGGTTGATTTTACTTGGTAAGTTTTTTAGCAATTTCAACAATTGCTGTGCATGCTCAGGTTGGTCATTGACCCCTTCCAGCATCACATACTCAATGGTGACATGTCGACGAGAGCTTTCGTTGCCATCTTTGCCCAAATAACGTTGGCAAGCTGCAATCAGTTGCTGTAACGGATATTTTTTATTGATCGGCACCAGCTCATTACGCAATTCGTCATTCGGTGCGTGTAATGAAATTGCCAGGGCAACATCAATGTCCTGCGCCAGTTGATCAATCTTGGGCACCACACCCGAGGTTGACAAGGTCACACGGCGTTTCGACATGCCATAAGCAAAGTCATCCAGCATCAACTGCATCGAACTGAGCACAGCATCGTAATTGAGTAAGGGTTCACCCATCCCCATCATCACCACATTGGTGACGGTACGTTCACGCTCAGCAACCGGCACTTCTTCCATATAGGAATAGTTCGCCATCCACAGCTGACCAATAATTTCTGCAGGGGTTAAGTCACGCTGGAAACCTTGCTTACCAGTAGAACAGAATGAACAATCGAGTGCACAGCCCACTTGTGAAGAAATACACAAGGTTTTACGCGCACCAGTTTTGTCATCTGCCGGAATCAGGACCGTTTCAACCAGCGAGCCCTCACCATCACCCACACGGAATACCCACTTACGGGTGCCATCTTTGGAATAGTTACGATGCACCACTTCAGGCGCTTTAATTTCACAGATTTTTTCTAATTTTTCACGTAATTTGCCCGAGATATTGGTCATCTCGGCAAAATCTGTCACAAAATATTGATGAATCCATTTCATGACCTGACCGGCGCGAAACTTTTTTTCGCCCAGATCTTCAAAGAATTTTTCCAGTTCAGCTCGAGACATGCCAAGTAAATTGACTTTATGCTCGGCAGCTTGAACGACAGGCGTAGTAACAGACTGTTGTTTTTCATCTAAATTTTCTGATGAAACGACCACTGCAGAACTCATGTATATTTACCTAAACAATATCAGCGCTAAAAAATACTGTGCATTATTTGCACAATACAATCAATAAGAAATAAAAAACCAGATAAGTAGTATACCACTTATCTGGCTCGAATACTTTGGATTAACGAGTGCGTGGGCAAATCTCGTTATCAGCAAAGAAGTAAGCGATTTCGCGCTCAGCAGAAGCAACTGAGTCAGAACCGTGCGCTGCGTTTTCGTCGATGCTTACAGCGAAGTCAGCACGGATTGTACCAGGAGCCGCTTCTTTCGGGTTCGTCGCGCCCAAGATATCACGGTGAGCAAGAACTGCGTTTTCGCCTTCAAGAACTGAAACAACCACTGGACCAGAAGTCATGAATGCAACGAGGTCAGCAAAGAAACCGCGTTCTTTGTGCTCAGCATAGAAACCTTCAGCATCAGCTTGAGAAAGGTGTTTCATTTTAGTAGCAACGATCTTCAAACCTGATTTTTCGAAACGAGCAAAGATGTCGCCGATGTGGTTTTTAGAAACTGCATCTGGTTTTACGATAGATAAAGTACGTTCAATCGCCATGATTGGCTCCTATTATGGTCTAAACTAAAAAATTTGCCGCATTATACCGATGTCATCGTTAATAATCAGCTTGAATATGCAAAAGTTCAGCGATTTCTGACGAATTTCTAACGAACTTCATCCAGCCAGGCCATTTGAATGGCTTCAAGCAAACCTTCCGTTGATTTAGTAGGGTCATCACTAAAGTCTGGTAAAGCACACACCCATGCATGTAGATCCGTAAATCGAATCCACTGTGGATCGACTTCTGGATGCGCTTCAGTGAGTTCAATCGCAATATCAATCGTATCTGTCCAGCGTAAGCCCATATAACAACCTGAATAAAAGTATGTGATTGAGCGTACTTTAACAAAACACCGGATTTAAGAGATAGTGTTGAAGTGCTAAATTGTCGCTAAAACACTTATATAATGCGTTATAAAATGAGATTAAGGCTCGGCGCCAGCAAAATGATTGCACTTGCAACGGAGGCCCCAATCATTGCACCGACAATGACATCGCTTGGATAGTGTAGCCCCAGAATCATCCGTGACAATGCGACCAAGATCGTAAACGGTAGCATCAGGATTAATAACAGGGGCTGGATATAACCCAAAGTGATGGTGACCATGACCGCATGTAAGGTATGGCCTGAAGGAAAACTGAAATGATCGAGCGGTCGCTCCCCCAAGACAATGACCTGATGCACCTGATAAGGTCTTGGACGGGTAGTTTTATGTTTTAAAAATTTATAAATCAAGGTGCCTACAGAACCTGCCCCGATCAGATACAATATCTGCACCCCATATGCCAGCCCGTGCATCGCCCAAACTGACAGCAACATGACATACCAAAAAGGTCCATCGCCCAAACGGCTGATCGTTTTAAAAAATAAAGCGACACGTTGCGACTGTGAAAGATGATTGAGATAAACACACCCTTTTAAATCGAGATCCAGCATTTTTATTTTTGCATTTTGAAATTTCATACTTTTTCTCCTCTTCAGGATTTAGGTCGGCGTCATGGGAGACTCCTCACGACCTGATAAAATGCGTGTTCTAATTGTTGTACCGGAAACTGCCAGCTGCTGTGTTGTACGCTTTCACTGGCCAATAAACCCATTTGTCTCAGTTGCGGTAGCGCAGGTAAATCACAAATGGATTGAATAAAATCCGTGGTCTCTCCAAGCTGGCTTAGCCATCCTGTAATCTCATGTCTGACATGTTGATGTGCACAGACATAGTCATAGGCCACGACAGCCAAACCACTGGCAATGGCTTCTAAAACCACATTCCCGAACGTATCGGCCTGACTGGCAAAGGTAAATACATCGGCACTGGCATAAGCCGCCGAAAGCGCTTTCCCGCTTAAGCTTCCCATAAAGATCACATCACTGGATTGCGCCATTTTACTCAGACGCGTCTGGTCCGGCCCTTCACCTACAATCACGAATTTAATATTTTCACCCTGTTGTGCCCGCAAGGCGTGGAAGCTCTTTATCAACACATCCACTTCTTTTTCAGGTGACAAACGCCCGACATATAGCATGACGCGGGTATCTTCATCAGCACCCCATTGTTGCCGCAACTGTGCTGAACGATGTTTCGGTGAAAACTTTTCCGTATCCACACCACGCCCGACCACCACCAAAGGACAGGTCACGCCAAAACCGCGTAAGGCCTGTTCGGTATATTGACTGGGTACGCAAGTGACATCGGTACTGTTATGGAACCAGGTCAGATAACGTTGAATCGGCTTGACCAGAAAAGCCAGATCAAAGAACCGGCTAAAGTCATGAAAGGCTGAATGGAAGCCGCTAGACACTGCGACTTTTCTCGATTTCGCTGCCTGCAAAGCGGTTAGACCCAATGGACCTTCAGTGACGATATGCACCACATCTGGCATAAATTTCTCAAAGGCTTTGGACACCTTGAGATATTGTGGCCAGCCAAACTGCACACTCGGATATTTGGGAATCGGCTGAGACATCACCAGACATTCCTGATCGGGATGGAATTCGGTACAGACTACTTTTTGTGTGGGACGTACCAGTAAAATTTTATGTCCAAGTCGCTGTAAGCCCTGACACAACTGCATCATGGATAAAGCCACACCATTAATTTCTGGTGGCCAAGTTTCAGTCACAATCGCGATACGGAGACGAGGACGAACCAGATCATGCAGTTCAGACAATTCATCTTGTTTATTTTTAAGTTGTTTCCTTTTGAAGTAAAATTTAAAATTTTCAGGAAACTCTTGCTTGAATAGAGATGTCGCGTATGTACTCTGCATATCGCCATCCATTTGTGTCGTTATTTTCATGCTTTTAGCTTATAAGCATTTTTTGACACTTTAATGATCAGTGTATGACAGTTTTTTGACAGTCTTAAAATAAAAAATGCCCAATTTCAACATCAAAATGGGCATCTCAAAATAGCACAGCATCTATCAGGCAAGCGGGTTATCTACCGCAAAAAGCTGCTGATCTTCTAAACGTAAAGCCACCAATTGTTGGCCCCAGACACAACCACCATCCACATTTTGAATTTGAGGACTAATGGTCTTGCCCTGTAATGCAGCCCAATGTCCAAAAATCAGCTGATGGGTTTGTGCAGCCTGACTTTCAAACTCAAACCACGGCTGAAAACCCGCTGGCATTGGCGCATCGAGCGCATCCTTAAATTCAAACTCCAGACGCCCTTCGGCATCAGTCAAACGCATACGCGTCAGATAATTGGTGATACAACGCAACCGCGCCATGCCTGTCAGCTCATCTGACCACAGATCAGGTTGAGAACCATACATTTCTGCCAGAAAAGCATCCAGCACCGAGAGATCTTCATGCGCAACAACCTGTTGTACTTCTTGTGCCAGTGCAACTGTCTTTTCAGCGCTCCAGATACAGGGTACGCCCGCGTGAGTAATCAAGGTGTGTTGATTTGGAGACAGACTTAAAGGCTGTTTACGTAGCCAGTCAATCAGCTCATCGCCATCAATTGCGTCAATCACTTCCTGGGTATGGTCTTTTTCTTTGGGTTTTTTAAAGCCACGCGCACAGGCAATCAAGGTCAGGTCATGATTACCCAACACCGTTGCAGCGGCCCCACGGTCAGCCAGCTTTTTAATAAAGCGTAAGGCACCGACCGAGTTTTCACCACGCGCCACCAGATCGCCAGCGAACCATAAAAAGTCTTGGTCGGGATCAAAGCGGATTTCTTTCAGTAACGCTTTCAGGGCTTCAAAACAGCCTTGCACATCACCAATGACATAGTTATAGCGCTTAGACATCAGACCACCATCTGGTCAGAAAGCGCCACAAAATCTGCCAGACTTAAGGTTTCCGGACGTGCCATCGGATCAACCCCTGCTTTTTCAAAGCCATCTTCCACCAGCATCCCTTTTAAGCTATTACGCAAGGTTTTACGGCGCTGGGTAAATACATGCCCCACCAAACGCGCTAAAGCTTTCTCATTTTTTGCCACAATCGGTTTGGTTTCGTATGGTTCTAAACGGAAAACTGCTGACGTCACTTTTGGCGGTGGGTTAAATGAGCCCGGTGGCACCTCAAACAAGAAGGTGGGCTTGCAGTAATACTGAATCATGACCGACAGACGACCATACTCTTTGGTATTTGGCGTTGCGGTAATACGGTCCACCACTTCTTTTTGCAGCATGAAGTGCATGTCTTTGACTTTGTCACCAAACTCCAAGAGATGGAACAACAGTGGTGTTGAAATATTATAAGGTAAATTCCCCACTACACGTAGTGGGCGGCCTTCCTGAAACAATTGAGTAAAGTCGTACTTCAAGGCATCTGCTTCAACAATGGTCAAACGCTCAGGATGTGGTACACGGCCTGGCAAGCCTGCTGCCAAATCACGGTCCAGTTCAACTACGGTCAACGCATCACACTCACCAATTAAAGGTGAGGTCAATGCTGCCAGACCAGGGCCAATTTCAACAATGTTTTCGCCCGCACGAGGATTCACTGAGCGTACAATTTTGGCAATCACACGTTGATCATGTAAAAAGTTTTGACCAAAACGTTTTCGAGCCTGATGCCCTTCATCTTTAGGGTTTAGGGCATTAATTTGATACATATATTTATACTCAATATTTGAAACTTAATTCCCCCCTCTTTTATAAAGAGGGGCTGGGGGAGATTCTTGCCAAATCAAGTGCTAAATCCACTGCAACATGCAAGCTCGATGCTTTTGCCTGTCCAGTGCCTGCAAGAGAGAGTGCCGTACCATGATCGACAGAGGTTCGAATAAATGGCAAACCTAATGTAATGTTTACTGCTTCACCAAAGCCCTGTGATTTTAACACAGGTAAGCCCTGATCGTGATACATCGCTAACACCGCATCTGCATCTTTGAGATTTTCCGGGGTAAACAAGGTGTCTGCTGGCAAGCTCAGGCTCATGTTCACGCCCTGCGCGCGGTAGCTTTCCAGCACAGGATTAATCACCTCAATTTCTTCACGACCTAAATAACCACCCTCGCCCGCATGCGGATTTAAACCACATACCAAGATACGCGGTGCAGAAATTTTAAATTTGGTTTTTAAGTCATGAATCAGGATATCAAGCACCTGATGTAAACGTTCTGGACTAATGGCAGCAGGCACATCGCGCAACGGTAAATGAGTCGTTGCCAGAGCCACCCGTAACGTTTTCGTCGCCAGCATCATCACCACACGATCCACACCAGCAAATTCCTGATAAAACTCGGTATGTCCGCTAAACGCGATGCCCGCCTCATTGATAATGGACTTTTGTACTGGCGCCGTGGCCACACCGACACTTTGTCCGGACATGGCATAATCAGCCGAACGGCGCAATTGTTCTAATACATAAGCCGCATTGGCAGAATCTAACTGCCCCAAAGTCACGGGTTTTGCTAAAGGCACATGTTCAACAAAGAGTTGTCCCTGCAAACTCGATGCTGCTTGTCCCTGATAAGCAACCAGTTCAATATTTAAACCGAGTAGATTGACACGTTGCTGCAACATTTCGATATCAGCCAATACCACCAGCGGACGTTCATCCACACGATCGGCAAGACTCAGACAAATATCTGGTCCAATTCCAGCAGGTTCACCTGAAGTGACATATAAAGGAAGCATATCTAGCGCCAGTCTTTTTGATTCCCTTCTAGTGTAACCAAAATCTAAAAGCAGCTATAGCCCTAGCTTTTTATAAATTCTGTTTAAAGGTCAGCAATAGCCCTTTATGACAGGACATATAGCCAAAATGTAATGGCTCTTCGTTAAAATCAGCACGGTCTTTGCCTAAACCATTGCTAAGCTCAGCCTTTATAAAGGTCAAAATATGAGTGTTGAAGTATTTAGTCTTCCGGTTTCCGTGGCAAATGAAACTCGGCATTTAACCAGCCGAGCACATGCGCAATTTCTGACAAGCAAATCAGGACCCCAGCAACCACACTAGCAATGGCCAGCCATTTCCACAGTTGGCGCTGAGTATGGGGAAAACGCTGTGTCGGGATGAATAAAAAAATCAGCCCACCAGCCAAATAAAGCAGATATGGAAAAGGAGTGAAATGCATAAACATGCTGACTAAAGCCACGCCGACCATTCCACTAAAACCGTAATAGATTCCAAACCCAGTGATCAGAATGAAATAAGTTGTGATTAGGCCGAACAGACAGCCCAATAGAAATTGTTTTACGCGTAGCATCATGAGTCTTTTTATTTGGATTCACGATCATAAAACATTATTTTACCCGTTCAATCAAGTTGATGGATCAGCGTTCAGGCAGCACAGCTTTAGACAGGTTCTGCGGGACAAGATTGGAAGGAACAAATTCGACTTTTCGTGTCCATGGATTCACTTTGGGCTGCGCCTTCTTCTCCGGCTGCGCCAAAGCCATTTCTTCTTTTTTTTCACTCAGGGCAACCGTACTTACTGCCTTGTCAGTAAGCGGATTGCTCAGCCCCTCTTTCCTGTCCACAGCAGGTACAACTTGCTGAGGCTGGGATTCTTTTTTCTCTACAGGTGCTGCGACGATGACATTGGCAGGTCGGGTATAAGGTGCAGCAATTGCACCCTGTTTCACAATCGTTTGCGTTGTATTTTGTTGCACCTGAGGCACTGGCGTTCCCCCCGTAACCGCTGAAGTGCCTTGTAAATTCATTTGATCAACTGGAATTTCAATCGCTTTCATTTCAGCGGTAACCGCCATTGCAGGATCAACATGGTCATTGCCCCGACTTTCCAGTACTTCAAGTTTACGGCTGGTGCCTTCTTTCGGCTGAAATTCAGAGTAATTGGTCACACTGGTTTGATCTATCCATTTATATAGTCGTCGCGCATTGGTTTGTGTCGCACAAACTCCCACTAATAATGTGACTACAACAATTTTTGTAGATAACGGCAACTTCATCAAATTCCCCGAGAGAAGAGGTAGATACTTCTATTTATTTCAAATGATTGGTATAAAAATGATAGGGGGATTCCAGTCCGCTCTCAAGATAAATAATAGACGAATCAACTCAGCGCATATTAGTTCCCAATTCAGTCACATTACAGCAATTTCTGGCTTCTCTAGTGTTTTTTTCTTGTGCATGGATATAAACTCATGTAGAATTCGGTCTCCTTTTGTTTGGACAGATTCCACCGTCCAAACCAACTATAATAGGTAGTGGTTTAAATGAAAACTCTCAGCGCTAAGCCAGCTGAAGTTCAACACGATTGGTATGTTGTTGATGCTTCTGGCAAAACTTTAGGTCGCCTTGCGACTGAAATCGCTCGTCGTTTACGCGGTAAGCACAAAACTTCTTATACTCCTCACGTTGACACTGGTGACTACATCGTTGTGATCAATGCTGAACACGTTCAAGTGACTGGTAACAAATCACTTGATAAGAAATACTATCGCCATACTGGTTTCCCTGGTGGTATCCGTGAGACTAACTTCGAGAAGTTAATTGCTCACAAACCTGAAGCTGTTTTAGAAAAAGCTGTTAAAGGTATGTTGCCAAAAGGTCCTCTTGGTTATGCAATGATCAAAAAAATGAAAGTGTACGCTGGTAGCGAGCATCCTCATACTGCTCAACAGCCACAAGTTTTGGACATCTAAGGGATACAGCACATGGCTACTAATTATGGTACAGGTCGCCGTAAGACCGCAACTGCACGTGTTTTCTTATCAGCTGGTACAGGTAAACTCGTAATCAACAATCGTACTTTAGAGCAATATTTCGGTCGTGAAACTGCTCGTATGGTTGTACGTCAGCCTTTAGAACTTTTAGAAGTTACTGAAAAATTTGACCTTTACATCACTGTTAAAGGTGGTGGTATTGGTGGTCAAGCTGGCGCTATCCGTCACGGTATTACTCGTGCATTGATCGCTGCTGACGAAAACTTAAAACCTGCTCTTCGTCAAGCTGGTTTCGTTACTCGTGATGCTCGTGAAGTTGAACGTAAGAAACTTGGTTTACGTAAAGCTCGTAAACGTCCTCAATTCTCTAAACGTTAATCGTTTTACGAATCGGACAAAAAAACCTCGGATTTTCCGAGGTTTTTTTATTGCCTATGATTTATTACTTCTTTTTAGAACAATCCATGACGGCATCGCCCATGCCATCCGCAGAAGCAAATTCGGTAACGGTACAGCCATTTTGCTGATAGCTTCGGGTAGATTTCGAAAATTGATGATCTTTCGGAATTGGCGCATTACAAGGTTGTCCGGTTTTTTCATGTACCATCTGAATCGGCCCATCATTAAACATGGTCACCTGACACCCCTTGACCACATACTGCTTTTTGATGCCACCATATGGTTGCCCACGAGCATCATCGGCCTCATCAGCAATCACTGCATCAGCTGCCGCCCCATCCTCGATTGAAGATACATTATGCTGTTCTAAGCCCTTAGGTGAACCCGCACAACCACCCAGTAACAACACACCACACAATACAATCAGGTAATCTGGCTTCATTCTATTTTCTCTCATTGAACTTATTGAATAATAAATCTATTCTGTAAGGCTCATATTATTAATGTTTAAGTGCTTTCCAACGTTAATTTTAGTATTCTAAACAGTCAATCAGAATTTTTTGGATTTATGTCTTTAGAAAATCCCCCAAGCCCTGTCCAAGGCATTACGCTTTATAGTCATGCAGATGATTTCCGTTCACACTGGATTCGCTTTTTGCTTGCTGAAAAACAAATCAAATATCAGCTCATTATCACCGACCACGAAGATGAGGATTTGGCTGATCTCAATCCCTACAATCAGCTCCCGATGTTGATTGAACAAAACCTGAAATTATTTTCAGCCAACGTGATTGCTGAATATCTGGATGACCGTTATCGCCAGAATAAGCTCTATGCCGATGCACCGATGGCCCGAGCAGAACAACGTCAATATATCTGGCGCTTTGAACAGGACTGGTTCAAACTGGCAGACCAAATGCTCAGACACGCCGACAGTCTGGACCTGAAACAAAAACAAAAAGCTCAAAAAGAACTCAGAGATACCCTAATTTCACTGACTCCACTGTTTCAGCATTTTCCTTTTTTCATGTCTGAAACTTTCTCGATCCTGGATTGTATGTTGGCCCCGATCTTCTTGCGCCTCAAAAGTATGGGGGTCGAATTACCGGCACAGCACTGCCGCCCCATTTTCTTGTATTGTCATCGTATCTTTAGCCGTCCATCTTTCATTAAATCAATGACAGCTCAAGAAAAAAACAGCTACAATGAATTGATTTCTACGATTTAATAAGTTTTTCAATTATGTCAGAGCAAATAACTTTTACGCCTACACGCCCATATCTTGCTCGTGCCATTTATGAATGGATTTGCGATAACCAGCTGACGCCTTATTTGTTAGTCGATGCAACCCAACCGCACACAGATGTTCCGCTACAATTTGTAAAAGATGGGCAAATTGTTTTGAACCTCGCACCGCATGCAGTGCATCAACTGCATATGAGTAATGATGCGATCACTTTCTCCGCCCGTTTTGGCGGTGTTGCCAAAGAAATTTATGTGCCTATCCGTGCCGTACTTGGAATTTATGCCAGAGAAAATGGACAAGGCCTATTCTTTGATCCTTCTGAATATGAAGATATGGAAGAAACTGCTGCACCAGAAACAGAACAAACCAAGCAAGAAGCAGAACCTACGAAAAAGAAACCTTCACTCAGAATTTTAGATTAAGCAAGGAGAGACACAATGGCATTTGACTTGGTTCAGTATTTTGCTGAACAGATTAAAATTCAAAAACCGCAGCTTTTTAGCCAATATTCTCCAAAAGAAAAACAGTCTTATATTGATGAAGTCAATATTTTAACTCTTGGACAATTAATCAGCTTATGGAAACAGAATCCCCAGAAACTTTATCAGGAAGTTCAAACCGCTGATCCGCTTTATATCCAAGAGATTGCTCGTCACCTGACCACCTCCCCGCATAATCAGTCTGAGCTTAAAGCGTCTGAACTCGAAAATAGTGTTTCGGAAGTACTGGCCTTACAACTGGCGGAGTTAAAACAACTTGACCAGACCGGCAGCTTCGGACAAACCGGACTGACCGAACTGTTAATGGGTCAAATTGAACATCTATCCGGTCAAGCGGAAGACTGGGTCTGGTCAACCAACCATTTGACAGAGTTACTGGGCTCCAAACCGGTTGTTCAAGAAGAGGTTTCTCTTGAAGCCACCATGCAGGAGTTTAACCAGATGGTAAATCAGGCCAAACCTGTGGCTCATGAGCCGCATGAAGCTGCTGATATTGTCCCGCCAGTGGTACCTGGCTGGGCCTATCTTGTTTCTCCTTTGGTCGCATTGGTCATTCTTATATTTTTGTATTGTTCATATTGCCAGTTAATCTCTGGCTGATTTGAGATAAGCCGATAAAGAAAGAATTAAATTCTTTCTTTATCATCATCTTAGTAAAAAATTAATCATTATTAAAATAATAATTCAAACTTTCTAATTAATAAATTTACATTTATTTACAATCCCAATTACATATTTATCTCAATTATTAATGTGAATAAAATCACACTAACAATTAATTATTCATCTTAATTAATATTTTTATTTGTTAATCTGACAAAAAATGTCAATTATTAGCACTGCTTAAATTTCAATTAATCTAAAGCATGATTGATTTAATAAAAGAGTTTCCTATAATAAATTTATCTACTTTTGAAAACTAATCAAAAACAAAAGTAGGGTATATATAAATTCATAAACAAAGATGTATCAGTAGAGATAAAATCATGGCTAAAATTTCATTAGAAAGCTTAACAAATATTGATGGGTTCGTTGCAGCAGCATTAGTAGATACAGAAAGCGGTTTGGCGCTAGCAACACAAGGTGGGGGTTCACTGGATTTAGAATTGGCAGCTGCTGGTAATACCGAAGTTATCCGCGCCAAACGCCGCGTAGCCAACTCATTGAAACTTAACGATGATATTGAAGATATCCTGATCACCTTAGGTAAGGCATATCACTTGATCCGTCCACTTGAAAGCAATGGCAATTTGTTCCTTTATCTTGTTTTAGACCGTACCAAATCAAATCTTGCCATGGCACGTCACGAACTTAAAACCTTCGAAAAAGAGTTAGATTTTGCTTAATTCTTAATTTAAAAATATTTAATATATTAGGTTTCTTGTATATATTTCTATTTTATTTATTCATTATCATAAAATAGAAATAATACAAGTTTCCTATTATTAGCCTTTAGTATAATGGCTATTTTTTGCAGTCCAATATTTTAAAAACATTAAAGTGATACTATGAATGGACATTGCATTAATATCGCAATTTCAGGTATAAGTTTAAAAGTTTCAGATGAATTAAAAATAGAACTTAGAAAAACCATACCCCATGAGTTTGGCATTAACTGGATCAATATTGCCGATCCGAATATCGATTTATTATTAATAAATGAAAATTTCTTCGAAACAGAAGGCATTCAACGTATTTTAGAACAAAAACAACTTCCCTGCTTAAAGGTAGCGAAAGGTGAAGGCTCAGATCATATAGAACAACACAATACCTTATATTTACCTTTTCAGCATACAGATGCATTAAAAAACTGGATTCAGCTTCGCCTGCTGAGTTATCTCTCTCAGCAACAATCCCAGCAGCCCAAGACCGAAACCGTTTCAACCCACAATGCAATCAATGAAAAGTATTTGACTGCAATGCTTAATCCGGAGAATGCCAGACTACATCTTTTTGATGATCATGGGACATTGGCCATCATTGATACACGGAGTCAAATTGCCTGGCTAGAGCCGACACGTATTCATACCAAAACCAACCACAGCTTTAAATATGAATTTGCTACCACCTCCAATTTCACTAAAGTCTCTCGTAAAGTGGAATACAACTTACAGGACTGGGTCTGGAATCTGTTCTGGCACTCTATGGAGTTCCAGCGACTGGCACCCAATGAAAACGAGTACTATAAAATCGAATACTGGCCACAGCCAGCTCAAAGCGAAGGTCGTAAAACGGCCCTTCTGCTTTCGGCCTGCTTTATACAAGGCGCTCAGCTTTATCAAGTTGCCACACAGTTAAAACTCCCGATTCAAACGGTTCAACAATTTATCGCTGCCTGCATGATTTCGAACAACGGCGGCATTATTCCGGCTTCAGAAAGTCATTACTTAAAAACAGAAGCTGAAGAACAAACAATTGAACAAAAAGGTTTTTTAAATAAATTTTTCGGCAAAATCAGACGCCGCTTTGGGCTTTAAGGAATACTATGATTCTCCAACAATATAAAATTGTCTTTGCAGGAAGCATGGGCGCAGGAAAAACCGAAGCGATTAAATCGCTTTCAGAAATTCCTGTGCTTGCGACTGAAGCATTAAATACAGACAGCCAGGCCCATAACAAGATGCAAACCACGGTGGGTATTGATTATGGTGAAATTACGCTGGATGACGGGGTAAAGATCGGCTTGTACGGTACACCGGGTCAGTCACGTTTTGATTTTATCTGGCCGGTGATCTGTCAGGGTGCCTTGGGCGTTATTTTACTGGTCGACCATAACAGCAAAGTGCCGATTGAAGAACTCGAAGCCTATCTGGAAACCTTTAAAGATTACACCCAGAATATTTCGATTGGCATTACCCATGTCGATGAAAATAAAGAACAGCCGACTACGATCTATCGGGACTGGTTAATTCAGAATGATTACCAGTATCCGCTTTTCTTTATTGATGCGCGTAAACAAGAGCATATCTTGCTCATGATTGAATCTCTCATTGCAGCATTAGAAGTCAATTTAAAAGCAACAAATTAATTACTTTATAAAAGAGAAGAATTATGTTCAGTATTCCCAGTCAGCAACGTACCGCACCGAAAGAGCTGATCCAGTTTGCCAAGGCTCAAGCCAATGATATTCTGATGAATATTCGAGGAGTGGATTATATTATGCTCTGCTCAACAGACGGGTTTGAACTCGCGGCAATTTATAAGAAAAACCCGTATAACAGTACCAAGCTGGCTGCTGTCAGTAGTTCAATTCTGGCGATGGTCACGGCCTTTCTGAATGAAATTCAGTTAACCGGATGTCAAAGTATTACACTGGATGCTGAAAATGGTAAGGCGATTCTGACCTCTATCCCGGCCCCGCATCATCCGATGGTTATGGTGACCTTAAGTAACAAGGACGTATTACTAGGCCAACTTCTTTATAGTCTAAAGCAGGCCAGTACGGCGATTTCCGAAGCAGATCAAGCCTAAACACCTCATAAAATAACTGATCTGACAGGATGCAATCCTTGTCAGATTTTTTTCATTTAAAAATCGTATCATTTGCTTTACTTCTTCATTTTCGTTTACGAACACTTGTATATTTTTATAAAATCCCCACCCTCTTCTTTCACCAAAAATATTGATAACAATAAATGAGATATGATTTTTTGAAACATCAGATGAATGGTCGTAAATTTAAATGATTTAGCAATACTTTTTCATTATTATAATTTTCGAACAATTAACGATCATAAAATTTTCATAAATGAATAATTTTAATAACACATCTCGTTTTTGTTCCAACATAATGAGCACGATGGAGAGAAAAATGAAGCTGAAAAGCTTAAAACTCGGCGCAGGGGTTGCGTTATTGATTAGTGGTTTTTCGAGTCAGCAGGCAATGGCTGATTCCTATGTTTTTGTAACCAATACCACACCGCAAACGGTATCGGTACAAGTCAATCAGACGGGCGCGGCCTTACAGCAAGGCAATGAATGGGCACAGGAAGCCACACAAATTGCCCCTTATGAAACCAAACGTATTTTAAGGATCAACCGTTATACCGGAATCAAATCCGGTAAAACCTATAATTTTGATACTGTCGTCAGCAGCGGCAACTCACAAGTGACTTTAAAACAGACCATGACTGGCACCTGGTCTGGCAGTAACATTCAGCATGGCATCCAAACCGCGACGGCAACATCGCCTTGGTATTCAGACCGTAATGTTCATCGGATTAATACCACTTATGCAGGTTTATCCGCTCAGGCTGCGGTAAAAGCCGAATATACCGGCGGTTATGATGACTTCCACTACACCATTCATCAAAATACCGTTCCAGAACCGGTTTCAGCCAGTGCCGATGAACTCAAAGTCCTGACGTATAATATCTATGCCCTGCCTATGGTGGCGAGTAAAATTAGCGAACGTCTGGCGGAATTACCGAATCATCTAAACGGTTACGATGTGATTATGATGCAGGAAGCCTTTGCCTCTTCACGCACAGACATGTTGAATCAACTGGCACAACAATATCCGTATCAAACCCATATTCCTGTCGGTTCGGGCTATAACCTGTTTGACAGTGGTCTGGTGATCGTCAGCCGTTATCCGATCGTGAAAACAGCACAATTGATTTATCCGGACTGTACCGGTACCGACTGCTTTGCCGATAAAGGCGTACTCTATGCTGAAATCATTAAGAATGGTAAGGCCTATCATGTGACATCAACCCATACCGCATCTTTTGATACCGATGCAGCACGCGCATTACGCCAGACCCAGTTCAAACAGATTCGTCAATTGGTCAATCAACAAAATATTCCAAGTTTTGATGCCGTGCTGATGGGCGGAGATTTTAATGTCAATAAACTGTTATGGCCGCAAGATTACCAAGACATGCTGACCAACCTGAATGCAAACGCTGCACCAAGCACAGGTTATACCGCTTCGACCTTTGATCCACGTGTGAATAAGCTGGCAGGGGCTGCAGGTTCTGGCGGTTCAAATGTTGAATATCTGGACTATATTGTGGCGTCCAATAACCATCGTCAGCCCACACAGTCGCGTAACGATGTGCGTATTCTGCGCAGCACGGCTGACTCCCTGTTCATGACCTGGGATCTCTCAGACCATTTCCCGGTGATGGGTCAATTTAATTACACGCCATAAACGGAATGCGGTATGAATAAAAGACTATTGCTGACAATGCTTATTGTTGTCGTGGTCTTGGTTGCGATTGTAGTCTGGAAGAGCACCGCCTCTTCCGCTGCAGTCCAGCACACCAAATCCACCTCTTCATCTCAGGATTCATCAACACAGATGAGTGATGACCCCATGTCCAATAAAAGCAAGGATGAAATTTTTCAGGACTCGCTCTTAAAACAACTCAAGAATTTACAGCAGCACCCCGGCAATATCACTGAATTTCTAAACGAGTTTAAAGCCAGTTGCCCTGTCTCTGACTGTAATGCAGCGATTGCAAAAGCTTTGGCCAGTTATCCCGACCAGAATTTTGCAGCTTTGGTTGCGAATCTGTTGAAACGGATTCCTCAATATGAACAGCAGATGCAAAATACAGTCTTATCAACATCTTTATCGCCAAAAGAACGTTTTGATGCATTGTGGAAACTCAGGGAGCAGACATTAGGCCAAGCCGAAGCCATGCTTGGCTTTGGGCAAGAACGACAGTATGCAAATTATCATTTTGCCTATCATGATCTGGCACAGAAACAGAATCTGAGTGCTGAACAACGTTTAAAAGCCTTTGAAAAGCTGCAACAGCAATATCCTGCTGCAACTCAGCAGGAAAGCAAGATCGGACAATATCAACAAGCCGTGAATCTACTCAAGCAAGGCTCACACAACCCGGCAGAAACGGCACGTTTAAAGCAGCAATTACAGCAGCAATATTTAACCGAGCAGCAACGCCAACAGGTTCAGCAAAGAGAACAACAGGAGGCTCGACAACAACAGCAAGTCAATCAATATCAGCAGGCCTTGCAGCAGTTACAACAAGAAATGCAACCGCTGAAAGCACAGCTTTCAGAAGCCGAATGGCAACAGCAGTATCAAAGCCGTTTAGAGAGTTTACGCTTGAAAATGTTCCCTTAAATCGCTTGAACCCAAGCGATGGCAGGTCGCAAGGGTTCAATCAAGCCATAAAATCAAAGCAAAGCAACATTTAATAATTGCTGACGTTTTTTCACCTGTTGGCCGACCTGACCAATCAATTCCTCCACCACCCCATCGACATCCGATTTGATCTGTTGCTGAATTTTCATGGCTTCAAGTACCAATAAGGTTTGTCCTTTCACGACCTGATCCCCCACATTGACCAGCAGATTCACAATCGCTCCATCCATTGGCGCACGGATTTTGCCATCTCCCACCACCTCAGCCGCTTCAGGTGCTGCATAGGTGATATTTTCAATCATGACATTACCATTGCCTGCATCCAGATACAGCTGATTTTGATCAAACACATAGGCGAGCTTACGTCGAACGCCTTCATAGCTATAAACAACTTGTTCATCACTAATGCTTATCACCTTGATTGTCGCCTGTTGATCACATAACTCGACTTTGACCTGCTGCTGATCATGTTGCACATGCAGCAATATCTGCTGATCGGCATATTTCAATTTCAGTGGAAATGGCAAGGCAACACCCGTTTGCCAAGCCACTTGCTGCCGGTTTTGCTGGCTAAACAATGCTGCCGCCACAGCGAGTATTTCAAGCGTCAGGCTTTGTTGATGCAAACTCACATCATCCTGAAAATGCTGCTGAATAAAAGCTGTATTGGTGTCTCCAGCCACAATAATCGGATGACGTAATAAATTGCTCAGGAATTGTTTATTACTATTCACCCCCAACAATACACAATCATCCACAGCACGGGCGAGTAAACGGATGGCATCCTGACGGGTCTTCCCGTAAGCAATCACTTTCGCCACCATCGGATCATAGAAAGGACTGATTTCACCCTGCTCTAACATGCCGTGGTCAATCCGAACATTCGGCATCATCCCATCGCTACCTGCGGGTTGCCAACGCAGTACCTTCCCGGTTTGTGGCAGGAAATCCTGTCGTGGATCTTCGGCATAAAGACGCACTTCGATTGCATGCCCGTTTAAGCTCAACTCATGTTGCTGTAAAGGCAGCGTTTCGCCATTCGCCACACGCAACTGCCATTCCACCAGATCCAGTCCGGTAATCATTTCCGTCACCGGATGTTCGACCTGTAAACGTGTGTTCATTTCCAGAAAATAAAACGCACCGGACGAGTCCAGCAAGAACTCTACAGTACCAGCTCCGACATAATCACAGGCCTTGGCTGCGGCCACTGCCGCCTCCCCCATTTGCTGGCGAAGTTCAGGTGTCATCACCGGACAAGGGGCCTCTTCGACCACCTTTTGATGACGGCGTTGAATCGAGCAATCACGTTCAAACAAGTACACATAATTGCCATGCGTATCGCCGAAGACCTGAATCTCAACATGACGTGGCGCGATCACGGCTTTTTCCAGGATTAACTCACCAGAACCAAAGGCATTCTCTGCTTCCGACCGTGCTGTTTTTAAGGCTTCCACGATATCAGCAGCCTGCTGGACCAGACGCATGCCTCGTCCACCCCCACCTGCCGATGCCTTGACCATCAAAGGATAACCAATAGACTCAGCCTGCTCAGCCAGATAATCGATATCTTGCTGATCGCCTTCATAGCCCGGTACACATGGCACGCCTGCCTGAATCATGGCAATTTTAGAAAGACGCTTGCTGCCCATCAGCTCGATCGCAGCCGCAGTTGGCCCAATAAAAGTGATGCCATGCTCAACACAGGCTTGGGCAAAGTCAGTATTTTCAGATAAAAATCCATAACCCGGATGTACCGCATCTGCCCCGGTTTTTTGGCAGGCGGCAATAATCTGGGCAATAGATAAATAAGATTCGGAAACTTTAGATGCACCGATATAAACCGCTTCATCCGCCACCTGCACATGACGGGCATTGGCATCGGCATCTGAATAGACTGCAACCGTTTGATACCCCATTGCTTTGGCAGTTTGCATCACCCGTACAGCAATTTCACCACGGTTTGCCACTAAGACTTTTGAAAAACTCATTGTTTCATCTCTACGATTCAATCCCCTCATTGCTGCTGTTCAAACAGCAGTTGAGGACGATTTCTAGTCAAACCAACTCGGATTACGCTTTTGAATAAAGGCCATCGTGCCTTCCTGTCCTTCGGCACCCGCAACTGCATCTGCAAACTGTTGTGCTGCATCATCCAGAAGCTGATCTAAAGGTTCATTCAGGGTTCGGTGTAATAACGCCTTGGTCGCACGGGAAGCCAGAGGCGCAGCACGTTTAATCTGTTGAATGGTCTGTTCAAGCTGCTGTTCCAGTTCCGTTTCATTCGATGCCACCTGATGAACAACACCTAAATCCAGCGCGGTCTTGCCATCAAAGCGTAAACCTAATAATGCCAAACGACGGGCTTGAGTTAGTCCAATCCGTTTCACCACAAAAGGCGCAATCTGCGCGGGCAAAATCCCTAAGCCGGTTTCAGGCAAACCAAACTGGGCGGTATCACGGCTGATGGCAATATCTGATACACAGGCTAAACCGAAGCCGCCCCCCAGCACTGCACCTTCCAGCACAGCAACAACAGTTTGAGCAGCCTGATCCACTTGCTCAATCATGGCACCGAAACTGCGATTAAAATCGACATAAGCTTGTAAGCTACCGCTATTGGCCACTTCAACCCGCAGTCCTGCCATATCCTTGATATCGCCTCCAGCACAGAAATGCCCGCCTTGACCGCGTAAAATTACCGCACGAATGGAGACATCATCGGCAATCTGGCTAAACACCTGCTGAATGGCGGTGACCATCTTCAAACTCATGGCATTACGGCTCTCAGGACGATTCAGCCATAAGGTTAGAATACTGCCTTGCTGCTCCAGCTGAATGCTGTCATCTATCTCTAAGTCTGCAACAGAATTTGAAAGTGTCATATGCCAGCCCCTAGTTTTTCTGTTTCTTCGGCAGAATGTCAGTGAGCTTGCAGATAATTCCTAACATGATCTCGTCTGCACCACCACCAATCGAACCTAAACGACCATCTCGATACAGCTGTGATGCCGGGTTATCCCACATAAAGCCATTCCCTCCCCAATATTGCAGACAACTATCAGCAACTTCACGGCTTAACCGTCCAGCCTTTAACTTGGCCATGGAGGCCATCAAGGTGACATCCTCACCCGCAATATGCTGCTCGCAGGCCTGATAGGTTAGGGCTTTCAGTGCTGCAACTTCAGTCATCAGTTCAGCAAAACGGAAATGAACGTACTGGTTATGAATTAAAGGCTGACCAAAAGTGCTTCGCTCCTTGGTGTAATCAATGGTTTGCTGAATGACTTTTTCCATCCCCCCCACTGCATTGATACAGGCCCACATGCGTTCTTCCTGAAACTGCATCATTTGCATCATAAAGCCCATGCCTTCTACACCGACCAGATTACGTTGCGGTACACGCACATTATCAAAGTAGACCTGTGCAGTCGTGGTTGAACGCATCCCCAATTTATTCAAGGGTTCTGAAAAGCTAATTCCTGCCGTTTTTGCAGGGACAATAATCATGGATTTATTGACGTGGGGCTTGTCATCAGAAGTATTGGCCAATAAACAAAAGAAATCGGCTTGCAAGGAGTTGGTGATCCACATCTTGCTGCCATTAATCACATAATCATCGCCGTCTTTCTTTGCTGTGGTTTTGATGGCTGCCACGTCAGAACCGGCATGTACTTCCGATACTGCAATCGACGCCACATATTCACCGCGAATGGCAGGATTCAAAAACTCATCACGCAGTTCTTTACTGCCAAAGCGGGCCAGTGCTGGTGTTGCCATATCGGTTTGTACGCCAATCGCCAGTGGTACGCCGCCACATGCGGCACGGCCAAGCTCCTCTGCCACCACAAGGTTATAAGAATAATCCAGCCCTAAACCACCATTTTCCTCTGGCTTGCAAATCCCCAATAAGCCTAAATCTCCCATTTTCTTAAATACATCATGAATCGGAAAACGGCACGCTTCTTCCCATTCCGGTATAAACGGATTCAGTTCATTTTCCACAAACTGGCGTGTGGTACGGCGTAAGGCTTCATGCTCTGCGGTAAATTTCATTGTTTTTGTTCCTTAAAATTGTTTCCCCCTCTCCCTATCCCTCTCCCCAGATGGGAGAGGGAATCCCTTCTCCCTTTGGGAGAAGGCTAGGATGAGGGTGTTAAAACTAAAATCTCGATACACCAAATCGTGTTGGATTTAGCTCACGTTGTTGTGCTTCATAAATGGTTTGTAATAAAAAGATCAGTATCTTACGGGTGTCTCTTGGGTCAATGATGCCATCGTCATGCAGCATGGCCGTATTGAATAACGCCGTGGACTGCTGTTCCAGTTTCATGGCAGTACTCTGCTCCAGAAAATCCAGCATCTGCGAATTCGGTTCCATTCCCGAAGCTTTCTGTTTGCCTTCAGCCACAATCCGTAAGACTTTACCTGCTTGCGCTGCACCCATCACCGCCACATGTGAGTTTGGCCATGCGAAGATAAATTGCGGCGATAAACTACGGCCACACATGGCATAATTGCCCGCGCCATAAGAGCCTGCCACCACAATCGAAATCTTGGGTACAGTTGCATTGGCCACCGCCTGAATCAGCTTGGAACCATGTTTAATAATGCCGTTCTGCTCAGCATCGGTTCCGACCATAAAACCGGTGGTGTTATGCAGGAATAAAAGTGGGCGTTGGGTTTGCTCACACAAATGGATAAACTGTGCTGCCTTCACTGCACCTTGCGGGGTAATCGGACCATTATTGGTAATAATGCCAATATGCAAACCTCCCATTTTGGCCCAGCCACACACGGTGAGCACATCGTATTCCTGCTTGAATTCCAGAAAATCAGAATCATCAACAATCCGCGCAATGATCTCTTTCATATCAAAAGGTTGCTTTGGATCTTGTGGAATAATCCCCAGCAACTCTTCGGCAGCATAACGTGGTTCTTTATAGTCCTGAGGCGGACAGGCGGTCTGTTCTTTCCAGTTCAGATGCTCGAAAATCTCACGCGCCAAACGAATACCATCGGCATCGTTTTCAGCTAGATATTCCGCGACACCCGACACTTGGGTATGCATTTCTGCCCCACCCAGTTCTTCTGCAGTCGCCACTTCACCTGTTGCCGCCAGTAATAGCGGCGGGCCTGCCAATAACATTTCGGTTTGCTTGCGGACCGCAATCACATAATCAGACAGACCCGGTTGATAAGCCCCGCCAGCAGTTGCATTACCATGCACCACGGCGACTTGTGGAATACCTGCTGCAGACATACGCGCCTGATTGGCAAAGGTCATGCCGCCATAAGTAAACACTTCAGCCGCATAATTCAGGTTTGCGCCACCACTTTCGGTCAAGGTGACCATCGGCAATTTTTGTTCCAGGGCAATCTTTTGCAAGCGCAGAGTTTTATGCACGCCCATGGGTGACATGGTACCGCCTTTGATCGCGCTGTTGCTGGCCGACACCAGCGCACGGACCCCACTGACAAAACCGATTCCGGCAATCACACCACCGCCTGCTTCGGAACCATCTTTATCGTCATGCATGTTGTAACCCACCAGCCCGCACAACTCGACAAAAGGAGAATCGGCATCTAATAGCAGGCGAATACGCTCATGCGGCAAAATCTTGCCTTTCTTGTCAAACTTGGCTTTTGCGGCATAAGACTTATCAATACTTTTTTGCTGTACCGCACGAACTTCAGCTAACTGGGTTAATAACGCCTCACGGTTTTGCTGGTATTGCTCACTACCCACTGCAATCTCGGATTGGAGAATCGTCATGCTTATTCTCCCTCTGTTTTGAATATGTCAGGAATAAACGCACGATGGAAACCGTTAAAGGCGTCATTGTTGGTCGCATCGGCCAATGGATACATGCGTGTGCCTTGTGAAGCCGCCCCGTCAATCCGCAAGGTGACGCCTGATACAAAAGCCGCTGCATCAGACAGTAGATAACAAATCGCTGAGGAGATTTCCGATTCTGTGCCCATACGTTTTAATGGAACATTGCTCGCTAAACTCGGAATGATCACTTTGGCAAAATCGCCACTATAGTTGTCCATACCCGAAGAAATAATCCAGCCCGGTGCGACTGCGTTGACCCGCACACCAGATTTCCCCCATTCCACTGAAGCCGTTTTAGTGAGGTTATCCACCCCTGAACGTGCTGCACCTGAATGCCCCATGCCCGGCATACCGCCCCACATATCTGCGGTCATATTCACGATGCTGCCGCCATGTTTTGCCATCCACTGGTTATAGGCTTCGCGCATCAGGTAAAAGGTAGAATGCAGGTTATTACGCACTACCGCATCAAAACCATTGGCCGAAATGTTTTCTAATGCAGATGGAAATTGCCCTCCGGCGTTATTGACCAAACCATCAAGCTTGCCAAATTTTTCAATAACTTCGGCAATCATGTTTTTAACCTGTTCTTCATCGCGGTTATCACAAACGATGTAATGCACTTTGCCACCATCTTCCAGAATTTCCTGACTGACTTTTTCCAGCTTTTCAACTTTTCGCCCAGTGATCACTACTTGTGCACCTAAAGAAGTGAGCTCATGGGCAGTACAACGGCCAATACCCGAACCTCCGCCCGTCACAATAATGACTTTGCCAGCAAATGCATCTGCCCTGAAAATTGATTGATAACCCATGTTTACATCCTTAATATTTTTCTAACAGTTGTGCTGGCACTTTCACCGGCATATCCAATAATTGCTGTGCAAACGCCTTACCTTGTGGATCGATCCGCAAGCTGGCAATCCCCCCGCCCCCCAATGCATTTTCCAGCATGAAATTCAGCGAATGCATGGCTGGCAGTTCATAACGGATCACTTTTGATTTATCAGGATCAAGCACATGCTGCATATAGGCAGCAACTTTAACCTCAGTCAATGCTGCGCGAATCCACGGTAAATACTCAGCTTTGCGTGCAATCACCCCGATATTGCTATGATTGCCCTTATCGCCACTACGTGCATGTGCCAACTCAATCAAAGGCACTTCAACCTCATCACCTTGATAACTTGCCACTTCACCGACGGGATGTAGCTCGACCTCTGCTACCTTTTGCCCAACAGGAACCTGAACCGGATAACGCTGCCCAGCAAAGTCGACTTCGACTTTTAATTGATCTTTATCAATCAGGAAAGAAAAAAGCTTCACTACAGCAGATGCCTTAGGTCGGCCACCGACAATTCCTGCCAATGCGGGTGCCATCCCTGTTGAAGCTTGAGCAATTTCAGAAGCAAAGAACATACAAGCTTCTTTAAACAGATGTTTGACCGCGATTTTGACCACCACTTCACGGCTATTCTGGATTCGGGCATGCGCCCCATAGGTACTTTCAATACCGAGAATCTCAACCGACTTTTCACTAAAAGGAGGAACTGAACGCAGGGCCAAAACGCGTTCACATTTATTCAGAATGGCATCTGCAATCACTTGGGCTTTTTCTGGTGCTTCACGACCCGCAATCAAGAAACTGACCAAGACCCGATAACCATCGGCATAGGTCGCACTGACTTTATATTGCTGGGTTGGTGCCCGACCTGTTGCGCCAGTCACCTTGACTCGATGTTCGCCCACCTGTTCTAAATGGACCTGACTAAAATCAGCGCTGACATCAGGTAAAAGATAGGCTTGCGGATTGCCAATTTCATACACAATCTGTTCTGCAACGGTTGCAGTTGAAACGAGGCCTCCGGTCCCTTTCGGCTTGGTCACAATAAATGAAGCATCAGCACTGACTTCAACAATCGGGAAGCCCATGTTGTCAAAGCCTTGAACCAGACGCCAGTCAGTAAAGTTTCCACCTGTACACTGTGCACCGCATTCAATCACATGCCCTGCCAGTGAACCTTGCGCCAACTTGTCATAATCATCCAGTGACCATTTATATTCGTGTAACAAAGGCGCCAGTACAACTGCTGAATCCACTACTCGGCCCGTAATCACAATATCCGCACCCAAGTCCAAGGCATCGCGAATCGCAACAGCACCGAGATAGGCGTTGCTGCTGGCAACCTGTACAGGTAAAGCATCGCCATTAAACATTTCCTGAATATTTTGTTGTGATAATTCTGCATGCTTTGGCAATACATCATCACCCAGCACCACTGCGACTTTTAAATCCAGGCCCTTTTCATCAATGATTTTCTGTAAGGCATCACGACAAGCCAGTGGGTTTACCCCGCCTGCATTGCTGATCACTTTTATTTTTTTCTCGGCAATTTTATGGATCAGGGGTGCCATCACTCGACTGACAAAATCCAGCGCATAGCCATGACTTGGGTCCATCATCATCGCCTTGGCCATAATCGACATGGTAATTTCAGATAGATAGTCAAAGACCAGATAATCAATATCACTCAGATGGACCAACTGAAAAGCAGCGGTGTTGGTATCGCCCCAGAATCCTGATGCACACCCAATTTTGACTAGCCTCTGGTCATCCTGTTTGACAGTTGTCATGCGCTTTCTCATTGTTATTACTAAAAACGCCTTAACATTACCAAGCAAGTGCTTGGTTTGTAAAGTACATAATGCTATGCTGTATTGGCAAAAAACGACAAACTCAAGCAACTGCTTGTTATAAAAAGATAAGACAAAGCATCGAATGAATTTTGTTACAATACACTTTAGCTTGAACAGGATAGACGGATAGGCATGATCGCAACTTCAATTGAGCAAATTCCCAAGATTGTTTGCTTTGACGATAGTCCACGTGGGCGTTTATTACAGGGCGCAGCCTATCTGTTTTATAAGCAAGGTTATGACAAAACC
This sequence comes from Acinetobacter calcoaceticus, assembly GCF_051947995.1. GTDB lineage: Bacteria > Pseudomonadota > Gammaproteobacteria > Pseudomonadales > Moraxellaceae > Acinetobacter. Next base: position 229,262 of record NZ_JBLVVH010000002.1, on the reverse strand, counting down.
ACAGTTCGTCAACTTGGTGAATTTATTGGCATTCAATCAGGTAGCCTGTTCCATCACTTTAAAAGCAAGGATGAAATTCTGGCGACGGTGATGGAACAAACCATTATCTATAACTTCGCCCGTTTAAAAGAAGCAGCTGAACGCTCAAGCGATCCTGAACAACAATTACGTCATTTGATCAAAGCTGAATTATTGTCGATTGCCGGTGATACCGGTGCGGCGATGGCAGTACTGGTACATGAATGGTTTGCCCTTTCCAAAGAAAAACAAGATTACCTTCTAAAAATGCGTAATGAATATGAGCAGGTTTGGCTAGATGTGATTGAAAAATTACGTGCTCAAGGTAAAGTCAAACATGATGCTTTTATCTGGCGTCGTTTGCTGGGTGGCTCGATTTCCTGGACCGTAACCTGGTACAGACCTGAAGGTAAAGTCAAAATTGATGAACTGACTGAAATGGTTTGGGAAATGGCAGTAAAATGAATACCATCTATCTGCGTAAGCCCCTACTCAGTGATTTAGCCGAAATCAAACAGGCTTACCAGAGTAGTGTTCAACTGCATCGGCCATGGACCTATCCACCTGCTAATTTTGAACACTACCTCGCGCAAGAACACCGTTATTTTGTCTGCTTGAAAGAGAATCACGCCATTGTCGGCACTTTTAACATCTCCAATATCGTTCGAGGTCACTTTCATTCTGCTTACTTGGGTTATGAAGCCTTTTATCCTTATGCAGGAGAAGGCTATATGCGACAAGGGCTGCAACTGGTTTTACAAGAAGCATTTCAAACACTGAATTTACATCGACTAGAAGCTAATATCCAACCAGATAATCTGCCCTCTATTCGCCTTGTGGCACATGCAGGTTTTGTGAAAGAAGGCTTCTCCCGCCAATATCTGCGAGTCGGTGGAAAAGAATGGAAAGACCATGAACGTTGGGCAATTTTAAATAGCGATTGGACAGATCAGAAGTATCAAGCCTTTTAATTATTGAAATATCGGCCCCATAACGATAAAAATAAACTAATGCCAATTCTTTAGGCGAAATATATGCAACGTATCATCACGATTCTTCTTTCCAGCCTAATACTGGGTTGTACAGATGATATTGTTACAACCAAGTTTACAGATTTTCAGCATGCGAAAGCTGAACATGCATTTGAACGCGGTTGGTTACCTCCAATTTTACCACCGAGTACAAAAAATATTATTGAAATAAATGATCTAGACCTGAATAGAGGCCATGGCTCTTTTAAGTTTTCCCCCACAGATCTGAATTATTTTAGCGCCCAAGGTGCCATCCCAATTAAAATAAATAATGCAGCTCAAGGTAAAAAGAAAGAAATGCAGGATCAGGGATTTCAGTTTTTGGTCTACGCTCAAGGTTCATCACTTTGGTATATCGCAGTTCATCCAGAGGGAAAAGGAGCTTATTGGCTTGAACCCATACAATAAGCTCCTAGATCAGTTTAATACCCCAATTGCTTACTAATTAAATCCTTCATAATTTCTTCTGCACCACCGCCAATCATATTCACCTTCACTTCACGATAGATTCGTTCAGACTTGGTACCACGCATAAAGCCCATTCCTCCGAGTGTCTGCACCGCCGCATCGGCACAGAATTGCATGGTTTGAGTGGCAACATTCTTCAACATACAAATCTGGGCAATCAGTTCACTGCCCTGCAATTCAGGCTTACCTAAACGATAAGCGGTATCCTCGAGTAAAGCACGGGTTGCAGTCAGGCGAGTTGCCATATCCACCAGCTTATGACGCATGACCTGATGGTCGACCAAACGCTTGCCAAAGGTCTGGCGTTGCTGTGCCCATTCCAGTGCTTCCTCATAGCAGGTCAGGGCAAAGCCATAACTACTGGCAGCAAGGAAAAAACGCTCCATATTGAAGTTATTCATAATCACCAGAAAGCCCATATTTTCCGGGCCTAATAAATGGCTAGCTGGCACTTTGACGTTATCAAAATGCAAATGCGCGGTATCGGATGCCCACCACCCCATTTTATCCAGTTTGGTTTTGCTGATCCCTTCACTATGCGCATCAATCAGCAGCATGGATATACCGTTTGCCCCTTTCGCATTTGGATCGGTACGAACTGCAACTGAATAATAATCCGCTCGCATCCCCGAAGTGATAAAGGTCTTTTCACCGCTTACTAGAAAATAATCACCTTCTCGCACAGCTTTGGTTTTAAGCGAAGCAACATCTGAACCACCGCCCGGCTCAGTAATCGCCAAGGCAGATATTTTTTCACCTGATAAAATTTGAGGCAGCACTTGAGCTTTTACCTCTTCGTTGGCAAAGTGCTGGATCGGAGGCGCACCAATGGTATGCGACAGCAAAGAAGCACTGAGACCACCCGACGCACATTTTGCCAGCTCAATCGAAGCTAACAGCGTATAAAATGCATCTGTCCCAGCAATCCCGCCATACTGCTCTTCAAACCCTAATCCCAATAAACCAATATCTGCGGCCTTCTTATACAGCTCTCGCGGAAAAGTTTCATTCTCATCCCATTCATTGATAAAAGGCGAAATCTCCTTTTCCACAAAGCGTCGAATACTCTTGGCAAATTCCAGATGCTGCTCGTTATAGTACAAAGGATTAAGGTGCATATTCTGCTTCCTAGCAATTATTGATCATTGTTTATTGAATGAGCACTAAAGTAGCAAAACCGGAAAAACCAAGCAAGCGCTTGGCAAAATTAAAACTTAAAAAATAGATCAAAACCTGCGATAAAGCATAAAACTATATTTTTAATCGACCACGAAATCCACGCGTCGCATAATAAGATTGAGCACCATTATGATAAGTAAAAACCCGACCATAACGACTATCACAGAAAATTGCGCCACCTAAAGCTCTTACATCCTCGGGCGTTTTGACCCAACTCGAGGTTTTTAAATCAAAATGTTCTATTGCCTGTAACTGCCTATATTGTTCTTCTGTAAGTAATTCGACTCCCATGGCTTCAGCAACATCAACTGCATTATTTACAGGTTTATGTTCCTTACGTGCGTCTAAAGCGGCACGATCATAACACAGGCTTCTACGCCCTTTTGGTGTTTCTACGGCACAATCATAAAAGATTATTTCTGGTGACTTTGCATCCAATACAAGGATGTCTGGCTCTCCACCCGTTTCTTCCATTTGATGGAGTGACCATAACTTTTCTGGCTGCTGCTGTAATTGATCTTCAATATCGGCCCAATTCAGGTCTTTATGACGATGCATATTTTGTTCAAAGCGCTGCTTTAAGATGTCGAATAGCCTTGCAACCTGTTCAAGATCTAACTTTTTATTCTTGATCATTTTTATACTCTAAATTTTATGGCTATACCGAACGGCCATCAAAGTGATTGATCTTGATACTTTCCAGTTTCAGATCATCAATACAACGCACATTGAGCGCACATATGGTATTCCCTTGAGGATCTACACCCATTGCATAGGGATGAATACCACAAACCTTACAGAAATGATGCTCGATCACATGCTTATTGAATTGATAAGTCGCCTGAGCATCGTCTTCCACAGTAATCTCAACTTCACTCTGAGGTAAAAACCAGAGTAAAGAACCTTTTTTCTGGCAAATTGAACAATTACACGATAATGCTTCAGTGAGTTCACCCTGCACAATGAAGGTTAATTTTCCACAATGACAACTTCCTTTATATTGCATCTTTTTTTCCTTTTTGATTTTTATCTATTTTTACAGGATGCCGTATATAAGTTCAAATCTGGTTCTGTTAATCAATGCTTATGTAAGCTTAACTCCAGAAATGTTGGCATTGTTGACACTTAGTTCCATGTTTATACGAGAATAACGGGAAACCCAGTAATAAGAAAACCAGATAAGCGGGCCGCTTTCCTTCCGTATAAGGCTTTATATCTGTGCTTCCGCATTGAGGACAACGCTCACTTAAACCAAACTCTTGTTCTAATTCATGGCTAAAGTCTTGCGCCAGTAATGCTTGTGCTTGTTCGAAATAAGGGTCAGGGACCAATAACCGAACCCCACCCAATGCATTGGAATAAAGCCAGTCCATGTTAATGGTATGTTCATTTTCAATACGGGCCGGAATACCAGCAGCTTCAAGTTGCGTTTTGGCAATTTGGGCTTCATAAGGAAAAGAATACGTTTCAGCGACCACCCATTTCATAGGAATATCTAAATAGAATAAATATAAATTCTAAGCTCAATTCATCTCAGTGCACAATGCGCAAATTTGTTGTTATATATTTTGGCCATGAAACTTTTCCCATGCAATTGACTCCAAGTCGCCAGTCAGTTCATTGGATTGCTCATCAAATAGCTTATACATCATCTGATATTGACCAATTGTTGCACTACCATCAAGACCTAGCAAAACCGTATACAATGCATCAGTTAGAGCTTCTGAAACAATTTTTTTAGTTAAATGAATCTGTTCATGATTCATACCAGATTTTTCTAATAGACTGATTCGTGATATTTCAGAATCAACAGTAAAGTAACTCTGGATCAGATCATCTCTTAAAAGCTTAAATCCCTCTACGAATTCTTCTGAAGTCATGGCAAGGTGATTATTGGGCATTTTAATTTCATCCTTTTATTATTTTGATTCAACCTATAAAACAATGACATATTCCTCAAGAGATGCTATTCAATGTATTTTTCTCTACGCCAATAAAAAAACACCCCTAACCGTCAGGTTAGGGGTGTTTCATATTTAAAAGCTGGCGATGACTTACTCTCACATGGCAAGTGCCACACTACCATCAGCGCTAAGAGGTTTCACTTCTGAGTTCGGGAAGGGATCAGGTGGTTCACTCTTGCTATTGTCGCCAGCAAACTGTTTATGGATACTTGCTTTGGTCTTATATAATGCCAAGGCTTTTTCCAAATGAGTGATTAACGGATTAGTTAATTGAGTCGTATTGTAACTAGTTTCTACACTAAATCAAGTTATGTATTGAATTTATCTTGAATACAACAACTGTTTGGGTGTTGTATAGTCAAGCCTCACGAGCAATTAGTATTGGTCAGCTTCACACGTCACCGTGCTTCCACACCCAACCTATCAACGTCCTAGTCTCGAACGGCTCTTTAGAGGAATAAATTCCTAGGGAAATCTTATCTTGAGGTAGGCTTCCCGCTTAGATGCTTTCAGCGGTTATCCCTTCCGAACATAGCTACCCGGCGATGCGACTGGCGTCACAACCGGTACACCAGAGGTTCGTCCACTCTGGTCCTCTCGTACTAGGAGCAGATCCTCTCAAATTTCCAGCGCCCACGGTAGATAGGGACCGAACTGTCTCACGACGTTCTAAACCCAGCTCGCGTACCTCTTTAAATGGCGAACAGCCATACCCTTGGGACCTGCTTCAGCCCCAGGATGAGATGAGCCGACATCGAGGTGCCAAACACCGCCGTCGATATGAACTCTTGGGCGGTATCAGCCTGTTATCCCCAGAGTACCTTTTATCCGTTGAGCGATGGCCCTTCCATACAGAACCACCGGATCACTAAGACCTACTTTCGTACCTGCTCGACTTGTGGGTCTCGCAGTTAAGCGCGCTTTTGCCTTTATACTCTACGCGTGATTTCCGACCACGCTGAGCGCACCTTCGTACTCCTCCGTTACTCTTTAGGAGGAGACCGCCCCAGTCAAACTACCCACCAGACATGGTCCTCGTCCCGGATTACGGGACAGAGTTAGAACCTCAACATTACCAGGGTGGTATTTCAAGGACGGCTCCATTAGAACTAGCGTTCTAACTTCAAAGCCTCCCACCTATCCTACACAAGTAAGGTCAAAGTTCAATGTCAAGCTGCAGTAAAGGTTCACGGGGTCTTTCCGTCTAGCCGCGGGTACACTGCATCTTCACAGCGATTTCGATTTCACTGAGCCTCTGCTGGAGACAGCGCCGCCATCATTATGCCATTCGTGCAGGTCGGAACTTACCCGACAAGGAATTTCGCTACCTTAGGACCGTTATAGTTACGGCCGCCGTTTACTGGGGCTTCGATCAAGAGCTTCGCTTACGCTAACCCCATCAATTAACCTTCCAGCACCGGGCAGGCATCACACCCTATACGTCCACTTTCGTGTTTGCAGAGTGCTATGTTTTTAATAAACAGTTGCAGCGGCCTGGTTTCTGTGGCTGCCAATAGCTCAGGGAGCAAGTCCCATCACCGTCAGCAGCGTACCTTCTCCCGAAGTTACGGTACCATTTTGCCTAGTTCCTTCAGCAGAGTTCTCTCAAGCGCTTTGGTCTACTCGACCTGACCACCTGTGTCGGTTTCGGGTACGATTCCTGTGTAACTGAAGCTTAGAGACTTTTCCTGGAAGCATGGTATCAGCCACTTCACTGTACAAGTACAGCTTGCTATCAACTCTCAGCATAGAGCACCCCGGATTTGCCTAAGATGCATGCCTACTGTCTTCCACCTGGACAACCAACGCCAGGCTGACTTAACCTTCTCCGTCCTCTCATCGCATTACACAGAAGTATTGGAATATTAACCAATTTCCCATCGACTACGCCTCTCGGCCTCGCCTTAGGGGTCGACTCACCCAGCCCCGATTAACGTTGGACTGGAACCCTTGGTCTTTCAGCGAACGGGTTTTTCACCCGTTTTGTCGTTACTCACGTCAGCATTCGCACTTCTGATACCTCCAGCATACTTCTCAATACACCTTCATCGGCTTACAGAACGCTCCCCTACCACGTATACTAAAGTATACATCCGCAGCTTCGGCACATAGTTTTAGCCCCGTTACATCTTCCGCGCAGGCCGACTCGACTAGTGAGCTATTACGCTTTCTTTAAAGGGTGGCTGCTTCTAAGCCAACCTCCTAGCTGTCTATGCCTTCCCACATCGTTTCCCACTTAACTATGATTTTGGGGCCTTAGCTGGCGGTCTGGATTGTTTTCCTCTTGACTACGGACGTTAGCACCCGCAGTCTGTCTCCCGGATAGTACTCATTGGTATTCGGAGTTTGCATCGGTTTGGTAAGTCGGGATGACCCCCTAGCCGAAACAGTGCTCTACCCCCAATGGTATTCGTCCGAGGCGCTACCTAAATAGCTTTCGGGGAGAACCAGCTATCACCAGGCTTGATTAGCCTTTCACCCCTATCCACAAGTCATCCCCTGGCTTTTCAACGACAGTGGGTTCGGTCCTCCAGTTAGTGTTACCCAACCTTCAACCTGCTCATGGATAGATCGCCTGGTTTCGGGTCTATACCCAGCAACTAAACGCCCTATTAAGACTCGATTTCTCTACGGCTCCCCTATGCGGTTAACCTTGCTACTGAATATAAGTCGCTGACCCATTATACAAAAGGTACGCAGTCACACCACGAAGGTGCTCCCACTGCTTGTATGCATGCGGTTTCAGGATCTATTTCACTCCCCTCACAGGGGTTCTTTTCGCCTTTCCCTCACGGTACTGGTTCACTATCGGTCAGTCAGGAGTATTTAGCCTTGGAGGATGGTCCCCCCATATTCAGACAAGGTTTCACGTGCCTCGCCCTACTCGTCATCATTATGTGTGCCCTTTCGTGTACGGGAATATCACCCTCTACGTTCGCACTTCCCAGAGCGTTCCACTAGAACACACATAACTTAATGGGCTGCTCCCCGTTCGCTCGCCGCTACTAAGGGAATCTCAATTGATTTCTTTTCCTAAGGGTACTGAGATGTTTCACTTCCCCTCGTTCGCTTCATAAGCCTATGTATTCAGCTTATGATACCCGCCTTTTAGCGGGTGGGTTCCCCCATTCAGAAATCTCCGGATCAAAGGATATTTGCCGCCTCCCCGGAGCTTTTCGCAGGCTATCACGTCTTTCATCGCCTCTGACTGCCAAGGCATCCACCACATGCACTTAATTACTTGACTATACAACCCCAAACAGTCGTTA
>NZ_JBLVVH010000002.1:139522-219522 GCF_051947995.1 Acinetobacter calcoaceticus | reverse complement strand
TCAATTACTGACTTAAATATTTGCTCAAATAAACTTCGAGAAATTTAAACCAATTAATCAATGAAATATTTTCGATCGATCAACCAGTAAAAATCCACACAAGTTGTTCTTCTATTCTCTTAATGATCTTCTCGATGATTCGTCATCACCAAGCTAGGTCGGCTATATTACTCTCAATTTCTTAAAAGTCAACAGGTAATTTAGATATTTAGCAAACTTATCAATCAACCCAAGAATCTAACCATTTTAGCCAAATCCTTGTTTCTCAACAAGTTTTTATCTGCATCACCGCCGATGGATGTGCATTCTACAGCATTTCAGATCAGTTGCAACACCCTTTTCTATTTTTATTTAAATTATTTGACCAAGCGTCTACTTTTTACACAAATAAGGCTGAAAATGAGGAATTTGGTCGATTATTTGCTCGGTTTTATTTTTTTCCTGCCAATGTAATGGCCTGCAATCAATATATTCACAGTATCCGGTACCTTCATAAGTTTTGTTTTTCCATAATAGCTGGTAATGAAAGCTACCTACATAACCTGCAGCAAGACCAAACTTATAGTCTCCCCGACTTTTGGCTTGCACCTGAAAAATCACTTCATCTTTTTCTTGGTACTGCCAAATAAACTCTCGTGGTAAATACATTTCCCGCCCATTCGGTGTTTTGACTTTCGGATAAACCCGCCTGATATCCAGCATTACCTGATGTTCATACAGAATCGTCGCTTCCTTGGTTTGTATTTCTATCCGTGAAAAGACAATGGTATTCCATTGGTTTCTGAGTTCAGACATGATGATTTGCAAATCAGGATGAATCTGAATAATTTGATAGGTAAAAAAATGAAAAACGATAAAAGGAAAATAAATCGCCCGGGCATGTTTTAAGACACCACGCGCCTCGATTTGGTATTTTTGTTTTTTATAAACAATTTCACCCTCACATTGGCAAGAGACATACCAGTAGTCTGCCACTCCCCATTGTAAAGCCGAGTGATTTTCAATATCCGTGCAGATCTTCACTTTGAGCTGACAACTGAGTTCTTCATCATTCCGTTTAAAATAATAATGAGGAAAATCGGCCTGAATATGATCGACATCAAGAAACTGATAGCGATCTACTTCTAACTGGCATTGTTCTTTTGCACTATAGCTTTTCAGATGCCCCACCGTGGATGCGCTGCTGCTCACTAGAACAGTAGCAGTATCAATCGCGGTTGTAGTAATGGCACTGGCGTTATAGCAAATTGGAATACGGGGTTGCCCGATCAGGCTAATAAAGTTGAAATAGTGAAATGGCTCAGGCAAATTCGGCAGGATCAGGGCCTGATAAACAATTTTAAATAACCCCTTAGGAGGGTGAAAAGTTAAAGCATCTGACTTATTGAGGTTCAGCTGCTTTAATTGATTATTACTCATCAATATTGGCATACTGAACCTCCTGAATTTTAGGTTGTTATTTTTTCATCATTCTTTTTTGCAAACAAAGTCGTTACAAAGCCTGAAAGCACATAGAGAATACATACAATCAAGATCCCTACAGGAATGTTGTACGTGATTGCAGCAAAAATCAAGACCACAGGCAACATCACGACAAAAGGTACACGTTTACGATCCATTTGTTTAAACGAATAGTATTTGATATTCGAAATCATCAATAAACCGACTGCAACCATAACCACAGCATTGATGACCTGAATTACAATATCTCTTAAATCAAAGATAAACGGAAAATCACGCCCGACCCAAACCAGCGAGATCACGGTAACGGCAGCAAGCGGACTGGCAATCCCGATAAAGTAACGTTTATCCACCACACCAATCTGTACATTGAAACGGGCCAAGCGGAAAGCAGCACACGCGGTATAAATAAAACAGCATGCCAGACCAATACGTCCGAGGTCATGCAAACTCCAGCTATACATCAAGATTGCAGGTGCGACACCAAAGGCCAATAAATCAGAAAGTGAGTCGTATTGTTCACCAAATGCACTTTGTGCGCCAATTGCACGCGCCACGCGTCCATCTAAACCATCAAGTAATGCGGCCAAGAAAATGGCATAGATGGCCTGGTTAAAATTACCATTCATACTCGCAATAATTGAGTAGAAACCAGAAAGAAGTGCAGCTGTTGTAATTAAATTCGGCCACAAATAAATGCCACGACGTTTCACTTTTTGTCCTTCGTGCGTATGCTCTTCTTCTTCTACTTCAAAAGTGATGCCATCAAAAGAATGGGCATCTTTATTTAAATCAGAATCAGGTTTAAGAGAATTTGTCATTATTTTCAATTCCTCAAGAATATTTTGACGTTGATGGGTTATTCACCCACCAACCAACGCACTGCAGCATGTCCACCATTTTCACTCATACGCAAATGTGGAAATAACCATTGTAATGCCTGATCCGCATCTTCCGAGAATTTCCAAGGTGGATTAATCACCAACAAACCACAACCATTCAAACCGACTGGTGTGTCATCTGGCCATACACAAATTTCACAAATCAATTGACGGCGAATACCGGTTTTCAACATTTTCTTTTCAAAACGGTCAATCATCGCGCGATCCTTGATCGGATACCAAACAGCGAATACGCCTGTTGGCCATTTTTTATGTGCTGTTTGCAGTAATTCAACCAACTGCGGGAAATCTTTACGCTCGATTTCATAAGGTGGGTCAATCATGACCAATCCACGCTTTTCTTTCGGTGGAATGACCCCCATCAGACCTTCATAAAAATCACGCTCATGCAAGCCGGCACGTTTATCGCGAATATTAAAATATAATTGCTGAAACACGTCACGCTGCATTTCAAACACAGTCGCTTTATCCGTTTCACGCATGCCTTCAAGCGCAAACCAGGGAGATCCCGGATAAGCACCTTTACCCGAAGTTGCACGCATATCTTCAACAATTTTAAGATATTGTTTTACACCTTCAGGTGCATTCCGCTTAATCGAATCGTCAAGTTTGACCAAACGATGGATACCCGTTAAGAATTCACCTGATTTTTGTGCTTCAGAAGTCGATAAATCATATTTACCGGCACCGCCATGGGTATCAATATATCGATAAGGTTTATCTTTAGTATTTAAGCGAGCAAGCAGTTGAAGCAAAAGTACGTGCTTCATCACATCGGCAAAGTTACCTGCATGGAAATGGTGACGGTAATTCATGTTAACAATTTATTCCTCAATTCAGCGGGTAGTTTAACATGAAAGAAAAAAGTATTCTTTAGCGTTGATGTGATCGTCTAAAATCGCACTTTAATCCTACCCGTCCTAAACTGGAGTGCCATGCAACCAACCTCTCTTGCTGAATCATGGAATTTAGAGCAAATTCTGGATGATTTAAATGAATTTGGCTTTGCCTTAATTGATGATGTCTATTCAAATGAATATGTACACTCTCTTGTTCATGAATGCACCTCTCATCTTGCTGAATTCAGAGCAGCGGGAGTACAAAACGGTGTGGTCAGTCATATCCGGAGTGACCATATTCTCTGGATTGATGGCCAGTTACCGATTGCCCAACAGCATCTCAAAGCTTTAGAAGAGTTCTCACAAGCTTTAAATCAGGCCTTTTATCTCGGGATCAAAGAAGTAGAAGCACATTTTGCCTGCTATAACGCAGGTGAATTTTATGCTTTGCATCGTGACAATCCGCAACAAAAAAATGACCGGATGATTTCCACCGTATTCTATGTGCATGAAAGCTGGCAAGAGGACTGGGGCGGTCAATTACGTTTGCAGGATAAGAATGGTCAATGGCATATTATCCAGCCCTCACCTAATCGTCTGGCGATTTTCCAGAGCGATTTATTGCATGAGGTCCTACGCTCAAAACAACAGCGCTTGTCGATTACTGCATGGTTACGTAGTGGAAGCTCAATCTGGAATCAGGGCTAAGCCCTTTAAATTCCTAAAAACAGCCTTATATACCTAGGCATAACTGACGATTCTGGATCAATACATGTCGAACGAAACTAAACAAGTCATTGCACGCATTGGTGAAACTGACCAACTCTTTTTAGAGAATAATAGCCCTGAACTTGCTTTAGAACGTGCAGACCTGCGTTTACAGCTGGTTGTACTGAGTCATGTGCGTCAGGAACAGTTGCATTTCTTGCAAGAAGCAATCGTATTGCTTGAACAGGCACGGATTGAATATGAGGAAATGCCATTAAGCCTGTATCTCAACCTCTCCTTATATTTAGCCAAAGCTTATATGATTTATTTCGAGCTGACCAAAGAGCAACGTTTTGCTCTCATTACTCAGCAGATCTTGAAGCCACTGGCACATCATGAGCATCTGGATATTTATTTCTTTTTGGCTTATGCATCTGCCGTTAAGCAAGAACAGGCATTAACACGTCACTGGTTGAAAAAGTATGTGTCTTGCCTAGAGCATGATCTGGAATTATTACAGCTTCACCCCGCTTTTGTTGAAGTCCGTAAAGAAGACTGGTTTAGCACCCTATTACGCAATAAAGCTCACTAATGTGAGCTTTATTTTTATCGAATTATGACTTGGTACTGTCTACATGTAACTGTTGATTCAGTTCATCAATCACAATGGCCCATTCATCATCTTTGTCCCAGTGACTTTTTAGAAAATCTCTCTGACCCGCACTCCAGAACTCAGCTTCATGTAATTTCTGATCAGCACTAAGCTGATGCGCTTTCACAAAATTTTCAATTGCTGCTTCATCCGCCCCAAGTCCAAGTTGTTCAAATAAAAGTTCCAGTGTGGGTTGTTGTTCAAACATTGTTATTCTCCATAAGTGCTTTCGATCAAAATAATTTATCAGCAAATGGATTGAAGATGCTTAGGTATGTCTATATTTTCTTGTTGTTTTTTGTGTGCTCTGTATAAAAAAAGCACTCTCAGGGAGAGTGCTTTTTCAATTTATCAGTTTGATAAATTATTTTACCATGTCAGCAATCGCTGCACGCTCTTCTTCAAGCTCGTTCAGCGTGAAGTTGATACGCTCACGGCTGAATTCGTCAATTTCCAAACCTTGAACGATTTTGTATTCACCGTTTTCAGTGGTTACAGGGAAACCGAACATTACGCCTTCAGGAATACCATAAGAACCATCAGATGGAATACCCATAGTTACCCATTTGCCGTTGGTACCAAGCGCCCAGTCACGCATATGGTCAATTGCAGCATTCGCAGCTGAAGCAGCTGAAGACAAACCACGCGCTTCGATAATCGCAGCACCACGTTTACCAACAGTTGGAAGGAACACATCTTTGTTCCAAGCCGCATCGTTGATTTTGTCTTTTAAGCTTACGCCATTTGCTGTTGCGAAACGGTAGTCAGCATACATTGTTGGAGAGTGGTTACCCCAAACAGTCATGTTTTCGATGTCAGAAACTGCAACACCCGCTTTTTGAGCAAGTTGAGTCAACGCACGGTTGTGGTCAAGACGCAACATTGCTGTGAAGTTTTTAGCAGGAAGATCTGGAGCAGATTTCATTGCGATGTAAGCATTAGTGTTCGCAGGGTTACCCACAACCAATACTTTAACGTCACGGCTTGCAACTTCGTTCAATGCTTGGCCTTGACCAATGAAGATTTCGCCATTTACTTTTAATAAGTCAGCACGTTCCATACCTGGACCACGTGGACGAGAACCAACTAATAACGCATAGTCAGCATCTTTAAATGCAACTTTAGGATCATCAGTCCCGATCATGCCTGCCAATAACGGGAAAGCACAGTCATCAAGTTCCATCATCACGCCTTTAAGCGCTTGTTGAGCTTTCTCAAAAGGAACTTCAAGCAATTGTAAAATGACTGGTTGATCTTTACCTAACATTTCGCCGCTTGCGATACGGAATAATAAGCTATAACCAATTTGACCAGCAGCGCCTGTAACGGCAACACGAACGGGTTGCTTCATGTGATATTCTCCAATGAGATGCGTTAGCACGATTGAACGTTATTATTATTCAACCGAATTATCATAAACGGCAAAGATTGTACTCTAAAGCGAATGCATATGCATGTAAAAGAGAATGAATTTCAACGAAAGTCTAATAGAAAATACAAATCAAACTAGGTAAAAGCCTAATAACTGCCTTTAATCGTAAACTCACTTGGGCAGCCCGTCACAATATGGCTAGCACATTGTTTATATTGACCATTTTTTTGATAACAAACCCGAATTTCCGTCAAAACCGAATTAAATTTTGAAGATTGGCAGGTGAAGCGGATACCATTTGGCGGCAACGATGGATTGAGCTTGGTAAATTGCTGTCTCAGGCTTTCTTTTTGTACTTCAATGGTATTTGGACTGGTCAAATCAGCCGGTATTTTCAGGCGTTCAGCGAAATTAATAATGGTTCTAAAGTATTGGCTGGCATTCATTGGCATGCATCCGCCCACATCCTGCCACAATTGGACCCGTGCATTTTCATCCGGCATGACCCGTGCAACCACTTTCGCCTGCAAAGGTGACAATCTGGCAGAAGTCTTGGTCGAGCAATCCCGGTTTAAAGGCACTTCAGGCAGCAAACTTGCAATGGTCAGCGAATAGCCTTCCAGACATTTACGTTGTTTTTGTCTTGATGAATCAAATGCGCAGGCAGCAGGCGTCATTTGTACATGCATGACATAACCGGCAACATCCTGTTTATCAGCTGCATATAACGGTGCAGCAAATGATAAGGCCAGATAACAGATCAATGCCTGTATCGCTTTCATCCACTGCCCTTTTAATAAGTCGACGGCTTTCATCAAATGCAAAAACTTCATTATCTCAAATTAAACATCTTCGTGTGTTTAAGGACTATTGCGCACAGGTATGGTACTCATGCGTTTTTCTAGCGACTGTGCGCCCTGTCCCAGTACCACACCATAATGTGTCGCATTGGTCATGACATGTTTCACATAGTCACGTGTTTCCAGTAATGGAATGGTTTCGGTGTACTGATCTGCTGCCATGGTCTGATTATCCGGCTGCCAACGACGGGCACGGTTCGGACCTGCATTATAACCTGCCGTTGCCAATACCGAACTGCCACTCAATTGACTCTGGATCATTGAAAGGTAATAAGTACCGTAACGAATATTGGTATTCATTTCACTTAATGCGGCAGGGTTATAGGTCTCACCCATTTGGCGTGCAATCAGTTTTGCCGTGTTTGGCATAATCTGCATGAGACCGCCTGCCCCGACATTCGAACGTGCAGAGGTCACAAAACGACTTTCCTGACGCATTAAACCATATGCCCAAGCGGGATCAATACCAGCATTGTAACTATGGCTGGTCACATTACTGCGATGTGGTGTTGCATAACGATAGGTATCGTTATGACGAGACGTGGTCCGGTCAGCCGCATAAATGGCGCGATCATACCAGCCCATGTCATGCGCGCGTTTTGCTGCAGCAAGCAATAAACCATCATCATGTTGCAGATAGGCTTGGCGGACGGCCCAGTTCCATTCGCGGTTGGTATAATTTGCAGGCGCATTGATATTTCTTAATGCAAAGGCACGTCGAAAATGAATATTCTGGTTGAGACGCTGGGTATCTTGGGCGCTTGGCTGTTCATTATAAGGCTGATGGTTATAGCGTTCGCCGATACGGTCTTTGGCTAGCAAATTATGATAATCGTCACCACCTTGTGCCAGTTTACGATAAATCTGCTGAGCCGCCTGTTTGGAACCCCCATCGGAACGTTGCTCAGAGGCACGTGCCAACCAGTACTGCCAGCGATCTTCCTGTTTTTGGGTTACCGACATCGCATCAATGGCACGAATCAGACTTTCCCAGGCCCCGAAACGAATCGCCTGACGCGCATAGATTTCAGCTTCTTCCGGACTAAACGGATAGCCATAACTCTGATCAAACGCGTTCAGTACTTCACGGTTAAAACCGTTTTTCATCACAGTGGTTCCACCGACATAGCCAATGGTGCGGTAAAGATATTTCTGTACAGGTTGAGGCACATCCTGAACCACACGTTGCACATTACCTAAAGCATTGGTTAAGTCACTATCGGCAACACGGCCAAGCGCAAAAATCAGATAAGCATAATCGGCATCGTTGGACTTAGGGGCACTCCATAAATAGCCCAATGGATTGGCCTGAATCTGGTTAAACTGAGCCAGCGAAAGATTCAGGCCCATGGTTTGAGCTGTGGCAATTGCTGGGCCAGATTGACCTGCGCGCAATTGTCCCCACAAACGTTGCTGACGATCCTGTGATGTCATTAAGGGACTGGACAACATCAAACGTCCCAAGCCATTACACGATTCAGGTTGAGTACTGGTCGTCAGCCAGATGTCTTTATATTCAGCAAAAACCAGACTATCGCCCGTCTTGGCACGCACTTGGGCCACCGCACAACTTTCTTCCTGATCAGGATTGGTGACATAACTCAGTACGGGCTTGGCATCGGCGAAGCTGGCCTGTTTAACTTTTTCTTCGACATAATCGGCCGCGAGTTTTTCAGCCATTGCGGATTGCGGATAACGCTGAGCAAAACTGATAATGGACGTCGCTGGCTGAAAACCGAGATTGGTATTCAGTTTCCAGTATTCTGGATAATAACCCAATGCATCATTTTGCATTGAATATTGATATTGATCGAGCAAAGCCGTATTACCCGAATTGGCAGCACGCAGGGCATCATTGAATTGTTCGTCCAAAGCATAGACCGACGAGCAGGCAATCATTCCACTCATGGCAATAAAACGACGGAAACTGTTCTTATTATTCGATTTACGTCTTCCTGTTGTTATTAAATCACACTGCTTTTTCATCTTCATCAATATCTATGCCCAATTTTGCCTGCTTACATAGTGTAATAAGTCTAGCTTCTCACTATTGTTGTGTTATGTAAATTACTGATTCATATTCATTAAAATTCACACAATTTTATTCACAAACTGTCCATTTTTGTCAGTTTTTTATTCTCTGCGCACAAGCAAAAATACTGCTATAATCCGCGGTTTATTTAAATCCACCTTGTTTAGGAGCCTGCATGACGGTTCAAACATTCATTCCCAGTGCTGTAAAAGCTGCCTCAGAAAACACTGTTACCCAGCCCATGCACACCGCTGATGTTTCAATTAAGAAGTTATATATTGAAACTCAAGGGTGTCAGATGAATGAGTATGACAGTCATCGTATGGCAGATTTATTAGGTGATTCGCACGGTTATGTGCTCACTGACAACCCGAATGATGCGGATATTCTGCTGATGAATACCTGTTCGATTCGTGAAAAAGCCCAAGAAAAGGTCTTCAGTGGTTTAGGCCGCTGGCGCAAACTTAAAGAAAAAAATCCTGATCTGGTGATTGGTGTCGGTGGTTGTGTTGCTTCTCAAGAAGGCGACAACATTCAAAAACGTGCACCTTATGTCGACATGGTCTTTGGCCCGCAAACCTTACACCGTTTGCCACAAATGCTGGATCAGCATAATGAGCAAGTGGAAAAGCCAAAGAAAGAAAAAATCAAACTGGTAGATATTTCTTTCCCGGATATCGAAAAATTCGACTTCCTGCCTGAACCACGTGTCGAAGGCTTTAAGGCATTTGTCTCCATCATGGAAGGCTGCTCTAAATACTGTTCTTTCTGTGTGGTTCCCTATACCCGTGGTGAAGAAGTGTCTCGTCCGCTGGATGACGTGCTGGCTGAAATTGCCGGTTTAGCTGAAAAAGGGGTTCGTGAAATCAGCTTACTGGGCCAAAACGTGAATGGTTACCGCGGTGAAACCTTCGAAGGTGGCATTTGTACCTTCCCTGAATTATTGCGCTTGGTTGCAGAGATTCCAGGAATCGGTCGTCTACGCTATACCACCTCTCACCCGCTTGAATTTTCAGATGATCTGATTCAGTGCTACCGTGATTTACCGCAAATGGTGTCGCATTTACACTTGCCAGTACAAAGTGGTTCGAACGATGTACTGCAAGCCATGAAGCGCAACCACACCATTGATGTGTACATTGATAAAATTGCCAAGCTACGCAAAGTGCGTCCAGATATGCATTTATCCAGTGACTTCATTATCGGCTTCCCGGGGGAAACAGATGAACACTTTGCTGAAACCTTGCAATTTATTAAAGATTTAGATTTCGAT
The DNA here is from genome assembly GCF_051947995.1 of Acinetobacter calcoaceticus. Taxonomy (GTDB): domain Bacteria; phylum Pseudomonadota; class Gammaproteobacteria; order Pseudomonadales; family Moraxellaceae; genus Acinetobacter. The sequence goes on along the minus strand of NZ_JBLVVH010000002.1, from coordinate 209,423 downwards.
CACTCTTACAGTTTTGTTTATTCAAAACGTCCGGGCACACCTGCATCGGACTTACCGGATAGCACACCTGAGCAAGTGAAAAAAGATCGACTTGCGCAAGTTCAGGAAGTGATTAAAAAATCGAGTATCGATAAAACTGATGCCATGCTCGGTAAAATTGAACGCGTCCTGATTGAAAAAGTATCGGATAAAGACCCGAATGTTTTAATCGGTACCGCAGACAACACACGTTTAGTCACCTTTATCGGTGATGCCGCGTGGGTTGGTCGTTTTGCAGAGATCGAGATCACTGAAATCAAAACTTTAAATTTAGTTTACGGAGAACTCTTGAATCTTGAACCTGACGTGGCGTAATGTAAGGGTTATTCCTACAAAGCAACAAAAAGGGTTTATCTTGACTGCAGCGATTCGACGTACAGTAACGTTCCCTGAGATTCAATTGGAACGCTTGAAAAGCATGCTCGGTGCGTATAACGGGCATTTAAAACAAATCGAACAACGTTTAGATGTCAAAATTACTCACCGTGGCGATGCCTTTTATCTCGATGGTGATATAGAAGCAGTCGAAAGAGCCGAAGCACTATTGCAGCGGCTCTATCAAGAATCAGAAATTTCCTCACAGATCAGTGCCGATGTGATTCATTTGATGATCCAGGGTTCACAGACCGACCGTGAACTCATGGATGATTCAGAACAGGAACATACTGGCCTTGACAGTGTTTGGTTGCAGACCCGCAAAGGGCGAATCAACCCACGTGGTGCCAATCAAAAACGTTACGTACAACGCATTTTACAAAGTGATATTTCATTCGGTATCGGCCCTGCCGGGACAGGTAAGACCTATCTAGCAGTCGCTGCTGCGGTTGATATGCTGGAACGCAATGAGATTCAGCGCATTTTACTGGTTCGCCCAGCGGTTGAAGCAGGTGAAAAGCTGGGTTTCTTACCTGGCGATCTGACCCAGAAAATCGACCCGTACTTGCGTCCGCTGTACGATGCCCTGTATGAAATGCTGGGTTTTGAAAAAGTAGCCAAACTGATTGAACGCCAAGTGATTGAAGTTGCCCCCCTCGCCTACATGCGCGGACGCACCCTGAATCACTCTTTCGTGATTTTGGATGAAGCGCAAAATACCACACCCGAACAGATGAAAATGTTCCTGACCCGTTTAGGTTTTGGCTCTCGTGCCGTAATCACCGGGGACGTGACTCAGGTTGATTTGCCACGCGGCCAGCAGTCCGGTTTGGCACAAGCCTTACGGGTACTGGAAAATGTGCATGAAATTCATATCACCCGTTTCCACTCTCGTGATGTGGTGCGCCATCAACTGGTACAAAAAATTGTTGAAGCTTATGAAGGCTGGGATAATGAGCAGCAACGCTTGTCAGCAGAAGCCCGCGCCGAACGCAAAGCCAAACAAGAAGCACTGATTGCAGAAAATGATGAGAAAGCTGATGCTCAGCATTAAATAATATCAATCTAGTTCGATACTCGGAGCTGTCATTCGCAACCTGAGCGAAGATAAACAAAGCTATGCTTTGTCTGAGCGCAAGATGAACAGCTATGCTGTGAATGAAGGATGCGGATCTAACGTTACAATAATGTAAAATCAGGTTTTGCCTACTTTTGCCAAAACAAAAGTAGGTCGCGCCGAAGGCTTATCCAGCAAATGGATGAGAATGTGGCACGATTCCACCATGATCTTTATCTACATTTCTTAGACTCAATCTAAGCTCGTAGATCTAATTTATATCTAAGGATCTATTTTGAAAATCAATTTAAGTCTTCAACAAGACTTTCAAGCTGCTGAATTGCCACTCAAACGCGGGCAAATCAAAAAAAATATCGAAACCGCACTGCGTCATGTCGGTTTCGATGTCAATTGTGAAATCGGGATTGCCTGTGTAGATCTAGCAGAAAGCCATGAACTCAATTTGCAATATCGTGAAAAAGACAAACCGACCAATGTGCTGTCTTTCCCCAGTGATATCCCAGAGGAAATGCTCAGCTTACTGGATGCAGAGCCACTCGGTGATTTAGTCATTTGTATTCCTGTAGTTTTACAAGAAGCCGCTGAACAGCAAAAAGCACCAAATGATCATTTCAATCATTTACTGGTCCATGGCGTTTTACATTTACTCGGTTACGATCATGAGACCAGTGAAGCCGACGCTGAAGAGATGGAAGCGTTAGAAATCGAGATTCTGAAAAAACTGGGGATTGCCAATCCTTACCAAGCTGATGAAAACTAGGCCAAGCTCCTATGTATATCGTTATTTTTAAAGCCACGATCAAAGCACTTGATGCAACGTATTCAGACATGGCCCAAATGCTCAGACATAAAGCCTTGAGCCAGTTTAACTGTGCCAAGTTTGAAGCATGCAGTGAAAATGGTTTTGAAATTGCCCTGTCTTATTGGCATAGCCTTGAAGATATTCAACGTTGGCAACAAGATGCAGCGCATCAAGTAGCCCAGCGCTTAGGTAAAGAAAAATGGTATCAGGACTTTAGCGTTGAAATCTGTAAGATTGAACGAGCCTATTCCAGTCAAAAGGAATTGTGAATAAAGACAAACTTATCCACAAACCGCATAAAAAAACGGCGAAATACAGCCGTTTTTTTATGATTTACTCTCTTCGCAAAGATAAGGAATAAGGTTATATTCAGTATGCTATTCAATGATTTACAATTAATGCACTTCAAACTCTGCATCAACGGGGTCAAAACGCCAAGTCCGGATAATTCGCAACTCAGAAATATCCTTTTTCATGGCCGTATCAAATGCGCCAAAGGGTGCGCCACGACGTACCGAGGCTTTAGCGGCTTCATCCAAAACAGAATGCCCCGAACTTTCGATTAAGCGAATTGCCCGAATCCCGCCCTCAGCATTCAAAATCACCATTAAACGCACTTCTCCGGCTAAACGCTGCTGCTTTGCCTCATCTGGATAATAACGGTTGCCATATAATTCAACTTTTTGACGGAATTTATCCAGATAGGCAGCGGATGCATCTTGTTTGGCCTGAATGCCATCGACGGTTTTAATTCGTTGTTTGCGGCTAAAATTTTGCTGTCGTTGTAAATATTGTGCTTCCAAGCTCGCCACCATCGCAGCCTTGGTCTGAAACTGGCTTTGTAACTCATCCAGCGTCTTTTTACGTTCGCTTTGTTCGGCCTGTTTTTGCCAGCTTAAAACCGTCATTAATACTTTTTCTTCAAATTTGAGTTCACGCTTCTGCTGAATTTTTTCCAGACTTTCTAGCGCAGACTTGCCTGTTGTTGCATCTGCTTGCATGGGCGCTGGCATATCGCTCGACATACGATGCGCTTGACGAAAGTCACCCGAACCCTGTTGATCCGCCTGTGCCAGAAAATCCGCCTCTTTGACTTTATCCGCACTTGGACGCACGGTGACCGCAATCTCTTTGGTTGAGGTATCTGAAGGAGAAGGCATAGTAAAATGAATAGCCAGCACAGCGCCATGCAGCAGCATTGCCAAAGCAACTGCACCCACAAAAAGCGGATCTTGCCACCAGTAACCAGACAGCGTTGAACGAAAATTTATTTTATTCCACATGCGATTCAAGCGGCAAAAAATGCCCCATCCCCAACGGTGATAACCGTATAAAAACCAAAACAATATTCAAAAATTTACAAAAATGTGATCCACTTATAGTTACAGTGTTTCCATACCAGCATTTTATGAAAATGTAGCAATTAATTTTGCTACACTGCAAGTTAGAAATTTATTTTTATTTTTTAGTTAATACAAAGATCGTGGCATTGCATGACCTATCAATTCACTTTCTGGAACAACTTTTATGCAAACGCTAATTTCATCCGTTTTTAAACGTCTACGTAAAGTTTACCAAAAAGCAGAAGAATTCATCGAAGAAGAAAGAGAGTTTTCGCTTTCACAAGTGTTTGTGAATGCCACCATGGAACGTTATGTCACAGAAAATGTCGACATGATGAAAGACCTGCATGCCGATTTATATGATGGCTGGTTACGCTTATATACGACGCTAGATGTGAAAGGCTTACATACCACGCTCTCGGTCGACTTAAAATTGATTCAGATGGAAATGAATCAGAACGTACAACTGATGGTGTTTGAACAGATCAGCAATACGCAGGTAATTGAGGCAAAATTCAAGAATATTTTTCAGAAATGGGGCTTTTATATTGCCATCTGGTATTACCAGAAATTCCGCGAAGAAGATCCTCTGGGTAAAATTCTGGAACATTTTGACATCGTCAAGGTCAAAGACGACTTACTTTATCTGGATCTCAACCGCTGGCTCGGCAAGAAAGCCAGTATTATTGAAACCCTGAGCAAAGTGCATGTGAATCGTGCCCGGGTACGTCCAGCAGAACTCATTGTCTGGGGCAACGTCAATCTGGCTGCAATTCTTTCACCATCAAACGATGATGACTTTGATGAAGATAGTCTGGAAGATACTGAAGTCACGCCCATTCAGCAAAAAGCCCCAAACAAATAGTACATTGATTGCTCGGTGGTATGTTGCACCATAACGCATACCACGCATATACACAACTTCATGATTTATACGAAAAATTAACAAGCGCTTAGTAAAAAGCCTGATCTTTTCTACACAATCTGCAAGCATAATAGTCTTAAATCGTAGTGATAAATGAGTGATTGACTTTCCATGGTCACTCAGAGGATAGAATGTTATGACAAAGAAATTATTGAAAGTAGCAGGTATTACCTCTGCAGCCCTTCTAAGTGCAAGCTTATCTAGTCATGCATTGGCGATGGCCCCTTTCCAGGCCAGCTATCAATTTAGCTACAACAACAAGAATCTGGGCTCTGCAACACGTACCCTTTCTCAACAAGGCAATAACTGGACGTATAAGTTCAATGCCAAAGCAGGTGCGATTGCGTCTGCCTCTGAAACCAGCCAGTTTAATTTTGCTAATAACAAAATTACCTCACAAAACTTTAGCCGTAGTAGCAAGATCCTGATTCACAGCAATACGATGAGTATTAACTTCAACCCAGGCAGTAAAGTTGTGGAGACCAAGAAGGATGATCAGACCCGTTCATTTGCATGGCAGGCAGGCGCGCTGGATGAGTTGAATGCCGAGTTGCAAATCCGTGAAGATTTGAAAAATAATTCGCTAAAAAGCAAATATTTGATTGCGGATGCCAAAGCACTGGATGAACGCCGTTTTGTCAAGCAAGGTACAGAAAGTATCAAGACACCTTATGGGACATTTAATACCATTAAAGTGGTTATGCAGCACGATAAACCGGAACGTAATACCGTATTCTGGTTAGCACCAAAACTTGACTATTTGCCAGTAAAAATGGCACATAATGATGGAAAATCGTCTTACGGACTGTTATTAACCGGTTATTCGGGTAAAACAAACTAAGCAACTGGTCAATTTTGGCTTGCATTTTTTTTGATGCTTTTTAAAATATGCCTTTGCTTGAACAAGCATCCGTTTAGAGGATTCTCCCGTGTACGCTTTAGAACAGAAAATCTTAAATGAAGGTATCGTTCTATCTGATCAGGTGTTGAAAGTTGACGCTTTCTTAAACCACCAAATCGATCCTGTGTTAATGCAGCTGATTGGTAAAGAGTTTGCCGCTCGCTTTAAAGATGCAGGTATTACTAAAATTATTACCATCGAAGCTTCAGGTATTGCACCTGCAATCATGGCAGGTTTAGAACTTGGCGTTCCTGTTATTTTCGCCCGTAAATACCAGTCATTAACACTCAAAGACGACCTTTACCGTTCTAAAGTGTTCTCGTTTACCAAACAAACTGAAAGCACCATTGCGATTTCAAACAAGCACATCAGCTCAAGCGACAAAGCACTTGTAATTGATGACTTCCTTGCCAATGGTCAGGCTGCTTTAGGTCTCATCGACTTGATCCACCAAGCAAATGCTGAAGTAGTTGGTGTTGGTATCGTGATTGAAAAATCATTCCAGCCGGGTCGTGACGTGTTGCTTGAAAAAGGCTACCGCGTTGAGTCCTTAGCTCGTGTTAAATCTTTAGAAGATGGCAAAGTGACTTTTGTGACTGAATAAGATTCAAAACCGAGAAAAAAGCGGATGACAATTCATCCGCTTTTTTATTTAGCAACAAACCCGTTCATCCAGCACCTTAGACATGCTCTATAACAGCAGCGTCCTGCCCTTTTCAAGCCTCATCCAGTACTGCTTAAAACAAAAAATTAATGATTTGGATATCTCATCAGCCATAAGCCCACAGCCTTCTTTTTATAATTCATTCCTTGCTTATAAAAGAAAACACTTACTCCCAGAACGCCAAAAGCGAGATAGACCAGAGTGTCCCCAGCCCAAATCCCGGTAATCAACAGAATTGCAGCCAGCACCAAGATCCCTATTGCATTGAATACATAATTTGACCCCTTATTATCAATTTCACTATATTTTAAGAGAAATTCTTGCTCGGACATGCTTTTGATTTCTTGTTCACTCAACATCAGCATAAGCTCCTCTTATGTTCTTTAACGGCTAACAATCTTATCCATTTATAATAGAAGCAAGAATAGACGCCAATAATAAAATACAGACAGGACTTCCAGTAAAAAAAATATGCAAATGGCAAAGCAACTCGCATCGGCCGGGTCTCGTCGTGTCAAAATAGAACCATTATTTATGACCTAAATCTGATAAGATTAGCCCGAGCAAAATTTGCGATAGGAATGACGATGCGTACATATTTAGACCTTTTACAACATATCCTCGACAATGGCGGCGACAAAGGTGACCGTACAGGAACAGGAACACGTTCAGTATTCGGTCATCAGATGCGCTTTGATCTTTCACAAGGTTTTCCATTACTGACCACTAAAAAAGTACATTTCCGTTCTATCGTGATTGAGCTGCTCTGGTTTCTCAAAGGCGATACCAACGTTCAATACCTAAAAGACAACAAAGTCACGATCTGGGATGAATGGGCAACGGCTGAGCAAACGGCGCGCTTTGGCCGTCCAGAAGGCGAGCTTGGCCCTGTTTATGGTCACCAATGGCGTAACTTTGGCGCAACCCAAAATGCAGATGGCAGCTATCAGCAAGATGGTTTTGACCAGATCAAATGGCTGGTGAATGAAATCAAGACCAATCCGAACTCACGTCGTTTGATCGTGTCTGGCTGGAATCCGAATGAAGCAGGTAAAGTTGCTTTGCCCCCTTGTCATACCCTGTTCCAGTTTTTTGTCCAAGATAACAAATTATCCTGCCAGCTGTACCAACGCAGTGCCGATGTATTCTTAGGCGTACCCTTTAATATTGCCAGCTATGCCCTACTGACCCATATGATTGCGCAAGTGTGCGGTTTAGGGGTGGGTGATTTTGTCTGGACAGGTGGTGACACACATTTATATGCCAACCATTTTGAGCAGGCTCAATTACAGCTTTCTCGTGAACCATTGCCACTCTGTGAATTAAAGTTAAATCCGGAAATTACCGATATTTTTGATTTTAAATTTGAAGATATTGAAATTGTTGGCTATGAGTCACATCCAGCAATTAAAGCACCCGTCGCAGTTTAAAAGATTAGAGAGAATATAAAATGGCATGGCAAGGCACTGAAGTTGTTCACGTAGTTGCGATGGATAAAAATCGCTGTATCGGCAAAGGCAATGCTTTGCCGTGGCATATCTCGGCTGATCTCAAGCACTTCAAGGCCATCACGCAAGGTGGTGTGGTGATCATGGGTCGCAAAACCCTTGAATCTATGGGCCGTGCCCTTCCTAACCGTGTTAACTGGGTGATTACCCGTGATCCGTCTTGGCAGTTCGAAGGGGTTAAAATCGCACACAGCATCGAAGAGGCATTGAACGGTGCACTTACAGATGCACAACACGCTGAAAAAGCGTCTTTATTTATTATTGGGGGTGGAGAGATTTTTACTCAAACCCTTAATATTGCTGATCGCCTAGAGTTAACCCATGTAGACCTTGATGTTCAAGGCGATGCACATTATCCAGAAATCTCTGAGGATTTTCATAAAGTAAACTCAGAACAACATCGCGATGAGAAGTCTGGTGTCGCTTTCGAGTTTGCGACCTACCAAAAATAATAATGGATCGCAGTTGCCATGCATAACATAGGATCACGTGAGTTTTTTATTGCGTTAGGGATCGGACTTTTACACGGTCTCTTCACCTTATTCGTGGTTCTTTCGAGTATCTGGCTTTGCCTTGCGCTCTGGATTCAGCAACCGCTCGGTACCTTCTTTAGCCGCATCACAATTGTACTCTGGAGCCTGTTTGCACTGAGCCTGCTGGGTGTATATTTCAGCGGTCATCTCATCAGCCGCCGTACGGATATCATTATTTATTGTGTTGCCTTTGCCTGTTCCTTGATCTGGTATTTTTCTATCGAAGCCAGACAAGACCGTGACTGGAATCCAGAAGTTGCCGAACAGCTCAGCTATAGCAAACAAAGCGATCTGGTTACCTTACACAAGGTCCGTAACTTTGACTGGCATGCGGACGGGACGTATGACATTCGCTGGGAAGACCGAAGCATTGATCTAAACAAAATTACTGGCATCAATGTCATCACTTCTTACTGGATGGGTCCGCAGATTGCCCATACACTGGTCAGCTTTGATTTTGCCGATCAAAAGCCTCTGGTATTTTCAATTGAGATCCGCAAAGAGAAAGGCGAAGATTTTTCTGCCATTGGCGGTTTTTTCCGTAAATACGAGCTCAGCCTAGTCGCTTCAGACGAAAAAGATATTGTGTATACACGCAGTAATATTCGTCATGAGCAGGTTTATTTATTTCCTGTCAAAATGCCCCCAGCAGAGCGTAAAGCGCTGTTTATTGAATATCTGAAGCAGGCCGATGAACTACGCGAAGAAGCAAAATGGTACAACACCCTAACCAGTAACTGCACGACCTTAGTTTTTGATATGGTCCAGGCCATTAATCCGCATCAGTTGCCAAAAGATTATCGCTTACTGGCCTCAGGGTATTTGCCCAACTATCTTTACGACCTGAAAGCACTCAACCAGAATTACAGTATCAATGAATGGTATCGTCTGGCACATATCAACTCTCGTGCTGAACAATACGACCAGCAACCTAATCGCAGCAGTGAATATTTTTCAGATGTGATTCGCGCAGGTCTACCGAAAGTTGAGTGACTTTTCCACTAATTTCATTAAAAGTATCTTAATGTTTACAAAAGGATACTAAATATCCCGCGCTACTCCATGTTGTTTTCTTTTAATAGACACTTATAGAAACACAATGATTTGGATTTAAAATCTTATGTTAAAGCCCTTTTTAACAACATGTACTTTGGCAATTGCCGTAACAATGACGGGTTGTGCAGCCACAGAATCTCTCCAAACCTCACCAAACGCTTCTCAAAAAGAAAGCATCGGTCTTTATAACCGTAACTGGATCGCCACCCATATCAATGGCGTGGAGATTAAAAGCAATGATCTTTCTGGCAAACGTCCAGCTATTCAGTTCGATGCTAAAGGCAAACGTTTCTTTGGTGCAGATGGCTGTAACCAGATTCAGGGGACTTTTGAAAGCCAAGGTTCAATCTTACGCCTAGGCCCAATTGCTTCAACCATGATGGCATGTATCGGCAAGGACAACAGTGCGCTTTCTCGCCAATATGCAAATGCTTTGGCAAGTACCACCAACTATGAACTGAAAGGCCATGAGCTTAAATTCATGGATGCATCAGGTAAGGTACTGGTGAGCTTCGTAACAGTCATCCAGCCGCTTCCTTAACGCGATTACTATAAAAAGTAAAAGCTCGTTTCCAACACGGGCTTTTACTTTTTGGGCACTTCGTTTAAGTTAGTAGCATTCTTAAAATTAAAAATCGGGGAGTTTTATGCAACAGGCAATGTTAGGTGGTGGATGCTTTTGGTGTGTAGAAGCTGTATTTCTACAACTGAAAGGTGTTGAAAAAGTGGTGAGTGGCTATGCCGGCGGCATTACCCAAAACCCAAGCTACGAGCAGGTCTGTCAAGGCAATACACAACATGCCGAAGTCATCCTGATTGATTTTGATGAGCAGCAGATCAGCTATACCCAATTGTTGAATGTCTTCTTTACCACCCATGATCCAACCACATTAAACCGTCAGGGTAATGATATTGGCACCCAATATCGCTCTGTCATTTATTACTTCGATGATGAGCAAAAGCAGCAAGCCGAGCACGTCATTCAAGGATTGGAAGATGAAGGGCTGAATATTGTGACTGAACTCAGTCCGGTACCGACGTTCTACCCTGCTGAGGAATATCATCAGAACTTCTTTGCCCGTAACCCGTCACAAGGTTACTGCAACTTTAGTATTCCACCTAAGCTGTCCAAACTCCGCGCCAAGTATCTTGACCTGCTCAAAGATGAATAGACGTAAAAAAAGCAACTCACCGAGTTGCTTTTTTTATTGCGATCACACTTTAGTTTTCACTTACAAACGCAATATCACTTAAGCCTGCTTCACTGGCACGCGACATGACCTGTGCAACCGTATCATATTTTGATTCTTTATCTGCACGTAATTGCACCGTCGGTTTGGTCGCAGCCTGACCCGCTTCCTGGAAACGTTTCTCTAGCTCATCCAGGCTAATGATTTGTGCATCCCAAGCCACTTCACCTTTGTCATTAATACTGATGGTGATTGCTTTCGGTGGCGGATCAACAATTTCAGCCGTTGTTTTTGGTAAACTTAATGGAATTGATGGGTTAGCAACCGTTGCTGTGACTAAAAAGATAATCATCAATACCAACATAATGTCGATCAGAGGAATGAGATTCATCTCATTCATGCCACTGTCGTGGTCTTCACCCAATTGAAAGCCCATTTTAAGCTTGACCTCCAACTAAACTTTGTTGAGTCGCTTTAGTTTCTGTTTTTGCCGCTGTTTCTTGCTGCAACATGGTATCGATTAACAGACTATGCGCCTGATCTTGTAAATCATGTGCCAAACCACGGTTGAAACGCACACAAATGTTATAAGCCATTACTGCAGGTATCGCCACTGCAAGACCAAGACCGGTCATGATCAAGGCTTCACCGACTGGTGTTGCCACCTGAGCCAATCCAGCCTGTCCGCTTTTACCCACGGCAACAAGCGCATGGAAAATCCCCCACACTGTACCGAATAAACCCACAAACGGTGCCAATGAAGCGATTGTTCCAAGTACGGATACGCCTTTTTCTGCTTGAGATTTCTCAGCAGAGATCTGGCGAAGCAATGCTTGTTCAGCGACAGCTTTACGCTGTTCAAACGATAAAGGCTGTAACTTTGATTTTAGCGCAGCCAAAGCCTGCACCAGTTGGTTATAAGCCTGTTGTTTTAACTGGCGTGTTCCTAAAATGCGCAGAATGAAAATAGTCCACGTTGCAATCGACATTGCTAATAGGATGAAATACAGTGTCTTACTTACTGCATCTGCATGTTGCCAATAAACTGAAAAGTTCATATACGAACTCCTGATTTAATCTGTCGCAAGGACTCAAATTTCATTAAGGACTAAGATCAAACGGCTGCTCTGCTCGAATTGGATAAGCAACACCATTTTCCATATACGGTTTAAATTTCGCATTTTTTACAGCACGTAAAACTTTTTCATCGAGATTCGGTAGACCACTACTACGGGTAATCCGTGCATTGGTAATTTTACCTTTCTCATCAGCTTCGATCATAACCATCACTGAACGTGTCTGATTATCCAGATCTTTCGCTGTTACAGATAATTTGGGTGAACGGCTCCACTGTACACCAGCACCGCCAATTGAAACGCGTTTTGGAGATGGATCCGCGGCTGGTTGAGGTTTTACCACTTCTTGTACGGGCTGTGGTTTTTCTACAACTTTTTCCGTCACTTTCGTCGTGACCACAGTCGTTTCAACTTTAGGCTCAACCTTTGGTTCAGTTTTTTGCAGCACCGGTTTTGGCGCTTCTTTTACCTGTTGAACCTTTTCAATTTTTTTCGGTGGAGGCGCCATTGGTTTTTCAACCACTTTGACCTCTTTTACTTCTTTTTTAGGTTCAGGTTTCGGCTTTTCTTTTGGTTTAGGCGGCTCAGGCTTTGGTGGTTCCTTGATTTTAACGAACTTCACCTTAAGCGGCTCTTTCTCGACAGGCTTTAGCTCCATCGTTTTCATGTGGCTAACCGCCCACAGAACTCCTACATGTCCAATCACAACCGCAACTAAGGCAGTGATGATTTTCTTTTTCATCGGGTGTGGCGTGTTGAATGTAGCAGGAGATTGACTCATAAGAATCTAAGTACCTATATAGACGGTGAAGCTTTCAAAAAAGCGATTTCACTCATCGGATAGAACAATGAAAGTGCCGTAATAATAAATGAGAAGTGTTTTCATTTGCAACCATTTTTTCTTGTATATTTGCTAAGCTTTGAAAAATAGGCATAAAAAAACATGCCTGACAGCATGTTCTTTTTATACAACGGAACAATAGCGTTTCTTAGAACACTACAGTCTTGTTGCCATCTACAATAATACGGTCTTCTAAATGCCACTTCACCGCACGAGCCAAGACATTACGCTCAACATCTTCACCCAATTCACGCAGCTGTTCAACATTATAGTCATGGCTCACACGTTCAACGTCCTGCTCAATAATCGGACCTTGATCGAGGTCAGCCGTCACGTAGTGTGCTGTTGCACCAATCAATTTTACGCCTTTCTCATAGGCTTGCTTATACGGATTTGCACCTACGAAAGCCGGCAGGAATGAATGGTGAATATTGATAATCTTCATTTCCCATTTCGCAACAAAGTCTTCGCTGAGAATCTGCATGTAACGCGCCAACACCAATAAATCGTTGCCTTGCATCATTTCATCAATCTGAGCATAAGCTTCAGCTTTATTGTCTTTATTCACTGGGACGACATGGAAAGGAATACCAAAGTTTTCAACAGCTTCTCGCAAATCTGGATGGTTTGAGATCACCTGGGTAATTTCACATGGTAATGAACCACGTGCATGACGCCATAACAGCTCTAATAAAGCATGGTCAACTTTCGAAACCAGAATACCGACTTTTTTCAACTCGCCAACGAAATTCAATTTCCATTGCATTTCATAACGTTCAGCCACATTTGCAGCAAAAGTCTGCATGAGTGCTTCTTTACGCGATGGTAAATTATCAAGTTCAAACTCAACACGCATGAAGTAACGCCCGCCCTGAGCTTCTGTTGCGTACTGATCAAGTGCGGTAATGTTTGCTCCCTGATGATACAAAAAGCTCGATACGGCTTGCACGATCCCCGGCTTGTCTTCACAAGTAATCAGTAATCGTGCTGTGTGGGCTGTAGTCGTGTTCATTTGGTTAATATCACTTATTCGAATCAAATTAAAATCAAGCCGGGCATTCTAACCCTTTTTTGCCCCTGACTAAATAGCTAAGGCTCACTCGTCGTCATTTTTAAGATTAGATAAGCTGGCAAACAGGTCGGATGGACCCAATGATTTCAATAATTGTTCATAAGTCTGGCGGCTTTCCCCCATCAAATACGGACCTTCCAGAAACACCATCTGACGCAAAGCCTGCCACACCCATTTTTCTTCAAGACGATTGTTATCACTGATATGACCGGACATATACAGGAAGTTAGTCCAGTTGGTCAGCACGATCCACAGGTTAATAATCAAGGCTTCGATTTCCGAATCGGTCATCTTCATCAGGCCGGCATCCACGAAAGCGCGATAGATCTTTTGGCCCTGCTGCATCACCTGCCCTGCAAAACGCGGGTAGATTTTTCTAAAGTCCTCATTATTTTCCACCAGATGATACACATCGCGGTGAATAAAACGATAGGCCCACAACTGATTGCTGAGCACCTGAAAATAGCTGATCTTGTCATTGGCATTCAATGGGCGATCAGTCGGCAAAGCCAGCATTTCCAAGGTTTCAGCCTGATACTGCTGCGCCAGTTCCTTGATAATTTCCTGTTTATTGCGGAAATGATAATACAGGTTACCGGGGCTAATCCCCAGTTCAGCCGCAATGTGATTGGTGGTGACCGAACGCTCTCCACGCTCATTAAACAACTGCAAACTGATTTGCAAAATTCGATCTTTTGTTTTGTTCGGTTTAGCGTGCGACATTAAGTTTAACCATCTATAACATTATCAATAGGTTATAAAACAAACCTATAAAGCGACTTGACACTTTAGAGTATTTACTCTAAAAATTAAAAAATAATAAGCTTTCTTTTGGTCCACTCCTATGAACAGTCAAACAAAAACAACCGCTATGACACCTCATGTTGATGTGCAACGGCTACATGATTTGCTTGAGCAGCAAAAAGCAGCTTACCAACGTCATCCTGTGCCAAGCGCCAAAGAACGTCTTGATCGCTTAGCCCGACTTAAAAATATCCTGGTAAAATATCAAGATCAATTTGCTAACGCAATTAATCAGGATTATGGCAACCGCGCCATTATGGAAACCAAAATTGGCGAAGTCCTGACTTGTCTGGAACATATCAAATATTACAGCAAGAACCTAACAGAATGGATGAAACCATCCAAACGCCATATCAGCATGTTACACCAACCAGCGAAAGGCTGGGTAGAATATCAGCCTTTAGGTGTCATCGGCATTATTGCGCCATGGAACTACCCGCTACTCCTCTCAATTGGTCCATTGATCTGCGCCTTGGCAGCGGGTAACCATGCCATGATCAAAATCTCAAGTGCATCTTCACACTTTGGTTATGTACTGGAAAATGCCCTTTCAGAAGCATTTCCGCAGGAGTTGGTGGCTGTTGTAAATGGTGGCGGGGTTATTTCAGATGCATTCAGCCATCTGGCTTTTGACAAAATGATTTTCACCGGCTCAACCACTGTAGGGAAAACCGTGATGGCAGCGGCAGCGGAAAACCTGGTGCCCGTGATTTTAGAGCTAGGTGGCAAATCTCCTGCGCTGGTACATTCAGCCATGAATATTCGTGATGTGGCACAGCGGATTGCGGTCGGTAAACTCTGGAATGCGGGCCAAACCTGTGTTGCACCCGATTATATGTTCCTGCCTAAGGGCAAAACTGCCGAATTCACCAAGCACTACAATGATTTTGTGACCACCATGTATCCAAGCTTGCGTGATAATAATGACTATACTTCTATTATTAATGATAAGCAGTACAACCGCCTGCAAGGTTATCTGGAAGATGCACGTGACCAAGGGGCCAATATTGTTGAGCTCAATGCCAAGAATGAGTCTCTGACCGAGGTTCGTAAAATTGCGCCTACCCTATTAACCGGTGTGACCACTGAAATGGAGATTATGAAGAACGAGATCTTTGGTCCAATTCTTCCTATTCTGGAATACGAGCATATCGATGAAGCCCTACAGTTCATTAATAGTCGCCCTCGCCCACTGGCTTTCTATTACTTCGATACAGATAGTGCACGTGCCGATTATGTGGCAGGTCGCACGCATTCAGGCCACTTTGGTATTAACCAGACCCTGACCCACGTGGCTCAAGATGACTTGCCATTTGGCGGCATTGGCGCATCTGGCATGGGCAAATATCATGGCAAGGAAGGTTTCTTTAGCTTCTCACATGAACGCTCAATGATGTCGAATCCGGTCAGCCCTAAACTTTACAGTTTAAAATTCATTCTGCCACCGTATAATAAAGCGACACACAAACTGCTTTTAAAAACACTATTTCGTTAAGCTGGTTAAGGCATGATCTATCACACCAGATCATGTCTTGTTTTTACCAAATTCGCTTGTCTTTTAATCGTATTTTTGGTATAAAACGCCCCTTGAATGATTTCATCCGTTTACTTGAATGGCTAGTTGCACGAAATTGTGCTGTATAAACTAGCAATGGAGTTCACCATGTCTAAGGTTTGCCAAGTTACCGGCAAGCGTCCTATCGTTGGTAACAACGTGTCGCACGCAAACAACAAAACCAAACGCCGGTTCGAGCCGAACCTGCACCACCACCGTTTTTGGTTAGAAAGCGAAAAGCGTTTTGTACGTCTTCGTTTAACCACTAAAGGTATGCGTATTATTGATAAATTGGGTATCGAGAAAGTTGTTGCTGATCTCCGTGCTCAAGGTCAAAAGATCTAAGGAGTCTGAACAATGCGTGATAAGATTCGCCTCGTTTCTACAGCTGGTACAGGTTATTTCTATACCACTACTAAGAACAAACGTACTATGCCGGAAAAAATGGAAATCAAAAAATTTGATCCAAAAATCCGTCAACACGTCATTTTCAAAGAAGCTAAAATTAAATAATTTTAGTTCTTTAAAAAAACGGCTTCTTTTGAAGTCGTTTTTTTTGCCTGAAAAAAGCGGTATAAATAGAAAAAGAAAGGATTAAAACACTTACATAATTTTTTTTGATAATTAAGAAAATTATCATCAACAAATCCGATTTTAGTTGTTACAATTTATTCGCTGTTTTCTTGGCATGTTTTATGCTCGTTTATTTCTACCTTAACCGCAACGATTAAGGAGCTCCGATGCCACATGATGTTGATTTAATTATATTACTTGCTGTTGGTTTTGGTATGGCCCTTATTTTTGGCTATATCGCAGCACGTCTACGCCTCCCCCCTTTAATCGGTTATCTCGTTGCCGGCATTATCATTAGTCCAAATACGCCCGGTGTCGTGGGTGATATTCAGCTCGCCAATCAGCTGGCCGAACTCGGGGTGATGTTTTTAATGTTCGGTGTGGGGATGCATTTCTCCCTCAAAGATTTATTACAAGTCCGACGTATTGCTTTACCGGGTGCGATTTTACAAATCGCCGTGGCGACCTTACTCGGCGTTGCGGTGTCCATGTATTGGGGCTGGAGCTTCGGTTCAGCATTGATCTTCGGTTTAAGCCTATCCTGTGCCAGTACCGTGGTCTTACTCAAGGCGCTAGGAGATCGTGGCCTGCTCGATTCGGTGAATGGAAAAATTGCCGTCGGCTGGCTTCTGGTTGAAGACCTTGTCATGGTACTCGCGCTGGTACTTCTGCCTGCAACGGCGGTATTGCTTGGTGGACAGGCACTTCCAGGTACCGATACTTCACAAAGCATCTGGATCACGATCGGGGTCACCTTGCTTAAAGTGACGGGCTTTATTGCCTTCATGCTGATTATTGGCAAACGTCTTGTGCCGATGATCATGCAATTTGTGGCACGTCTGGGTTCCCGTGAATTATTTACACTCACCGTGGTTGCAGCTGCAGTATCCATTGCTTATGGTTCATATGCGGTATTTGGCGTATCCATGGCACTGGGGGCATTCTTTGCCGGGATGGTGGTTAAAGAATCGGACTTTAGTCATCGTGCCGAAGAAGAAACCCTGCCCCTACGTGAAATCTTCTCGATTTTATTCTTCGTTTCCGTCGGTATGTTATTCGATCCAAGTATCTTGGTCGAAGCTCCATTAAAGATTTTAGCGGTAGTTGCCATCATTATGGTGGGTAAAACCTTGGCTGCAATGGCTTTGGTGCTGTTCTTCCGCTACCCGATTAATACGGCTTTAACGGTAGGTGCAAGTCTGGCCCAGATTGGGGAATTCTCTTTCATTCTGGCAACACTGGGCTTATCACTCGGTTTACTGACACCGGATGCACAAAACCTGATTCTTGCAGGCGCATTATTCTCAATTACGCTGAACTCATTTGTGTTCTCTGCGATCGAGCCAGTCCAACGCTGGATTCGTGAGCGCTCGCATTTGGCACGTTTACTGGAACGTAGTGGTGACCCACTGGCAATGCTTCCAGATGAGGTAGATCAGGCTTACCTGCGCGATCAGGTGGTGATTATCGGCTATGGGGGGGTGGGTCGTCGTATCAGTGAAAACCTGATGCAGCAAAACATCAAAGTGGTGATTGCTGAAGAAAACCGGGAAATCGTTGAAAAGCTACGTGCCCAAGGGAGAGCAGCGGTCAGCGGTGAAGCCACCGAACCGAATGTCTTGATTCAGGCACATATTCAGCATGCGCGCCTGTTGGTCATTTCACCGATGGACATTCTGGATATTCATCGTATCGTGGATATTTCCAAACAGCTTAATCCTGAAATTCAGGTCCTGATCTGTGCAGAAAGCAAAGAAGAAGCGGTGATTATCCGTGAGGAAAATATTGGGGAAGTGTTCTATGCCAAAGAGGAAATGGCCAAGAATATGAGCCATCATATCCTCAATCAGATTGAACTCGCCCATCAGACCGAAGCCCATTAACAAACTGCTTTAAACGAAAAAGCGTACCTTGAGTACGCTTTTTTATTTTTCAGGATTAGCTGAAATGGGTAGGTTGCTCGTCCAACACCTCGGCTTGCCACTGATTCATCTGCTTTTCCAGCAATCCAAATAACGCTGCCTGAATCATGTGTTGTGCGACGGTTGGGGTCTGGTCTCCGAGAATGGCTTTCACCTCATCACTAAACTGGATTTTGACCAAAGGCTCATTTTCAGAACCCGCATTGCGCAAAGCAAGCTCGCCACCTTCGAGTTGAACCAATTCAAGAATTGCTTCCTGATTACCAAATAATTCTTTTAACTGTTGCATTGACATAAATTTTCTCCATGTTTCAACATGGTGGCAAAGTATTTGGCACTTTGCGCTCTCACGTCTTATTTATATAAGTGCTGATGGCCTGGATTTCAAGTCGTCTTAAAGTTTCGACTTAGAACTCCACCATTTCATTACGAAAACCATCAATTAAGTGACTTAATTCACGATGCCATTCACGTAAGATTTTGGCATCAGGCAACCACGCCTGCGGACTTTGCGTCACCTTGATAATCAGATTAGAAGAGGTTTCATTTTCAGGTTCTGGTGCGGATGGCTCAGGCGCATACTGACACATCCGATAGGCACGCTTTAATTCCGCAATAAAACCATCTTTTGCCAGTTGTTGTAACACCTGAATCTCTGGAGAGACCTGTCCTTTATCTGCCATATGTTCTTCAATTGACTTAAAGGTCGGCTGTAAATCATTCAGGCGATAATAACGAACCAGTTCCTGCAAAAAAGCCAATATCGCTCCGTGTAAATGAAAAACTGCTGCTTCGCGATAGGCTTGTACTTGTTGAATATGTTCTGTTTGCTCAGCTTGTTGGCATGCGAGACGAGCGAAATACAGTTTCTGATTAGTACGATCTGCATGATAACGAGCAACACGGGACATAATATTTTTCCTTAAAAACCCTTTCTCTTGGATAGCTTTAGATTAAATGCTTTAATGATAAAATCAATATCTTTTGAGCCTGACCATGCGTCATATTCAACAAGCCATCCTGAGCTTAATATGCTGTATGGCGATTTCAATGAGTTATAGCTGTGAACCAGCGGGCCTGGATTGGGAAAAACTGTATGCAGATTATGATATCAATCACGACCAAATGATTGATCTCAATGAATGGACAAAACTGATTCAGCTTAAAGATCAGCCCGTTTCCTGGCAGAAACAGTTTTTCTCAATGGATAATAAACGGATAAAAATTTTTAAATCCCTCGACCAGAACCACAACGGTCTGATTGACCAGCAAGAAATCGTCAACATTTACCACTACTTCGTGAATCCCTGCCAAAATTACTAACAGTTCCGGAACGTCAGATTTTTAAGAGGCAGGATTTGAGGTTGCCATGAGCGAACTTCCAAGGTTTTCTGGCCTTGCACAATTCGCCCGGCATTTGGAGCAACAATCGATAAAGCCGTATATTGCCCTAACATTTAAAATTAAGCTTTATCTTCCGCAATTTTCACACGGATGCCGTAGCCTTTTACTTTCAGGGTATTTAATCCTTTTACGGCTTTAATCGCTTCACGCGGATTCGGCATTTCAACAAAGCCAAAGCCTTTGGATTTTCCTGTTTCAGCATCTTTAACCACCACACAAGACTCGACTTTGCCATAGGCTTTAAATAAGTCGAGCACTTCTGCATCGGTCACGCTACGATCTAAATTACGAACTAAAATTTTCATGCTAAAACCTAAAACATGATTCACCCTCAAATCGGCGAATCAAAATAAATTGAATCTGGGTAGTTTAATCCAAATCGATCCCAAAACCTAAATTGATTGCAGTCGAACGCGCTCGACTGGCTTGCCCATAAGTACGCGGAATATCACGGTGAATCTGGGTATCGACTAAATGTTGAGGTAAATCATTCAGAAAATAACTTTCTATTTTGCGCCCAAGCTCATCATATTGATCATGGGCCCATAGATTTAAATTCTGTTTCGTCAAAATGAGTTCATTCTCGGCACGCGTCAAAGCCACATACAGCACACGGCGCTCTTCTTCCACATCGTCAAAATCGCCCTGTGCCCGTGCATGCGGATACTGTGTTGGCGAAACATGGGGTACATAACAGACTTTCTGCTCGGCACCTTTAGCCGAATGAATGGTAATCAATGTTACCAAGTCCTGATCTGGGGTTTTATCAATTTCCGAGACCGAGATTGGATCGAGTACATATTCCTCCAGAAACTCCCCAAGCGAACTGTGCTTACGTGCCAGTTGCTTGACCAGATCAAAATCTTTGATGCGGCGGGTCCAGTCTTTGGTTTTATAGTTATTTTCCAGTTGTTCATTCAAGGCATCCAGCGCCAGTCCAATACAGGCTTCGACATGTTGCTGCAACACATCCAGCTGCATCAGGATCAGAATGGCCTGTTGCGGTACTTTGCCATGACGCTCTAAACGCTGACAGCGCGCCTCAATATCAGGTAGTTGAATCAGTTCCTGAGCCAGCTTGCTGGCACCGACATCACCCACACCATCCCAGAGCGTCAGAAAACGCATCCATGCCAGATCGTCCTGCGGATTGACGCTGACACGGAGCAGACTCAGCACATCTTTAACATGCGCCGATTCCAGCAATTTCACCCCACCAATAAAACGATAGGGAATATTGGCGGCAATCAAGGCCCCTTCCAGATAACGTCCACTAAAACCTGAACGTAACAGCACCATATGCTCCGCCCATGCCGCACCCTGCATATGCCGACGATTTAAATCCTGAATAATCCAGTTCGCTTCTTCAAACTCATTGCTCAGGATATGCAACTGAGGCTTTAAACCTTTACCACGATAGGCTTGCAGATGCTTGCCATACTCAATCGGACTTTGCGCCAGCAACCAGTTGGATAAATCCAGAATCCCCTGGGTGGAACGATAATTCATTTCCAGCGTCAGCACTTGTGCATCAGGGACACGTTCTTTGAAATGGTGGATATTTTCAAAATCCGCCCCACGAAAGCCATAAATCGATTGTGCATCATCGCCGACACAAAACAGTTTGACCTTGCCAACCAAGGGTTGCAGCAACGCCCATTGCAATGGATTGGTGTCCTGCATTTCATCGACCAGTAGCGCTGAACAAAAGCCTGTAACCCATTGCACCAGCTCAGGTGAGCTTTGCAAATGCACCGCCACAATCGACAAGATGTCATCATAATCAAGAAAATTGCGCTCTTGCTTACGTTGTTCATAGGCTTGCATCAATTCCGCAATTTGCGCCTTGTACTCAACCGCTTGCGGCAACTGCTCTAATAAGGCATCTGAAAGTTTGGTCTTGGTATTACGGGCATAAGAATAGAGATCACATAACTCAGCCGCTTTTGGCAATACATTGCCCTTATCTTTTCCGCGTAGTAAACGGAACATCAGCAATTGATCATCACGATCAATAATGCTGAACTGGGTCAGTCCAAAAGCGCGCGGATTACGACGCAGCAAGTACATGCAAAAGGTGTGAAAGGTGGATGCACGCAAACCTTTGGCCTGTGCCCCCATATGCTGCTCGACACGGGTGACAATTTCACTTGCTGCCCGACGGGTAAAGGTCAGAATCTGGATCTGCTGTGCAGGCAAGCCCTGATCAATTAAATATGCCGATCTCGCCACAATTGTTTTGGTTTTACCACATCCCGCTCCTGCCAGAACCAGACAATTTTGTGCAGTCGTGGTGGCAGCCTGTTTCTGTTGTGGATTTAGTTCATCAATTAGCTTGGCAAGCGTCATACAATCGGTCAATTAAAAACGAACCGATATTTTAACAGACTAAAGCCATGCAAATGTTTCTTGCTACAAAACAAAAAGAGCATGCCATAGGCATGCCCAAAAACTTTAGAAAATGAATTAAACGGTGGTTGAGCTATGTGGTAACTGTTTAATCGCTCCTGCAAAAGTCAGATAGTTAATGCCTTGGAATAAAATATCAATCGCGAGGAACATCCCTAACACCCAGAATGGAGAATCAGGCGATGAAAGGATCAGAATCCCGGTGAGTAAAGTTAATATGCCTGAAAACAGCACCCAGCCCCAACCAGCAACAGGTCTCAGGATAAATGCATTCACCGTGCGAATAATCCCCGCAATAATCAGGGCAATTGCCAGAAAACTGGTGAGCACCACGGCAGTAATTACCGGTGTGGTAAAAGCAAAATAACCCGCTATCAAGTACAGCACACCGAATAAGGCCCACAACCAGCGCGTGCCACCTTTAAAGGCGGTAAATGCAGCAATAAAATGTAATATACCGCCCAGCATCATCAAGACGCCAAATAAAAGTACGGCAGACAAGGTGGCGAATGGTAGCGCAGCTAAAAGAACCAAGCCAAAAACAACCAATAACACGCCTAATAGCAGATACCATTTACGATCAGCATGGAGCTGATTGCGAATCAGGTCGTTACCCACTGTTTTCATCATTATTTACTCTTTTATGATCAATGTTATATGGCTATATTGAGCCTATTTGATACCAGATTCTGTATAAGGCATGTTGAAAATTAATGACGGAATGTCAGAAAACTTGTGTTTTATATGATGTTTTTGATGCTTGTATTTTAAGTTATGGATAAGTCCAGACTTATCCACAATTTACTTGACCCAACCCACTTCCCTAGCCGTTAAAATGCTGATCACCGTTTCATTCAGACCATTGGGCATTTTACTTTTGTTTTCCGAGAGAGGAATACGGCCGCCCATAATTTCTGCTTCCGTTTGTGGATAGAGCGGCTGTTGATCTGCTTGGGCATAGCCAATCGGGAAAATCGGTTCGCCATTACTCAAATTATATTTATCTGTCGCGCCAAACCCGTGTAGTAACTCATGCACCAACACGACATTATTCTGTGCGGCCTGTTTGGATGAGGCAAATAAGTTCACCGAGCCAATCCGTCCACGCTCCAGTGCAGTTGAATGCTTCAGTTCCCGACTCTGCTTCGGGTCATAGTAATTCAGATATAGCGTCAAACTCGGAGAGCCATCCACAGACTGATGCTGTTTCCACGCATAGAATCTAAACTTTAGGCTCCATAAAATATTATTCAAGATACTCGGCTGTTCAGACATCTTTGGGGGTATTTGCTGTAACTCACGTCCAATCTGAACAATGAAATAGCTGCTTTGCCCGCGATACTGCTGGCTATTTTTCTCTAAATATTGTTTTACCTCAGCAAAGTCATCTTGCTGTAATTGTTGAATATAATGCTGTGTAGTCGCTAAACCATCAGCATTAATCGGATGCAATAAAATATGAATCGGTTGATTCCAGTTCTGATTCTGATCACGATAGGCATTTACGGCGACCACCAGCAACACGACCAGCAAGATCGCGACCCGAATATTTTTCCACATAGACTTTCCCCAATAAAAATATCGTTGTTGTTTTTCTTGATGCGATAAAAAATGCTAGCAAGTGCTAGCATTTTTTTTAAATCTGAACGTTTAGCCTTCTACCCATTTTCCATCCTGGAACACCAGACTCCACTTGGTTTGTTTACCTTCAGCCGTTTCAGAACCCACATATTGTGACTGGTTCTTACGACTAAATTTCACCACGGTTGGGTTGCCTTCAGGATCAACATCTGGCGCCTGCAGCAGGAATTGATACTTCGGATCAAGCTGTTCCGCAACACTTCGTAATTCGGCCACTTTCGGGGCACGTGTTTCACGAATTTTCGGGAATTTACTTGCAGCCAGGAATAAACCAGCCGCGCCATCACGCAATACAAAGAAATCATCATGCTTGGTTGAGCGCAAGTGTTCCATTTTGATCGGATCAACACGTGGAGGTGCGGGCTGACCACTCTTCAAGACCTTACGGGTATTGTCACAGCTTGAGCAGGCAAAATACGGACCAAAACGACCAGTTTTCAACTGCATTTCACCATCACATTTATCACATGGAATGGTTGGGCCATCATAACCCTTGATCTTGAATTCACCTTCTTCAACTTCGTAACCATCACAATCCGGATTATTACCGCAGACATGTAATTTACGGCCACCATCAACCACATAGCTGTCCATCGCCGTACCGCATTTAGGACAACGATGTTTCGACATCAAATCAGCGGTTTCAGCACCGTCATCATCCGACAATGCAGCTAAAGACTCGACTGGTGTTAAATTCAGTGTACCCTTACAACGCTCTTTTGGTGGCAGGTTATAACCTGAACATCCCAAGAATACGCCTGTTGTTCCGGTACGTACCTGCATTGGGCGCGTACATTCAGGACATGGTACATCTGGCACTTCAACCGGCTGGTTACGGCGCATGCCGCTTTCGCCCTGTGCATTGGTCAAACGCTTTTTAAAGTCCCCGTAGAAAGTGTCTAACAGCTCTTTCCAGTTACGCTCACCTGTCGCTACACGGTCAAGCTGACCTTCTAAATCTGCGGTGAAAGCATAATTCATCAGGTTATTAAAACTTTCATCCAGACGATCCGTCACGATTTCACCCATCTTCTCGGCAAAGAGACGACGGTTTTCCAGTTTGACATAACCACGTTCTTGAATGGTTGAGATAATGGCAGCATAGGTCGATGGACGGCCAATGCCTTTTTTCTCAAGTTCTTTCACCAGAGAGGCTTCGGTAAAACGTGCAGGTGGTTTGGTAAAGTGCTGGCTTGGATCAAGCTTTTCTAACTTGAGGACTTCGCCTACTTTTACGGCTGGCAGTAACACATCATCATCTGATTTGTTGGCACCACGAACACGGGTAAAACCATCAAAGACTAAAGTACGGCCTTTGGCCTTTAACTCAACATTTGCCGCTTCAACCGTCAAAGTCGAAGATAAATATTCTGCTGGTGTCATTTGACAAGCGACGAACTGACGCCAGATCAAATCATATAAACGCTGGGCATCACGCTCTACACCCGCAAGTTTGTCACCCGTCAATCCGACATCGGATGGACGAATCGCTTCATGGGCTTCTTGCGCACCTGCTTTATTGCCATAACGATTTGGCTTGGCAGGAACATATTTTTCACCAAAATTTTGTTGAATATGATTACGTACCATATTCACCGCGTCATCACTCAAGAAGGTTGAGTCGGTACGCATATAGGTAATAAAACCGCCTTCATACAAACGCTGCGCCAACATCATGGTTTTCTTCACCGAGAAACCTAGACGGGTACTTGCTGCCTGCTGAAGAGTCGACGTGATATACGGTGCACTTGGATTCACCTTGGTCGGTTTATCTTCACGTAATGCAACTTTATATTCAGCATCTTTTAATACGCTTAATAGTGCATCGGTTTCAGCTTTATTCTTGAGTTTAAGCGTCTTACCAGCTTGTTTAACCGCTTCAAGACGAATGTCATCTTTCTTCGACAAGGTATCTGCAAATACCTGCCAGTATTCTTCCGGGATAAAGGCACGGATTTCACGTTCACGCTCGACCACCAGTTTGACTGCAACCGATTGTACACGGCCTGCCGATAAGCCACGGGCAATCTTTTCCCATAGCAATGGCGACACCATAAAGCCCACCACACGGTCAAGGAAACGACGTGCCTGTTGCGCATTGACACGGTTCAAATCGAGACGTGTTGGCTGTTTAAACGCTTCCTGAATGGCATTTTTAGTAATCTCGTTAAAGACCACACGATGGTAACGACTGTCATCCCCACCAATCACTTCTCTTAAATGCCAGGCAATCGCTTCCCCTTCTCTATCCAAATCCGTTGCGAGATAGATTGCATCGGCATCTTTGGCGAGTTTTTTCAGTTCGGCAACCACATGTTCTTTGCCTGGCAGCACTTCATAATGTGCAATCCAGTCATGTTCCGGATCAACACCCATACGATTAATCAGTGCAGATTGGGCTTTTTCCGCTTTTTGCTGTTCAGTCAGCTTGACACGCGTTGCAGGCTTCTTTTCAGTAGACTTCGCTCCGCCTCCTGTCGGTAAATCACGGACATGACCGACCGATGACTTCACCACAAACTGTGAGCCTAAATATTTATTAATTGTTTTCGCTTTTGCAGGCGACTCCACAATCACTAAGGCACGTTTCTTTGCAGCAGACGCGGAAGCTGCTGTGCTTTCTGAAGCAGAGCGTGGAGTTTTCGCCATAATAAATCGTTTTTCCTGTGTTCAATCAATAAATTAGCGTTGAGCCAATTCATGTAAATAAGTTTTTATCTGTTCAAGCTGTGTGGCTTTTAAGTCAGTTTCTTCATCCCAATACAGCCCAACACAGTTTGCCTGCATATCAATAGCATAAACTCCTTTTAATGCAATGGTTAAATCATTAAATTTCTGATCACCTTGCACGACCTGAAGCTTGCCATCAACGACTCTTGCACGCATAAGCGGCAGGCGGGCATCTGGAATCAGGACACTATAATAAGCCACCATGCTGGCACGCTTTTCCGATGCCATTGGAACTTTCGTCCATTCGGGTGCTGCGATTAAACGTGGATGCAAGCCCATTTTTCGTGCCTGATCGCGCATCATACCCAATGCTTTTTCTCGGGGACTGACACGTAAGCCAAAAATAGAGCCAAGTACAAACAGTACAATCGCAACTGTGATCCAAATTCCAATATTACTCATAAAGTTGCCCAAAACGTTCTTTTATTAGCGTTACATAACTTGAATCCAAAAGGCAAGTTACAACGTAAAAAATAATCTTGTATTCAACTCAAGCCCTTTTAAATCTCCCTTTTCAAAATCTCAAAAGCCTAAAATGTAAAATGCTTTTAACGCGATTACCTTATTCTTCGATCAGGGTTAATTTTCCGAATTGATCAAGATGTGCATCGCCCCAATTCTTCAATGCAACAATAATCTGTTCCAGACTACGACCTAAATCCGTTAAACAATATTCAACTTTTGGAGGAACCTGAGGATAAACCTCTCGATGCAAAATGCCATCTTGTTCTAATTCGCGTAGCTGATTGGTGAGCATTCTCTGGGTAATACTCGGTACACGCTTACGAATTTCATTAAAACGTAAGGTCCCCTCATTGAATAAATGCCAGAGAATGACACACTTCCATTTACCATCAATCAAACTGATGGCAGCTTCGACGGAACAGCCTGGAGAACAATCAAAACTCGAATGTCGCATTTTTGCCATTTTACAGTATCCTTTTTGACACTATGAGCGTTATTTGTCTGTAGTCACTAAAATCAAGCTTAAGTTATGCTGAGATTCCAATCAAGTGGAAGCAAAAACCATGAAAGCTGTGGCATACCAAAAGGCAGGTGCAATTACTTTAGACGATGCACTTGTAGACATTGAGATCGACTCACCTGTTGCACATGGACATGATTTACTCGTTCGTGTGCAAGCTGTTTCGGTTAATCCAGTCGATACCAAAATCCGGAACCATACAAGCGCAGAAGATCAGCAATGGAAGGTTCTGGGCTGGGATGCGGTTGGTGTGGTTGAGGCAATTGGCGAACACGTCACTCAATTCAAAATTGGTGACCAAGTCTGGTATGCAGGTGCTCTCAACCGACCAGGCAGTAATAGTGAATTACAATTGGTTGACGAGCGTATTGTCGGGCATAAACCAAAGTCACTCAATGCGAGCCAAGCAGCAGCGCTGCCTTTAACCGCCATTACTGCATGGGAAATGCTGTTTGATCGATTACAAGTTCCTCGGACTGCTGCTGAGAATACGTCCATCCTCATCATTGGCGGTGCAGGCGGTGTCGGTTCAATCACCATTCAGTTACTCAAACAGTTAACCAACCTGACCATCATCAGTACTGCATCTCGACCAGAGACTTCTGAATGGGTAAAACAGTTGGGCGCTGATTATGTCCTGGATCATCGACAAGCATTAGCCCCACAAATGAAGCAGCTCGGCTTAAGTGCCCCTTTATATGTATTTTCAACCACGCAAACCGATCAACATCTCGCTGATATTGCAGAACTGATTGCAGCACAAGGCCATTTCGGTTTAATCGATGATCCGGAGGAACTCGACATTAAGCCCTTTAAATCAAAGTCTGTTTCGGTTCACTGGGAATTTATGTTCACACGCTCTATGTACCAGACCGGCGATATGATCCAGCAGAGCCAACTTTTGAATCAAGTTGCACACTTGGTTGACCAAGGAAAGATTAAAACCACTGTAAGTCAGGTACTTTCGCCAATCAATGCCGAAAACCTAAAACGTGCACACCAACAAATCGAAAGTGGGACAACCAAAGGAAAAATTGTCCTGCATGGTTTCTAAATGCAATTATGCAACCTAAATCTTGCAGTCATGCCACTCGGCATTGCTGCAAGATTTATTAATAATGCGGTGGTTTATCATTTATCGGATCAAAAGCTGCAATTCCTTCCGATAAATCCGACGATTCAACCCGACGATATAAAAGTTGCATCTGTTTTTTTAGATCGGCAATTTCTTGGGTCTGAATTGCCAGTTGTTGATTCAATTGTTCAACTAAATCATCTAAAAATGCAATTCGGACTTGCAAATCTTCAATGGGTGCGGAAAATGACGCGTGATCATCAAATTTTTGTGGTTTAGTCATTTCAGACCTCATCTGAACTTTTAGGAAACATTATGGCCTATATTACTTTAAGGGATGTCCATCTCGCATTTGGCGGACCTGCCTTACTCGACGGCGCGAACTTTAACCTGGAACGTGGCGAACGAGTCTGTTTAATTGGTCGTAATGGCGAAGGTAAGTCTACTTTATTAAAACTGATTGAGGGAAGCCTGTTACCGGATAACGGCGAAGTTTCCATTCAAAACGGTTTAACGGTATCCATGTTAGCCCAAGATGTCCCAATGGACTCAGGTAAAGTTGCGGATATCGTTGCCGAAGGTGCAGGCGAAGCTGCCAATGTCTTAAAAGAATATCATGAAGCCAGCGATGCCTGCGTACTGGGCGATATGGAAGCCTGTGACCGTATGGGTATGCTGCAGCATAAACTGGATCAGCTTGATGGCTGGGCCTTAGAAAACAAGGTCAACTCGATTCTCAGTAAAATGGGACTTGATCCGAATGCTGACTTGGCAGATTTATCAGGCGGACGTAAACGTCGCGTACTGTTGGCGCGCGCTTTACTGACTCAACCCGATGTCCTGTTACTGGACGAACCCACCAACCATCTCGATGTGGAAAGTATCGAATGGCTCGAAAAATTCTTACTGGATCAGAATAACCTGACCCTGCTGTTCATCTCGCATGACCGTTCCTTTGTTGACAGTATCGCAACCCGTATTGTCGAGCTGGATCGTGGTATTTTGCGTAGCTACGAAGGTAACTACTCACGTTATCTCGACCTTAAAGCGCAGCAAATGGAAGCAGAAGAAAAGCAGAATGCTTTATTTGATAAAAAGTTAGCTGAAGAAGAAGCCTGGATTCGTCAAGGTATTAAAGCACGTCGTACCCGTAACGAAGGTCGTGTCCGTGCCTTGAAAGACTTACGTGAACAGTCTAAGGCACGTCGTTCACAACAAGGCAAGGTCAGCATGGCAACCCAAGAGGCCAATCGCTCTGGTAAGCTGGTGTTTGAAATTGAAAACCTGAGTGTAAGTTACGACAGCAAAGCCCTGATTAAAGATTTCTCTGCCATCGTGTTGCGTGGCGACCGGATCGGTCTGGTCGGTGACAACGGTGTCGGTAAAACTACCTTGATCAAAGCCATTCTGGGTGAAATCGAACATGGCGGTTCAGTCAAGACCGGTACACAACTTGAAATTGCCTATTTCGACCAGTTACGTAATGCGCTTGATCTGGAAAAGACCGTAATGGCGAACGTTTCAGAAGGCTCAGACTTTGTCGATGTCAATGGTAACCGCCGTCATATCTATAGCTATTTACAAGACTTTTTATTCTCTCCAGAACGTGCGCGTACACCGGTAAAAGCGCTTTCTGGTGGTGAACGCAACCGTATTCTCCTTGCAAAATTGTTACTCAAGCCATCCAACCTGATCGTGATGGATGAGCCAACCAATGACCTGGATATGGTGACGCTTGAGTTGCTGGAAGAAATGTTATCGGAATACAAAGGCACCTTGCTGCTGATCTCGCATGACCGTGCCTTTATGGATAACGTGGTCACCTCAACCTGGGTATTTGATGGTAAAGGCAATATTGATGAATACATCGGTGGCTATCAGGACTATCTAGAACAACGTCCAGACCAGAAAGTCGTTGATCAGAAAAGTGATGTGAAAAAAGCACAAGTCAAAGCTGAAGCGGCTGCTGCAATCGCTGCTGCACCAAAGAAAGTAAAACTCAGTTATAAAGATCAGCGTGCGCTTGAACAGTTACCTGCCGAGATTGAGGCCCTGGAAACGGAACAAGCCACCTTATCAGAGAAACTGGCTGATGGTTCATGGTTTGTCAGCGATGCCAATGCAGCGACTCAAGCCAGCCAGCGTCTCGCAGAAATTGACGAATTATTGCTAGAAAAGCTGGAACGTTGGGATGAGTTAGAAAATCTCAGCAAAGGCAATTAAATAACCAGTGAGCATCTATCTGTTCGGGGTAGATGCTCAACTTAAATCAACCCACTCCCCGCTATGCTAAATTGATCTTTCAGCTTTTGATAAATATTAAAATTCTCATCATCAAAACATACAAAAATGACTTCCGCTATAAACTGCCCCTGTTTTAATTCCTCAGTCACTGTTTTTAACGCAATTTGGGCAGCCAGCTGTTTAGGAAAACGGTAAATTCCAGTGGAAATATTTGGAAATGCAATAGATCTGAGTTTTAAATTTTCAGCAAGCCTGAAACTGTTCCGATACGCATTTTCCAACAATAACGCTTCCTCGTGCTGTCCATCGACCCAAGTAGGGCCAACGGTATGAATGACATATTTTGCAGGTAGCTTTCCGGCAGTCGTCAGCACCGCTTCACCTATGGTACAGCCGCCCTGTCTTGCCCGTATGTTTTGACATTCAGCCAAGATTTCGGCACCACCGTTTCGATGAATTGCACCATCCACGCCACCACCGCCAAGCAATGAGGTATTCGCTGCATTTACAATCGCATCTACAGCAAGCTGCGTGATATCCCCTTTGACTATTTTTATATTTTTCAAAGCAAACTCCTGTTGAAACCCTTCTTGATATCAGGGACATTTTACGTTTTATCTTACATTTAAAGTTGTAAAACATACTTCATGTTACACTGCTCCAAAATTCAACGTTATTCTCTCTACTAAGTTTATGAGTCAAAAGCAGTCTTATATACCTGGCGAATTTCAATGGGAATTTCTATTACCCAAGTATTGGAAAATCTGGATCGCCATTTTTTTTCTTATGTTATTGGCCATTCTCCCGTGGGCAATTCAGTGGCGCTTGGCACATGGCTTAGCGGGATTATTCTGGCATTTACTCAAGTCGCGCCGGAAAACCACCCTTCGGAATCTGGAACTTTGTTTTCCAGAATGGTCACCTGCGGAAGTTGAAGCTCAGGCCAAGCAAGTTTTTGTGGATATGATGCTGGGGGTTTTTGAAACCCTGAATGCTTGGTACTGCCCGCAATGGTTTAAGGGCCGTCATAGCATTGAAGGCTTAGAACATATCACCGAAGCAAAGGAGCAAGGCAAAGGCATCCTGTTACTGGGGACGCACAGTACCTTGCTGGATGCCGGCGGTTATATCTGTGCCCAGTATTTTGAGCCGGATGTGGTGTATCGTCCGCAAAACAATCCCATGCTGGATATGCTGATTTATCGTTGCCGTGCCACCATTTATCAGCACCAGATCGATCATGATGATATGCGCGGCTTGATCCGTCGCCTTAAAGACGGTGGCGCCATCTGGTATAGCCCGGACCAGGATTTCGGTTTAAAACAAGGTATCATGGCCCCTTTCTTTGGTGTCCCCGCAGCAACGGTCACGGCACATCGCCGTTTACTCAAAATTTCAAAAGCGGTTGCAATTCCACTGTATTTTTATCGTTACGGTGATGTCCGTAATCCACAATACAAAGTACTGATTGAACCGATTGTGGACAATATGCCAAGCGAAGATGAAGTGGGTGATGCGATTCGAGTCAATCAGATTATTGAAGCGCAATTACGTATCGCACCGACGCAATGGATGTGGTTCCACCGCCGTTTTAAAACCAGAGCCGAAGGCTACGAAAAAATTTACTAAGCGACAAAGAGCCGATCCATATCCATGAATCGGCTCTTTCTTTAATAAAACAACAAGACTTAATTCGGGAAAATCACGCCTGAGCTTAAATCGTAATAGGTTGGGGTGTTACTATAAACCGAGCCTAATTTCACATTGATAAACCAGCCTAGATTACCCTGATCTTGTAATCGGTTTTGCACTTCGCTCGCGAGATCGAGTTTATAAATCGCATCTTCGTTAAAGACCTTGGATTCAATACTGCTTGTGCTGCTGCTATCACGTTCAAATAAATAGCCTTTGGTGTTATAGAATTTAATCGTATTATCCTTATCAATCAGGTGATAACCTTCCGCGGCCTGCTGTTTGAGTAACAGGTCTAGCTTGGTTGGATTGTCATCATAGAATCCTGCTTCTGTTTTTGGCATTTCAAAATAGCGATAACTATAAGTACCGTTATGAGTACTGCTGTTTACACAGGTGGGTACATAAAACGTGCCATTGGTTGTACCGTTATAGGTAAAGGTACTGCCCGCATAAATTAACTTACAGCCCTGAGCCCCAAGCTGGTTAAATACTGCCAGGATATTAGCGCGGCTGGTATCGGTCAAGAACCGGTTGTCATAACTATAAGTCGCGGGCTTCTTGTCATTTTTAACAAATAAATATTTATAAGTATCACGTGGTGACTCACCCAGAGATGACTTATACACGAAGCCTGCAACGCCTTGTTTTTTAATTTCAGCCAGCCAGAACAGATAAATGTTGGCCACTACATTGGTGGTGACATCAGCGATTTTATAGCTATAGCTATCGGTCGAAGCATTATTTTTAATATATAAATTCTTAGGCTCAGGGAAATCACTATTGGGCTTTTTTACATCCAGAGAGTGACTGACCAAGGCAAAGCCCTGACGTCCCTGCTCATTAGCTTGCGCCAGGAAATTCTCGAGAGAGCTCTGGTTGTCTAACAGGCGATAGCTTGCGGTGGCTTTTTTTACAGTCGGTTTAAATAAGCTATAGCCCTCAACATTGGTACGGGTATAGCAGGTTACGGCCCTCGATGGATCAATCCCATCCATATAAGCTTGAATATCCTTGATGGTTGCCGTTGCGGGTACATCACACATCCCCTCACCTTTAAAGCCATAGGCGGCAGCAATACCATTCGGACGATATCGATCAATATATTTCACCCGGTTTGCTGTAGTTGTACCACTGCTTTCTGTCGCGGCAATCTCGGTAAGCAAAGCATCATCCGAAGCTACACTATAGGTTTTGATCACAGCCCCAGTACAATCTTCTTTTTCAAACTGACGTTTTTCAGTGGTAAAGCGAACACTATTATCTGACGTTTTATACACAGTTAAGTTTGTTCGTGCGCCTTCATAACAAAAGCCGCTTAACCAAGAACCAACAAAGCGGTCAGCCACGACTGGGGTTGGAGTTGGTGTCGGCGTTGGTGTTGGAGTCGGTGTAGGCGTTGGAGTCGGAGTCGGCGTTGGAGTCGGTGTGGAATCGGAATCATGATCCGAGCCACAGCCGACTAGTACTGCACAAGTCATGCTCAGTGCGAATTGTGTCCATATATTTTTCATTATTCTACCCTCTGTGTGATTTTTTCACATATTTATAGATGTGAAAATTTAACACTTTTTTGCTTGAGTGCAAATATATTTGTGCGTAAATTAATAACGAAAGGTCAAAAATAATTTATTGATGGGCTGAATGTATGGACACACAAGAAAACTTAGCCAGACAACTCAATGCCTTACCTCAAGAATGGCAACACTGGCTAGAAGAAAATTTAGAACGCGGCTGTCATCCCAATGATCTCGTCAGGATTCTGCGACGTGAAGGCTTAATTGATCTGGACAAAAACGTTGCGCCTCAAGCACCGCTAGAATCACCGCATTATCATCAACTCGAACAGATCGCATTAGAAAAACAGGAGCAACTGAGCAGCGCTTTTAATCCCCAGCAAAAAAAATGGCTTGCACAGGCGGTGTTGAATGGATCAGATCAAACCTATATTTATCAAAGCTTGCAACAACAGGGCTTAAGTGAAATTGATATCGCCCTTGAGCTGGTGCAGTTAAAGCAGCATCCTTATTTTCAAATCGCTCAAGAACAGCACTTTTTAGTGCAGAAAAGAAACTGGTTGCTCCGCACGCTCGACCATTTTGCCCGTTTAAATCCTGATTATCAGTCTCTGAGCCGTATCGCACTCCCCTCATTCGAGCAATTTCTTCAAGCCTATTACAGCCGTAACTTACCTGTTGTGCTCACAGGTTCAATCGACCATTGGCCTGCTTTACGCAAGTGGTCACCGCAGTATTTCAAAAAAACGGTTGGAAATCAGGAAATTGAAGTGCAGTTCAACCGTGAACAGGATCCCTTATTTGAACGCAACTCGGTGCAACATAAAACCAAGATGTTCATGCGGGAATTTGTCGATTTAATTGAACATACCTCACACTCGAATAATTTTTACATGACGGCCAATAATGCCAAAGCCAGCCAGACCAGTTTAGCCGCATTATTTCAGGATATTGATCATTTCCATGGTTATACAGATCATCGTCAGGTCTATGACCGTAGCTTTATCTGGTTTGGGCCCAAAGGCGCATTTACCCCTCTCCACCATGATTTGACCAATAATATTCTGGTTCAAATCTATGGCCGTAAAAAAGTCACCTTAATTCCGGCACTACAAGTCGCCAATTTATATAATGATGTCGCAGTATTCAGCAAAGTTGCCAATCCTTATCAACCCGATATAACAGAATCATTTCCAGACTTTGCCTTAAGCAGCAAAATCGAGTGCATACTAGAACCGGGTGAGGCTTTATTTATTCCTCTCGGCTGGTGGCATTGTGTCGAGAGCCTGGATATCTCCATCAGTGTGTCATTTACTCATTTTAATATCGACAATAGTGGCGCTGAATCTTTTCCCACGTCCAGCTATAGCTAAGACCGGATCAGTCAATGACTGATCCTGCTTCAACTTTTCAGGTGCTTTAATGGTAAAACCAACCCATCCGGTCATGACCGAAAACGAATTATCTGCCGACAATACCCAGGGCATCATTGCCCAGCAGGCAGAAACCACCTTGGAAAGCATTTTTCCAATGATGCAGCATATTGCGCGCTGGTTGATTCATTCTGGGGTAGGTTATACCGACTTTGTTGCTGCCTTGAAACCGATCTTTTATGAACAGGCGCTTGCAGAACTCGACCGGATTCAACAGAATAAAACCGATTCAGCAGTGAGTTTATTATCCGGTCTACACCGTAAAGATGTCAGTGCATTTAGGCAACAGGCCGCTCAAACTTCCAGCGAAGCACCCAATTTTGCCATTAGCGTCCCCGCCCGCGTCATTGCACGCTGGATTGCACTGGATCTTCCCCATCAGATTCCGGTTTCTGGTGAAGCAGATAGCTTTGAAGCCCTGGTTAAGCATATCTCGACCGAAAAGCATCCGCGTTCAATTCTTTTTGAACTGCAACGTTTAGGTGTAGTTGAACAACAAGGCCAGCAGGTGGTTTTGCAACAAAATAGCTTTACACCGGATAATCAAATGCAAGAAAGTAAGGCGCTCTTCTCTGCCAACCTGACCGACCATTTAGCGGCTGGAATAGATAACTTTATCAGTGAAAAACCGTTTACTCATCTGGAACAGGCCGTCCATGCCGAGAGACTAACTGTCCAGTCGGTAGAAGCACTTCGCCAACTCAGTCTCGACCTTTGGCAAGATATGGCAAAACAATTATTAAATGCTGCCATCCATCATTGCGAACACGACCATAATCAAGCAGATGCCACCCATCAATTCCGTTTTGGTGTGTACCAATACGATCGCCAGATAAAACTGCAAGTGCCTTATCTCTTTAAGGATTAATAAAAATGAAAATAATACTTTTCCCAAGCATTTTTTTAGTTTCA
Source organism: Acinetobacter calcoaceticus (assembly GCF_051947995.1). Lineage (GTDB taxonomy): Bacteria > Pseudomonadota > Gammaproteobacteria > Pseudomonadales > Moraxellaceae > Acinetobacter. The sequence continues at coordinate 173,124 of NZ_JBLVVH010000002.1, read as the reverse complement.
GCCATGGCATTGACCGCATGTGGTGAAAATTTTTCTGCGGCCAATGTCAGCTTGGGAGGAAGTGGTTCGGGAACACTAAAACCCTTGCCGGGTGGAAATAATGGCGGGATCTCCAATCCGTCAACCGGTGATAAGGATGAACGTTATGAGTACGTTATCGCGATCCCAAAAGAGAGCCAAAGTACTTGTAAAGGCATACAGCGCACGATGCGTTTTATTGATGCTGAAACCAAACAGCCGTTCCCCGTCAATTCACTACAGCCCTTGGCGATGGCACCTTTACAGATTGAAATTATTAACACGACCTCCGATTATGTCTATCAGCGTGTACCACTTTGCCGTCCAATTGAATTTCAGGTTGGCGATACCATCATGTTTCATGGCCAATCATTGAGATGCGCAACAGATCAAGATGAAATCCAGATCTTGCGCCCTTATGAAACCCGCCGCTATGAGCTGGATCTCAGCTTTGCCGAGACAGAATTGCCATTGATCGTCAACTATAACGCTGTTTATGGCACAGACTTACCAAACATTGACACGGCATGGGAAAAATGTGAGGTCGCCCAGATCATGGTACCGATTTATAAAAAATCGGTACCTAAACACCCTGAACGTATTGAACCACCGCACCCTGATACTGAAATAGCGGCAGGAGAGAAAACTAAAGCATCTGAAGGAATAAAAAATTAAAACCCGAGCCTTGCATCCTGCAAAACTCGGGCAAATGAGGTTGTGCTTTCACGTTATTTTTATTGGGTTGCGTCCATCGCATGCATCATATCCATGATGACTGTTCCATCTCAGCGCTGCTTATCCTTAATCGGAAATCCATTCCTGCATCCTTGTGCTGATGTATTTAGAATAAATCTTTTGTGGTGCTGGGACTATTCGTTACAAACTTAAATCCATGTACGAAATAACGTACATTAATTAGTTAAAGTTTAAAATCACGTACTTTACCTCAGCTCTGTCGTTTGCATGAACCGCCTGCTCTACAATGTCGCAGCTCACTATTTATGCGGTTGCGCCAAAGGATCAGTCACCTCTTTCTCCTCTTCCTCTGCTTTCTCTATGCCTTCCTGTATGGCCTTTTGGGCTTCCTGTTCATCTTCCGCAGTCTGTTGCAAAGATTGCTGTTGTTGCTCAAACAGACGGTCCGTTTGTAAAACCACATAAATCGGAAAATGATCTGAACCGATATGGGATAAACGTTTCATCTTGACCAAACCAAAATCCGTACTATGAAAGATGTGGTCTAGGGACCAGCGCAGTAAAGGATAGTCGGCATGGAAGGTATTCATAAAATAGCGCCCAACCCGTGGATCAAGTAAACCGCTAATACGCTGGAATAAACGCGTTGTTCGCGACCACGCTACATCATTCAGATCACCCATTACAATGCAGCTCTGATCGAGATCTTTAATTTGATCGCCGACGATCAAGAGTTCAGCATCTCGTAAAGTTGAGTCCTTCGCCTCGGTAGGACTTGGCGGTTTAGGGTGTAAACAATATAACTGGACCTGCACCCCCGACTTCAAGGTCAGGCAGGTATGAATTGAAGGGATTTCATCACTTAAGATGAACTTAACGTCGGTATCATTTAACGGCAAACGGCTATACAGGTGCATTCCGTATAGATTTTCTAAGGGTACGGGTACCCGAAAAGGATAATCTGCTTCAATTTTGCTTAAAGCTTGTTGCCATGCGGCATTGGATTCAAGCGTCAGCACTACATCAGGTTTTAGTTTTTCAATATGCTCAAGCAAGAGATGATATTGATGATTAGGAGTCAGTACATTCGCAATCAGCAGCGAAATTTGCTGTTCCGGATTGCGTTGCGATGGCTTTACTTTTTGAACCTGTTTTTTCCATAATGGTGTATAAGGCAGTACCATTTTGAGCTGATAAGCCACTGCGGCCACCAACCCTAGAAAAAACAGCTCAGTGCTTAAGGTCCAGTCCGACAGTCCAAATAACATTACACCAGCAGTCACAATCCCCAATGCCAAGATCTGTAATCTGGGAAAATCAGCACCCCGGATCCACCATTCATCTCTCGGGATTAATGACCAAAATGAAAGCCATATCACCACTGCTGCGCAAATCTGAATCCACATCATGTTCATTTTTCTCTTAGGGATAGCATAGATTTACAATAAAGCTGTCGCTTTATCAATTTTCTCTCTAATATAAACAAGATATTCCACTCAATAAACTGACTGTTTTAGTTCGCTAAAGCTTGCAGTTGTGGACGCTTTTGATACACTCAAACCCCTTTTAATTTTTTTACATACCGAGGCACAATGACATGAAAGTAGGTCTGGTCGGTTGGCGTGGGATGGTGGGTTCTGTCCTGATGCAACGTATGGTTGAAGAGAATGATTTTGCTCATATTGAGCCATTCTATTTCTCTACCAGTAATGCAGGTGGTGAAGCGCCTGCATTTGGCGGTAAGACTGCCCCAGCACTTATGGATGCAACGGACATTAACAGTCTGAAGCAAATGGATGTCATTTTAACCTGCCAAGGTGGTGATTACACATCTGAAGTTTTCCCGAAACTCAAAGCTGAAGGTTGGGATGGCTACTGGATTGATGCAGCGTCTACCTTGCGTATGGCGGATGATGCAATCATCGTTCTTGATCCAGTGAACTTGAACGTGATCAAAGATGGTTTAGTGAATGGCACTAAAACTTTCGTTGGCGGTAACTGTACGGTTTCACTGATGTTGATGGGCTTAGGTTCATTGTTCCAGAACAATCTGGTGGAGTGGGCAACATCAATGACGTATCAGGCAGCATCGGGTGCAGGCGCGCAAAACATGCGTGAACTGATCACCGGTATGGGCTATCTGTATAACAACACCAAAGAATTACTGGATGATCCTAAATCTGCAATTCTTGATATTGATCGTCAAATTGCTGACTTGCAACGTGGCGAAGGCTTCCCGAAAGCAAACTTCGGCGTGCCATTGGCAGGGTCTTTGATTCCATATATCGACAAACAGCTCGAAAGTGGTCAATCAAAAGAAGAATGGAAAGGTCAGGTTGAAACCAACAAGATCCTCGGTAACCAGCAGATCGTTCCGATCGATGGACACTGTGTCCGTATCGGTGCGATGCGTTGTCACTCTCAAGCGATTACCTTGAAACTGAAAAAAGATGTGGCACTGGACGAGATCGAAGATATGATTCGCAACTCGAGCCAATGGGCAAAAGTGGTTCCGAATACTCGTGAAGCGTCCATGACTGATCTTACCCCAGTTGCAGTCACAGGGACTTTAACTGTGCCAGTCGGCCGTTTACGCAAGCTGAATATGGGTAAAGAATATCTCGGTGCATTCACGGTTGGTGACCAGTTACTCTGGGGCGCTGCAGAGCCGTTGCGTCGTATGCTTCGTATTCTGGTTGAATACAAGAACGCTTAAGCAAAAATCCCGAAAAATCAAAAGCCGATCACATTTGATCGGCTTTTTTATGTCGATGAATAATGAAGAATTTACAATTCATTTACATCACGGTAATGTATACTTTTTTCTGACCATCACATCACTTTTTCATGGATCGAGATGACTGTTTATAACAAATTAAAAATTGCCATTTTAACCATAATTTCTTCGCAACATCTTTATGCCATTACACTTGATCCACTGCAAATCCAGTCTGCGCCAGGTGAGTTACTGTATGCTGAAATGAGTTTCCATCAAGCAGATCTCAACTCGAAATTTGATGTGAGTCTGGCAACACCGGAAGACTTATTGATGATTGGCGCCGCCCATCAGCCGCCTTCAAATCTGAACTTCTTTACACGCCGTAATAATCAGGGCGAAGGTGTCATTGTCATCACCTCTTCCCGACCAATGACCGATGCTGAATTGAATATCATTATAAAAATACAGGAAGGTGGTGCTTCTCATTTAAAGCATATTCGACAATCCATGCGCCAGGCAGCAAAGCCTCCGCTCAGCGCAAAAAGTAATAATGAAAAATCACTGACACCCAAATTTATTGTCAGTGAAAAAGATATTGCCTTAAACCTGCCTGAGAGTACCCGTTTCAATGTTGCAAACAGCAATACCAAAACTGCGGTTAAACAGGAAACCCTGCTAAATGCCCCTTTTGCCTTACCACCTGCATTAAAAAAACAATCCGCTTCTGAACCGATCAATGCAGCCGTAATATCAGTTGCCACGCCTGTCAATGCAGAACCCTCTGTAGCAGCACCACAGCAGCAAACCGTACCGAATATAGAAACTAAAGCAGAGAAAGCAGCCGAAGCTACTGCTCTTAAACAGGACAATGTTCAAACAGCCCAAGCATCTTCAGTCGCAACATCTACAGTTCAACCGGAAAATGAGCTCAAAAATACGGCCTTAAAGGCTGTTGAAGATGCAAAGAAAACCAAAGCACAATATCAGGCCAAAGAACGTTCCACACCGGTCAAGCAAAAAGTACCTGTGCAGAATACGTCAATGCCATCTACGGAGACTGCACAACAACATGTGGTACAGCGCAATGAATCGCTATGGAGTATTGCACAACGCATCGCAGGACAAACCCAACAGCCTGTTGCCCAGGTAATGCATCAAATCAAGGCACAAAATGAGCATGCTTTTATTGGCGGCAATGCAAACCGGCTCAGACAAGGCTCACATTTGAATTTTAATGTCAGCGCCACAGCTACACCGCAGCCTAAAAATATCAATCAGATTGCAGCCCAAACTCAACGCGCTGCAACAGCCAAAGCAAAATATCGCTTGCAACAAGCAGAAATGTCCTTAGTTGCTGAAAGTCATCAAGATTCAAGTACGGGAAGTGCCAAAAAAGACACATTACAACAAAAAACCAGTGCAGACTTGTCATTAAAAGTTATGACAGCACGAGAAAAAACCGTTACATTACAAAGAAACGTCACCCAGTTAGAACTGGCACTGCATCAAAAGGAACAACGTATTCAGCTGTTAAATGCCCGGCTCGCCGAGTTACAGGATCAGTTGAAAGCACAGCAGGAAACTAAAAAGTCAACACGCTAGGTGACGAGAATATTCTCATAAATTTGCATAAAAGCGGCGCTATCTTTAAGGGGTAAAGATCATGTCAAATATCATCATTGTACTACTGGTCATTGTGCTGGTGGTGGCGATCTTTTTAAAAAAACGTGAAAGTAATCAGGCCAATGCTGCACCAAAAAAAGGTACAGCGAAAACACCGAAAAAGGCTGCGACCAAAACCGCTTCACGTACAACGCTCGTTCGGGAAGAACAGGAACTTGCCCCTCAAGTTAGCACTGCAATTTCTGAAAGCCTGCGCCAACAGCTTGAAAGAAACATTCAAAGTGGTAATTTTCAAGCCGCTGAAGCACAAATCAATCAGTCTTTGAAACAAGATAACTCTCAACATGAGCTGTATCTGTTTTTGCTGGAGATTCATCTCAAACAGAAAGATGATTTTGCAATTGATCAACTGATCAAACACGTGCATGCACTCAAACTTGAAGATATTGCACAAGCCGCAGAAATCAAACATCGTGAATATCTACAGAATAAACAGCCAGATTCAATCGAATTTAACTCGACCAGTTTTCATCAGACACCTACAGCAGCTGAACCCGTCGCTCAAAACAATAGTGCTGATTTTGATGCGTTGGTGCAAACACCTGCAGCACAGTCTTTTGATGATTTACAATCTCAATATAACGCGCCTGCAGAAGAAGCCAAACCTGTAGAACCAGCGCCTGAAGTACAGCCTCTAGATTTCAACTTTTCGTTTGAACAAAAGGAAACGGTTGAGCCCGCCCCTACACCTGTTGAAACACCTGAAGCAAAACAGCAGCAGCCGCTTGAGTTTTCTTTTGATCTGGATTCCACCCCAGCGCAGACTGAACAAGCCAAAGTTGAAGACACTAAACCTGAATTAGACTTTAACTTTGCGGATTTAGACGTTGTTCCAAATCAGCCTGAAGCTAAACAGCAAAGTACAGAAACAGTACCAGGCCTTGATTTCAGTTTTGAACCGTCTCAAGCGCAAGTTGAAGAAAAAGCCCCGATTGAAAAGACTGAATTTTCATTTGACACTGTAGCGCCCGCACCTGTTGCTGAACCTAAAGTTGAATTTACACCAGCACCAGCTCAAACATCAGCAAGTCATGATCCACTGGTACAATCCTTCCCGGATTTGCAACAACTGGATGAAGCACAGTTAAATCTGGAACTGGCTGAACAGTATATTGAACTTGGCGCTTATCAATCTGCCCGTGAACTGTTAAAAAACACGTCAACATTGAATGCAGAGCAACAACAACGTTCAGAAATTTTACTGAATAAAATAGCTTCCTGAATTTGATCAGTCTAATATAAGCAGTCTCTAAGACTGCTTTTTTTATGATGAAAAAAATCGCTTTAATCTATATGGGTGGGACTTTTGGCTGTATTGGCGAACCGTTAATGCCAATGCCGGAACAGGACTTTTTACCGCTACTCGGCAAGGTGATCCCACCGCATTTACAGGTCGAATGCTTCGCTGCACCCAGTATTAAAGATAGCAGCGCCTGCACAGCATCCGACTGGCTGCAACTGGTCCAACAAATCCAGCAACTCCAACTGAATGGCTTCCAGCATTTCGTGATTATTCACGGAACCGATACGCTCAGTTATGCGGCAGCCACACTGGCACGCTTCTTAGGCCATTCTTGCCATGCCATTATTACCGGCAGTCAATACCCATTACTGAATATTGAAGGCAACGATACCCGTGAATTTACCGATGCCATCGGCAATTTATACCTGGCCCTAGAGCAGGTATTGAGTCTACCAAGCGGAGTTTATCTGGCCTTTCATCAACAAATCTTCCATGCCCAAACCACGCTAAAAGCACATACCACCGAGCTAGATGCTTTTGTCGGAATCAAGGCAGAGCAAAATTGCCAGACCACGGCCGATGATTTTTTGATCCACAATCAACATATCGAAAAAGCAGCGCAACTGAACATACTCAACCTGATGTTACAGCCGATTGCCAAAGAACAACTGGTCACGCAGTTAAAAAATCTTGCGCTTGCGCCACCCAATTTTCTGGTTTTACAAGGTTTCGGAACAGGCAATATTGCCGTCAATGATGAAATCCTTGGGTTATTCGAAACGCTTTATCAGCAGCAATGTCTGCCGATTATTAGCACACAGGTCACCTTCGGGCAGCTGGATCAACGTTATGCCGTCAGTTCATGGATTCAATCTGCCAAAGTTTTGGTCAATGATTGCCATAGCCATGCCGATTTATATGCAAAAGCCCTGCAAATGTATTTAAAATACCCGACCCACGAACAGTGGTTCGAACATTGGCAGCAACACTAATATTGAGGTGAGAACATGCAACGTTATGCAATAGGTATTGAATTTTGCGGTACTCAATACCGTGGTTGGCAAACCCAACAGGCTGGCGTTGTCACTGTGCAGGAAACCATTGAAAAAGTACTGAGTCGTATTGCCAATGAACCGATCGTGTTGCATGGCGCGGGCCGTACCGATGCCGGTGTGCATGCAACCAATATGGTGGCGCATTTTGATACCGAAGCGATCCGTCCGGAACAAGGCTGGATTCGTGGGGCCAACAGTCAACTGCCCAAGGATATTTCGATTCAGTGGATTAAATGCATGGATGAAAACTTCCATGCGCGTTTTAAGGCGGTGGCACGTCGTTATCGTTATGTGGTGTATAACGCCCCGACTCGCCCAGCATTGCTGTACAAGCAAGTCACGCATCTTTATCAAACGCTTGATGTCCAGAAAATGATTGAGGCTGCATCCAAATTTGAAGGCACGCATAATTTCGAAACCTTTCGTGCAGCAGCCTGTCAGTCGAATCAACCGGTACGTCACGTCAAACATTGCCGCTTGTTTGAGCATGGCCGTTATCTGGTACTCGACATTCAGGCAGATGGTTTTTTACATCATATGGTGCGCAACATCATGGGCTGCCTGCTTGAAATCGGTCAAGGCATGTATGACATCGACCATATCGATACCATGTTTGCCGCAGAAGATCGTACTGCTGCCGGTATTACCGCCCCTTCCGATGGTCTTTATTTTATTCAGGCCTATTATCCAGATGAGTTTGAATTACCGAAGATGCCTTTAGGCCCGCAGTGGCTCAATTTACCTGATTGATTCCAAATCCATGAACCAATAAAAAAAGCCTGATCAATTTGACCAGGCTTTTTTTATCTAAACAAGATTAACGCTGTTTACGCTTACGATATTCAACAGGTGTTTCATTGGTCCAGCGTTTAAACGCACGATAGAACGTACTAGGCTCAGAAAAACCGGTTAAATATACAATACGTTCCACACTTTCACTGGTATTTGCCAAGAGTTTTTTCGCCAGACGACAGCGATAGTCTGAAAGAATTTGCTGGAAGCTGGTATTGGCTTCACTCAATTGCGTTCTTAAGCGACGCGGTGTGATATTCAATTGTGCAGCAACCGTTTCCAGTGTCGTTTCTCCACTTTCCAAGGTCGAGCCAATGGCACGGCGCACTTCTCCAACCAGATCGTATCGCGCCAGCTCCTGTAATTTTTCAATCGCCAGTTGCTCATGCAATTGCAGTAATTCCGGCTCAGCTTGCCACAATGGATAGTCCAGCACTGCAGCATCAAAATAAAGACGTGTTTCTTTTTGTCCTAAGCTGACCGGGCAACCATAGACCCTGAAATATTCATCATCAGTAGCGCCTTCACTGAAATTAAAATCAATGTAGATTGGCTCAAACTGCCCTTCGGTAATAAATTTAAAGAAACGTAAAATGCCCGACATGGCACATTCGGAAAAATGGCGATTGACCAAATTATCCGGCCAGAACTGTTCACCATTGGTCAAATAGCAGCGGCCATCTTCAATAATCAGCTTGGCATCAAAGGCATCACTAATCAGGCGCTGGTAGGCTAAAGCGCGCTTTAATCCTTCGCCAAAAGTTTCACTACTGATAAAAAGGTGTTCAATCACCTGACCACGATATAAAGGTAAATGCTCACCGAGATGTAATCCAATATCCGGATCCTTGCTCACGTCCTGTGCAGCAATCCAGAAGGCATTTTGTGCACTCAGTGGCGTTCTCGCATTGGTATCAACCTGATTTAGCGCCACGCCGGCTTTTGTTAAAATCTCTTCGGTTGGTAATCCTGCTTTACGAATTGCCTGATAACCAAAGCGCAATACAACTGATGCATCTGTTAGCTGACCCACGCAGTGCCCTTCCCTGTAGATACGTTATTATGACAATGAACAACAATTTTAGATTAACGTTGATTGACCAAACTGACAACAATATTCTGCTTATTTTGTTAAAAAAAATCCTAAATTGTCTGACAGTTTCTTTCGGTTAATAACTGACAGCCTTGCTGCGACTTGATCTTGTAAATTTTAAATAAATTGACTATAATTTGCGCCTTCCCAATTTGATCATCAGGTAGGCTATGGCCAATAAAGAGGAACTCATTGAGTTCGAAGGCGTTGTCACCGAAACGCTTCCTAATACGATGTTCCGTGTACGTTTAGAAAACGGTCACGAAGTTATTGCTCACATTTCTGGTAAAATGCGTAAACACTATATTCGTATTTTGACAGGTGACAGTGTAAAAGTTGAAATGACACCTTATGATTTAACCAAGGGTCGTATCACTTATCGTGCACGCTAAGTCAGATTAGTGAATGCAAAAAAGCCACATTTGATGTGGCTTTTTTTATATCCCGGGATTGGTTTACTCACTTAGACGTGTGGTTTTACATGCGCCCGCTTCGCACTCACGAAGACGTTCTTGTAGCCAGTTGTTACGCTCTTGGGTCATGCTTAAACGGCATTGAATATTCGCCATGCTTTGCAAGTCTTCACTACATTCAACATCACGATAACGAATCCATGCCAGCTGGGATTTCTTCAAAATTTTTTGTTGGGTATCATTCAGGTATTTACGTAATAACTGATAGTTTTTATTCAAATCCGTATCAGCACTCACATAAATTTTATTGGTACAGTAAACGTCATCATAACCACTACGTGTCTTATCACAATTATCCGCATAACTTAGTGTCGCCATCACACTACTCATCAATCCGAATATTAACCTGTGCATCAAACTTTCCACATCTTTTAACTCTCGGGCCCATCTAAGCATATTTTGATGTTGTTTAATATTACCCAAAAGTAGACAAGTTTGTACATTTTTGTCTTTATTCACGCTATGATGAGAAGAGAAAGGATGCCAAATCATTCAGGAAAATAACATGGCAAATTATAAACACTCTCTGACCGCTTTTATGCTGGGCTTATCAGGATGTGCAACCTCAGGATGGCAATCCGTCCAGCTGCAAGACTATTTACAGCCCTATATTGGCCAATCTGCCGATCAGATCCAGCAAAACCTGAACTTGCGAAGCCTGGGCTTCCAGACCTTAAAGCAACCCCAGCGAAGCAAAGAAAGTTTGGTTTTTACTGTACTTCGCCCCATCAATATCCCGGTCCCCGTTGCACAGGCCTATGGAGATCCAAGCTCGCCGATGAGTGGTTCGGTACGTTTAGGTTCGATCTCGACCAGTCAGCAATCATATGATGTGAATTTCTACTGTCATATTATTTTCGAGCTGGATCAGCAGCAAATCGCCCGTGCTATCCGTTATGAAGGTAAGGCCTGTTAAATACCCCATAAAAAAACGCAGCCATTGCTGCGTTTTTACTTTCGATACCGCTTAGTTCAGCGCAGTAACAACCGCTGCACCCATCGCATCTGTACCCACTTTGGTCATGCCTTCAGACATGATGTCAGCAGTACGTAAACCTTGATCCAGTACCTGACCGACCGCATCTTCAATTGCCTTAGCAGCCGCTTCTTCGCGGAAGGTATAACGCAACATCATCGCCACTGACAGTACCGTTGCCAATGGATTGGCAATATTCTGTCCTGCGATATCAGGTGCAGAGCCATGGCAAGGTTCATACATGCCTTTGCCATTTTCATCTAAAGAAGCCGAAGGCAACATGCCGATTGATCCCGTCAACATTGCTGCTTCGTCAGACAGGATATCGCCAAACAGGTTACCAGTGACGATGACATCAAATTGCTTTGGTGCACGCACCAGTTGCATCGCGGCGTTATCGACATACATGTGCGATAACTGGATATTTGAATATTGGGCTTGCTGTAAATCAGTCACCGTTTGCTTCCACAACTCAGTCACTTCAAGTACGTTAGCTTTATCGACCGAACATACTTTGCCACCACGTAATCCAGCCAGTTCAAAAGCAACTTTAGCAATACGCTTGATTTCGCTTTCAGCGTAAACGTCAGTGTTATAGCCTTGTTTTTCCCCATTTTCGAGTTCACGAATACCACGCGGCTGACCAAAATAGATCCCGCCCGTTAATTCACGAACAATCAAAATATCCAGACCTGCAACAATTTCTGGCTTCAAACTCGAGGCATCTGCCAATTGCGGATATAAAATGGCTGGCCGAAGGTTGGCGAATAAATTTAATTCACTACGGATTTTCAATAAACCACGTTCTGGACGGATTGAACGCTCGATTGTGTCCCATTTAGGACCACCCACGGCCCCCAGTAAAATGGCATCAGCTTTTTTTGCCTGTTCACTGGTCACAGCTGGATACGGCTCACCATATGCATCAATGGCAGAGCCCCCCAGTAAACCATGTTCCCATGTCAAACCTAGATTAAATTTATCATTGACCTTGGTTAAAACCTGTTCTGCTGCAGCTACGATTTCAGGACCAATGCCATCACCCGCTAAAATTAAAATATGTTTAGACATCTACTTTTCCAGTTTTCATATAAGCAGTTTTGATACTGCGAGCCGATTAAACCTTTTTCTCAACAAACTCACCTAGACCTGTACTGACATCAAAAGGACGGCAGAAACGGCGAATGGTATGTTGCTCTTGCTGTAAATCTACACATAGCGGATCAGGTACAGATACCTTGAGTAAACTGCCTGATGAGCGATGTGTTCTGTCTCGATACATTTTAAAGGTATAGCGCACATGCGGTTTGAACGCATGAATGACATGGAAAGTTTCTGCACGATCAGGAGAAATAGGGTAGAAACGAATGACCACTTCATATTGCTTGGCAGGCACACTTAAATACACCTGCTGTTTCCGGCTGAATACCGAGCCATGTAATCGAACAATCCCCTGCTCCATCGCCTGCTGGCTGATCCGGTGGGTCTTTGCATCAATCACTGCAATATTACCAATTCGTTCAAACTCACAATTCTCAACGCCTGAACAATATAAAGTCGTATTGTCCGCTTTACTTTCCAGCGTATTCTGTGCAATACGAACCTGATCGACCACGTTCGGTGCATTTTGACACGCGGTTAAAGTCGTACCAACACATAGACACAGTAAAATACTGCGAGCGAGTCTTCTTCTCATTATTCAAGCCCAGTCCTCATGCCTTGTTAACATGTAAGCAAAAAATTAGTCGCTAGCATGTTAACAAGAGTTCAATGTCTGCGCTATGGCTATGTTAAAAATGTCCAAGACGAAGTGCAATTTCGTCCACCCCAATTAAGCCTGAATGTCCTGAAACACCCAAGGACGTACCTGTTTCGCTTTCGCTTCATAGGCACGAATATCCTCTGCAACCTGCAAGGTTAAGCCGATATCATCCAGACCATTCAATAAACAATGTTTACGGAATGGATCAACTTCAAATTTAAATGCCTGACCTGACGGGGTACGAACTTCCTGTGCATCCAGATCAATCGTTAACTGATATCCTTCGGTTTCAGCACATTCCTTAAATAACTGATCCACAATCTGTTCAGACAAGATCACAGGCAACATGCCATTTTTAAAGCAGTTATTAAAGAAAATATCGGCAAAGCTTGGCGCAATCACGGTACGGAAGCCATATTCACTCAAAGCCCACGGCGCATGCTCACGACTCGAGCCACAACCGAAATTGGTCCGTGCCAATAAGATGCTAGAACCTTGATAACGCGGCTTGTTTAACACGAAATCCGGATTTTTCGGACGCTTGCTAATGTCCTGTCCCAAATAACCTTCATCCAGATAGCGCAACTCATCAAATAAATTGTCACCAAAACCTGTACGTTTGATTGATTTCAAAAACTGTTTTGGAATAATCAAGTCAGTATCGACATTGGCACGATCTAAAGGTGCAACAATCCCTTGTTCTACAGTATATTTTTTCATGATTGTTTCCTAGAAAATCTGTAACCTCTCCCTCACCCTCTCCTTTAAGGAGGGGGGAACTCCTTCTCCCTTTGGGAGAAGGTTGGGATGAGGGGTATAAAGGCTTTAATTAAAATGAACGAACATCGACAAAATGGCCTGCGATTGCTGCCGCAGCCGCCATTGCCGGACTCACCAAATGGGTACGTCCACCATTGCCCTGACGACCTTCGAAGTTACGGTTTGAAGTCGAGGCACAATGCTCACCGGGTTGCAATTTATCAGCGTTCATGGCCAAGCACATTGAACAACCGGGTTCACGCCATTCAAAGCCGGCTTCCAAAAAAATCTGATCCAAACCTTCCTGTTCCGCCTGCTGTTTCACCAAGCCAGAACCCGGAACGATCATGGCCTGCTTGATACTCGCCGCCACTTTACGTCCTTTGACCACGTCGGCAGCCGCACGGATATCTTCAATCCGCGAATTGGTACATGAACCGATAAAGACTCGATCCAACTGGATATCAGCCAAGGCTTGTCCAGCAGTTAAACCCATATATTGATAAGCACGGGTCCAGTCATTGCGTTGTACCTCATCTTTAGCTTGCTCTAAAGTCGGCACGGCTTGTGTCACCGGGATCACCATTTCCGGTGAGGTGCCCCAAGATACTTGTGGCTCAATCTCTGCACCATTCAATACCACTACCGCATCAAATACTGCATCTTCGTCTGAATGCAAAGTATTCCAGTACTCAACGGCCTGATCCCACTGTTCACCTGTTGGGGCATAGTTACGGTCTTTGACATAGGCAATGGTTTTGTCATCAACAGCCACCATGCCTACACGTGCGCCCGCTTCAATCGCCATATTACATACCGTCATGCGGCCTTCGATTGACATGTCACGGAATACTTGACCACCAAACTCGATGGCATAACCTGTACCGCCTGCAGTACCAATCTTGCCGATAATCGCCAAGACCACATCTTTAGAGGTCACCCCCTTGCCCAATACGCCATCGACACGTACCAACATATTTTTTGATTTCTTCTGTACCAAACATTGTGTTGCCAAGACATGCTCAACCTCAGAAGTTCCAATGCCATGTGCCAAGCAACCAAAGGCACCATGCGTTGCGGTATGCGAGTCACCACACACGACGGTCATGCCCGGTAAAGTCAAGCCTTGCTCTGGACCAACCACGTGGGCAATGCCTTGACGGATATCATTAATACCGAATTCAACGATATTAAATGTTTTACAGTTATCGTCTAACGTCTGAACCTGGATACGCGAGGTATCATCTTCAATGCCGGCAATCCCCTGTTCACGCTCTTTTTTAGAGGTCGGTACGTTATGGTCAGGCGTTGCGACATTGGCACTTAAACGCCACGGTTGGCGTCCGGCAAGTTGTAATCCTTCAAATGCCTGAGGACTGGTGACTTCATGCAATAAATGACGATCAATATAAATCAGGCTAGAACCATCATCACGTTGCTTTACTAAATGGTCATCCCACAATTTGTCGTACAAAGTTTTGCCTGCCATGTCGTCGCTCTCCATCGTGCTTGCCATCGGACTGGGTATTTTTTATCTTGAATTGATTATAGCAACTGCTTCACATAAATCTAATTTATCATTTTTATAAATTAACAAACTTTTTTGAATGATAAATTTCTGCCAAGTTCAAGATTGTGCTTGTTCAATGAAAAGCATACCAAATCAATCTGATCCGGTCTTATCTTAACGTTAATACTGGTTTTTTTGATCAAATTTAAGTGAATCTTCATTCTATTTATAAAAACAATCGTCATAAATTGAAATTTCTTTTTTACATTTTAAATGATAATGATTATTATTTAATTAAATAGAGATTTATTCGGGTGACGACAATGGCCAATATCCAACAATTTGTACTCAACAATCGGCGGACTTTGAAAAAAACCTTGAGTTATTACATTATGCATATTAGTGTGGCGATGATGGTTGCCTATGTCATTACAGGGAATCTGATGATGGCGGCAACGTTGAGTTTAATCGAACCGACCGTACAAGCCTTCGCTTTTTTCTTTCATGAGAAAGTCTGGAATTATTTCTAATTCAAAAAAATTGCACATAAAACCAATTTAAAATCTCCCTCTGGATAGGCGTGTATGAACCTCGCAGCTTTTGAAGCATTTGTAAAAGTGATGGAAACCGGTTCCATTTCTATTGCAGCAGAACAATTATTTATTACCCAGCCTGCAGTGACCAAACGGATTCATAGTCTTGAAGACTACTTCGGCGTCAAGCTATTTGAATCCGCAGGCCGGGGCATTCAACCGACCCATGCGGCACACTCACTTTTGCCCAAAGTTCAAAGTTGGCTGAATAATCTGGGAGAGATTCACCATACCTTGAGCCATGAGCAGGCGCAGGTACAAGGACGTCTCAAGATTGGCACCAGTCACCATATCGGTTTACATCATCTGGCCGAGCCACTTAAAAACTTTGTGCAGCATTTTCCCCAAGTCACTCTCGATGTGCATTTTGTCGATTCTGAACAGGCGCATGAACAGGTGCTGGCAGGTGAACTGGAACTGGCCTTTTTAACCTTACCTCCTGTTGGAGATGATCGGCTCAACTATGTCACCATCTGGAATGATCCGTTGGTATTTGTGGCCGCACCCTTCCATCCCTTGGCACAGCAAAACCAGCTCAAGCTCGAAGACCTGATTGCTTACCCGAGCTTATTGCCAGCCGCACAAACCTATACCAGCCAGATTACCTTGGCAGAATTTGAAAAGAATAACCTCAAGCCTAAAATCACCATGAGCAACAATCCGTTAGAATCCATCCGCATGTTGGTTTCGATCGGTTTAGGCTGGTCCGTTTTGCCCAAGACACTGGTCAATCAGGATTTAAAACAACTGGATTTACAACTCGATATGCAACGTCAGTTGGGTATGGTCTGGCATCCAGCCCGTATCCAGTCTAAAGCGGCTGAGGAGCTGATTCGGATGATGCAGGTAGGATAAAACCTGTTTACTTTTAAAAATATACACAATTAAAAAAACCTCCACGGCTAGGAGGTTTTTTTATTGTCTTCAAAATAGACACAGATAAGAAGGCTTTAGATTGACCAGTCCTGAATGTCCCAAGCCTGCGCTTGTGCCAGTTTTTCTAAACGGTCATCGGGATTGACCGCAATGGCATGGGTCGCGTATTCCAGCAAGAAGCGGTCATTGATCGAATCTGAATAAGCCCAAGACTCATCTACCGTACGTCCATCCAGCCATTGATCCAGACGGGCCAGCTTGCCTTGTTGATAACATGGGATTCCTGTGACCTTGCCTGTGTATTTACCATCAACGACTTCAGCACTGGTGGCAATAATTTCAGTAATACCAAATTCCCGGAAAATCGGCGCGGTAATAAAATCGCTGGTCGCGGTAATCCCCACAATCGCATGTCCTAAATCCTGATGCTTTTTAATCGCATCAAATCCTTTTGGACGCATTTGTGGACGAATGACTTTCTGCATAAACAACTGATGTAATTCAGTTAAATAGTTAATGTCGTGTTTGGTGAGAAATTCAAAAACAAATTCATTATAGGCAATCGGATCCAGTTGCCCGGCTTTATAGTCTTCGTAAAACTTGTCATTCATTTGACGATGATGAACTGGATCAACCAATGCTTCACTGACCAAAAATTCACCCCATGAATGGTCAGAATCGGTATTTAACAGGGTATGATCTAAATCAAACAAAGCCAATTTCATATAAATGCTCATTTAAATGCAAATTAAAGAAAAAAAACGTAAATCTATTTCCGTAAGTCACTAAAAATTCGTTAAGATCATAGCAATTTAAACATTTTACTTTGACCTTTTTCGAGTTGGACATGGAAGATAGTCTGTCCCCGAGATCAAAGTCAAC
The DNA here is from genome assembly GCF_051947995.1 of Acinetobacter calcoaceticus. Taxonomy (GTDB): domain Bacteria; phylum Pseudomonadota; class Gammaproteobacteria; order Pseudomonadales; family Moraxellaceae; genus Acinetobacter. Next base: position 155,994 of record NZ_JBLVVH010000002.1, on the reverse strand, counting down.
GATATAGATAAAATTTAGGTAGCCAAATGATCGACTCAGAAGGTTTCCGACCCAACGTCGGGATCATTTTGGCAAACGATGATGGACAGGTTTTATGGGCAAAGCGCATTGGTCACAATGCTTGGCAATTTCCACAAGGAGGGATCCAATTTGGTGAAACCCCTGAACAGGCACTTTTCCGTGAACTGAGAGAAGAAGTCGGTTTATTGCCCGAACACGTCCAGATTATAGCGCAAACAAAAGGTTGGCTGCGTTATCGTTTGCCACATCGGTACATTCGGTCAGATTCAGATCCGGTATGTATTGGACAAAAGCAAAAATGGTTTTTACTGAAGTTAACGGCCTCGCCTCATCATATTCAGTTAAACCTGTCAGACCCACCCGAGTTCGATGAATGGCAATGGGTGAGTTACTGGTACCCATTGGGTCAAGTGGTCAACTTCAAACGTGATGTTTACCGTAAAGCCATGATGGAATTATGTTTACAACTACCTCAGCGTTAATTGTCATAGAATCATCATTTTAAGCAATGATTTTTGGCAAGAGAGCTGTTATAACTAGGCCTATAACGATTCAATAAACTGGAGTAAACATCCATGTCAAACATGCAGCTCGACACCCTTAGACGCATTGTGCAAGAAATTAATGCGTCCGTCAGTTTGCATGATTCTTTGGACATTATGGTCAATCATGTGGCTGAAGCCATGCATGTGGATGTCTGCTCGATTTATTTACTGGACGAGCGTAATCGACGTTATGTCCTGATGGCCTCCAAAGGCCTCAAACCTGAAGCGGTCGGTAACGTCTCGTTAAATATCGGTGAAGGTCTGGTCGGTCTGGTCGGACAACGCGAAGAGATCGTGAACCTCGACAATGCTCCGAAACATGACCGTTTCGCCTATTTACCGGAAACTGGCGAAGAGCTGTTTAACTCATTCCTTGGCGTTCCGGTGATGTATCGCCGTAAGGTGATGGGCGTACTTGTGGTTCAGAATAAGGAATCCCAAGACTTTAGTGAAGCTGCCGAATCTTTTTTAGTGACCCTGTGCGCACAACTTTCAGGCGTGATTGCCCATGCCCATGCGGTCGGCAATATTGATGTGTTCCGCAAGCCAAGCACCGGTTCAACCTATAAGACCTTTCAGGGCGTTTCAGGAGCCGGCGGTATTGCATTAGGTCGTGCCATCGTGCTCTACCCGCCTGCCGATCTGGCTGCCATTCCAGATCGTGAAGCAGAAGATATCAGCGAAGAACTGGATTTATTGGATCAGGCGATTGCTTCGGTCCGTCAGGAAATCCAGTCCTTAGATGAAAAAATGCAAGATTCCCTTATGTCGGAAGAACGGGCGTTATTTAGCGTGTTCTTACGCATGCTGGATGAAAATGCATTGCCCAGTGAAATTAAAGACCATATTCGTGTCGGAAGCTGGGCCCAAGGCGCGGTACGTAAAGTCATCGACAAACATGTGGCGCTGTTTGCGCAAATGGAAGATGATTACTTGCGCGAACGTGTTTCCGATCTCAAAGATCTGGGCCGTCGAATTCTAGCCTGCTTGCAGGAAGCGGATTCCAGCCATCGTGAACTCAGTCCTGACAGTATTTTGATTGGTGAAGAAATCAGTACCGCCGCGCTGGTAGAGTTACCGGTGGATAATATCGCGGCGATTGTCACTTCTGAAGGCGCGGCCAATTCGCATATGGTGATTGTGGCACGTGCCTTGGGCATTCCAACCGTGGTCGGTGTAACCGAGTTGCCAATCACCACACTGGATGACATTGAAATGATTGTCGATGCCTACCAAGGTCGCGTCTTTGTCAATCCACCACGTCGTTTACGCCAACGTTATAAAGAAGTCCAGAAAGAAGAAGAACAGATCGCCAAAGATTTAAAGCAATACGAAACCAAAGATGCGATCACGCCTGATGGCATCTCTATCCCGTTATTCGTCAATACCGGTTTAATGATTGATGTGGTGCGTGGCGTTCAGCGCGGTGCCAAAGGCGTAGGCTTATATCGTAGTGAAATTCCCTTCATGCTACGTGAGCGCTTCCCCGGCGAAGAAGAACAACGTGCCATCTATCGTCAGCAGCTCAGCCATTTTGCCAATAAACCGGTGATTATGCGTACCCTGGATATCGGTGCGGATAAAGACTTGCCGTATTTCAGTATTGAAGAAGAAAACTCGGCACTGGGCTGGCGTGGACTCCGTTTCACACTGGATCATCCTGAGATTTTCTCTGCACAAATCCGTGCCATGCTCAAAGCCAGTATCGGCCTGAATAACCTACATATCCTGCTACCGATGGTGACCAGTGTTAGTGAAGTGGAAGAAGTGCTTTATCTGCTTGAGCGTGACTGGGTGGCGGTACAGGAAGAAGAACAGGTCAAGATTACCAAGCCTAAAATCGGGATCATGGTCGAAGTTCCGAGCGTGTTACTGCAAATTGATGAGTTTGCCGAACTGGTCGACTTCTTCTCGGTGGGTTCGAATGATTTGACCCAGTACTTACTGGCGGTAGATCGTAATAATCCACATGTTGCCAACGTCTATTCACACTTCCATCCATCGATTTTACGGGCCTTGAAACGTCTGGCTGAAGATTGCCACACCCATCAAAAACCGGTCAGTGTCTGTGGTGAAATGGCCGGTGATCCATTGTCTGCGATTTTATTGATGGCGATGGGCTTCAACACGCTCTCGATGAGTTCCAGCAATATTTTACGTGTCCGCAAAGCCATTTGTCATGTGCCGATGAGTGATGCCAAAAAACTGCTGGAAGATGTGCTGAAAATGAACAATCCACTGGTGATTAAAAGTTGGCTTGAACACTATTTCAGAACCCATGGTCTTGCCGATATGGTGAAATCGAATCGACTAGTCAGTGTGTAAACAATATATACACTGCCTATAAAAAAGAGCGACCTTCTGGCAAGCATCGCTCTTTTTTTACAGATAATTTTTTATTTTAAATAAACCTGTTGCTTTCCTTTCCCCAGACTCACCTTCGGAAATTGACGGTCATAATCAATCGCAATCGCATCTTTACCCGTTAAATTCTTGCTGTCTGATTGCCAGGTCACATAATAGCTCACTTCGGCATCATCACGGACCTGTGGCTGAATACGCTGACGATGGTCTGCTGGAATGATAAATTCAACCCGAAAAGGGACTTGAGAGACTTGCACTGTCTTTTTCTCTATCAATGTCGCAGGCACATCGGTCATACGACTTTCTACTGCATATAAGCTGATCGTGCCCTGTTGCGGCTGCACCGCATGGTTGCCTGCTCCCACAAATTCAATGGTCAAGGGTATGGCTTGATTGGCTTTAAGTTCAGTATCCTGCGGCATGGCCGTACAACCTGTCAGTACAGTTAAAGATAAACCAAGACCGGTGACTATTTTTTTCATTGTTTTTTATCTCATCAAGAAAAAAACAAACATAACATGCCTTGAATTAAAATCATGACAGTTTACATATTTTTAACTCAATCGCTTATAACGGTTATCTCAACCAGATGATGCATTCGAGGATGAATGCTGAAATCTTGACGGATCATTCACAGATTTGTGCAAACGACTGGTAATTTACACAACTGCAACAGGTCTAACGTCCAGTTTCTGCATCAAACATTGCCATCGTTCACTCCTTGTTTCAACATTTTTCATGCATTTGAATGGTTGCGAAAAATCATAATAACACTTTTATTTTTCATAAGTTTTTCGTTTTTCTTAACAATTTTTATATCAACAAACACTCAGCTCAAGTTTAAGATTTAGACAGCTTCAATCGAATAAAGCATTTATGACATCAACTTTAATCCATTGGAAAAAAAGCTTTCATCAACCTAGAGTAAAAATACAAAGGCTGATCTGATTCATTGCAAATCTTACTTAGGCATCTGAAATCTTGATACCCAATTTGTATATGTCCCAGTGAAGCACTCATATCTTTGAACGGTCAAATGATTGAGATGACCTCGCTCACAGGTCATCTTGATGGAGATAAAACATGAGCCAAGACGAAAAAAAATGTCCTTATAGCCACCTCACCACTGATTTTGGTGCACCAGTTGTCGATAACCAGAACAGTATGACCGCAGGCGCCAGAGGACCATTATTAGCCCAAGACTTATGGCTAAATGAAAAACTTGCCAACTTTGTCCGTGAAGTGATTCCTGAGCGCCGCATGCATGCCAAAGGTTCTGGTGCTTTTGGTACTTTCACGGTGACCCATGATATTACCCAATATACTCGCGCTAAAATCTTTAGTGAAATCGGCAAAAAAACTGAAATGTTTGCCCGTTTTACCACCGTTGCAGGTGAACGTGGGGCAGCAGATGCGGAACGTGACATTCGTGGTTTTGCCCTAAAATTCTATACCGAAGAAGGTAACTGGGATATGGTGGGCAATAACACCCCTGTATTCTTCTTGCGTGATCCACGTAAATTTCCGGATTTAAATAAAGCGGTCAAACGTGACCCGAAAACTAACCTGCGTAGTGCAACCAATAACTGGGATTTCTGGACGTTATTGCCAGAAGCATTACACCAGGTCACCATCGTTATGTCAGACCGCGGTATTCCTTCAAGCTACCGTCATATGCATGGCTTCAGTAGCCATACCTATAGTTTCATTAATGCCGCCAATGAGCGTTTCTGGGTGAAATTTCACTTCAGAACCCAACAAGGTATTAAGAACCTGACTGATGCAGAAGCCGGCGAGCTAGTGGGTCAGGATCGTGAAAGCCATCAACGTGATTTATTCGACGCCATTGAACGTAAAGACTATCCGAAATGGACACTCTTCGTACAAGTCATGCCTGAACAAGATGCGGAAAAAGTTCCCTATCATCCGTTTGATTTGACCAAAGTATGGCCACACGGTGATTATCCGTTGATTGAAGTAGGTGAGTTTGAACTGAACCGTAACCCTGAAAACTTCTTCCTTGATGTAGAGCAGTCTGCTTTTGCCCCAAGCAATCTGGTGCCAGGCATCAGTGCTTCACCAGACCGCATGTTGCAGGCGCGCCTGTTTAACTATGCCGATGCGCAACGCTATCGTTTAGGTGTGAACTACCAGCAAATTCCAGTCAATGCGGCACGCTGTCCTGTACATAGTAATCACCGTGACGGCCAAGGCCGTATCGATGCCAACTATGGGGGTTTACCGCACTACGAGCCAAACAGCTTCGGTCAGTGGCAAGAGCAAGCGCAGTATAAAGAGCCACCATTGAAAATTAATGGTGATGCCGATTTCTGGGATTACCGTGAAGATGACAATGATTACTTCAGTCAACCACGTGCCTTGTTCGAACTGATGACACCAGAGCAACAAGACGCTTTATTTGGTAATACAGCACGTGCCATGGGTGATGCACTCGACTTCATCAAGTATCGCCATATCCGTAATTGCTATGCTTGCCACCCAGCCTACGGTGAAGGTGTTGCGAAAGCATTGGGTATGACCGTTGCCGATGCACAAGCTGCGCGTGAAAATGATCCGGCGCGTCATTTACCAAGCTTTCTGTAAGCCAAGAAATATTTAATAAAAAAGCCATCTTCGGATGGCTTTTTTATTTGTGTAGCTCATGATTTATGCAAGATTTAATTAGAACAACACTCATGACGACTGGTGTATGAGCTCACGCTGAACACTTAAGCTCTTAGAAAGTGCCCTTCACGAATACAATAAAAAGGATTGACCAGTTTCGAGGAAGATTTCATGGCATGCTGTAATTCATGTTCAGGCGAATCACGATCTTCATCTGTCAGCTGGAAGGTACGGTAATGAATCGCCAGTGAACGGTGCGCGTGTAAATCTAAATGCGCATGAAAGGCATCTTGTGGATTCATATGCACATAACGCATCAACATCCGCGGCTCATAAGCCCCGATCGGTAATAAGGCAATTCTGGCGTCGCCATAGCGCTCATGGATTTGTTTAAAATGCCCTGAATAACCGGTATCCCCCGCAAAAAAACAGTGCCCGGTCTTGGCGAGCAAAGAAAAACCGCCCCATAAAGCACGATTCTGATCACGTACACCCCGCCCAGATGCATGTTGTGCAGGGGTATAGGCGATCTTTAATTCATCATGAAACGGAATTTCCTGCCACCAGTCCATTTCAATCACATGCAGGTGTTTAGGTAGATAATAGGCATTGCCCAAGCCGGTATAAATCGGCATTTCGAATTTCTGATGTAACCACTCTAATGTCGCCAGGTCCATATGGTCATAATGATTATGACTCAATAACACCCCGTGAATGGTTGGGAGATGTTCCAGCGCAATGCCAGCGGGGCAGACACGGCGTGGCCCATTGCCCTGTTTGGGGCTGGCATATTCACACCAGACTGGATCGGTCAGGAAATTATAAGGTCCGATTTGGATTAAAACCGTGGCATGTCCCACAAACCAGATTTGCCAATCGTTTAAGTCTGCATACGGACGGTTTTGAGGCAGTTCCAGCATTTGGTTGCGTAAATTGGACTCATGAACACGATCTACATTCCAGGTATAAGACTGACGGGTTGCCAGCCACTTTAACAGCCCTTTACGATCAAACGGAGTTAACGGTTTCTGCAAATTATAGAACCGGTCTATGCCACAATGATCAGAAGTCTCATGTGGAAACGGTGGTTTCACCCAAGTATGACTCAAGCAAGATTGTGTCGGCAATTGATAGGTTAATGTCGGCTTATCTTTCATGTACTTCTTCTGTGGTGGAATCTAATCGCATGAGGTCCATTATGTTATATCCCTAGGATTACGACATGTTTTCCATGTTATCGCGTTCTAAATCATCATGATTTTTTGACTAGAGCGAGCACATTTCATCACAGCATAATCGGACCTTGATCCTAACATAAGGTGTTTAGTTATGCTGATTTTCTAGAGCTGAGTCAACACAATTTTACTGAACTAATAAGGCTCAGTGACAATTGCAGTGAACGGTTAAACCAGGCATTTTTGCAAAAAGTTTTTCTGTTTTGAGTTGAAAAGTCATCGGTATGACAAAATAAAAAAGCCGAACAAGTCGGCTTTTTACAGTGATGAAATCTTAAACATTGCTAAAAAAGGCAGCAAACTTTTGATAGCTCGGACGCTGCTTAATATTATCCAGATAGCGTTCAATCGCAGGATGAGACTCAACTTCTCCCATCTTGAGCTGCCAGAACAGCATCGCGGCAACGGTCACATCTGCAGCAGTGAACTGTTTGCCACATAAATACGGATCGGCTTCACTCAGGCCTTGTACAAAGGCATTGTAGGCATCCTGATAGTCTCCATAGCCAACCGAGCCTTTCTGATCTGGTTTGACCTCGACACCCAGCATTTTATTGGTTGAAGCTGCTTCCCAAGGTCCTGAAATAAAGAACAACCAGCGATAATAAAGACCGCGTTTCGGATCATTGAGTGCAGGCGCCAGACCTTTGTCTGCAAACTTATCTGCCAGATAGGCGCAGATTGCATCCAGCTCATAGACCACAATATCATCGTCCACCAATACAGGGACTTTGCCAAAGGGATTGATTTTTAAATATTCGGGCGCTTTCATCTCGGTCTGAAAAGCCACCTCGATGCGCTCACATTGCACGCCCAGTTCGATCAGCAACCAGTCTACCACGACGCCACGTGAGAAATTATTGGTATAAAGTTTAAGTGCCATGTTGATATGTCCTTGGTGAGTTATTCTTATTTCAATGTAATTGTCTGGATTGTCAGTTTCTGTCAGTAGTCGAACACACCTCTTGCCTCCACCATTGTTGAAATAGTTGCTGCTTGAATTGCGGATAAAGCTCCTCACTCAGACTGAGCTGCCGGATACGATCAATCCGGAAGTGTCGAAAACTATGCCTTAATTCACACCACGCGGCCAGTACAATCCGATCATTAAAATACCCTAGGGCAAAAGGCCACACGGTACGGGAACTGATACGCTGCTGCTCATCGGCATAATCGACCACAATTTTGACTTGCTGGCGAATGGCCAGACGTACCTGCTCCACCAGTTGTGCATCTACAGGAAGCCAGGCATTGATGGAGCGTAAGGTGGTGTGTTGAAGTAAATGTCGGCAATGTTCAGGCAATACTGCATTGAGCTTGGCCAGAACCGAGGTCGAAGCCGATTTTAAAGCCAGATCGGGAATTTCACTCAACCAGTTTAAGGCCAGAAAAATGGCCTCGATCTCGGTTTCATTCAAGGTCATTGGGGGTAACAGGAAATCTTCTTTGAGTTGAAACCCCAGCCCTGCTGCCGCCTCAATATTCACACCTTGAGCACGTAATGTCTCAATATCCCGATAGACACTGCGCTGACTAATCTGCAGTCGCTCCGCCAATACCTGTGCAGTGACCGGATAGCGATATTCTCGGAGTAGTTGTAATAGATTGAGCAAACGGATCGAGCGGCTCATATAGTCCCTATTGTTATTATGGATGACGGGAAAGCGAACTCTCCCCTCATTGTCATTTGATCTTCAGTGAATTAACTTTCGGTTACATCAGCAACCTTAAGCAAGCTTTGTAAATAATGATGCAGGTCCTGCACATGATGGGCAATGGTTAATGGCTGATATTGCTGTAACGTTTCAATACTGTGCACACCATAACTGACCCCGATACGCGGCATATCCAGATTTTGCGCCATTTCCAGATCATAACTGGTATCCCCAACCATGATCGCACGTTCAGCTGTCACATCCATCTCGGCCAGAATTTCCTGCAACATCAGTGGATCTGGCTTGGACTTGGTTTCACTCGCGGCACGGGTAATATCGAATAGTGCATGACTATTGGTTTGTGCCAATACACGATCCAGCCCCTTACGGCTTTTCCCGGTTGCGACCGCAAGCTTGAGACCTTGCTGCTTTAAATCCATCAATAGCTCTGCGACCCCATTGAACCAGGCATCACCTTTCGAGTTTGCCACGTAATGGTCGGCATAACACTGCAATATGTCCTGCTGCAAGTGTGGAACCTGTGGGAACAGGATCTGCATCACTTCTGGCAAACCCAGACCAATAATGCTTTTCGCGGCTTCATCCGTCAGTGGCTGTTCAAATTGCTGCGCTGCATATTGCAAACTCGCCACAATCTGGCCCACCGAGTCGAACAGAGTACCATCCCAATCGAAAATGACGAGTTCAATCTTCTGCTTCATTTCTGCTTTCTCAATTCGTCTATTACCTGTTGCATATCTTCAGGCATCGGGGCTTCAATCACGGGATAATTCGGAATTTCCAGACGCATGGCATGCAGGCACAAACGGCGTGCTGCCGGACCGTTATACACCGTATTGTGTCCGTATTTATCGTCGCCCACCAAAGGATGACCAATACTTAAACCATGTACCCGGATTTGATGGGTACGGCCTGATAAAGGTGAAGCATGAACCAAGGTGGCTGTCTTGAAACGTTCAACCACTTTCCAGTCAGTCTTACTCGGCTTGCCTTCAGAGGTGACACGGACACGACGTTCGCCATTGGCCAGTTCATAACGCAATAAAGGCGCATCAATCATTTGTCGATCCAGACTCACCTGCCCTTTAACAATAGCGGCATAGGTTTTCTGGATCTTATGTTCGCGTAGCAGGTCCTGGAGCAATTTTAAGGTACTGCGCTTTTTACTGACCATCACCAGACCGGAGGTATCACGGTCAATCCGGTGAATCAGTTCCAGATATTTTTTGCCTGTCGCCGCCCGTAAGGCTTCAATCAGACCATAGGCCACGCCGCTACCGCCATGTACGGCAATACCCGAAGGCTTATTGATCACCAGCAAGCCTTCATCTTCATACACCACTCGGCTCAACAGGCTTTGCGCGACGCTATCGCTAACAGGTGCAGCCGTTTCATCCTTCTGTTCATAACGGATTGGTGCGACACGAATCTGGTCGCCAATGCTCAAACGTGTTTCTGCTTTTATTCTTTTTTTGTTTACGCGTACTTGCCCTTCACGAATCAAACGGTAGATGCGACTTTTTGGAACACCTTTTAATCGGGTAAATAAAAAATTATCTATTCGCTGCCCGTCTTGATGCTCATCCACGTCAAACCAAGTGACACTTTGCCATTGTTGTGTAGAATTCATACGCTCGATTAATCCAAGATTTGCTAAATATGATTAAAAAATGATCATTTAGCTAAGTTATTTCACAAGAAACCTAAACTTAGCCCATAGGCAGATGCTGCAAGGTTTGGTATATTCAGCGCACGGATACCACCGTAAGTGAGCATCAAATCAGAAATTTTATTTAGATAAAATTTTAAATCGATGAGATATTCACCAATAACTCGGATAGGTCCTAAAGAATTATGCCGACGCCGAAGGCTTATTATATCGGCAAAATGGCAAACTGTTGCGTTTAATTGTGCATCAGCACATACAGTTTGTTCAGAAAAAATATGTCGCCAGCAATTTGCTGGTTATTAAACGTAAACTGATCCACATCAGACAATTTGCTCCCTGATGTCGCATTCAGGCTAAAGCGTTGATGCATTGGAACTGCCAAGCAGAGATACGATGATCATTCCGTATCAAGACTTCCAGATGGATCGACTTCAATGCTTAATGACAGTGAAAGTCACCATCCAATGCACCGCTCACCCGCCAGTGAAGCGTACAGGAAACTTTGATTATGTCGGATCTAGTGATATTTCACAGATGTCAGACATGCCATGAAATATCAACGGATTCAAGATTGAAGCAGTATTGCTAACATCGAAATAACCGAATCAAAGCCTCCAGCTGGATATTTACAGCCAGTGGTTTCAGAGCTTCCTACACAACGTTGCTTCTGAATCTTGATCGTGCCAATGAGATGTTTGCTCAAAAATATTGGGCTTATTGTTTGTGTGCATCACTATTAGGTGTCACACCCATGAAACGTATGTTGATTAATGCAACCCACGCCGAAGAAGTTCGCGTTGCACTTATCACTGGTAATCGCCTTTACGATTTCGATTTAGAGAATCGTACGCGCGAACAAAAAAAATCAAATATTTATAAAGGTCATGTCACTCGCGTTGAGCCCTCTTTAGAGGCGGTTTTCGTTGAGTACGGCGCACAGCGTCAAGGCTTTTTATCTATGCGGGAAATTGCAAACTCGTATTTCAAAGCTGACCCTCGTCAAACTTCAAACATTCGTGAACTGATCACTGAAGGCACTGAATTACTGGTTCAGGTTGAAAAAGAAGAGCGTGGCAACAAAGGTGCTGCCCTATCAACTTTCATTTCACTTGCAGGCCGTTATTTAGTTTTAATGCCGAACAATCCGAAAGGTGGCGGTATCAGCCGTCAGATTTCAGGTTCTGTCCGTGAAGAACTGAAAGAAATCTTAGCCTCTTTAAATGTACCGCGTGGCATGAGCGTGATCGTTCGTACCGCTGGTATTGGTCGTACCCAGGAAGAACTGCAACTTGACTTGCAACACTTACTTGACCTGTGGGCACAAATCCAGGGTTCGGCAAGTTCAGGCCCGTCACCAATGCTGGTTCATCAGGAAGCAGGCGTGGTGACACGTGCCATTCGTGATTATCTACGTGACGATGTTGCTGAAATCCTGATTGATAGTGAGCAAGCCTACAACGAAGCCTATAACTTCGTAAAAGCAGTGATGCCACGTCAGCTCGACAAATTAAAAACCTACACCATGAATGAGCCTTTATTTGCTCACTTCGGAATTGAAAGCCAGATCCAGACTGCCTATGAGCGTGAAGTCAAACTTCCTTCTGGTGGTTCAATCGTCATCGACCAGACTGAAGCCTTGGTATCGATTGATATTAACTCGGCGAAATCAACCCGCGGTCATGATGTTGAAGAAACGGCACTCAATACCAACCTGGAAGCAGCCGAAGAAATCGCACGTCAACTGCGTTTACGCGATATTGGTGGTTTGGTGGTCATCGACTTTATCGACATGACCAAAGACCGTAACCAGCGTATGGTTGAAGCCAAACTACGTGAAGCAACGCAAAGCGATCGCGCACGTATCCAGTTCGGTCAACTGTCTCGTTTTGGCCTGATGGAAATGAGCCGTCAACGTTTACGCCCTTCTTTAGAAGAAGCGACAGGTTATGTATGCCCACGCTGTCATGGTACCGGTATGGTGCGTGACTTACGTTCATTGTCACTTTCGATCATGCGTAAGGTAGAAGAAATTGCATTACGCGAACGCCAAGGTGAAGTTCAAGTTGAAGTGCCTGTTGAAATCGCAGCATTCTTATTGAATGAAAAGCGTCACAGCCTGGTGTACTTGGAACAAACCTCAAATGTTCGTGTGACGGTATTACCGCATCCGCACTTGGAAACGCCACACTATCAAATCCAGTTCAATCCGGATGGTTTTGCGCCGTCTAGTTATGAGCGTACTGAAGCGACCCGTTCAAGTGAAAAAGAACTCGGTTATGAGTCTTCTGACTGGCATCTGGAAGATGCAGAGCATCACCATGCACCTGCACAAAATGCAACTGCCCCACAGAAGAAAGCTGCTCAGCAGCAGGCTGCACAAGCAAAACAAACTCAACAGGCTGTTGCGCAAAAGTCAGCAAGTCCTTGTGCATGGTTAGAAAACCTGTTTGTTCAAAAACAGGCACAAACCACAGATCAATCGCGTTCGGCGCAAAATGCGGCAGCTGCGATTGAGCAAATGGTCAACAATGGCGCAGTAAGCCGTGGCCAGTTTGGTCAGGTCAATGCACCTGTTGCATCTGTTGCCACTGAAACTGCTGCCCCAGCAGCAAACAATGCCTATATTTCACAGAATCCTGTGAAACAGGAACCGCGTGAAACGTTTGAGAAAGACGAAAAATCACATCGTCCAAATCAAAACCAGAAGAAACGCAAGCACAAAGAGCAACGTGAACAACACGCGCATGCACATGAACAACAAAATCAAGTGCACGAAGAAGTCGTTCAACTGTCACGTCAGGAACAGCGCCAAGAGCAACGCGAACTGAAACGTCAACAAAAACGTCAGCAGTCGCAAGAGCCTCAAAACCAGCAGCAACATCATGAGGCTGCACAAGCGAATGACAATGCGCCATTACCACGTCGTGACCGTAACCAGCAACGTCCGAACCGACCAAACCGTCATCGTGACCAAAGCGTGTTGAATGACGCACCTGCTACAACTGCAGCGCCTGCGAACCCGCAACAGGTTAAAGTTGATGTGGTGGATGCACCACGTTCCGAGCCAATGAACACGGCATTGATCGTGAACATTGATCAAGGTCAAAGTGAGATCGTGGCACTAAATCCACAACAAGCGACTGCACCTGCCGCAAAAGCGGAAGTTGTGCCTGCTGTTGTAGAAAAAACCGGGAGCAAACCTGCGGCTCAAGCAGAACCAGTGGTTGCGAAAGAAGCACCTGCTGCAACTGCTGAAGAAGCAGCCCAAGCACCGGTAAAACGTGCCAGCAATGACCCACGTTCGCGTCGTCGTCAACGTGGTGCTCAAGCACCGCAGAAAGCAGCAGCACCAAAAATTGCACCATCGCAGATTCCAGCGCTGGGTCAATACACGGTCGGCAGCCTGATTCGCCATGTTTATGGTGAAGACTGCACTATCCTGATTGAGCAATTTGGTTTAATCACCACGTTTAACCGTGCCCTACAAAAGTTTGCCGAGCAGTATGCCAGCACGCTAGTGGTAGACACCGTGGTTGAAGAAGAAAAGCGTCCGGTAACACGTGATGCTGAGCTTCCAAGCAAAAAAGTAACGGAAGAAGCTGAACCAGCGCCAGTGTTAGCATTAACACCACCTGAAGCTGCTACTGTTCGAGTTGCAAATGACCCGCGTGAACGTCGTCGTTTAGCCAAACTTGCTGCCGAGCAAGCCAAAGAAGCGCATATTGCTTCAAATGCGACGCCTGCTCCTGTTGAAAACACTGAATCGAAAGAGGAAGTGAAAGCAGAAGAAGCCGCTACGCCAGCAGAAGAAACTGTGGTTGCAGCACCAGAGCAACAACCTTTAGAACTTGCTCAAGAAGCAGTGGCTGCTCCGGCAGAAGTAGCACCGGTTGAAGCGGTGAAAGCACCAGCGGCTAAAGCTGAGGCGAAGCCTGAAGCTACGAGCAAAGCTACTGAGAAGGCTCAAGCTGCTGAAAAAGCAGAACAGGCAACAGCTGCAACCGAAGCAGAATCAGAAGATGAAGCTGCAAAAGCAGAGAAAGAAAAATCAAGCCGCCCGCGCCGTCCACGTGGACGTCCACCGAAAAAGGCTGCAGCTAGCAATGAATAATTTGCTAAATTGCACTCAATAAGGCTAAGCCTAGTCATTTCGGTGACTAGGCTTTTTTGTTATTTTGTCAAATTAGGTTGATTGCTCTAGGAACTTACCATTACAAAACAGCATCAACGACAATGGTGTGAATGGTTGTGTTCTTACGGATAGCCATTTTTGGATTGATCGAAAAATAAACAGGATTGATATGAGCCAAACTACGCAGACCGATATTATTACCCTTGGTGATGTCGCTACTCGACTTCCAAACTTCATCACTAAAGTACCTCATATCCTTAATGGTCTTAAACAGGCATATTTACGAACGCCATCTTCTCCTGCTGGTTTAGGTATTGCCTTTGAAAAAGCAGTCAAGCGTAACCCTCAAGGCATCGCTCTGTTATTTGAAGATCAAAGCTACAGCTATCAGGCTTTAAATGAGTGGGCCAACCAGATTGCCCATTACTATTTATCTCTGGGTGCAAAAAAAGGTGATGTGATTGCAGTGATGGTTGAGAACCGTCCTGAATTAATTGCCAGCATTGTGGCTTTAGCCAAAATTGGGGTCACCATTGCGCTTGTCAATACCTCTCAGGTGGGTAAGGTACTCGCGCATAGCATTAATCTGGTCAATCCGATTGCAGTGATTGCCGGTGAAGAAGTCCGTGCTGCAATCGATGAAGCACGTCAGGATTTAAAAGTTGCTCAAGACCGTTTCCACTGGTTTGCTGATCAGGAAACCCGTAAAAATGCGGGCACAGCACCAGAAGGCTACGTCAATCTTGCCCTGCAAATTGACCAGTTCCCGAAATTTAACCCGTCCACCACACGTACCGTGACGGGTAAAGATGGCCTGTTCTATATCTACACCTCAGGCACCACTGGTTTGCCAAAAGCGGTGATTTTCACGCACAGTCGCTGGACACTGGCATACGGCACTTATGGTCACATTCTCAATCTTGGTAAAGATGATGTGATGTATGTCACCCTACCGCTTTACCATGCCACAGGTGTGGTGGTGTGCTGGTGTGGTGTGATTGCAGGCAGTGCGACACTGGCCGTACGTCGTAAATATTCAACCAGCGCCTTCTGGAAAGATGTACAGAAATTCAATGCTTCTGCGATCGGTTACGTCGGTGAGCTGTGCCGTTACCTGATTGATGCACCAGCAACTGAACTGGACCGTGCACATCGCGTGACCAAAATGATTGGCAATGGCATGCGCCCAAATATCTGGGGCAAGTTTAAAGAGCGTTTTGGGGTTGAAGAAGTGCTTGAACTGTATGCGTCAAGCGAAGGTAATGTCGGTTTCAGCAATATCTTTAACTTTGACAATACCGTCGGCTTCTCACCTACGCCTTATGCCATCGTTGAGTTCGATAAAGAAAAGAACGAACTGGTCCGCGACAAAAAAGGCTATTGCAAGAAAGTCAAAACCGGTGAAGTTGGCCTGTTAATTGGCAAGATCACCAGCCGTTCGCCTTTTGATGGTTATACCGACCCTGAAAAGAACAAGTCTGTGATCATGAAAGATGTGTTCACTCAAGGCGACTCATACTTCAATACCGGTGACCTGGTCCGTGATATCGGCTTCCGTCATGCCCAGTTTGTGGACCGCCTCGGCGATACCTTCCGCTGGAAAGGTGAAAACGTGTCGACCACCGAAGTTGAAAATATGGTCTGTGAATATGAAAAAATCGCAGAAGCCGTGGTTTATGGCGTAGAAATTCCAAATACCAATGGCCGTGCTGGTATGGCAGCCATCACCTTGGTGGATGGTGCAGCGCTGAATGATGCAGATTTAAGCGAAATGGTGAATGTATTTAAAAAATGTTTACCTTCCTATGCCATTCCAGTGTTCTTGCGCGTTCAGGAAAAGGTTGAAACCACCGGTACATTCAAATACCAGAAAAATAAACTGAAAGAAGATTCGTTCGATCCGAGCAAAACCTCTGAACGTTTACTGGTGTTATTGCCTGGTGCAAGCAGCTATTGTGATGTAAATACTGAGATCTTTGACAATATTCAAAGCTATCAATACCGTTTCTAGTTTATTTTTTAGCTAAATAAGAGGAAATCGTGCTTTTTATAAACAATCATGCACATGTTTTTAAATTTCCTCTTGTGTTAGCTGAATAACTTGCTAGAATACGCAACATCAAAACGAAGACGCATTTAGAACTGATTAGTTTTTCTTGCGAAGCCAGTTGAAATACTTGCTTAGGGTCGTTAGCTCAGTTGGTA